>NZ_JBYAXC010000003.1:0-599630 GCF_057444295.1 Parasedimentitalea nitratireducens | reverse complement strand
CAGTGGTTACGATGAGCCAAGAACTCTCTCTTATCAAATACGGCTATTTGGACCCATAAGCGCTGACGTCAGACAGTATCGGCATTCTGTCTACATTCATGGGTATAGGTGGAGGCAACTTGAACAATTTGTTCATGACCAGTTTCGGCCAAAGTATTCATCATGCTGTTGCCACCTCCGCTGGGCTGGGTGTGCTGATCGCGATCCCAGCCACATTGGGATATGTCTATGCGGGCTGGGGTCTGCAAACTCTACCGGAATGGACATTGGGCTATGTGAACTTGTTGGCTGCGGCGATGGTCATTCCTTTCTCTATGCTCTCTGCCCCATTGGGGGCCCGCTTTGCCCACAGCATGTCCAAGCGCAGGCTTGAAATCATGTTCGGGTGCTTTCTGGTGATCGTTGTCGCGCGTATGTCCATGGATGTGGTGGCCAGCTCCACTTGAGCGGCCCACTTCGATTGTTTGCGTCTAATTGGCATTGTCAGAAGGATACCGGCCGGGGGCGGCGGGGTGGTCTCGCAATGTTTCGGTGAGAGCAAACTTGCCCCCTTCAATTACTTTCACAATAGCCCGGCGACTATTCGCCTCGCGGTCATGGTGTATGTCCTTTCCTGCTTTCGCTTAGAAAAGCCGAGGAACTTCTGCAAGTGCGCGGCGTCAACTTTAGCCACGAAACGGCGCGGTGTTGGTGGGACAGACTAGGCTCGATGTTTGCTGCTGAGAACCAGCGAAATCGAGTCAGCCGGATGTGAGCAAACTTGAACTGGCAGTGGCATTTGGACGAGGTTTTGTGAAGATCAATGGCGAGCGGCGTTACCTTTGGCGTGCGGTTGATCATGAAGGTGAGGTGCCGGAAAGTTTCGTTACTAAGACACGGGATCGTAAGGCAGCATTGAGGATTCTAAAGAAAACAATGCGCCGACATGGATCTGCGAATACCTGATTGACAGACAAATTTCGCTCTTATGAAAATGTGATGAAAGTCGTTGCCAATGCCGACCGGAAAGAAACGGAACGCTGGAAAATAATAAGTTGAGAATTTGCGCCTGCCGTTTCGACGATCAGAACGAGCCATGCAGCGGTTTCGCAGCATGCGAAGTTTGCAAAAATTCGTCACCGCTCATTCCACCATCTGCAAACATTTCAACCAGGAGCACGCGCTCTACAGCAGAGATGATTTCAAGGTCAGCTGTGCCACCGCTCTCGCCGTGTGGCGCCAATTCTGTACAGAATATTCCGGCATTCAGAGTCATACTGAGACTGGTTCGAATCCGTCTGACAGCACCGCTGGAAAGCTACGTTACTAAGCGTCGCGACAAAGCTGCGGTCCCTTAAATTCCTGAGGAAAGTGATGCAACGGTACGGCAAACCAGAGGTCATCGTCACTGGCAAACTGCGCTTTTATGGTGCGGCGATGAAAGTTATTGGAAATGCGACGAAACAGGAAACCGGCCGTTGGAAGAACAATCGGGCTGAAAACTCTCACCTACCTTTTCGACGACGAGAGCGTGCCATACAACATTTCCGCCGGATGCGAAGTTCGCAGAATTTTACCGCCATTCAAGATTCCATTTTCAACCACTTCTATCAGGATCGAAGTCATTCGAAACGCGACCACTTCAAGTTGAACCGCTCTGACGCTCTTTCAGAAAGGCGCGGTCTTTGCGCAGCATAAAGGGCTGTGTCACTGGCCTAGTAGAGATGAGTTCGAATTTGTCTGACACCACCCTCAAACGGGCTGCGGCACTAGATGAATACCGCGATCTCCGCGTGGTATTAGTAGCAGCATTCTTTCCCTTGAATAGACCGGTTTGAATTTGTCCGACAGCATCATTTTTTGCGCCTCCCAGGCTAAATCAATCCTTGGTAGCCACCAATCCCAGATGTGCTGTTCGGTTGCCCGAAAGAATTGACAACAAAATCCCAGAAAACAGGATCTGAATGCCCACAATCCCTAGGGTAGCCGAGGCGATCATTGCCCGCATGCTATCAAGGTCCGCAAATTCCGATGCCACCCACCCACCAGTGATTCCCCCAGCCCAGATCAGCCCCAAAACGATAAGCAGACCGCCTGTTAGCCCCCAGACCTCAAGCCTCGAGTACTTCAAAAAGCGTTGCATCCTCGCTGACGGATAGCGATAGCCGACACGCACGCCGAACACGAGCGCCATAAGGCCCATCGAGCCTAGCTGCGTCGAGATAATAAGCGCCGCTGAAGCAACCACCGCCCAATGTTGCCCGAAATGGAGGGGCCCGATCAGAACTGGCGCTCCATCCCGCACGCCCAACTGTATCAGCATCATGAATAACCCGAACACAAACATCAGCAATGCAGGCCACAAAAATACATGTCGAGGGCTGAGCAGCAACATGTAGACCAGATGTCGGAACCCGTCGCGCCACGGGCTCAAATGCGGCGGACGGTCCCGCCCGTCCGGGTGCAACGTGATCGGCACCTCAGCAACCTCCTGTTTCCGGAGAACTGATTTCAGAACCATTTCCGAGGCAAATTCCATCCCTCTCGAGCTGAGTTTCAGATCTCGGTACGCCTCGGCTCGAATTGCACGCATTCCGCAATGGGAATCGCTGATTTCGGTTCGGAAAAGGAACCTCAGGATGCCAGAGAGCACTGGATTACCGATATATCGATTTTTCCACGGCATGGCCCGCGGTTTGATCTCACCTTTGAAGCGCGACCCCATGCAGAGATCAGCGCCTTCGATCAATTTTTCAACCATGGGAACCGCTTCGAGAAAGTCATATGAGCAATCGCTGTCACCCATCACGAGATAATCGGCGCTCGCACCATCAATCCCCCCGATTAGGGCTGCACCGTAGCCTCGTACCTCCACATCTAAGACCCGTGCACCTCTTCTTCGCGCGATCTCTTGGCTGCCATCGGTGCTACCATTGTCAGCTACAAGCACTTCTCCTGTCAGGCCGTGGCGATCGCTCAGGATTTGCAACGCGGCTTGGCAACGCACGACGCACCATTCTATGGTCTTGGCTTCATTTAAGCAGGGTAGAACAAATGCAACACTCGGGTTCTCGTTTGGGGGTGATGTGTTCTGGCTATCCAAAATGTTCACTACAAGTTGCTTCTGTGCGAGTTGAGACAGTACAGTTTTCAATGATCTCAGAATACGCATGCGCAAGTTCAAAGCAAGCTTCGCTTGTTTTGGCCTGTCACCGCAAACACCTTGCACGGTTGTGTCATCCAGATATCCTCCAAGAAGAGTAGGGCTTGCAGGCGCCGGAAACATGGTAAATCTGAACAAGATATTGGTGATCTGGATTAGCCTTGCAGCCTTTCTTGGCCTCTTATCAGCGTTTTCGATTGTGTTCGGCAAATGGCACTGGCTCAGCCTGCATTTCTTTCTGAGCCAGGATTTGCCCGCGGCGTTAGCTTTGCTTGTCATTCTGACCGCACTATTTCGGATGTCCCGCGCTGTTGCTCTGAAGCCAGAGACCCAGCGTACCAATTCCACCGTAGTGATCTGGAGCCTGTTCGTAGCGGTACTGCTTTGCACAGCCATCGGAAGCCATTTGGTGTTTTCAGGCTTTCCTCTCTCACGCGATGAGTTTTGGGCCGTCGAGGATGGCGTGATCTTTGCAAACTCAATCCCGGCTGCGCCAATTCCGAATGAATGGCAGGCCTATGCCAGCGCCTTGCAACCCACCTTCACCCGGCTGATCAATGATGCCTCCTATTGGTCATCGGAATATCTGCCAATTAATGCGGTGCTACAGCGAACACTCTCTCCGCTGACCAGCCCGGTCCTTGCCGCAGCATCGGTTCTGCTTCTGGCCCGCGTTGCAAAGGAGATTTTCCCAGATGAACCTCGCCTGGGAAAAATAGCAGTATTATTCTTGGCCAGCTCTCCGCAATTCATTGTCACGGCCATGACCCCCTATGCGATGACGGCGCATTTGGCCTGCAATTTGCTGTGGCTGTTGTGTTTTCTAAGTCCTCGATTATGGGCTCAGCTTGGCGCAGGTGTAACAGCCATACTAGCAATTGGACTGCACCAAGCCATTTTCTTTCCGCTTTTCGCACTCCCGTTTCTGTTCGAAACCTGGTTGGCCGGTCACCGTCGTACAGCGATGATGCATCTGCTGGTTATTGGTGCCGGATTTTACGCTTGGTCGAGTTATGATACAATGGTGCACGCGTTTCTGAGCACCACCGCATCGGGCCAAGAACCCGTTGGTGCCGCACGGTTGTTAGAGCTATTGAAAATTCTGGTGTCACAATCGAGCTGGAGCGATATCGGCACGATGGGGCAAAACCTGTTCCGGTTGATGATGTGGCTCAATCCGCTGGTTCTACCATTGGCTATTGGCGGGGTGTTCGCTGTTCTGAAAACCAGCGGGTACACGCGCGCATTGCTGCTTGGGGTGGTTTCGACCGTGTTCTTGTCCATTGTGGTGATCCCTTACCAAGGACACGGCTGGGGTTATCGTTACCTGCATGGCTTGTTGGGCAATATGGTTTTGCTGGCCGCCTTGTTCTGGGTGCGCATGACCAAAGAAATGACTGTAAAAACCGTGCAGCAGGCAAAGGTTCTATTGATCTCGGTAGCCACCGTTTCAGCGTTGGCTCTCACCCCGTTGCGAGCGTTTCAGGCGCACCTATTCGCTCGGCCCTACATTGAGGCGCATGACGCGATGCTGGATTGGCAAGCAGAGGTGATAGTAATCGATGCGCCAGGTTACGCCTTCGTCACCGATTTGGCACGCAACGACCCTTTTCTGACAAACTCACCGTTGCGGATGGCCCGCTTGTTACTGACAGAAGAACAATTGACAACATTATGCGAAAACTACGTTGTCATTCGGTTTTCGGAGGAACACGCATCTGAGTTTGGCCTTCCTGGAAAAGTGAACCGAGATGCCCCCGACTGGCCGCTGGGCTGCTGAAGGGCGCGAACAAGCGTTGCAGCCAGTGCTTTACTTAGTTCGAAATCTTTGCAGCGATATTCTTGGCAGCCGTAGCCGCAGCCGAGGCAAAACCCGCTTGATCAACTGGGTTTCGCGCAACAAACGCCACCATCCGAGCGGACCCAACCCAAGGATAGCCCATAAGATAGATATCAGCGCCGGGCGATCACCGTGATATCGGGCGGCCAGCCAAACATTGATACGGGCAGACAAAACTGCGCGGCTGCGCACTGCTGATGGCATATCGTGTTTGCATCGCGAAAGCACTGTGTCAAATTGCTCTGCAAAGGCCTGAGACGATTTCGAGCCGGTGACAGTCAGCGAGCCCGAATGGATCCGAAAAGCGGTTTTCTCGCCCCCTGACCAAACCATCGGGCCCGTTGTAAGAAGCCGCAACCAAAGTTCCCAGTCAGCTGTATACCACAAGGTTTCGTTAAGCCCGTTCATATCCAGAAACTGCTGACGGCGGAACATCACGGCGGGTACCGACAGCGTGTTTTGAACATATAGTGCCTGGCGGGCCTGAGCGGATGGTATGATCCGCTCTTTTCGCCCGAACGGCGCCGCAATGCTTCCAATGCGACACCCGTTGTCATTGATATAGCTGCTGGCATGCGCCCATAGCGCTGCCCCTTCGGACAGAGCCAGCAACCGCCGCAACAGGGCGCATCGACCTGGGTACCACAGATCGTCCTGATGTAGCATGGTGGCATAGATGCCTCGCCCCATTTTCATTCCAAGATTGGTGTTTTGCATCCAGTTTTTGTTCTGCGGTGCGTCAACAATAAACAAATTCAATCGGTCACTAAAACTGCGTGCAATGTCTGCGCTTCCATCGGTGCTTCCCTGATCCACGATCACCACCTCAATTCCGGCATCAGCGGTATCGATCGATGAAAGGCTGTCAGCCAGTGTGGAGGCGCCGTTGTAAACTGGCATCACGACTGTCAACCAAACCTTGGAATTCATATTCATGAAATGCCCCGCCTTACCAGGATCAGCGCCCGCAGGCATGCTGCAATCACCAACAGGCACAACGCGCCCACTAATCGGATCGAAACGGCGATTGCCGCCGCCATGGTTGTTCCCGCTCCGGCAGCAATCAGCAAAGCGCTCCAGCTCCACTCCGCAACCCCCAGTCCGGCGGGTGAAATCGGCAGGCTCGACAGAAAGGCAACGCCTGGAAACCCAGCTACAACCCACCACAGATCAATGGCAGGTGCCATAGCAGCGACGATGATAGCGACGATACCCCCTCGCCCCAAAACGAGTAGGATGGTCAGCGCATAGACCTCGGCCGACAAGGTGTTTGGCATGGCTGCGATTAATTGCATTTTTTCTGAAAATGCCGCGAAAAAAGTGTTTTTCGGCCGCCGCTGCTGCAGCCGTCGCGCTAATTCAGCCGTCAACGCGATCAACTTTTGGGCGAAGAAGACACTAACGGCAAGTATCCCAATCAAAAATATCATCAATGCCAGAGGCGCGATTCCTGTCAGGTAAAAGCACATGGCTGAGACGGCACAGAACCCGTAGACTACCAGTTCGAAAAAATGCTCGAACAGAGTAGAAGCAAGAACCCCTCTGCCTTGGCCCAAATGATCCTTCACAAAAAGCCAACGTACAACTACGTGCGCCATTTGAGGCGGCAGGACATGCGCCATCAGCGAACCCACCGTTGTCAGCTCCAGAACTTGCGAAAACCGCAATTCAACAGCGCCCGACGACACCCAATTGCGTATACGCTGCCACTTATAAGCGCCCACTGCCTGCGCGCAGCCCAGTGCAACCAGGATCGACAACCACATCCAGAGTGGTGTTGTTGCCAATTCCGCACCGATTCTGGTCAAAGTAGTACCAGTTGTAAGCAACAGGGCTATCAGCAATGCCAGTGGTATGCCCATCAACACCAGCCACCTCAAAACGAGCCGCGTGGCCACTTATCCGCCTCCTATGAACGCTAGCTGCGTCACCTGCGCAGCCTGTCGCAATCATAAAGATACATGCGCGAATACCGCAGAGCTTGTTCCCTTTTTTCTTCGGTCATGTTTTCCGTCGGCGGGTTCCAGGCGATTTCCGGCAAATCCCAACGCAGCGCCCCTGCATGCGCCACCTCGTCGCGTAGAACCATTACATCCAGATCAGACAACTCGTTGCAAACCTGCCGCAACTGCGCGACATTTTTGGGGCCTGTTGCCTCGGGGTCCATTTTCTTCAGACAATAACCGATGTTCGCCGAACGAAAGTCATGGTTGTTGAGCTGCCTTAACACCTCCCCGCGGCGAAAAAACTCCATTGCTACATCCCGATCAATCAGTATCGGAACCGATTGTACACAAGAAAAATAGCTTGGTTGTTCCAGGCCGAACCAATTGATTTCCGGTCCGCCCTCTACATAAACACTGCGGTCTTCCATCATCGCTCGCACTGGCGCAGGGAATGTAATGCTAGCATTGGTGAAGCTCTGCCAATTTCTGCGTCCATCCCAGAGTGCAATGCCCAATACCAAGGCGCCCAGTGCGATACAGGCGATGCTCCACAAAGCAAAACGAATTACTTGCTTGCGCAGCAAAAGCCACAAGCAGGAGGCAGAGGCCACCGGCAATAGAAGGTAGGGCAAAAAAGCAATCAGGTATTCCGGGTTTTCCAGCGTTTGGTTGCGCCATCCAACAGATAACAACAGCACCATAATGATCGACAGAATTGCCACCGGTCTTTCGACGCGTTGCGCTGTCTTTTGGGAACGAGCCAGCCCCCAGCCATTCAGCCACATTGTTGTAACGGCCCCAAAGGCAACCAGGGATGCGACAACTGGAAAAAGGTAGGCACGCGCTTCTAACATCGACAGAAGTACCGTGATCAACAATAGGCGCGTCGTTAAAGGGGGCAACGCTTTATCAAACAACAAAGGAAAGGCAAAAAGGTTCCCTAGGATGGTCACCAGCCATAAGAACCGCCAGAAATGCAAGTTCTTGATCAGGACGTCGTTCATCAGTTCGCCCCCGATAAAGTCGATCCCGGTGAAGACCAGCAGTATAACCAAAACAACCCGGGACAAACGCGCTATTTTCTGATCGCTTCCGCCCATAGCAATCAGCAAGACACAAACTGGTTGGATGCCCAGAGACAGCGATGGATCAAGCCAGTTGGATAAAAAGGCATGTGGCATACTTTGTCGCAGGATCTGCGTCCAGTCTGGATCATAACGCATGCCAAACAGGGCAAAGGGGCCAAAATTAGCCAATGCCAGAATCATGAATAATCCCGATGCCGGAACTAAGATCACAAGCAGCCCGCGCAACGTTCCAATCTGCAACATGGCAAGGACCAGCAACGAAGGAGCAGCCATCAGTGGATGAATGAGCGTCCCGCCAACAGCCAGGCCGTAGGCCCAAAGCGGGCGACCTGAGAATGCCGCAGCAAGTGCAGCAAGCACCGCAGCTTCGGCAAAGGTGCGCGGTGACAGGGAAGTCTGGGCATAGCCGACCCATCCGCCAAACCCGTAAAGATTTGCCAGAACTACAACCCCGAACATAGCCCACAGTTGCAACTGCAACGAGCTGAACAGCGCGCGTGCCAAGGACACCAAGGACGCTAGCCAAAGAGCTTGGCCTATGATCACCAACACAATATCAGCCTTGGCAAATCCCAACCAGCGGAGGAATTGTTCGTGGACCCATGGGAACACCGACACCACAGCATTACCGTTGATGTACATCATGTCGTCAGCATAGGCCTGAGGCTGAGCACGGAACAAAGCCAGGGCACCGTAAGTAAGACCGTCGGCTATCATCCCCCGATAGGGATGCAATAATAACCAATTCCCCAAGATCAAGGCAAAGCAAACTAATGCTACAGCGTTCGCATACTGTCTGGTTCTGACTTCATCCATCCGCATGCTGTCGAGGTTCTGCGTCCATCATCCGTGTAACAAGAAACGCATGATTTTGCCGCCACGGGCGAATGGTTTGTTCCTGTTGGATTGCACCTTTTCCAAAAGCCTCTTCGATAAGACTGCGTTGCTCATCAATGGCCATGTAGTGTACTTTCCTATCCCCGCCGATCCAGGCATCGGCGATATAAACCAGTGCGTGAATAGGCGTCGGCCGTCGGACCCAATCTTTCAAAACCAAATTTCCGCCCGGCGCCAACGCCACCGCAGCGGCCTCCAAAATTCCAGCGCGTTCACCTCGTTCCACATGATGCAGTACATCGTTAATTATGATCAGATCAAATTGGTTAGGCTTTGTAGCAACCAGCTCTTCAACCCGGATCTGTCGAAAGGTGACTTGTTCCTCAGGGCCGGAATATTGGCGGCCAAGATGGGGAATGATGTCGATCCCGAGAAATTTGGTATTAGGAAATCGCTCCACTAGCACCTCTGCCAGCGCGCCTTCACCACAGCCGATTTCCAGAATATTCTTGGGCGTCACCCAACTTTCGATGATGCGACCAAGATCCGGCAGGCTAATAAACACAGCACGATACAAGTCGGACACAGGTCGTTCTAATGGTCCAAGCAACCGGCGAACCAACGCTCCTAATGATGCCATCCCTGTCTCCTAATTCATCGAACCCAAAACAAGATCGAGAAATTAAACCGATACGCAACTACGCTATTATTGCGCTTTGGTTTCCGTCAACTAGCTCTGTCGGCAATAATGGTGCAGCGTTGCGCGATAGTGTCTATGGTTTCACGGCCTGCAACTTTTTGCGAAGCCGAGTTGGAACAAATGTCAGTCCCTCAGTGACAAACCTGCGGACAAAACAGCGAGCGGTCTCAATTCAGTATTCTCAAGAAGGCACTGCCCGAGGAAAGTTGGTTGAGTGAACCTCCTCCCTAAAAGTGGTTCGCGCATATGATTATGCAATCTGAGGACCATATATGGCGATTAAGATACCCAAGCCCGAAGAGAATGTCGTGAAGTTACGGCAGGTTGAAATACTGATGGGGCATGGCATGCCGCGGATTGACGCAATCAGACAGATCAACGTGACTGAACAAACTTATTACCGCTGGAAGAAGATTTACGGCGGGCGTTGTCAGAAGGAGATCGGTTGAGACGGGCAGAGTGAACTCGTAATGTCTGTACATGAACAAAGTTGACCCCTTCAAGTACTTCCATAGTAGCTCAGAAATCATTCGCTTGGCGGTGATGATGTACGTTCGCTTTCCACTTTCGCTCCGAAACGTCGAGGACCTGTTGCACGAGCGCGGTATCGCCATCAGCCACGAAACGGTGCGGTACTGGTGGAATAGAATTGGCCTGATGTTTGCTGCTGAGATCCGGCGAAACCGGGTCAGCCGGATGCGTGCATATTCGAACTGGCAGTGGCATTTGGACGAGGTTTTTGTGAAGATCAATGGCGAGGGGCATTATCTTTGGCGTGCCGTTGCTCATGAAGGCGAAGTTCTGGAAAGCTTCGTCACGAAGACACGGGATCGTAAGGCGGCATTAAAATTTTAAAGAAAACAATGCGCCGACATGGATCTCCGAATACCTTGGTGGCAGGCCAACTTCGATCTTATGGCGCTGCGATGAAAGTCGTTGGTAACGCCGACCGGCAGGAAACGGGCCCTTGGAATAATAACAGAACTGAGAATTCACACCTGCCGTTTCGACGACCAGAACGAGCCATGCAGCGGTTGAGCTGCATGCGAAGTTTGCAAAAACTATTCTCCGTTCATTCCTCCATCTGCAAACATTTCAACCAGGAGCACGCGCTCTACAGAAGAGATGATTTCAAGGTCAGCTGTGCCACTGCTCTCGCCGCGTGGCGCCAATTCTGTACAGCATAGTTCCGACATTCAGAGTCATACTGAGACTGGTTCGAATCCGCCTGACAGCACTGCCACTCAATCAACGAGATTGCTGAAGTTTGAGGCTGCCACGTTGACCCGGTGGTTTGGTGTTTCCAAATTGCGGGATGCGTGAACATCCCGCTGTTGTTGACCTTGCTAGTTCAGACACCGGCCTGCGGCATAGCTGCCAACAGTACGGATAACCGAGTCAGGCGCCGCTTCTTCGCGGTGCCCGGTTAGCTCGCTGCGCAGTAAGCGGAGCACCAGGTCGTTCAGATGTGTCACTTGATAACACGAGATTGTTGGCTCGGCGTGAGAATTGCCAACACCGCTGTCATCGGTCAGGAACATATAGCGACCACTGGATTGAACTGCGGCTTGGCGCATTAGGTATTCAGATTCTGCGGCGACACCACTGGCACCAAGTCCAAATACCTGCACGTTTGCACGGGCGGCCCGCTTGGCTGCCTCTAGATACGCGGCGGAATCGCGGCTGTGGGGCGGGGCGTCGGCAATGTGGAACATCAACCGCTCCCCTTTGCCGCGACGCCAGCTAAGGGCTGCGCCCGCGGCCAGGGCATCGGCTGCGGCTTCGGGGTAGTCTCCGCCACCTGCGGCTTTTTGTTTTCTGAGCCAGGACACCATTTGTGATTGCTGATTGGTGAAGCCATAGTTGCGCACAACATAACTGTCGCCATGGTCGCGATAAACGACCAGACCATAGCGGATGTCCACACTCGGAGCGCTGGATTTTGCCTTGCGAACAATGCCGCGCAGCTCGCGTGTGAGCCAACTCAGCTCGTCCGCCATGCTGCCTGTTGTGTCCACCACGAACACCAGATCCAGAAATTCGGCGCTGTCAGAGTTTTGAAACGGCAGGGAAATCTGTGTGCGGGAGTTGCCGGTTTTTATGGTCTTGATGGCCGCATCACCCTGTCTGCCGGAAAAGGCGCGGAGTTCTACCTGCGACAGGTTTGAGACGCCGTAGATCGCGGGGAAGACAGTGACATAGCCATCAACACCCGAATACCCCTGATAAAAAGGCTCGGCGGCGCCGGGTTTGCGGAGGGTTACGTGAACACGAGGTGCAGGTTTCCCATCAGTGCCGACAAGCTGCGCCAGGATCGGTCTGGATAGGTTTGCAGCGGGAAGTCTGGTGTGGCGTGATGCCTTGGCCATGTATCTTTGAAAGTCAGCAAGATTGCGGGTGTCGTCGATATCACCGGCGGTTAGGACGCCCTGTCTTGGGCGCGGCGCTTTGGGCTCTGCGGTTTTTCCGAAGAGTTCACTTATTATTGAGTAGCCTATTGAGTCAACGATTGGAGGAGCTTCGAGAACAGGTTCGACAAGGACTGGCGCGTCAGCTGTTGCAGTGGGTCCATAACCGGCAGGGGTGCATGCCGAGAGCAGGAGCAGGACGCCGGCCAATAACGGGCTTGCGGTTGATCTTGGCGAGTTGGGCCTGACAGTCTCGCGATTTGAAAAATGCAATGTTCCACTCCATAATGTGCAAGTTACACATATTTCGCAATCTTGCCGCGGTCAATTAAAATGTGCATATTGCGCATTATGTTGAATTTACTTGATCCACTTCTTGCCGCCCTAGCGCGATTGACCGTTGCCCGAGGGGTTTTGTTTCCAGACCTGATTGAAAGGCTGAAGCTCCACTATGTCGAAGCGGCGAAGTCCACGTCGCAGGGTAAGATCACCGATAGCAGGCTGTCGGTTCTCACGGGGTTGCAGCGGCGTGACATTGTGCGTTTGCGAGAGACCGAGCCTAAGAGCGAACGATCTAATCATCTCGCGCGTTTGGTTGCGCTCTGGCAAACGGATCCGGTGTATGCGGATTTTGGTACATCACAGGATTTGGCCAAAAATGGCCCGGCACCGTCATTCGAAGATCTTGCACGCATCGTTCGTAAAGATGTGCATCCAAGGACAATGCTGGATACGTTGGTTGCGACTGGGACGGTAGAGATTAACTCTGATGGGCATTGCGTGCGCCTTGTTAAGACGTCATACCAGCCATTGGCCGGATCCGAGGATCAGCTTACCTATTTATCCCGAAACCTTGCCGACCATCTGAGCGCTGCAACCGAAAATGTTCTGGGGCAGGATCCACCGCATTTTGAGCGTGCGGTACACTATACCCAATTAACCGCAGCGCAGATTGATGAATTGCAGGCCGAGTTTCATGCCGCGCAGATGGATATTTTTGAACGGCTAAGCGACAAGGCAGCCGCCATGAAGCGAGAGAATCCAAAAACAGCACAGGGCCGATTTCGGGCCGGCGGATATTTTTATAAAAAGACAGAGGACGACAAATGAACCTTCTCAGGATCGGTATTTGGCTGGGAATTATTGGATTGGCAGCATGCAGTCCCGCGGTCCACGTCGAGCCGGATTTGGAAGGGTCATCAGCAGTATTTGAGCCTGTACTTGAAGCTCCGGTCATCACGCCAGATAACGAGTGTAGCACCAGCGATATTGTTGGTGGAGACGGCATTGGAGGCACGGGCTGTCCGATAGACTAGCGCCTGCGCTTTATCAAGCCTGCGGCACATCCAATCATGCCCCCAACAACAAGAACTACGGGCATCTTTAGCCAGATATGCCCGCTTACAAATTTTCCAGAGGGGACATAGTAGACGAAGCCCACGGTTACGACGATGGCGTAGAGAGCCAGTGCCAACCCGGTTTCGCGGTCTTTGGAACGCGAAGGGTTCAAGGCCATATAAATGCCAAAGCACATTGGCAGACCAACTAAGAAACAAGAAAAAATCAAATTTATCATGGCTTCATAATCAGCAATTCCGGGCCTGGGTCCAGAGTAAACAGGTAATGGTGAACCTCAGCGCGACTGTTTTGCGGGCTATGTTGGTAAAAACTCACGAACCTCGCAGTTCATCATGTCAAAGTTGGCGAGTGAGCGGAACGTATTGCCATGGCCAACAATTGCGAGCGGTTTGTTTGGATGCCGTGCAAGAGAATTGCGGAAATTCTGGATGCGCATATCAAACAGATTGTGAGGTTCTTCTGGCACCCCGTATTGATTTTGAGGACCAGTGTGCCACCAGACTTCGCCAAGATGATCAAATGACAGTTCAGGGAAATCAATTGCTAAGTCACTCGGTGAACGGCCGATGTCGCAGGCGTGGTCCAGGCGCTCGCGGTGATCTGCGGTGACCTGAATTGGCGCGATACCGTCAAAAATCAGCTTGGCCGTTTGGATGGCGCGGGTCAGGGGGGAGGTCAGGACCTCTTGAATTCCCAGATCATGAATCTGTTCACGGGCGGCAAGCGCCTGTTGTTTTCCCAGTTCGGTTAGCCGAGCATCGATGATCATAGGGTCGGCGGCGCCAGGCTCTAGATTCAAGGCGTTAAACTCGGATTGCCCGTGCCGAATGAGGTAGATGGTCATAAACTCTTCCTGCGGTTTGATTTTTTATTGGATTTTCTGTGCACACGATTGCAAAGTAAAGATGGCTTTACTAGGCTTGATGTTAGTGAGCTAACAAAAAGCCAAAATTTTACATCTGGGAGGATGATTATGTTGAAGGTGCGTTCAAAGTTATTGTTGGGAGCTCTGTCTTTGGTAGCGTCGGGAACGATGGCTCAGGCAGATGGGAAATTGTCGCTATACTGTAGCGCGCAAGAAGACTGGTGCCAGTTGATGGCGCGCAGCTTTGAAGATGCAACGGGCATTGACGTGAACATGTCGCGCAAAAGCTCAGGTGAGACATTTGCGCAGGTAAAAGCAGAATCGGTCAATCCAAAGGGCGATGTTTGGTGGGGTGGTACCGGTGATCCACACCTGCAGGCTGCCGAAGAAAACCTGACCGAGGCCTATGTGTCGCCAATGCGCGATCAGTTGCATGACTGGGCGATTTCGCAGGCGACTTCAGCCGGGGATAAGACCATCGGTATCTATTCCGGTGCGTTGGGTTATGGCTATAACGCCGAAATCCTTGCCGCCAACAATCTGCCAGCACCAGCGTGCTGGGAAGATCTGCTAAAGCCTGAGTACAAAGGCCATGTTCAGATGGCGAACCCAAATTCGTCGGGCACTGCCTACACCACGCTGGCCACAATGGTGCAGCTGTTTGGTGAGGACAAAGGCTTTGACTTCATGAAGGGCCTGCACAGCAACGTGAACCAGTACACCAAATCCGGTTCTGCACCAATCAAGGCTGCGGCACGTGGGGAAAACACCATTGGTATCGTGTTTATGCATGACGCTGTGAAGCAGGCTGTTTCAGGCTTCCCAATCACGGTTGTCGCTCCATGCGAAGGCACTGGATACGAGATCGGCTCGATGTCGATCATCTCGGGTGCGCGCAATATGGAAAACGCCAAGAAGTTCTATGATTGGGCCCTGTCTGCTGACGCTCAGAACCTGGCACTGGAAGTGAATGCGTTCCAGGTTCCGTCGAACAAGGCAGCCAATACATCAGAATCCGCTCCGGATATGTCGTCGATCACTTTGATCGACTATGACTTCTCCAAGTTCGGCTCAAGCGACGAGCGTAAGCGGCTGCTGCAGAAATGGGACAACGACGTCTCGGTGTTGCCTCAGTAAGAACAGGCACCAAATAAGTTGAAAATTTCGAGCAGTGAAAACAAGACCCTCCCGGTATTGATCTTTTGGATCTTCGCCGGGTGGGTCGGGTTCGCCGTCCTGCCCTGGTATGGGGTAGAAGACGGCTTCTTTGCGTTTGACTGGGTGTTTGATGGCTATCCGATGGATCGCGATTATGCCCCGGCGGCGTTTCTTTTGGCCCAGGGTAAGAATCTCTGGCTGGCGCCGATGGTGCTGGCGCTGTTGGCTCCCTTGTTGGCTTTACATCTGAAAAAATCAGACCCCCGATATGGCGCTTTGTTGTTGGCCGTAGGGGCCGCTGGGTTGGCATGGCTGATCGCGCAAGGCTTGGCTATCGGCATTCGCGGCTGGACTACGGACTGGCTGGGTGTCGCATTTGGGGCGATTGAGACCCGACAATACGGCATGGGGTATGGCGCATTGCTGACCGCCTCGGCCTTTCTTTTCTTATTCACCCAAGGGTTGGCCGCACGTGGCGCCATCAACGGGGATGTCTTTGTCGTCAGTGCAATCACCGGCGTGATTGCGATTGTGACGATCTTTGTGTTCTTCCCAATTGCCAAGCTGATGACCGCAGCCTTCATTAGCGATGAAGGCAGCATTTCTGTGATGTCATTCCTTGCCAAGTTCGGGGACCGGCGCATATGGGGGCTTGGCTGCTTTAGCGGCGGTCGATGCGGCGCGGCGTGGAACTCGTTTTTCCTGGCGATCATCGTTGCGACTATCACTACGACCATGGGTCTGGTCTTTGCCCTGGTGGTGACGCGATCCGGGTTTAAATACAAACGCGCCTTGCGCGCGCTGACCGTGCTTCCGATCATTACTCCGCCTTTTGTAATTGGCCTTGCCATCATCCTATTGTTTGGACTTTCCGGCTCGGTCACTGGCTTCTTTGCAGATGTGTTTGGCGTTCAGCCCACGCGTTGGGTTTATGGGATGCCGGGGATTATCATTGCACAATCCCTTGCCTATACGCCCATCGCTTTCTTGGTTTTGATCGGTGTGGTCGAGGGCGTCAGCCCATCGATGGAAGAGGCGGCGCAGACCCTGCGTGCCAGTCGCTGGGAGGTGTTCAAGACCGTTTCCCTGCCGCTGATGCGCCCCGGTTTGGCCAATGCGTTTTTGCTGGGTTTCATCGAAAGCATGGCCGACTTTGGTAACCCGCTGGTACTGGGTGGCAACTACGATGTGCTGTCGACCGAGATCTTCTTTGCCATCGTGGGTGCGCAATATGATCAAGGGCGTGCGGCCATTCTGGCGATTGTTTTGCTGTCTTTCACCCTTGGCGCGTTTTATGCTCAGCGGTTCTGGCTGGGACGTAAGTCTTACACCACGGTCTCTGGGAAAGGCGACTCTGGGGTTCATCCATCAATGCCCCGCGGCTTGGCCATTCCGACCTTTGCGATTGCCATCATCTGGGGGCTGTTCACCGTCGTGATCTACGGCATGATCCTGTACGGCAGCGTGGTCGAGGTTTGGGGAATGAACAACACCCTTACCTTCAAGCACTATGTCACTGCGTTCTCGTTCCGGATCGAAGACAGCGGCATTCGCTGGAGCGGCTCGGCCTGGGATAGCTTCTGGACCACCATCAAGATCGCCACCATAGCGGCCCCGTTGACGGCGGCGATTGGTCTGATCACGGCCTATCTGCTGACGCGGCAAAACTTTGCCGGGCGCAACGCGTTTGAGTTTGGCACCATGCTTAGCTTTGCCATTCCCGGCACGGTGATTGGTGTCAGCTACATCTTGGCGTTCAATGTGCCGCCGGTTGAGATTACCGGTACCGGTGTGATCCTGGTGGTCTGTTTCATCTTCCGCAACATGCCGGTTGGTGTGCGGGCTGGGATCGCGTCAATGTCGCAGCTGGATAAGTCACTTGATGAGAGCGCACTGACGCTTGGGGCCAACAGCTGGCAGACCTTCCGCAGTGTGGTGTTGCCACTGCTGCGGCCGGCCATTCTGGCGGCACTGGTCTACAGCTTTGTGCGGGCAATGACCGCGATCTCGGCGGTGATTTTCCTGGTGAGCGCCGAATACGATATGGCGACCAGCTATATTATCGGACGTGTTGAAAACAACGATTACGGCCTGGCAATTGCCTATTCGACAACCCTGATCTTTGTGATGCTATCGGCGGTGCTGCTGTTGCAGCTACTGGTTGGCAAAACACGGATAGGGCGTCGTGGCGCCGGACATAAGAAAGAATGACGATGACGGAAACCATGAACAACAAAGCGGCTTCGGTGAGCTTTCGAGGTGTCACCAAGGTCTACGGCAAGGACGTTGTTGCCGTGGATAACATTGATCTGGAGATCGAGCCGGGGAAGTTGGTGACATTGCTGGGGCCTTCGGGCTGCGGCAAGACCACGACACTGCGGATGATTGCTGGGCTCGAGATGTCGTCAAAAGGGTCGATCTCGATTGGCGGAAGTGATGTTACAAAACTGCCGGCGACAGACCGGGACGTATCGATGGTGTTCCAGTCTTATGCGCTGTTTCCGCATATGACGGTTATCGAGAATGTGTCTTATGGCCTGAAGTTCTCAGGCCACCCGAAATCTGAAATTCGCAGTGCAGCGCTTGACGGTTTGGGTTTGGTTGGCCTTGCTGACTTTGCTGACCGATTGCCCAGCGAGCTGTCCGGCGGGCAGCAGCAGCGGGTCGCTGTAGCGCGCGCGCTGGTGTTAAAGCCGCAGGTGCTGTTGTTTGACGAGCCCTTGTCGAACCTTGATGCCAAGCTGCGCCGTCAGGTGCGTGAGGAAATCCGGGAAATTCAACAGAACCTTGGTTTGACCGTGGTTTATGTGACCCACGATCAGGAAGAGGCGCTGGCTGTTTCGGACACCATTGTAGTCATGCGCAACGCGGGGATTGCTCAGATTGGCACGCCTCGCGAGTTGTATGATGCACCAGCCGATCGGTTCGTCGCGGATTTCATCGGCGAGGCCAATCTGGTGGAATGTGCCATTACAGCAGTTGAGGGCGACATGGCCGAGGTGGACATCGCTGGCTACAGCTATCGCTTGGATGCCCGTGGGCTGACTGTGGGCCCCGCGACTATGGCCGTTCGTCCCAGCCGCATTGTGTTGAACCGGGATGCAGCGGGCGACGGTCTTGAGGTGACAGTGGCCAAGGCAACCTATGTCGGCTCGAGGATGGAGTATACTCTGGCAACCCCTGTGGGAGAGCTGTTTGCGGTGATGGATGATGTCTATGACCCGCTGGACGTAGGCCAAGTGGTGCAGCTTCAATTTGCCAAAATTGGGCCGGTGTTGTTGCCTGAGGCGTAAATAGCTTGCGGCCCGGTTATGCCGGGCCGCGTTTGATTTTACTTATTAGTTTTGATGCTTGCCCCTGAAGCTACCGATGCCTCAGCGGCTTCGGCGATGGCCAGTGCCGCGAGCCCATCAGCGCCAGACGGAGAGGGCGCTTTGTTGTTCTTTACCACATTAATGAACGCGGCAATCTCGGCGGCGTAAGCCGCCACATAGCGGGTCATGAAAAAGTCATGCAGGGGTGGGACAGTATATCCTGCGCCTGTGGCAACCTCGATATTCACTGGGCGTTCATTCTGGGCCGAAACCGAGCCCTTGGACCCATGCACCTCGACCCGCTGATCATAGCCATAGGTTGCGCGGCGCGAATTATTGATGATCGCCTGCTTGCCGCTGGCGGTGGTTAGGATCGCGGCAGCCGTGTCGAAATCCCCCAGTTCCTTGACCTTGGGGTCTACCAAGCAAGATCCTGTTGCCATGACGGTTTCAACCTCTTCGCCCAGCAGGAACCGAGCCATGTCAAAATCGTGGATGGTCATGTCACGAAAGATGCCGCCTGACACTGGAATGTAGTCATATGGGGGGAGGCCGGGATCGCGTGATGTGATCACCACCTGTTCAACGTCTCCAATTGTTCCGGCCTCAATCTCGGCCTTGAGTGCGGCAAAGCTGGGGTCAAAGCGCCGGTTGAACCCCACCATCAGGGCGGTGCCGTTTGCCTCGACCGTTTGCAGGCAGGATTTTACCCGCGCTACGTCCAGATCGATGGGCTTTTCGCAGAACACCGCTTTGCCTGCGTTTGAATACTTCTGGATCAGGTCCGCATGGGTGTCAGTCGGCGTGCAGATGATTACGGCGTCGATGTCACTGGCCTCGGCAATCTCGTCGAGAGAGGCAGCGCGAGCGCCATATTGTTGGGCAACGGCAGTGGCGGCATCGACAATGGCGTCACTTACCGCGATCAGCTGCGCGTCGGGATTTGAGGTCACAGCCTTGGCATGGACTTTACCAATACGGCCTGCGCCGAGCAGTGCGAATTTCACGGACATCTGGATCTCCAAACCTGGAGTGAAGCAAGAATCTGCTTCACTATGGAATTTATATTCCATACGTTAGTGTGAATGGAATGTGGTCATGTCAAGGGCGCAGCGCGCGATGAGTGAAAAAACAGCACCAACTTCGATCGAGGAATTTGACGCGCGCCTGCGGGAAGTGTCCGGCACCTTGCCCAAACGGCTGCGGCAATGCGCTGAGTTTGTTGCGGCCAACACCGATCGTATTGCCGTATCGACCGTGGCCGACATCGCAGCCGCAGCCGACGTGCAGCCATCAGCGCTAATGCGGTTCTGCAAGTTGCTGGGCTTCAGGGGTTATTCAGGTTTGCAGCGCTTGTTCAGGGATGCTTATTCTCAGCAGTGGCCTGACTATTCGACACGGCTTGCCACTCTGCGTGCGCAGTCGGACAACGCGCCATCAGCCTTGTTGGCCGAGTACGTGGAAACAGGGCGGCTTGCGCTAGAAGATCTGGTTGGCAGTGTTGATCCATCGGTACTGGACCTGGCGGTGCAGGTTCTGGCCAAGGCGCGTTTGGTGCATGTCGCCGGGTATAGTCGGGCGTTTCCAGTGGCCAGTTATCTGTCCTATGTCTTTGAAAAGATGGAATGCCCATCCATGCTACATGATGGAACTGGACAGCTGAGTCAACGCCACAGCATCAGTCCGGACGATGCAGTAATTGCGGTGTCCTTTGCGCCTTACACTGCCCAAACCGTGTCTTTGGTGGATCACGCAAATGAACTGGGGTGCCCGGTTGTTGTGCTGACGGACACGGTGATGAGCCCCTTTGTCGGGGACAATGTTAGTGTCATTACGGTCAAGGATGCCGAGGTTGCAGGGTTTAGATCGCTGACCTCTACGATGTCGTTGGCTACGACGATTGCTGTGTCCGTTGGCCGAATGCGTAGCGTTTGAAAGAAAAATATTGAAATGATCAAAAATGGAATTAATATTCCATAAGATGCCGGGGATTCTCTTGCGGCAAGCGCGGCTCATAACGGATGACCAGACGATGAAAACCCTAGACCTTATCACAATTGGCCGATCCTCTGTGGATCTGTACGGAGCGCAGGTTGGTGGACGGCTCGAGGATATGCGGTCGTTTGACAAGTACATCGGTGGGTCTCCGACCAACATTGCCGCTGGAACGGCACGATTGGGTCTAAAGTCGGCTCTGATCACGCGGGTTGGTGATGAACACATGGGGCGGTTCATTCGTGAAGAACTGCAACGCGAGAATGTCGATGTTACCGCGGTCAAGACTGACCCCGAGCGGCTAACTGCGCTGGTGTTACTGGGCATCCGCGATCAGGAGCAGTTTCCGCTGATCTTCTATCGTGAGAACTGCGCCGACATGGCGATTGCCGAAGAAGACATTGATCCAGACTTCATCGCCTCAGCGCGATGTGTCTGCGCAACGGGAACGCATTTGAGCAACCCGAGGGTAGAAGCCGCCACCAAAAAGGCAATTCGATTGGCGCGAGAGAGCGGCGGGTTGACGGCGCTGGATATCGATTACCGGCCCAACCTGTGGGGCGTGGCGGGGCATGGCGACGGCGAAAGCCGGTTTGTGGAATCCGAGGCGGTTACGGCCAAGCTTCAGTCTACACTGCATCTATTTGACTTGATCGTTGGCACCGAAGAAGAGTTTCACATTGCAGGCGGCACAACCGACACATTGGCGGCCCTTCGCGCTGTGCGGGCGGTGAGCGACGCTGTTTTGGTGTGTAAGCGCGGTCCGATGGGAGCGGTTGCCTTTGAGGGGGCTATTCCGGTTGCATTGGACGATGGCCTGTCTGGCGAAGGCTTTCCGATTGAGGTGTTCAATGTGCTGGGCGCTGGTGACGGGTTTATGTCAGGTCTGCTTAAGGGCTGGCTGACAGGCGAAGACTGGCCCACTTCGCTGAAATTTGCCAATGCTTGCGGTGCTTTTGCTGTCAGCCGTCATGGATGCACGCCAGCCTATCCTAGTAAGGCTGAGCTGGAGTTTTTCCTGGAGCGTGGTGTGCAGACACCGGCGCTGCGTAAAGATGCAAAGCTGAACCAGATCCATTGGGCCACCACCCGGCACGGGCAACGTGATGACATGAAGGTTTTTGCCTTTGATCACCGGATCCAGCTTGAGGATATGGCCGATGCGGCAGGGGTCGAACATGCCCGGATCAGGGTCTTCAAAACCCTGTGCCTTAAGGCGGCAACTCAGGTGGCTGACGGGCGCGATGGTTATGGTATCCTGTGTGACAGTCGTCTTGGGCAGGATGCATTGTTTCAGGCTGCAGGGCAGGGGCTTTGGATTGGCCGCCCGGTCGAGAAACCAGGATCTCGCCCCTTGCGGACGGAGGCTGAGATTGGGCCTGATTTTGGCGGGTTGGCAGAATGGCCTGCTGATCATGTGGTCAAGGTGCTGTGTTTCTATCATCCCGACGACACAGAGGCGGTGAGAGCCGATCAGGAAGACACTGTGCGTCGCTTGTTCCATGCGTGCCGCCGTAACCGTCTGGAGTTTCTGCTTGAGGTTATTCCATCCAAAGCTGGTGAGGTTTCTGACCAGACAACGGCAAATGTGATCCAGCGGTTCTATTACCTAGGGGTCTATCCCGACTGGTGGAAGCTTGAACCTCTCAAGACACCAGAGGCCTGGGATCTAACGGTGTCTGCCATTTCGGCCAATGATCCGCACTGCCGGGGTGTTGTGGTGTTGGGACTGGATGCGCCCTCTGCCGAACTTGCTGCGAGTTTTGAACTGGCGGCGCGGCATGATCTTGTCAAAGGTTTCGCCGTGGGCCGCACGATATTTGGGGATACCGCGCGCAGTTGGTTTGCGGGCCAAATCAGTGATCAGCAGGCGATTGATCAGATGGCGCAGAACTATGCTGGCCTGTGCGAAGTGTGGGACCGCGCACGCAGCAATGCAAAAGAAAAAGGATGTGAGGCATGAGTACCATTCGACTGACCGCCGCGCAGGCCATGGTCAAATATATCAAGAACCAGTTGAACGAAGATGGCGACCGCTTCATCGAAGGTGTCTGGGCGATTTTTGGCCATGGCAATGTCGCAGGATTGGGAGAGGCCTTGCAAGATGTCAAGGATCGCTTGCCTACCTATCGGGGCCATAATGAACAGACGATGGCGCACACCGCGATTGCCTATGCAAAACAGCTACGTCGCCGACGCGCCATGGCCGTGACCTCGTCCATAGGGCCGGGGGCTACAAATTTACTGACGGCGGCCGCTCTGGCCCACGTGAACCGGTTGCCAGTTTTATTCGTACCTGGCGATGTGTTTGCCAGCCGTGAGCCAGACCCGGTTTTGCAGCAGATCGAGAGTTTTGAGGATGGGACTGTGTCAGCCAATGACGGGTTCCGCCCTTATAGCCGCTATTTCGATCGGATCACGCGCCCAGAACAGCTACTAACGGCCTTGCCGCGCGCATTCCGGGCAATGACTGACCCGGCGGATTGCGGCCCAGCTACGCTGTCCTTTTGTCAGGATGTTCAGGCCGAGGCCTATGACTGGCCGCTGTCGTTTTTTGAGCCCAAGAGGTGGACAATACGGCGACCTGTGGTTGATCACGTCGAATTGGAGGCAGGGGTTGCGGCCATTCTACAGGCTAAGAACCCGGTGATTATTGCGGGCGGTGGGGTGCATTATTCTGACGCCAGTGAAGCGCTGCGGGCCTTTGCCAATATTCACAACATTCCCGTTGTCGAAACGCAGGCGGGCAAATCGGCGTTGGCTTGGGGCGATCCTATGGCCTTTGGCGCGGTGGGCGTGACGGGCACAGCCTGTGCAAACGCGCTGTGCGAGGCTGCAGATCTGGTGATTGGCGTTGGAACACGGTTTCAGGACTTCACCACTGGCAGCTGGGCCTTGTTCAAGAACCCGAACTGTAAACTTCTGGCGCTAAACATTCAGCCCTATGACACGATCAAGCATGGCGCCCTGTCCTTAGTGGGCGACGCTCTCTTTGGCCTTGCCGCACTGTCCGAGGGGCTGGGCGACTATCGTGGTCCTGAGATTGCAGCTTCGTTGAAGGATGACTGGTATCACGACGTTGCACAGGTGACGGGAGCACCCGAGGCTGCCGACGCCTTGCCCACCGACATGCAAGTGATAGGCGCAGTTCAGCGCGCCGCAACCGATGACACTACAGTGATGAGCGCGGCTGGCACCATGCCCGGGGAGCTGCACAAGCTTTGGAAGGCCTCAGGCCCCGGGGCCTACCATATGGAATATGGCTATTCCTGCATGGGGTACGAAGTTGCCGGCGCCATGGGCATCAAGCTGGCAGATGCCTCGCGTGATGTGATCTGCATGGTGGGCGATGGATCCTATATGATGGCCAACTCTGAATTGGCGACGGCCGTGTCCATGGGCGTAGATTTCACCATCGTGCTAACAGACAACCGCGGCTTTGGCTGTATCAACCGGCTGCAGATGGGCACCGGCGGGGCCGAGTTCAACAACTTGCTGGACCACACCCGCCATCAGGTGCCGTCAGCTATCGACTTTGCCAAACATGCAGAATCGATGGGTGCCAAGGCGCAAAAGGTCGGCTCGATTGCAGAGCTTGAGGCGGCATTGGCCGAACGAGATCAGCCGGGGGTCAAGGTCATTGTCATTGACACAGACCCATACCCATCGACCCAAGAGGGCGGCTATTGGTGGGACGTCGCGGTGCCCGAAGTGTCTCAACGAGATGAGGTTAACGCGGCCCGCGCCCACTACGAAGCGGCAGTTAAAGAAAGAAACGAGCAATGATCAAATTTGGCACCAACCCAATTGCTTGGTCCAACGATGACGACCAGACACTTGGCGCTGATATCTCGCTCGAGCAATGTCTGAGCGAGACCGCCAAAATCGGCTTTGACGGGATCGAAAAGGGGCACAAGCTGCCAACCGATCATGCTGTTCTTAAAAACACTTTGTCAGACAAGGGATTGGTTCTGGTGTCAGGGTGGCACTCGCTGAACCTGTTGACCCATTCGGTCGCGGATGAAAAGCGCGCAATCCAGCCGCATTTGGACCTGCTGAAATCACAGGGCTGTCAGGTGGTGGTCGTCTGCGAAACGTCAAACGCCATTCACGGCGACGACGATACGCCAGTTTCGCAAAGCCCAGTTCTGGCGGATGGCGACTGGCAGAAGTTTGGCGCGGACGTTGAGGCCATAGCCGAGTTCTGCACCGCACAAGGGCTGACACTGGTCTATCACCATCACATGGGAACAATTGTGGAAACACCCGATGAAATCGACCGTTTAATGGCGGTGACCGGCCCGACCACAAAGCTACTGTTCGACACCGGGCATTGCTATTTTGGAGGTGGAAACCCTGAAAAGGTGATGGCCAAACACGTTGGCCGGGTAGCACATATCCATGCCAAAAACGTCCGACCTGCGGTGATGGTGGATGTGAAGATTGAAGGCCTGTCCTTCTTGGAAGGCGTGCGCCGTGGGGTGTTTACTGTTCCCGGAGATGACGAGGGTGGTGTAGATTTTGTACCGGTGCTGAAATCTGCAGCGCAAGTTGGATATGAAGGCTGGCTGGTGATCGAAGCAGAGCAAGACCCGGCGGTTCGCAGTCCGTTTGAATACCAGTCGTTGGGTTTGAAATCGCTAAAGATAATGGCCAAAGAGGCCGGTTTGGAAGGAGAGCTAAATGGCTGATCTATTACGTAAGCCAAGCGCATCGACCGGCAAGGTACATGATATCTCTCCTGAAGATGCGGGTTGGACCTATGTCGGGTTTCAGCTGCACTGCCTGAAAGCCGGAGACGAAGTTTCCGAGGTGACGGGGGACCGCGAGGCAATTCTGGTGCTGGTCGAAGGCAAGGTTGAGTTCACGGCTTCAGGTCAGGACTTTGGCGAGATGGGTGAGCGGATGTCGGTGTTTGAACGCACGCCGCCACATTGTCTGTATGTGCCAAATGACAGCGATTGGTCTGCTAAGGCGACAACCGAATGCACATTGGCTGTATGCACGGCGCCGGGGGCTGGCAATCACCAGGCTCAAAAACTTGGCCCCGAGGGAATTGAAACCACCCCACGCGGCAAGGGCGCAAACACCCGCTACATCAACAACATCGCCATGGAAGGCCGCGATGTGGCCGACAGCCTGCTGGTCACCGAGGTGTTTACGCCACAGGGCAACTGGTCATCCTATCCGTCACATCGCCATGACGAGGATAACTTCCCCGAAATGACCTATTTGGAGGAAACCTATTATCATCGCCTGAACCCGGAAAGCGGATTTGGCGTGCAGCGGGTTTATACCGAGGATGGTGAACTAGACGAGACCATGGCCGTGAAGAATGGTGATGTGGTTCTGGTGCCCAAGGGTCATCACCCCTGTGGTGCGCCATATGGCTACGAGATGTATTATCTCAATGTGATGGCTGGACCTCTGCGCAAATGGCGGTTTCAGAACGACCCCGATCACGACTGGATCTATCAGCGGGACGCCACTTAGTGTTCTGCTCTAGTAAGATGTGATTTTCTGCAAGGCTGTGCATCGCAATAGCTGCAGGTAGGTTGGGGAGCCGAGTTTCAGTTTATTTTGGTTTTATGGAGAACAAACTACAGGTGCGCCCATTGTTGCACAGGTGTGCAAAAAATCTTGACATGAAGTCAGACGCAAGGCGAGGATGGATAAACCGGCCCAACAGCACCGAATCTGATCTGTTGGCGTAAACGGGAGGGGCACAGGGACAAAGAACCTGTGTGAGGGAGTGAATGATAAAAGATCAAGTTTCACCCGAAGAAGTAGGGCGCTGGATGCGTCTGCGCTATCGGCTCAAGATTGGTTGGCGCGAGCCGACGGCGGCAATCGGATTATTCCTGGTTCTGCTGTTTGGCTATCTGATCGTTGTTCCCATCGCCAGTCTGCTGTTTGACTCAGTACAGGTTCAGTTTGGTGATGTCCGCCGCGCCAAGGCCGATTTGGGAGAGCTGACCTGGTACTATTTTGACCGAGCGCTGTTCTCGCCGGTATCAAAAATCCTGTTCTGGGAACCATTGCGCCATACGCTGAGCGTATCCTTTGGCGCTATTATCGTGTCGCTAAGCGTTGGGGGCGTTCTGGCCTGGCTGCTGAGCCGGACTGACATGTTCGGGCGTCGCTGGTTTGCGACCGCCCTGATCGTTCCCTACATGCTGCCCTCGTGGACCTTTGCACTGGCCTGGCGCACCCTGTTTAAGAACCGTACCGTGGGCGGACAGGCTGGCTGGCTTGAGAACATGGGGTGGACACCCCCGGATTGGCTGGCCTACGGGCAACTACCAATCACTATTATTCTGGCGCTGCACTATACGCCCTTTGTCATCCTGCTATTTGGCAACGCGCTGCGCCGCTTTGACTCGCAGCTGGAAGATTCAGCTCGAATCCTGGGGGCGGGGCCACGCACAGTTGCCTGGCAGATCATTCTGCCGCTGATGCTGCCGGCGCTGATGTCGGCGACCGTTCTGATTTTTGCGAAATGTCTGGGTGAATTTGGTGTGTCTTACGTACTAGGACTGCCGGTAAACTATGATGTGCTTGCTACTTCGCTCTACCGCAGCATTGCCTCGCGGCAAACCGGTGTGGCGGCAGTGCTGGCCGGTGCAATCATGCTAATCGGGATTGTCTCCCTGTTGATTGACGCCCGTTTGGTGCGCGAGTCTCGCAAGTTCGTCACCGTTGGCGGCAAGGGGTCCATGAATCGCCAAACGGCTCTCGGAAAATTCCGGATGCCAGCAACTGCGCTGGCTGGCCTTATCTTCTTCCTGAGCGTTGGCTTGCCACTGATGACCCTGCTGTTGTCGACTATCATGCAGGTGCCGGGCCAGTTTGCTCTGTCAAACTTCACGCTGGACTATTGGATCGGCTCCAATCTTGAAACCGTCGGTCTGAGTAGCGGTGTGTTGCTGTCGTCAGAACTGTGGACGGCCATGTGGAACACATTGCGCATTGTTGGCTTTGCCTCGATCTGCTCGGGTATCATGGGAATTCTAGTCGGCTATGTCGTGGTGCGCTCACCCATCAAAGGGGTGTCGATCTTCCTGCGCCAGGTCACATTCTTTCCTTATCTGGTTCCAGGCATCGCATTTGCCGCCGCCTATCTGTCGCTGTTTGCGGTAGAACGCGGACCTATCCCGGCGCTGTATGGAACTGCGGCGATCCTGATACTGGCGCTTATGGCGGATCAGATGCCCTATGCCTCGCGCGCTGGTATCTCGGCGATGATGCAGCTGGGTAAAGACCCGGAAGAGGCTGCGCAGGTGGCAGGCGCAGGCTGGTTCCGCCGCATGGTGACCATCGTGATCCCCATCCAAAAGGGTGCGTTGGTGGCCGGTGTTCTCTTGCCCTTTATCTCAGGCATTCGCGGGCTCAGCCTGTTTGTGATCCTTGCGATCCCAAGCACTGATGTTCTGACCACCTTCTCGCTGCGGCTCTTGGATTACAACTACACCCAAGCCGCAAACGCCGTTGTTCTAATGATCTCGGCCATAGCCTATTTCGGCACCTTAGCTGCCCAGAGGCTGACCAAAACAAACCTCGCTGATGGACTGGGGGGCTGACATGCCAAATATCACGCTGAAACACGTCAACAAAAGCTATGACAAGAACGCCACCAACGCGGTGTCGGACCTGAACCTGGAAATCGGGGATGGAGAATTTATGTGCCTGTTGGGGCCTTCGGGCTGCGGCAAGACCACCACGCTGCGGATGATTGCAGGGTTGGAGAACCTGACCGGCGGTGAGATTGCGGTTGGTGAACGTACCGTCGATTCAATCGGCAAAGGCGTGTTTGTGCCACCTGAAAAGCGCGGCATGGGGCTGGTGTTCCAGTCCTACGCGCTGTGGCCGCACCTAACGATCGAGAAGAACACCGACTTTGGCCTGCGCCTGCGCAAGGTTCCCAAGGCTGAGCGCGAAGAGCGGGTCAATCATGTGATGAAGAAGCTCGGTATCGAACAGTATCGCGACCGCTATCCGTCGCAATTGTCCGGTGGCCAGCAGCAGCGCGTGGCGCTGGCGCGGATGCTGGCAGTGAATCCCGAGGTTCTGTTGCTGGACGAACCCCTTTCCAATCTGGATGCCCGCCTGCGCTTGGAAATGCGGACCGAACTGAAACGCATTCATGGCGAGTTTGGCACCACGATTGTCTTTGTGACCCACGATCAGTGGGAGGCAATGACGCTGGCAACAAGCATTGCAGTGATGCATGACGGCACCCTGCAACAGGTGGGTACACCCAATGATATCTACGACCGCCCCGCCAACCGTTTTGTGGCCGAATTTGTCGGTAGCCCGCCCATCAATATGATTGATCTCAAGCAGGGCGACACGCGTATTTCATATGCGTCGCAAGCCTTTCTCGACGGCTACTTCCCTTCGATCCAAGGCGCGGCGTCTCTGGGCCTTCGCCCTGAGAATATCAAACTTGCCAATCAGGTCTCAGAGGTTCCGGCAGATCATTTTGCAGGAGAGGCCAACGTGGCCGCAATTCTGCCAACAGGCGGTAGCTGGATCATCGAAATCATGGTCGATGAGCACAAGCTGTTCCTGACAATTAACGAACCCCCGCAGGTGGCTGTGGGCCAGCAGGTCTGGTTCCATACCTCGCCTGCATTCATGCATTTGTTCGATAGCGATGACCAACGGTTGACCGCTGCGGATGATGTTATCGCTGAATTCTGCGAAGCTGGGGAGAGCTGCGCGCCTTCGGCGGCAAAAGCGTCATAACCAAAAGTGACGACGACTAAAAACAGTGGAGGAGACTGAAATGACACTATCAATTAAGATCCCGTCATGGACGAGTAAGGCCAAGGCGACCTGTGCGGCGGCGGCGCTGGTTGTCGGCGGTGCAATGTCGCCAGCGATGGCAGAAGATTTTGACCTTGAGGTTCTGATCGCGGCCGCCAAGGCCGAAGGCCCAATCACCATCTACGCCAGCACCGGCAAAATCAAGAAAGCCGCCAAAGCCTTTACCGAGATGTACGGGATCGAGGCCGTTGGCAGCAAAGTTAAGGGTGCCGCTCAGATCGACCTGGTGGTACGCGAAGCACAGTCTGGCAACACTGTTGGTGATGTGATCATCTCCAGTGATGCAGGCGCCACATTGGCGCAACTTCTGGGCTCCGACATGGTCAGCAGCTGGACACCGCCCGATTTGGCCGGTGATATTGATGAGCTGTCACAGGATCCGCTGGTGGTCTGGCGTGACCCATCGGTTTGGAGCTTTAACAGTGAAAACACCGAGGTTTGCCCAGTAAGCAATATTTGGGAGCTGACTGGTGACGACTGGAACCGCCGCGTTGCCATGCCTGATCCGTTGCACAAGCCTTCCATTCCTGACTGGTTCAACCAGATGGAAATGCATTTTGATGATGACGTTGCCGCTGCCTATAAGGCGCATTTTGGCAATGACTTAGATACCAGCAGCAAGTCTGCAACCGCCCAGTGGGTCGAAGCCCTTGCCGGTAACGCACCACTGTTGACCGACAGTGATGGCGACGTGGCCGACGCTGTAGGCACGCCGGGTCAGGCCGAGCCGTTCTTTGGCATCATGTCGTCGGCCAAATACCGCGATACCGTCGACGGTGGTCTAACCATGTCGATCTGTCAGGATATTCAGCCTTACATGGGCTTTTACAAACCCGGCTTTGGCCTGATTTCAAACGGCACCAAAAACCCGAATGCCGCCAAGCTGTTTCTGCACTTCATGATGACGGAAGCTGGCGTTGGACCGATGGTTCGTGACGGCAAAATGTCCGGCAATGGCGCGATTGCTCCACACCCCGAAGAGCCGTCGGGCGTTGTGCAGCTGCGCGATCGTCTAACTCCGCACGTGGCCGAAACAGGCGCTGACGATTTCGACATGCGTCAGGATTGGCAGGACCTGTGGCGCATCAGCTATAGCCGCTAACTCTCTTGGCCCGGGCATGCCCCGGGCCAAACCTCTCCTTCGAAGAAAAGTACTGTAATGTCAGCATCCCAAGTTGATCCCAAGTATTCGGCGCATTTGCGCAGCATCGCTCAACAGGCGGCTCATTCGGTTCATGAACCGCTGATCAAGGCGTTCCGGTCCAGTATGGATCTGTCCTATAAGGCGGATCGCCGTGACATCGTGACGGAACATGACAAAGCCGCCGAGGTGATCATAGTTGATCAGTTGCTGACGATGGAACCAAACTCGCAAGTGGTTGGTGAAGAGGGCGGAGCGCAGGGGCAGGGCGACCTAAAGTGGTTTGTTGATCCCATCGATGGCACATCCAATTTTGCCTGTGGGCTGCCATCATGGTGCGTGTCTATTGGCGCGGTTCTGAATGACGAAATCATCGCCGGCGCAATCTGGGACCCAATGGGCGGCAACATGTTCAGTGCTGACACATTGGGCGCATATCTGGGGGATGAGCTGCTGAAAACCCAGGCCATGCCGGATCAGGCCGATGCCACTTTGCTGGCCAGTTATCCGTCGGCGCGCGACTTGGCGGCCGATGGCAAAGAGGTGGCTCTGGATCGGTTTGGTCGCCTGATGGAGGGCTTCTCGTCGGTGCGTCGCAACGGCAGTGCCGCGCTGGGACTTGCACATGTATCTGTCGGCTGGGCCGATGGGGCGATTGGGGTTGGCATCAATCCATGGGACGTTGCGGCGGCGATATTGATCCTGAAGAAATCTGGAGGCATATACCGGCCCATTAATTGGGATGCTGAAAAACGCTCCCGCCCAGCATTTGAATCCCCGGGCTATGCTGCGATTGGTGCCGGAGGGAATTACCCAACGCTTTTGATCATCGCAGATGAAATTGAAAACAATCGATCAAGCGCCACACGCTGATTGATCAAGATAACAGGTTATAAGAATGAAGAGTTCCACCGAAGCTTGTATGTCAGATACTGACCTCGTTGTTCGTGCCAACGCGTGTCGTAAACTGATTAAGGCCGCAGGTACGCTTGCGAGTGAGGCGTTTAATGAGCGACCCGCTGGGGCCTTTGAAATGAAGGGCCCACAGGATTTTCTGACCGAAACAGATCTGGCCGTTGAAAAGCTCATTCGAAGCGAGATTGAATCCCGGTTCCCGTTGGATGGATTTTTGGGCGAAGAAACGGGTGGGGTTGTTAAGGGCGACTATTGGGTTGTCGACCCTATTGATGGCACCGCGAATTTTGCGCGTGGCATTCCGCATTACTGCGTCGCTATGGCGTTTGTGTCGGCTGGGGAAATACAGTTTGGCGCGATCTACAATCCCTCGTTTGATGAGCTGTATTTTGCACGCAAAGGGCAAGGTGCCTATCTCAACGACGCCAAGCTTTCGGTCTCGCGAATTGCCCGGGCGGATGAAGCCAGCATCGAGATTGGTTGGTCTAATCGCCTGCCAAACCAGCAGTATTTCGATATTATTCATCAGCTGTTTGATGATGGTGCCAATGTGCGCAGGGCCTCTTCGGGGGCGCTGGGGCTGGCCTATGTCGCCGAAGGCCGATCAGATGGCTATGCCGAGCTGCACATGAATGCCTGGGATTGTCTGGCGGGGTTCTTGTTGGTGCAAGAGGCCGGTGGTGTTATTGGCGGATTTCCCGAGACCGCACAGTTGCACCATGGGGGCAAGGTTTTGGCAGCGACGCCGGGTGTGGCTGACCTTTTATCCAAGGCCAGCGGTATTCCGGTTATCAGATAATTATGCCGTGGTGCCCATCCGCACGGATTGGCGCCACACCGGCTCGGTTGCAAAGCGGGTAGGGCCGTCGTCAGCAGTTTCAGTTGGATGCGAGGTGAGAAGGTCGCGAATATAAGCTGCAATGTCTTCGACGGGCTGGCGAAAAGTCGTCAGGTTGTAAGACGACCAGCTTGACTGGTCGATGTCATCAAAGCCGATAACGCACAGATCCACGGGGATGCGGCGGCCAAATTCATGCCGGGCAACATCCATAAACCCGCAGGCCAACAGATCGGTTAGGCAAAAAGCCCCATCGGGTGGGTTGCTGCCACTGAACAGCTGCCGTGCTGTTTCGGCACCTGTTTCATACGACGTCATGCCAATAGTCTTGAGAGTGGCCTCAACCCCATGGGTCTTTGCTTCTTCCAGAAACGCCTGTTCACGGGCAACAAGGCTGGGGGTGCCAGCCTTGGAGGAGACGGCAACGATGTTGCGACAGCCCGCGCGGTGCAGCATGTGAAAGGCCTCGCGGGCTGCAACGCGGTTGGTCACCACGATGCTTTCGACGCCCGATTGCATTTTGTCACGATTGACCACAATAACCCGTTGGCCATTGTTCAGACAGGTCTGGATCAGCGCATCATCGGGTTGACCAGACAATACCAAGGTCGCATCCGCCCGATAGCGGATGGTTTGGGCCAGTGCGTCGCGCACCCCGACATCTCCGGATGAGTTGACAACAATGGCAACCTTTTGGATCGCTTGCAGCTCGCGGGTCAGGGCATCGATAAATCGCGATTGATAGGGGGTATAGATATCGGCCCCTACAATGCACACGATATTACTTTGTTCGTTGATCAAGCCGCGTGCCAGCTCATTAACATGATAGCCAAGCTTGTCCGCCGCTTTTTCAACCTTGTTTCGCGTCGTTGGGGAGACTGATGCCCCCTTGGTAAACGTGCGCGACACCGCAGATCGAGAAACCCCAGCCAGATCAGCAACTTGTTGAGCGCTTACAAAGGACGTTTTAGGTTTCTTCTTCATTCGTCTACCTTTTGGTCTGTTCAACACGGTATGCTGCGAGGGTGGCAATTTTTCAAACAATATTAGTGCAACGGGTATTGGGCTGTTATTAGGCGAATAACTAGATGGTCTGCAATTGCATCATTGCACGCCTGTGCAAAAAATGAAACTATTGCGCAACATTTGTTACAGGGTCGGCTTGCCGACCAGTGTTGTGCAAGGGATGCAGGATGACCAAGAAGACACCAGTATATGATCGCCCGGATATCAGCTTGATTGCTGAAGGCATCGGCCCTGATAAGGTTTCGCTGTATATCGGCGGGGCCGAAGGCGCGCGGAATATTGATCTGCTGGCTGAAGCGAATATCACCACTGTTGTAAATTGCGCGGTCAATCTGGACATCAACTATGTGTCTGATCCCTTGCTGGTCGAGGAAGGGGCAAAATGCGCCTCCGGCCCGGCGCCGGTGCGGACTTATAAAATCGGTATGGTTGATGGCGCGGGCAATCCCGAGAAGCTGATCCTGGCCGGGTACTATCTGCTCGAAGGTGCATTGGAGCAAACCTGGCCCGACAAACCTTCATATCCACGACGCGAGCGTGGCAATATTCTGGTGCATTGCCGGGGAGGGCGCAGCCGTTCGGTTGCGGTGGTTGCGCTGTATCTGCATCACAACCACCCGGAAACCTATCCAACACTTTACGATGCACTGCGCGTTATTCGTGAACGGCGGGAACTGCGCCCGGATGAATGGCACGAAACCCCCAAGCCGATGCTGACCGAAGCCGCACTCCGCGCTGCCAAAGCAATTGAAATTCTGCAAAGTGCAAAGGCAGAGATCGCCGCAGTAACCTATGATGCTGACCTGGACGTTTAGCGAAACATCTTAGGGCGTGCGTCAACCCAGGTGCCGCCCTTGCTACCAGAGTCTGCCACAGCAAAAACAGCAGCCATAGATCTTAATCCGTCTACCGCGCGCGGGTACAGGTCTGCATCAGGCGGAACCGGGGTTCCGGCTTTTGCGGCGCGGATCGCGTCGTTCAGATCTTTATAGATATTGGCAAAGGCCAATGGCATGCCCTCGGCATGACCAATCGCAACACGTGAGCAGCGATCTGCCTCGGAGGACAGGTTTTCCTCTCCACGTTCAATGGTTTGACGACGTCCCCCAAGCGGCATGTAATACAGTTGGTTTGGCTGTTCCTGCTCCCATTTTAGCCCACCCAAAGACCCAAATACTTCGATGCTGAGACCATGTTGCCGCCCCAGCGCGATGGACGAGGTCCAAAGACGCCCAACCGCGCCGCCCGACATACGGAAATTGACCATCGCGTCGTCTTCCAGCTCTCGCCCCGAGACACAGGACGCAAGGTCGGCCGAGAGGGTCTCAATCTCTTGCCCGGTGACAAAACTCGCCATGTGCAGCGCATGGATGCCGCAGTCGGCGAATTGTCCTGAAACACCAGCCTGCGCTGGATCATAACGCCACCGCACCCGCGGGTTCTCCGCGTCATTCCCGGCGGCGTGATGCCCATGTGAGAACTCGGCTTTGACCAATCGAATATCCCCCAGATCACCGGCCGCGATCATCGCTTTCATGTGACGGACCAAGGAATAGCCCGTATAGCCTTAATTCACCGCGCAAATCGTTCCTGTCTGCTGCGCCAAGGTCACAATTTCTTCGCCTTCTTCAGGCGTCATGGTCATGGGCTTTTCACACAGGACATTAAAGCCAGCTTTCAGGAAAGCCTTAGTGATTTCGAAATGGGTCGCGTTAGGGGTGGCTATGGTCACCAGGTCAAGCCGATCTGGCCGCTTTGCTTCAACCTCCAGCATTTCTTGCCAGCTACCATAAGCGCGATCAGCAGACAGGCCGAGTTCTTTGCCAAAAGTGCGCCCGGCCTCAGGGTAGTGGTCCAACGCGCCTGCGACAAAGTCAAACGCGCCATCAAGGCCCGCGCCCAATCGGTGCGCCGGGCCAATCTGACTGCCCCGTCCGCCGCCAACCAACCCCCAGCTTAACCGTGCCATTTCTGAACCCCTCGATGTCTATGCATGGAAGAAAAGCAGAAAGTGCACAGCTGTGCAATATTGATGTGCAGCCGGTCCTCAATGAACGGTATATGCCGTTTCAAAGATCAGAAATCATGGGCAAATTCAGCGTCGATCATTGGCAGTTTGATTTCTGGCAAGCCAAGCTGACAATGGTTTGGCCGTAAATCCATGGGCTATCAAACTCAGGAATACAGTGAAGATAACGACCAATGCGATGGTTTCACCACCGGGAAGTCCGTTGTCTAAAACAATGATTGCAAACACAATACTGGCAAGGCCACGTGGCCCGAACCATCCGAGAAAAAGCTTGTCGTGACTGGTTGCTGTTGTTGCGGTGAGCGACAGGAATATCGGCAACATGCGAACAACTGTCAGGCTAAGCAGGGCATAAAGCACGATCTGCCAAGTCACCAATCCAATGATATTACCAACGACAGCAGAGCCAAACAAAAGCCAGGTAAGCATGGCAAGGGTTTCCCCGATACCTTCGGCGGCCACAACAAACTTGTGCTTTGAGTGGCCAAGCATGTACCCAAATAACAATCCACCGGTAAAGGCAGCAATGTAGCCGCTGCCGTGCAGGGACTGCGCAAGCGAGAAACAGGCCAGAGCAAGGGCAGGCACAGTCACTTGCAGCCAAACCTCGGTTAGCCATCCCTTGGCAAGGCACTGTTTGATGAGCAGCGACGCGACCAATGTCAGCCCCAGACCAACGAGCAATCCAATTCCCAGCTCTTCGAGCACAACTGTGAAGGGCCGGATTGTTTCGGCATCTGCGCCACTGGCCTCTAGTGCTAGGGCAATGAAGATAAACAGAAAGGGGACACATAAACCGTCGTTTAAGCCGCTTTCGGCGTTCAGTCCTGCACGGATCCAATCCGGCACATTTTCGTCTGTGACCACCGCCTTGCCGAGTGCGGCATCTGTTGCGGCCAGAATGGTCCCAATAATGGCAGCCTCATAGAAAGTGAGCACATCCAGCAATACCAAGGCCAAGCCAAATCCAAGTGCGATGACACCGGGCAGGCCGATCAACAGCATTCTTGCTGGAATTTTGAATCTGGATTTCAGCACTGCCAGTTCCGCGTTTGCGGCATCGCTGAACAATATCAAGACCAGCGTCATATCGGCAAACATGCGCAACTGATTTCGCATGGCTCGGCCTTCGAACCAGTCCAAAACCAAAGGTCCCATCAGAATGCCTGCGGCCACAAAAATCACCGGTCCTGAGATGACACTGCGCTCAACCCTCCCGGCAACGATGCTGTAGAGAAACACAAATACTGCCAGAATAAGAACTTCATTGTGCATGATCATGTCCTTAAATGTGGGTTGCTGAATTTTGGCGTGCTGTATCAATAGCTAACTTATTCATGCATTTGCCGGTGACGTTGAAAAGAGAATTCTCTAACCGATGCCCGGTATCATGGTGAACGACTGGCTAGAAATCTGCATAGAACCCAAGGTTGGCGTCTCATAGGCCTGCTCTGGGTGAGGGGGGGTCAGACAAGGAAACAGTGGTGAAACCTATTGCCGGCTACGGGGAAACCCCTCCATAATTTCATCGGTTGTCCTTTGCGGCAAAACTGCTTTCCGGTGGGTCAACTATTATTAAGACGTTTTGCATACCTTGTAGTTAGGGTGGCCAGACGCTCTGAAACTGATTCGACATTTCTCAAAGGTGGTTTATGGCCATTAGTGTAAATCCCAGAACATGGCTAGCAGCGCTGACGAACCGGACTTATTTGCCCGCGTTGGTGACCTTTGTCGTTGTTTTGGTCGCCACTATCTTTGCTGAAAAACAGAATGCAACAATTCACAATCAGTCAGTTAGGGCGGATGTTCAGCATCAGGCGGGCTTGCTGGGGTCCCGTTTAGAAGGTCATCTTAGCGCCAATATTCAACTGGTCCGCGGCTTGGTTGCTGTGTTGGCAACCGAGCCGGATATGACACAAGAACGCTTTAACCAACTTGCCCACGAAGTGATCGGCGACCACAAAGAAGTACGCTTGGTCGCTGCAGCACCTGATCTTGTGGTGTCATTGGTTTATCCTATCGAAGGCAACGAAGCCGTGATGGGGTTAGACTATAACAAAAACCAAGCACAGCGTGACGCCGCCTATCGTGTTCGTGACAGTGGTGAAATGGTTCTGGCAGGTCCAGTAAACTTGGTCCAAGGGGGGCGCGGGTTTATCAGTCGGCATCCAGTTTTTTTGGGTTCAGGCCCTGACCGTCGCTTTTATGGCATTCTGTCGACCGTAATTGATGTTGATACCCTTTATGCTGAAGCTGGTGTAACCGATCCTAATGCCGATATCGAAGTCGCCCTGACGGGCCAAGATGGCATGGGGGCAGATGGTGCGCTGTTTTTTGGAGACGCCGCAGTTGTGGATGACAATCCCGTTCTGTTGGATATCTCTCTTCCTGTCGGGACATGGCAACTCGCTGCGCGGCCAATTGATGGCTGGCCTGCAAAGCCATCCAATTTGTGGGCGATGCGGCTGACATTGCTGACAGCAGGCGCGCTCATACTTTTCCCAACTTTACTGGTTGGTCGCCTTTCGGCAGCAAGGCGTGCGGTGATCATGACCCTCAAACGGCGTGAACGCCAGCTTGAAACGCTTTCGCGAAGGCTGGGCGTTGCAGTCGAAACCTCCAAAATTGGCATTTGGGAATTCGATCCGGATCGGGGTGTGCTCATCTGGGATCAGCGGATGCGAAGTCTTTATGGCTATCTTGCTAAGGACCAAGAAATTGACTTGGAAAACTGGTTGCAGCGCTTGCACCCCGATGATCATGACCGCGCAGTTCAGATCTTTGAGGACGCTTTGGCAAATTCCGGGCAATATGCGTCAGATTTCCGAATAGTCCTGCCAAATGGCCGGGAGCAACACATCCGTGCGCTGGGCAGAGCGTTTGTTGATGCCACCGGTCGGACCCGCATGGTTGGGGTGAACTGGGATGTATCGCAGGATGTACACCTGCGCGAAGAGTTGATGAAAGCCAACCGTACCCTGCAACAACGCAATGTTGAATTGAATGCTGGCCAAGCAGCCTTGGAAAAAACCCACGCAAAGCTGCAAGAAAACCAAGCCGAGTTGCATAGGCTTTCTCTTGTAGCGAAACATGCCTCTGACAGCATCGTATTGACGGATGCAAATAACCGTGTGGTTTGGGTCAACGATGCCTTTACGCGGGTATCAGGCTACTCTTACGAAGAAGCAATTGGCGCCACACCCGGCGATATGTTTAACGGCCCCAAAACTGACCTCGAGGTCGTAAGCCGGATTCAGGATCATGTAAAACGGGGTGAGATTTTTTATACGGAAATTCAAAACTACACCAAAGCAGGCGAAGCGCTTTGGCTTGATGTTAATGTGGTGCCAGTTCTGAACGACGAAGGCGAAGTTGATCTTGTCATAGGCATCGAGCGCGACATTACCAGCGTCAAGACGCGCGAACTTGAGCTGGCTGAGGCCAAATTTGCCGCCGAGCAGGCTGACAGAGCAAAATCGGATTTCCTTGCAAATATGAGCCATGAAATTCGCACTCCGATGAATGGAATTATCGGAATGGCGGGTTTGTTGACCGAGGCTGGTCTCGCACCCGACGAGCAGAAGTATGCGGATACGATACAGGAATCCTCGTTGGCTTTGCTGAAGATCATCAACGATATACTCGACCTGTCACGACTTGAGGCGGGCAAACTTGAAATTTCACCCGCAGATTTTGACCTGTGTCACTGCATTGAAAGCTCAATGGACTTGCTGCGACCCAAGGCCAAAGACAAAGGAATTGAACTAACAGTCAAATATGCCAAGGGCATGACTTACGCGGTTCACGGTGACGATGGGCGCTTGCGCCAGATCCTGGTAAACCTTGTTGGCAACGCGGTGAAATTCACCTCTGAGGGGGCAGTGACAGTAAATGTCTCGACGACAGAGGATGATCCCTATCGGCTTTTGGTTGATATCGAAGATACTGGGATCGGGATCTCGCCCGAGCAAGCCAAGCACATCTTTAACCGCTTTTCGCAGGCCGATAGTGCAACGACACGCGCCTATGGTGGTACCGGGTTGGGGTTGACCATTTCGAATGTTCTGGCCGAGCGGATGGGCGGAACGATCACTTTGCGTTCGGAACTAGGGAAGGGCTGTTGCTTTAGTCTTGTTGTGCAGTTGTCGCCATCACAGGGTGAGGTTGTCGAGGCAGAGCCACAGCCAGAGACACCTGTGGCAGTTCTGGCCGATAGTCTGGTTCTGCTTGCCGAAGATAACCGGGTTAACCGATTGCTGGTACATAAATATTTGGCGGATCAGCCGCTGAAATTGATCGAATCGGTCAATGGCCGAGAAGCTGTTGAGATGTGTCAGGAACATCTGCCAGATATCATCTTGATGGATATGTCGATGCCCGAGCTGGATGGTATTTCTGCGACACGTGAGATCCGGGCGCTGGATATCGAGCAGCCGACAATTGTGGCACTCACGGCCAACGCCTTTGAAAGTGATCGCGAAGCATGTCTTGCAGCCGGCATGGATTGCTTTCTGTCAAAGCCGATCAAAAAGGCGCTGTTGCTCCAAACATTAGCCGCGCTACAGGCTGAGCGTCAAAACACGCAAAAAACGGCGTAACATTCGCGGTTCCGCCAACGCTGCTAAATTGCGATTTTGGAAATTTATTTGTTTTGCCCCATCTGATTGTGCAGGTGCTGTCGGGTCGTGATCATCACGAGACACCGGCGGTCATCTGTTGTCACTGAGGTGGAGGTTTGGCAGCATGGATTTTCTGTGGTCGCTATTGCCGCTGTTGATCAAAATGGCAGTAGTGGTTGGCGTATTGCTGTTGTTGCCGCTCCCACTGACTTGGCTAGAGCGAAAAATTGCGGCCCATATTCAACAACGCCCCGGTCCCATGCGGGTTGGCTGGCATGGTCTGCTACAGCCCCTGGCTGATGCCGTTAAACTCCTGACCAAAGAGGATCACATCCCGGCCCAGGCCGACAGGTTGCTTTTTTCTATCGCGCCTGTTGTTGCCCTGGTGCCGCCATTTCTGGTGTTTGTGGCCATCCCGTTTGGAGAGCCCATTCAGATGTTCGGACATGAGGTCACACTGTCCATTTCGGACCTGAATGTTGGGTTGCTTTTCATACTTGCGGTGTCGGGGATTGGTGTGTTTGGCACCATCTTGGCCGGCTGGGCATCGAACAGTAAATACGCTGTTCTGGGAAGCCTACGATCAATCGCCCAAATGATTTCCTATGAAATACCAATGGGCTTTTCGGTTATTGGCGTGGTGATGCTGGCCAACTCCATGCAGCTCAGTCAGATCGTCGCCTCGCAACAGGGGCTTTGGAATATTGTTGTCCAGCCGATTGGTTTTTTTGTTTTCTTTGTTGCCGGCATGGCCGAGGCACAGCGCATTCCCTTTGACCTTCCCGAAGCCGAAGGTGATCTGGGGGCGGGGTATCACACCGAATACAGCGGCATTCGCTTCTCGCTTTTCATGCTGGCCGAATACCTGGTGGTGGTCTTTCTCTCCTTCCTGAACGTGCTGCTTTTCTTTGGGGGATGGCTTGGCAACCCAGCCTTTATCCCACCTGTTATCTGGCTGTTTTTAAAGGTTGGTTTCTTTGTCTGGGTGTTTATGTGGTTGCGTTTCACGTTTCCGCGCTACCGTTATGATCAGCTGATGACAATCGGCTGGAAGGTACTGTTGCCGTTTTCACTGCTGAATATTCTAGTAAGCGGCTTTTTGATGTTGTGAGTGATGGGGCCCGATTGATGGCACGAACGGGGTTAAAACAACGCGGTTGGATTGGGCGGGTTTTCTTTGCTGATCTGCTTGCCGGACTGCGTCTGACCTTGGGGTATATGTTCTCTAGAACCGTGACGCATCGATATCCTGACTATGAAAAATGGGTGCCTTATCAACGCCACCGCGGGCATCATTTTATGAACACCAATGAGCAGGGCGAGGTGAACTGTGTAGCCTGTGAGCTGTGCTCAAAGATCTGCCCCTGTGATTGCATTACCGTCATCCCGTTTGAAAACGACAAAGGCGATCGGCGTCCCATGGTGTTCGACATCAATCTGGCAAGGTGCCTGTACTGCGGGCTGTGCGAGGATGCTTGCCCCGCAGATGCGATCAAACTTGGACAAGAATATGAAGTTGCAACAAACGACCGGGCCAAGCTGTTGGTGCATCTCGACGATCTGATTGCTGCCCCGGGCAAGGCCGCTGACGGCGGTACAGTTCGTCCTGCAAAGCTGAACCGATCAGGGGACCTCAGATCAGAATTACGAACCGATAAACCATCCAAAAGCTTGGACTGGTGGTCACGGATACGCAGGGGCAAATAACGATACCGAGGGAGCAATGCCCGAAACGTTGCACCATCAAATGTGATAGAAAGGGTGATCGAATGTATGTCAGCACAGTATTGCAGCACAAAGGGTCAGAAACCTATTCCGTTGCTCCAGACGACAGTGTCCTGACTGCGCTTCAGTTATTTAATACCAAGAAAATTGGTTTTGCGGTTGTGATGGATCCGGCAGGTAAGCCAATGGGCGGTATTTCTGAACGGGATATCTGCAAATCACTTGCTAACGCCGAAGGCGAGGGGCGACAGCGTCCTGTCCGCGATGTCATGACCGCGGTCGCAACCTGTGCCCCGGATGACAACCTGATCCGCATTATGGCGCTGATGACGGAAACCCGAAACCGGCACATGCTGGTCTACAATGATGAAGGGTTACAGGGCGTGATCAGCATCGGCGATGTGGTCAAACACCGGTTGGATGAGATCATGCGCGAAGAGGAAGAGCTGCTGAAATACATCGATGGTACGGGTTACAGCCTGTGACAACAGGCGACTGAGCCACCTTGCATTTTGGACAAAGGGCAACACAGGAGTACGAGGATGGAGCGCGAGTTTTTTCTGCTGTTAGCGGTTGTTGCCGTTGCATCAGGCGTGCTGGTTGTCGTTGCCCGAAACCCTGTTCACAGCGCATTGGCGCTGGTTGCCTGTTTGGTTCAGATCGCAGCGCTCTATATTTTGCTTGGCGCACCGTTTCTGGCGGTCATCCAGATTTTTGTTTATATTGGCGCTGTCATGGTGCTGTTTTTGTTCGTCATCATGATGCTGGATGTGCGCAAAGAGGCCCAGACCAGATATCTGAACAGCGCTAAAGTACCGGGTCTTGTGGTTCTAGTGGTCCTTTCGGCGGAACTGATCATGCTTTTGATCCAAAGCACCCGACTGCACGCGGTGATGGGGCCCGGTCAGAAAATAACAACGCAGCCCTCAGTCGAAGAACTTAGCCTGTTGCTGTTCCAGGATTTCCTGCTCCCGTTTGAGGTCGCCTCGGTCATCCTGTTGGTTGCCCTTGTTGGCGCTGTTATCTTAGCCCGCCCTGGTGGCGCGGTCGCAGTGGCCCCAAAGCAAGAGAACCAGGAAGAGGTTCCGCGATGATCCCCACTGCTTGGTATCTGATGCTTGCCGCAACGCTGTTTATCATCGGCGCGGCGGGCGTTCTGTTGCGCCGCAACGTGTTGATCGTGCTGATGTCACTCGAACTCATGCTCAACAGCGTCACCCTCAACCTGCTGGCCTTTGGGCATGTGTTGCAGGACCTGCGCGGCCAGATCTTCGCTATTTTTGTCATTGCGATCACCGCAGCCGAGGTTGCGGTGGCGCTTGGAATTCTCGTTGCGCTTTTGCGCAACAAACACACGTTGGAAGTGGATGAATTGACAATACTGAAAGGCTGAACTCTTTGGAATTTCTGCTGTCTATCAGACCTTTACTTGCCATCGCCGTCAGCCTGACGGCTGCAGTCGTGATCTTGTGTTTGCGCAATCGAGCCGACATGCGAGATGCCACATCTGTTGTCGCAGCCGTGTTGAAATTCCTCATCGTTGTCTCTTTGGTGCCGATGGTGCTGGCCGGTGGCACCCATGATCTAGCCCTGTTCGAGGTCCTGCCGGGGATCGAATTTGCGTTCCGCGTGGATGCGCTGGGCATGGTCTTTGCTTTGGTCTCCAGCCTGTTGTGGATTTTTGCCGCGATCTATTCCATCGGCTACATGCGCAGCCAGAACGAGCACGCGCAAACCCGTTTCTTTGCGTCCTTTGCGGTATCACTGTCTGCCGCAGTTGGTGGGGCCTTTGCCGCCAATCTGTTCACTCTGGTGATTTTCTACGAGGCGCTGAGCCTGATCACCTATCCACTGGTTTACCACAAAGAAGACGACAGCAGCTGGGCGGGCAGCCGTCGCTATGTTGTTTATCTGGTTGGGGCATCAAAGTCGCTACTGCTGGCGGCGCTGGCCTTGACCTATCATTTGGCGGGCTCGCTGGATTTCATGCCGCTGGGTTTGCTGGGAGGCGTCGATGCTTCTGCCGTGCTACTCTGCATCGTCTACTTTTGCTACCTGTTCGGCTTTGCCAAGGCAGCGATTATGCCGTTTCACGCCTGGCTTCCTGCGGCAATGGTGGCCCCAACGCCAGTCAGTGCTTTGCTGCACGCCGTGGCCGTGGTCAAAATGGGCGTGTTCTGCGTGCTAAGGGTGGTCTTCCACGTCATGGGCGTGGACCTGATGGGCACATTGGGGCTGGGTTTAGCCACTGCCTATTTGGCGTCGTTCACCATCGTCATGGCCTCGATCTATGCGCTGACCCGCGATGATCTCAAGGCCCGATTGGCCTATTCAACGGTCAGCCAGCTGTCGTATATCATTCTTGGTGCAGTGCTGCTCACCCCGATGGCGGCAGTTGGCGGCATCACCCATATCGTGGCCCATGCCTTCTCCAAAATCACGTTGTTTTTCTGCGCAGGGTCGATCTACTGCGCCTCTCACCGGCGCAATATCAGCGATTTGGCAGGCATAGGGCAGAAACTGCCCTGGACCATGGCGGCGTTTTTCATTGGCTCTCTTGGCATGATCGGCATCCCACCATCGGGCGGTTTCATCAGCAAATGGTACCTGGTCCTTGGCTCGATCGAGGCGAATGAAATGGTGTTCCTGATCGTGCTGCTGGTCAGCGCCATCCTGAATGCCGCCTATTTTCTACCCGTCACCTACACCGCGTTTTTTGAAAAACCCAAGCCGCAGGTCGACCTGTCCTTGGTCGCACTGCACGAGGTACGCGAGATACCTATGGTGGTGGCGCCATTGATGATCACGGCAGTTATGTCGCTGATATTGGGATTAAATCCCGGATATTTTGTTGACTTGGCGCAGATCGTGATGCGGGGGGCAGGGCTGTGATAGTGACACGTTTGGTAAGATTCTTTGGCGATAATCATTACAAGAAAATGCGCTGGCGTGTACTGATTGGAATATTGGTTGTTATTGTGGTCGCAGACCTGTTGGTGCCACGCCACCATACTGAATATTTCTGGGAAACCATTCCTGGGTGGAGCGCGGTCTTTGGCTTTGCCAGCTGCGTTGCCATCATCTTTGTCAGCAAATTCATCGGCCACAGTGGCGGTATTATGCGCAACGAGGACTACTATGACTGAGTGGTCGCATCCCGCCTTGATCATGCTGCTTGGTGCGGCTGTGCTGCCGTTTGTGCAAAACACGGCGCAGAAACTCACCTCGGTTCTGGTTCCGCTCCTTGCGCTGGCGGCAGTGGTGCAGATGGCAGAAGGGAGCACAGGCCATATCCGCTTTATCGGAGTGGATCTTGTGCTGTTCCAGGCGGACAGGTTGTCGCTGGTCTTTGGCTGGGTCTTTGCGATCATGGCGGTGATCGGCAACATCTACGCTTGGCATATCACTGATACCGCCCAGCGGGTTGCCGCCTTTCTCTACATAGGTAGTGCTTTCGGAGTGGTCTTTGCCGGCGATTGGCTCACCCTGCTGGTCGGGTGGGAGGTCATGGCCTTTGCATCGGCCTATTTGATCTTTGCCTCGGCCAACGCGAGGGCTGTTGGGGCTGGGTTCCGCTATTTGATGGTGCATGTTGCAGGGGGCGTGCTGTTGTTCGGTGGCATCGTCCTTCATGGAACGCAAACCGGGTCCTATCTGGTTGGCCCCTTGGATCATGGGCAGGGTGGTGTCGCCTACTACCTGATCCTGATTGCCTTCCTGATCAACGCGGCTGTACCGCCGCTTAGCGCCTGGTTGACCGATGCCTATCCCGAAGCCACGGTGACAGGGGCGGTGTTCCTCAGCGCCTTTACCACCAAAACTGCCGTCTATGTGCTGATCCGAAATTACCCCGGAACCGAGGTTCTGGTGGGCCTTGGCGTGGCGATGGCACTGTATGGCGTGGTTTTTGCGGTGCTGGAAAACGACTGCCGCCGCCTGTTGGCCTATCACATCATCAGCCAAGTTGGTTACATGGTGGCCGCTGTGGGCATTGGCACCGAATTGGCGCTGAACGGTGCGGCCTCGCACGCCTTTGCCCATATCCTGTACAAGGGATTACTGTTCATGGGGGCGGGGTCGGTGATCTTGATGACCGGACGGCGCAAACTGACCGAGTTGGGCGGGCTGTATCGCACCATGCCAATGACGGTGGTGCTATACATGGTTGGCGCACTGGCGATCTCGGCCTTTCCTTTGTTTAGTGGCTTTGTCAGCAAAAGCATGATCGTTTCAGCCGCCGCAGGGGATCACCGCGCCGCTGTGGCGCTGCTGCTGACCGTGGCCTCATCCGGAACATTCCTGCACACCGGGCTCAAGCTGCCGTATTACATGTTCTTTGGCAAAGACTGTGGAATGCGCCCACCCGAACCGCCGCTGAACATGCGGCTGGCCATGGGGATAGCGGCGCTGTTCTGCATTGGCATCGGCGTTTTCCCCGAGGCGCTCTATGCGCTGATGCCGTACCAAGTGGATTACCACCCCTACAGCGGCGCCCATGTGACCGAGAGCCTAAGCCTGTTGATGTTCACCCTGTTGGCCTTTGTCTTGTTCCTGAAATATCTTGATCCGGAAAAGACCATCAGCCTGGATACTGATTGGTTCTACCGCCGTGGGGCGCGTGGTTTCATGTGGGTGGCCCGTCACCCGTTGCAGTGGTGGGAACATTGGGTGACCGGCCTGGGGGATGGTGTAGGGTTGCGACTACTGCACCACCTGTCGCGGTTCAGCATGTGGCTGGATGAGCATTTGGTGGACGCCGCAGTGAATGGAGTGGCCAAGGTTGCGCGGCGCAGTGGATTGCTGATGCGACAGCTGCAAACCGGGATTGTGTCGCATTATGCCTTTGCGATGATCTTGGGGCTGATCGTGATCCTTTGCGTGCCGTTGGTAACAAGCATGGTCTTACCATGACAGACATTCCGGTTCTCAGCATATTGATCCTGCTACCGCTTATCTGTGCGGCGCTGATCCCATTTATGCATGGGCTGAAAACCGTTCGTTGGTTCGCGCTTGAGGCGCTGTTGGCCGACTTTCTGATCGCGCTGTGGATCCTGTACAAGTTCGACACCACCACGCCCGAAATGCAGTTTGTCGAAAGCCACGATTGGGTGCCTGCGCTGGGCATGGGCTACAAGCTGGGCATTGATGGCATCAGTGTATGGTTTATCCTTCTCACCAGCATGCTGGGTTGGATCTGTGTTTTGGCTTCGTGGCGGGCAATCACCGTGCGGGTTAAAGAGTTCATGACCTGCCTGTTGACGATGCAGGGGCTGATGATCGGCGTGTTCTGCGCACTTGATATGATCCTGTTCTATGTGTTGTGGGAGGCAATGCTGGTGCCGATGTATCTGATCATCGGCATTTGGGGTGGGGCCAACCGTGTCTATGCCGCATTCAAGTTCTTTCTTTATACACTGGCAGGCAGCCTGCTGTTCCTGATCGGCATTCTCCTGCTTTACTTTGGCGGCGGACAAACCTTTGATGTTCTGGCCCTGATGGAGGTGCAATATCCGTTCACCTTGCAAATCTGGGTATTCCTAGCCTTCCTCGTCGCCTTTGCCGTCAAGATCCCGATGGTGCCGGTGCACACTTGGCTGCCAGATGCCCATGTGCAGGCCCCCACTGCGGGCAGCATTATCCTTGCCGGTGTGCTGCTCAAGATGGGAGCCTACGGGTTCCTGCGCTTTTCGCTGCCGATGTTGCCCGATGCCTCGCAGTATTTCGCGCCGATGATGATTGCCCTGTCTGCCGTGGCGATTGTCTATGGCGGCCTCCTGGCGCTGGCCCAGAGCGACATCAAGAAGCTGATCGCCTATTCCAGTGTCAGCCACATGGGATTCATCACACTTGGTTTGTTCACGCTGAACCAAAACGGCATGTCCGGCGCGGTGATCCAGATGTTCAACCACGGTGTCACCACCGGAGCCTTGTTCCTGTTTGTAGGTCTGATCTACGAGCGCACCCATTCACGCGAGATCGCCGCCTATGGCGGGTTGATCAAGGCTGTGCCGCTGTTTGGCATCCTGTTCGCTGCCTTCCTGCTGGCCTCAATGGCGGTGCCCGGTCTGAATGGTTTTATCGGAGAGCTTTTGGTGCTGACCGGAGCTTTTGCTGTCAACAGCTGGGCCGGGGTAACCGGGGTTCTGGGCGCGCTGATTGGCGCGGCCTATCTGTTGGGCCTGTATCGGCAAATGCTACTGGGTGAGACCCGGTCTCCGGATGATGCGCCGTTGTGGGATTTGGGGCGGCGAGAGCTGGCCTGCGCTGCGCCGCTACTGCTGTTTGTGGTCTGGTTCGGGCTTTACCCCAAACCCTTCCTCACCATCTTGCAACCCTCGCTGGATCACCTGATGACGCAACTCGATACGCAGCAGGCAGAGCCATGAGGAGATGCGCATGGATCTGACGGTTGTCATGGCATCGGTCTTAGCCTCGGGGCCTGAGATCATCATCATCCTTGGTGCTTGTGTGGCCTTGATGCTGGCTCTTGTCCCACGTCCGGGGCAGGGGACACTGCTGGCCGGGCTTAGCCTGCTGATGATTGCTTTGGCGGCAATGATGACCCTGTCGCTGGGCCAACAGCCCCAATCCGCCTATGCGGGCATGTTTGTGATCGACAGCTTTTCAACCTATTTCAAGCTGCTGCTGTATCTGGGCACAGCGCTGACGATCCTGATTTCGGGTGGTTACCTGACCTCGGAACATGCTGCCAAGGGCGAATACTACGTGCTGATCTTGTTTGCTCTGACCGGGGCAATGATCATGGTCTCGTCAACCGATCTGTTGATGATTTACATCGGGATCGAACTGCAAGCGCTGTCGATCTATGTTTTGGTGGGGTTCCTGACCAGCAACGGCCGCTCAAACGAGGCGGCGCTGAAATACGTCATCCTTGGCGCGTTCTCATCCGGCTTGATGCTGTTTGGCATGTCGCTGTTTTATGGCCTGACCGGCACCACCCAGCTGAGCGCAATGGCTGAGGTTCTGGACATCACCGACACCAGCTCTCCATTGCTGGCGCTGGCCACCCTGTTCTTGGTTGCTGGCCTACTATTCAAGGTGGGCATGGTGCCGTTCCATATGTGGGTGCCAGACATTTATGAGGGCGCGCCGTCGCCAATCACCGGTTTTATGTCCACCGTGGGCAAGGTTGCGTCTGTCGCAGTAATTCTGCGGCTGCTGGTTCAGGACCTGTCGGTGCTGGACACCATCTGGCGGGACAGCCTCGTGGTGGTCACTGTGCTGACACTTGCCATTGGTACACTGTCGGCTCTGGTGCAGACTAACATCAAGCGCATGCTGGCCTATTCTTCGATTGCCCATGCGGGGTTCATCCTGATGGGCCTGCTCGCGGGTGGGGCCGAAGGCATAGCCAGCGTGATGCTCTATCTGCTGATTTTCACCCTGACCAATCTTGGTCTGTTTGCGGTTATTGTTTTGTTGAACAAAGGCGCAGATCATGGCGAGCCGATCGAAGACTTCGCTGGTCTCGGTAAGTCACACCCCGGCGTGGCCCTGATGGCGATGATCTTTCTTCTGTCACTGGCCGGTATCCCGCCAACCGGAGGCTTCATTGCCAAGTTCTATGTGCTGGTGGCTCTGGTCGACGCGGGGTTTGTGCCCTTGGCGGTAATCGCCGTGCTGTTCAGTGCCATCGCGGCGTGGTTCTATCTTCGCATCATCATGCTGATGTACATGACCCCGGCCGAGCCGCCTGCAGAGTTCCATATCGCACCTTCTATCGGATTGGCGTTGATCATCACGCTGATCGGTACAGTGATCACCGGCGTCCTTCCTGCTTGGTTCATTGGCGCAGCTAAGGTGGCCACGATGGGCGGTTTTGGTTGAAAATGCTGGGTTTGGATTACCTTGATCTATGAAGCGCCCGTCACGGCGCACCAGATCTGGAGTTGACGTGGCAAAGGTGGACTAGAGCAACGACAACAAGGAAAGTAATATGCCAATTGATTTCCTTCCTGTGTTCCTGATGGTCGCAATTGTTGTGGCTCTGTCGGTGTTCATCCTGACGCTGTCACGGCTGATCCGACCAAACAATCCATACCCCGAGAAAAACCGACCCTATGAATGTGGGGTCGATCACGTGGGCGAGGCTTCGGCTGGACTATTCAAAGTACAGTATTTTGTGATTGCCATCCTGTTTGTGGTCTTTGACGTTGAAACCATGTTCCTGTTCCCCTGGGCGGTGGTGCTGCAGGACATGGGCCTGTTCGGTTATATCGAGATGTTCGTTTTCATCGCGCTGCTGCTGGTGGGCTTTGCCTATGCCTGGATCAAGGGGGCGCTCGAATGGGTGACCTGACCGACCGCTTCCAAGACAACGTGTTCTTCACCACCTCAGACAGTATCATCAACTGGAGCCGAAAATCCTCGCTCTGGCCGCAAACCTTTGGCATTGCCTGCTGCGCGATCGAGATGATCTCGGCCGGCTGTGCGCGCTATGATCTGGACCGCTTTGGCGTGGTGTTCCGCCCATCGCCACGCCAGTCGGATGTGATGATCGTGGCGGGCACGGTGACCCGCAAAATGGCCCCGATTGTGCGGCGGTTATACGATCAGATGGCCGAGCCGCGATATGTCATCGCCATGGGCACCTGTGCCATCTCGGGCGGGGTCTATAACACCTATGCCGTGGTGCAGGGGGTGGATCATATCATTCCGGTAGACATCCACGTTGCCGGCTGCCCACCACGCCCCGAGGCGCTGTTACATGGATTTGTGCAGTTGCAAGAGAAAATCACTGGCACGCGGGTGCTGCGCCGCCAACAACCGGCCGAGGTTTCTTGATGGCAGAAGTCGATGGCATGCTCACCCCGATAATGCAGGCCTATGGTCAGCGGATCAGCCTGGATAAATCCGCCGCTGACATGCCCTGTCTGCAAGTATCCCCCGAAGATTTGGTCGCCCTGTGCACCGAACTGCGGGATGATCCGGCCTTTGGTTTTGATTTCCTGTCCGACATTTGCGCGGTAGATCATCATCCTGAAACCCCGCGCTTCATGCTCGTCTATCACTTGTTCTCAGTCCGGCATAAATGGCGGCTGCGGCTGAAATGTCATCTTGGTAATCCCCCGGTCGCGCCCACGGTCACAGTTGTTTGGACCACTGCCAATTGGCACGAACGTGAAGCCTATGACATGTACGGCATCCAGTTCGATGGTCACCCGGATCTGCGCCGCATCTACATGTGGGAGGGCTATGACGGATATCCGATGCGTCGAGACTTCCCGTTGCGTGGCTACAAGGATAACTACAATCCGTTGGGCGTTGAACGGCCAAACGGAGGTGAGCAATGACCGACACCGTCGTCATCGACGAGGTCACCACGGACACCGGCCTTTCGCGTGAAGTGCTGATGAACCTTGGTCCCCAGCACCCCAGCACTCACGGCGTGCTGCGCCTGCTGTTGCAAATGGATGGCGAGATCATCGAACGGGTTGAGCCGCACATTGGCCTGCTGCACCGGGGCACCGAGAAGCTGTTCGAAAGCTTCACCTACACCCAGATTTTCCCGCTAACAGATCGCTTGGATTATCTCTGCCCGCCGTCCAATAATCTTGGCTATGCGCTGGCGGTCGAGGGATTGCTGGAAATAGAGGCCCCAAAACGCGCGCAGTACATCCGGGTGATCATGGCCGAGCTGTCGCGGATCTCCGGCCACCTGCTGATCACCGGCGCATTGCCTATGGATGTCGGCGCGATGACCTCACTTCTGTACACCATGCGCGACCGTGAAATGGTGATGGACCTGATGGAGATGATCAGCGGTGTTCGAATGCACACCTCCTTTGTCCGGGTTGGTGGCGTACGCGAAGACCTTCCGGACGGGGCCGAGGAACGGATCCTTGAGTTTTGCGATATCTTCGCTGCGCGGATTTCCGACTATGAAACCCTGCTCGAAAATAATCGCATTTTCCTCGCCCGTGTGGAAAACATCGGCAACATCACGGCGGAAGATGCCATTGCGCTGGGCCTAAGCGGCCCCAATCTGCGGGCCTCGGGCGTTGATTGGGACATCCGCCGCGATGAACCTTATGAGATCTACGGTGAGCTGGAGTTCAACGTCATCACCCGTCACGACGGTGATTGCTATGACCGTTGGAAATGCCGCGTGGACGAGATGCGCGAAAGCCTGTCGATGATCCGACAATGTATCGAACAAATGCCCAAGGGCGACATTCTGGTCGATGACCCCAAAATAGCCTTCCCGGTCGACAAGGATCTCCTCTCCCATTCGATGGAAACCCATATCCACCACTTTGAGCTGTCGGCCTATGGCTTCAAGGTTCCCGCCGGAGAGTACTATTCCGCCATCGAGGCCCCAAAGGGCGAGCTTGGGTATTATCTGATATCGGACGGTAGCGAAAAACCCTTCCGGCTCAAGGTGCGATCGCCGTCCTTTGTGAACCTCCAGTCGCTGACAGAACGCACTACCAATGTGCGTTATCTGGCGGATGTGATCGCCATGTTGGGTAGCTTGGATCCGGTGATGGGGGAGGTCGACAAATGAGCGACGCCCGCAGTCTGAGTGACATCAAACATGATCTGGCCGACGAGGTGCACCAGGTCATCAGCCGATATCCCACTAATCGCAGTGCAATCATGCCGTCCTTGGATCTGGCTCAGCAGAAATACGGCAGCGTTGACGAGATGGTTTATAAGGCGGTGTCTGAATTGCTGGACGTGCCCGAAATTTGGGTGTTCGAGGTCGCGAGCTTTTATACGCTGTTCGACCGCACCCCCAAAGGGCGACACCACGTTCGGTTCTGCACAAACCTGTCCTGCATGCTGCAAAACTCGGATGCCTTGCTGCAACATCTCCAAGATCAGTTGGACATCCGTATCGGTGAAACCACCAGCGACGGCGCGGTGACACTGTCGGCTGTTGAATGCCTTGGTGCCTGCGAAATGGCACCAATGATGATGGTCGACGACCAATACCACGGCAATCTGACAACAGAAAAACTGGATGAGTTTCTGACGGCTTGGCTCGCGCACCCAGCCGAGGAGGTGTCATGAATACGCCTGTTTTGTTGAAGAACATCAACATCCCCAATGGGCATAGGGTCGAAACCTATGAAATCTCAGGCGGATATGTTGGCTTGCGTCGGGTGCTGAAAGAGTATTCCCCGGACGAGGTGATCGAAGAGGTCAAAGCCGCCAACTTGCGTGGTCGCGGTGGGGCCGGGTTTCCAACCGGGTTGAAATGGAGCTTTGTACCCAAAGATAGTCCCTTGCCGCGCTACCTGTGCTGTAACGCCGACGAGGGCGAGCCGGGCACTTTCAAAGATCGCATCTTGATGGAGCGCGACCCTCATCAACTGATCGAAGGCATGGCCATCGCCGCCTATGCCATCGGCTGCCGCACCGCCTATCTCTACATTCGCGGGGAGTACGGGCTGTCGATTGAGCATTGCCAGCAGGCGATAGACGAGGCCCACGCCCAGGGTTACCTGGGACAGAACATAATGGGCAGCGAGCATTCGCTGGAAATCCACATCCACAAAGGTGCCGGTGCCTATATCTGCGGTGAGGAAACCGCGATGTTGGAATCCATCGAAGGTCGGCGCGGGCAACCCAAACTTAAGCCCCCGTTCCCAGCGGTGGCCGGGCTCTATGAATGCCCGACAGTGGTGAATAACGTCGAAACCCTTGCTTGCCTGCCGCATTTGTTCCGGCTTGGCGGCGAATGGTTTGCCTCTATCGGGCCAGATCACTCACCCGGTCCTAAATTGTTTGGGCTCAGCGGGCATGTCAAAAAGCCCGGGGTTTACGAAATGCCAATGGGGATGCCTTTGGGCGAGATGCTCGAGGTCTTCGGTGGTGGGGCACTCAATGGCTCCTTTAAGGCCGCGATCCCTGGCGGGGTGTCAGCCCCGATGTTCCCCTGCAGCCAATTTGACATCAAGATGGACTATGCCTCGCTGGCCGAGGCGGGCAGCATGTTGGGCTCTGCTGGGGTGATTGGGTTGGACGAAACCGCCTCCATCCCCGCTGTTGCGCGGCGCGTCACCGAGTTTTTCAATCACGAAAGCTGCGGTAAATGCACCCCGTGCCGCGAGGGGCTGACCTGGGCCGCCAAGATCCTGCGCCGGATTGAGGCGGGGCAGGGGCGGCAGGGCGATGTGGAGCAGTTGGAAATGCTCTGCGGTGGCATCTTTGGCAAAAGCTTCTGCGCGTTGGGAGATGGTGCCGCCTGGGCGCTGGGCGCAGCGCTAAAACACTTTCGGCATGAATTTGACGACCTGATCACGCCGCAATCAAGGGTGGGCTGAAAGGAGCGCAGAGATGCTAACCTGCACATTGGACGGTCAAACAGTTGAAGTGGAACCCGGCACCACAATCCTCACCGCTGCGCACGCGGTTGGGATTGATATCCCAACTTTCTGCTTCCACGAACGTCTGTCCCTGTCTGCATCGTGCCGCATGTGTCTGGTTGAAATTGAGGGCCGCAACAAGCTGGAACCCGCCTGCGCCACGGTTATTGCACCTGATATGGTGATCCGCACCCAGACCGACAAAGTGGCCGGTACCCGCGAGGACATGCTGGAAATCCTGCTGGCCAACCACCCGCTGGATTGTCCGGTTTGTGACAAAGGCGGCGAGTGCGAGTTGCAGGACACAGTGTTTCGCTATGGCAAAGGGGACTCCCGCCTGCGCGATCCCAAGCGAGTGTTTCGTCAGCGTGACATAGAGTTAAACCAGGTGATCGTGTTCAATGCCAACCGCTGCATTCAATGCCAGCGCTGTGTACGGGTCTGCGAAGAGGTTGTGGGCGATGTGGCCCTTGGTACCGCCGAACGCGGGCTAGACAGTGAAATCACCGGAGTTGGCAACAGTCTAAAAGATTGCAGCCATTGCGGCAACTGCATCGAGGTCTGCCCTGTTGGCGCCCTAATGAGTATCCCATATCGCTATAAGGCGCGGCCCTGGGATATGGTGAAAACGGAAACCATCTGCAACATCTGCGGCACGGGTTGCAGCCTGACAGTAGAAACCCGGGATGGAGAGTTTAAGCGGATCAAAAGTGATCCCGAGACCGGAATAAATGGCGAGTTACTCTGTGCAAAAGGTCGGTTTGCCTTTGACGCTGTGGAGACTGGTCGTCGCGTGACCGAACCAATGATCCGCAAGAATAGCGCGCTTGTACCCGTGGGCTGGTCTGAAGCCATCCAATTTATCGCTAATCGCGTTCGCGCGATCAAGGACAGCGATGGCCGTATTCAGGGCGTGATATCACCGCGGCAAACCAACGAAAACGCATTTATGTTTCAGAGATTGATCCGCCAAGTGTTTGGGTCTCAGGACATTCAATCAAGCACCCGCTTCACCGGTTTGCATAGCCTGGATGGGATAAAGGCTCTGGCTCACTTGGTGCCAGAGTGCATTGACCGTGTGCCATTTGAAACCGTGTTGCGGGCAGAGTGCATATTTGTTCTGGGCGCAAATATCAGCGAAGAAAACCCGGTAAGCAGCTACTTGCTACGCTCGGGCTTAAGGGCGCAGCGCAACGAGCTGCTTGTTGCCTCATCCCGGCCCAGTAGCTTGGACAACATGGCCAAGGCGTCATGCCATTTGCTTCCGGGATACGAAGCTACCCTGTTGTCGCACTTGGTGAGAGGTGTGCCACCCTTGCCAACCCAGAAACTAAGCGATTTTGCATCCACTTCGGGCTCAATTCTTGCCGAGGCCAACAGTCTGACCCTGTTGATCGGCACCGAGTTTTTGCGCGGTCTTGGGGCCGTGCAATGTCTGCAGTGGATTGGCGTGACTGCGGACTATTTCAAATCTCTGGGTAAGACGGTTTATGTTCAGTTCCTGTTTGACCGTCCCAACCAACTTGGCCTTTGGGATATGGGATGCCTTACAGGGATCTCGCCAGGATGGCAGCCGTGCGAAAAACCCGCTCCCAAGACCGACACGCCCCTGGATCTACAATATGTTTTCGGGGCAGACCCGATGCGCGCTAGCCCTGTGAGTAGCTCAGCTGAGCCGCCTCCCTCTGATCCACCATTCCTTATCGTTCAGGCGCCATATTACAACGCGACAGCAGATCGGGCTGACATAGTATTGCCTGCAAGAACTATAAGCGAAGAGACCGGCAGCTTCACCAATAACGAAGGGCGCGTTCAAACACTACAACCGGTTTATCCGTCGCCAGAGGGGGTGCTGTCGACATTGAAAGTGTTCAATCTTATTGGGCAAGCACTGGAGCACGGCCCCTTGGCAAGTACCTTAGACGATGTGCAAGGCCAAATTACGGAGAATAGCCTCGTGTTTGGTGCATCTGACCCGGATCAAGAAACCAAACGAACCAAGCCAACCGCTCTGTCGTCCGCCCCGGCCTTATGGCTAGAAGACAGCGATTTGAAGCCAAATCAAAAACACTTGATTACAGGCGATAGCTTGTTCCAGTCGACGCAGTTCACATCGCAGCAGTCCGTACTGTTTGATGTGGACCAAGGCCCCTATGTCGAGATGAACCCCGGATCTGGGCCAGACCATGCATTTGATGGAATGACAGCAACCCTTTTTTCCGGCGGGCTCAGTTTTACCGCCCCGCTTAGGATAAATAGATCCCTTGATGAAAAGACAGTTTTTGTTCCCGAGACATTTTTAACGGTTCAAGGCAAAAAAAATCTGTGTTGTGGAGATTACCCTAGGGTTGTGGAGGTGGTATTGTCCGGTGTTGTTGATGCAAAGCCCTAAGTCGCTTTTATGCAGGTTGGGTCACCGCCAGATGTGTGTGATTTTTGCTGTTATTACGACCGCATAGACTTGTCTTATCCAGGTCTGAAACTTGGCCGTAGCCAGAAATACAGGCAACGCTGCCTATCACCTCACGTTACAGCTGGATGAGCTAAACTAGTTTTGAGTGTGGTGATTATCCCTGTGGTTGTGTGGGGTTAGGTGTTTTTCAAATGTCGAGTTTTTGGGCGCTGGATAGTGCCTGTGACGAAGCTAGCTAAATTAGGGAGCTCGAATTTACGCATCAATTTTCAACTGGAATGGATGGGCAATTACCGAATGAGTATAACGGCGGATGGCATTGATATCACCTCACAGACACAGGTCTGTGATATTGTTATAATCGCGGATCTGACACGCAATGGCGACATTGGTTTACGCATCAGTCAGGAAATTCGAACCTATCACAAAATGGGCTATAGCACTGGCTTGCTGAACCTTCCGGTGCAAAAGAAAAACGCCATTATTTCACCTGACATTCAGTGTTGCGTACGTAAGCGGCAAGCGCATGTAATTGACGCGACACATCCGACACAGGCCAAACTGGCGATTGTTTACTCACCAGAATCGGTCAAGTCACCTCCCGATAATCTGTCCGGCGTTCGCGCCGACAAGGTTGTGCTGGTTCATGATCGGAAACCCAACATCGAACAGATGGGGCTTTGGTTCAGCTTCGATTTTGGTCCAGTCTCATGGGCCCCCACCAACCGCTGGGTTCGCGCCAAGCTTGAGCAATTGGGCATGCCGGTGGACATCGAGGCCGAGGATTGGCGGCCGATCGGACTTCCAATTCAACGGCATAACATGCGCGCCAGAAGCGCGGGCCCAATTGTAGTCGGCAGGGTAAGTCTGCCCGGCGCTGTTCAGTGGCCTAAGACGTCCGAAGAGCTAGAAGCTGTTTATGCCACCGACGGCAGTGTTGATTTTCGTGTCCTTGGCGCCCCGTTGGCTGATTTGCTCAAAGAAACCAAGATCTCGGCCAACTGGGACTTCATGAACTTCGAAGACACAACAGTTGAACGTTTTATCGAGATGCTGGACGTCTTTATGTATTTTCCCAGCGCAGTTGCACCTGAGTTGCCAGAGGCGGCGATTGCCGCTGTTATGGCGTCGGGAAAGATCGTTGTGTTGCCGCCCCGGTTTCAATCGCATTTTGGCCCAGGTGCCATCTATGTGGAGCCTGAGCAGGCGATGGCCACAGTCAAAGAACTGTTCTTAGATGACGAAGCCCTGGAAACTGCGCGGGCCAATAGCGTCCATCATTGCAAGTTCCAATTCTCGGCATCTGCTCACTGCGATAGAATTCGTTCCCTGATAGGAGAGGGCACCAAGCCTGTTAAGCATAAATCTACAAAGCAAAAAGACCGCCCTAAACGCGCGCTAATGCTGCCCTCAAACGGGGTTGGGTTGGGCCACGTCACCCGACTGCTGGCAATTGCCCGCCGGATGGATCAACAGGTGGAGCCAGTTTTCTTTACCTTGGCTCAGGCGGCACCGACAATTGAGAACTTTGGATACTTGGCTGAGTACTTCCCTTCTCAAACTGAAATTGACGCAAAGATAACAGATTGGGACCCCTGGTTTCAGTACGAACTGAGCGAAATGATCGCCCGCTATGACATCGATGTTGTAGTTTATGATGGCAACAATCCAACACCGGGCTTGATCAATGCGGTCATGGCGCATGGCGATTGCCGCCTTGCTTGGATGCGCCGGGGAATGTACGGCGAAACGTCCTCACCTTATATGGAAAACTCTCGGTTCTTTGACTGCATAATCGAACCTGGTGAAATCGCCGAGGAACGGGACGCTGGAGAGACATCGTTGCGTCGGCACGAGGTCATTCAGGTGGATCCTATTCGATTGCTGGATGATGGCGAGTTGTTGCCTCGCGAACAGGCCATAAGTGCTCTTGGCTTATCGCCAGAAAAACCGGCCGCATTGGTACACTTGGGTGGGGGAGCCAATCGGGACATCCCTGGGCTTGCCACCCGCATTATGGACGAACTCAAAGGGATCGAGGGCCTACAGGTCGTGATGGCTGAGTGGCAAAATGGGCTAAGCCAGTTGCCACACTGGCCCAACACACATGTGCTGCGCGGTTTTCCCATCAGCCGGTATTTCAACGCCTTCAACTTCTCGGTTGCGGCGGCGGGGTACAACACCTTTCATGAGGTTCTTGGCTTTGGTTTGCCAACGATATTTTTGCCAAACCGACACCCGGCGATGGACGACCAAAGTGCTCGGGCGGAATTTGCCCAGGACAATAGCGCCGGATTTGATTTGCCTGATGACCAGCTGTTTCACCTTCCTGCTCTGTGTGAGGCGCTGCTGAACGACAAGGCGCGAGATTTTGTGCGCGACAAGTGCTTGGGATTGGGTCGCAAGAATGGCGCCGGTCAAGCTGCGTCGGCTGTTATGGAATTAGTGGGGATCCAATGAATTCTGGAAAACATGAAAAATTCAATGTGAAACCTGAGAAGACAACCATGTCCAAACAAGAAACGGCTCTGAATTGCCCAGCAAACGCCGGGCGTGAGCGGATTACCGAAATCGGCTTGCAAGAAAAGCTGATAGAGATCGATTGGGTGTCGGATCACAAATCTTCAGTGGTGCGGGTGAACAGCGAGGTTCCTACCGAAGAACAAAAGCTGGCATGGCCTACGCTTATGACCCCGACAAAATCTTTTAAGCCCAAACGGAACAGTTCGGTTCCCACCACTGCGCCAATTATGCTGGTCGCCGTATTTGGGCGTGACGACGAAGGTGTGCAAGGCACCGTGCGCCAAATTGAACAGCAACAACAACAGACCAGGAACTTCATCCCTCTTTTTCTGACCGACAGCGCTTTGCCCAGCGTGTTTCGGCATGCTGGTTTTAACTTCGAGTATTTCCCACCAGGACAGTATTGCGACGAGACCCAAAGAGAATTGTTCCAGCAGAAATTTCTGAAAATCTGGGGCAGGTGGCGGGCTGAAACGCTGGTGGATCTCAGCGCGCCGGGCTTTCTAAAAGATCGTCTTGATGATTTTGAATTGCTAACCCACCCCATGGAAGAGCCTGAAAACAAATTCCAACCGCGTCGAAGACCCACTGGCGACCGGTCACAATCTTCAACCGATGTTGCTGCGCTCAGGGCGGAATACCTGACCAAGGGGCTGGACCAAAAAGAAGATACTTTTGTGCTGTACCGGATTTTGGGCAACGATTTACCGCCGCGCCACAAAGAAGGTCAAACACTGGAAAATCTGCGCTTCTTACTGGATCACGAACCGCCGCTTGATAACTGCGAAAAGCGCTGGGTGGTGAACCGGATGGTGAACCCGGTCCAGGAACAATCCATTTTGGATTTGCTTGAACAATATGATCAACCCTACTTGAGAATCCCATTTGAACTAGACGAATATCGCAAGCAGGATTGGGATTTGGAGAGCTTCCCGGATCTCGATTTCTTCCTGAATGGTCGATTTTCAGACATGAATGAATACGGGCAGCAACGTGCTGAATCCTATGCCCGACGTCACAAAAACAGATATGCAATCAACAACAACGGTGCCCGCAATACCGCGCTGCGCGATGGACTAGGCCGGGCGAAATGGGTGCTGCCCTGGGATGGCAACTGCTTCCTGACCAAAGAGGCCTGGGACGAAGTTGTCGAAGGTGTCACATCTGCCCCCTATATGAAATATTTCCTTGTCCCGATGGCCAGGGCTTTGGACAATGCGGATCTGCTGCAAGAGGGCTATCGGCCCGAGGCCACCGAGGAGCCTCAAATTCTGTTTCGCTGCGACGCTGGTGAGGAATTCGACGAGAGTTATCACTATGGTCGGCGCCCAAAGGTCGAGCTGTTTCTGCGTCTGGGCCTCGCCGGAGGATGGAACGCTTGGTATGATGATTGCTGGGACCCTGAACGCCCGGCGCGGGTCGAAGATGCCGGATCATGTGGTCGAACCGGATGGGTGAGCCGGTTGTTTTCGGGGCAAGAGCAGCTGGAAGTAGTCAATAGCAAAAGCCTACGCTCGCGTGGTGTTGCCCGAAGTGACGCGGTCAACAGCTTGCTTGATCAGTTGGATCAGGACGCGGCAGATATTGTATATGATCCCAAAAAACTGACTGCCTATGACGAAGATAAGATCATGGCGCTCTCCACTGCTCCGTCGGGTTCCCCAAAAGCAAAAATCTTTGGCCGTCTTATTCAAGAAGCAGATCTGGCGCTGCAACGCGGTCCGTTTTCTGTTGTCGACAAAATGTCCGCGCCGCCCAGTGACGACAAACATGACTATTACAATCCCGCTCCGTACTGGTGGCCAAACCCAAACACTGCAAACGGGATGCCGCTTGTCTACAAAGACGGTTTGCGGATTCCCGGTACCAAACTTTACGACGCGGAAAGCGACAATTTCGATCGCACCAGATTGCAGCGTCTGTTTGACGACACAACAATTCTGGCGCTGGCGTGGAAAACAACAGGCAATCTTGGCTATGCCGAGCACGCCACTCGAAACATCCGCCATTGGTTCATTTCCGAAGACAGCAAAATGAACCCGCATCTGATGTTTGCGCAATCCAAGACTGCCAACCCTTCCGGGGCTGAAGGCAAGTCTGGATTGATTGAAATGAAGGATTTGTATTTCCTATTGGATGCAGTGCGACTTCTTGAACAATCCAGGACCTTTGGCGTTGAGGATCAAACCGGATTACGGGAATGGCTCACCAGCTATCTGGACTGGCTGCTGACCAGTGAAAAAGGCCAGGCTGAACGAAAATCGCATAACAACCACGGCACCTGTTTTGATCTACAAACGGCAGCTATTGCCGCTTATCTTGGCAACCGGGCGTTGCTGCAATCAACCTTCCGTACCAGCAGGGAACGTCTGCTAACCCAGTTTTCGAACAGCGGCGAACAACCCTATGAAATGAAGCGCACCCAAACGGCGCATTATTGCTGCTTCAACCTTCAGTGTTGGGTAAACCTTGCAACTCTGGCAGCCCGTTGTGGTCACAATCTGTGGCAGTTTGAAGGACAAGAGGGCCAGGGGCTCGCAATCGCATTCAACTGGCTGTTGCCATATTTGGCAAAAGAAACTTGGCCATTTGAGCAAATCGAACAATTCGACCGGGATCGTTTTCTACCACTGTTCTTTACGGCGAAACAGCTCGCTACCCGCGGCAGTGGTGGCTTTGGTGCAAAACCCGAACAGGCAAAACCACTGTTCTTCCCGCATGATGGTATTATGCCGTTTTGGATGCTGGGTCATACACCTCTTCGTGGTTCAGCAAGCAAAAGCACGCGTGCGTTGACGCAAACTGTGTCAAACGTCGAAGCTCCAGTCATCGACAGCATTGTTGGTGACGGGAAATCACATGAGCAAGAAATTGATCTACCACTGTTGGACAAGAAAATGTGGGGTGGGTTTTCCAAATTAGCTCAAACTGAGATGGAGACGATTAAAGGAGATCCGGAAACGCCACAAAAGAAAATCAATGGGGCGGCACAACAGTTGGCGCGTTGGCATTTTGCTGCCGGCGATTTGGATGGTGTGTTGCAGAACGTGGAAAACATGAGGGCTTTAAATAGCGTCAAAGACTGTGAGCGAAGATTGTTGGAAGCATACTGTCGGCAACAGCTCGGCCAACTGGACGCCTCTGAAACTCTCCTGCAGCAATCGCTTCGGCGTTTCCCTGATAACGCAAATCTTTGTTTGGCGATGGCTAATTTACATGGTGGACTTGGCTCTGTTCAAAATGCTGAGGACGGCAAAAATGGGCTGTACTGGCTCAATCAGATTTACAATGAGGCCGGTCTATTGCCGCTAGAAAAACAAGAAGAAATGGATGACCAAAACGCCGCTTTGGTGAACTTCTTGCCGCAGAACAAAAAAACACCCAAAGAGAGTGGCGGGCCACTTGTTACCGTTATTGTCACAGTGGGTGGCGACTACCCGTACCAAGCAATTGCGTTGCAGAGTTTACGCCAACAAGTATGGCAAAACCTTGAGATCATAGTTGTTGATATGACTGGTCAGGACAACACGGCGGCTGATCTGCTCACGGTAGCCAGCTCTGACAGTCGGGTGAAGATTGTATCTGCGCCGGATCTCAAATGGGAATACCAGGCCCGCAATCTTGGTCTTCAACAGGCTTCTGGTACGTACGTTACCACGCATTGTGCAAACGAGATTGCGCATCCTGAAAAAATTGCTCAACAAATGTCTGAGTTGGAAACCCAGAGCTGCGAAGCTGTAATGTCTTGCAAGGCTTCACTGGCCAAAAATATGCAGTTTGTTGCTGGCTGGTATCCCGAGTTTTCATTGGTATCTGATCTAAGCGAAAGCCTGTTGCTTCCAACTGAGATACTTGTCCAGATGGGCGGGTGGGACGCTGTAGAGCAAAATCCAGATGCCTATTTGCTGTGGCGGGTGAAAAAGCTCTTTGGTTCAGATGCCGTGGGCATTGCCCGTAATCAAGTCCCGCTTTCCTTTGTCACGCACACTTACGCAAGCAATATGCCGACGCATCAGAGCTTTTCTTATGGGCGCCAGAGGGATGAACACAAAAGACAGGTTAGGTTTATACAACATCAACTGGCTGAAGCCGACACAGAACAGCTATCAGATGATCAATCTGCAACTGTTTTTCCGGCTCTTGCCGAACTCGCTTCCCGAAGGAGCAAATACGACGTTATTTATTTGGGCGACTTTGCAGAGGGGGCGGTCGGCCTGTCTGTTTTGATCAGGCACCTGGTTCAAGCTGAACAAAATGGTCAGCGTGTCGGAGTGTTTAATTGGCCAGATTACCACTCACAATGGGACGCGGATCTAGGCGCAGAGCTGACAGAGCTTATTGATGATGGGACTGTGACACTGATTAGTGGTGGTGAAAGCGTCACCGCCCAAAAACTGATCATTTGCAATCCATATATTGTCGAACATGCCATAGACGGTTTCCCCACTTTTGCCGCTCAGAACGCAGACGTGTTATGTGGCGCCGAGCTGGCAACCGCTGAGATATTTGACGGTTTCCGAAGGACGATGCCAACATCTGAAGAAATTGAGGAAGCGATTCAGGCACCGTGTAATTGGGTTGCGATTTAAGTCGAAAGAAAATGCAGGTGTGGTCTCAATTCCTGCTGCGTTTCACTGTGGAATTGGGTGTTAGAAAGTGCATCTGAGCCAGCTGCGTATGTGTAGGGTTGTTTTTTCTCAGTCTCCCTGCATCTATGGGTGATGCCCCTTTATTTTATGGGAAATATGCACATAAAAACCCTTAAACTTCCTGCAAAATATTGACTTTTTAAGCACTAAAGTCATATTGTTTACTAATTAGAATTGGATTTACTGCGGAGGGGGATATGTCCAAAAAGACTACGGTAATTTCCGCGTTGACGTTTCTAGTAGCTCAAGTTGGCTTTACGCCAGCAACGTTGGCCAAAACACAATCGGTAGCACAACAGTGTCAAGAACTCTTGGACACCGGTAACCGTGCCATATTACAAGAACAGCTGGAGCTGTTGCTTGATCAGGACCCGAACCACGAGTGTATTCCAATGATCGTTGGTTTGCTTGGCGGTGCGCCTTTGGCTCTTGCTGAGGATGGGGATGCTGATCGCAGCGATGATGAAGACCGGAGCCAAGGGCAATCGGATCCCGGCGTATCTGTTTCAGCCTATTGAATTTCATGTGCAGAAGTGGCTTGAAAGCCACTTCTGATTTTCGGTTTTCGCCTAGGCGCAACGTTGAATAAAGCGGGATGCGTAGGCGTAACTCATCCGCATAATGCCGCTCTTCAAACCACCTTTGGCTGCGATCCAGTCTTGAACCCAGTGAGGGTACTTCTTCATCAGATAGTTGGTGCCCCACTCATTTGCCTGCCTCGATGCACTATGCGCACGGTGAAACCCAAAAGACGCGCCTGGGGTTATGCAGGTTTGTGAGCTAGGCAGCGACAAGAAAAGCGTGCAGGCCGATTGGCAGCTTCCCGAAATCTGGACGCTAAGATTTTGTTTCCTAGCGCGCGACACCCTTTTGGCATAGCTTATGATACTGCCGCCATTGTCATGCCGTATGACGATATCAGAGGGACGGGGCGGCTGTGCCGCGATGGAAGTCTGGGTGCTGGCCACAGACAATACTGCAGCAACAAAGGCTGCAGTCAAAAACTGACGTGATTTCATGCTCGATTCTCTTTTTTTGTATGGTTCTATGCCATACCTGTTAAGGAACCAATATCTCTGTTGGACCGTAGGATTTGTATCATCAAGTTGGTGTGCAAAATCCCGCCGATAAATAACACAACCGTTGCCAATTGCGGTGCTTGCAATCTGGCTTTGATGTTGAAAATCAAAAACAAACCGGTCGCTGTGGAACGCGGTTTCAGTTGCTGTTCTGGGCCATCCTTGATTGTACATGTGTGTGCTCACGTCAATGGAACTAAGAAGAAACCAGATGTTCGTCTGGCGCTTCATCAGCCAAATTCGTCAATGATTTAGGCGTGAGTGTGACGCTTCAATGGTCGATTCGAGGTTGTTTGAGGCGCATTGGATATAGGTGGCTCGTCATGAAGCGAACCCTCAGATCACCAAACTTTTGATCTATCAATTAGGTCTAGCGGGCGTGCAAGGAGCAAACTCACTCCCAGGGCGGAACATAAAAAGAGGCCTTAATCCTGTCCATCACCACGGTTGTCTTAAACCCCTTAATGTCTGGGTTGTCGTAGAGAAAGTTCCGGGTGAAACTCTCGTATTCCTTCATATCCCGGACCGCGACAATCAAGACGAAATCCGTGTCTCCGGTAACGTAATAAGCGCTCATGACAGTGGGCTCATGGCGCACTGACTTCTTGAAATGATCAATAATATCAGACCGTTCACGTTCTAGCTGTACATTGACCATCATTGTCATTGGTCGATCAACAGCTTCGCTGGATACAATCGAAACATCCGCCTCGATGATTTTGTCCCGACGCAACCGGTTCAGTCTGCGCTGTGTTGACGTTGGAGAAAGCCCAACCTTCTCCGACAGCTGCGCCGAGGTCAGCTGATTGTTCAATTGTACCTCGTGCAGAATTTTTCTGTCGAGTTCATCCAGATTGCTCATACCGGGCGCTTCCTAACAAAAAATGCAGAAAAAATGCACAGTTTTGAAAACATCGCGGAATTTCTGCGTGCGTGTTGGCTACACTGAGGGCAGGGAAAATACCAGCACTCACGAAGGCTAAGCCATCACTCACGGAACAACGGAGCATCCTATATGAACGCATCAGACCTGCCTTTTTCGGTCGAGGAATATGATGACCGAATTGCCCGGGTCCGGGCCGCGATGGAGCAGAAGGGGATAGATCTGCTCGTGGTTACGGATCCGGCCAATATGGCCTGGCTCACAGGCTATGAAGGCTGGTCGTTCTATGTGCATCAGGCAGTGCTAATCGGCCCGTCTGGTGCGCCGCTCTGGTGGGGTAGGGCGATGGACGCACTAGGTGCCAAACGCACCGTGTTCATGGATGCTGATGATATCCACGGGTATCAGGACGATTACGTTCAAAACCCAAACAAACACCCAATGCAGGATCTGGCGCAACTGATCAGTGCTAAGGGCTGGCAGGGCGCGCGTATCGGTCTGGAAATGGACAATTACTATTTCACAGCAGCGGCTTATATGTCCTTGGTGCAGTCCTTGCCTCAAGCGAAATGGGTGGATGCCAACGTATTGGTCAACTGGCAGCGCGCGGTCAAAAGCGAGGCCGAGATCACCTATATGCGCCGAGCCGCGCGCATCGTGGAACACATGCATGCAACTATTCTGGAGCGTGCCGAGCCGGGCATGAAAAAGAACGAACTGGTGGCCGACATCTATCACGCCGGTATCTCGGGGGCAGATGGCCACTGGGGTGACTATCCGTCGATCGTACCGCTGGCCCCATCCGGGCAAGACGCCACTGCGCCGCACCTCACATGGGATGACAGCCCGCTAATGGCAGGAGAGGCGACATTCTTTGAAATCGCAGGCGTTCATCGCCGCTATCACGCTCCACAGTCCCGCACCCTGTTCTTTGGTGAGCCACCTGCCAAGTACCGTCAGGCTGAGGATGCTGTGCTCGAGGCCGTTGCAGCCGGCATGGAACAAGCCAAGCCGGGCAACCATGCCCAAGACATCGCCAACGCATTCAACGCTACCCTGAACCGTCTCGGGTTCGAAAAGGATAGCCGCTGTGGCTATCCTATTGGCTTGTCCTATCCGCCGGACTGGGGCGAGCACACCTTCTCGCTGCGCCGCGACGATATGACGGTGCTGCAACCGGGGATGACCTTCCACTTTATGCCCGCCCTGTGGCTGGATGACGGGGGTATTGAAATTACCGAGCCAGTTCTGATCACAGAAAATGGCGCAGAAAACCTGTGTAATACCCCGCGCGGGCTGGTGGTAAAGGGCTGATCATGCGGAATAATCCAATCACGCCCACCGTCGACTTTGAGGTTGACGGGGTTCACCATGGCCATCTGCGTCTGCCCTATAGCCGCGATGACAGCGCTTGGGGCTCGGTGATGATCCCGATCACTGTGGCCAAAAACGGCGACGGTCCCACGGCCTTGCTGACCGGCGCTAACCATGGCGATGAATACGAGGGGCCACTGGCACTAGTTGATCTGGCCGCAACCCTCAGGGCCGACGACATTTCGGGCCGCGTTATCATCGTTCCCTTCATGAACGAACCCGCCTTTGCGGCGGGACGGCGGACCTCTCCTATTGACGGCGGCAACATGAACCGAGCCTTTCCGGGGCGGCCTGACGGCACCGTGACCGAGAAAATTGCCGACTATTTCCAGCGTACTTTGCTGCCCATGGCCGATGTCGTGCTTGACTTCCATTCAGGTGGCAAAACGCTTGAATTCCTGCCCTATGCGGCGTCGCATGTGTTGGACGACAAAGAGCAAGAGGCCCGCTGCTGCGCCGCTCGCGACGCCTTTAACGCGCCGTTTTCCATGCAAATGCTCGAGATCGACTCGATGGGCATGTACGACGACGCGGCCGAGGGGATGGGCAAGACCTTTGTCACCACCGAACTGGGCGGCGCTGGCACATCAAGCGTCGAAACCGTCGAGATCGCCCGCAAGGGCGTGCGCAATCTTCTGATCCATGCGGGTATTCTGAAAGGGGAGATTGAGCTGTCTAAGACACGCCACCTCACTCAGACCGATGACTCCTGTTTCCACTTCTCTGAAACCGAGGGGATGGTGGATTTCACAGTCTCGTTGGGCGATCCGGTTACCCAGGGCCAGCTTTTGGCCCGCGTCTGGCCGACACAACGTACTGGAATACCCCCTCTCGAAATCCACGCCCAGATGGACGGGTTACTGGCGGTGCGCCATGTGCCCGGACTGATCCAGATGGGCGACTGCCTTGCCGTACTGGCGCAAGAACACTCCAAATAGAAAGACCTGACATGTTGACCAATGACACCCTCGCGCAATGGGACCGCGAGACCTTTTTCCATCCCTCAACCCATCTGGCCCAGCACGCACGTGGCGATACCCCAACACGGGTGATTTCAACGGGTGAGGGGGTCCATATCACCGACCGTGATGGGCGCAAAATGCTGGATGCCTTTGCTGGGCTGTACTGCGTCAACGTCGGCTATGGCCGCACCGAGATTGCCGAGGCGATCTCCAAACAAGCGCATGAACTGGCCTATTACCATTCCTATGTGGGCCACGGCACCGAGGCCTCGATCACTTTGTCCAAGATGATTCTGGACCGCGCGCCTGATCACATGTCCAAGGTTTACTTCGGCCAGAGTGGCTCGGATGCAAACGAGACCAACATCAAATTGGTCTGGTATTACAACAATATCCTTGGCCGCCCTGAGAAAAAGAAAATCATCTCGCGCTGGCGCGGCTACCACGGATCCGGCCTGATGACGGGTTCATTGACCGGGCTAGAGCTGTTCCACAACAAGTTCGATCTGCCATTGTCGCAGGTGCTCCACACCGAGGCCCCGTATTATCTGCGTGGCGCAACCGAAGGCATGTCAGAAGAAGAGTTCTCCGCTGATTGCGCTGCTAAGCTGGAAACAATGATCTTGGCCGAAGGTCCCGACACCATCGCCGCCTTCATCGGTGAGCCCATTCTGGGCACTGGCGGCATCGTGCCACCGCCTGCCGGATATTGGGAGGCGATTCAGCCGGTTCTGGAGAAATATGACATCCTGCTGATCGCGGATGAGGTTGTCACCGGCTTTGGTCGTCTGGGCACCATGTTTGGTTCGACTCATTATGGGATCAAGCCCGATATCATCACCATCGCCAAGGGCCTCACCTCGGCCTATGCGCCTTTGTCAGGCTCGATCGTGTCTGACAAGATGTGGAAGGTGCTAGAACAGGGGACAGATGAAAACGGCCCCATCGGTCACGGCTGGACCTATTCGGCGCACCCCATTGGGGCAGCGGCAGGTGTAGCCAACCTCAACTTGATTGACGAAATGGGCTTGGTGGAAAACTCCGGCACCACTGGGGCATATCTGCTTGAACAGTTGACCAATGTGCTTGGCGACCATCCAAATGTTGCGCAGGTGCGCGGCGAAGGCTTAATGTGTGCGGTCGAATTTGCCGAAACATCCAAGCCACTCAACTTCTTCGATCCAAGCAAAAAGGTCGGTTATGAAATCTCCTCGGCCATGGCGCGCCGTGATGTGATCGCTCGGGCAATGCCGCAGGGCGATATCCTCGGCTTTGCTCCGCCTCTTTGCATCACCCGCGACGAGGTGGATCACGTGGTAGCCGTCACCAAAGAAGCCTTGACTGAAATTCTGGGCTGAAACTAACAACCGCCGCCCCGCATTCGTTGGGCGGCGATTTACTCACAAAATAACTTGATGCTCGCGCTGGCCGCTAATTCCGGTCTCAATGCAAAACGTCTGGCCCGCCTGCGCGTCTTCACAGTCCACTGCGGCTGTGGTCACAAATAGCGTGCTCAGATCATCGCCACCAAATGCCGGGCACGACGCCTGTTGCGCAGGCACTGGCCAGACAGACAGCAAGGCACCGCTGGGCGAATACCGAGCCACGCGCGCCGCGCCCCACTGTGCATTCCACAGGCACCCCTCGGCATCGACGACAGCTCCGTCAGGACCAAAGTCTTCGGCTGAAAAGTCCAGAAACACCTCAGGCTTTCCAACAGGCCAGCCGTCCGCAGGCTCCAGTGGTTGCCGCATGATCCGGCCATCCGCCGTGTCAGTAAAATAGGCGCAGGACTGATCAGGCGCAAAACAGATCGCATTGCTGATGGTGATGTCGCCAAACAGCTTTTTCAGCTCACCCCGATAATACCGATAAATCGCGCCAGCACCCGGTTCGGCATTGAACCCCATAGTGCCAATCCAAAACCCGCCCCAGGGATCCGCGCGCCCATCGTTTGACCGCGTCACCGGGTTGTCAGCCTCAAGCTCTACAACCAGCTCTCGCTGACCCGAGCCAATGCCAAAGCGATAGAGCCCACTGTCGCTGGCCATCAGTAGCGTGTCGTGATCCACCCAGCCCGCCGCCGAAACACATTCATCAAACTGCCAAACACGTTCTGCGGCACCGACCTGCGTCAGCAGTTTCTTAGAAAGAATATCAAACCAGAACAGCTGCTTTCGTCCGGAGTGCCACAAGGGCCCTTCGCCAAGCGTGCAGGCCGTGTCGCCAAAGACCTGCGCCTGTGTCATGCAAAGGTCGCATCATAGGCCGCAACTATGGTAGCGGCGCAGGTGCCTACATCTTGGGCAGAGAAGCCGGGTTTGTAGATCCCAGTGCCCATACCAAACCCGCAAGCCCCAGCACGCTTCCAGTCTGCAAAATCATCGGGTCCCACGCCGCCAACTGCGTATGTCTTGGTGCCGTCGGGCAAGACCGCGCCAACCACTGCCAGCCCGTCGGTTCCGATCTTGAAGGCCGGGAACAGCTTTAGCCCATCGGCGCCTGCGCGCAGGGCGGCAAAACACTCGGTTGGGGTCATCACCCCGGGATAAGGCAGCATTCCGGCGGCTTTGGTGGCTGTGATCACCTGCGTATTGCAATCAGGCGAAACCACCAACTGCGCGCCAATCCCGGCCAGTTGGGCCACGGCCTCGGTGTCCAGAACCGTACGCGCTCCAACAATCGCCCGCCCATCGCAGTGTTTAACCAAACGGGAGATGCTGTCATAAGGCGTTGGAGAGTTCAGTGGCACTTCGATTTTGGTGATACCAGCCTGAATGAGAGCATCGGCAATGTCGCAAACCTCATCTGGCTGCATGCCACGCAAAATGGCGATGATCTCTCGTGTCATGTGTCGTCACCTGTCAACCGGGCATATGCCGCGCGCAATTCATTCAGGGTCATGTCATCAGCCGCAATGTTGCGCACAAAAGCCCCTTGCTGGGTCAAGGCACTATCATAAGCGCGGGCGAGATTGCTTTCGCCAACAACCGCCACCTCTTGCCCCTGCCAATAGGGGCGCGCTGCGGCTAGCTCGATGCCGATCAGCAGCCCTGAAATCCGCGCCCGCGCGGCGTCACCGCTCAGATCATTCAACAATGTTTCAGCCCTGATCGAAAACAGATTGCCCGCAACAGCGGCAGGGCGTGACATCGCGTCCGATACGGCGGTCTCAAACGCTGCATCGTCCCAGCCGTCGCCACTCGCCGAGTGCTGTAAAACCGAACCTTGAGACAGCAGCGCAAACAGTTCTCCGGTCATGTATGTCTTAAAGCTGACAATCTCTTCGGCGCTGATATGCACCCATTTGCTGTGGGTGCCGGGCAGGCAGATCACCCCGTCGAACTTGGGGTTCCCCTTCAGGAAGCCTGCAATCTGCGTTTCCTCTCCGCGCATCACATCCGCAGGTGACGGCTGCATCACCCCGGGCAGAATATGAACCTTTAGGCGCGGGTCCTTGGTTTCCACCTTGGTCACACCGTCCAGTGCAGCGGGCTTACACGGAGGGGGCCTCGGCCTAACCTTGCCGCGCGCCAGCCATACCACAGCAGATTACCGGCACCGAACCACCTGAGGGCAGGGCGTCACCGACCAGCTCTAATAGGTTAGGTTCAAGCTGGTCAGGTGTAAGGCGTGTCATGCCGTGGTCTGTTTGGATCTGGTGCAAAACATTGCCCTGCGCATCCATCAGCCACAGCCGCAGGTGTGAGCTGCCCCAATCGGCGGCGATCCAGTCCAAGTTATCCATGTTCCTGCCCATTATCTTGTTGCAACCACACCGCCATCCACGGCGATGGTTTGGCCGATCATCATTCGGCTTGTCTTTGAGGCCAGAAATAAAATGGCGTCAACAATGTCCTGCGGTTTCAGGTGTTCTTTCAGGCACTGCCGCTCCAGATGTGCCGCCAGATCCTCGGGCGTGGCCCATTTGTCCAACTGTTTCTGTGTCAGCACCCAGCCCGGAGCCAGCGCATTGACCCGGATGCCATCGGGGCCAAACTCGCGGGCCAGTGCGCGGGTCATCCCGGTGATGCCCGCATTGGCCGTCACATAGGCCGGATAGCCCGCATTGCTCATCATGTAGCTGATGGATGAGAAGTTGATGATTGACCCGCAGCCTGCGACTTTCATGCCCTCGATCACAGCCTGACAGGCAAAGAAATAAGCCTTCAGATTCACATCCTGCGCCCAATCCCAGAACTCTTCGGTCACCTCTAGCGTGTCATGGCGCTGGTCATTGGCGGCGTTGTTCACCAGAACCGAAACTGGCCCATGGGCATCCGCGCTCTGCGCGATGGCAGCCTGCAATGCCGGGGTGTCAGTGATGTCACATTGAATGAACAGCGGGCGATGGCCGGTGGCCTGCTCCATCTGGTCGACAAATGCACTGGCGTCCGACTTGCCAACAAAGGCCACCTTCGCCCCTTGCCGCAAGAACCCTTCGATCAGGGCGGCACCAATTGCCAGATCCGCCTCCGGTAATGAAAACCGTGGCCCCGGCAAGATCATGAAATGTCGCTGTATCGCTCATCAGTGGCTCTCCGGCGTCACAAGGCGGATATCTTTGCCCACCAAAAAGTCCAGATCCGCGCCTTTGTCGGTTTGCAGAACATGGTCGATATATAGCTTGGCATAGCCAAGGGTGTAGTGAGGATCATCCGGCTGCCAATTGGCCCGACGCTCTGCCAGCACTTCCTCACCCACCAACAGTTCCAACTGCCCAGCCGAGGCACTAACGCGGATCCGGTCACCGGTTTGAACCAACGCCAACGTTCCACCCGTTTGCGCCTCGGGGCTGACATGCAGGATTACCGTGCCATAGGCGGTGCCCGACATTCGCGCATCGGAGACCCGGATCATATCCCGCACTCCTAGCTGCACCAACCTGCGCGGGATTGGCATATTGCCCACCTCGGGCATGCCCGGATAGCCCTTGGGGCCGCAGCCCTTTAGCACCAGAATTGCGTCCGGCGTCACCGGCAGATCCTAGCAGTCGATATTGGCTTTCATATCTTCGATGCTGTCAAAGACATAGGCCTCGCCTTCGTGCTCCAGAAACTGATCCGTCGCAGCCGATGGTTTCACAATGGCACCATTGGGGGACAGATTGCCGCGCAAAACCCGCTGGCCCGCCGCCGGTTTCAATGGGTCATGAAAACTATGAATGACATCGCGGTTAAAACACTCGGCCCCCTCCGCATAGGCTCCGATATCACCGCCCAGTACTGAGGGGGCAGGGCGTAAATGCCCGACGCTCTTCAGCTCATTCAGGACAATCGGCATGCCGCCCGCATAGTAGAAATCCTCCATCAAGTACTTGCCCGACGGCATGCAATTGACCAGCAGCGGAATATCCGACCCGATCTCAAAATCATTCAGTTCCAGATCATTCCCAACCCGGCCCGCCAATGCCAACTGATGTACAACCGCATTTGTTGACCCGCTCACCACCGTATTGGCCAATCTTGCGTTTTCAAAGGCTTCACGGGTCAAAATATCCGATGGCTTAAGATCCTCATCCACCATTTCAACAATGCGCTTGCCGGTCAGATGCGCCAGCGCCATGCACCGGGAGTCCACCGCCGGTAGGGCCGCATTGGTTGGCAACGATATCCCCATGGCCACGACAATGGACGCCTTGGTTGATGCCGTTCCCATGGTCAAGCAGACACCTTTGGTTCGGCTCATGCCACTTTCGGCGGCCATGAAATCTTGCAAGGCATATCATCCGCACGCACGTCTTCGGAAAACTTCCACACATTGGTGCCCGACCCGATATCCTTGCCCTGCCACTTGCCGTTCAGCATCGGCCCCGAGCTCACAACAATCGAAGGCAAATCAACGGAAGTCGCGCCCATCAGCTGCCCCGGCGTGGTCTTGTCGCAACCGCCAAGCAACACAACGCCGTCAATGCCATAGGCGCGAATGGACTCTTCAACATCCATCGCCAATAGATTGCGAAACAGCATCGCTGTTGGCCTCATCTGGGTCTCACCCAGGCTCATCACCGGGAACCCCTGGTTCTTCATCCAACTGCGGTGAATAAAACCGTCTTTGTCGGTCTTACCGTACAAATTTTGCGACCGCCGATTTTTGCTCATCTTAGGTGGTTCTATTGTGTGATTCTGGATTTCAAATATCGACAACATGGACTTCAATTTTTTGCAGGATATCAACAATCTTGTCCTGAATTTGGGGCGAGAACGGCAATGAGGACATTTATGACAGAGCAGCAAGGCAACGATGGCACCGTAGGCAAGACGTTAAAAGTGCTGGATATTGTTGTCGGGTTTGACCGCGAGGAGCACGACCTGAGCAATATCTGTGTGACAGCTCCCATCCTGACTTCGGTGGTCGTGTTTTAGAGGGGCTATCTGCCACCACAACCACAGCGCACGCAACGCTGGCCAAGCTGGAGGATCTGGCCCGGCAATTGTCGGCAACCGCCCATGGTATCGCGGTCGAGGCCGAAAACTGGCGCTTTCCCGACTAATGAGCAGTCCTTTGAGTTGATTTTAATTGCGAATTTTATTGACCAGTTGGTTAAAAAATGCCTCATTAAAAAATAGCACAACAGGGGACTGACAGATGAAGAACAGAATTTCTATCTCTCGCAGAGCCATGTTAGCCGGAACCGCAGCGCTGGGGCTGATGTTGCCCGCCACCGTTGCCCGCGCCGACACAGTGAAAGTTGCTGCAATTTATACCCTCCCGGTCGAGCAGCAGTGGATCAGCCGTATTCATCTGGCTCTGAATGCGGCCAAGGACCGCGGCGAGATCGACTATGTATTCTCGGAAAATGTCGCCAACACCGATTACGAACGGGTGATGCGCGAATATGCGGAACAGGGCGTGCAACTGGTCGTGGGCGAGGTCTTTGGCCTGGAACGCGCCGCGCGTAAAGTGGCTGCGGACTACCCGGAAACCGCATTTCTTATGGGCTCATCTTTTGGGGCGGTAGCTCCCAACTTCTCGGTCTTTGACAACTGGATACACGAGCCCAGCTATCTGTCTGGCATGGTGGCCGGTGCCGCAACCGAAACCAACGTGATTGGCATGGTTGGTGGCTATGCCATCCCCGAAGTGAACCGCTTGATGAACGCCTTTATGGACGGCGCGCGCGCAGTTAACCCGGATGTCAAATTCCTCGTGAACTTCATCGACAGCTGGTACGACCCACCCAAAGCCAAGGAAAGCGCCTTTGCGATGATGGATGCAGGCGCCGACATCATGTTCGCCGAACGCTTTGGCGTGGCCGACGCCGCGGTTGAGCGTGGGGTTAAGGCTGTGGGTAATGTGATCGACACCTCGGCTGACTATCCCAACACCATCCTGACCTCCGCGCTCTGGCATATGGAACCGACAATCGACCGCGCTATTGCAGCTGTGGCTGCGGGCATGTTCGAGGCGGCGGACTATGGTCAATACAGCTTTATGGGCTACGGCGGTGGATCACTGGTGGTGGACAAAACCCTGGTGCCCGAGGACGTACTGACCAAGGTGCAGGACACCGAAAAGTCGATCATGGAGGGCATGTTCCGCGTCAACGTAAACGACGACCGCCCGGTTTCGGACAAATAGGCATTGAAACGTAACAGAGGGCTGCGCCTGACCCTGGGTGGGTGCAAAGCGCCCTCCCGAGGGGAGGGTCGGGCGCTGCCCGGATCGAAATGCGATCCGGGTGGCGAAAGTCTCCGGCCAATATTTCAATGACAATGTCCAAAATCCTATCCTTGAACGCCCTGTCCAAGCGGTTTGGCTCCGTCGTGGCCAACGATGCCGTCAGCCTTGACCTGCATCGCGGCGAGGTACTGGCGCTGTTGGGTGAAAACGGCGCAGGCAAAACCACGCTGATGAACATGCTGTTTGGCCACTACCTGCCAGATGCTGGTAGCATTGATGTGGCGGACGAGCAGGGCGAGATGCATCCATTGCCCCTTGGCCACCCACAGGCCGCACTGGCTGCGGGCATCGGCATGGTGCACCAGCACTTTACCCTGGCCGAGAACCTCACCGCACTCGACAACATCACGCTTGGTTCCGAACCGCTGTTCTCCCTGCGCCGCGACCGCAGCGCCGCGCGGGCCAAAGTGCAGGGCATTATGGACCGCTCAGGCCTCAGCGCGCCGCTGGATACGCCGGTGGGCAAACTGACGGTGGGCGAACGGCAGCGCGTCGAAATCCTCAAGGCGCTTTATCGCGATGCCCGTATTCTGGTGTTGGACGAGCCCACCGCCGTGCTCACCCCACAAGAGGCAGACACCCTGTTTGAAAACATCGGCGCGATGACCCGCAATGGGCTGGCAGTGATCTTCATCTCGCACAAACTGCGCGAGGTTCTGGCCTTTTCCCATCGCATTGCTGTGCTGCGCCACGGGGTAAAGGTAGGCGAAATCGCGACAGACGAGGCAGATGAGCGCGTGATTGCCCGCATGATGGTGGGCGAGGACACCGCCACCATCACCCGGCAAGAGGCCCAGCCCGGTGCTCCGGTGCTGTCGCTTCAAGGGCTCAGCGTACACGGGCACTCCTCGCGCGACAGTTTGACTGATGTGAACCTGACCGTTCATGCCAATGAAATTCTTGGTATCGCCGGGGTGTCTGGTAACGGCCAGTCCGCCTTGGCGGCCGTGATCTCAGGCTTGCGCCGACCTGACACTGGCCAGATCATTGTAGATGGGGCCGAGGTGCTAAACCCGGACCCTAAAACCATGATTAAGGCAGGCATTGGCCGCATCCCCGAAGACCGCCACCACGATGGCATTGTCGGGACCATGTCGGTGGCTGAAAACATGGTGTTGGAACGCTTGGATGACCCCGAGGTGCAGACAAGGGGCCTGCTGAACCGCGATGCCATTGTTGCTAACGCCCACGCGCTTAGCCAGTCTTATGACGTGCGCGGACCCGGCATCAAGGCCAAGGCCCGGCTCTTGTCCGGTGGCAATATCCAGAAACTGATCCTGGCCCGCGTGTTTGAACAAAACGCCCGGCTGATCCTCGCAAATCAACCCACCCGTGGATTGGATATGGGTGCCGCCGCCGAGGTGGGGCGACGTTTGCTTTTTGCGCGTAACAACGGGGCAGGGGTCCTGCTGATTTCCGAGGATCTGGACGAAATCCTGGGCCTGGCCGACCGCATCATGGTGATCCACGACGGCCACCTTGCCGAGGTCACAACCCGCAACCGCGAAGAGATTGGTCTGAAAATGGCAGGAGAGCCCGCATGATCCGTATCGAGCCGCGTCAATCACCGGGCCGCCTGATGACCCTTGGGGTGCCGGTGCTTTCGGCGGTCATTGCACTTGCTCTGGCGGCTATCCCGTTGATGTTCGCAGGGGCAGACATCGCGCAGGCTTACGGCGAAATGTTCAAAGGCGTCTTTGGCTCACTCTTTGCGTTCTCCGAAATGCTGACCCGCGCCACACCGCTGATCTTCACTGGCTTGGCCGCCGCGCTCGCCTTTCGCGCCAAGCTGTGGAACATCGGGGCCGAAGGGCAGCTGTATCTTGGCGCCATGGCTGCCGTCGCCATCGGGGCAGGGGCGGCGGATATTCCCGGCCTTTTGCTGATCCCGCTGATCGTAACCCTTGGCGCCGCCGCCGGGGCCGCAGGCATGACGGTGCCCGCACTGCTTAAAACCCGCTTTGGTGCCGACGAGGTGGTGACAACGCTGTTGTTGAACTTCGTGATCCTGATTTTTGTACAAATGATGCTCGAAGGTGCGCTCAAGGATCCAATGGGATTGGGCTGGCCCCAGTCCTCGCCCATTCTGGATCAGGGCATGTTGCCACAACTGCTGCCGCGCATGCGGGTGCATTCCGGTCTGATCCTCGCCCTGATCCTCACAGGCATTGCCCAGTTCATGCTGGCACGTTCGGTCTGGGGCTTTCGCCTACGAGCTGTGGGTGAAAACGCCGCTGCCGCGCGCCATGCCGGTATTGGCGTCAATCGCTCGCTGTTTGGCGTTGCCTTTCTTTCCGGTGGTCTGGCTGGTCTGGCTGGCGTGTCCGAGGTCGCAGGCCTCAAAGGCTATCTGACAGCCGACCTGTCGCCAGGCTTTGGCTATACCGGGATTGTGGTGGCGATGCTGGCAGGGCTGTCCCCGGTGGGGGTGGTAATCTCGGCCCTGTTCATCGCTTCGGTCTTTGTCGGCGCCGACAGCATGAGCCGCTCCATTGGGGTTTCGTCCTACTTGGCAGATCTGGTGGTCTCGATGTCGCTGCTCTGTGTGCTGATCGGCGGCTTTGTCGCCCGCTACCGCATCACCCGCAGCAAACCGGTTGAGGGCGCAGCATGATGGATATCCTGCAAATCCTCCTGTCCGAAAGCTTTTGGGCCGCCTCCTTACGTATCGCCACACCGCTGATCTTTGGCGTGCTGGGCGCGCTGATCTGTGAAAAGTCCGGGGTGCTGAACCTCGGGATCGAGGGCATCTTTGCCGCCGGTGCCATGTGTGGCTGGATGGCGGTCTGGCTGGGTGCGGGCCTATGGGGTGGCGTATTGGTTGCCGCGCTTTCTGGCGCATTCTTTGGGCTGATCCACGGGGTCCTGACAGTGCCGCTGGGCCTATCGCAGCATGTCTCAGGCCTGGGCGTGACCCTGTTTGCCACGTCGCTCAGCTATTTTACCTACCGCACCGCGCTGCCCAATGTGTCCTCGCCGCCCCGAATTGAACCCTTCCGCGCACTGGATATCCCACTGCTGTCGGATATTCCGTTTTTGGGGCCGGTCCTGTTCCAGCAGACCGCGATGACCTGGCTGGCGCTGTTGATGGTGTTGGTGGTCTGGTACGTTCTGAACCGCACGGCGCTTGGCGTGGCTTTGCAGGCCGTGGGCGACAACCCCGACAGCGTCGATGCGCAAGGCCTGTCCGTCTATGGGCTGCGTATTGGTGCGGTGGTGGCCGGTTCGGCCTTAATGGCTTTGGGCGGCGCATTTCTCACCATGTCAGCCTTTGATGCGTTTTTCTTTGGAATGGTCAACGGGCGCGGTTGGATCTGCATTGCTCTGGTGATCTTTGCCAGCTGGAAACCCGGCAAGGCCTTGCTAGGGGCGCTGCTGTTCGGCGCGTTCGATGCCCTACAAGTCCGCCTGCAAACCGAGGTCGGCGCTTTGGTGCCCGGCCAGGTATTCCTGATGGCACCCTATGTGTTGTCGATCATCGCCCTGGTGGTTGCCGCGCGCAAAGCCGAATACCCGCGCGCCTTGCTCATCCCTTGGTTTAAGGGGCAGAGATAAATTTTGGTTTGCCCGACCGATAGGTCGGGCGCGCCCGAATAGATAAAAGCAGCGACAACAATCACGAGGCACCCACATGTTTGATCTGATCCTCAAAAATGCCAGCCTGCCAGATGGCCGCACCGGCATCGACATCGCATGCCAAAACGGCACGATCGCCGCCGTCGAGCCGAATATCACCGCCGAGGCGCAAGAGATGATCGACGCCACCGGCTACCTCGTCTCGCCCCCCTTTGTGGACCCGCATTTCCACATGGACGCCACCCTGTCGCTGGGCACACCGCGAATGAACACCTCGGGCACACTGCTCGAAGGTATTGCCCTGTGGGGAGAGTTGAAGCCAATCCAAAGCGTCGATGATATCGTCACCCGCGCCCTGCGCTATTGCGATCTCGCCGTGTCCATGGGGATCGGCGCGATCCGCAGCCATGTGGACGTCTGCGATAACGCCCTCACCGGAGTGCAGGCCCTGCTAGAGGTGCGCAATCAGGTGGCGCCATACTTGGACCTACAACTGGTGGCCTTCCCACAGGACGGCGTGCTGCGTGACCCAACCGCGATGGAGAATCTGATTCGTGCGCTCGACATGGGCGTCGATATTGTCGGCGGCATCCCGCATTTTGAACGCACCATGGCAGACGGGGCCGAGTCAGTCCGTTTGCTCTGTGAGATCGCTGAAAAACGCGGGCTGATGGTTGATATGCACTGCGACGAAAGCGACGACCCACACAGCCGCCACATCGAAACTCTGGCCTATGAGACCCAACGGCTGGGACTGCAGGGCAGGGTGGCCGGCTCGCACCTGACCTCGATGCATTCGATGGACAACTATTATGTCTCCAAGCTGATCCCACTGATGGTCGAGGCACAGGTCCACGCCATACCAAACCCGCTGATCAACATCATGCTGCAGGGGCGCCACGACAGCTACCCAAAACGCCGCGGCCAAACCCGCGTGCCCGAGCTGCGTGACGCAGGCATCACCGTTGGCTTTGGCTCGGACTGCGTGATGGACCCGTGGTATTCGCTGGGCCGCGCCGACATGCTGGATGTTGCGATGATGGGCCTGCATGTGGGGCAATTATCCAGCCGTGCCGATATGGCCTGGTGCTTTGATGCCGTGACCCAGAATTCAGCCGCAATCATGGGGCTGCAAGGCTACGGCCTGGAAAAAGGCTGCGCCGCCAATATGGTGCTGTTACAGGCCCAGGATCCAATCGAGGCCATACGTCTGCGCGCCACCCGTTTGGCCGTTATTCGGCAGGGCAAGGTGATCGCCCGCACTGCCACTCAAACCTCTGAGTTGTTGCTTCCGGGCAGGCCCACCGTTTTAAATCCGGCTGACTATGCGCCGCAACAACCTAGTCAGCGATAATCAGATTTTTGACCGCAGCAGCAACAGTGTCGACCAGCTTTGCCTGTTTGCGGATGTCAGCATCCGTGACCAGATTGTCCATCTGCTCAAACCGGCAATAGCGGTAGTTTCCCTGTGATGTGAACTTGTTGGCATCTGCCAGCACCACATTCTCGCGGGCGTTCTCCAGCATCGCGGTGGCGACCTCGGCCTCTTCCTGCACCGCGTTGGTGGCGCCGTGGGCATGGTCGATTGCTGTAGGCGAGACAAAAGCCAAATCCGCATGAATGCGCGAGATCTCTCGAACAGTCTGCTGCCCCGAGGTGGCAAAATCAAACACGCTCAAATCTCCGCCTAGCAGGGTCACTCGACTGGAACTGCGATTGGCATGATAGTCTTTTTGTAGCTGTCGCGCAGCCTCAAGCGAGTTGGTGATCACGTGAAGCCCGGGAATGCTGGCCAACTGGCGGGCCAGAAAAATGGTGGTGCTGCCGGTGTCAAAAAAGATTACCTTGTGTTCGTTGATCAGGTCACAAGCCGCCCGAGCAATGGCTTGCTTTTCTTTAACCTGCAGCTTGGACCGCACATCCAGAGGCGGCTCAGTACGCGCATCAGCCGAAACCGCACCGCCATGCACTCGCCGCAATAATCCGAGCGCGTCCATGTCCAACAGATCCCGCCGTACTGTCTCACGCGACACCGACAGGGCCTCGACCAGATGGTCGGTGGTGACGCTCTCCATCTCGTCGAGCAGTCGGAATATGCGTTGATGTCGTTGGTTTTTCCACATGGCTCTGCTCGTGTCAGATATCTTGCAAGAGGTCCAGAGCCGCCCGGTGCAGCTCTGGCGTTGCCGCTGCAACCACCCGTCCGTCCGAACCTTGATGAAGGGCCTTACCTTCCCAGTCGGTGATAATTCCACCCGCACTTTCCACCACCGGGATCAGCGCGAAATAGTCATATGGCTCCAGCATGGCCTCGACCACCAAATCCACATGACCCGAGGCCAGCAGGCCGTAGGCGTAACAGTCCCCGCCAAATCGCGGCACAGCGGTGCTAGTCAGCAGGGTTTCGATTTTGGCTCGGTCTTTGGGCTCAAAATACAAAATATTGGTGGTGTAAAACCGCGCTTGCGCCAATTCGTTGCAATCTGAAACCGCGCATTCCTGCGCCACACCGCTGCTGTCCACAAAACTACAAGATTTTCCACAAACCCCCAGCCATCTCTCGCGAATCGCGGGCACATCAATCAGCCCAATTTCAGGTTTCTGGTCTTTTAACTTGGCAACCAGTGTCCCCCAGATGGGCCAGCCAGTGATAAAACTCCGGGTGCCATCGATGGGATCAACCACCCACAGGTCATCGGAATCCAGATTGTATGACCCAAATTCTTCCCCCAGAAACCCATGCGATGGATAGGTCTTCTCGACCATCTCGCGCACAAACTTTTCTACGGTCCGATCGATCTCAGTCACCGGGCTATGATCGTTTTTACTTGTTATCTCAATGTCTTTTCGGAATCCGGGCAGTGAAATTAAACGAGCCTGATCCGCAAGATATCTGGCGAATTCTATGGTGTCGTCCAATGTAGCTTGGTTTTTGGTCATGGCGGTTTCCCAATGTTGCCGGATAGGCCGGGGCGCGTCGGGCGCGCCTTGCCGTACGAACAAAATGCATCAGTCTATTATTTGTGCAGACTAAAATAGAAAAGCACATTTTTGCAAGAAAACATAGAAAAACACAAAAAGACAAGTTAGGCTGATGTCACAAGGGGTGAAATCCCCATCAGATAACGACGGTATATGAGGAGATCTTAAGTCGGTGAGGTTGCGAAGTGGCGTCTTGGAGCTTGGGACAGATCTGCATCAACATCGTCGCAAGGTTGGAAAGCTAAAGGGCGGTCAATGTGTATCCATAGGTTCCGGTAATGAAGTTGTAGGTTTAATCGATTTTTCTTGTGCCAAAAACCTGCCAGAGTAACCGGGGCTTCACAGAGACATTACAAAGGGATGATCAACAATCCCGCATGAAGTTCTTGAAGACTAACAGAGGAGACTGAAAATGAGACTGAACGTATCTAAGATTACGTCGCTTGTGGCTGGTGCATTGCTTGCCACGTCTGTTGCTGCGGAAACCGAACTGACTGTTTACACTGCGGTCGAGGCCGAAGATCTGGCCCGCTACGCTGAAACCTTTAACGAGGCTCACCCAGACATCAAAATCAACTGGGTGCGCGATTCCACTGGTATCATCACTGCCAAGCTTTTGGCCGAACGCGACAATCCGCAGGCCGATGTGGTCTGGGGGCTTGCTGCAACATCGCTGCTGCTGTTGAAAGCCGAAGGCATGCTTGAAAGCTATGCACCAGCCGGTGTGGAAAAGCTGGATGCCAAATTTGTGGACGGTGACAACCCACCAGCATGGGTTGGTATGGACGCCTGGGTAGCTTCGGTTTGCTATAACACGGTTGAGGCTGAGAAGGTTGGCCTAACACCGCCCACGTCGTGGCAGGACCTGACCGACCCGCAATACGCAGGTCACCTGATTATGCCAAACCCGAACTCGTCGGGTACCGGCTTCCTGGATGTTTCCAGCTGGCTGCAGATCTTTGGTGAAGAAGGTGGTTGGGAGTATATGGACGCGCTGCACAACAATATCGCACGCTACACACACTCCGGTTCTAAGCCGTGTAAACTGGCTGCAGCAGGTGAAATCCCAATTGGTATTTCCTTTGCTTTCCGTGGTGCCAAATCCAAAGCTGCTGGTGCACCTCTGGAAATCATCGTGCCAAGCGAAGGTGTTGGTTGGGACATGGAAGCCACTGCGATCGTAGCTGGCACTGCCAATCTCGAAGCGGCGCAGACACTGGTTGACTTCACAGTCACCAAAGCTGCCAACGAGATGTACAACACCGGTTATGCGGTTGTTGCCTATCCTGGCGTTGCCAAGCCTGTTGCCCACTTCCCCGAAGGTCTGCTGGACAAGATGATCGACAACGATTTCGAGTTCGCAGCCAACAACCGGGCTGACATCCTGAAAGAGTGGCAAGAGCGTTACGACGGCAAGTCGGACCCCAAGTAACTCAATATTGGGTGAGGGGCTTTTGTCCCTCACCATCCCAATCCCTCACATTTTTCCGACAATGTCAGGTGGCTTATAGCGTTTCGATTTTAATCTGAATCAAAGGGTATCACTTAACGCGTTGAAATCTTTGATTTCAGGCAGCGTTGAGGGATCCAGGTTAAATCGACAACGCTTTGGCTGCGACTTGTCGGCCCGTGCGCAAGGCGCAGACCGAAGGACCAATTCCGTGACGCAATCAGCATCTGGCGATCTCTACCTGAGCATCTCGAACCTGTGGAAAGCCTTTGGCGAATTCCTGGCTTTGAAAGACATTTCCCTGGACATCAACGAGGGCGAATTCATCTGCTTCCTTGGCCCATCGGGCTGCGGCAAAACCACCCTGCTGCGTGCCATCGCCGGGCTGGACCTGCAGACCAAAGGCACAGTTATGCAAGACGGCAAAGACGTGTCGAACTTGCCACCCTCGGAACGGGACTTTGGCATCGTGTTCCAGTCTTACGCGCTGTTCCCCAACCTGACGATTGAAAAGAACATCGCTTTTGGGCTGGAAAATACCGGCCGCGATAAGTCCGAAATTGCAGTGCGAGTGCATGAACTGCTCGAACTGGTGGGCTTGCCCGAACAGGGCAGCAAATACCCGGCACAACTGTCGGGTGGCCAACAACAACGTATCGCCTTGGCCCGTGCCATCGCCACCAATCCCGGGCTTCTTCTTCTGGATGAACCCCTGTCAGCGCTGGATGCCAAAGTACGCGTCCATCTGCGCCATGAGATCAAGGAATTGCAGCGTAAGCTGGGCGTGACAACTGTAATGGTGACCCATGATCAGGAAGAAGCGCTGACCATGGCCGACCAGATCGTGGTGATGAACCAGGGGGTGATCGAACAGGTCGGATCGCCAACTGAAATCTACCGCGAACCGGCCAACCTGTTTGTCGCGGACTTCATCGGTGAGATGAATCAGCTGCCCGCCACTGCGCGGGGTAGAGCGGGCATTTCCATCGGAGCCGACAGTGATGTCGTCAAAAGCCAGCAACACCATTTCGCGGATGGAGAGACCATCGTCGCCGCGATCCGTCCCGAAGATGTGATCCCCCATGCCAATGGCTCGGGTACGCCTGATGAGACAGACGTTATTGGCGATCCGGAAAACGTCTTTACCGTGCTGATTGCCGAAATGGAGTTTCTCGGCTCCTTCTGGCGCTGCCGGTTGCAGAATGAATATTTTGGCGACTCTGAACTGATTGCTGATCTCTCGATCAACGCCGTGCGCCGGTTTGAGCTGGAGGCAGGCAAGACAATGGTGGTTGAGCTGCCACAAGACCGTCTGATGGCCTTTCCCCGCCCGGAGGCAAACTGATGAGCACGCCTTCGACCAATATCTCCTCGATGCCTCCGGGCCCCGAGATTAAAAGCAAGCTGAGCCGCGATGACATCATCATGCGCAGCGGCATGGTTATCATTGCGCTGTATCTGGTGGTGACACTGGCCTTCCCGCTCTACGCTATGTTGTCAAAATCCTTTTCAACCTATCGCTTTGACCTGTCGCAATACGAAATGCAGGTCTCGGACGAGGCGGGCGTGTTTGACGGCACCATCCTGAGGCCACTGGATTTGAATACCGCCACCGGTGCCTTCACCGAGGAAGACTTCAGCGCAAGCTCTGACAGTCGCATGCCGGTGACCAAACTGTTCCCTAATTTCAGTTTCCGCAGTCCAGTTATGTACCAGATCCGCAATGCCGAGCCCGGTGGGCGTTTCTTGGTAGGCTCCACTCTGCACAACGATCTGGAATGGGTCACGCTCGACAGCAACACTTTCCGCCGGGTGCAATTGCGGCCGGTGAAATCCACTGGGGTTGATAACTTCGTCAACTATTTCTCGACCCCGGCCTTGTTCAACTCGATCAAGAATTCGCTGTTCATTGCGGTGGTCAGCACCATTGTCACCGTCACGTTGGCTTTCTGGTTTGCCTACGCCCTGAACCGCAGCTGTATGCGCTTCAAGGGGGTGTTCCGTCTCATCGCCATGGCCCCGATCCTGGTGCCATCACTGCTGCCGGGTATCGCACTGGTCTATCTGTTTGGCAATCAGGGTATGCTCAAGGAACTGCTGTTTGGTGCCAGCATCTATGGCCCCATCGGCATTGTTATCGGCTCGGTGTTCTTCACCTTCCCGCATGCCTTCCTGATCATTTCAACCGCGCTGGCGATCTCTGATGCACGGTTATACGAGGCGGCAGTGTCCCTGCGTGCCACCCCTTGGCGCACTTTCTGGACCGTCACCATCCCCGGAGCCCGCTATGGTCTGATCTCGGCCAGCTTTGTGGTGTTCAACCTTGTCATCACCGACTTTGGCCTGCCCAAGGTGATCGGCGGTCAGTTCAACGTGCTGGCGGTGGATATCTACAAGCAGGTGATCGGCCAGCAGAACTTTGAAATGGGGGCGGTGGTTTCCGTTGTCCTGATCATCCCGGCGATCTTTGCCTTTGCCTTGGATCGATATGTGCAAAGCAAACAGGTGGCAGCCCTGTCGGCGCGTTCTGTTCCCTATCAGCCCTCTCCAAATACCAAAGCAGACCGGATCTTCTTGATCTACTCCTGCGTCGTTGCTCTGTTTATTGTCGGCATCCTTGCGGTCTGTCAGTTTGCTGCGCTGATCAAGTTCTGGCCCTATGATCTCAGCCTTTCGCTGAACAACTATCAGTTCGATAAGATGGATGGTGGCGGTTGGGGGTCTTACTACAACTCGATCAAGCTTGGCCTGATCACCGCAGTTGTCGGGACCGCAGTCATCTTCTTTGGCGCCTATCTGGTGGAAAAATCCAAAGGTTTCCGGGTGGGGCGGTCGCTGTTCCAGATGATCGCGATGCTGCCGATGGCCATTCCCGGAATGGTCTTGGGCTTGGCTTATATCTTCTTCTTCAACAACCCATCCAATCCGCTGAACATCATCTACGGAACCATGGCAATCCTTGTCATCTCTGCTGTCACCCACTTCTACACAGTGTCCCACCTTACGGCTGTAACAGCGCTGAAACAGATGGATCGTGAATTTGAATCGGTGTCGGCCTCGCTGAAACAGCCAACTATGAAACTGTTCAGCCGGGTCACGGTGCCAGTTTGCATGCCTGCGATCCTGGATATCTCGATTTATCTGTTCGTCAACGCGATGACGACGGTGTCGGCGGTGGTGTTCCTGTACTCTCCCAAAACCTCGCTGGCCTCGATTGCGGTGTTGAACATGGATGATGCAGGCGACATCGCGCCAGCGGCCGCAATGGGGATGATGATTTTCTACACCAACGCTGCGGCCCGCATCCTGCACCAAATCATATCCAAGGGCATCCTGCAGCGCACCCAGGCATGGCGCGCAAGATAGTCGTTACGTGCTGGTAACGAGTGCCGCCCTCCGTGCCTTTTGAGTAAGGGGCGGAGGGTTTTCTTTACCCCTGCAAATTACGAGCACAGTCCATAAAGGCGCGGATCACGCGAACATCACGACGCTGACCCAGATGCACCAGCGATTCACCCATGCTGATATCTGTGTCTTCAATGATCAGCGGAACCAGCCTCTCATCATGGCCAAACTCGGCCCTTGAAACAAAGCCGATGCCAGCCCCCGAGGCCACAACCTCGCGCACCGCCTCGCGGCCTTCAGCCTCGATCACCGGGGTTAGGGTGATGTTCTTCTTTGCCGCCTCGGTGACCAGTTTCTCGCGTGTTTTTGAGCCCTGTTCGCGGAAAATCAGTGGCATTTCCGACAGTTCCTTCAAGCTCACCGATGTCTTGCTTGCAGGCAGGAAATCAGCGCTGGCAAAGCCGATGATCTCGGTTGCACCCAGATCCAGCCCTTCCATGTCCTTGCCCGGTGTGGTGCTGCCCGCAACGCCAATCTCAGCATTATACGAACGCAGCTCTTCCAGAATATCGCCGGTGTTGCCAACCCGCAGGCTGACAGTGACCTTGGGATATCGCGTGCGAAAAGCGCTTAGAATGTCCGTCACGTGATGCGCTGAATCGGCGATGATACGCAGGCTGCCATCAATCGAGGCACTGCTCTCGGACATATAGTCGTGGATCTGCTGCTCAATCTCGAAATACTGCTTGGTCATCAAAAACAGCTGTTCACCCGCCTCGGTCAATCGCACCCGTTTGCGCTCGCGGTGGAACAGCAGCACGTCGTTTTCCTGCTCCAGTTTGCGCACCTGTTCGGAAATCGCGGGCTGCGTCAAAAGCAGTTTTTCCGCCGCCCGTGAAAACCCGCCCAACAGGGCTACGTAGTGAAACGCCTTAAGCTGGCTATGGCGCATAACCTACCTCCAAGTTGCATAGGTTGAACCTATAGTCTGATCGTTTTTTGCAATTTTACATATAGACCATCATGCCGCATTTGTAACCTAGAAACGAGAGTTCGGAGACAACAATGACCAGCCAGAACTGCGCGATTGAATCCCCCCGATTGGGTGAGCCTTATCTGCTGACGCCGGGGCCATTGACCACCTCGTATGCCGTCAAAGAGGCCATGCTACGTGACTGGGGCAGCTGGGATGATGACTTCCGCGCTATGACTGTTCAGTTGCGGCGCAAGCTGCTGGCGATGCTGGGGCAGGGCGCTGATGAGTTCGACTGCGTTCCCATGCAAGGCAGCGGCACTTTCTCGGTCGAGGCGATGCTGGGCAGCTTTATCCCCCGCGATGGCAAAGCCCTGGTTTTGGCCAATGGTGCTTACGGTCAACGCACCGCAGAAACCCTGGCCTATCTGGACCGCGATCACGTGGTTCTGGACAAGGGCGACTACCTGCCACCCCGTGGGGACGAGGTTGCCAAGATCCTGGCGGATGATCCGGCCATCACTCATGTGGTTGCGATTCACTGCGAAACCAGCTCAGGCATTCTCAACCCGATCGAAGAGATTTCCGAGGCCACCTATGCCGCCGGGCGTAAACTGCTGGTGGACAGCATGTCCGCCTTTGGCGCATTGCCGCTTGAGGTAGGCCAGATCCGCTACGAGGCGCTGGTGTCTTCGGCCAATAAATGCATCGAAGGTGTGCCCGGCTTTGGCTTTGTCATCGCTCGCAAGTCCGAGCTTGAGGCCGCCAAGGGCAACTGCAACTCGTTAAGCCTGGATGTGCATGAACAATGGGCCACAATGAACAAGACCGGCCAATGGCGCTTTACCCCGCCAACCCATGTGGTTGCAGCCTTCCTTGAGGCGCTGCGCGCGCACGAGGCGGAGGGCGGAGTAGAGGGTCGCGGTGCGCGCTATACCAACAACCGTGATGTGATGGTGTCAGGCATGCGCGAGCTGGGCTTTGAAACCCTGCTCAAAGATCGCTGGCTGTCGCCGATCATCGTCACTTTCTTCTGCCCGGCAGACCCGAACTTCGTGTTTGGTGACTTTTACAATCTGATGAAATCCAAGGGGTTTATTATCTACCCTGGTAAACTTACGGTTGTGGAAAGTTTCCGCGTTGGCTGCATCGGGCAGATGGATGCAAATGTGATGCGGCAGGTGGTTGCCGCAGCCAAAGACTCGCTGGACGAGATGGGCGTGAAATCCGCAACGCCCCCCGCCCGGGCACTGGAAGAACGCGCCATATTGGCGGCCTGATTACGCAAAGGAAGACCTATGACTATTCAATCCCCCGTTACTGCCAATGGCCGCACATATCCCACACCTAAGGTGACCGCGATTGCGATTTGTCTGGATGGCTGCGAGCCGGAATATCTGGACAAGGCCATCGCCGACGGCCTGATGCCAACCCTGAAACGCATGCGCGAAACCGGCACCGACCGGCTGGCCCATTCGGTAATCCCGTCATTCACCAACCCCAACAACCTGTCCATCGCCACAGGCCGCCCGCCATCGGTGCACGGTATCTGTGGCAACTTCCTGTATGAGCCGGAAACCGGCGAAGAAGTGATGATGAACGACGTGCGCTTCCTGCGCGCACCAACCGTGTTCTCCAAATTCTACGAGGCCGGCGCCAAGGTGGCGATTGTCACCGCCAAGGACAAACTGCGCGCGCTGCTGGGGGCTGGGCTGTCGTTCGACGATGACCGCGCCAAGTGCTTCTCGGCCGAGAAATCCGATACTTCGACTGCTGCTGAACATGGCCAGGCCGAAGCCAGCAAATGGTTGGGTATGCCCCAGCCTGAGGTTTATTCAGCTGATCTGTCTGAGTTTGTCTTTGCTGCCGGTGTAAAGCTGCTGGCCGAGTGGAAACCGGACGTGATGTACCTGACCACCACCGACTATGTGCAGCACAAATATGCGCCCGATGATGCAGACGCCAAGTCGTTCTATGAAATGTTCGACAAGTATCTGGCCCAGCTCGATGAAATGGGCGCAGCCATCGTTGTGACCGCCGACCACGGCATGAAGCCCAAGCACCTGTCCGACGGGTCCCCAGCCGTGATCTATGTTCAGGACGTACTAGATGAATGGCTGGGCGAGGCTGCGGCCCGCGTCATCCTGCCGATCACCGACCCTTATGTGGTTCACCATGGTGCGCTGGGATCTTTTGCCACCGCCTATCTGCCTGAAGATGCGGACCGCAACGACATTGTTGCCCGCCTGCAAGCGATTGACGGCATCACTCATGTGCTGACCCGTGAACGCGCGGTTGTAGACTTTGAAATGCCCGCCGACCGTATCGGCGACATTGTGATGGTCTCGGGTGAAAACATCTGCCTGGGCACATCCGAGCACCGCCATGATCTGGCCGCGCTTAAAGAGCCACTGCGCAGCCATGGTGGATTGACCGAACAGGTTGTCCCCTTCATCGTCAACCGCAAGATTGATCTGGGCAGCATGCCGGATCTGCGCAACTTTGATGCGTTTTTCTATGCCACCACAGCGGCGGCGCTCTGATATGAAGGATAACCAGTCCATGGCAGACAAAATTGAAGTGCGCCACGAAGGTATGCGCATTGGTGGGGAAAAGGTGTTCACCGATGACGTGGTCGAGGTGCTTTACCCCTATACGGACGAAGTGATCGGAACGGTGCCTGCGGGCACCGCCGAACATGCGGCCCGCGCCTTTGAAATTGCGGCCAATTACAAATCCAAACTCACCCGGTACGAGCGCAGTCAGATCCTGCAGCGTGCGGGTGAGCTGATTGGTGAACGTCGCGATGATCTTGCTAAATGGCTGACACTGGAGCTGGGCATCTGCCACCAGCACGCCCTGTATGAAACCAAGCGCGCGCAGGACGTCTATCAGTTTGCCTCACATCAGGCGCTGAATGACGATGGCGAGATTTTCTCCTGCGATTTGACCCACAACGGCAAAGACCGCAAGATTTACACCAAGCGGGAACCTGTGCGCACGATTTCGGCGATTACGCCGTTCAACCACCCGCTCAACATGGTCAGCCACAAGATCGCCCCGTCGATTGCCACCAACAACTGCATGGTCTGCAAACCAACCGAGCTGACCCCGCTCACCGCGATTGCGCTGGCAGATATCCTGTATGATGCGGGCCTGCCGCCGGAAATGTTCCAGATCGTCACCGGTCTGCCTCAGGACATTGGTGACGAGATGATCACCAATGATAATATCGACATCATCACCTTCACCGGTGGCGTGCCTGTGGGCAAAATCATCGCCGACAAGGCAGGCTACAAACGTCAGGCGCTAGAGCTGGGCGGCAATGACCCACTGATCGTCTGCAACGACCTGACTGACGCCGATCTGGAAAAGGCGGCAACTATTGCAGTGGCAGGTGCCACCGGCAACTCGGGCCAGCGCTGCACCGCGATCAAGCGTATTCTTGTGCAGGAAAGCGTCGCCGAAAAGTTCGTGCCGCTGGTGTTGGAGAAAGCCAAAAAAATCAAATTTGGTGATCCGCAGGACCCGGAAACCGAACTGGGTTGCGTGATTCATTCACAAGCGGCTGAGCTGTTTGAAAACCGTGTCTACCAGGCCGAAAAAGAAGGGGCGAAAATCCTCTATCACCCCGGTCGTCAGGGCGCATTGCTGCCGCCGATTGTGGTTGATCACGTGCCCCATGGAAGCGAACTGGTGATGGAAGAAACCTTTGGCCCGATCATTCCAATCGTGCGGGTGTCGGATGATGATGCCGAGGTGATGGCGATTTCGAACTCAACCGAGTTTGGCCTGTCCTCGGGTGTTTGCACCAACGACCTGAACCGTGCGATTTCCTATATCAACGGGCTAGACGTGGGTACCTGCAACATCTGGGAACAACCCGGCTATCGCATCGAAACCTCGCCTTTTGGCGGCATCAAAGATAGCGGTAATGGCGTCAAAGAGGGCGTGACCGAAGCGATGAAGTTCTTCACCAACGTCAAAACTTACTCGTTGCCCTGGCCAAACTGATACAGAATCTCTCCCCGACTGCGGGGCCTGTCATGGGCCCCGCCTTTTTCCACACTACTGGTCGAGGCATCATGACACCCCAGATCGTACACACCGAAGGGGAGTCCAATACCTCGGACGCCCGCAAAGCCTGGCTGAAAAAATCCATCGGCCCCAAATCCAAACCTCTGCTGGACCGCGACGCTGATGCCTTTCTGCATCAAAGCCTGTCCAGCCCCTGCGTCAGCACCATCGCCAAGGCGGATGGCATCTGGATCGAAGATAAAGACGGTCGCCGGTTCATGGATTTCCACGGAAATTCCGTGCATCACATTGGCTATGGCCACCCCAAACTGGTCGCCGCAATCAAGGCACAGCTGGATGATCTGCCCTTTGCCCCACGTCGGTTCACCAATGACCCGGCGGTAGAGCTGGCTGAAAAACTGGCTGAAATCGCCCCCGGCGGCCTAAGCAAAACCCTGTTCACCACCGGCGGATCAGATGCCAACGAAGTCGCCCTGAAAATCGCCCGTGCCGCCACTGGCCGGTTCAAAACTGTCTCGTTCTGGGATGCCTTCCACGGCGCAGGTCTAGGTGCCGCTTCGGTTGGCGGCGAGGCAACCTTCCGCAGCCATATCGCTGGGCCATTGCTGCCGGGCTGTGAACATGTCGCCCCCTTTGCCTGCTATCGCTGCCCCTATAACCACGCGGGGCCGGATGTCTGTGGCTTGGCCTGTGCCAAGATGGTCGATTACGTGCTGGAACGCGAAGGCGACGTGGCCGCCGTGATCGCCGAGCCGATGCGCGCGGTACCTTTTGTCCCCCCCACAGGTTTCTGGAAGTCCGTCCGCGAGGCCTGCAACCGCCATGGTGCGCTGCTGATCATGGATGAAATCCCCACCGGGCTAGGAAAAACCGGCAAAATGTTTGCCTTTGAACATGATGACATCATCCCCGACATCGTCACTCTTGGGAAATCGCTGGGTGGTGGCATCCTGCCCATTGCCGCCTGTGTGGCCCACAAGGACCTGGATGTCTGCGGCGACTTTGCCATCGGCCATTACACCCACGAGAAAAACCCGGTCACCGCCCGCGCCGCCCTGACCACATTGCAGATCATCGAGGAAGAGGGCCTTGTTGCACGTTCCGCCGAGCTGGGTGACTACGCCATGCAACGCCTGCAAAATGAGCTGGCCGATGTGCCAACCGTCGGCGACATCCGTGGCCGTGGCCTAATGTTCGGGGTTGAGATTGTCGAGGATCGCGCCGCCAAAACACCGGGCAACAAACGCGCCGAGCAGATCTATTATGCCTGCCTTGAGGCCGGGCTTAGCTACAAGATCTCACAGGGTTGCGTTTTGACGCTATCTCCGCCACTAACCATCTCGCGCGCTGATCTGGATCGCGCGCTGGATATCGTCATCTCCGCCATCAAGGAAGTCCCTGAGTGAGCACAACCACTGTCCTGATCGTCCTGAGTGCAGCATTTCTCCACGCATTCTGGAACGCGGTCGTCAAAGGGGCAGGGGACAGAACAATCACTCTGGGTCTGATCGCACTGGGCCATGTGGTGCCCGGCATTTTCCTGGTGACGATGTTTCCCTCACCGGGCTGGGATGTGGTGCCCTATGTGATTGCGTCAACAGTGATCCACTGGGGATACTATTTCCTGTTGAACGTGGCCTATCGGCTGGGTGATCTCAGCATGATCTACCCCATCACCCGAGGGCTGTCGCCGGTGCTGATCGCACTTGGGGCACAGTTCTGGCTGGGTGAAACCCTGCCTGTGCTGGCTTGGATCGGCGTGGTCATCACCTCGCTGGGCGTTCTAATCCTGACCAAGGGCATCGTGCGCGGTGGCATGTCGCGCACAGGGGTGATGGCTGCAATGGGGGTTGCGGTGATCGTAGCCTCTTATTCACTGGTCGATGGCGCAGGTGTGCGGCTGGCCGACAATGCCTTGGGCTATATTGGCTGGCTCTACATTTCCGAGCTGACAGTAGTATTGTTTGTCTTTGCAACCCGCTGGCGGCGTCTGCTGCATATGCCGCTCAAGAACTGCATGCTGGGTTATGCCGGTGGCGTGCTGTCAGGCGTGGCCTATGGGCTGGTGCTCTATGCCAATACCGTGGCCCCACTGGGCGTAGTCTCGGCTGTGCGCGAAACCTCGGTCATCTTTGCCGCGATGATCGGTGTGATGTGGTTTGGCGAAGGCCCCAAACGTCGCCGCCTGCTGTCGGCGATTGTCGTGGCCATTGGCATCATCTGCATCGGGCTGACCCGCTAAATCACAGCCTGTCTAGTCTAAGACGTTTCCCCCGACGGCACGCCGGGCAGCACCCACCTCGGTCGGGCGCTGCCCTTGGTGATGATCTCTCGCCAAACTGGATGCTGGAATGTGGCTTGTTCAGTTAAAAAGAGTCGAAATCCCCAAAAATCACTGTAGTTTCAAAAGGGAGCCGACCAGCGATCTGAAATGGCCGAGGAGACCCGCCCTTGCGTTTGGCAACAGTGATGTTTGATGGCAAACCCCGCGTGGTCGCCGCAATGGAGCGCGGAACACTGTTGGATCTGGCGCAATCCGCCAGCTTTTTGGGGCAGGACGCCTCTGCATTTACCGACATGCTGTCGCTGATCAACAGCGGCGCCGCTGGTTTGGATCAAGCGGCTGAGTTGCTGAAACTGGCACCGGGTGCCGCCTGCCTACACGACGAAGAAGTCTCGTTTCGACCGCCGATCATGCCTGTGCAATACCGCGATTGTCTGGTGTTCAAGGAGCACTTGGAAAACAGCTTTGCTGCCGCCGAACGCCTAACAGGGCGCGGCTTTAACATTCCCAAAGTTTGGTATCGCCAACCGATCTATTACAAGGGCAACCGGATGTCGTTCATCGGCCATGGTGCTGATGTGATCTGGCCCAGCTATGCCGAGCATCTGGATCTCGAGCTGGAACTGGCCATTGTCATTGGTACACAGGGCAAAGATATCAGCGCCGAGACAGCAGCGGATCACATATTTGGCTATACCATCCTCAACGATATGTCTGCTCGCGATGCGCAAATGGCAGAAATGGCCGGACAGCTGGGCCCGGCCAAGGGTAAGGATTTTGACACCGGCAATATTCTGGGCCCCTTTATCCTGACGGCAGACGAGGTGCCACATCCGGCGGCGCTGATGATGCAGGCGCGGGTCAACGGGGAGCACTGGGGCAGTGGCAACAGCCGCGACATGCACCATGACTTTGGCGCCATTCTGGCCCATATCTCAGCCTCGGAAACGATTTATCCGGGTGAGGTGATCGGGTCTGGTGCCGTGGGCACTGGCAGCGGGATTGAGGTGGGCAAACGCCTGAGCCCCGGCGACCACTTCGAGCTTGAAATCGAAAGCATCGGGGTGTTGGCCAACAGGATTGTCAAAGACGTCTAGGCGGATCTCTCAGGGCTTGGGGTGGAATTTGCTGAGTTTGCCTTATTTTCTTAGCTGAGCAGAATAGTTTCATGCCCGGAGGAAAATATGTTCTCACGCCGTACATTCATGCAAACAACTATTGCCGCAGCTGGAAGCCTAGCTGTCACGCCTGTTGTCGCCGCCGCTGACAATCACGTGTTTTCCTTTGTCTTTGGCGCGATCACACTGACGCCAATTTCCCATGCCTCCTTGGTTCTGAATACACCGATGGGCGTGGTCTATGTGGATCCAGTTGGGGACCCAGTTCAATACGCTGGCTTGCCTGATGCGGATTTGGTTCTGATCACCCATCATCATGGCGATCATTTGAACAACGACACCTTAAAAGCGGTGATGACCGACACCACAACTCTGATTTCCAACAAAGGCGCGCGGGACAAGATGAACTTTGACCTATCCCCGCGTGCGCAGGTGATTGGCAATGACGAGAAAGCCCGCTTTGGCCACATCGGGATCGAGGCGATCGCCGCCTACAACACAACGTCGGACCGTTTGAAATATCATCCCAAAGGCCGTGATAACGGCTATGTGCTGACGCTGGGCGGGGCAAAGATCTATCTGTCGGGCGATACAGAAGACGTGCCGGAAATGCGCGCACTCCGGGATATCGATATCGCGCTATTGTGTATGAACCTGCCGTTCACCATGGATATCACCGCCGCCGCCAGCGCGGTGAACGAATTCAAACCCTCGGTGGTGATCCCTTACCACTATCGCGGCAAGGACGGTGGCACCCAGGATCCGCTTGCCTTTGCCAAATTGCTCGACAGTGCAATTAAGGCCGAACAGGGGGATTGGTATGGCAAAGGCAAGGGAATGATCTGAGGTAGGGAGCGCGCTTTATTCCGGGGGGATGTAATCGCCTTCAAACTTTTTCAGATCATCGGCTATCTTGTACCAATCTGGCTTAGAGGTGGTGTGAATATGGATCGAAGGCCGCACTTTGGGGTCATCATCCAAAGCCGAGGCAGCAATGACATAGATATCACCCGTTGCCAGGTCTCCCAGAGCCGTGCCACAGGTCTTACAAAAACACCGATCAAACTTTGCATCAGGACCTGCACCATACTTGGCGATTTGATCGTGACCTTCGGTGATTTCCAAATCATCAGCTTTACCAATCAGAAACGCAGAAAACACGCCTGTTGATTTGCGACATCTGGAGCAATGACAATAGCTCAGCGACGATGGCTCGCCCGATATCTGAAATTTCACGCCTTGGCACAGGCAGCTTCCCTTGATCATTTTCTGTCCTAAAGTTGGTGGGTTTGGATGGGAACATATAGTGAACAAAAATCTTGCGCAAGAGCTGCGAGCATGAACTGGCACCAAGGTGCGAGAAATGATTTTCAACACACAAAAGCCCTTGAAGAGTGGCCGGGGATGGCATCAAGTGTGCAACGCCGACCGCAGAATTTAGGCCTACCTGTTGCCACCGTGAACAAAGAAGTCCGAGATGTTTGAAATACGCCCCGCCACCCAGGTCAGCTTTGACCAGCTACACCTGACCATGCTGGATGCCTTCTCGGATTATTCGGTGCCGATGAAACTGAGCCTTCAGGATTTTGAGATGATGATGCGTCAGCGCGGGCTGGATCTGGAGAGCTCACGCGTTGCAATTGTCGATGGCGAGGTTGCCGCCGTCTGGCTGACCTCGATACGGGGGGATAAGGGGTACTTGATCTCGAGTGGAACCCGACCGCAGTTCCGGTCTCGTGGCTTGGCACGCGCTATGGCTGAGGATTGTCTGGGCCATTTGCGTGGCCTCGGCATTTGTTCATTCCAGTGTGAAGTCCTGCGCGATAATGAAGCCGCAGCAGGGTTGTATTACTCACTGGGTATGACACAGAACCGACTGCTGGATTGTTATAGCCTGCCGATTTTGCAACAGGATACGCCAGCCGCAAACGGTTTTACCAAGACCCACTGGCAAGACATCGCCGCGCAGGTTGCTGAGGTTCGGGACTGGACACCGTCGTGGCAAAACGACGATGACTCGATGCTGGCCATTGGGGATCAGCTAATTTGCCTTGCGTCGTATGACGGGGCAAAGCTGCAGGCCTATGCCGTGGTCGGCGCCCAATCGGGGACGGTTCATCAGCTGGCAGTTCATACTTCTGCGCGTGGACAAGGGCTAGGAAAACCCTTGCTTACTGCGGTTCAACGCCAATTGCCCGATACACCCTTGCGGCTGATCAATGTGCAGCAGGAAGATCGGGTGTTTCAGGGGCTTATGGCATCCCTTGGCGCAACCGAGACTGCTGGGCAGTATGAATTGCAAATGACATTGCAATGAGTTCCGACACACACGAACAGGTTCTGGACGGCGGCAATATCAACTCGGTTGTTCGGGTTGGCGACTCGGTGCGGCGATTTACGGGGCCCCAGAGCGACACCATTCACCAGTTTCTGCTGCACCTAGAGCAGAAGAATGTTCCAGCCCCACGAGGGTGTGCCCAAGGCCATTGTAGATTTCGACCTCTGCGGCCCCGGACCTCGCACTCGCGACTTGGCCTATCTGTCCTATTGGATGACTCCGCTGTCGTTTGGGGCCGAAGATCTTTGTGAGTATTCCAAACAGGACCTGGATCGTGGTAGTCAGAGACTACAACTGCTTTGCCAGACCTATGGAGGCCAGGCTCCACAGGAAGTTCTGCCGATGGTCTCAGACGTCCTGCACCATATGGGCGACAAAAACTCTGTCGCAGACATGGTCGGAGCCGAGGCCGCCAACCGGCTTCAGGCAGAAGGGCACCTAGACCACTGGTCCCGCGAAGTGCAGGCCTTTGACGGTATGTTCGAACGGCTGATGGTAAACTTGTCGTGCTAGACATACCAATCTCAAGACGCCCACTTTGGTAGAACGAAACGACGTCCATCTAGAACGTGTTCAATCGCGGAACAAATGCCTGGCTATTCGTTACGTGGCATGACGGTTGGGAGGGGTTCGCTGCGCTTGCCTTTTTGCCGTCCTCGTCTGTATTTGCTCTGGTAATCACGTCTCTGTTTGGTGATCTCATACAGAACAATTCCCGAACTTGTTCCCAAATTGAAGCTTTCGATTATTCCAAACATAGGGATTGCAACACACATCTCACTGCGCTCAACGGCCATCTCGCTGATGCCGCGTTTTTCGTTGCCAAACCAAACCGCGAGTTTGGTGTGTTTGGTAAAATCTCCTTCGTGCAAATAGACGTTGGTTCTGCCTTTGATATGAGGAGACGTAACCACTGAAGCGAAGTTCTGTTCTTCCAAATGGTCTAGGCAAGCCTGGGTGCTGTCAAACCGCTTTACAAAGGTCCATTTGACCGCAGAGACCGAGGTCTTTGAAAGGGATTTGCGCTCGCGCATTTCTTGCCAGTCATCAGGAAGCGCCTTGCGTGGGTCCACAATGTAAACCTTCTCTGCACCCAGAGCATTTACGTTTCGGATGACGGTGCCGATATTTTTGATGTCCGCTGGATCTTCGATCACTGCAATTAGATTTTTGCAGCGAAAATCCTTGATCGCGTCCGAGCGCTCGCGGACGGACGTTCTTACTTTTTTGTTCTCAGTATTATCCATGGGTACTAATAAACCGCGCCAATTATCGTTTCGTTTGTAATGTCTTATGTAGGTATTGCGGCCTATTAACAGAAATGCAACGCGCGTCAGCGTGAGTTTGCGGTACGAATAATTATCGACGCAACAGATAGATATCCATGATCCAGCCATGATCTGCACGGGCTCTGGCACGGGTTTTGATGATCTGCTCGGAGACATCGCTCAGTTGCCCGGAAATCAGGATCTCTTCTTTCATGCCAGCATAGGCCGACCACCAGATCTGTACGCCAGTAGGATCAATGCTCTGGAATGAACATTCGCCATCCAGCATGACAACCAGAGTATTGGCACTGTCGGGCCAGCCGTGATCGCGCAGTTGACGGCCTGTGGTGATTGTGAACGGCGCGCCGATTTCGTTGACCGGGATCGCGTGGGATGCAGTCAGAGCCTGGATCGAGGTGATGCCGGGGATCACAGTCAGGTTGATGTCTTGCTGGCGCTGCAAACGATCGGCAATACGCATGGTACTGTCGTACAGCGATGGATCACCCCAGACCAGAAAACCAACCTTGCCACCATCGGGCAGGTGCGTCTGAATTTCTTTCGCCCAGACCAGCGCAATCGCATCGTGCCAGTCGTCGACCCTCTGGTGGTAGTCGACGGTCTTAGGGTCGCGGGTGGGCAAGCCGAACTCGACGAGTTTGACATCGGTGTTGGTAATGACTTGATCGCAGATCTCACGTCGTAAACCGGCCAGATCATCTTTGCCCGCGCCTTTGTTGGGGATAAGGATCAGATCAACCGCGTTCAGGGCGTCTATGGCCTGCAACGTTAGGTGCTGTGGGTTGCCGGTGCCGATACCAATTAGGGTGAGGTCGATCATTGTTAGGCTCCAAATGTGGGAAGATGTTTTAGGAGTTGTGTCCGGCAACGCCGTGCAGCGCCTTCCCCGGGGAAGGCGCTGTGCACCTCCCCAAGGTCAGGCGCTGACCATGATCTTATTCGACTTGCAGCGAAACCGAGGCCTCGACGGGCGCACCATCGACCATCAGCGGGCTATGGCTGTTGGCGTTCAGCGAAACCTTCACTTCGACGTCACCCTTGGGCAGGTCACCGATGTGCAGCCAGTTGCCGTACAGGCGACCCAGCTTGGTGCCGTTGATATAGACATGCGCGTGGCCTTCACCGTCGGCGTCCTCTTTCGAGGCGTTCTCGGGCGAGAAGTGGAAGTTCTTGGGCATGACGTGCAAGTTCCAACCCGCCATCGGGTCTTTGGTGAGCTTGACTTCCAATCCTGGGGCATCCTCCCCGGCGGGCAGGTTTACAGCCGAAGCGTGATCGTGGCTGGCCATTTCGGCCTGCATTTCCATGCCGGCGTGTTGCGACGGATCGCTGTGATCATGACCTTCGAAGGTCACGCCATTGCCAGCGGCAATCACAAAACCAGCGCCGCCACCAAAGATCAGACCAATGGCAAAAAGTGCGAGTGGGCGGGACATTTTCGTCCTCCATAAAGTAAAACCCCTCCGCCGTTTCTGGCGAAGGGGGAGGTAAGCTTGTTCAGGCTGAGGCCTCGGCGCGTTGACCTTCGACTTGCCAGAAGTATCCGGCAAAGGTGCCAACCAGGGCCCAGGCGGCCAGACCAACGCCAAAGGCGCGGGCGGCAAACAGGGCACCGATCTCGGTTGGAACCGGACCAGCAAAGGTATCAGGCTCAGGTGCACCAACCAGGTGCGGTGCCATCAACAGGGCTGCTGCGATCAGGTAGCTGATCTTGTTGGTGCCAAAGGCAATCAACCACATGGCAGCAGCTGCGGTTGCCACCGTTGCGCCCCACCAAACCTGACGGTCGGCAACATCCGCTGCGGCAACGCCTGGAACTTCGGGCGCAAGCGTAAAGCCTGGTGCCAGGTGGAAGGCGATAAAGCCAGCCAGGCCCCAGAGCAGCCCGGTGCGGGCATTGATCTCGGCACCTCGCGTTTCGGCCATGGACATCAGCGCCACCAAAACCAGCGTGTAACCGGTATAGGTCAGCATGGTGAACACGATGCTTAGCCCGTCGCGCATGGCGTCAAAGCCGGGCAGCTCGGGATGTGCGGACACAGGTGTACCGCCGAAATGCACCAACTCACCGGTCTCATAAAGCTCGGCGTGGAGCAGAACAGGCTGCACGAATACCAACTGCAGCAGGGCGGCAATCAACCCTGCTGCAGCACCAGCGAACAACGCGCTGGTTAAAATGCGGCTATACATTGGTTAGTGGCAGGGGAAGCCAGTTGCGTGACGCACGTCATGTGCGGCGTCATGCAGGGCGGCTGCCTGTACGTGGCCGGTTAGGGTGATCACACCCAGGCCCAGAACAATTGCGAAAACAGCTGGCAGGAAACGGGATCCGGCGGCGGCAGCGTTCAGTGTTTTAGTCGTCATATTTTCTCTCCTTACCGTCACACCCGACGGCATCAATTTGCGTTCCATACGGCCGGTCTCCTGACTCGTGGGTCACAGCCAACTTTCCCCTTCCCACCGGGCCGTTGCCCGACAGTGGTTTGGAAAGCCGCTCGCCACTCACAGTCGCGGGGGCGGTTGAGGTCTCGGCGCCGCGATTGGGTCCGCCGTTCCTCATTCCCGTTTCAGTCCTAACGCTTTGCGCTGTGCGGACACCATATCACGCCAATGTGCCCGATGGGGTGGTGCAGGGTCAAGTTTGAAACCGACGGTTTGGGAGGGTTGTTGCGACTTATCCTTCCATTACCGGGCATTTAGCCCGGACGTGAGGACGGGCAGCGCCTGACCTTCCCCCCGGGAAGGCGCTTTGCACCTCCCCAAGGTCAGGCGCTGCCCTCGGATTTAGTCAATATCCGCAGGGATTCGCGCGAGGGCCTTGAACCGCAACCCGCCCAGTGGACGGGCGTCGGCAAGGTTGCCGTCCGTGCTGTCATTGAACAGGCTCAGAAAGGTTAGGATGTCGGGAATATCCGCTGTTGAAACCTCACCAAACAAATAGGCGGTTTTGCCACTTTGGCGCACCGACAGGGTTTGCGGGCGTTTACAGCCCGACATGCAGTCCACCTGTTGCACTTTGACCTCCAGCCCAGCAACTGCAACGGCCTCGCGCAGTTGATCCGGCAGGGTCGGATCGGCGTCGCGGCAAGTACGGCACAGGGTCAGGGTTGGCACGCTCATTCCGACTCAGCCAAAGGCCCATAAAGGATCAGCACCGGGGCGGTGGTTTGGAGTTCACGCAGTAGGGTTGGCAGCTCACCAACGGTGTGATGCGACAGCTCTTGTTCCGGTGTCGAAATGGCCAGTGCAAGCATAGCTGGGGTTTCCGAGGGTAACCCATGGGATATCAGCAGTTCCGCCAGCGCGGCAAAGGTGCGTTTGCCCATATAGACCACAGTGGTTGCATTGGCATCAGCCAGCGCGGTCAGGTTCAGGTCTTCGGGCAGCTCTCCAGTCACGTCGTGGCCAGTGATATACTGCAACCGCCGGGCGGTCAGGCGGCGGGTCAGCGGGATACCTGCCGCCGCAGCTGCTGCGGATGCTGCGGTAACGCCGGGAATGACCTCGTATTTGATACCTGCTTCGCGCAGGGCTGTGATTTCTTCTTCGAGCCGACCAAAGACACCAGAATCACCGGATTTTAGCCGCACAACCTTGGCACCAGACCGGGCGTAATCCACCAGCAGTTTGCTGACGTGGTCTTGCTTGGGCGAGGGGCGACCGGCGCGTTTGCCAACACCAACCAGATCGGCATCTTCGCGGGCATGGTCCAGGATCGGACCGGAGGACAGATCGTCAAACAGCACCGCATCAGCGGCTTCCAGACTTTTCACCGCCTTAACGGTCAGCAATTCCGGATCGCCGGGACCAGAGGAGACAAAGCTGACAAAGCCACTCATCTGCGTTCTCCGGTGATCAAATGGAAGAAGGTGCCGCTGACATTGCCCTTGATCGATCCGGTTTCAGGCACTGGGTTGCCGTCGGCGTCAAACACTTGCGCCAGCGGGGCGTCGGGTTCGTCCAGAATGGTCGAGTAGTGGAACTCGTGCCCGCGCAGAGCAGCACCTGCGTCAAAACCGGGCATAGGAGCATCCAGCACCGCGCGGCGATAGCCGAGGTGAAATTTGCGTTTCTCGTAAGAGGTCACAAGCCCTAGTAACCCGGCCATCTGGTGACGGTTGCCTTGCTTGTCGATCAGCGCCTCTCCCAAGGCCATGTAGCCGCCGCATTCGCCGTGTACCGGTTTGGTCTCGGCATGTTTGCGCAGGCCCGCGCGGTAAGTCTCTGCTGCGGCCAGCGTGCCACCGTGGAGTTCAGGGTAGCCGCCGGGGAGCCAGACCAGATCGGCGTCTGGGCTTGGCGCTTCATCAGCCAGAGGCGAGAACGGCAGGATCTCGGCCCCAGCGTTGCGCCAACCAGTCAGCAAGTGCGGGTAGGTGAACGAGAATGCTGCATCACGAGCAAGCGCGATGCGTTGGACAGGTGGAGTGGGTAGCGGTTGAGCGGTTGGGGCTGGGCCAGATAGGGCTGCAGCCTTGATCGCGTCGAGGTCGACGTTTTCGCGCAAGAAGGTTGCGTAGCCTGAAATGGCTTCTTCGAGATCAGGGTGTTCAACCGCCTGGATCAGGCCAAGGTGGCGTTCGGGCAGGGTCAGGTCGCCGCGACGAGGCAGCGAGCCGAGCACCTTGATGCCAGCCTTTTCCATGCCCAGCCGGGTCAGCCGTTCGTGCCGCGGGCTGGCGACGCGGTTGAGGATGACGCCGGCAAATGGCACCTCGGGGTCGTAGTTCTTGAAACCGAGTGCCGTTGCGGCGGCAGACTGCGCCTGACCGCCCACATCGACCACTAAAACGACTGGCCAGCCCATGCGTTTGGCGGTTTCGGCGCTGGTGCCAAAGGCGGTTTGGCCTCGCGTGGCGACGCCATCATACAAGCCCATGGAGCCTTCGCCGATGCAGATTTCTGCGCCTTCTGCCTGTGAAGCGACAGCATCCAGCAGGGTGCTATCCATCGCCCAGGTATCAAGGTTGAACGAGGCACGTTTGGCGGCCGCAAGGTGAAAGGCCGGGTCGATGTAATCGGGGCCGGATTTGAAGGGCTGCACCGACAGGCCGTCTTCGGCTAGGGCGCGGAGCAGGCCGAGCATCACAGTGGTTTTGCCAGTGCCCGAGGAGGGGGCAGAGATCATCAGGCCGGGTGGGTTTTGGGACATTACTCGGTTCCTTCCGGAAAACGCGGATCGGTGCCGACGGGGCGATAGCGGCGGTCATAGTCGCCCGCATAGAGGCAGCTTTCGTCAAACTCCTCGGCCCCGATGGCGCGGCCCACCAGGATCAGTGCGGTGCGGCCGCGTTCGCCGCCGGTGGCGTCTTCCAGGGTTTCAAGCGTTGCCTTGACCACACGCTGGTCGGGCCAGGTGGCGCGCCAGACAATAGCCACGGGGCAGTCGCCGCCGTAGTGGGGTGTCAGGCGGGAGATGACTTCCTCTAGCACATGCACCGAGAGGTGAATGGCCAGGGTTGCGCCGGTTTTTGCGAAGTTTTCAAGTGTTTCGCCGTCTGGCATGGATGACGCGCGGCCCGAGGTACGGGTCAGGATCAGCGACTGGGCCACGCCGGGCAGGGTGAGTTCTGCGCCAAGCGCAGCCGATGCAGCGGCAAACGCAGGAACGCCGGGGGTGACGTCGTAGGGAATATCCAGCGCGCGCAGGCGGCGTAGTTGCTCGCCCATGGCGGACCAGACCGACAGGTCGCCGGAATGCAGACGCGCGATGTCGTGACCGGCGTCATGGGCCGATTGGATCTCAGTCATGATCTCGTCCAGCGACATCGAGGCGGTGTTGATGATGCGGGCGCCCTTGGGACAGTGCTGCAACAAGGCCTCGGGTACTAGCGAGCCAGCAAAGAGGCACACGGGACAGGCTGCGATCAGGTCGCGGCCGCGCAGGGTGATCAGGTCGGCGGCACCGGGGCCGGCGCCGATGAAATGTACGGTCATGTTGTCGTCCTTTGGGCTATTGCCGCGGTGGCAAGGCCATTGTCTGTGATAACGCGGGGGGCCAGCAGCTGCACGGTTGCATCTGGCTGGCCCTGTTGAGCGGCGGCGAGGGCTGTGGCCTCGGCCAAGGATCCGGTGCCAAAACGGGCTTGGATCCGGTCGGATTGGGTGGGCGTTTCAATGCCCAGAATGTCATCTTCGGCCAGTGCGACCACTGGCAAGTTCATGTCTTTCGCCAGTTGCTGCATCTGCGGGGCGCTGGCCTTGGCTGTGATCGAGGCCAGCGCGTCGGGCTGGGTGCAGCCGGTCAGCCTAATTGCGGCGCGCAGGTCGGCGGTGCTGGCCGATTGGCGAAATCCGATACCGGCGATTTTCATCGGGTAATGCTCCATTGCAGGACCGGGCGGGCACGTTCCCAGCCGCGCATGGTGCCCAAGGGGCCTGCCTCGGCAATCTCGGCCTTTAGCAGGTGGCCGCCGTGTTGGGCGTGGGCCATCATAAGCAGGGTCTCGGTTTCCAAAGTGACGCCATTGGCGATGATGCGGGTGCCGGGGGGCAGGATGTGCCACAACTGGTCCAGCAGCGCCTGCGAAGCGCCGCCGCCGATAAAGACGGTGTCTGGCAGTTCCTGGGTCTTTAGCGATTGTGGGGCCTGTCCGATAACCAGGCTCATGCGATGGGTAAGGCCAAACTTTGTCGCGTTGAGGTTAATATTTTCAGACCTGTGCGTACGCTGCTCGAATATCAGTGCACGGGCACCGGGGGCCGCAAGGCACCATTCGACCGAGATTGAGCCGGAGCCACCGCCGATATCCCACAAGAGTTGGCCGGGACGCGGGGCTAGGGCCGATAGGGTCAGGGCGCGGATCGGGCGTTTGGTGATCTGGCCGTCGTGGTGGAACAGATCGTCTGGCAGACCCGAGGTGTGGGGCAGGCCGGGGTTGCCTTGGGCTGCAAGAGCCACGGCTACCGGAGCCTGTACATCGTCGAGATCAAAGGCATCGGCGCGGGTGCTGCGCACACGCTGGTTTGGCCCGCCGAGGCGTTCCATCACCGCCATCTGAGTTTCGCCAAAGCCCTGTTGGGTGAGCCATGCGGCGAGTTCGGCTGCGGCCGCGCCATCGCGCAGGGTGCAGATCAGCTGAGTATTAGGGGCGAGCACGGGCAGCAGGCGTTCAAAGGGCGCGGCGTGCAGGCCAAGGCAGAGTGTATCCTCGATCCGCCAGGCCATGTGATTGGCCACCATCGCGAAAGTGGAAGGCACCGGGTAAGAGACCCATTCGCCCGGCGCGAGATGTGTTGCGAGAGAGCCGCCCGCGCCGTGCCAGAAGGGATCACCCGAGGCGAGAACGGCGACCTGTTTGCCGCGCGATTGAAGCACTGGATCAATTGAGAATGGGACGGGCCAAGGGTGGGCTCGGTCGCCCGCATTCACCAATTCCAGATGGCGGGGGCCGCCAAAGATGATCTCGGCCTTGTCCAGTGCAGATCGGCTTGCATCTGGCAGGCCGCTCAGTCCATCTTCGCCCAGACCGATGATTGAAAGCCAGGGTTCAGACATGACACGTATCCTTTTGCTGGGGGGCACAACCGAGGCCTCGGGGCTGGCGAAACAGCTGGCCATGGCCGGGCGGGACGCGGTGTTCAGCTACGCCGGCCGAACCGCGCGCCCGGCGTCGCAGCCTTTGCCCATGCGGCTGGGCGGGTTTGGCGGCGTGGCTGGATTGGTCGAGTATCTGCGCAGTGAGCGGATCACCCATGTGGTGGATGCCACCCATCCCTTTGCCGCGCAGATGAGTGCCAATGCGGTGGCGGCTTGCGGCGAGGCTGGCGTGGCGCTTTGTGCGCTGGAGCGGCAGCCGTGGGAGGCTGGTGAGGGTGACAATTGGGTTAGCGTCACCGATATGCAGGGCGCTGTGGATGTGCTGCCCAAGGAAGACGCGCGGGTGTTTCTGGCGATTGGCAAGCAGAACCTGGATGTCTTTGCCGCCAAGCCGGGCAACCATTACCTGCTGCGGTTGGTGGATGCGCCCGAAGGCGCGTTGCCGTTGCCCGATTGTTCGGTTGTTGTGGCGCGAGGGCCGTTTGATGCCGCCGGTGATCAGGCCTTGGTGGCAGAGCATGGGATCACCCATGTGGTGGCCAAGAATGCAGGTGGTGTGGGCGCCGAGGCCAAGCTGCAGGCTGCACGGGCGCTGGGGGTGCCGATCGTGATGATCGACAGACCACAGGTTCCGGATCGGAAGATCCTGCGCAGCGTTGGCGAGGTTATGACCTGGCTGGAGCATTCTTAGCCTTCAGTTGCGTAGCGTGGGGTGTAGACATGGCGGCCAATGCGGCGGGTGTCGGCGTTGCCGACGATTACAACCGTGCGCATGTCTGCCATCTCGGGTGTGGCTTCATCTAGTGTGACAGTGGTGATCGTCTCGCCCGGCTTGGACACATCGCGGGCAAAGGAGATGAGAGTCCCGCCGCCACAGGCCTCGCGCAGGATTTCTAGCGCCCGGCCAAACTGGTGTGGGCGGGATTTGGAACGTGGGTTGTAGAACCCCATGGCAAAGCCAGCCTCACCGGCCAGACGCAGGCGTTTTTCGATCAGGGACCAGGGTTTGAGATTGTCCGACAGATTGATGGCGGCAAAGTCGTGGCCCATGGGGGCGCCGATACGGGCCGAGGCGGCGAGCATGGCGGTGATACCTGGCAGCACCTGAATGTCGAGATCCAGCCAGTCGGGCTTGCCTGCCTCCAATGCCTCAAACACGGCCGAAGCCATAGCAAAAACGCCGGGATCGCCAGAGGAGACGACTGCGACGCGCTTGCCTGAGGCGGCCATTTCCAGTGCATGGGTGGCACGTTCGATTTCAACCCGGTTGTCCGTGGCGTGCAGGGTCAGGCCGGGGCGTTCGGGGATGCGTTTGACATAGGGGATATAGCCAACCACGTCGGTGGCATCGGCCAGAACCTCCTGCACCTGCGCGGTGACCATGGTTTCATTGCCGGGGCCAAGGCCTACGATCTTGACCCATCCTGCTGCTGTCTGGGTCATGGGCGGCGTCCTTGGCCGTGCAGGATGACAATCGAGAAATAGGGCACTTTGCCGGTGACCTCGGTTAGTTTTTGCACGGTTTGGTCTGTCATTGTGCCGCGTTCAACCAGCCATGCGTCCTGCAAACGTCCGGCGCGCTCCAAGGCGCGGCGCAACTTGGGCAGGTTGCGGCCGATCTTCATAACCACCAGGGCATCGGTTTCGGCGGCGCGTTTGGCCAGTTCGTCCTCGGACAGGGTGGCCATGGCGACGGTCAGCACGTCGTCGCCCCAGGTGATGGGCTGACCGGTGGCTGTCCAGCAGCCGGACATGCCGGTGATGCCGGGAATAATCTCGACCTCGGCGCGGTCCTCTAGCCGGATATGAAGATGCATGAAGGAACCATAGAGGAAGGGGTCGCCCTCGCAGAGCACCACCACATCGTCGGTCTTGGCCATCTCGGCCAGGGTGTCGGCCCATTCATCATAGAAAGCGCCGAGGATGCGGTTGTATTCCGGATCGGTGAAATGGATCTCGGTGGTGACCGGGTATTCCATTGGGTATTCCGCTGCGCCCTCGGGCAGCATGCCGTCAACCAGACGGCGGGCCTGTCCCTCGTACCCGGCCTTGCGGAAATAGGCGATGTGGCGTGCAGCCTGAATGGCGCGATATGAGCGCAGGCTCATCAAGTCGGGGTCGCCGGGGCCGAGGCCTGCGCAGATGATTTTACCCATGGTTACTCTTTCCAGCTGGCAAGCGCGTTGACGGCGGCAACGGTGATGGCGGATCCGCCCAGTCGACCTTTTACGATCATCGAGGGGACAGGCAAGTCCTGCATCAGCGCGTCCTTGGATTCCATGGCGCCGACAAAGCCAACCGGGCAGCCGATGATGGCGGCGGGGCGGGGGCAGGATGGGTCTTGCAGCATGTTCAGCAGGTGAAACAGCGCGGTGGGGGCGTTGCCGATGGCAATCACGGCGCCGTCCAGTTTGGGACGCCACAGTTCCAGCGCGGCAGCAGACCGGGTGTTGGACATTTCTTTGGCCATGTCGGGCACGCGCGGGTCGCGCAGGGTGCAGATCACCTCGTTCTCGGCGGGCAGGCGCGGGCGGGTGATGCCTTCGGAGACCATATAGGCGTCACAGAGGATCGGTGCGCCAGCGGCCAGCGCGGCGCGGGCGGTTTCAGCCATACCTTCGGAAAAACGGATGTGTTCCTCGAGCCCGACCATGCCGGCGGCGTGGATCATGCGAACGGCGACGCTTTCCTCATCTTTGTTGAAGCGTGACAAGTCGGCCTCGGATCGGATGGTGGCAAAGCTTTCGGCGTAGATGGCGGCGCCGTTGGTTTGGTAGGTGTGGAGCATGTCAGCTGCCCTTTGTCAGAATGTCGGGAGAGGCACGCAGTTGGGCGGCACTCAGATGTGTTTTGGCGGGATGATCCGAGGCTGTGCCGTTGCGGATCAGGTTGAATGTATCGGGTTCCGTGGCCGTCAGGGTAAGCGGCGCCGGGGCAGGATGGGCGCAGCCCTTGGCGCAGCCTGAGAGGTGTAGGGTGGTGCCTGGTGGTATATGCGGGGCAAGATCGCGGGCCAGTTGCCGGGTGGAAGAAAGCGCCTGCGTACAGCCGGGTGCGCCGGTACAAACGCTCACCCGCAGGCGGGGATCTGTTGCGTCAAGGATCAGGCCGGGTATGGGCGGCAAGTGGCTGGCGTCTTCGACCAGCAGCGCGCGCCATGGGGTGAGTCGCAGGGCACCGTGTGTTGCCAGTTTTGCAAAGCTGGTGGCGGGGATCTGGCCGAATTCCAGCCCCACAAGTTGACCGGTGGCGGTTTGGCCCAGAGTTGGGTGTTTCGCGGGGGCGCCTAGGGGAGCCACATGTGCCGAGGGTGGCCCGCGGCGCGCGATGAGGGCTTTCATTCTGCCACGCCCGTCTGGTGCGCCGCCATGGGTAAGGAACCAGCGGGCGAGCGCGAGCGCCTCTTCGACTGCGGTGTCGGTTGTCACGGGGACGCCGGATTTAGCGCCGTCTGCGATCAGGATCAGGCCATCAGCGTTGCGTTCGATGCGGATGTCGGCGGCGGTGTCGCGCAGAACCGGGGCGGGGCCGGTGTCCACGGCAAAGCCGAATTTGCCGGGGAGGTTGAGGTCAGTGGCCTCGGTCAAGGCCTCGTTGAGCTGATGGGCGAGCGTATAGGTTTCGTCGCCTTTGTTCCAGAAAGGGGCAACCAGCACATTGCGGCGGGCTTCGGTCGTGGGATCTGTGTCGACCAGTCCCAAATCTTGAAGCGCGGTGATCAGGGCTGGGTGGTTTTCCTCACTCACGCCGCGCATTTGCAGGTTGGCGCGGGCAGATAGGTCGAGCAACCCGTTGCCATAGCGTTGGGACAGATCTGCCACTGCCTGCGCTTGCTCAGAGCTGAGCCGACCGAGGGGCGCGCGAATGCGGACCACAAGCCCGTCACCTGACATCATCGGACGTAGGGCGCCGGGGCACCAGCCGTAAACTTTTGGCGCATCAGCACTCATACGGCGCCCTCCAGGTCTGCCATGATGGAATTGCGGCGGGTGCTCCAGAGGCCGGCATCAAACAAGGCGCGGAAGCGGTCGCGCATGGCTTGTAGGGCTTGCGGGTTTTCCGCCTCCATGAATTCGACCAGATCCTCGCGGCCCAGGGTGGCTTCGAAATAGAGATCAAACAGATGCGGCTGCACCACCTGCGCCAGATGGGCAAAGGCGGCCATGTGGTCGAGGGTGGCGGCAATCTCGGCCCCGCCGCGAAAGCCATGTTCCATCATCGATGTGGCCCAGTCGGGGTTGGCGGCGCGGGCGCGGGTGACGCGGGCGATTTCTTCGCCCAGTGAGCGGGCCTTGGGCTGATCTGGGCGGGTGGCGTCCATGTGATAGAGCGCTGGGGTGGGTTGGCCGATACGGGCCATGGCGGCGGCAAAGCCAGCCTCGTGCGCGGCATAGTCCGAGGCTATCAGCAGATCGGTTTCCGGCAGGTCCTGCAGGTGGACAAAGCTGTCAGCGGTTTGAAGGCGGGTTTCCAGCGCTTCGCGGGCGGGGATGATATCACCCTTGGCGTCGATGGCGTGGGAGGAGGCGTTGAGCCAGGCCTCGCCTGCGGCCTCGCGGGCCGTGTCGCTGTAGGTTTCCAGATGTGCGCCCATGTTGAGGCCATACTGCCCCGGTTTGGGGCCAAACACGCGGGGGGTTTGGGCTAGGTAGGGGTTGTCGCTGGCGGTTTCTTCACGGGTTGCAAGAGTTGCGGCGGCGGATTCGAACATCTGGGCCAGACCGGGGAAGACATCGCGGAACAGGCCGGAGACGCGCAGGGTGACGTCGATGCGGGGGCGGCCAAGCAGGGCCAGCGGGATCACTTCAAAGCCGGAAACACGCTCGGAATTATCGTCCCATTTGGGTGCAAGGCCTGCAAGATGCAGGGCCATGGCAAATTCCTCGCCTGCGGTGCGCATGGTGGCGGAACCCCAGAGGTCGATCACCAACCCGCGTGGCCAATCGCCGTGATCCTGAAGATGGCGGCGCAGCAGCTCTTCCGCCAGCTTGACCCCTTGGGCCTGCGCCGCCCGCGAGGGCACCGCGCGTGGGTCGGTGGTAAAGAGGTTGCGCCCGGTGGGCAGCACGTCGGTGCGGCCACGATACGGAGAGCCGGAGGGGCCGGGGGCCACAAGCTGGCCGTTGAGAGCCGACAGCAGACCGGTTTTTTCGGCCTCGCCACAGTCGCCAGTGCCAAAGATATGCAGGCCCTCGCCGTACTGGCTTTCCTTGATGTCGCAGACAAAGGAGTCGATGCGGGTTAGCGCTTCGGCGGCTGAACTGTCGTCGTTTAGGCCCAGATCGGCCTCGACTCCGGTGGCCTGCGCCTCTGACCGGATGTCATCAATCAGGCGATCGCGGCGGGCGGGGTCCAGACCTTCGGCGGTGGAGTATTCGTCGAGCAGGCTTTCTAGTCGTCCCATGCCTTGTGGCAGGGAGGTCTGGGCCAGTGGCGGCGGTAAGTGGCCAAGGGTGACTGCCCCGATGCGACGCTTGGCCTGGGCGGCCTCGCCGGGGTCGTTGACAATGAAAGGGTAGATGACGGGCAGCGTACCGGTCAGGGCTTCGGGCCAGCAGGCGGCGGAGAGCGCGACGGACTTGCCGGGGAGCCATTCCAGTGTGCCATGGGCACCGATGTGGACGACGGCGTCCATCTGTGTCTGTAGCCAGAGGTAAAAGGCGACATAGGCATGACGGGGCGTGCGTTCGACATCATGATAGTCGTCGATGCGGGTGGCGACATCGCCGCGTTCGGGTTGCAAGGCGATTAGGGCGTTGCCCGATTGCAGAGCGCGGAAGTGGAAGGCTTCGTCGGCGAAATCGGGGTCTGACTGCGGGTCGCCCCAGGCTTGGGCCAGGTCATCTTGTAGCGATTGCGGTAGGCGAGAGACGGCGGACTGATAGTCGGTGAGCGGGAAGCTCAGGGTTTCGGACATTAGGCGCGGGGCGAGATCGCCGGGGAGTTCTACGGTATAGCCTGTCTCTGACAGAGAACTCAGGATGTTCTCGGCCGAGGCCAAGGCATCCAACCCCACCGCATGGGCCAGTTGATAGTCTTTGCCGGGATAGGTGGACAGGATCAGCGCGAGTTGCTTTTCTGCGTTTGCTTTGGTCGACAGCTGGTGCCAGCCCATGACCCGGTTGACCACAGCCGTGATGCGGTTGGTGTCAGCTTGGTGGGCAAAGCGGGAGTACTGCAGGTCGGGATCTTTGCGGCCCGGTGATTTGAAACTGACGACGCCGCCAAACACGCGGCCATCAACCTCGGGCAGGACCACATGCATAGCCAGATCAGCCGGGGAGAGGCCGCGGGTGGCGCTGTCCCAGTCCTTGCGGCGGGCGGTGGACAGGGCGACCTGATAGACCGGGCAGCCGGTGGTGTTGAGCGGAGAGGCCTTGCCGTCGCTGCCGATCGCTGAGAAGGCTGTGGCGTTGATGATGGCGGATGGGGCCAGACGTGGCAGGGCTTCGCGTAGCCATTTGGCTGTGGCTGGGGCCTTGAGGCTGGCGGCGAAGAGACCGTAGGCGGCATGACCTCGGCTGCGCAGTTCAGCAATCAGGGCGTCGACTGGGGCGGTGTCGGCGGCTGTTAGATAAGAGCGGTAGAAGCTGACCAAAAACAGAGGTTTGTTATCTTCGGGGAGCGATGACAACACGCCTTGGTCCGGGTCATAGAAGCCATGCTCGGGCGTTGATTTCAGACCTAGGACCGGGCTGGCATAGAGACCGGCGGCTAGGGAGAGTTGCGCGAGGGCGGCCTGGGCGGCGACGGCTCCGCCAGCGTCGCACAGGGATTGCAGGCGGCGCAGGGTTGAAATCGGCAGGGTCGACAGCTCGTCCAGACGCGGGTCTTCTCGGCCATCGGCGGGGAGGATGGCCAGCGCAATGCCATAGCGGCGGGCCAGATCCTGCAGGGTGGCAAGACCATAGGACCAGTAGCTCTCGCCACCGATCAGACGGACGAGGATGCCTTTGACGCCCTCGAGTGTTTGCTCGGCGTAGACATCGACCGACAGCGGGTGTTTCAGGGCAACCAGATTGGCCAGACGCAGCGAGGGTAAAGAACCATCAGCCCGGTGCCAGCCTGCCGCAAAGGCGCCAAGGTCGCTGTCGGAAAAGGACAGCACCACCAGATCAGCCGGGGTCTGGCCCAGATCCTGTGGGGTCTCACTTTCTTCGAGACCGTGGCTTTCGCGGAAGACGACGTGCATGAGATTAAGTTGTTTCCATTATTAACGAACAGTGACGAGGGCCACAAAGGGGGGTGCCTGACCTTGGAGAGGTGCGTAGTGCCTTCCCGTTTTGCCGCAGGCAAACCTGCGGTTTGACGGGAAGGTCAGGCGCGGCCCGGCGGTGCCGGGCCGGAGTTTAGGCTCCCAGTGCGGCGTGGATGGCGGCGGAGTCGATGTTGTCGTGCTCGGCAATCACCACAAGCTGGGTGCGGCGAGTGTCGCTGCCCCAGGGCTTGTCATATTGCGCGCGTAGGCGTTCGCCTACGGCCTGTACCAGCATCCGCATTGGTTTTCCTTCGACCGCCACATAGCCTTTGACGCGCAGGATATTGCGCTCTTGGGCCAATTTGATGATCGCATCTTGCAATGCCTGCGGATCGGCAACTTCTCCCATTTCGACCACAATGCTCTCAAAATCGTCATGCTCGTGATCGTGGTGGCCATCGTGGTGGCTGGGGCGCGCGTCCAGATCGTCCTCGGCCGCCGCATTGAGGCCCAGCACAACGCGGGGATCAATCACGCCTTCGGTCATCGGCAGGATTGGCAGCTTGCGAGGGCTTTCTTTTTCGATCACGGCGCGGGCGGTCGCAACTCCGTCTGCCCCCGCCAGATCAGCCTTGGACAGCAGGATGATGTCAGCACAGGAAATCTGATCTTCGAAAACCTCTGACAAAGGCGTTTCGTGGTCAAGGCTTTCGTCGGCCTCGCGCTGGGCGGCGACGGCGTCCAGATCAGGGGCGAACTGGCCTTTGGCCACAGCCTCGGCATCGGCGAGGGCAATCACACCGTCAACAGTGATGCGGGAGCGGATCGCGGGCCATTCAAAGGCTTTGAGCAGCGGCTTGGGCAGCGCCAGACCTGAGGTTTCGATTAGGATATGCTCGGGCGGCTGGGGCAGGGCCATCAGCGCCTCGATCGTCGGGATGAAATCATCGGCCACGGTGCAGCAGATGCAGCCGTTGGCCAGCTCGACGATGTTGTTTTCCGGGCAATTTTCATCGGCGCAGGATTTCAGGATGTCACCATCCACACCGGCGGTGCCAAATTCGTTGACCAGTACGCCCAGACGCTTGCCCTGTGGGTTCTGCATCAGGTGGCGGATCAGTGTGGTTTTGCCCGCGCCCAGAAATCCGGTGACGACTGTGACGGGGATCTTGTTGAGATCGCTCATGTAATTACTCCTGAGAAGCGGTGTCGACCGGCGGAATGCGGGCGATGGATTGTTTGCGGAAAACGACGGGGCGCTCGCGCCATGGGACCAGACCGTCCTCGGTTGCGGCATAGGCGGCAGCGCCTGCGATGATGTCGTCGACATGTTCGTTAGGGTCCAGGTCGCCGTAGACATAAGTCCAGCGCTTGTCGCCGCCGCTGAGCACCATGGAACAGCCACGCTTGCAGGCGGACAGGCATTCGACGCCGCGAATGTTCACGCCTTCGGGGACGCCGGTTTCTTTGAGCGCTTCGAGCAGGATGGACCCTGGGCGCGTGGCGTCGGGGTCAACATCTGCGCGGCGGCAGGTTGTACAGACAGTTAGTGTTACATCACCCATAGGGGGCCATCTCCTTGTGGTGACAAAAAGGGTAAGGCCAGAAGGGGGACCCGTAACGTGAGGAACCCTCAACCGGTTGCGAAACACCCCGTTCGCCCGTTGATCATCATGTTGGCAGGTCTCCCGGCTTGCGGAGTCAAAAGGCGTTGGGCCTTTTTGCGGTTCTCTTGCCTTCCCGGCCTAGGCCAGTGGCATCAGAGACCTCTCCGGTCACGGTCGCGGGGGCGGCTGTGCTTGCGCAATTGGGCGCATCACATTCCCTCTTCGCCTGTCAAAAACAGGAACCAACAAAACCCCCTTGCGTCATCCCCCCGGTCCTTGTCAAGTCATAGCTGGAATCAGCAGGAGACTCGCCGTGAGTGACACCCCCAAAAAAGAAGCGCCCGTCGATGATGAGGCCCGCCATGCGGCCAAGATGGCCAAGAAAAAGGCGGCGCGTGATCGGATGATGGCGACCAAGGATGGTGAGAAGGGATTGATCATCATTCACACCGGGCCGGGCAAGGGCAAATCCAGCTCGGGCTTTGGCATGATCATGCGCTGTATCGCCCACAAAATGCCATCGGCCGTGGTGCAGTTCATCAAGGGGGGCTGGCAGACCGGCGAGCGCACCCTGATAGAAGAGAATTTCTCGGATCTGTGTCAGTTTTACGCCATGGGCGAAGGCTTTACCTGGGAGACGCAGGACAAAGCGCGCGATATTGCGGCGGCCAAGGCTGGCTGGGAAAAGGCCAAGGAGATGATCCGGGACGAGCGTAACACCATGGTGTTGTTGGACGAGATCAACATCGCGCTGCGCTATGAATATCTGGATCTGGCCGAGGTGGTGGAGTTTTTGGAGACCGAAAAGCCACCGATGACCCATGTGGTTCTGACTGGGCGTAACGCCAAGGAAGAGCTGATCGAGATTGCCGATCTGGTGACTGAAATGGGGCAGATCAAGCACCCGTTCCGCGCCGGGATCAAGGCGCAGAAGGGTGTTGAGTTTTAGAGCGTAGACGAGTGATCGCCTGCCCGTGGGTGGGCGATCCAACACTGGTTTGGGCAGTTTATCTCTGCAAAATCCGTACGAGATCACATTAAAGCGCATGCCTGAACCAAATCGCCGACCCGCCGGGACGGGCAGGCGATTGCGCGGCGGCCTGCGGCCTTGTTCCGCGCGCTGGGATTATGCGGCTAACTTGGCCAGTTGTTGCGTGATATATCCATCCACCGCAGCACGCTCTTCCTCGCTCAGCCGAAGGCCCAGCTTGGTGCGCCGCCACAGGTAGTCCTCGCCTGTACGGACCCATTCCCGCTCAATCGCCCAGTCTAGCTCGCGCGCGGTGATGGTGGCACCAAAATCCTGTCCCAGATCAGTGGCTGACTTGGCCTCTCCCAGCACCTCCCACGCCTCGGTCCCATATGCACGGATCAGGCGGCGGGTGGCATAGGGGGAGAGGAAGGGATAGTCGGTGGCAAGCTTGGCCTGAAGGGTTTTCACATCCTCGACCGCGAAGTCGCCGCCGGGGAGCGGTACGCCTGCGGTCCAGTTGGACGTCAAGTTGGGCAGGGCTGTGCTGATCTTATCCATCGCGGCCTCGGCCAGTTTGCGGTATGTGGTGATTTTACCGCCAAATACATTCAGCAGTGGTGCTGCGTCTTGGTTTAGAGACAGCACATATTCACGGGTGGCTGCCGTGGCCGAGCTGGCGCCGTCATCATATAGAGGGCGCACGCCTGAATAGGTCCAGACAATCTGATCCCGCGTCACCGGGGTGTCGAAGTAGTCAGATGCGAATTTAACCAGATAGTCCTGCTCATCCTCGGTGCATTCCGGCGGGGAGTCGACATCCGTGTGGTCGGCATCGGTGGTGCCGATCAGGGTGTAGTCCTCCTCATAGGGGATAGCGAAAATGATCCGCCCATCGGTGCCTTGGAAGAAGTAACAGCGGTCGTGATCATACAGTTTGGGCACGACGATGTGGCTGCCACGGACCAGCCGCACAGTTTCATTGCTTTGGATGTTCAGCTGCTTTTGCAGAAGGTCAGCAACCCACGGGCCTCCGGCGTTGACCAGCATTTTGGCACGGTGGGTGTGGGTTTCTCCACTGTCTCGGTCCTCAAGGGTAATTTCCCAATGGTCTGACAGGCGCTTGGTGCCGATGACCTTGGTGCGGGGGAGGATTGTGGCACCACGGGCCTGGGCATCGCGAGCGTTGAGCATCACCAGACGGGCGTCTTCGACCCAGCAATCAGAATATTCAAAGGCAGTTTTGAATTTGGAATTCAGCGGTTTGCCAGTCGTGTCACTGGCTAGGTCCAGCTTGGCTGTGCCTGGCAGAATACCGCGTTTGCCCAATGTGTCATACATGAACAGGCCCAGACGGATCAGCCAGGCGGGTCGGCGCCCCTTCATCCAAGGCATAATGCCCGACAGCAGTTTCGACGTGGGGGTGTCGTTCTCAAACCGCATGTCGGCGTGATAGGGCAGCACAAATCGCATCGGCCAAGAGATATGTGGCATCGCTTGCAGCAGGATTTCGCGTTCAATCAGCGCCTCGCGGACTAGACGGAATTCAAAGTACTCCAGATAACGTAGGCCTCCGTGGAATAGCTTTGTCGCAGCCGAGGAGGTTGCCGAGGCTAGGTCATTCATCTCGGCCAATGTGACGGACATACCGCGACCAGCGGCGTCACGGGCAATGCCACAGCCATTAATACCACCGCCAATGATGAATAGGTCGGTGATCGGATGATCAGTCATTTTCGCTGCTTTCGTTTTTTGCGGCGGTGATGATGCGGGTTTCACCACGCTGTGCGGCTTGGGCAAATTCTTCGGGGACAGGGCGGTCGGTGACGACCACATCTAGGTCTTCGACCGAGCATATGCGAACCGGCGCGGTGCGTTCGAATTTGCTGCCATCGCAAACCAGAACCTTGGTGCGAGCGTTTTTGAGAATGGCACGGGCGACGGATACTTCGCTGACATCGTGGTCCATCACCGCCCCGTCGGCGTCCAGTGCCGAGGCGCCGATCACGGCGTAATCCACTTTGTATCGCGAGATGAATTCAACCGCGTCTTCGCCGACAATAGCACCATCGCTTTGCCGTACCTTGCCGCCAACAAGGATCAAGTTCTTTATCTGCCCACCCATGACAGCACTTCCCATCATCATATTGATAATGTTTATGTTATTTGACAATACGGTAAGTCCGCGGTGGCCGGTCAAAGCGCGGGCAACCTTTTCTGTCGAGGTGCCGATATTTAAGGTGATCGAGCAGTTTTCGGGGATCAAATCAGCGGCCAATGTGGCCATTTCAAGTTTACCCTTGGCGTTCAGCTTGCGCCGGTCGCCATAGGCGCGGGTTGCGGCAGAGCTGATACGGACCGCGCCGCCGTGCACGCGGGACAAGGCGTTGCGAGCGCTTAACTCGCGCAGGTCGGCGCGAATGGTCTGCAAAGAGACGTCAAAACGGTCGGCAAGCTCTTCAACCTCGACCCGGTCTTTTTGTTCCAGAAGTTTCAGAATTTCGGTTTGGCGAGTGTCAGCGTCCATGGGGAAGTCCTTTCGACCCACTCTTAGCGAATTGCTTTCGTGATGTCACGATTCAATTTCGTTATGCTTTCGAGTTAATCGATCTGGCGCGGTTGGCTCAGTAATTGCACCCTGCACAAAACTACACCGCGCGCTTTGAAGGGCACGCAATGCAGGGAAGTGTGATTTGAATAGAAGGGCTTAACCCAAGGCAAACATATGGTTGTCCCAGCGCAGGTCATGCTGTGAAAGAGGGGATACCTTGGATGGGGTCAGGTGTAGAAACTGGCCGCGCCCGGTGCTGGCGACAAAGCCGGTTTGGTTTGCGATCAGACCGCAGACATCGTCGAGGTGGTGTTGATGCAGTATCTCGCCCGACTCAACCGACAGAATTTGCACAACACCGCCGCGAGGGGAGGTGACGGCGATATCTGCTCCATCAATAGAGAAGCAGATCGAACCACCATAACCGTTCAGATTGCGGGTGCGGGGGTCATCCTCGGCCATGAGCCGGGGCGCGGTGCCGGGCCGGTGAAGGCCAACGATGGGGACACCAGCACCTGCTTCGCCTTGCCACTGCATGGCAAAGCCGACGGTGCCGTTGGGGTGCATTGCCAAATGGCGGATCGAGTTTTGGTGCAGATCTTCGGGCAGTTGCATCTGATCCTCGACCGTACCGTCAAGCCGTATATAGGTGAGGTTGGGCAGCATGGTATCAAGGTTCAGTTTTTCACGGCCCTTGTCCGGGTGGGTCTGGATGCCGCCGTTGGCGATGACTAGGCCGGGCGCGTCTTGACGTAGCAACATTTCATGTGGGCCGATGCCGCCCGAGTTGTAGCTGCCAATGCGCTGGTAGCCCTCAGAACAATCCCAGACGCCGATATTACCACGCGCGGTGTCATACTCATTTTCAGTTGTGAACAGTCGTGTTCCATCCGGTGTGAAACAACCGTGGCCGTAAAAGTGATGCCCGGCAGGAGGTGTCAGTCGGGTCAGTTGCGCGCCGGTTCTGCAGTCGACCACGTCGGCAAACAAACCGGGGCGGCGGGCAAAGGCAACCACCTCGGGGCGTTTTGGATGGGCGCTGGCGGCGTGTCCACGATCGGGCAGGGGGCAGCGAAATAGGATTTCGCCCTGCGTAGTTAGACCGGCCAGAATGAATGACCCGTCCGGTTGCTTGGCGGCAGACAGAAAGGCCGGGCAGCCCAGATCGGCCCAACTGGCCTGTGGAGCTAGGCCTGTGGCCAGCAATCCGGCCAGAAATCCACGACGTGAGGTCACTTTAGTCTCCGTCGAGAGAGTTGAAGCCGGCATCGACACCCAGTGACGGGCCAAGCTCGGTATCAGAGAGGGCGCGGATGTCATTCACCAGTTGCTGCAGTGCCTCAACCCGGAGTCGGCTGGTGGGCTGGGCTACCCCGGCAAAGCTGGGATCATTCAGGCGCGCAACAGCTTTGTGTGCTTTGCCGAATGCCACCCGGAACTTATTAGCCAGTTCGGTATCGTCGCCTGATAGGGCGATGGCGAGGGGTTCCAGCGCTTGCAGGGACAGCTCAACATGGCGCTGGCTGCGCCCTGACCGGCGGGCCTCGGCCCGTTTGGGGCGGGGCTTGTCGAATGTGCCAAGTGGGCGGCCCAGACGCAAGTCGGCGGTGGCTTGCAGGCCGGTGTTCAAGGCCTTGTAAAATTCTTGTTTGACCTCGGCCTCGGACTGATAGTGATCGCCCGGTGTACGCAGTTGATCGACATAGCTGGTTTGCCAGTCGTCGCGGATTTGCTGCGTTGTATTGGCAATGTCGGCGGTGATGGCCTGGAGCAGTTGGCAGCGGTATTCGGCTGTATTGGCGCCGGTGATTACGGAGTTATTGAGCAGATAGTCCATCGCATAGAACCCACGCGCCGCAATGGAGGCGTTGGTGAATTCTTCGGGTGTGTTGATGACGGGGTCCTGATTGCGAGCCAGCGCGGCCAGCGCCTTGGGGGTCTTGCCTCGGCTGTCAGGCCAGAACGACAGAGCAAAGGCGCGGTTGTCGGTTTCCGTTGGGCCAAAACGAAAATGGCTGACGGTGATCCAGGCGTCAAAGGCGTCGCTATAGGCGCCGTGCAAAGATGCCGAGTCGGGCTGGCAGTCTGCGCGTACTGCCTCTGCTAATAGGTCCGAGGTAAAAGCAAGCTCGTCCATGCCCGGCAGGATCTGCTGATCGAGAATATCGTCAACCATATCAGCCTGAGCAATCAACGGGGTGAGGGTCAGGCCAAGGGCCAGGGCAAATGAGCGCATATCAAAGGCTTTCCAGAAAACGAATAAGAGCGGCGCGGTCCTCAGGTGGGAGCAGTACCACGGTATTACGGGCGGCTTGGGCTTCGCCACCGTGCCAAAGGATGGCCTCGGTCAAGGTGCGGGCGCGACCGTCGTGCAGATATCCAGCTTGGTCTGAGACCTGTTTGGTGAGGCCAATCCCCCATAGTGGTGGTGTGCGCCACTCGCGACCAGTGGCGCGGGCTTCGGGTCGGTTGTCGGCCAGATCTTCGCCCATGTCGTGCAGCAATAGATCCGAGTAGGGCCATATCAGCTGAAAACTCTGCTCGGGGCGGTTGGTCAGTCGGTGGGTGACAAACTTGGGCGTATGGCAGCTGGTGCAACCGGTGTCGTAAAACACCTGTTTGCCGCGCTGGACCTGCGGGTCATCCAGATCACGGCGGGCGGGCACACCAAGGTTGCGGCTGTAGAAGGTGACCAGATCCATGTTGGGTTGGTCGATTTCTGTCACCCGCACATCACCGTCGCCGTGGCGGGCTTCCTGACAGGCGGTTTGTGCGTCGGTGCATTCGCCCCAGGGAGTTGGATAAAGCGGGGTGGATATACCGACGTCGCCAGAAAAGGCCGCAGCGGATTGCTGGTGCACGGTGGGCATGCCCGCCTTGAGGCCGAACCTGCCTAGCATGACCTCGTCATACTCCAGCGACCAAACCAGATTGGCGCGGCCCGAAATGCCGTCACCGTCGGCGTCATCCTCGTCCACATTGGCAAGGATGTCGGCGGCAGGGATCGCCTCGAGCAAGCCAAGGCCGATCATTGGTGGCGCGACACGTGGGGACAGCATGGCGTCTGCGTGCAGCGGGCCATAGCCCAGGTTACGGGCCTCGTAAGTGGGCTGGCGCAGAGTGACGGTTTCGCCGCCGGAGAGGGCAACTTCGACATCCTTGTAAGTGACTGCGAACTCATATTCCGACGGGACGCCGGGTGGAGAGAAGTCCTGTAGCTGGTTGCCGTAATTGGGGTCAGGCGCGGTGCCGATGTAGTCATGTACCGCCGCCATCTCTTCAGGGGCCGCGCTGGGGATCGAGATGCGCATGAACATCGAAACCGCGCTGTCGTCTGGGCCCTGGGGCGGGTGGCCGCGGCCGTCCTTGATGTGGCAACGCTGGCAAGAGCGCGCGTTGTGCAGGGGGCCAAGCCCATCGGAGGCGAGGGTGGAAGCCGGGGAGAACACCCAGAGTTTCTTGAACAACCCGTTGCCCAGTTTGAACTCCAACTCTTGTTCAAAGCTGATATTGGCTGAGTGCTGAGAAAACGCCTCGTCATCGATCCGGGCCCGAACGGTGGCGGCACCTGCCTGATTTTGTTCGAATTTTTCTGCTTCATCAAATGAACTGGTCGGCGCGGTCACAGATGTGATCCGGGCCTGTTCGGCCTCGGTGCGCGGCGTGATGTTGAGATGGGGATCGCCTAATTGCAGGGCCGTCAGGTCTAGCGCCTGAGCGGGGGTAGTCGCCGCAAAAGCGGCAACCGTTGTTGCCTTAATCTGCATCTTCCAATTTGGTCGCGTTGAGATGGGCAAAGTGTTCGGCACCAATTCTGTCATGTAGTTCAAGGTGGGTTTCGAGGAAATCGATATGACCCTCTTCGTCTTTCATCAGCTGCTCAAACAGCATCATCGTCACATAGTCGCCGGCGTCTTTGCAGACATCCCGGGCTTCTTTGTACAGCTCGCGGGCCGAGCGTTCGGCCGCCAGATCAGCCTCCATGCATTCTTTGGGCGTTTGCCCAATACGCAGCGGATCCAGCTTTTGCAGGTTGGGATGGCCTTCTAAAAAAATGATCCTTTCTATCAGTTTGTCCGCGTGCTCCATCTCTTCGATGCTTTCTTCGCGGCTTTTCTTGGCCATGCTGCCGAGACCCCAGTCGTCTTGCAGCCGGTAGTGCAGCCAATACTGGCTTACGGCGGTCAGTTCATGGCGCAGTGCTTTGTTGAGATAGTCGAGTACTTTGGCGTCGCCCTTCATCATCACTCTCCTTGGATATCCCGCTGCGCAGATTTGCCAGCTGAGCAGGTACCTTTAGGTTAGTGTTCGCGCGCATCGTGTCGAGGAAGAGAGGCATGCATCCGCCGCAATCTGCCGCCTTGCCAAGCGCATGATAGACCTTGCCGGGGGTAATTATCGTGTCAGGATCAGAACTTCGCATCCAGTCCACTGCTGCATGAATGTCGTGATCCGAGATCCGGGTGCAGTGGCAAATGATCATAGTTTAGTCCTGCCGAAGGGGCGCTTTGATTCCGTAGAAGTTATTTCCGACAAAAACTATCGGATTACAAGTGTTCGCCAAGTTTAATTGTCGGGAATGCGGCGAGTCGCCCATCAGCGGGGTGGTAGCTGGTGGAACAGGTCGGCTCGGCGAAGGTTCTTGGATTGGTGTGGAAATGTGCGTTTTGCACATTTACTTGACATGTTTGTTGGATTCTTTAAATGTGCAAAAAACACATTTATGGAGATCAGCAATGTTTCGTGCTTCAATTCTTGTAACTTCGCTTTTGATTGCCGCCTGTTCCTCGGAACATCAAAGTACGTCGGGGGCCGCCTATTTAGCGGATCGTGGCATCAAGGATGCCGAAGTGGCAAAATTCGCAGCTTACGAGCCTGATCTTCGGTTCCCTGCAAGAACGGGGGTAGTTCGTTTGGTATACGGCGATATTACCTCTATGCCGGAAAAAGAGCGGGCCATGTATTTTGACGGTATGTCAGAGGAACTAGGTGAGTTGGTGCATCTTGGGCCGTTGGAAGCAAAGCTGCTGGATACGTCAAGATACGGAAAAATGGAGCAACTGGAAATCCGACAGCTCGCCGCGTCCCGTCATTTGGACTACGTGCTGGTCTTGTCTTATGGTCTGTACGGTAATAGCGCCGAGGCTGTCTTTCTTGATGTGGGCAGCGGCTATCCCTACGCGAGCATCGAAACCGCAGCACCGGGTCGTGGCAAAAGTAATTTTTGGGGTGGACGGGTTCGAAAGCCGGGCCGTTTGAACAGAGCGACGTTCAATTTGGCCAAGTATCTGAAGCCGAAACTTGAAACCATGATGACAGAACTTGTGAAGCAGGCTGGCCGGTGAGCACAGCGCTGGGCGCAGGCAATCTGAATTGAAAAGGGTCGCGAGAGATATCGCGCCCCTTGAGGCTGTTCGAAAATACTTTCGATGGAAAATGTACTGGTTATAGAACAGCCCCTTAGACCTATACGGAAGAACAGGTCATTGGACAGGACTTAGTTGAAAACAGCCGATGGGTTATCCAGAGAGTCGGAGCCCTCGAACTCGATGCCGTCCAGCTTCAGCGTGGACACAACGCGCTCGATCGATTTGGTCTGATCCACCAGACCGTTGATGCCGCCCATGATCAGGGCCTCGCCTTTGGCGTTGCCTTGCTCCAGCATCTGATCGTAGGAGAACCCACCGTAAGCAGCTGCTTTCATAGCGCCTAGGGCTTCCATAGTCGCGGTCAGTTTACCGCGCATTTCAGCGTCCAGATCTTTGTTCACGGCCATGACCAGATCAGACAGCGAAGCGCCGGAAACAACGTCGCCGTTTACGCGGGTGTATTCACCCAAGTATACGTTCTGAACGCCCATGCCGTCATAGTAGTGGCTGTTGTGGGTGTTGTCCGAGAAGCAATCATGCTCTTCTTCTGGATCGTTCAGCATCAGGCCAAGGCGCATACGCTCACCAGCGGTTTCACCATACGACAGCGAGCCCATGCCGGTCAGCATCGCCGAGATGCCGGCGTTTTCATCGCTCAGCAGGGTGGTGCGGGCTTCGCCATCGGTGGCCCACTGGGCGGCGATCCAGTCCAGATCGGAAATCAGCAGCTCGGTTGCCGCCTTCAGATAGGCGCCACGACGGTCACAGTTTCCGTTGGTGCAATCAGCGCCAGTGGCATAGTCGGTGAAGGGGCGGTTGCCAGCGCCGTGGTTGGTGCCGTTCAGGTCCTGGCCCCAGAGCAGGAATTCGATGGCGTGGTAGCCGGTTGCGACGTTGGATTCGATGCCTTCAGCCTCGTGCAACGCACCTTCGAGCAGGGCGGGTGTGATGTCAGATGCGTCGATGGATTTGCCGGACAGTTCAAACGATGGATTGGCCACTACGTTCAGAACTGCCAGAGCGTTTTCGTCGGATGGGCCGCCGTAAGATGCGTCAACATAGTCGATCAGACCTTCGTCCAGCGGCCAAGCGTTTACCTTGCCTTCCCAGTCATCGACGATGACGTTGCCAAAGCGGAAAACTTCGGACTGCTGGTATGGCACGCGCGCATCGATCCATGCGGTACGGGCGGCTTCCAATGTTTCAGCCGAAGGGGCTGCGATCAGCGCGTCAACAGCCGCTTGCAGGACTTTGGCGGTTTCCAGGCTGTCCTGATATTTTGCTTCGGCAATATTCGAATAGTTGGTCAGAACAGCGGCTTTGTCAGCGGCCAGTGTGGCTGTGGCGCTGGCTGCAAATACGGTCAGCGCCGTGCTGGCTTGGAGCAGGGTTTTCATAAAGGAATATCCTTGTCAGTGTTTGAAATTAGTGAAGAGTTGCAGAGCAAGGCCGACCCAAAACGGGCGGCGGCGTTGCGGTGGTCATCTGCCGCAGCAAGTGACCAAATTCGGAGGCGAGGGGGAGAATTTCCCGCGCCAAGGAGGGCCGCACGATCAGCGAGGCAAACAACATTGTGTCGTCGACTTGGCCATCCGCAGCGGCGGCGATCATATTGGCAAAACAGTTTTCATCGGCGCCAAGGCAATCGCAGGTCAGCCCGTGACGCAACAGCGGGCGGCGGCCGTGTTCAACGCAGAGCATGCAGAGCTGACCAAAGGTCTCGAGCGCGATCTCGCACAGCTCGGGGCCCAGGCGATCACTCACGTCATCACGCATGTCGAGCCGTGTTTCAGGGCTGCTGAACCACTGGCGCAGGTGGCGCACGGCTGTGGCTTCGATCGGGGATAGATCAGAGAGGACGCCAACAGTGGCGCCCCCCCGACGTGCTGCTGCTTGGGTCATTTGGTCAGGATAAGCTTGCCAGCGCGGGTGATGCGCAGGCTGTAGATCTGACCGTTCAAAAGGATCCGGGCCTGATTGCCGCCTTTGGTCAGTTCCTCGGCGTGGTAGGTCGGGAACACTTCTGGTGAGGGAGTTTTCACTTGGGATACGTGCATGTTCATGAGGGTCGCCCTTTGCTGATAGCCGCCCGGTCCTGGATCCATTCCAGACAAAAGCCAGACAGGGTTTCGGGTTCGGATACGGCCTGGGACCAAAACGTGTTCAGCTTGGACTGAACAGGCGCATCTGGCTGCGGCTTTTGAACTGTTGAAACACTGTGCGACATGGGGCGCTCTGATCTAAATTGATGCTGCTCGGGCTGACCTGAGTCGTCAGGTTGGCTAGAATGTCGCTAACCTGATTTAATTACTCAGGATAGTCAACCTGAGTTTTTTAGTCGGGATTAATTTTTTATGGAAATCAGTGGGTCACCGGGATTGGCAAAGCATAGGCCGCATGGCTGAAACAAAAAACGCGCCCCACTAGGAGCGCGTTTAAAAACTATTGTTGGCAATTGCTTAGTCGCGTTTGCCAGAGAAACGCTCTTGCCAATCTTCGCGCTGATCATCTGTGATCTTGGCAAACAGCACTTCGGGGACCGAGAATTCATGTCCAACCGGCAGGGCGTTCAGCGCTTCGGCCACGTCATCGGGCCAGCTGGTATTAAGCGTGTTCATTGCGCTGAGCATGCTGGCCGTGGCTGTTGGGATAAATGGCGCACTAAGTACAGCGTAGAGGCGGATGAGGTTCAGCCCCATGCGCACCTGTGTGGCCGCTTTCTCTGGGTCTGTCTTGAAGGTTGACCAGGGGGCTGCGCTTTGCAGGTATTCGTTGCCTGCCACCCAAATGGCGCGCAGCTCCTGAGCCGATTTGCGGACCTCCATTGCCTCCATGTGGCCCTCGTAGGCGCGGATGCGGGTGGTCAGTTCACCAATCAGGGCCTGTTCCTGCTCGCCATATTCGCCGCCTTCGGGCACCGCTTCGCCAAACTTGGAGCGGCAGAATTTGGTGATGCGCGAGACAAAGTTTCCCAGTACATCGGCCAGGTCTTTGTTCACGGATTGCTGGAAGTTTTCCCAGGTGAACTCGGAATCGCTGCTTTCAGGTGCGTGGCTCAGCAGCCACCAGCGCCAGTAATCGGCAGGCAGGATTTCCAGCGCCTGATCCATGAACACGCCGCGACCCTTAGAGGTCGAGAACTGGCCGCCGTCATAGTTCAGGTAGTTGAACGATTTCAGGTGATCGACCATCTTCCACGGCTCACCCGAGCCTAGGATGGTCGACGGGAAGGACAGGGTGTGGAACGGCACGTTGTCCTTCCCCATGAACTGGACGTATTTCACATCATCCGCGCCTTTGTCGGTGCGCCACCAGCGCTCCCAGTCGGCGTCACTTTTGCCATTGGCCTCAGCCCATTCGCCAGCGGCGGCGATGTACTCAATAGGTGCATCGAACCAGACATAGAAGACCTTGCCCTCCATACCGGGCCAATCTTCGCCGTCTTTCTTGACCGGAACACCCCAGTCGAGATCGCGGGTGATGCCGCGATCTTGCAGCCCATCACCGTCATGCAGCCATTTCTTGGCGATCGAGGTGGTCAGCACCGGCCAATCGGCTTTGGAATCAATCCACTGGTCCAGCTGATCGCGCATTTCGGACTGGCGCAGGAACAGGTGTTTGGTCTCGCGGACCTCCAGATCGGTGGAGCCGGAAATCGCCGAGCGCGGATTGATCAGATCGGTTGGGTCCAGCTGCTTGGTGCATTCTTCGCATTGGTCACCGCGCGCGCCGTCATGGCCGCAATTGGGGCAGGTGCCTTCGACATAGCGATCGGGCAGGAATCGGCCATCAGCATTGGAATAGACCTGACGGTCAGACACTTCGGTGATCAGACCTGCATCGGCCAGCTTGCTGGCAAAATGCTGAGTCAGCTTGTGGTTCTGTGGGCTGGAGGAACGGCCATAATGATCAAACGACAGGCCAAAGCGATTGGCAATGTCGGTCTGTACGCCATGCATGTCGGCGCAGTACTCGGCGACCGGCTTGCCTGCTTTTGCAGCAGCCAGTTCAGCCGGGGTGCCGTGCTCGTCTGTAGCGCAGAGGAACATGACTTCATTGCCGCGACCGCGATTGTAACGGGCGTACAGATCCGCCGGCAGCTGACTGCCGATGAGATTGCCCAGGTGCTTGATCCCATTGATATAGGGAAGTGCCGAGGTAATGAGAATTCGTGCCATATCACTTTTCCGCCTAGCTGTCTGACGATCCGTCTAACGTAAGTTTTGGCGGTTAGAAATCCCCCAGCGAACGGTTCTGGAAATTTCCCCCTGCTTTGACGGCTGACTGCACTACTGTGTTCCTGTATAAGTTGACGCAATTGAGGAGCGCAGAACGTTCGGGTGTGGATTAATTTGGTTTAACCCCTTGAAAACAGACACTGTGCTTCTTAACTGAATTGTATACCTTTGCATACCAACTGATTGGCGGCCCATATATGTTTGACTTCCTGCTCGAAGGTGCATTTGCACCTTTTTCCTTTGCTCTGGCACTTTTGTTTGGCCTGATGGGGCTTGAACTGGTGGCCTTGTTGCTGGGTGGCAGTTTGATGGGCGGCGACAATGAGGTTGCCCCAGACATTGGCGATGCGCCGGATCTGGGGGATTTTGATCTGGATCTTGATCCCGAGGGATTGCTGGTGGATCCGGGTGATCTGGAGTTAGCTGAGTTTGAGCCGGAGGTCGATGTCGACAGCGGCGTTGAAGCTAGCGATGGTCTGGCCAGCTGGCTGGGGCTGGGCAAGATGCCAATGCTGATCTGGTTGGCAACGGTTTTAATGGGGTTTGGTCTAAGTGGTTTGGGGCTGCAGGTGGCCTTGAAAGAGCTGTTTGGCTTGCTGGCACCTGCCACACTTGCGGCCTTGCCCGCTGGTGCTTTTGCCCTGTGGTTTGCACGTGGGTTTGGCGGCATGTTTGCACGTCTATTGCCACAGACCGAGACCGAGGCCTCGTCGCTAAGCCAATTGGGTCGTCGCCGCGGGGTGATCTCACAAGGCACCGCCTCACGTGGCCGCGCGGCCGAGGTGCGGGTCACTGATCGGTTTGGCAATCAACATCACCTGCGGGCAGAGCCGCTAAAGGATGGTGAGACCCTGACCCAGGGAACCGAGGTATTGGTGCTGCGCGACCGTCGCAGCGGCACCTATGTACTGGTCGGCTTGTCCGACTAAGAGACTATAAATTCAAACTTTTAGGGAGGTAACTCATGCAGTTGCAATTCTTGTTGATCGCCGTTGCCAGTGTTCTGGTGTTCCTTATTCTTATGGGGCTGGTGATGAAGCGCGTTTACCGCCGGTCGTCTCGCGAAATTAGCCTGGTTCGGACTGGGGCTAGGGGCAAAAAGGTGATCATGGATGGTGGCGTCGTCGTTGTTCCGTTGTTTCACGAGGTCAGTCCAGTCAATATGAAAACCCTTCGTCTGGAGGTTCACCGCAACGGTGACGGAGCTTTGATTACGCAAGACCGGATGCGTGTTGATGTGGGGGTCGAATTCTATGTCTCGGTTAATGCCACCGAAGAAGGCATTGCTCGCGCAGCACAAACGCTGGGGGACCGGACATTTGATGTGAACCAGTTGCGCGAGATGATCGAAGGTAAGCTGGTGGATGGTCTGCGGGCCGTTGCGGCGCAGATGACCATGGACGGCTTGCATGAAAAACGCGCTGACTTTGTTCAGGAAGTACAGAATGCGGTGTCTGAGGATCTGTTGAAAAACGGCCTTTCGCTGGAATCCGTCTCGTTGACCGCATTGGACCAGACACCGTTTGAGGCGCTGGACGAAAATAACGCCTTTAACGCAGTGGGTATGCGCAAGCTTGCCGAGGTTATTGCAAATTCGAAGAAAGAGCGCGCTCAGATCGAGGCGGAAGCGCAAGTTGCGGTGCGTCGCGCCCATATGGAGGCTGAGCGTCAGCGTTTGTCGATTGAGCAGGACGAAAAGCAAGCCGAGATTGCCCAGGCGCAGGAGATTGAGACGTTGAAGGCGGCGCAAGAGGCTGAGATTGCCGCACGCCGTGAAGATTCGATGCGCGAAACTGAACGTGCTCGGATTGCCCGCGAGGAGAGCATTCGTGCTGCCGAAATTGAGCGGGAGCGCAAGATCCGTGATGCCGAGATTTCCAAAGAGCGCGAGCTGGAAGTGGCAGAGCAGGAGCGTCAGGTGATTGTGGCGCAGAAATCCGAAGAGGAAAGCCGGGCCCGTGCATCCGCCGATCTGGCGCGTGCCGAAGCCACCAAGGCCACCGAGGCAGTGGCAACCGCCCGTCAGGTGGCCGAGGCGGAACGCCAGAAGCAGATTGTGCTGATTGAGGCCACCCGTGAGGCGGAACGTCAGGCTACTGGGATCCGTCTGGCAGCCCAAGCCGAGAAAGAGGCCGCTGCCGACCGTGCCGAGGCGCGCCGTGAAGAAGCCCAGGCTGAAGCCGATGCGCTGAACATCCGGGCTGAAGCCAAGAAGAACGACATGCTGGCCGAGGCGGAAGGTAAGCGGGCCATTGTCGAGGCCTCTAATGTGTTGTCGAGTGAGCAGGTCGGCATGAAAGTTGATCTGGCCCGCATTGAGGCGATGCCGTCAATCATTGCAGAGATGGTCAAACCCGCCGAGAAGATCGACTCAATCAAGATCCACCAGGTCAGCGGTGTGGGTGGCGTTGCTTCGGGTGCTGCTGGTGGTGTGGGCGGTGGCGACAAGCCGGTGGTCAACCAAGCCCTGGATTCGATCATGGGCATGGCGGTGCAGATGCCTGCGCTCAAGAAATTGGGCGAAGAGCTGGGGCTGTCGATGGAAGATGGCGTGAGTGGTTTGACCAATGGTGCGTTGGCGCCAAAGCCCGCCGCGCAGGTTGCAGAGGGTGAACCTGACGCTGAAAGTGAGATTATCGAAGGGTAACCTCTGACTTCACAACATACTGCAAAGGGGCCGGGTTAAACCGGCCCTTTCCATATCTAACCCGGAAAATTCGAATTTTCCGGTCAAAATTCTTAGAAGAATTTTGGTCCAGCGGCACCTGCAGGGCTCGACTATTGAGTGCTTAGCTTGCAGCTGGGCGCAGCTCTCCCTGATAGGCCGCGATGAGACCAATCAAGGGGGATGAAATTTCCACATCAAAGCGGAAGGTACCTTTGGCCTGGGATTCAAAGCTTTGCCCCTGGGGCAGTAAGAACTGCGGTAGTGGCAGGCCAAGCAGCGACCATCTGCGAGGGATCAGGAACAGTTTCTCACCTTCGATCACCAGCGCCAGGGAAACCGTGATAGGACCAAACCGTTCGTTGACTAGATGGTTACTAAGGCCGGTGCCTGGCGTCTGAATGGACGAAAAGCTTTGCTCGCCAAATCTACGGGTCCATTTTTCACCGCCATCCTGAGGCGTGAACTGCACCCGGACAGGTATGTTGTCGGTGGTTTGCGGGAGGCCGATCAGTTTGCCCAGGATCTTTGAAATTACGCCATCTCCGCGCTGGACACGGGCGGTGCCTTCCCAAGTGCGGGCGTTGGCGTCGTCATGCAGGGCCTGGACCTGCGGCGGCAACTGATCAAAGGCGTCGCCCAGAACTTGCCGGTACAGGGGCAGCTGGCCAGTGGGTTCGGTACGAAATCCCATGTAAAGGGAGCGTCCTTCAAAGAGTTGCTCATAATCGGATAAATCCAACTCCTGAGTTGCAGCCCGAGCGCCGGCTTGCGGAGGCTTGTTGTCCAGCACCTTGCGGATGATGGCCTCGGTGGCCATCGATGGAATGTAGGGGCCATCGTCGCCTTCGGCCAACAAGTGCCAGGATCGCTCAATAGGCTGGCCGTTTTGCAGGCCGGTTGCCTGAACAAACATGCCGCCGCGGTGATCACCAAACCGCATCAGGTTCAACACCCAGTGAAACAGCGGCGCAAGTGGCGCAAGGCTGGGCAGGTTCAGCCGGTGACGGATCTTGGCCAGCAGGGTCAACATGTGGTTCAAGATTTCGGGGCGTGGGCCCGCGCCCATCCAGATATCGGACAGGGTGGGAAATTCAGCTGGGAGCACCTGCAACTCAGGGACGTCAACAAGCGAGAAACGGGTGTTTTTGAGCGGCAGTTTGCCCGGAACGGCGATGGTGTAACGCAGGCTTTCGGCAAGGCCGATGGCAGCTGTCTTCTGGCCGTTGCGGGTGAGTTTGATTGGGGTCCCGGCATAGTCCAGTATGGCTCGCACAACGTTTTGACCGATCCCGGCATAGGGGGTTGGGGCAATACCGCCTTTGACCGTCTCAATGGTCATGTCCCTGGACATCTCGCGCAGCACTGCCGAGGTTAAAACCGGGAAACTGCTGACACCCGAGAGAACAAAGACACCTGCATCGCGGGCAGCTTGATCAAATTGCGAAACGCCAAACACAAAGTCGGCGGCATCGGCAAAGTCCAGATAGTTGACGCGGTGGCGGATACAGGCCTCGATCACCGTATATTGCGCCGCGCCATAGTTCTGAAATGGCCCCGAGACATCGACCACCAGATCTACCGTAAGATCTTCAAGGGCCTGATCCAGCAACAGGCGATCCAGTTGTACGGGTTCAGCCGTTGCGACGCCCTGAAAAGCGCTGCAAAACGCGGTTGCACGAGACAGGTTGCGACCGGCAATCAGCAGTTCAAGATTGGGGGTATCCGACAGCAGCTCGGCCAGACGCCCACCAAAGACACCATAGCCGCCCAGAATTAAAATTCTCATGTCATCAGCCGTTTCTGGACTTCAGGATCCGGCAGGCTACATAGATCCGCCGTGCCAAACCAGCGATAGCGATTTCTAGCGACGGTTCGGTACAACACATCGCGCAGCCCCCGGGGCAGTAAGCGTAGAATGGAAAGTCTTCTCCAGACACCGCCTAGACGTTTGCCAACCCGCATGACGGCATCCAACGAGGCATAGCCCTGGCCATTTTCAAGATAGAGCCAGGATGTTGGATCACTTGGGTCCATGCCGAAATGGGTCATCAGCGCGCCGCCCAGCGGTGATTGCAGGGGGACGATCTTGAAGGCTGACTGGGTGTCATTATGAGCAATCCACGCCGCCCCGCGTGCACAGAGCGAACAGCGAGCGTCCATCACGCAGACCGGGCCGGTGTCGTTGAAGGCTGGGACCGCATCATCGCTTTGATATGAGTAAAGGGGGTGGTTCAAATACATGACCGGACCCTAAGCGGGGGATCAGGCCAAGTTCAACCCGGTAAACCCGGTGTCAGTGTCGCAGCTATTTGCGTTCACGGGCGCGTTTAAGTAGTCGGCCAATGACAAACGAGGTGCGCGGTGCGTAGACATAGCTGGTGCGTTCTTCTGGGGTTGGACGGGCGCGCATCCGGCTTAGGCCAAAGACAATCAGCGCAAGATGGCCCAGAGCAATCATTGCAAACAGCGCGCTTGGTCCAAAGCTGTCGATCAGGGTCGAGGCGGCAAAGGGGCTGGCGATGGCGCCTAAGGCAAAGAAAAACATCAGCGCTGCCGAAAGTTCGACCCTTTCACTGGAATTGGCAAAGTCATGGGCATGGGCTGCCGAAACCGAGAAGATCGGGAAGGTGGTAAAACCAAAGACGCCAGCTGACAGCATCACCGCCAGTGTGCCAAAATTAGCAATGGCGACGGTCACGCCGCTGGACACGATCGCAGCGACCGATAGCCAGATCAGCACCCAGCGACGGTCGTATTTATCGGCGAGCCATCCCATGGGGTATTGCGCCAGTGCGCCGCCCAATACAAAGGCCGCCAGGAAGAAGGCGATCTGGTCAATCTCCAGTCCAACCTCTTGGCCATACAGTGGGCCAACCATTCGGAACGAGGCGGACCCGAGTGCGGCAACAAGCACCCCTGCGACCGCTAGCGGCGAACAGCGCCAGGCTAGGGCGGGGCGCAAACGGGGGGCCGATGGGGTTTCAGGCTGGCTGGCCCGGGTCAGGGTCAGTGGCAGCAACGCGGCACAGCACAAAATGGCCAGCAGATTATACGAGACATAGGCCGCAGGGGGCAGCACCGCGATCAGCAACTGCGCCGCCAACGAGGCCCCCATATCGACAATGCGATAACTGCCCATCGCGCGGCCGCGGTTTTCATTGGTGACCTTGGCATTCATCCAGGCCTCGATCACCGTGTAACAGCCCGCCACACAGACACCCGACGCAATGCGCATCGCGGCCCAGGCCAGTGGATTGTCGGTCAATGTGTGACCGATCAACCCGATAGCCCCAAGAGCGGTAAAGGCGGCAAAGGCACGTGAGTGTCCGACTGATCCCATCAGCCTTGGAGACCACCAGCAGCCAATGAAAAAACCCATGAAGTGCGCCGAGCCCAGCAAACCGATCTGCTCATTGGTGAAATTGAGCGTCAGCCCCGAGATGGCATCCAGCGGGCCCACGCCTCCGGTCGACAGCTGCAGCAGGACAACAGACAAAAGAAGGGCGGCAAAAGAAATGATCAGGCGCATAACTGCCTAAGATGCTCAGACAAAGCCACTGAGCGCCACTGTTTTCGACAGGAATGTCGCATATGACTTATGATCTGGGGCTATCAAGTCTCTTTGATCCGGGCCTGAATGTCTAACGAGACGATATCGTCGACCAAATCAGGATACCCCGAAGCGCCAAAGGCCCGGCGGCTCAGGCTTCCGCGCAGATTGACATCCAGTTGGCTTAGGTCGTTGGCTGGGGTGCCGCGTGGCCGATACAGGGCAGCCTGAAGTGTGATGGGGTGGGTTACGCCGCGCAATGTTAGATCACCCACAATCTGCGCGCCCTCAGATATACGCCCGGCGGCCCCTAAAATGATGCGACGGGACACAAAACGTATGGTTGGAAACCGGGCTGCATCCAGAACCTCGGGCCCTGTCATCACTTGGGTGATGAAAACCAATCCGGTTCTGGCCTTTGTCACATCCAGCGTTACATCAACCTGCGACTTCGACAGGTTTGCCGGATCAACGGTGACCTCGACGTGATCAACCGGGATTGTGCCGGTCTGGGAAATACCGTTCAACCTGAACTGAAATTCAACGCGGGATTTGGACAGATCCAACCCATAGCTTTTGGGCACTGCTACCACGGCACTGGGCAACAGGCAGGCGCTGGCAAGCCCGCAAATGGCGTCTCGTCTGTGGATCATCATCGCCTCCGGACGCATAGCCTAAACCGATTTGCATTTTGATGCACTTGTCTTTGGCTGGCTTTGACCATTCGCGGCTACTTTTCGCGGTTCACCACCGGGCCGTCCTGTTTGACCCATTCCGAAAACCCGCCTTCAAGGTGAACAACCGGTGCCAGTCCCATCTCCATTGCGGTTTTGGCGGCCAAGGCTGATCGCCAACCGCTGGCACAGTAAAACACGTAGATCTTGTCCTGATTAAACAGCGGTTTGTGATAGGGGCTGTCTGGGTCGATCCAAAACTCCAGCATGCCACGCGGGCAAGAATGCGCGCCGGGTATCATCCCCAAACGCTGTATTTCGCGAATGTCGCGCAGGTCAATAAACACATGGCCTTCATCTTCGGCCAGGGGCTTTGCTTCGGCCACTGGCAGGGCAATAGCAACATTGTTGGCCTCGGCCAGAAGAGACTTGATACCCTTGGTAATGTTCTGTGGCATGGTTTCCCCCCCCGTTCTCACGTATAAGACTTGCCGATTTTGCCCCCAGGCTCAAGCGGCGACTGCGCGGTGCTTGCGCTTATCACTCGAGGGGGTACTGTCGCGACCGACGAATAAAAGGATTGCGCGACATGAAAATGAACCCTTTGGGCCGCACTGGAATGCAGGTTTCTGAGCTGTGCCTTGGCACCATGACCTTTGGCACTCAGACCTCGGAAGCCGAGTCTCACACGCAGATTGATCACGCGCTGGCGGCTGGTATTAATTTTGTCGACACGGCCGAGATGTATCCGGTCAATCCGATCCGCCGCGAGACGGTGGGGCGCAGTGAAGAGATCATCGGCAATTGGAATGCCAAAAGCGGCCGCCGGGGCGACTACATCCTGGCCACCAAGCACTCGGGCGAGGGGCTGGGGATTGTGCGGGATGGCGCGCCAATCTCGGCCAAGACCATCGCTAGTACCATCGAGGGGTCGCTGAAGCGCCTGCAGACCGAATACATCGATCTGTACCAGTTCCATTGGCCCAATCGGGGCAGCTATATGTTCCGCAAGAACTGGAGCTTTGACCCGTCGTCGCAGAACCGCGAGGAAACGCTGGATAACATGGCTGAATGCTTGGAGGCGCTGCAAAAGCAGGTGGATAGGGGCAATATTCGCGCCTTTGGTTTGAGCAATGAAAGTGCCTGGGGCACGGCACAGTGGCTGCGATTGGCCGAAGAGGGCAAAGGCCCAAGGGTGGCCTCGATCCAGAATGAGTATTCGCTGCTGTGCCGGATGTATGACACCGACCTATCCGAACTGAGTGTAAACGAGGATGTGGGGTTGCTGGCATTTTCGCCGCTTGGGACTGGGTTGTTGACTGGCAAGTACCAAAAAGGCGCGGTGCCCGATGGTTCGCGCAAGTCACTAAGCCCTGAGCTGGGCGGACGCGATGTGCCACGGGTCTATGATGCGGTGGACACATATCTGGACATTGCGGCGCGTCACGGTTTGGACGTGGTGCATATGGCGCTGGCCTGGTGTCGGACACGGCCGTTCATGGCGTCAGCGATATTTGGGGCAACCACGATGGCGCAGTTGCAGCACGCGCTGGGCGCAGTTGATCTGGAGTTATCGGGTGAGGTTTTGCGGGAGATCGACCAGGCGCATCGCGCCAATCCAATGCCGTATTAAGTAATGAACTGGGGGAGGGGGCGCAGCCCCCTCTGGGCCTGATGGCCCATTCACCCCCGGGATAGTTCTAGCCAGATGAAGCTGGGTCCGGGTCAGAAGAACAGCCGCTTAGTGTTGAAAGGGCTGTGAGCTGTCCTGGCGCAGGTCGCGGGCCGTGCTGCCATGGGCCGTACGAAAGGCCCGCGCAAAAGTGGATTGCGAGGTAAAGCCGGTGGCCAGCGCCACATCCATCAGGGATAGCTTGGTATCGGTGACCAGACGGCGGGCCTCGGCCATGCGCAGTTGCAGGTAGTGATCCTGTGGCGTGGTGTTCAGGCGCAGGCGGAACTGCTGTTGCAGGCTGCGCGGGCTGGTGCCCAGGCTTTCGGCGATATAGCTCAGCGGCAGAGGTTCATCCAGCGACGACTCCATCAGCGCATTGGCCTTGGCGGTCAGGGCACTGTGTTTCTGGCTGCCCAGACGGCTTTGGGGCCGGGTTGGGGCAGCGGGGCCGTCATACAGGAACAGGCCAGCCACGCGCGATGCAAAGCCGTGTCCGTGGCGCGCGCCGATGATGTGCAACATCATTTCAATCGCGGGGGTGGCGCCGCCCGAGGTCAGGCGACCCTCGGACAGGGTGAAACGATCCTGACGGGTGTCGACATCCGGGAAACGGCTGGCAAAGTTTTCCAGATCTTCCCAGTGGGTGGTCGCGGCGTGACCGTCTAGCAGACCTGCCTCGGCCATCAGCCAGGGGCCACCGTCGATGCCGGCGATTGTGGCACCGGTGGCTGCGATGCGACGCAGTCCAGCCAACAGGCTGGGGGTGGCTTGGCGCGCAAGCTGGAAGCCAGCCACAACAATCAACAGCTCGCAGTCCTGCAATCGGGCCAGCGGAATGCCGGGGACGCTCAACCCGCTGGTCAGCATCGACGGCTCATTTGTTGGGGTGACATAATCCCAGTCAAAGGCATGACGCCCGGCCAGCCGGTTGGCGGCGCGCATCGGATCTACCGTGGCGGCAAAGGACAGCGTGTTGCATTCGTCGAGCACCAGCACCGCGGTTTTCAGCGGTCTGTTCTCGGGCTGCAGTATGTTTTTTGCGTATTTCATCAAGTACGATTCGCATCTTGTAAAGTTCAGACCCCAAGGCTGAGCCACAGTGGGGATCAAATCAAACAGGAATCTGGGGAAGAGCCTGGGGATAACCCTAGGCAAAACCCTGTACATCACGGGGAAAAGCAAAATGCCTCTGAATATGACCAAAGACGTCTTTATCACCTGCGCAGTGACCGGGTCTGGCGGCACTCAGGATCGCAGCCCACATGTGCCCCGTTCACCGGCGCAAATCGCCGACAGCGCCATAGCTGCGGCCAAGGCCGGGGCGGCCATTGTGCACTGCCATGTGCGCGATCCTGAGACCGGCGCGCCAAGCCGCGATCTGGCGCTGTATCGCGAAGTGACCGACCGCATTCGCGACTCGGAGGTAGACATGGTGCTGAACCTGACCGCTGGCATGGGCGGCGACATGGTGTTTGGCGATGTCGAAAACCCGCTGCCAGTGAGTGAAGCCGGTACCGACATGGTCGGCGCAACCGAACGCATGGCGCATGTCGCGGAATGCTTGCCCGAGATCTGCACGCTGGACTGCGGCACCATGAACTTTGCCGAGGCTGATTACGTGATGACCAACACGCCGGGCATGTTGCGGGCGATGGGTCAGATGATGACCGATCTGGGGGTCAAGCCCGAGATTGAAGCCTTTGATACCGGGCATCTTTGGTTTGCCAAGGAACTGGTGAAAGAAGGCGTGTTGGAAAGCCAGGCACTGGTGCAGTTGTGCATGGGGGTGCCATGGGGGGCGCCGAACGATCTGAACACCTTTATGGCGATGGTCAACAATGTGCCTGATGACTGGAATTGGTCTGCATTCTCGCTGGGCAGGGATCAGATGGCCTATGTCGCGGCGTCCGTGCTTGCCGGCGGCAATGTGCGTGTGGGGCTGGAGGACAACCTGTGGTTGGGCAAAGGGCAGTTGGCCGAAAACTGGCAGCTGGTTGAGCGTGCAGGCACCATCATCGAGAACATGGGTGCGCGGGTAATCGGGCCGGATGCGGTGCGCGAGAAGCTGGGGCTGGTGAAACGAGCGCCCAAAGGCTGAATTGACAAAGACCGCACAGGGGATAGCGTCATCGAATTGTCGAAACAAAGGGAATTTTGATGCGCTATTTCATTGCAGGATTGATGGTGGTTCTTGTGGCTGCTTGCCAGCCAGAGGTTGAAGTTATTGATCCGGTTTATGATGCCAAGGATGCAAAGGCATGTGAGGAGCAAGGGGGGCGCTATTATGTTGGGCACCCTCACATTTCCTATCAGTGTGAAGTTCCTTCCCCTGATGCAGGGAAGGTGTGCTCGCGTGCCTCGGATTGCAGCGCTTCATGCATGGCGGAGACGCGGACTTGCTCTGCAAACGCACCGATATTTGGCAAATGGCAGGAACTTGATGAAGACGGAAAAGTTGTCACTTGGGAAGGGTATTAGGAAATCAAATGACCTAATCGGTGGCTGTGGCCAGTAGTGGCTTACGCTTTGAGGAGCAAAGGTTCGAGTTCGAGTTGGGAGGCACGAAAGCATGCTTCTTTTGAGTTGCAAACAGGACAGGGGAGGATAGAGTACATGCATGATCTTATTTCCGTTTTTCGCCGCTTCGATATTTTCTCTGACTGCTTTCCTGCAATCCGAATCCGCTTGGTGGAAAGGGCCGCTCTCGGCCTTGGCACTGGTTATTCTTGGGTTCGTGGTCTTAGCAGCACTACCAGAAGAAGCCTTGGAGAATACCATGTTGCCGCCGGTGATTGGTCTGGCTGCAGCGGCTTGGCTTTGCGCGGTTGTGATCGGGCTGGGGGCACTGGCAGCTTTGGTGCTGCGCCAGTTCTGGACAGCCGGTCGGATCGCAGGCGTGACGTTCTTATGCGGCTGGCTGCTGTTCAGCCTGCTGCAACTTGTGTTGGCCGGATAAACCAGAGCCTCGGTTTAAGGCCAACTGTTCATCAAACTAAAATCAAATGCGCCGTTCGAGAGAGCGGTGTACCAGTTGCGTTTGCTTTGAAGCAGGCGCCGCCCGAGCTGTGCGCGGGTCAGATACCATCTGAGAAGGAAGTACTATGAAAACAGCAGCAATCATCGGTGGTGGTGTTATTGGCGGCGGATGGGCCGCGCGGTTCTTGCTGAATGGCTGGGACGTGCGGGTGTTTGACCCAGATCCCGAGGCTGAGCGCAAGATTGGTGAGGTGCTGGACAATGCACGCCGCAGCCTGCCGGGGTTGGGCAATGTGGCATTGCCGACTGAGGGCAGTCTGACGTTTCATGCGACCATTGCCGAGGCTGTTGATGGTGCTGACTGGGTGCAGGAAAGCGTGCCCGAGCGGCTGGATCTGAAGCAGAAGGTTTATGGCGAGCTGCAGCAACACTGTGCGCCAGATGCTGTCATTGGCTCGTCAACATCTGGCTACAAGCCTTCGCAGTTGCAGGAGGGCTTTGACAACGCAGCGCAGATCGTGGTGGCGCATCCGTTTAACCCGGTCTACCTGCTGCCGCTGATCGAGCTGGTAGGGACCGAGGCCAACCGGCCCGAAGTGATTGCGCGCGCCAAAGAAATCGTGACTTCAATCGGCATGTACCCGCTGCATCTGCGCAAGGAGATCGATGCGCATATTGCAGATCGTTTCCTTGAGGCTGTCTGGCGCGAGGCGCTGTGGCTGGTCAAGGATGGTATCGCTTCCACCGAGGAAATAGACAATGCGATCCGCTATGGCTTTGGCATCCGCTGGGCACAGATGGGGTTGTTTGAAACCTATCGCGTTGCCGGGGGCGAGGCGGGTATGAAGCATTTCATGGCGCAGTTTGGCCCATGTTTGACACTGCCCTGGACCAAGCTGATGGATGTGCCCGAGTTCACCGAGGAGCTGGTGGATCTGATCGCGGATCAATCTGACGAACAGTCGGGCCAGCATTCCATCCGCGAGCTGGAGCGGATCCGCGACAACAATCTGGTGGGCATGATGCGGGCGATGTCGGCCAATGATTGGGGCGCGGGTGCCTTGCAGAACGCGCAGGACAAGGCGCGCGAAGGCGAGGCGGGCTTGCTGAGCCATATCGACCAAATCGAGGATCTGTCAAAGCCGGTGCTCACCTTGAACCGCACGGTGCCACTGGATTGGACCGACTATAATGGCCACATGACCGAGAGCCGTTATCTGGATGCCTTTGCGCAGTCGACCGACCGGTTGATGATCTTGATTGGCTGTGACGCTGAATATATCGCCAATGGCGGCAGCTATTTCACCGCTGAAACCCATATCCGCCATATCGACGAGGTGCACGCCGGCCATGCCATTCAGGTCAGAACTCAGGTGATCATGGGGGCAGGTAAGAAGATGCACCTGTGGCATGAGATGTATGAGGGCGGCCGGTTGTTGGCGACGGGTGAGCACATGTTGCTGCATGTGGATTTGGCAACCCGGCGGTCCGCTCCGCCTGCTGAACATGTTGAGGCTGCTTTGGTGAAACTGGCCGAGGCCCATGCGGCACTGCCTGCGCCTGATGGTCTGGGCCGCGCAATCGGAGCGCCGCGGTAATGGCGCGGGTTCTGATCACCGCAGGCGCATCCGGCATCGGCCACGCCATGGGCGAGGGCTTTGCTGCAGCTGGCTATGAGGTCTGGGTCACCGATGTGGACGAGGTTGGACTGGCCGCGTTGCCCTCTGATTGGGTGAAACATCGCGCCAATGCCGCTAGCGAAGGGGACATGCAGGCTGTCTTTGCGGCCATATCTGATGCAGGTGGGGTGGATGTGCTCTGCGCAAATGCAGGGGTGGCTGGACCAACGGCCAAGGTTGAGGACGTGGAGCTGGCCGACTGGCAGGCCTGCGTCAGCGTCAATCTGGAAGGCGCGTTTTTGGCGGCGAAATATGCTGCGCCCTTGATGAAAGTCGCAGGGGCCGGGGCGATTGTGGTGACGTCATCCACAGCGGGGCAATATGGTTACCCAAACCGCGCGCCCTATTCGGCGGCGAAATGGGCAGTGATCGGCCTGACCAAGACACTGGCGATGGAGCTGGGGCCACACGGCATTCGCGCCAATGTCATTTGCCCTGGCGCTGTCGAAGGCCCGCGGATGGAGGGCGTGTTGGAACGCGAAGCTACGGCCAAGGGCATGACCCGCGATGAGGTGTACCAGGGTTATGCCGCGGGGACCTCGATGGGGCGGTTTGTTGAAGCGCGGGATATTGCCGATATGGCGGTGTTTCTGGCGTCAGATAAGGCGCGGCTGGTGTCGGGGCAGGTGATCGCGGTGGATGGTCATACCGAAAACCCGGACCCCAAGGTGTAAAACAACGGCGGCTCAAGTCATTGCCATGACTTGAGCCTGAACGCCGCCCTGTGGCGGCGTGTGGCTTTCAGCTGGTAATCTCGGCTTTGAGCGCGCGTAAGCGGTCAGGCAATTGGCGTGCCGTGAGGTCCGCCTCGCGCACCAGAGTGTCAAAATGCTGGGTGAAGGTCTCAATCCGATCGCTGTCACGAAACGCCATGTAATGGCTGCCGGCGTAAAACACGCAGAGAAGCGGGCCAAATATCGTAAGTGGTGAAGAATACAGCCGCTTGGCATCAAACAGATAGACCCGAAGACGCGGATAGAGCTGAGTGCAGAGACGTTCAAAATTGTCGAGCTGTTCAATCCGGGCCGCCAGCGGCAGGTCGTGGTAATAGCCAGTGCCATGGGCAAAACTATCGAGCTCGTAGATCGGCATGGCGATTTCATAGTCTGATTGCGATTGGCGCATCCAGGACAATCGGTCCTCAGACGCGCCAATGGCCTGATCAGCTGTTTTGCCCAGATGAGGGGAATACTCCCATTCCAGCAATGCGCGGGTTTTCAGCATGTCGGGCAGGGCGGCAGGCACGTGGCGGATTTTATAACCGGCGGCCTCGCGGTGCCAGTCGAATATGCGCTCATCCACCAGGGCGCGTGGGGCTTTGGACAGGGACAGGGCACCGGCCAGAAGCTCGGCGGCGCTTTCGGGGCGGTCAGACAGGCTGAGCAGCCAATCGGCAGAGACACCCAGAGCGGCGGCGCAGGCGCCCACCACATGGGCATTGGGCAGGCGGGCCCCATCGCCGGTCAGCAGTTGCGAGATCGTTGAACGATCCACGCCGATCTGGCGGGCCAAGGCGCTTTGATTGCTGCCGCTTTCATCCAGTGCGCGGCGCAGGCGGCTGCGGAACTGCTCGGCGCGGATACGTTTGTCCAGTTTTTCACTCATGAGGTGATTAATATCACAGATGCTGATTCTTGTTAATCATATTCGGAATTCTGCACAGGTGCTGATCCTCGCTACTCTGGACAAAAGAAAACAGAGCTGAGGGCAATATGGAAACGCGCAGGCGGTCGCTGGTCAAAGCGGTGATTTGGAACATTCTGGGGCTGCTGGTCATGGCGCTGGTTGGCTTTGCCGCAACCGGATCCATTGCCGTGGGAGGCGCCATTTCGCTGATCAACAGCGCTATCGGGTTCACCATGTACATCGGCTATGAACGCCTGTGGGCGCGGATACATTGGGGGCGCAGCCATGTCTGAACCGCTGCCCAAAGGCCCTGAGTGGGGAACGTTCACCCTGATCCTACTGTGTTATGGGCTGTGGTTGGCAGGGCTGTGGTATCTACCCATGCTGAGCCTGCCGCTGGCCATTGCCGCAATCGCTGTACTGGTGGCCTTTCATTCCTCGCTGACACATGAGGCGCTGCATGGGCATCCGTTCCGCACCCGTGCGCTGAACGAACTGCTGATGGCGCCACAGCTGAACATGGTGATCCCTTACAATCGGTTTCGCGACACCCATCTGGCGCATCACAGGGATGAGAACCTGACCGATCCCTATGATGATCCCGAAAGTAATTTTCAGGATCCGGGCAAGTGGCACCAGATGCCGCTGTGGATGCGCCGTCTGTATCGGGTGAACAATACACTGCTGGGGCGGATCCTGTTGGGGCCGCTGATTGGCCAGATGTGTTTCTTTGCCAGCGAAGCACGGGCCGTCGGTGAAGGCGACCGCTCGGTGATCTGGGGGTGGGTTTTGCACCTGCCGGGACTGGCTTTGATCCTGTGGCTGGTGGTGCAATCGCCGATGCCGGTCTGGGCCTATTGCATTGCCGCCTATCTGGGGCTGGGGCTGGTCAAGATCCGCACGTTCCTGGAACATCGAGCGCATGAAGACATGCACGCGCGGACTGTCGTTGTTGAAGACCGCGGCCCATTGGCGCTGCTGTTTTTGAACAACAACTTTCATGTTGTGCATCATTTGCACCCCGGCGTGCCTTGGTATGCGCTGCCCAACCTGTATCGCCAGCGAAAGGCCAAGTATCAGGAGGCTAACGATAAATACGTCTACGCCTCTTATGGCCAGGTGTTTCGGCGCTACTTGCTCCGGGGCAAAGACCCGGTGCCGCATCCGCTCTGGCAACCCGGGGAATAACAGGCCATAAGCCGGTTCATGAGTTTATGGATCCCTGTCACAATCGCCGCCGCATCGTTCCAGACGGTGCGGTTTATGCTGCAAAAAGTGCTGAGCAGTGTGACGCTGTCACCGGCTGGTGCAACGTTTTCCCGCTTTGTCTATTCTGCACCGTTTATTCTGGCCGGACTTGCGGCCTACCTTTGGCTGTCAGGGCAATCCTTGCCGCCACTGTCGACCCTGTTCTGGGTGTTTTCGGCCATTGGTGGGCTGTCCCAAATCCTGGCAACGATCTGTGTGGTGGCCCTGTTCAAACAGCGAAACTTTGCAGTGGGGATCACCTTTAAGAAGACCGAGGTGATTCAGACGGCCATTGTCGGGCTGTTGGTGCTGGGCGACCAGATCAGCAACTGGGGCTGGGTTGCCATCGCCTTGGGTCTGAGTGCGGTGCTGGTGCTGTCCAAGAGTCCGGACAGTGACGGTGCATGGTGGACTCATCTGACCAACCGGGCTGCGCAGCTAGGGCTGGGGTCGGGCGTCTTGTTTGCCTTCTCCGCCGTTAGCTATCGTGGGGCATCCCTGCAATTGGGCGATCTGGATCCAGCGTTTCGGGCAGGCATTACCTTGGCGGTCGTGGTCAGCATGCAAACTCTGATGATGCTGGTCTGGTTGGGCTGGCGCGATCGGGTAGAGATTTCTCGGGTTTGGGCCGCACGTCGGGTTGCGGTCTGGGTTGGGCTGACCAGTCTTGGCGGCTCGTTCTGTTGGTTTTGGGCGTTTTCGATGCAAAACGCGGCCTATGTCAAAGCGCTGGGGCAGGTCGAATTGATCCTGTCCATTCTAGCAACTGTACTGTTCTTCAAAGAGAAGATTACCGGGCGTGAAGTGCTGGGTATGGGCTTGCTTGTTGCGTCGATTTTGGCGTTGGTGCTGGCGATCTGAGCCCGGAAAATTCAAATTTTCCGCCCCGGAATTTTTGTAAATTCCGGAGCGCGCAGAACTGTTTCTAACCGGAAACAGGCATTTCGCGACCATGCAATCGCAAGAACAAACTGGCCTCGTCGTTATTGCGGAAATAGGGCACCGAGCTTGGCGGCGTCAGATCGGTGATCCGGGCGGCGACTTCGGCCAGCACCACTTCGGTAATAAACGGCAGGTCAAACTGGCGGGCCTGGGAGAGCTTGACCCACTGCAAATGGGACAGTTCGTCTGAGGCTCGGGAAAAATCGTCCAAATCGCCAACAATCTGATCTGCATCAGCCAGAAAAAATCGCGCATCAAAGCGACGGGGCCGACCGGGTGGTGTCAGAGCCCGAAACACGTATTGCAAGCCCTGGGCCGAGGGCAGGTGCCCGGTGGCCGCAAAATCCCGCCAGTCCGCATGCGCTGGCTCGGGCCAAACGCCCGGAACCCCAAGGATCAGCCCGGTTTCTTCCCACAATTCACGAACCGCGGCAGCGGCCAGAGCGGATTGTAGCCCGTCCGGGGCTTGATCGGCCAATCGTTGGTGACAGAGGTCAGAAACGAAATGGGCCAGCGGCACGTCGGCATCTTCGGCATCAACTGCACCGCCGGGAAAGACAAACTTGTTCGGCATAAAGGCCGCTTTGGCACCGCGCTGACCCATCAGGATTGAGGGGTCAGCCCCCATACGATCCCGCACCACAATCACAGTTGCTGCATTGCGCACAGCTGTTTTATCAATCGCGGGTGGGGTGGGTGCTTGGTTGCTCATGCGGCCTCACTGTTTGCCAAAGATTTCAGGAATCCTTGTCGAATCCATGCATACGTCTTGCCCATTGATAGGCAACAACAATCCCCTTCATTCTGGGCAGAAGATACAGCGACAGGGCGACAACGCCAACCGTTACAACGGAAAACATAACCAGCGGCTCGGGGCGCCACATCACATAGACAATATGCAGCAATGGTGCCAGCAGGTGGCCAACAATCAGAATGGTCAGATAAGCCGGGCCATCGTCGGCCTTGGCGTGGGACAGTTTTAGATTACAGCTCTCGCAGGTGTCATTGACCTTGAGATAGGAATGCAGCAGCTCGCCCTCACCGCAGCAGGGGCACTTACGGCGCCAGCCGTTCAGCAGCGCAGGCATCGTAGGGCGATCGTTTTCGATTTCTGAATCGGGAATAGCCTGAGATTCGGTCATGATTAATTCCTGTGTTTGCGACACATGTTTGCGCCTTTCTTGCCCCGGGGGAAAGAGGGTATGCAAACGCTGCGTCCGGATGCCGCAAATGTTTGCAATCCGCACAAGCATTTGACTGTGAATTAAAATCTAACATTTTTCAGTTTTTTGCGACGGAATGCGCTAGCCCGCGCGTTTGACTTGCATGATCGGCGACACGGGGTCGCCACAAGCAAAGGAAATTGACATGAACAGAGCAGCTATCATTGCAGTCATCGTTGCCTCGGCCGGAGTTGTTGGAGCCAGTACCGTGCTTGCCAAGGGAGGTCCTGGTCGCCAGGGGATGAACATGTCATTTGAAGACATCGATGCAGATGGCAATGGTGAAATTACCCAGGCCGAAATCGATGCGCTGAAGGCCGCCCGATTTGCCGCGGCCGACACCAATAGCGATGGCGCACTTTCGCTGGAAGAAATGCAGGCGCAGGGGGCCAAGAAGGCCCTAGAGCGTGCAACGCGGATGCTGGAAAAGCATGATGCCAATGGCGATGGTGTCCTGAGCCAGGATGAGTTGCCTAAACCCCGCCGATCGGGCCATATGCTGCAACGGATGGATGCCGATGGAAACGGTTCGATCTCGAAAGAAGAATTTGAAGAAGCACGCAACCATATGCGTGGCAAAGGTAAACCTAGACCAGGGCAGCAGCCTGATACGGAAACGGAGCAGAACTGATCGGCCTGACGTGTTTCATAACGCTGACATATCTGAACAGTGGCCCCCGGAACCGGGGCTGCTGTTGATGGGAGAGCCGGACCCAACACTGAGCGACGACGCCTTGCTGGTGCTCTATGCCAATGGCGATGGCCGCGCGGCACAAGAGTTGACGACGCGCCTGTCTCCCCGTTGCTTTGGTGTTGCGATGCGGGTTCTTGGTAATCAGGCCGAGGCCGAGGATGTCACCCAAGAGGCGATGATGCGGCTGTGGCGGATGGCCCCGAACTGGCAGCCGGGGCAGGCGCAGTTGTCGACCTGGCTGTACCGGGTGGCGATGAACCTGTGCATTGATCTTAAACGCCGTCAACGCGGTGGATATGTGGATCTGGACGCGGTGCCGGAACCGGCGGATACCACCCGCAGTGCGGCCGAGCAATTGCAAGACGGTGCCCGGCAGGACGCATTGCAGGTGGCCCTGATGCAATTGCCCGAACGGCAGCGTCAAGCGGTGGTGTTGCGACACATCGAAGAGTTACCTAACCCCGAAATTGCGGGGATCATGGACATCAGCGTCGAGGCGGTTGAGAGTTTGACCGCGCGGGGCAAACGGGCGCTGGCGGCCATCCTGGCCGGACGACGCGAAGAACTGGGGTATAGCAATGGCTGAGTTTGACAAGGACATGCAAGAGTTGGACGATCTGTTCGCCACTGCGCGCAAATCCCCTGCAACACCACCGGATCACCTGACCTCAGCCATTCTGGCAGATGCGGTGACCGCACGGGCCGAGGCCGTGGCGGAGGGGGAAAAACAAACCTCCAAGCCCGGCCAGCCACAGAGCATCTGGCGTCATCTGTTCATGGCGATTGGCGGATTGCCAGCTTTGGGCGGATTGGCAATGGCCAGCTTGGTCGGGGTTTGGATCGGATTTGCGCCGCCCTCGTTTTTGCCAGACCCGGCACAGTTGATCGGATATTCAGACAGCACTTCGGTGCCCTATGACAGTTACGACCTGGCATCTTTGCTGGGTGAGGAGGTGCAATGAGCACTGAGGAAACCCCCAAAATGAAAACATGGCTGCGGATCGTATTGGCTGGCTCTCTTGGCTTGAACCTGGTTGTGGCGGGCCTGGCCGTGGGGGCGATGCTCCGCTTTCACGATGGCGCAAAGCCGAGGCCGGGGCCATCCTTTGGGGCGACGCTGTTTCGGGAGCTGGACAAGGAAACCCGCCGCGAGCTGCGTCGCAAAGCGGGTGGGGACCACGGGAATTTTCACGAAAGACGGCGCGCTGAATCCGAAACGGTGCTGAACCTTTTGCGCGCGGATCCCTTTGATGCCGAAGCTTTGTCAGGGTTTATCAAAGAGCAGGCCGCTTCGGGGCATGCATTCCAAATGTCGGTGCAACAGGCCTGGGTGGCGCGGATCAGCGGGATGGATGCCGAGGAACGGGTCGAGTATGCCGACCACCTGCAAGAGAAAATGCAACGTCCCCATGGTGGAAAGCGGCGGCGCAATGCGCCGTAACTATTCACGGGTTTCAGTTTGAGTGCTGCATTGCTGGCCAAGACGGCAACGCTAATCAAGAATTCCTGCAGCACCTTGGCTACATATATTTTTCCCGGCCAAGAGGCCGGGCAGAAATTCGATTACTTCTAGGTTGGGCATTTTTGGCAGGCTCTGGCAATCAGAGTTGTTAAAGCTACTGGACCTGCGTTCCTGTTAGATCGCTGGTGTTCTAGGCGCCAGGAAGACATTCGGGAACTGGTGAGTTGCTGAGGGATTCCGCAGCCATCGGGCAAAGGGTGACCTGATTGCGGCCTGCGTTTTTTGCGTCGTACAAGGCTCGGTCAGCGCCAGCGATCAGATTTGGCACGTTGGTTTGCTCATCAAGCGCTGAACCACCGTTGGGCTTTCCGCCGCCAATGATCACTCCGATACTGGCGGTAAGATGAATAGGCTGGTCAATGCCCGGTGCGATAAAAGGCGTAGCGTTGATAATTTGGCGTAGCTGATCAGCAACTTCGCAGGCAGTGGCTTCGCCTATTCCGGGCATGACAATCATGAACTCTTCACCGCCGACCCGCGCAAGAAGATCGACTGGGCGGACCTGTTTCAACATTCTCTTTGAGGCCTCGATCAAGACAGCATCCCCAGCAGGATGGCCAAAGCTGTCGTTGATCTGTTTGAAGTGATCAAGATCAACGATCATCAATGCAAAGTTTTCGCCACAGTTCGATGCATTGCGGGCCACTCTGTCCAAAAATGGCTGTGCATAGCGGCGATTGTGCAGGCCGGTCATCGGATCTTCGTTAGCAGCACGCATTTCGCTGCGCACGGTGTCGCGTAGCCGATCGCTGCGCACCTTATAGAATAGCTGCGTAGACAGTCTGATGGCCAGTTCTTGAACGTTGAACCCCGATTGCAGAACATCATGGGCGCCCCGATCAAGAGCTTCGGCCGCGACATGTGAGTTGGCGGGACTTGGGATTGCAATCACTACCGAGTTTCGGGTTGCCGCCCGGGCACGAAGATCGGCGATCAGTCTCAGGCCTGGCCCGACTTCTGCTTCATTTAGCTCGACTACAATGACGTCCGGCACAGGTTCCGTCATCAGCAGTTTGATGTCGCCAATCTGATGGGGGTGCAAGTGATAAGGGACAAGAGACTGCAGGCGAGCAGTCCACTGGTTTGCCGTATGGAGATCATGCGCAACAAGTGCAATTTTGGCACCGCGAATTTCGGTCATGAGGTCCCCGTCAGACAGGGGGAAATCCAGAGATTGGGCCGCGACACTCTGCAGGTCTTCGCTGTTACTGCGGTTGCGAACCAAACTGCGTATGCGGGCCTGAAGGATTACATCATCTACGGGTTGAACCAATACATCATCAAGACCGGCTGACAAAGCTGCGATGCGACTGGCGCCATCATTCTGTGCGGAAATTGCGATAACGGGTACATTGGCGAGAGTTTCATCGGATGCGATGGCACGCTGAATGTCGATTGCATCACCGTCAGGCAGAGACATGGAGGTCAAAACGAGATCTGGGCGACATCGCTGTGCCACTTGGAGTACGTTTTCTACGCAGTCAGTCTGGACCACACGATAATAAGCGGCCGAAAGTTGAACTTTCAACATGATGCGGTTGGTCGCAACGCCGTCTATGATCAGTATGGTGCCTTGCACGTGATCGCCTTTCGCCCTTGCATCTCGACTTTCCCAGAGTCTTTATGACAGGAGTTAACAAACCCTTTCCCAACCCCGTAAAAGTGTCATTAAATGCCAGTTTCCGCTCACTCTGCCGAAACCCTTGCTCTTCAGGCGCTGTCCTGGTTGGTGGGGAACCAGGATTTACTGCCCGTTTTCCTAGGCGCCTCAGGCGCCAGCGAATCTGATCTGCGCGAACGCGCCGCCGAGCCCGAGTTCTTGGGCTCGGTTCTGGATTTCCTGATGATGGATGACGCCTGGGTGATCGCCTTTTGCGATGCGCAGGGTGTTGCCTATGAGACGCCGATGCAGGCGCGGATGTCGCTGCCGGGTGGTGCGCAGGTCAACTGGACCTGATAGACAGCGCCTGACCACAGCGATTCACCAAGGACCTCACATGCCGGTTGATGCTCTTCTGTTCGACAAGGACGGAACCCTGTTCGATTTTGCCGCCACCTGGAATGGCTGGGCCGCGGATGTCATTCAAGAGCTTGCAAAGGGGCAGCCAAATGTGGCTGCGACACTGGCGCGGGTGCTGAGCTATGACCTTGAAACGGGCGAGTTCGGCCGCGACAGTATCGCCATTGCCTGTTCCAACCGCGAGATCTCCGAAGCGCTGGCGCCACATGTGGATCACATGGATGTGGCTGGCCTAGAGCATTTTCTAGCCGTCAGCGCCGCTGATGCAAATCTGGCCGAGGCGGTGCCGTTGGCGGCGTTCCTTGATGATCTTCTGGCCCGTGGCAAGGTATTGGGTGTGATGACCAACGACGCTGAAATGTCGGCGCGTAGCCAATTGCAGCGGGCCGGGGTGCTGGAGCGATTTGCCTTTGTTGCCGGGTTTGACAGCGGCCATGGGGCCAAACCGGATCCGGATCCGTTGTTGGCCTTTTGCAAGGCGGTGGGTGTTGAACCCGACCGCACGGCGATGGTTGGAGACAGCTGCCATGATCTGGAGGCTGGTGAAGCTGCCGGTATGCGCAAAATCGGTGTGTTGACCGGTATGGCGCTGCACGAAGATCTGGCCCCGCACGCTGATGTGGTTCTCCCCAATATCGGTCACATCCCCACCTGGTTGGACAGCTAAAGACAGGCGCAGAGATTCGCCTCTGCGCCTGCGGTTTTTCGAGAACTGGGCACTTCTGTCCAGAATTCGTCTTCTGCGCCGGATTGCGCTGTAAAAACGACATGGGATGTCGTGATTGAAGCGGCGAAAATACTAAGAATTGGGCCTGCTGGTTATGTTACTATGACCAGGGAGGCGATTATGGCGGATGGAGCACGTAGGCGGCGTGGCGGAGGCCGGGCAGGGGCGGCAGCCCGGCGTGGCAAGGCTGTTATTGAGCAAATGCCATGGCAAATCCCTGTCAATGTAGACCGTCCAACCGAACCGCTGGGTCCCGAGGGTATAGCCGCGATCCACGAAGGCGCCTTGCGCATCCTCGAAGAGATCGGTGTGGTGTTCCTGAACCCCGAAGCGCTGGCGATCTTTAAACAGGCAGGCTGCAAGGTAGACGGCGATCTGGTCAAGATGGACCGCGATTTTGTGATGGAGATGGTGGGCAAGGCCCCCAGCACTTTTACCATGACGCCGCGCAACATTGATCGTACCCTGCCGATTGGTGGCAATCACATGCTGTTTGGCAATGTCTCGTCGCCGCCCAACTATTGGGATCTGGAGCTGCGTAAAAAAGTCACTGGCACCCGTGCCCAATGCCAGGACCTGCTCAAGCTGACCCAGTATTTCAACTGCATCCACTTTGCCGGTGGCTACCCGGTTGAACCGGTGGATATCCATGCCTCGGTGCGGCACCTGGATGTGCTCTATGACAAGCTGACGATGTGCGACAAGGTGGTGCATGCCTACTCGCTGGGGGCGGAACGCGTCGAAGATGTGATGGAGATGGTCAAGATTGCGGGCGGGCTGAGCGAAGAAGAATTTCAGGCCAAGCCACGGATGTACACCAACATCAACTCGACCTCGCCGTTGAAACACGACTATCCGATGATCGACGGCTGTCTTCGGATGGCACGTCGGGGGCAGGCCATTGTGGTCACACCCTTTACCTTGGCCGGGGCGATGGCCCCCGTCACCATGGCAGGTGCTGTGGCGCAATCCATTGCCGAGGCGCTCTGCGCAATTGCCCTGTTCCAATACGTGGCACCGGGGACGCCCTGTATGATCGGCACCTTCACCTCAAACGTCGATATGAAAAGCGGTGCGCCGGCCTTTGGTACACCGGAATATATGCGCTCGACCCAGATGACCGGGCAGATGGCGCGGTTCTATGGATTGCCTATGCGCTCCAGCGGTGTTTGCACCGCCAATGTGCCCGACGGGCAGGCGATGTGGGAGACCTCGAACTCGCTCTGGGCGGCGGTGCAGTCAGGCACCCATATGGTTTACCACGCAGCCGGATGGCTTGAGGGCGGGCTGATCGCCAGCCCTGAGAAGTTCATCATGGACTGCGAGGTGTTACAGCAGATCCAGCGCTATATGCAGCCTGCGACCTATGCCACCACAGCTGACAACATCGCGCTGGATGCCATCAAAGAGGTCGGCAACGACGGCCACTTCTTTGGTATTCAGCACACCCAAGACCGCTATACCGAGGCGTTCTATCAGCCTTTCCTAAGCGACTGGCGCAACTACGAGGCCTGGGAGCAAGCCGGAGGTGAGTGGACGCCACAGCGGGCGCATAAAGTGTTCAAAGACATTGTTGCCAACTTTGAGGAGCCGCCGATGAAGGACGCAATTCGTGGTGACCTGCAAGAGTTTGTGGCCCGGCGCAAAGAAGAGGGCGGTGCACCCACCGACTTTTGACGTCACACAAACAATTTGCGGAGCATGGGGAGAAAGCTGTAGGTAGCGCAGCAATTTTAATCACCAGGAATTTCCCCATGCCCACCAGCTCTGCAATTCAAATTGGTCAACGCCGAAGCCTGTTGTTTGCTCTGGGCGCTGTTTCAGGTTTGGCCATGTGGGTCTTGGTCGACAACGCAGACAACCCGGATATTCCGCCATCCCTGTTTCTGGCGCTGCTTAGTTTCATCGGCAGCTATGCCAGTCTTGCATTGGCGTTATCTGGGCCGGTTACGGTCAAACGCGCTTTGATGAGCGCGCTGTTGCTGGCGGTGCCTTTCACCGTTCTCACCTCGATTGCGGGACTGCGGTACGAGAGTGCCATGGAGGTGCTAGAGCAGCCGGTATTGGTCAGCCTCAGTCTTTTGTTCCTGCATCTATCGATCCCGTTTTTGATTGTAACATTGCAGAACAGACAGGCCTGGAGAGACTACGGTGCGTTGTTCGACGCGGCCTGGGCGCTCACTGTGCGCTATTTGGCGGCTTGGGTCTTTGTTGGTTTGTTCTGGCTTATGATGGCGCTGTCAGATGCGCTGTTGTCCTTGGTCAATATCGAAGTGATCGAACGGATCTTTGATACCGGTTGGCTGGTGTTTGCGCTGAGCGGAGGCGTTCTTGGGCTGGCCATGGCCGTGGTGTTTGAGCTGCGAGACACGGTGTCTCCATACCTGCTACTGCGCCTGCTGCGCCTGTTTGTGGTGCCCGTTCTGGCGGTTATTGCTCTGTTCCTGGCAGCGATCCCACTACAGGGCCTGTCGCAGGTCTTTGGAGACTTCTCTGCTGCGACCCTTTTGATGAGCGTTGCCATGGTAATGCTGACCTTGATTGCTGTGGTACTGGAGCGCGATGACGCCGAAATGCGACCCAGCTTTACCATCATCACCTCTACCCGGATCATGGCCATCCTGTTGCTGATGGTCACTGGGCTGGCGGCCTGGGCGATCTGGGTTCGGGTTGCCGATTATGGCTGGACCCCAGACCGAGTGCTGGCCGCCTGTGTCAGTGCAATTTTGTTGGCCTATGGGCTGCTCTATCCTCTGTCGGTCATGCGGGGGCAGGGCTGGTCAGCTCGGATCCGGAAAATCAATGTGTCTATGGCCTTGGTGACAATTGCGATTTCGGCGGCGTTGTTGACCCCGCTGCTAAATGCCGAACGGATTTCTGCTAACAGCCAGATCGCACGCTATGTTGATGGGCGCCTACAGCTATTGGAACTGCCGGTCTGGGAACTCGAGCACGACTGGGGGCAGGCGGGCCATGCCGCACTTGCGGGTCTTGAGAATGGCCCCAAGGGGCAGGACCCCGAATTGATCAAGCGACTGGCCGATATGCGCAACTCAAACAGTAAATGGGGCTTTGACAATGAAGTCCGCAACCGGACGTTAGCGCAGGTCGCCACAGAGCTGGTCGAGCTTTTGCAGGTTCTTCCATTGGGGCAAAAGCTTGAGGCTGAAGATTTGGAGGGATTACGCCTCTATGAAGTTCAAACGTGGCTTTCGGGCTGTCAAAGGCTGCTTGCTGATGGTCGCCCAGGCTGTGTTCTGGTAATGGGCCAATTTACCCCGGAAACAGCTCGCAGCGGGGTACTGCTGTACCGAAGGGGCGGTATAGGGCAACGAGTTGATATTGAGGCACTAACATTTGATGACACCGGTGACGCAAGTTGGAAACGCGCACTGATGTTAAATGCAAGCGAAGGCATAACCTTGAAAACATCCGACTTAGAGGCAATACTCGACGGTAACTATTCAATTGGCCCCAGCTCCCTAAGAGCACTGCATGTTGGCGGTATCGAAATCCTGCCACGGCCCTAGGCCTCAAATTATTCCGTCCCAAAACAGATAACATTTTAAATGTAGGGTCTTTCTTAAGGTTCACATGTCAACTGTTAGTCACTTTAAAACGAGGGGCCATCTTATGCATGGGCTGATTAACAGGGCAATTCAGGCCTTTGTCTGCAGCACTTACGGTGACACGCGCTGGCGCGAAGTGACAGATGCGGCTGAACTCGGGTTTACCGAGTTCGAAGCGATGCTTATTTACACAGACGAACAATCCCAGAAACTTCTTAAGTCGATGGTGCAGGTATTAGAACGCCCGTTGCCAGAAATGCTTGAGGATATGGGAACATTTCTAGTCTCCAATCCTCAAGTTGAAGCCCTGCGCCGACTATTGCGGTTTGGTGGGGTGAACTATGTGGAATTTCTGCATTCGTTGGACGATTTGCCAGATCGGGTGCGTCTTGCTGTTTCAGATCTGCATCTGCCAGCGCTTGAACTCATCGAAATCGCGCCAGGTCAGTTTAAACTGTTGTGTCAGGATGGGTTGCCCGGCTATGGCAGCGTCATGATGGGTGTGCTGCGTGCAATGGCCGATGACTACGGCGATCTGGTTATTCTGGAACATTCCGGAAGCCAGGATGGTGCCGAAGTGATTTCGGTCATGTTGGTCGAGACCGACTTTGCCGAGGGTCGCGCCTTTGACCTGGGGGGCGCACACTATGATAAGTAATAGCCAGCTCGCTGATATTGCGTCGAAAATCGCACCCATGTATGTCATGTTGGACGCGGGTGGAAACATTGTGCATGTTGGGCCAACACTGCAGAAACTGCGCCCCGATCAAAACTGGATCGGCAAGCCGTTTCTTGAGGTGCTTGAACTAAAGCGCCCACGTTCCGTTCAGAGCATGTCTGATTTGCTGCGGACATCGGGCGTAAAGCTGCACATGCAATTCCGGGATGAGCCTCAAACCGGGCTCAAGGGCGTTCTTGCACCTTTGCCAAACGGTGAAGGGGCTTTTGTCAATTTGTCCTTTGGGATTTCCGTTCTGGACGCTGTGCGAGATTATGATCTTACAAGCGCCGATTTCTCGGCCACAGACCTGACCATCGAGATGCTCTATCTGGTTGAGGCCAAGTCGGCTGCGATGGAGGCGTCACGGCAGCTGAATACCCGTCTGCAGGGGGCAAAAATTGCCGCCGAAGAACAAGCCTTTACCGATACGTTGACCGGGCTCAAAAACCGCCGGGCAATGGATCATATCTTGTCGCGTATGATCGGGACGCAGCGCAATTTCTCATTGATGCAAGTCGATCTGGATTTCTTCAAGGCGGTCAACGACACCTTGGGTCATGCGGCGGGCGATGTCGTGCTGCAAAAGGTCGCCAGAGTCATGGTTGACTGTACCCGTTCAACCGACACCGTTGCGCGCATCGGTGGTGATGAGTTCGTGTTGATCTTTGATGGGCTGGTGAATCAGTCGCGGCTGGAAAATATTGCAAACCGGTTGATCGAGAACCTAGAAGAGCCGATTCCATACGAAGGTCAGCTGTGCCGAATTTCTGCAAGTATCGGAACGGTACTGGCGCCTGTCGGGGTTGAGGTCGATGCGGCACGTTTGCTGCACGAAGCAGACGTCGCGCTTTATGCCGCCAAACGCGCAGGGCGGGCTTGCCACCTATTCTACAAGCAGGGAATGGACAGTGAAGGATTTGGCGAAGTGGAAGAGCCAGATTCTGCCAATGGCGTCGTATCAGCCCCTGACGAGACGGTCGTAAAGCCCGAACAGCGCCCGGCTGGTTAAGCTGGGCAACGCCTGTGTTGCTCTGATTCAAAACAGCTAGGTAGCAGGGCAATTCGCTGCCACTGTTCGTTTTTGCTGTCGCTTTTCCAAAGCGCTTCCGGCGATGGCACTTTCAGCAGGTCGGGCCGAGAGGCGGCCTTGATGTGACTGAACTGGTGATGCCCTAAAAATCCAGCAATGGCCCGCAGTGCGTCGAATGTTTGCAAACGATTGGGGGAAATGGCAGCCCGTACGAGAATCGAACTCGTCTTTCCAGGTTGAAAACCTGGCGTCCTAACCGATAGACGAACGGGCCACTTAGCGTGTGAGCCGGTATTTAAATAACAGGCATCGCAGACGCAAGAGGGTATTTGACGAAAGTGAAAATCTTTTTGCAATCGGGTGGGGGAGCGCCGATTAGTCCCCATGCCAGTCAAAATGTCATTTATTTACATAGCTGTTGCAGTGTTCAGAGTTGATCTGGATCGAACAGCACAACGACAGTCAGCCGGGTCGGGCTTTGTCGAATACTAGCGTATTGGAGAGTTCACCATGGCAGCCCGTACGAGAATCGAACTCGTCTTTCCAGGTTGAAAACCTGGCGTCCTAACCGATAGACGAACGGGCCACGCTTGGTGTGAGCGGGTATTAGGAAATCCCGCCCTGCGCCGCAAGTGGTAAAATGCAGCAAAAAGAAATTATTTTCTCAGGGCTGCGATCCTAACCAATTCTAGGCAGATGCCGCATCTTCAAGGCGCAATTGCGCAGATTGACGCCCGCCCCACGTGTTTATCTCCAAGCGGCCGGCAAAATGGAATTTGGCGCCACCATGATCCAACAATGTTGGGCCCAGGGGGGTGTCAAATGCGCCAAAGCAGATCGCATCGATACCGCCGCTCAAACCGTCGCTCAGCGAAAGTTTTAGATGTGATTCCCCAATCCGTTTGGCAAATCGGATCTGAAGGTTGGGAAGCGCGTACCGCGGTGCCGGGGCACCTGCTCCAAAGGGGCCAGCCTGTTCGATCTGTTCAATCATCTGAACACTGGCTGCGCCGGGCATCAACATGCCATCAAGCTTCAGATCCGCAGGCCCGAGATCTCCAGCGCCTTGCTTCTCCAGCAATTCGGTTAGCCGCGCCATCGCCGGTTCCAGTTGTTCGCGTTCCACGCTCAACCCGGCCGCCATCTTGTGACCACCGCCCTTGTTCAGCAGTCCCTCGCTGGCCAACCGCTGGATCGAGGCCCCAAGGTCAATGCCGCTCACGGACCGGCCCGATCCTTTGCCTTCGCCGCCTTCTAGGCCAATCACCACAGCTGGGCGGCCAGCGGCTTCTTTCAGGCGCGAGGCGACGATACCCACCACACCCGGGTGCCAGCCCTCACCAGCGGCCCAAACCAGCGGCGCGTCCAACCCGCGCGCTTCGGCTTGCTCCATTGCAGCTGCGCGCACAGCGTTTTCAATCTCGCGGCGTTCGGTGTTCAACTGATCCAGCTTCTCGGCAATAGACGCGGCCTCATCCGGGTTATCAGTCGATAACAGCCGCGCGCCCAAATCCGCCTTGCCAATCCGCCCGCCGGCATTGACCCGAGGGCCAAGCATAAAGCCCAGGCTATAGGTCGAGGGTGCCGAATCCATCCGCGACACGTCGGCCAGCGCCACCAGGCCGGGGCGTTGCCGCCCGCCCATCACCTTTAGTCCTTGGCGCACCAGTGCCCGGTTTGCGCCAATCAAGGGCGCAACATCCGCAACGGTTGCCAGCGCCACCAGATCCAACAAAGCTATCAGGTCGGGGCCTGTGTCATGGCCAGCTTCACGCAGTTGGCGTCGGGCCTCGACCAGCATCAGAAACACAACACCAGCGGCACAGAAATAGCCCAGTTCGCCATCTTCGTCCTGACGGTTTGGGTTCACCACTGCCACACAGTCGGGCAGGGTCTCTCCGCCCAGGTGGTGATCCAGCACCACAACATCTGCGCCTTTGGCGGCAGCAATCGGCCCATGGCTTAGGGTGCCGCAGTCGACGCAGATGATCAGGTCGTGATCCCGCGCCAGGGCTGCCATCGCCTCGTCATTGGGGCCATAGCCCTCGTCGATCCGGTCGGGCACATAGAGTGTTGCGTTCAGCCCCATCTGCCGCAACCAAACCAGCAACAAAGCGGCTGAACTGCCGCCGTCCACATCATAATCTGCAAAAACCGCAATGCGTTCGCGTTTTTGTACGGCGGCAATGAAACGCTGTGCCGCCACTTCCATGTCCTTCATGCGACGCGGGTCAGGTAGCAATTCCTTCAATTGAGGTGTCAAAAAGCCCTGGGCCTCATGCGCGGGTACGCCGCGTCGCGCCAGCACCTGACAGACCGGGGCAGGGATCTCGCTCTGCTGGGCCATCATCTCGGCGGCCCGTTCAACATCAATTCCCGGTCCCAGCCAACGCCGTCCGGTCAGCGACTGTTCAACACCCAAAAAGCTCATGATTTGCTCCCAATGCACAAAGGCCGGACCCATGCGGACCCGGCCCTTCTTAGTTGTAGCGTACTCTTGCGCCCATCTGGGGTGCAAGGTGCTTCCTGCTGCAGTCTTACTGGTGTGGCGCCAGCGGAGTGCGGTAAGACATCCGACGTACCGAACCGGTGCGCGAGCGCATCAGCAGGGTGGTGGTTTCAACCCAGCCCGGGCTGCGCTTGATCTCGGGCAACAGCGAGCCACCAGTCACGCCAGTGGCGGCAAAGATCACATCCTGAGTGACCATCTCATCGCGGGTGTAGACACGGTCCAGATCGGTGATGCCTGCCTTGGCTGCGCGGCCTTTTTCATCGTCGTTGCGGAACAACAAGCGACCAAAGATCTGTCCGCCCATGCATTTCAGTGCAGCAGCCGCCAGAACACCTTCGGGTGCGCCGCCTTGGCCCATGTACATGTCGATACCAGTGGTTTCGCTTTCGGCGCAGTGCATAACGCCAGCCACATCACCATCGGTGATCAGGCGGATCGAAGCACCGGTTTCACGCACTTCAGCGATCATCGCTTCGTGGCGTGGGCGTTCCAGAATACAAACTGTGATGTCGCCGGTGGCACAGCCTTTGGCCTTGGCCAGGGCCTCAACCCGCTCACGAGGGGACATGTCCAGATTAACAACACCCTCGGGGAAACCTGGACCGATGGCTAGCTTGTCCATGTATGTATCTGGTGCGTGCAGCATCGAACCGCGAGGGCCCATGGCAATCACGGTCAGGGCGTTGGGCATGTCCTTGGCGGTCAGTGTGGTGCCTTCCAGCGGATCCAGCGCGATGTCCACGCCGGGGCCTTTGCCGGTGCCAACTTCTTCGCCGATGAACAACATTGGAGCCTCGTCGCGCTCACCTTCACCGATGACCACAACACCGGCGATGTCCAGCAGGTTCAACTGCTCGCGCATGGCGTTGACCGCCGCTTGGTCAGCTGCCTTTTCATCGCCACGTCCTACCAGCGAGGCCGAGGCCAGAGCCGCTTGCTCGGCAACACGGGCCAGGCCCAGCGACAACATCCGGTCGTTAAAAGCAACGTCAGGGGTGTTCGAGGTCATGTAAATATCCTGTCTCAATCATAGAGGGTCGCCCGTCGCATACCCTGTGCAGGGCAGGGCGGGCAAGGGCCGATAGCGATCACGGCGGCCGATATTGGCCGTGCGTTGAGGATTTGCACTGATTTTAGCCGTTTGGGCCGAAATCAGAGCTCTTCAATGCGCAGGGCAACCGGGGCGCCGTCCACCACATCGCTGACTTCCAGGGCGTCCAGTGCCACATCCAAAGTGGCCCGTGTCACCTTGTGGGTGACGATCAGTACCGGAGCAGTGGGTTCAGAATGGCCATACTGGCGCATCCGGTCGATGGAGACCCCGGCATCCCCCAAGGCGGCGGCAACTTTGGCCAAGGCACCGGGTTTGTCCTGCAGGTTCATGCGCAGATAGTAAGGTGCAGGCAGGCCGGTTTGGGCTGCTGGGATGTCTTGCAGCCCTGTTGCAGGCTGGCCAAAGGTCGCGATCCGCAGGCCGCGTGCCAAGTCGCAGACATCGCCCATCACGGCGCTGGCGGTAGGGCCTTCGCCTGCACCGGGGCCACGCAGCACTACCTGTTCTACGGCATCGCCTTCGATCACCACCATATTGGTGCCGCCTTCCAGCTGCCCAAGTGGTGAATTGGCCGGCACCAGGCAAGGCGACATACGCTGTTCCAGCCCGCGCGCTGTCCGCTGGGCCACGCCCAGCAGTTTGATGCGGAAACCCATATCAGCAGCTTGGTTGATGTCTTCCAGGGTGATGCGCTGAATGCCTTCCAGTTGAACCCGGTCAAACGCAGGCTTCGATCCAAACGCGATAGAGGCCAGCAGCGCCAGTTTATGTCCGGCATCAATGCCGCCCACGTCCAGGTTGGGGTCCGCTTCCAGATATCCCAAACGGCCGCATTCTTCGAACAGGGCATTGTAGCCCTGACCTGTGGCCTGCATCTGGGTCAGGATATAGTTGCAAGTGCCATTCATCACGCCCATGACGCGGGTGATCTCGTTGCCTGCCAGACCTTCGGTCAGCGACTTGATCACCGGAATACCGCCTGCAACGGCAGCCTCAAACCGGATGACCTGTCCGTTGGCCTCAGCCTGTTCAGCCAATGCCTGGCCGTGAATGGCCAGTAGTGCCTTGTTGGCGGTGACCACATCCTTGCCCGCAGCCAGTGCGGCCTCGGTTGCGGTTTTGGCTGGGCCTTCGTGGCCACCCATCAGTTCGACAAAGACATCCACATCGTCGCGCACAGCCAGCGCCACCGGATCTGTTTCCCAGGCATATTGGCTCAGCGAAATGCCGCGATCCTTGTTGGCGTCGCGGGCAGAAACAGCCGAGATTACCACCGGACGCCCGGTGCGGGCCTCTAGCAGGGCAGCCTGGCGGCGGATGATTTTAACCACACCAATACCGACGGTGCCCAAACCTGCAATCCCAAGACGAAGCGGCGTAGTCATAGCTGGTGATCCCTTGTTCAATACTTCAGGCTCCGCATTATCTGGAACTTAGCCGCTACGCAACGGCGCTCAGCTGCACTGTAGCTACTGGGGAGCAATTTCTAACAGGTGTACTCCTATTCGAGCGGCTCCCGTACCCAACAGAACCCTCGGCAAAGCCGAGGCTACCATTGGCTTTTGGGCCCGGCACCGCATAGCGGTGCCGGGCCCAACGGGAGGAGGGCATCAAAGATGCCAGACGACGGGCTGGAGCGCTTGTTAGGATTTTTGGGGACTGAAGTGTGCGTGCAGCAGGATTGGGGCGCGGTTAGTTTGCCGCTGCCTTAAGGGCATTTGCACGGTTTTTTAGACGCGAGCTGCGCGCAGCCAAGTCCTGTTGCAACTCTTCACTCTGTGCGCCTGGCAAAGGCAATGGCGCTAGGGCTTGATCCAACGGGACCAGCTTTGGGTAGTCGGTGGATCTCAGGTCGGGGGTCAGCTGCTCTTCCAGCTCGGGCACGCGGGTGCAGGCGGTGCAGGTCAATGCCACAACGGTCAAGCTAAGCGTCAAAACTTTTGAGCGGGTCATGATACCGGATCCTTTTGCTTCGCCTTTGATGCAATGTAACGGGAAAAGGCGCAAGCAGGGGTTTTTTCTGAACATCTGTTCAGATACAATAGGGCATGGCACGTACTCAGGGTTCTCATTCCGGCATAACAGGCCCGCGTATTCAGGACGCGGCGCTAAAGCTGTTTGCCCAGCACGGGTTTGCCGCGGTCTCGATGCGCCAGATTGCGCGCGAAGTAGGGGTGCAGGCGGGCGCTTTGTATAATTACACGCCAGACAAACAAAGCCTGCTGTTTCGCCTGATGGAAGGCCATATGACCGAGTTGCTGACAACTTGGGCTGAACAGCGCGGCAGCGGCAATGCACTGACCCAGCTCGAAGCTTTCACTCGGTTTCACATTCGCTTTCACATGCAAAGGCCCGATGCGGTTTTCATCGCCTATATGGAGCTGAGAAACCTGTCGCCCGACAATTTCACCGCCGTCGAATCCCTGCGGCGCGAGTATGAAGATACCCTCGAAGCAATCTTGAAACAGGGGGTGGCCGAGGGGACGTTTGCAATCTCGGACACCAAAATTGCAACGCTGGCTGTAATTGCGATGCTGAATGGGATCAATACCTGGTACCGGTCCGAGGGGCGCCTGTCGCTTGATCAGGTCGAGACCACCTATTGGGACATGGTGCGCCGGGCGATGGCGGCATGAAGCCCACTGTGCTGATCACCGACCGGCTCCATAGCGGTGATTGGCGCGATCTCACATCTTCTGAATTGGCTGCGCTGTTTGCACCTGTGGTTGTTGAGTTTCTCCCCAACAGTTTCCAATCACGTACAACCGAGACAGACCAGCGGGCCTTCCTGTCCGGCTTGTCACAACAGGCCGAGGTTTTTGCCCTGTATAATATGCAGAACGTTGGGGTTGGTCTGCTTGTCCTGTCGGGGGCTCCTGGTGATCACACCGAGCGACACCTTGGGTATCTGTTTGCGCAAGACAGTTGGGGGCAAGGGTTGGCCACCGAAATGATTGCCGGACTGCAAGCCATTTTCCGTCACACCGGCACCAGATTGAGCGGCGGCGTGATGAAGGGCAACACGGCTTCAGCGCGTTTGTTGCAACGGGCGGGTTTTGACAAAGAGGATAGCGGCGAGGACGTCATCTATCGGTGGTCAGACCCTGATGATAAGGCAGGCCCGCAGGTCTAAGAGTTCAACACTCGAAAACTTGAGTTCAGGAACGCCCTAGGTGGCACAGAAGAGCCCGAGAGCTCAACTGCCATAGAGATCTGGTACAAGGGTTTCAGCAGATCGTTTTAGCGTAGCCGGGTCCGTACCTGCGGGTAGCATCGGCCCGTACAGTACGTCATATTGTCCACCCAGTTTCTCCAGCACCTCAGCAAAATAGCGAAGTGATGCGATCATCGCACCAAAATGATCGTTGCGGCCGCTGACAAAACGGGCGCAGGCGCGAAGTCGATAATAGGCGCTGGAATTCATCGAGTTGAGCGCGGCAGGAATAATAGGGGCCTGGCTGATCTTTGAGACTTGGCTGGCCCCCCGGCGCCAAGCTGGTTCAATCAATCGCCCATCATGACAGTCGGGAACCCTGCCCGAGCCAAAAATTAACAGAGCGCCCCCGTTTTGCACATGGTCCAGCATGTCCTGCCGTGTCTGACTGCCAGATATGGCCCGGTTGGTTTTGTTGATCGTTACCGGAATGATGCTTTTAGGGCCAAGAAATTTCTCGGCTTCGCGATTGGCAACCACTTTTAGATCCGGTCGCTTTTTGCTCAGAGCAGCGGCATGAGCGACAAAGTCAAACATCCCGGTTGGGTGGGTGGATGCGATAACAACAGGACCTGATTCTGGAATATGCTGCAAACCCTGGGCCTTGATCGTGGTCCCGCCTTCGAGCGACAACAGAGCCTCAATCAGATCTTGCCCATTCAGCCCATCCAGTTGTTCAAGGCAGTCTTCGCTTTCTCGTAATGCAAGAAACGGGCGTCCAAATAAGCCCCGGCCCAAGGCGTCACTGGAATGTATCAGCCCGCGGATGAGTTTGATTACAAGCGGGTTGTCGCCTTGAAGGTGGAGCCGCTCTTTCATGGCGCGGTCCAACGGACGATTGACTGCAACTTGTCGCTTCACAGGAAAAATCCCAATACATAAAAACAGTCACATAGGCCCGGAGAAATATTCCGACCTGCTGGAATGAGAATGCTCACCCCTGTTGAAGGTGAGCATGGCAGTTTGTTTCGGCGATTTCCAGTGAATTCACCTTTGCGCTATTTCCCCAGGCCGTTCGTGTGTCAGTGGGCGGGTCGGATAAAGCTGCCGTTGCGCAGCTCGGCAAAGGCCTGTTGCAGCTCGGCTTGGGTGTTCATCACAATTGGCCCGTGCCACGCAACCGGCTCATCAATCGGCGCACCTGAGATGAGCAGGAACCGCACGCCTTCGGGGCCTGCCATCACCGTAACCTCATCCCCGCTGCCAAAACGGACCAATGTACGGTCACCAGACATATCGCGAATGTGCAGCTCTTCGCCCGCCACTTCTTTCTCCAGCAGCACCCCTTGTGGAACAGATGCATCGGAAAACGCTGCCTGACCCTCGAACACATAGGCAAAGGCGCGGCGGTAGGTATCGATTTTAAAGGTCTTTTTGACCCCGGCTGGCACATAGACATCCAGATACTGCGGATCAGCCGCGATGCCGTCCACGGGCCCGCGTTTACCCCAAAACTCACCAACGATCACCCGCACACGGGTGCCGTCATCATCAATAACCTCGGGGATCTCTTGGCTGGCGACATCCTGATAACGCGGCGCTGTCATTTTTTGTGCACTGGGCAGGTTGCCCCACAGTTGGAATCCATGCATCTGGCCCGCCGCGTTGCCGTTTGGCATTTCCTGATGCATGATCCCGGACCCAGCGGTCATCCACTGCACATCGCCAGCGCCCAGGGTGCCCGAGTTACCAAGAGAGTCCGTATGCTCGACGCTACCGGACAGCACATATGTGATGGTTTCGATGCCGCGGTGGGGATGCCAGGGGAACCCTTTCTCAAAGTCCTCGGGGCGTTCGTTGCGAAAATCATCAAACAGCAAGTAAGGATCCAACTCGCTGGGGTCCTGAAATCCAAAGGCGCGGTGCAGCTTGACGCCTGCGCCCTCCATGGTTGGAACAGCGTTGCGGGTTTCCAAAACGGGTCTGAGCGACATGGGTGGTCTCCTGATTACTTGCGTTGCCCTACATGTAAGTGTGCAGCTGTGCGTGGCAATTGGCGTCAGGGCGCGGATCCTGTGCGCTTGTGCGCAGCTATTCGCTGAAATCTGCGGCTTATTGCGGCAGTTTTGGAAAGGGGCTTGAAACCTATGCGGCGAATTATCTATTAATCTCGGAAATCGGAGAGGTCCGGTCGATAAATTATCTATAATTTTCCTGTGGGAGATCACATGTTGGACGCTAGCCCTATCCGCAATGACTGGACCCGCGAGGAAGCGGAGGCGATCTACAACCTTCCTTTCATGGATCTTTTGTTCCGCGCGCAGACTGTGCACCGCGAGAATTTCGACCCCAATCAAGTGCAGAAATCCAAACTGCTGAGCATCAAGACCGGTGGCTGCGCCGAAGATTGCGCCTATTGCTCGCAGTCGGCCCGCAACGGTGCGCAACTGTCGGCTAGCAAGTTGATCGAAGTTGAACGTGTGATTTCCGAGGCCCGCAAGGCCAAAGAAGGCGGTGCGACACGCTATTGTATGGGCGCTGCTTGGCGTTCCCCCAAAGACCGTGACATGGCCGCGCTGGAGGCGATGGTCAAAGGTGTCAAAGATCTGGGCATGGAAACCTGCATGACACTGGGCATGCTGGACGAGGAACAGGTGTTCCGGCTGCGCGATTCCGGCCTCGATTATTACAACCACAACATCGACACATCCGAGCGGTACTATTCAGAAATCATCACGACCCGCACCTTTGCGGATCGTATCGACACCCTGAACAAGGTGCGCGAGGCTGGTATCAAGGTCTGTGCTGGTGGTATTGTTGGCATGGGTGAGCAGCAGATGGACCGCATCGACATGATGCTGGCCCTGGCCACGCTTGAAGAACACCCGGATTCGGTGCCGGTCAACATGCTGATCCCAATCGACGACACTCCGTTGGCCGATGTGGCCAAGCTGGACCCGATCGAATTTGTCCGCACCGTGGCTCTGGCCCGTATCCTGATGCCTAAGTCCCACGTGCGTCTGTCCGCTGGTCGTACCGACATGAGCGACGAGATGCAGGCCATGTGCTTCTTCGCCGGTGCCAACTCGATCTTTGTCGGTGAAACCCTGCTGACCGCCGACAACCCGGAAGAAGATAAAGACAGCGCGCTGTTTGCCCGTCTTGGCATTACGCCTATGGCGGTTGGTTGCGACGGATCTAAATGAGCACGGGCGCTTTCCCGCGCCATCAAAAGGCGCTGGACGCACTCAGGTCGCGGGGCCGCTATCGCAGCCTGATGCCCCGCGTCGGGCATGACTTTGCCTCAAACGATTACCTTGGTCTGGCCGGGTCTGACCTGCTGCGCGACGCCGGTGCCGCTGCGCTGGCGCGTGGCGTTCAAGTGGGGGCAGGCGGTTCTCGTTTGCTGCGCGGCAATGACAATGAACATCAACTGTTGGAGAGTGAAGCTGCCGCGTTTTTCGGCACAGAAAGTGCGCTGTTCATCAACGGTGGCTTTACCGGCAATATGGCGATTTTCTCGGCATTGCCGCAGCACGGCGATCTGGTGCTTTACGATGCGCTGATCCACGCCAGCACCCATGACGGCATGCGTCTGGGCCGGGCCGAGACCCGCAGCTTTGCCCATAACGATGTGTCCGCTGCCCAAGACGCCATCGCCCAGTGGCGCGCCGAGGGCGGCACCGGCCAGATCTGGATCGCGGTTGAGGCGGTTTACTCCATGGATGGCGACTGTGCCCCGATTGCGGAACTGTCTGACCTGGCGGCCCGCGAAAATGCCGTTCTGGTGCTGGACGAGGCCCATTCAACCGGCGTGTTTGGTGATCAGGGCAGGGGGCTGGGCCATGCCATCGCCCATTTGCCCAACATGCTGTCGCTCCACACCTGCGGCAAGGCTTTGGGTGTCTCAGGGGCCCTGATCTGTGGGGCCTCGACCCTAATCGAAACCCTGATCAACAAGGCCCGCGCCTTTATCTTTGCCACCGCACCATCCCCGCTGAACGCCGCCCTTGTGCGTGCCGCCTTGCAAGAGCTGCGCGATAACCCAGCGCGCCAGCAGCAGGCTTGGGAGCTGATCCACCACGCTCAGGCTGAGGCCGAAAAACACTGTGGGCTCAGCGGCTTTCAAAGCCAGATCCTGCCCGTTGTCATGGGTGATGACAAACGCACCATGGCTGTGGCCAGCGCTCTGCAGGAACGCGGCTATGATATTCGCGGCATCCGTCCACCCACCGTCCCACGCGGCACCTCGCGCCTGCGGATCTCGGTCACACTGAACACATCAAAGCAGGTGATTTCCGCGCTGTTTGCTGATCTCGCCCAAGAACTGGAGGCCGCGGCATGAGCGCCATTGTCGTTACAGGAACCGATACCGAGATCGGCAAAACCGTGTTTTCCGCCGGCCTAACTGCCGCGCTCAATGCCACCTACTGGAAGCCGGTGCAATCCGGTCAGGAAGAGGAGACCGATAGCCAGATCGTCAGTCGCTTGTCTGGTCGCCCCTCCTTGCCCGAGGGCTATCTGCTGCAACTGCCAGCCTCGCCACATCTGTCGGCCGAGGCCGAAGGCGTCGAAATTGATCCCGACACATTGGACCTGCCGCAGGTTGACGGCGTTCTGGTGGCTGAAGGTGCAGGTGGCCTGATGGTGCCGCTGAACCGCGAGGTTCTGTACCTTGACCTCTTTGCCCGCTGGGGGGCGCCGGTGATCCTCTGTGCCCGGACACAGTTGGGCACAATCAATCATACGCTTTTGTCGCTGCGGGCTCTGCGCAGTGCGGGATGTAATGTGGTTGGCGTGGCGTTCATAGGCGAGGCTGAAGAGGCGGTCGAGGACACCATTTGCCAGTTCGGCAATGTCGCGCATTTGGGGCGTCTGCCGATGATCAACGGACTAAACGACGAAACAGAAGCGCCTGACCTTGGGGAGGCGCACCGCGCCTTCCCGGGGGGAAGGTCAGGCGCGGGCCGACCTGGCGGTCGGGATAAGAAGTGCAATGAACTCCTCGCCGCTGCATTCGCCCAACACATCGACCTCGACACGATCAAAAAGGCGATCCAGTCATGAGCGCATCTGAACTGACCCAGCTGGAATTCGACCAACAGCACCTGTGGCACCCCTACACAAACGTCACGCAACCGGGACCGACCTTTGTGGTAAGGGAATCTCAAGGAGTTCATCTGACACTGGATGACGGCTGCCAATTGATCGACGCGATGTCGTCTTGGTGGTGCATGATGCACGGGCACCGTAACCCACGGGTTACCCAGGCGATGCATGACCAGCTGGACAAGCTGCCCCATGTGATGTTTGGCGGGCTAACCCACGACCCGGCGATCAATCTTGGCCGCAAGCTGCTCGAGATCACACCAGACAGCCTGACCCGCATTTTTTACTGCGACTCCGGCTCGGTCTCGGTCGAGGTGACGATGAAAATGGCTGTGCAATATCAACATGCTATGGGATTTCAAGGGCGGTCGCAATTCGCCACGGTACGGTCCGGTTATCACGGCGATACCTGGAAGGCGATGAGCGTCTGTGATCCGGATACTGGCATGCACCACCTGTTCCAGGGCGCACTAAGTGTGCAGCATTTTGTCAATCGTCCACCGATCCGGTTGAACGAGGACTGGAATGACGATCCTGCGCAAAACGGTCTTGCTGAATTGCGCAGCGTGCTGGAAGGCAACAAGGATAAGATAGCCGGTTTCATCCTTGAACCCGTGGTGCAGGGAACGGGGGGGATGTATTTCTACCACCCCGAGTACCTCAATCAAGCCCGTGCGATCTGTGATGAACTGGGGATTTTGCTGATCTTTGACGAAATCGCCACCGGTTTTGGCCGCACGGGTGAAATGTTCGCCACCGATTTCTGCACCATTGAGCCGGATATCATCAGCCTGGGCAAGGGCCTAACTGCAGGGCATATCTCATTTGCTAGTACCATGACCAACGACCGGGTGGCCGAGGGGATTGGTGGTGGCAATCCCGGAATCTTCATGCATGGTCCCACCTATATGGCGAACCCATTGGCCTGTGTCGCGGCGCTTGCCTCGCTGGAATTGCTGACTGAACAAGACTCGCGCGCAACCGTTTCTGCCATCGCCAACCAGATGACAGCCGAACTGGAACCGGCTCGCGCCTTGCCAAATGTGGCTGATGTGCGGGTGCTGGGCGCAATTGGCGTGATCGAGATGAAGCATCGCGTGTCGGCTGATCAGGCGCATGGGCTGGCCCGCGAAATGGGCGTGTTCCTTCGTCCCTTTGGCAAAAACATCTATACCATGCCCCCCTTTGTCACCACGCCGGACCAGCTGACACAGATCACTGACGGCATGCTGCGACTGGCGCGAGAGCTGTAATGGCGTTTCGCTGGCTCAAAAAAGGACAGGGGCACGACGCCATCGTTGTCTTTGGCGGCTGGGCGGTGGGCGCGCAGGTGTTCGACCACCTGACAGGCGACTTTGATGTTCTTTTTGCCAGCGATTACCGCGATCTCAATTGCGATCTTCCAGACCTGTCGGTCTATGAAGGCGTCAACCTTGTGGCTTGGTCCTTTGGTGTCGCCTCTTATGCACATTGGCAGCAGGGCCGGGACGATCCCTTTACCCGGAAAATTGCTGTGAACGGCACCCTGACCCCAGTCAGCCGCCGAACCGGCATTCCTCCGGTGGCCATGTCCAAAACCATCGAAACCCTGAGTGACAAAGCCTATCAGCTCTTCCTGGCGCGTGTCTTTAACGCCCGCCAACCCCAAGCAGAAATCGACGTGACCGCGCGGCGTGATGAGTTGTTGGCGATAGAGGCGCGGGGCGACGCGCCCGATACCGACTTTGATCGGGTGTGGATCAGCACCGAGGATAAGATTTTCCCGGCGGTGAACCAGACACGCGCTTGGCCACAAACCAATGTGCAGCAGATCACGGCTCCTCATGCGCCATTCGCGCAGTTTGCAACCTGGCAACAGGTGCTGGCATGAGAGATAGCCTGCTGTCGAACCTGAACCAGAACCGTGTGCGCCAGAGCTTTCGGCGCGGGTTGGAGAGTTATCACCAGCACGCCAAGGCCCAAGCGGATATCGCGGCAGATTTGGTGCGGTTGTTGCAAGAGCATGGCGCACCGGACTGCTTTGAAAACGTGCTGGAATTTGGCTGTGGCACCGGGCATCTGACCCAGCCGCTGATAAAGCAGTTCGATATGCACCACCTGACCCTGAACGATTTGGTGCCTGAGGCCGCGATAGGACTGAGCAGTCTGACCCAGGACCGGGCTGAGCGGACAGATTTCACCTTTGGACCGATTGAAACGCTGCCTTTGCCTCGGGAACTGGATCTGATCACGTCGGCCTCGACCGTGCAGTGGATTGATGATGTTGCAGCCCTGATGGCACGGCTTGCGTCACGGCTGTGCCCCGGAGGCTGGATGGCCATATCTGGTTTTGGCAAGGATCAGTTTCACCAGCTTCGCAGTCTTGGCTCGTCTGCTGCGGCGCCCAGCTATGCTGATCCATCTGACTGGGCAGGTTTGTTGCCTCAGGATATTGAGTTGCTGCATGTGAGCCGAGAGCCGGTCGATCTGATGTTTAACACCGCCACCGACCTTTTGCGTCACTTGCGTAACACCGGGGTCAACGCACAGGCCAAGCAACGTTGGAACCGTGGGCGGTTACAAGAGTTTGAAGACAACTATCGGAGTGAGTTTGGTCAGGACAGCAAACTGCCCTTGACCTATGACCCGGTGTGGATGATCGCCCGCAAAAGGCGGTAAGTCGCAAAGGTAGCCGGAAAATTTGAATTCTCCGGCTATCGCCGCGCTACTTCTTTCTCTTCATGCTTGGTCCGGAAGAAAACGGGTCGGGGGACGAGGAAGACCCCGAAGATGAGCCTGACGAGAACGGATCTGATCCGCCATTCAACGCTTCGATATAAGACTTCTGACAGGCCACAACCTCGTTAAAGGCGGCGCGTGATCCGCGTAGGGTGAACTTCCCCAGAGTGTTATTGCCAAAACTCCAGCTCATTGCGGTTGTGCGCTGAAATTCGTCAATGAACAAATCGGCCTGGTCGGAATTGGCGTCTAGCATCATTGTCAGTCCGGGATGGTCATCTACCCGAATACCGTCCATTGCCAAGGTCCAGGGGCTTTCGTTGCCAAATCGAGCGGTGATCGAATATTCGTTGCCACTTTCAATGGACCGCCAGCGTTGATCCAGCAAAGTGATATCCAAGCTTAATTCGCCATCCGTATTGTCAAAGCCAATAAAGAAAGCGGTGTCTTCTTCGAATAGGGCAAAGGCCTGGCAACCCTCGGATGCGGGGTAAAAGGAAATGTCCCAGCCCCCGACCGTTTTCCAATCAATAGTTTCGGCGGCGGCTGAGGTGCCAAGTGTCAGCAGAGCAGCCGTGACACCTGTAAAAAGTGTTGAGTTAAACGCTGATTTTAAGTTCATGAATGTCCCCTGAATTTTGTTGGGATGACTATATCGCGTTTTTGCGATGTGCCAACTGTCTGCTTGACCTAACGGATGCCAGAACGTGCTCATTTGGTGACGCAACAGCTAAAAAAAGTTGAGCAGTCAGTTTAAAACTTGAACAGTCAAACAAAAAATAGCGAAACTTGCCGCAGATGCTCGACAAAGTGTCGCTATCTGGTCAAAATCTGAGCTCATCTGCGTTCAGTCTAATCTTAAGACCGCGCCTGATGGGATTGCTTGACAGCGAAGCCAAACGGGCGACTATCAATTTGTAATTGATAAACAGAATTCAATAATGCGTCAGCACGTTAACGGCGGCGCCAAACATAAAAAACTGGGAGTAAGTTCATGAAAATGACGGGATATGCCGCAACATTCGGTGCTGTTTCATTTGCGGTAACGGCTGGGATGGCCAGCGCAGCGGATATGGGTGCAGTGGATAAGCCAATTCGCCTGGCGGTGAATGAATGGACCGGTCAGCACGTGACCACCCATATTGCTGGCGAGATGCTCAAGGCTGCCGGATATCAAGTTGAATATGTCACTGCTGGTATGATGAACCAGTTCCAGGCGATTGCCGACGGTGACATCCACGCGACATTGGAAATCTGGTCGTCGAACGTGTCTGACGACTATGCCAAGAAAATCGCCGAAGGCACTGTAGTTGAGCTAGGTGATCTGGAATTGGCTGCCCGTGAAGGCATTGCTTATCCGGCCCACGTAGCTGATCTGTGCCCTGGTCTACCAGCTTGGGAAGCGTTGAAAGCCTGTGCGCCAATGTTTGCTTCGGCTGAAACCCTGCCTGCGGGTCGTCTGGTTGATTACCCTGCCGATTGGGGCACACCCGGTGCGGACCGCATGACTGGTCTGGATCTGCCGTTCAAAGCTGTTCCTGCTGGCTCCGAGGCGGCCCTGATTGTTGAACTGCGTGCTTCAACTGAGCAGAAAACGCCGCTGTTGGTTACCTTCTGGCAGCCGCACTGGGCGATGTCGGCCTATGACGTGAAGTTTGTCGATCTGCCTGCCGGTGAAGAAGCTTGCTTTAGCGATCCGGCTTGGGGTCCAAACCCCAATGCGGTCAACGACTGTGATTTTGCCGCGTCGCGCATCTTCAAGGCGGGTTGGTCTGGTCTGGCTGAAACATGGCCAGCTGCCAGCGAAATCCTGTCGAACTACACTCTGGCCGTTGGTGATCAACAGCCAATGATGGGTGCGATCGATGTGGACGGCGGCAAGGTCGAAGAAGTGGTTGCTGCCTGGATGGCCGAGAACGAGGCCACATGGCGCCCCGTTGTAGACGCAGCCACCAAGTAAGCTGTCAAACGTGAGCGATAGCCCGCAAGCTGCCATCACCTGCCAGAATGTCTGGCAGGTGTTTGGTCAGAACGCTGAGAGCGCCTTGAGCGAGGCGCTCTCAGCCCATTCCAACCCGGATGATGCGGCGGCTGCGCTGCGCGACAAGGGGTTGGTTCCTGCTGTTCAGGATGCAAGTTTCGAGGTCGCAGAGGGCGAACTGTTTGTCATCATGGGGTTGTCCGGCTCGGGTAAGTCTACCCTGATCCGCTGTATCTCGCATTTGCTGCACCCCACCCATGGTGAAATCCGCATTGATGGTGAGAATATCGTCGAAGCAACGCCTGCGCGGTTGATCGAGTTGCGGCGCAAGAAACTGGGCATGGTGTTCCAGCATTTTGGCCTGTTCCCGCATATGAGCGTGGCCGACAATGTCGCCTATCCGCTGAAAGTGCAGGGAGTTAAGCGCAAGGCGCGGTTGGAAAAAGCCCAGCAAGTGATCGAGCTGGTTGGTCTGGCTGGTCGCGAGAAGCATTATCCGCGTGAGTTGTCCGGCGGGCAGCGGCAGCGGGTTGGCATTGCGCGCTCGCTGGTGGCGGATTGTTCGGTGTGGTTTCTGGATGAACCGTTTTCGGCGCTTGACCCTTTGATCCGGCGGCAGTTGCAGGACGAATTCTTGCAAATTCAGGCCGAGTTAAAAACCACCATTGTCTTCATCACCCATGACATCAACGAGGCGCTGAAGTTGGCCGACCGTATTGCCATCATGCGCGATGGCAAGGTTGTTCAAATCGGCACCCCGTCGGACATCATTTTGAACCCGGTAGATGACTATGTGCGCGAATTTTCCAAGGACGTGGCCAAGGGGCGTCATGCGCATGTGTCTTCGGTCATGGAACCCGGAGAGGGCCATGTATACGGAGCTGATGATCCCGGTTTGCGGGTAGACATGACACTGGATGCGGCATTGGCGCGTTGCATGGATCTGTATGAGCCGGTGCCTGTGCGGGCTGAAGATGGCAAGCTGTTAGGGGTTGTGAACCCGGCGGACCTAGCCGCTGCGCTGCATGTGGAAGCCGGATGATGGCGGGACTGAGCAAGGGAAGTCTGGCCGCGCTGCTGGTTTTGGTCGTAGGCGCTGTGTGTCTGCTGCTTGAGAGCAGTATGCCGTGGTTGGTGAAATTTCCTGCAAACTACGTTCTACCAGCTACCGACTGGGTTGGCGGCGGCGTGGAGTCGTTCTTGCTGTTGATCAAACCAGCGGCGCGGGTGTTTTCAACCCTGATGTCTTATCCGATGGAAGCAACCAATTTTGTCTTGGGCAGCACGCCCTGGCCCCTGTTGATCTGCGCCGTGGCTGCTCTGGGATGGGTGCTTGGCGGGTTTCCGATGGCCTTGTTGGGCGCGGTTGGTTTGGGGTTTGTTGTGGCTTCGGGCTATTGGGACAAGGGCATGAACACCCTGTCGTTGGTCACGGTATCGGTGCCTTTGGCGCTGTTTCTGGGTGGCGCCATTGGCGTGTTGGCCAATGAGTACCCACGGTTTCGCAAGCCGGTGCAGGCGATGTTGGATGTGATGCAGACGGTGCCGACCTTTGCCTATCTTACTCCGCTGCTGGTGCTGTTTGGCTTTGGTCCTGTTGTGGGGCTGATCGCCAGTGCCATCTATGCAGCGCCGCCGATGGCCCGAAACGTTTTGTTGGGCCTGCAACGGGTTGAGCCGGAAATCAAAGAGGCTGCGATCATGGCGGGGGGCACCCGCATGCAACAGTTGTTTCAGGTTGAGATCCCATCGGCCGCAACGCAGATCATGGTTGGCGTCAACCAGTGTTTGATGGCGGCGCTGTCGATGGTGATCATTGCGGCCATCATTGGTGGCTTCAACGATATCGGCTGGGAAGTACTGCTGGCTATGCGTAAGGCCTGGTTTGGGCCAAGCTTGGTGGCTGGTATGGTCATCGTGGTATTTGCTGTGATCATCGACCGGATGAGCGGCACCTTGGCGCAAGAGTCGCGCCGTCGGTACGACCCGCGCGTGGCCTGGGCCATTCTTGGCTTTGGCATCGTTGTCACTGGCCTGACATGGAACAGCCTGCCGGACACATCAGAATATGCGATGTTTGAAAGGGTGGCTGGGTCTCTGGACACCGGCCTTAGCGCCTTTACCACTGCCAATGGTGCGTGGTTGGCGGCGCTCAAGAACAACGCGATGTTCTATGGGTTGTTGCCGCTGCGCATTGGCCTGGATCAGGCTGTGTTGCCGTTTACCTGGGGCTTCCAGTGGACCACAGCGATGAGCCTATGGCTGTTTGCCTTTGGTGCAGTTGTTGGGCTGATTATGGCCGCGCGCGGACAGGTGACTTGGGGCATCATGGTGCTGATCTTTATCGGTATGCTTGAAACCGGGATTACCAATCTGCCTTGGCCGTTTGTTCTGATTGGCACTGCGGCCTTGGGCTGGGTGGCATCCGGGCGCGGCTTGGCGCTGCTATCGGTAGGCTTGTTGTCGACCATTCTGGTATCGGGATTGTGGGAACCTGCCTTGCTGTCGCTGTATCTAAGTGGTGCAGCGGTATTTGCTTGCGTCATCTTGGGGGGTGGCATTGGGCTGTTGTGTTCTGTGTCACCTCTGGCGTGGAAGATCACCCGGCCGATTTGTGACATGCTGCAGACCATTCCGCTGTTTGTGTTCCTGATCCCGGTGCTGATGCTGTTCCAGATTGGCGAGTTCTCGGCATTTCTGGCGATCATCACCTATGCCATCGTGCCGATGATCCGCTACAGCCACCATGGGCTGGTCGACACTCCGGACGAGATGATCGAAGCGGCTACAGCATCAGGTGCGACCACCTGGCAGATCCTGCGCGATGTGCGTGCGCCCTATGCGGCACCGACCATCCTGTTGGGGCTGAACCAGACCATCCTGTATGCCTTTGCCATGTTGGTGATTACCGCACTGGTTGGTACCACGGGGCTGGGTCAGTCTATTTACCTGTCCATCGGGCAGGCAGATGTAGGGCTGGGCATTTCTGCGGGGGCTGCGATGGCGATCCTGGCATTGATAGCTGACCGGATGGTGCAGGGCTTTGCCGACGAGCGCCGCAAGGTGTTGGGCCTATAAACAAGAGGGGTGGCTGTTTCACTTCAGCCACCCCGGTTCTTTCAGTTAATCGCAAAGACGGTTTGTTTTATCGCAAGGTTTTTGCCCGCCCTCGCGTGCTAGACGGTGATTGGCAACTTGTTTAATTCACTGCCAAGTAAACCAAATTTAGTTGGAAGCCCAAATGGCCGACTGGCTCGAATTCGTAGCGGCCCTGACCGCGTTTATGCTTAGCCACATGTTTCCCATTCGCCCCCCGGTGCGCACTTGGTTGGTCGAGCGACTGGGGCTAAAAGGCTATTTCATCAGCTATAGCCTGCTGTCAGTTGTGGTTCTGGCTTGGTTGATCGTTGCCGCCGATCGGGCACCCTATATCGGCGTTCTGCCGCCCTTGGAAATTTTCCGCTGGGCACCGTTGGTATTAATGCCATTGGCTTGTCTGATCGCTGTGGCAGGTATGATGGTACAAAACCCGCTCAGCTTTGGCGGGCTGGGTAAGCAGCCCTTTAGCCCTGAGACGCCCGGCATTCTGGCCTGCACGCGCCATCCGTTACTTGTGGCCATGGCGTTTTGGGCGGGGGCACATCTGTTGGCCAATGGCGATCTGGCGCATGTGATCCTGTTTGGCCTGTTCCTGGGGTTCTCGGTACTGGGAATGATGCTGATTGACCGTCGCAAGCGGCGCCAATTGGGGCTGGCAGAGTGGCAGCGGCTGGCGGGACACACCGCCCGCCTGAACCTGCTGTGCCTGCCGCTTAAACCTGGGCCTGCGGCAATTGCGACGGCGGTTTTTCTGTGTCTGATCTTGCTGCATGAACCGATCATCGGTTATGTTCCACTGCCCTGGTAGACTTTGAAAGAGAGACGACATGCATCTGGCCTATGTGATGACCCAAGATCGCGGCGCAACTGACAAGCTGCTGAGCGAACTGGCAGAGCGGCTGGCCGAGCAGGGCACGGCACTGGCCGGAATCGTTCAGACCAATACGGAATGCCACGACAATGCGTTGTGTGACATGGACGTGCGGGTGCTGCCCAGCGGTGACACCATTCGTATTTCGCAATCATTGGGCCCGGAATCGCGTGGCTGTCGGCTGGACCCGGCGGCGCTGGAACAGGCTGTGGCGCAAGTGACAAATTCTTTGCATGGTGAGGCGCTGCCGGATGTGATGATTGTCAACAAATTTGGCAAGCATGAAGCCGACGGGCGCGGCATGCGGCCCGTTATTGGTGAAGCCCTGGCGCTGGGTGTGCCGGTGATCTCAGGTGTGAATCTGCTGAATGTCGAAGCATTCCAGAGCTTTGCCGAGGGTATGGCTGTAGAGGTCGAGCCGACGGTTGAGGCCATGATGCAGTGGCTGGCCAAGGCCCAATCTGACGACGCATAAAACTGCATTCAGCCAGTGCACAGGCAAACGTGCCCTGTGCCTGGCCCGTACTATTTTGCTACTTTGAATTGATACACTGCCATTCGCGCTAACTAGTCAGGCACCAACTGTGCTTTGTTTGCGATGTTTGAGGTGTTATGGCTCGATGTATTAGCGTCCGGCGATTTCTTCGGGATGACGCGGGAGTGGTTCTTGTTGAAACACTTCTTGTTGTGCCGTTGTTGGTGACAATTTCGCTGATCATCATCTATTTTGCCGCAATTTTCCACACCATGGCCCATCTAGAGCGTGCCACCCGCATCGCCTCGCGCGAGCTGTCGTTGGGGCGTGCCGATGATGAAACCAACGGTGTGCTGACCGCCTGCTCATCGATTACAGGCGTTGCGGCTGGTGGGGGTACCAGTGTTGAACAAATTGCCTGCGACATCGCCTCCCAATCGCTGGGAGAGCATTTTGTCATGGCGTCGGATGGGACCAATGGCGGCTTTGGCAGCGAGGGGGCAGATGCCTTTGTGCGCTTGGTCGTGCCCGAACTCAGCCTGCTGCCAATTGGGGTCTCACCGTCACCTGATGACGCTTCGATTTTTGAGACCCAAAGCACCTTGCGTATGCAGAATTTGGGGAGCTGAGAATGCGTCGCTTTCTGAAAGACGAAGCCGGGTCAGTGTTGGTGGAGACCATGATTGCGGTGCCCATTCTGGTGTTGTTCACGTTCTTTGTTGTGCAGATTGGCTATGCATTTTTTGTCTCCTCCACGAAAATCCATGTCTCGCAACATGTTTCGCGCGAGATTGCAGTTGGCAGCGCGGATGATGAGACAAATGGGGTTTTTTCCCCTTGTAGCTCGTTATCCGGGGTGTCGACGGATGGCCTGGAAAGTGCCGAGAAGATGGCCTGCGATTTGATGGGCGGTTTGGCCGGAGAGTTCTCGGTTCTTGCAAGTGACACAGTGGCCACTGGACCGGCTTTGCCTGGCAACCCGATCTTGGTGTCGTTGCAAATACAGACAAGCGATCTGGTGCCGGTCGACGTGGTGGGCATGGCTGCAAGGTTTGGCAGTTTTTCGGTGCAAGCGAGACATATAAAGGAGTAGAGGATCTGCGGATGCTTCGATCGATCATTGCATTTCGAAGGGACACATCGGGTGTGGCGATGGTCTATGCGTTGTTGGTGTTCATGGGATTACTGATTGTTGTTGGCTTTGCCATCGATTCATCAAATGTCATCTACACCCGTGCACGGTTGCAAAATGCAGCGGATTCTGCGTCCTTAGCCGGGGCGGCTCTGATCCCGGAAAATACCGGCTCGGTTTCGTCGAGTGACAAAGACGCAATTGTTGCCGAAGCTCGGTCGTTTGCGCAGAAAAACATGACCACCGCAACGCATGGCGACGTGTTGCTTGCGGTGGATGTCGAACTGGGGTTCTGGGACACCACAGGAGAGTTCGGACCAGCACGGACGTTTTATGCCGAAGGCTCATTGCCAAGTGGTTCGATGATTAACTCTGTCTCAGCAACAACGCGCAAGTCCTCGGCCAACGGGAATGAACACGACATGTTCCTGATTGGCATGGTTGCGGCTGATACGCTTGATATCTCGACCAGTGCGGTTGCGATTGCTCCACCGCCCGAAGCGCCGGGATGTATTTCCCATGGGTTCTTTGCACTGGGAACTGCCGAGGGCGGCAGTACCAACGAAATTCGTGATGGCTGGTGTCTCCATGGTGAAGAGGGGGTGAAGTTCGGTTCTCAGAACAGTATTGAGGGTGGCCCAGATGCAGACACGCAGCCAACCATCAGTATGTCAAATCCCAGGAGAGATTATGGGGAGGGTGGTTACGACTTTGGCAGCGACAATGAGGTTGTACCAGAAGAGTTGTTTGACGATGGAAGGTGGGCCAACAACAACCTGCGCCATATTGCTCAGGCGGCGACAATATCCGACTATCTGAACCCGTCGGTTCCGTTTATTTTTGATCTTAGTCGACCAGCAGAGCATTCATCGCATGTTACCGCAGCAAAGAGTATGATCGACACGATCTACGGCGATTACCCAGCGGGGTTTCCACCCGGAATTTCAAATGTGATCTTTAGCAACGATGATGTGGATCTGGATGACAATTTTCAGAACACCCTGGTTGTGTCGAGCAAGAAGATCAAAATCGGTTCGGATGTGGTGATGAACAACGTTATTCTTTTGGCGAAAGAGAATGTTGAGATCGGCTCAAACGTCAGAATTGGGTCTAGCAGCTATTGCGATTCTCCGGATGATTCCCAGAATTTCATCCTTGGAGCTGAGGAGGTTAAATTTGGCTCTGATCTGCAGATGTTCAATTTGCAGGTGTTTGCTGGTTATTTTGTGGATTGGGGATCAACCAACAGCTCCGTTGGCGCTGTGTCGGTGTTTTCAGCGGGGTCGCTGAAATTTGGATCAGAGTGGGATATTCGCGGTTGTGGCGGTGCCAATCTGTTTCTTGACTATTCTGATACGCCCGCTAGCGAGCCGCTCAGGTTGGTTCAATAACGAATGGTAGACGACCCATTGATCTGACACAAAAACGCGCCCCGTGGGGCGCGTTTGGTAGTTTGATATTGATCGGGACCCTATCAATGACCCGCTGGGGCAAGCAGAGCCTGTCCCATATCGGGAAGCTCGTGTGCGATGCCTTTGTGGCAGCTGATGCAGGTCTTTTCACCGGTGAACAGGAACCGCTCGTGGGCCTCGGCCGCGCGTGGGCTTTGGCGGGTGATGTCCATCGATTCCGCACTGTGGCAGTTGCGGCATTCCAACGAGTTGTTCGCCTCAAGGCGGGTCCACTCGTTTTGCGCCAGGGTGAGACGATGGTTCAGGAACTTCTCACGTGTGTTGATGGTGCCAAAGATCTTGCCCCAGACCTCTTTCGAGGCCTGCATTTTGCGGGCGATCTTGCTGGACCATTCATGTGGCACGTGACAGTCGGGGCAGGTGGCCCTGACGCCTGATCGGTTGGAGTAGTGGATCGTTGGCTTCAGCTCTTCGAACACGTTGTCCCGCATTTCGTGACAGCTGGTGCAAAAGGCCTCGGTGTTGGTCACTTCCAGGGCAGTGTTGAAACCACCCCAGAAAACGATCCCCATCAGGAAGCCGCCAAAGGTCAGAAACCCAAGCGAGTAGTGGACACTGGGGCGGCGAATGATGCCCCAGGTGCGTTTGATTATGCGCATCATCAGTTACCCTCCTGGCCCGCGACGTATTCGAGCACCTGATCGATATCGACAAAACCGTTTTCCACCAGTGTTCGAGTCTCGGCCTGGGTGACGTGACATTGGGTGCAGAAGAACCGGCGTGGTGTCACCGAAGCCAAGAACTGATTGTCCCGGCTCATGAAGTGGGTGATCGACACCATCGGCGCCTGACTGATTTCAATCGCAGTGCGCGAGTGGCACAGCAGGCATTGATTGGCGTTCAGATCGATCTGATACCCATCAATCTTATGCGGGATCAACGGCGGTTGCTCGGGGTAGTTGCGCACCTGACGCAGGTCGGTGTTGCGCACCGGAGCGATGGCATGAGGCACGGCATTTTCAGCCAGTGGTGTGCCGTCGCGCAGGGTTGCAACTGGGTCCTGTGCCGCAGCAGTTTCAGCTGCGAATGTCGCAACCAACGCCAAGGCCATGATGCGAGCGGTGTGTTTCAGACGTTTCATGATCAGGCCTCCAATGCTTCGATTTTGATGGCGCATTTTTTGAAGTCAGTTTGCTTGGACAGAGGATCGGTTGCGTCCAGTGTCACCTTGTTGATCAACTGACGGGCGTCAAACCAAGGGATGAAAACTAAGCCCTTGGGTGGCTTGTTGCGGCCGCGAGTTTCGACACGAGTGTTCATTTCACCACGACGCGAAGAGACTTTGACTGCGGAACCACGACGTAGCCCAAGTTCTTTGGCATCATCCGGGTGCATGTAACACAGCGCATCCGGAACCGCCTTGTACAGCTCGGGCACACGTTGGGTCATCGAACCCGAGTGCCAATGCTCGAGTACACGACCGGTGGACAGCCAGAACGGATATTCTTCATCCGGGCTTTCCGCTGGTGGCTCGTAGGGCAGGGCAAAGATCCAGGCCTTGCCGTCGGGCTTGCCGTAGAACTCAAAGTCCGCGCCGGGGGTGACGTATGGGTCAGACCCTTCCTTGAAGCGCCATTTGGTTTCTTTGCCATCCACAACCGGCCAACGCAGGCCGCGGACCTCGTGGTAGGTGTCAAATGGCGCCAGATCGTGGGCCTTGCCACGGCCAAATGCGGCGTATTCTTCGAATAGGCCTTTTTGGATGTAGAAGCCAAAGTCTTCGGCCTCATGGTTGGCGTGTTCGCTTGAAGTTTGCTCGAGCGGGAAGGCATCGACGTTGCCGTTGGCATAGAGAACGTCATACATGGTCTTGCCTTTGTATTCTGGATTTGCATCCAGAAGTTCGGCATCCCATACGTCTTCGATCTTGAACCGTTTCGAGAACTCAACCAACTGCCACAGGTCAGACTTGGATTCACCGGGCGCGTCGACCAATTGGTGCCAGAACTGAGTGCGGCGTTCGGCGTTACCATATGCGCCCTCTTTTTCCACCCACATCGCGGTTGGCAGGATCAAGTCTGCAGCTTCGGCGGTGACGGTTGGATAAGCATCGGATACCACGATGAAGTTGTCCGGGTTGCGATACCCTGGCAGACCTTCCTCCATCATGTTGGGGGCGGCCTGCATGTTGTTGTTCACCTGAACCCAATAGCAGTTGATTTTGCTATCTTTCAGCTGCCGGTTCTGCAGAACGGCATGGGCGCCGTTCCAGTCTGGTACTGTGCCTTCGGGCAGTTTCCAGATCTTTTCAGCAAAGGCGCGGTGTTTTGGGTTCTTGACGACCATGTCGGCCGGCAAGCGGTGCGAGAAGGTGCCAACCTCGCGGGCTGTACCACAGGCCGAGGGCTGACCAGTCAGCGAGAACGGCGAGTTACCCGGTGTCGAGATTTTACCAGTCAGAAGGTGCAGATTGTAGAGCATGTTGTTGGTCCAGACACCACGAGTGTGCTGGTTGGTGCCCATGGTCCACAGCGACATGACCTTGGTGTTCGGATCGGCGTAAAGCTTGGCAATCTTTTCGATTGTGGCTTTTGGCACGCCCGACATCTCCTCGGCTTTTTCAAGCGTATACTCGGATACAAACTCGGCAAACTCGTCAAAAGAGATGGGGTCGGAAGCGCCGGAGTTCGGGTTCGCGGCGGCCTGTTGCAGCGGGTGTTCGTCCCGCAGGCCATAGCCAATGTCGGTCACACCTTTGCGGAAGTTCACGTGTTTGGACACAAAGTCCTTATTCACTGCGTCGTTCTGGATGATGTAATTGGCAATCGCATTCAGCAGCACCATGTCGGTCTGCGGGGTAAAGATTGCCGGGATATCCGCCAGGTCAAAACTGCGGTGTTTGAAGGTCGACAGCACGGCCACTTTGGTATTCGGATGGCTGAACCGGCGGTCGGCGATGCGGGTCCACAGGATCGGGTGCATTTCCGCCATGTTCGAACCCCAAAGCACAAAGGCGTCGGCGTTTTCAAAATCGTCATAGCAGCCCATTGGCTCGTCGATGCCAAAGGTGCGCATGAAACCACCCACAGCCGAGGCCATACAGTGACGGGCGTTGGGGTCGATGTTGTTAGAGCGGAAGCCAGCTTTCATAAGCTTAGAGGCCGCATAGCCTTCCCAAACGGTCCACTGGCCCGAGCCAAACATGCCGATGCCCTTGGGGCCCTTTTCCTTCAGCGTGGCCTTCCACTTCTCGGCCATGATATCAAAGGCTTCGTCCCAGGATACCGGCTCAAAATCGCCATCTTTGGCGAATTTGCCGTCGCGTTTGCGCAGCAGTGGCTGGGTCAGGCGGTCTTTGCCGTACATGATTTTGGACAGAAAATAACCTTTGACGCAGTTCAATCCGCGGTTCACTTCGGCTTCGGCATCGCCATGGGTGGCGACAACCCGACCAGCCTTGGTGGCGACCATGATCGAGCAACCGGTGCCGCAGAACCGGCAGGCGGCTTTAGACCATTTCAGATCGGTGATTTCGGCGTCGGTGACAAGGTTTTGCGCGGCGGCTGGCAGCGGCAGGCCCGCTGCAGCGGCAGCGGCGGCTACGGCCTGTGCCTTGATCATGTCGCGTCTTGTAATGGCTACCATATCAGTTCTCCTGTCGGTGGCGTTCAATTCGAATTTCGTATTAGGTTTTGGCGGCTTCGCTATCGGCCTGGTGGTAAACCAAGGATGCGCTCACGACGCCGTCGATGAGTTGGATTTTGGTCAGCGAGTCGACGATTTCGCTCTCGCTTGGGGTTTCCAGAGTGACGATAATTTTCCCCGACTCGTCTGTCATTGGCACCTCAGAGCTGGGGAGTTTGGCAATCTCGGCCAGGACCTGTGGCATGTGCTCGGGGTTGGCACGCACCAGCAGGCTTGAGATGTGGAGGATGTCCTCAGACATGTGGGGTTTCCTTGGATGGGGCGGGTTTGGGTTTCGTTGTTGATATGGCCTGTTCCGGGCAGATCTCAACGCAGGCGCCGCAGCCGGTGCAGGTGTCTGTGTTCAGTGCTATGCGACCGACGGGACGTATTGATAGATCCAGACGCAGGGCTTCGACCTCGCAGCTATCGGTGCAAAGCTGGCAGGAGATGCCAAAGCCAAGCATGCAGCCGTCGCTGATTTGCGCCACCAAGCCACCCTGTGCCTCCCATGGCTGTTCATCGCGCAAGGCAAACACGGTTTCGACTTCGGGGCAGGCCTTGGCGCAGTCGCCGCAGAAAATGCAGCCGCCTTGGGTGAAGTCGACCTTGGGTGTGCCAGCAGGGCCAGGGACTAGGATGGATTCAGGACATACTTTTAGGCAGGCGCCACAGCTGGTGCAGCCGTCATGAATGCTTTGTTCGGAACTCCAAGGGGGGCGCACGACCTGCTTACCCCCACGCTGGAACATGGAACGCCGCGTGGTGGTGTGTGGTTCTGACATTGGATCAGCCCGTTGGAGGCCCCACGATCAGTTGCAGCATCCAAATGGCAAAGCCATATGTGCCGACTAGCGCCACTGCGAGAGCAGGCGCCAGAAACACCGCCAAAAACAGAAACGCTCGGCGCTCTTCGGCACGGGTTTGTGTTGGTTCGCTAGGGGTTTGTGGGCTGGTTTTAGACATGAGCACACACCTTTCAAAGGGTCTTAGTTCAGATTGAGCAAACCACGCCGAAAAGGGTTTTAAGTTGCCGTCATCTTGATGTGGTCACTATTAGCAGTCGAAATTTGGGTAAAAAATATGTATTTTTGACGGGTGTTTAAGTGAGCTTAAGGCGCTGAGTTGATCCTTGTCGAATTATTTTTTCAACAATTTTAGTGGATGGGGGTGGTGGGGCTCGAAATTTGCATTTGTCTTAGGAAAACCACGAAAAGAATGCGGTGATCGGATCGAAGGGCAAGATGGGCTTGATGTTGGGGCGGTGGTTCTTGCGACAGAGGGTCGCAGTGTGTTGATCAAAAGGATTGCTTTGACCGTCAACCACAAAGGCGCATAGTAAAACCAAGTCGGCAAGTGCTTGGATAGACAATGTAAACTCTTGCTTTTTGGGGGATGCGTTGTTGGTTTCTGCTGTGTCAAAACAAGGAGTGTTGAGAAACCACCCGAAGGGCCACCACTTTCCGCGATCAAGTTGTAAATGATGGAAAAGTGGTGGGCGACCCTGGAATCGAACCAGGCGTGCGTCTCCGCGAGGGAGTTACAGTCCCCTGCCACACCTTGCGGCCTGTCGCCCACTATCAGGTGACTGTTGCACCTGATGTGGGGGGTGATTACAAGCGCACCAACGGAGCGTCAACAGGAAAATCGCAGGTTTTTCGTGATGGCTCAAAATTACTTTTGCCGGAGAGCAAGATGACCAAGAAACCTAAGTGGGTAGTCGAAAAAGAGCAGTCCAAAAAGGCAGCGGGTGCTGAGACCGTTTGGCTGTTCGGCTTGCATGCGGTGCGCGATGCCTTGTTGAATCCAAAGCGCCAGAAATTGCGCCTAATGGTGACGTTGAATGCCCAGGGAAAACTGGCGGATGCCATTGCCGAGGCAGGAATCGAGCCAGAGATTGTAGATCCGCGCAAATTCAAAGCACCGATTGATCCAAACTCGGTACATCAGGGAGCAGTGCTGGAAGTGAAGCCTCTGCACTGGGGGGGATTATCCGAAAACTGTATTGGGGCTGAGGTGCCGCGGTTGTTGTTGCTGGATCGGGTGACGGATCCGCATAACGTTGGCGCGATTCTGCGGACGGCCGAAGTGCTGGGGGCAAGTGCTGTGATTGGCACCCGCCATCATTCGGCACCTGAAACCGGGGCTCTGGCCAAGACAGCCAGTGGTGCGCTGGAACGTCAGCCATACCTGCGGATGCGCAATCTGTCGGACACCATTGTTGAGCTTCAGAACATGGGCTTCATTGTGCTGGGACTGGACGGTGAGGCCGAGCAGACCATCGAAGCCTCGTTGGAGGGACGCAAGGATCGCCCGGTGGCTTTGGTGCTGGGCGCCGAAGGGCCGGGGTTGCGTCAGAAGACCAAGGAAACCGTAGATCAGCTTGTCAAGATCGATGCGGCTGGTGGCTTTGGCTCGCTGAATGTGTCGAACGCAGCTGCGCTGGCGCTTTATGCGTCGATAGATCGGTAACGCGCGCTCGCGGAGTCGTCACAGGCTGATCACAACTGCGTATCCGCACTAGGCAGGGAAAGGTTGATCTTGCACATTGGGTCAACCCGAACCCACGGATGGAGTTTCACTTGCTGCTGCGCCTTGCCCTATTGGCTGTTCTTGCCCTGTTGTTTCAACCGCCGCGACCGGCGTTGGCTGACGAGCCGATATTTCATGCGCAGCAGGGGGTGGCCATCGGTGGCTATGATACAGTTGCGTTTTTTGTCGATGGACGTGCGGTGCAGGGGCATTCGGACCATGCTGTGATGTGGAAAGGTGCGATTTGGCACTTTGTTTCAGAAGACAATCAATACAGTTTTGAATCCAACCCGCGCGCCTATGCGCCGGTGTTTGGTGGCTATTGTGCCTATGCTGTTTCGCAGGGGTATTTGATGTCTGGTAACCCGCAGTCTTGGCAGATCGTCGATGAGCGGTTGTACCTGCTATACAATCCGGCTGTGCAGGACATTTGGCGCCAAGAAATGGCGGGTTTGATTGCGCAGGCGCAAGGCAATTGGCCAGCTGTTCTGAGGGTGGAATAAAACTCACGAAATCGCGATCAGATCTTTTTTTCGGCCGTTGTTGCCCCATATCAACAATTGAGACTGCGGCGCGGAACCTCCGCAGATCTATTTCACTGTCCCTCGTTCCATACTAAGCGCCCGGGCTATTCCCTGGGCGCCTTTTTTATGGGTTTCCATACTTGGCTCTTTGGCTAGGGTGCAGGGATGAGTGACTATAGTGATGACTTTCTGAAAACAATTCTGCAGCGCACCAAAACGGTAGCGATTGTTGGCGTGTCGATGAACCCGGTGCGGCCCAGTTACTATGTGGCGCGGTATTTGGGGTTGAAGGGGTATCGGGTGCTTCCGGTCAATCCACGCCATGCTGGTGAGCGCCTGTTTGGCCAGGTGGTGCAACCGAGTTTGTCAGCGATTACCGAGCCTGTGGACATGGTCGATATCTTTCGCCGCTCAGACGCGGTGCCGGAAATTGTGGATGAGGCGCTGGCTGTTTTCCCGGATCTACAGACGATCTGGATGCAGATTGGTGTGGAACATGCTGAGGCCGCAGCCAAAGCAGAAGAGCGTGGGATCAGAGTTGTGCAGAATCGCTGTCCCAAGATCGAATATCAGCGGCTACATGGCGAGCTGCGCATGGGTGGGTTTGCCACCGGGATCATCAGCTCAAAACTATAGTTGGGAAGGGGGCTTTGCCCCCTGGGCCTATGGCCTCAACCCCAAGGATATTTTTGGCCATATTAAGATCAGGCTTTGGGGCGGGCGGCTTTTTCATCAATGCCGCTAAGGCCTTGTCGGCGGGCGAGTTCGTTTAAGACATCATCCAGGGCGACGTCGCGGGCGGCCAGCATTACCAGAAAATGATAGAGCACATCGGCGCCTTCGGAGGCGAGTTTCTCGCGATCACCTTTGACGGCTTCAATGATGGCCTCGATGGCTTCTTCGCCAAATTTCTCGGCGCATTTTTCAGGGCCCTTGGCGAGTAGCTTGGCGGTCCAGCTGCTGGATGGGTCAGCACCCTTGCGGGATTCGATGGTGGCGGCGAGGTCGTGGAGAATGCTCATGTCAGCCTCATCGGGATGCCGGCGGCCTGCATGTGGGCCTTGGCCTCGGCAATGGTGTAGTCGCCAAAGTGGAAGATCGACGCCGCAAGCACGGCGCTGGCACCGCCTTTGGTGACGCCCTCGACCAGGTGGTCCAAATTACCGACACCGCCCGAAGCGATAACCGGCACGTTGACTGCATCCGAGATGGCGCGCGTCAGGGGCAGGTTGAAGCCTGCCTTGGTCCCATCGCGGTCCATCGAGGTGAGCAGGATCTCACCGGCGCCCTTGGCGACCACCGTTTTGGCAAATTCAACCGCGTCGATGCCGGTTTCGCGGCGCCCCCCGTGGGTGAAAATCTCCCATTTGCCAGGTGAGACCGTTTTGGCATCGATGGCGCAGACAATACACTGGCTGCCAAACTGATCGGCGGCCTGGGCGATGACATCGGGGTTGGCGACAGCGGCTGAGTTGAACGAGACCTTGTCGGCACCGGCAAGCAGTAGGGCGCGGACGTCTTCGCGGGTGCGGACACCGCCGCCAACGGTCAGCGGGATGTAGCATTGCTCGGCGGTGCGGCGCACCACGTCGAACATAGTGCCGCGGTTTTCTTCGGTCGCCATGATGTCGAGAAAGCAGAGCTCGTCAGCTCCGGCGGCGTCATAGGCCTTGGCGCTTTCAACGGGATCACCGGCATCACGCAGGCCAACAAAATTGACACCTTTGACCACACGGCCATCGGCGACATCGAGACAGGGAATGATACGGGTTTTCAGCATGGTTCGCCTCTGGTTACGACGCTTTCATAAAGGGTTGGTAGGGGAATTTCCAGTGCTCAGACAAAGGTGTTGAACAGGCCGAGCAGGGCGGCGTAGCGCAGGGTTTTGGAGAAGGTGACGAGGATCAGGAAGGTCAGCCAATTCATCCGCATGACGCCGGCTGCAACGGTGATTGGGTCACCAACAAGGGGCAACCAAGCACCCAGGACTGACCATTGGCCCCAACGGGTAAACCAGCTTTGTGCCCTGGCCAGATGCTTGGGGGAAACCGGGAACCAGCGGTGGGTTTGAAAGTGCAGGGCGTAGCGGCCCAAAGCGTAGTTGACCAGTGATCCGAGGATGTTGCCGAGGCTGGCCACGATGAGCAGTGTCAGCGTGGTGTATGTGCCCTCAGCGGCAAGCAGCAGCAGGGCGGCCTCGGAGCCGCCGGGCAGCAGGGTGGCGGCTGAGAAGGACAGCAGGAACAGGCCGGGCAGAGACCAGATCATTTAGTATCGGGGCGCCAGATTTGGCTGACAGCATTGCGCACGATCAGCACGTGAAAGGGCATGACCACGGCCAGATAGATGCGGCCCAGCCAGTTGTTGCGATGCACCCAAGTGGCGCAATAGGCCTGCGTTCCCTCTTTGAGGATGGAAATCCGAAAATTCAGGTGGGAATCATCTAGGCCAAGAATGATCTCATTTTCATTGCGCTGGTCGATGGGGAAAGGGCCGATCTTTTCGCCTTCGGGGAATTCATTGCGTAGGCCCAGCGGCGCGACCAAAATATTGCGCAAACGGAGCAGCCCCTTGGCCCAGCCGGGAAATGCCATGGCGCGGGCTGCGGCCTGATCCACCGACAAGTTGGTGGGGCAGGCATAGCAGTCCAGAAAGTCGCCCTGCTGAACGTAACAGTGCAATAGAGAGCTTTGCGGGAGTTGCGCTTTGGCGGTGTGGGACATTGAGTTCCTCGGTTCTGCGAATTAGCGAGAATGTTGCGGGCTTGTGCCCTGATCTATCTTCCGTTTCGACATCTCACTTCTTCAAATATTGAAGCAGCTAAGATGACACCGATAACTGCAAGAATATGAGTTCCGAAAAGAAACAGAAAGGACATCGGAGGCTGTAAAAATGTGAACCACAGTACCTCTTGAACTGGATAAGGACATTTGAAAATTGGTGCCGAAAAAGATAACCCGTTTCCATTGCATCCCGTTGTGGTGATTTCTCCAAGAAGCAGCACTGCCGGGAGCGGAGCTATAAGTGCTATGTTCGCAAATTTGAGGAACCGTTGGCGGAAAAACCGCCACACGATCAGGCAAATTGCGGTAGGGACAGCAACCAAAAACAGGAAGGCAAGAACCAGCTCCATTATTCTCCCAGCGCCGCCAGTGCCTCTTTCAGATCAATCGCCCCGTCATAAAGTGCGCGGCCCGAGATGGCACCGTTGAGGGGAGCGCCACAGGATTTCAGCGCACGAAGGTCGTCAAGCGACGAGACGCCGCCCGACGCAATCACCGGGATCGAGACGGCATTGGCCAAATCAGCAGTGGCGCTGACATTGGGGCCCTTCATGGCGCCGTCGCGCATGATGTCAGTGTAGATGATGGCGGCCACACCTGCGTCCTCAAACGACTTGGCTAGATCGGTGACCATGACATCGGTTTCGGTCGCCCAGCCCTTGGTGGCGACTTTGCCGTTGCGCGCATCAATGCCGACGGCCACTTTACCGGGGAATTCACGGGCGGCTTCGCGCACCAGATCGGGATTTTCAACGGCGACGGTGCCTAGGATAACGCGGGCGAGGCCCTTGGTGATCCAGGCTTCGATCGTGGCCATGTCACGGATGCCACCACCCAGCTGGGCAGGCACCTTGGTTTGCTTCAGGATTTCCTCGACCGGGGCGGCGTTGACTGGTTCACCTGCAAAGGCGCCGTTCAGATCCACCAGGTGCAGCCATTCGCAGCCTGCCTCGACAAATTCCAGCGCCTGGGCGGCGGGGTTGTCGTTGAACACGGTGGTCTTGTCCATGTCGCCATGCAGCAGGCGCACGGCCTGGCCGTCTTTGAGGTCGATGGCAGGGTAGAGGATCATGGCGGTGCCTTTCTGCAAATGCTCGGCGGTGTTTTGCACAAGGCCGGGCCGGATTGCAACGCGACCCGAGGTCAACCTTGCCTGAAAAGAGCGGGGTGGGTCAGAGTGACGCCATAAACGGGAGGAATGATGATGAAAAATCTGGTTTTAGGGCTCGCGATGGGACTGGGGTTTGCGGGCGTAGCCTCGGCTGATCCGGCGGCAGGCATGTGGCGCACAGCACCGGGCGATACCGGTGGCTATTTGTACGTGTCAATTTCGCCCTGCGGCGATGCGATCTGCGGCAAGATCGACTCGGCTTATGATAAATCCGGCGCGGTGCAGGCAGATTATGAGCACGTGGGGAAGAAAATGCTGTGGGGCATGAGCGGCGATGGCACAGGCTATTACAGCGGCGGCAAGATCTGGGCTCCGGATTCGGACAAAACCTACACATCTAAGATGTCGCTGAGCGGCAATACACTGGAGGTCAAAGGCTGCGTGGCTGGAGGGCTGATCTGTCGTGGTCAGGACTGGAAGCGGATCAAGTAAGCGGGTTACAACATGCCCAGCTGCACCGGGATCGGCACAAAACCACGTTTGACCTGCCGGTCCCTGTGCGCCTCAACTGTGCTGAGCGCCTCGGCATAGCTGCCGAGGTAGAGCCGTTTTTGCTGCCCGCCCGGTGCGCCCAGTGGCCCGGACACCCGTTCGACACACCAATCGCCAAACAGCGTTTGGTAAAGACTCAGCAGGCAATAGCGGTGCTGCCCCTGAAGGTGGTCGAATTTTTCAAGACGGATATGCAAGCGACGGACCTGATTTGATTTGGTTCGGCGGGTATGCCCTTAACCGAAAGGCATGTCCATCGCTTGCTACTTAAAGGCTTAAACCGCGCCGGTGTATTCGCCGCGCGCCGGATAATTGTTGGCGATGGCGAAATCCAGCGCCGCCACCAGTTCCGAAAAATGTGGGCGCACAAAGGGCATGGTCTGGACCGAACCATAATAGAGCGACTGATCCGGGCTGACCATGAACAGGCCGGGTTCAGCAAACAGGGCGGGCTCTTCGATCCCGATGGATGTTTTGCCGCGCGAGGTGGAGATATAGAGGCCCCAGTCCTTGGCCACGCTGAGCGGCAGGTCATAGCCAAAGCGCAGCGACTTGGCCTCGATCTTATCCGCCATGGCGCGGGTGCGCTCTTCACCATCAGTGCTGATGGCGATGCAGTTGACGCCACGTTCGGCAAAGTCAGATACCCGCTTTTCCAGCTCTTTCAGGTAATTGGCGCAGATTGGGCAGTGAAGGCCGCGATAAAAGCAGATCACCGTGCCGCGCTCACCAGCCTCGGTGCTGAGATCAAAGGTGCCGTGGTCGAGGGTGGGAACAGTCAGATTTGGGGTTTTCTGGCGGGGGATCAGCATCGAGGAACTCCTGTTTGTTTGCTTGAAACAAGTTGTGACAGAGATTAGGGTTTGAAAAATCCGAAAAAACCGATGGAAACTCCGAAATGGACCGGCTGACAACATTGATGGAACGGTTTCACCTGTCGGTGCGGGCTGCGCCTGTAGAGGAGGCCAATCTGTTGGCCTTGGCTGATAAGAGCGGGGATCCATCGCAGCTGATTTATTTTTCCAAAGGATCAAGAGCTGAGAGTTTGGACGGGCAGGTGGTCTTGTCGGCACTGGTGGATTGGTCTGGTCATAGCAATCCGTTCTTGGCTGCGCTGCCCGAGGCGGTGGATTATGATCTGCGCCATTCTACCGAGGCAAAGGCGCTGGTGCGGCTGATGATGGATGAAACACAGGGTGGGCGCTGTGGCGCGCAATCGGTGGTCAACCGGCTAGGCGAGGTGCTGATGGTGCGGCTGTTACGTCAGCAGATTGAACGCGGTGCAACCGAGCCGGGGCTGTTGGCGGGCCTGTCGGATACGCGGTTGAGCCGGGCCATAGTGGCAATGCATGATCATCCCGGCCGACTTTGGTCGACTGCAGATCTGGCGCAAGAGGCGGGGTTGTCACTGTCGCGGTTTTCCGAATTGTTCGGGGCCCAGGTGGGCGAGACCCCGATGGGATACCTGCGCCGTTGGCGGCTGATCTTGGCGCGACAGGACTTGCAACGTGGCGATCGGGTCGAGGCTGTGGCGCGTCGATATGCTTATGGCTCACCTGAAGGGTTTAGCCGCGCGTTTCGGAAGTTTTATGGTGAGGCACCGGTGGTTTTGCGGCGGGTTGGGTCGCGGTCCTAGAATAGAACCGGCTACTTCTTACTTCCGGTTACCTGGCTGAATAGTTCGTGCGCGCGAGTGTCTTGAAACTGGGATATTCTTGCGATGAGGCGATCATTCCAAGGACCATTCTTTATCGTGGCATCGATTATTGCCTGATTAAACTCATTACGAGCTTCTTCTTCGTGACCAAGTTGTGACAAGGCGATGCCGCGTTCCAAATGAAGAATCGATCTTTTGGCGCGATCAACTGATGAGTGATCCATCCAGAAGTCGGCTGTGAGTGAGATATTGCAATACCTAAGCTTTTTCTCACCCTGATATCTGTCCTTTCGACATGCTCCTGCGGTGATACTCGCCGTCATTCCAGATAGCCAGAGAACCATGAAGCAGATGGCGATTAATGCGTTAGCCCATTTCTTAAGGTTGCTGTCTTTTTGCCTGGCATCGCTGGTTCTCTAAGGCTTCCAGGTCAAAAAGTTCCCGATCATCCGCAGGCCTACGTCTTGGCTTTTCTCTGGGTGGAATTGCATGCCGACCATGGTGTCGCGACCGATGACGGCGGTAACGTCGCCACCGTATTCTACATGGGCCAGACGTTCAGCAGGATCGCTGACTTGAAACTGGTAGGAGTGGACAAAATATGTGTGGTCGCCGGATTTGATGCCGTCAAAAATCGCGTGGTCGCTGTCAATGACCAGGTTGTTCCAGCCCATGTGCGGCACTTTCAGGCTGCTGTCGGAAGGGGTGATCTTGACCACGTCGCCGCCGATCCAGCCAATGCCTGGGGTCTCATCGTATTCGTGGCCGGTGGTTGCCATCAGTTGCATGCCGACACAGATGCCTAGGAATGGGCGGCCCTTTTGCTCGACGGCTTCGACCATGGCGTCGTAGATGCCTTTGTGGCCACGCAGTTCAGTAGCGCAGGCTGGAAAGGCACCGTCGCCGGGGAGAACCAGACGGTCGGCGCGGGCAACGACTTCGGCATCCGAGGTTACGACCACTTCACCAGCGTCCATTTCCCGCGCCATGCGCTGAAACGCTTTTTCTGCCGAATGCAGGTTTCCGGATTCATAGTCGATGATGGCGGTCAGCATGGAAGACGGGCCTCTTGTTTGGATGCTCTTCACCTGTCTTGAAAGCTGTGAAAGGTCAAGCCTTGGCCGGGGTGGCAAGCCCATCAAGCAGGCACATTACTGCATCAAGCGGACCGCGGGCCTGCTGCGATGAGTCGATGGGGCCAAAACGGCCGGCCATGTACAGGTGGGTATAGCCGTGGATCAGCGACCAAACCTGGGTTTCGATCACGATGGGGTCTTGGCCGACGGGGACAAAGGGCGCACAGGCATCCCGCAGAACTTCGTAGGCAAAGTTGGTGCCTTTTTGCAGGCCGTCCTCGAAGGTGCTCATTGGGGCCGAGCTGAAAATCAGGTCGAACAAAGCAGGATTGGCAATCGCAAAGTTCAAATAGCCGCTGCAGATCCCCTTGAGCCGGTCCAGATCACTTGGGTTGCTGCTGTCACAGGCCGCTAGCATGGAAAGGCGGAACAGGCGAAAGCCTTCTTGCGCAATCGCGCCACGCAGACCTGCCAGCCCGTCAAAGTGATGCGCCGGGGCAGCGTGGGACACACCCGCGCGGGCCGCACATTTGCGCAGGGTTAGCGAATCTTTGCCGCCTTCGGTCAGCAGGGCAATGCCGGCCTGGATCAGGGCGGCTCGAAGGTCGCCGTGGTGGTGCGGTTTTGGGGGGCGGGTATCTGTCATTGAGCGGAAATTATCAGTTGGCTTGACAGTGTCAAGTTACTCTGATCTTTACAGTGTCAAGTTTGAGCTTGAAAGAAGGATTGATCATGCAATTTGTTTCCCGGATCCGGGTATTTCTGTTTTGGTTCCTGTGTCTCGCGGTCGCCTTGGCGTCGTGGCGGTTCATGGCGCTGGGGGTTGAGGTGTCGATGGAGTTTGTCGCCTATCATGCTGTGGAGCGGCAGTTGGCGTTTTATGCCCACATCATTCTGGCCCCAGTAGCGCTGTTGCTGATGCCGTTCCAGTATTGGAAAGGGCTGAGGATGCGACGCCCACAGGTGCACCGCTGGATCGGGCGGGCCTATGGCGTCAGCATTCTGCTGGCCGGGGTCGGGAGCTTGTTGATGGCGTTTGGTACCACTGCGGGGCCGGTGGCCGCCTGGGGTTTTGGGGCGTTGGCGGTTTTTTGGCTGGGCACCACTGGCTATGGCATCTGGCTGGCGCGACAGGGACGCATCGCAGAGCATCAACGCTGGATGTTCCGCTCGGCAGCGCTGACATTTGCGGCTGTTACCCTGCGGGTCTATCTGCCGTTTCTGTTCATGAGCATGGGCGAAGAAGCAGGTTATACGCTGGTGTCCTGGCTGTGCTGGGTGCCGAACCTGCTGTTTGCAGAGTGGTACCTTAGGCGGCCCTTGCGCCGATCAGCGGCGCTGGCAGCCTAAGATCGCAGGAGGGGGGCGCTTAGAGCACCTCTTTTGTTGAGGGGATCGCATCTGCCTTGCGTGGATCGGTCTCAACTGCTGAGCGCAGTGTGCGGGCGACGGCAGGTCTAGCGTGCGGGCAAAAAAGGCCGACGTTAGTTAGACCGTCGCAACTGCATTGAATTCATAAGTTCCGGGGGTAGTTCTCTCGATTTCCTCACGAAACACATCATCGCAGAACCATGCAGAGGTCTTAGAATCTCTTAAAAGGTGGTGACCATCGAATGCGCCGATTTTCAACTTGAACTTCTTAACATTGGAAGTGCGCAGTGAATACCGATTGCCTATCTTTGGGTTCTTCACCTCACCCATAGGCGCCGTGGCGTAATCTATTATCTCAGCTGCGTTGAATACATTTGCGACAAAATATTGTTCTGGAACCTTGGCATTGTCGTGTAGCGACCAAATTTTCTTCATTTCTACAACTTCACAGTTCCCCTCAGAGAACTGCGCAAAGACATCGCACACCGCCTTTTTTGCAAAAGGGGCACCAGTAAAATGGAAGGATTTCAAACTTCCGAAAGTGTCCGGCAAGCTATCGTTTCGTGAAAAGCTTAGCGCCCAATGCTCAGCAATTTCTTCCAGAATTTCGCTTGGGAAAGGCCCAAGTGGCGGACGATCCGCATCTGTAACGTACCAACGATTGGCATTTGGATCGATCTGTCGCTCTTCTTTAGTTTCAGACCATTTCAGACTACCACCCCGTGCACCCAAGGCAGTTTTAAGCCAGTAATAGTTCATTGCTCTAAACCCTTATAAAATCGATTTGGTCGCGGCCATCGGGTTGGTGACTATTGAAGTGCCGCTTGATGAGCATGTTCTTAAAAAAGGGCGCTTAGAGCGCCCCTTTGGTTGACGGCACGGCGTCGGCCTTGCGTGGATCGGTTTCCACCGCTGGGCGCAGGGCGCGGGCGACGGATTTGAACGCGGCCTCGACAATGTGGTGGCTGTTGAAGCCGTGGATCTGGTCGACGTGCAGGGTGATGCCGCCGTGGGTAGCAAATGCGGTAAAGAATTCTCGCACCAGCTCAGTATCAAACGTGCCGATTTTCTGGGTTGGGATATCTAGGTTCCAAACCAAGAACGGCCGCGCCGACAGGTCCAAAGCACAACGCACTTGCGCCTCGTCCATTGCAAGGTGGCATTCGCCGTAACGACGGATGCCTTTTTTGTCGCCAAGGGCTTGGGCCAGGGCCTGACCCAGTGCGATACCGGTGTCTTCGACCGTGTGGTGGTCGTCGATGTGATAGTCACCTTCGGCGCGGATGGTCATATCGATCAGCGAGTGGCGCGACAGCTGGTCCAGCATGTGGTCAAAAAAGCCAACGCCGGTCTGGTTGTCATAGGCTCCGGTGCCATCCAGATTGATCTCGACCGAAATCGAGGTCTCGTTGGTTGAACGGCTGATCTTGGCTGTGCGCATGGCTGCAAATCCTTGTGACTTTCGGGGTGCTTATAGGGGATCGCGGGGGGCTGGCTCAAGGGCGTTGCCGGGAATGTCGTGAGGTGTTGCCAAAAGAGGCAGGGGATTGCGCCCGGCGGTTGGGCATGCCAGCTTGGGTTGCAACAGATCCTGAAAACCCGAGGCGATTCATGTCTACCTGTGTCTTTATCCAAATTCGCTGCAAACCCGGCACCACCTATAAAGTGGCCGAGGACATCGCTCTGCGGGAAATTCATTCCGAGCTGTATTCTACCAGCGGTGACTTTGACCTGCTGATGAAGCTGTATATCCCGGCGGGCGAGGATGTGGGCAAGTATATCAATGACCACCTGTTGGTCATCGAGGGTATCGAGCGGTCACTGACCACGATGACTTACAAGGTCTTTTAAGCTGCGTGCCTGACCCCGCTGAAAGGGTCAGGCATTGGTCGGATTTGGGTTAACCTGCAATCAGGCCTTTGTCCTTTAGCTCAGCATATGTGCTGTCGATTGCGGCTTTCAACTTGCCCATCAACTCGTCCACCTCGTCGCGGGTGATGATCAGCGGCGGACACAGGGCCAAGGCGTTGCCGCCAACCGCACGCAGGATCAGACCATTGTCTTGACAGTGTTTTTGCGATGTGGCGCCGGCGATACCGCCTTCAAAGCTGGCTCCGGTGGTTTTGTTCGACACCAGTTCCAGCGCTGCAATCAGACCCTTGCCGCGAACCTCACCTACCAGTGGGTGATCGGTAAAGGCCTCGCGCAGTTGTGCCTGTAGGTAGTCACCAACATCCGCCGCATGAACAAACAGGTTGTCACGTTCATAGATTTCCAGCGTTTTCAGTGCGGCAGCACAGGCTACCGGGTGGCCGGTGTAGGTATAACCCTGACCAAACACGCCAACCTGGTTGGTCTGTTCGATCATTGCCTCGTACATCCAGCCGGGGATCACGGCGGCCGAGATCGGGAAATAGGCCGAGCTGAGCTGTTTGGCAAAGGACATCAGGTCGGGCTTGATGCCCATGGTGGTGGAGCCAAAATCGTTGCCGGTACGGCCAAAGCCAGTAATGACCTCATCTGCCCAGATCAGAATGTCGTATTTGCGCAGCAGGGTTTGCAGTTTTTCATAGTAGCCTTCGGGCGGGACGATCACGCCAGATGCGCCGGTGATCGGCTCGACAATCATCGCAGCGATGGTGTCGGGGCCCTCGGCGATGATCTGATCTTCGAGATTGTTGATGATGCGGTCAACAAACTGGGCTTCGGTCTCGTTGCCTCTGCGGTTGGTGTAGTAGTGCGGAGAATCAGCGCGTAGCACGCCCAGTGCTTCAACCGGTGGGTCGAAATGCGCCAGGTTACCGGGCAGCGAGGTCATGGAACCGGCGGCGACTGTGACACCGTGGTAGCCACGCTCGCGTGTGATGATCTTGCGCTTTTCCGGCTTGCCAATGGCGTTGAAGTAATAGCGCAGCATCTTGTAGTGGGTGTCGTTGGCATCCGAGCCTGAGTTGCCAAAGAAGAAATAGGCATCCTCGACCGGCACCATGGCGCGCAGTTTTTCGGCCAGTTCCATGATCGGTTCATGGGTTTTGCCGCCAAAGGTGTGGGTGAAGGGCAGGGTGTTGAGCTGCTCGGTGATGGCGTCGACCAATTCGGTGTTGCTGTAGCCCAGCGAGGTGCACCACAGGCCAGCCATGCCTTCGATATATTTGTTGTCGTCTTTGTCAAAGACATAGATGCCTTCGCCGCGCTCTAGGCACAGTTGCTCGGTGGCAGTGAAATTTGTGTAGGGGTAAACGACGGGTGCGGCCATACCGGAACTCCTGTTGTGGTGCATTGCTTTGTCGAATGAGTGACGGGTTTTCGGGGCAGCGTCAAAGGAATTTGATCAAAAGTTTAGTGCGGCTGAAAATTGGGGACTAAAACGCGAAAAGGCCGCCCGAAGGCGGCCTTTCGATTTCCATCCGGGGTAGGGATGGTCCAACTGGAGCGGGCGAGGCGATTCGAACGCCCGACCCTAACCTTGGCAAGGTTATGCTCTACCCCTGAGCTACGCCCGCATTCCGTTGGTGGGCGTTGAATAGGCCGACGAAGCCTGGGCCGCAAGAGGGAAATTTAATGTGGGGAGAAATTCTTTTTTGTTGGCTTTCATGGTCCCTGAAAACCGAAAAGGCCGCCCTAAGGCGACCTTTCGAAATCCACCCTGGGTAAGGTGGCCAACTGGAGCGGGCGAGGCGATTCGAACGCCCGACCCTAACCTTGGCAAGGTTATGCTCTACCCCTGAGCTACGCCCGCATTCCGTTGGTGAGGCGCTGAATAGAAGTTCCCGGCGCGCGCCGCAAGAGGGAAAACAGAAAAAACTGTCGGGGATGAGGAATTAGTTTTTAGTCGGCAATCTGGGGCAGATTGAAACCGGCCTGTTCCGCCATGCGGTGGTGTTGGGCGGTGGTAGGGCGGCACGAGATGAACTCACTTGGCGCACAATGCGGCAGATCCAGCGCTTTGATCAGCTGGCCGTGGAGCTGCCCCTGTAGCAATAGGATGCCGTCTTGTTCCAGCAGATCCCGTGCGCCGCGCCCTTTGTCGGATCGCACCCGGCGCATGAAGTCCTTTTGCATTGCCACCGCCTCGACCACGTCGCGGGATATCGGCTGGTTCTGAACCTCGCGAAACAGGCACGCCATGCGGGCGTTTCCGGTGTCTTGGGCAAAGATCTGATCGACGACCTGTTCGTCCATGGTGCGCCAGAAATTGGCCGGGTAGGGGTGATCACAGAGCAGCCACAGGATGTGCTGGAACCCCTCGGCCGAGATCGAGCGTTTGGCGTCTTTGTTCTGACCGGCGGTGAGATAGTCGCGGCGGGCGACGATCAGACCCAGATAACAGCGGGCGCGGACCTCGTCGGCGGCGACCAGGATGCAAGCTTGATCTACCGCTTCGGTTGGGATCATCCAATTGCTGCCCATGGTGTTCTTGATGTCCACGTCATGGCCCAGAATTTCGGTATCCAGCTTGCCGCGTTTCAGGCGCAGCAAGGCGCGCAGCTCGATTTCAACCCGGGTGCCGATATAGGTCTTTTCGGTCTTTTCCAGCTCTTCATAACTGCGCCGCCCGGTTTTGGGGGTCATGATGACATCGTCGATGCAGGTGCGCAGCATGGCGGGGAAGTCATCAGCCAAAGCAAGCGCCCCACCAGCGCGGGCGGTGATTTCAGTTTGTAGCAACGACAGCAGTTCGAAATCGGGGTGGCCTGGTTGGACCAGGCTGGGGGGGATGGATTTTTTCATTTCCGAGCCTTTGGTCCGGCCGATTGGCCGGGCCGCGCCTGACCTTCTCCGCGAGAAGGCGCTTTGCACCTCCCCAAGTTCGGGCGCGATCCTAGATACAAGGTGTCAGGCCCGCACGACATGCAGATTCGGTTTGGAAATGGCCGCTTTCAGCTGAGTGGCGACAGCCTGTGCCACCGGCGGTGGGAAGGCGTTGCCGACCTGTTTATAGGCATTGGTCTTTGCTCCGGTGAAATGCCAATCGTCCGGGAAGCCCTGAATGCGAGCCACCATGCGCACAGTCAGGCGGGGCATATCGTTATGGAACGGATCCGGGGCCTCGGGCGCGATGGTGCGGCCCTCGACGCCCAGCGAGGCCCAGGCTTTACGGGCGCGGGTTGGACCTAGATCGGGGCCGCCGTGCTTTTTCGATCCGCCAACAATTGTGGGGGCAATCTCGTTGGCCTTGGCTGCCCAATCATCTGCGCCACGCCAGCCACGTTCCTTCATCAGGTCGATCAGGGTTTCACCGACGGTGGCCGGATTATGGGGCAGTGGTTCGGGCCAGCAGAATTGATCGGTGTATTCCTTGCGCAGGGCAACGATGATTACTCGCGGACGTAGCTGTGGTACGCCAAAATCAGAAGCATTCAATAGCCGCCAGTCGGTGGTATAGCCCAGCTTGCTGAGCTGCTTTTTCAGCTTTTCGCGGTAGTCCAGAAACACCGCATCCAGAAAGCCGCGCACGTTTTCGATCATCACCGCCTTGGGGCGGGTGGCTGCGACGATTTCCAGCGCATCATCGAACAGGTTGCGTTCGTCCTTTTCGCCCAGCTGCTTACCCGCCACCGAGAACGGAGGGCAGGGCAGGCCACCAGCCAGCAGGTCAATACCGGCAAAATCGGACGCGCGTTCTTTGAACAGGCGCACATCTTCTTCAAGCACATTCCAATTGGGACGGTTGTGACGCAGGGTAGCGCAGCAATGCTTGTCGATCTCCACCAGAGCGGTGTGATCAAATCCGGCTTTTTCCAGTCCCAGGGCCTGACCGCCCGCACCTGCGCAAAGTTCAACTGATGTCAGCATGCTACCTCGTTGTTATTGGCGCCATGGGTGGCGTTCTTGCTCTGTTCTTAGCGGTTGAGCTGATTCCCCGCAAGGCAGGACACTAGTGCCTGAGCCAGAAATGCGGAAGGGCCGCCCTAAGGCGACCCTGTCCGATTGACCGATGGAGCGGGCGAAGAGATTCGAACTCTCGACCCTAACCTTGGCAAGGTTATGCTCTACCCCTGAGCTACGCCCGCATTCCGTCGGTGAGCGCTGAAATAGGAATTCCGGGGCGTGGCCGCAAGGGCAAAAACCACAAAGTTTGATTTTTTTTGAAATCTTGCGACGGAACGCTCAGGGTGCTGCGTAGAACTCTCCAAGCGTCAATTGATAACAGAGGGTTATTCTATGCGGGTTGCTAATTCAGTGAAGCTGGTTGTTTTGGGGGGCGTTATTACCGCCGGATTTGTGTTGCAAAGTGATGCGCAGGGGCGACCAAAGATGCGAAAGCATACCGCAACCCAGGCGCAAGAGCTGGATCTGGTGCCAGCCCAAGTCAGCGTTCAGGGCAATAAGGTCAAGCTGCGTGCAAGCGGCGATTCTGTGAAGATCAGAGCCAACGGGATACCGGACCACGCGGTTGGGCAGTTCCCAAATCGGGGCAATCCGCACGCGATCAAGTCTCAGAATTACCGGTTCTCTGCTGATACCGATCAACTCGCCCGCGTTGCCCAGGCCTTTGGTTTGGCTGGGTTGTTCGGGGTTGCGGTCAATGGTGTGCCATTTGATCCGGGCGCGGCGGAGTTTTGGAAAGGCAACCGTCAGTCTGGCTGGCAGTACGAGGCCCTGGGTGGGGCGGTGACATTGGGGCTGGATCAGAACTATGCCCATGTACAGCCAGGTGGGGCGTACCACTATCACGGTATGCCCTGGGGGCTGATGCAGCAGGTGGGCTGGTCGGCTGACAAGGCCTCGCCTTTGATTGGCTATGCTGCGGATGGGTTTCCGATTTATGCTATCACAGCCAAGGTGAATGGCCGCGTGCAAGAAATGACCAGTTCTTACAGTCTGAAATCTGGCAACCGGCCCGGTGGGTCGGCACCCGGTGGACGTCATGATGGAGCTTTTGTGCAGGATTATCAGTATCGTGCCGGATCGGGGACGCTGGACGAATGTAACGGCGCGCAGGTCACAACTGCGGAATTCCCTGGCGGCACCTATGCCTATTTTCTAAGCCAAGAGTTCCCAGTGGTGCCAAGATGTCTGAAAGGGCAGGCGGATCGCAGCTTTGCCAAGCGTAGGGGGTAAGTGCCCTGACATTGGCGGGAGTTTTAGGGTAAAGAAATGCGCGGGAGAAGATTAGCTCCCGCGCATTTTTTGTGTGTTTATTCCAGCTCGATCAGCAGATCCTTGGCATCGATCTGAGTGCCGGGCTGGACATGCACGGCTTTGACCACACCATCCTGTTCGGCGTGAATGCCGGTTTCCATCTTCATCGCTTCGATGGTCAGCAGTAGATCGCCTTCGTGCACTTGTTGGCCGGGCTGCACCGCAACGGTGGCCACCACTCCGGGCATCGGCGCGCCAAAGTGGTTGCCGTTGGCAGGGTCGGCCTTGGGGCGGCTCTCGGTCGTGGCCTTGACCAGACGGTTTGGTACTCGGATGACGCGGGGCTGGCCATTGAGTTCGAAAAATACCCGGACCTCACCTTTTTCATCGGTTTCACCAATGGTTTGCAGACGAATTTCGAGGGTTTTGCCAGGATCGATCTCAGCCTCGATTTCCTCGCCCGGCTCCATACCATAGAAGAAGGTCTTGGTCGGCAGGGTGCGCACAGGGCCATAGCTGCGGTGACGGCCCATGTAATCCAGGAAAACCTTGGGGTACATCAGGTAGCCGTTCAGATCTTCGTCATCGATGGCCTTGCCGTTCAGCTCAGCGCTCAACTCGGCACGTGTGGCCTCGATATCAACTGATTCCAGATGCTTGCCCGGGCGTTCCAGATTTGGCGCATCACCTTTCAGCACCTTGCTGACGATACCACCTGGGAAGCCTTTGGGCGGTTGGCCCAGATTGCCGCGCATCATGTCCACAACCGAGTCTGGGAAGGCGACGTCGGTTTTGGGGTCTTCGACCTCGGCGCGTGTCAGGCCTTGTGAAACCATCATCAAAGCCATGTCGCCGACCACTTTGGACGAAGGCGTTACCTTGACGATATCGCCGAACATTTGGTTCACGTCGGCATAGGTTTGTGCCACCTCGTGCCAGCGCTCTTCAAGGCCGAGGCTGCGCGCCTGTGCCTTGAGGTTGGTGAACTGACCGCCGGGCATTTCATGCAGGTAAACCTCGGAGGCTGGGGCCTGAATGCCGCTTTCGAAGGCTGCATATTGAGCGCGGACCTGTTCCCAGTAGTCTGAGATCTCACGCACGGTGCCGATATCAATGCCGGTGTCGCGGTCGGTATTCCGCAGACCTTCGACAATGGAACCCAAGCAAGGCTGCGAGGTGCCGCCCGAGAAGGCGTCCATGGCAGCGTCCACTGCATCCACGCCTGCATCAGCAGCGGCCAGAATGGTGGCGCCGGCAATGCCCGAAGTGTCATGGGTGTGGAAGTGGATCGGCAGGCCGACCTCTTCCTTCAGGGCTTTGATCAGCACGCGGGCGGCGGCAGGTTTCAGCAGGCCGGCCATGTCTTTCAGGCCCAGAACATGGGCGCCAGCGGCCTCGAGTTCTTTAGCCATGCCGATGTAGTATTTCAGGTCATACTTGGCGCGGTTGGGGTCAAGGATGTCACCGGTGTAGCAGATTGTGCCTTCGCAGATCTTGCCACTCTCAACCACGGCATCCATGGCGACGCGCATGTTTTCGACCCAGTTGAGGCTGTCGAACACGCGGAACACATCAATGCCCTTGGCGGCTTCAGCCACAAAGCTTTGCACCACGTTGTCGGGGTAGTTGGTGTAGCCCACGCCGTTAGAGGCGCGCAGCAACATCTGGGTCATCACGTTTGGCATCGCCTCGCGCAGGTCACGCAGGCGCTGCCATGGGCATTCTTGCAAGAAGCGATAGGCGACATCGAACGTTGCGCCGCCCCAGCATTCGACCGAGAACAGCTGGCTAAGGTTATTAGCATAAGCCGGGGCCACTTTGATCATGTCGATCGATCGCATCCGGGTGGCCAGCAGCGACTGGTGGCCATCGCGCATAGTGGTGTCGGTCAGCAGCAACTGGCGCTGAGCTTTCATCCAGTCGGCCACCGCCTGGGCGCCTTTTTGTTCCAGCAGGTTACGGGTGCCATAGGGCAGGTTGCCGGGCGCGACCTTGGGTGGGCGCGGGGCCTTGAGGTCGGCGGCAGGGGCGGCACGGCCTTCGGTTTCTGGGTGCCCGTTGACCGAGATATCAGCGATATAGGTCAACACCTTGGTGCCACGATCACGACGCTTGGTGAACCGGAACAGTTCGGGCGTCTCGTCGATGAATTTGGTGGTGTAGCTGTTGTCCAGAAAGGTTGGATGTTTCAGCAGGTTTTCGACAAAGGCGATGTTGGTCGATACACCACGGACCCGGAATTCGCGCAATGCGCGGTCCATGCGGGCGATGGCCATTTCCGGAGTCGGGGCCTTGGCGGTGATTTTGGTCAGCAGGCTGTCGTAATACCGAGTGATCACGCCGCCTGCATAGGCGGTGCCGCCATCCAGTCGGATGCCCATGCCAGTGGCCGAACGATAGGCGGTGATGCGGCCATAGTCGGGGATGAAGTTGTTCTGTGGATCTTCGGTGGTGACACGGGTCTGCAGCGCGTGGCCGGTCAGAGCGATATCATCTTGGCTGGCCTTACCGGTGGCCTCGGCGATTGATTTGCCTTCGGCGATCAGGATCTGGGCGCGGACGATGTCGATGCCAGTGACTTCTTCGGTGACAGTGTGTTCCACCTGCACGCGGGGGTTCACTTCGATGAAGTAGAACTTGCCGTCGTCCATATCCATCAGGAATTCGACAGTACCGGCGCATTCATAGCCAACAAAATCGCAAATCTTGCGACCCAACTCGCAGATCTCGGTGCGTTGCTCTTTGCTGAGATAGGGTGCAGGCGCGCGTTCAACCACTTTCTGGTTACGGCGCTGCACCGAGCAGTCGCGCTCGAACAGGTGATAAATGCCACCTTGTTTGTCGCCCAGGATCTGCACCTCGACGTGGCGGGCGCGCTGGATCATCTTTTCCAGATAGCCTTCGCCATTACCAAAGGCGGCTTCGGCCTCGCGGCGACCTTCCAGGATTTTCTCTTCCAGCTCATCTTCGCCGTAGATCGGGCGCATGCCGCGACCGCCGCCACCCCAAGAGGCTTTGAGCATGAAGGGATAGCCAACTTCGGCTGCTTCTTTGCGGATGGCATCCATGTCGTCGCCCAGAACCTCGGTGGCGGGGATAACCGGAACGCCTGCCTTAACCGCAACCCGGCGGGCGCTGGCCTTGTCCCCAAGGGCGCGCATGGTTTCAGCCTTAGGGCCGATGAAGGTGATGCCATTACGCGAACAGGCATCCACAAAGTCGGGGTTTTCAGACAGCAGACCATAGCCGGGGTGGATCGCATCTGCGCCGCATTCCTTGGCGACGCGGATCATCTCATCGATGCTCAGGTAGGCGGCAACCGGTCCCATGCCTTCGCCAATGCGATAGGCCTCGTCGGCTTTGAACCGGTGCAGGCCGAGTTTGTCTTCTTCGGCATAGACGGCAACGGTGGCTTTGCCCATCTCGTTGGCAGCGCGCATTACGCGGATGGCGATTTCGCCACGGTTGGCAATCAGGATTTTCTTGAAGTCAGTCATGTCACCCTCGGGGTCGTGCAGTTTGGAGGAAGTGTTAGGCACATCTTAGAGACAGGTATACGCGTAGTACTGGGTATAACCGGCAGGATTGTGCGTTTCTGCGGCTTCTGGTGTGGAGTTTTCCTTATTTTGTCGGCTGCAGAAGTGGTGACAGTGTCACCGGGGTGGGCAGCTGTTGCAGATTTTGACAGCCCATTTGTCCCATATTGGCCTGGAGGTCCTTGGATAGGAGGTCGATCAGATGTGCCGGGCCCTTGGGCCCAAGCGCCGCCAGAGCAAAGTGAAAGGCCCTGCCCAGCATGATGTAGTTCGCGCCCAATGCCAGCGCGCGCAGGATGTCCAACCCGCTTTCAACGCCGCTGTCAAAGATCAAGGGCAGGTCGGTGGCCTGACGGATCTGGGGTAGCATTTCGATGCTAGCGGGGCAGGCGTCAAACTGGCGGCCGGCGTGATTTGACACCCACAGCGCATCGGCTCCGATATCTTGCAGGCGCTGGGCATTTTCGGGGCGCAGTACGCCCTTAATTACCAGCGGGCCGTGCCAGTGATCGCGCAGCCATTGCACGTAGTCCCAATCGGGCGAGGTACGTAACAAATAGCCAATATGCGCGGTGGAAGACAGGCTGCCCATGTCGCCGTTGATGTATTTATCCAATGTCCGCATATGCGGCATGCCGCGCTGGGCCATGCCCAAGGCCCATGCTGGGCGCATCATCACTTGGGCCAATAGGCGCGGTGTTAATTTCGGAGGCTGCGTTAAGCCAGAACGTACCTGCCGTTCCCTGCGAGAAGCAACGGGAACATCTACTGTTAGTACAAGCACCTTGAACCCGGCCGATTTTGCACGGGCGAGCATATCCTTGCGGATGTCGGGGTCTTTGGGCGGGTAGAGCTGGAACCAACCTTGTTTGCCTAGATGTGGGGCCAGATCTTCGGGCGACTGGGTTGCCACAGTGGACAAAGAATAAGGAATACCTGCGGTAGCTGCGGTGCGCGCCAGATGACCTTCGGCGTCAGGCCAGATCAGGCCAGACATCCCCAGCGGAGCCATGCCAAAGGGCAGAGGCAGCGTTTCGCCAAACAATGAGGTGCTGAGATCTATATCAATCGGGCCATGCAGAACCGAAGGCATGAACCCGACCTGATCCAGTGCGGCGCGATTGCGCGCTTTGGTGGCTTCGGTGCCGGTGCCACTGTCGAGATACTCCCAAACGAACTTGGGCAACCGCTGGCGGGCGCGGCGGGCTAAATCGGATACAGCGGGGTAACGACTATCTAATTCCATGCGGATTTGTGGGAAGGCTTGTAGGAAATTGCAAGTGCTGCGGTGCAGCAAATTTCAAATCGAAACAATTAGCAAGGAAAGGGGGTGGTTTTGACCGGTCTGTTCCGTTTTGGAGGGTGTGGTTGGTCAAAAGTTGCGTTGCAGGCTGATCTGTGGGTGCTATTCTTCGCGCCCGGTCACTCAGCCGCGATATGTGCATCAGTTGTTTTTGGGCCCAAATGTTCAGGTTGATACCGCGGTTCGGGCTCTGAGCTTGTCGCCAGGCGCACTTGGTTGCGACCCTTGGCCTTGGCGTCATACAGGGCGTCGTCTGAGGCCCGCAGCAGATCTTGCGGCATAGTTCCGTGCATAGGATAATGTGCCACACCCAGCGAGATGGTGATGCGAGGCAATGCCTTTTCACCGTAGCGCACTGTTATGGCTTCGACCGCCTGGCGCACCATCTCGGCCTTGGTCATGATATCTTCTTGTGAACGGCCCGGTAAGATCAGTGTAAATTCCTCACCTCCAGGACGGCAAGCAACTTCGTCTCCATCACAGGCCTGCTCCAGAACGGCCCCGACCGCACGAAGGACCATATCCCCCGCATCATGCCCGTGGTTGTCATTGAATTTCTTGAAATGGTCGACATCCACGGCAATCAGACTGAGTGGCTTACCATTGTCTTGGCTGGTGCCAATGAGCTTGCGCAGACTTTCCGTCATGTGACGACGATTGAACAGCCCGGTAAGCGGGTCGCGCACAGATTGGTCGTGCAACTGATCGCGCATCCTAACATTTGCAATCGCCATGCTAATCTGCTCGGCGCACATCTGTGCCATTTTCTTGCTTTGAGTGAAGGCATTGTTGTCATTTTCAACAGCGCGCAAGTGCATTAGGCCAACGGTTTCGCCATGCGCCAGAATGGGAAAGCAATAGTAATCGCGACCATCATGTGGTTCGGAGTGCTCACAGACAAAGTCAATTTCCGAGGCTCCAAATTGATACGCACGGCCGCGTCTCAGCCCCCAGCATTCCTCGGGGTGAATGTGATCCTTATGAGTGCCACCATTCCAACTGGCACAGCCATCCAGGACGTCACGAGAGTTGGAGTAGACATATACACTGCCTTCTGCGCAGGGCAGAATATGGGTCATGAAACGTGAGACCATATCGAACAATTCGTCCAAAGAACGACTGGATTGAAGCCATTCGTTGAGTTCTCCCAGCAGGCGCACCTCGCGCGCTAGGCGCAGTTGTTCATCCAGAATGTCGCGCTCGTTTTCGTTACGCTCGCGCATTTCTTTTATCCGAAACCGGTTGGCCTTGAATGTGACATACATTGCGATCGACATGGCGAGGACCGCGATTGCGGTCAGTATGATGAGCGAATACCGCACCCGGTTAATAAATGTGGTTCTTAGAGCGGTGAAGTCAGTGAAGAATTCTAGGGCGCCGTCAAAGTGCCCATTATGCATAAAGGGTGTAAAGACCTCGGCAACTTCGCGTGTGGTTTCTGCCGAGTGGCCCTCGGTGTGTATCGCTAGGCCGTCAATTTGGTTGATACTAAGTGATTCATGTTTGTAATGGACCTGGCCCTTGGCGACAATGTTGTCAAAATAATCCCGGGTGACATACTCGCCGATGTCATCAGGTTGGGTTGACCAATAAATCTCACCACTTTCTGTCAGGAGACGCAGGCGATAGATTTCTGAGGTTTCAGGGATTAGGCTTAGCAACCTGGCATCTGCAGGAGTGACAGCCCCGTTTTCAAAAGATTCTTTGGCGTCTTCCATATGTAGAACGACACGACGTTTCCACAATTCCGATTGAAGACGGGTGTCTGTTTCTAGCATTTTGTCAACCAGCGGCGCAGGGATGGACAAGACAGCCCAGACAGATCCAGCAACAGTACCGAGAAGAACAAAGATAATGGCCAGGTTTCTGAGCCGGTTCTTAAAATTGAGACGAAGCTCGTTACGCATATTCACACTCTCAACATGAGACTAAACTAAACAAAACAGTAAGCTAGAAGTTGCATTCCAAGGTTTGCATATCGTTAAAAAGTGGTGTTGGTGTACGGATATTTGGTTCCAATTGGAGATATGTGAGCTTTAGATACACCTTAAAAGTGTGGGAACATAGTGGGAACGTCCTCTTTCCTGCGGTCAACTATTGCGCTAGGATCACGGCCATGAGCAGTTTTGATGAAATGGACGCCTTTGAGGGCGCCTCGCTATCCTCTCGTGCCATGGCGGCGCGGCCCCAGCCCTATCTTGATGCGCTGAACCCGGCGCAGCGAGAGGCAGTGGAATGCCTGCATGGGCCGGTGTTGATGCTCGCGGGGGCTGGTACTGGCAAGACCAAGGCGCTGACGGCGCGCATCGTGCATTTGCTGACCACCGGGACAGCCCGCACAAACGAGATTTTGGCGGTGACATTTACCAACAAGGCCGCACGCGAGATGAAGCAACGGGTTGGCGGAATGCTGGGCCAACCGGCCGAGGGTATGCCCTGGCTGGGGACGTTTCACGCGATCTGTGTCAAACTGCTGCGCCGCCATTGCGAGCTGGTGGGGCTGAAAAGCAATTTTACCATTCTGGATACGGATGATGTGATCCGGCTGTTGAAGCAGCTGATCCGTGCCGAAGGCATTGATGACAAGCGTTGGCCTGCGCGAACACTGGCCAATGTCATTGATGACTGGAAGAACCGCGCGCTGGTTCCGACCAAGGTGCCGGTGTCCGATGCCTCGGCCTATAATGGCAAGGGTGTTGACCTGTACGCCCAATACCAAACCCGCCTGCGCGAGCTGAACGCGGTGGATTTTGGCGATCTGCTGTTGCACATGGTGACGATCTTCCAGAACCACCCTGACATTCTGGAGCAATATCAGCGCTGGTTCCGCTTCATCATGGTGGACGAATACCAAGATACCAACGTTGCCCAGTACATGTGGCTGCGGCTGCTGGCCGGTGGGCACAAAAATATCTGCTGTGTGGGCGATGATGACCAGTCGATCTATGGTTGGCGCGGGGCCGAGGTGGGTAACATTCTGCGCTTTGACAAGGATTTTCCCGGTGCCAAGGTGGTGCGGCTGGAACAGAACTATCGCTCAACCGAACATATCCTTGCGGCTGCGTCCGGTGTGATTGCTGGCAACGAGGGCCGTTTGGGCAAAGAGCTGTGGACTGAGGCGCAGGGCGGCGAAAAGGTCCGCTTGATTGGCCATTGGGACGGCGAAGAAGAAGCGCGTTGGATTGGCGAAGAGATCGAAGCCATGCAGCGCGGTACCCATGGGCAGGGGCCTCGGGATCTTGATCAGATGGCTATCTTGGTCCGTGCTTCGCATCAGATGCGCGCGTTCGAGGATCGGTTCCTGACCATAGGCCTGCCGTACCGGGTGATTGGCGGGCCGCGATTCTATGAACGGCTCGAGATTCGCGATGCCATGGCCTATTTCCGGGTTGTGACCAGCCCGGATGATGCGCTGGCGTTTGAGAGAATAGTGAATACGCCCAAGCGGGGGCTTGGCGACAAGGCGCAGCAGACCATTCAGATGACAGCAAGGCAAAACGGTGTCTCGCTGGTCGAGGGGGCGCGGCTGGCGGTGGAAAACGGTTTGATCAAGGGTAAGGGCGCTGGGCAGCTGCGGCAATTGCTGGATAACCTGGCCCGCTGGAGCGCGATGACCGTTGGTCCGGTCCTTGAGGTCGACGATAATTCCGTGATCGACGAAGGTGGCGCTCCAAAGATGCGGTTTGGTGAACCCGACGTGCCGCACCATGAATTGGCGCAGATCATTCTGGACGAGTCGGGCTACACCACCATGTGGCAGAACGACAAAACACCAGATGCGCCGGGGCGGTTGGAAAACCTCAAGGAGCTGGTCAGCCAGCTGGAGAACTTTGAAAACCTGCAAGGGTTTCTAGAGCATGTCAGCCTGATCATGGACAACGCATCCGATGATAACGGCCAGAAGGTATCGATCATGACCCTGCACGGGGCCAAGGGGCTTGAGTTCCCGGCTGTGTTCCTGCCTGGCTGGGAGGACGGTCTGTTCCCGTCGCAGCGCAGTATGGATGAAAGCGGCCTGAAAGGCTTGGAAGAAGAGCGCCGCCTTGCCTATGTGGGCATTACGCGGGCCGAAGAGATCTGCACGATTTCCTTTGTTGGCAATCGGCGAATTTTTGGCCAGTGGCAATCGCAACTGCCGTCGCGCTTCATTGATGAGCTGCCCGAACAACATGTCGAAGTGCTGACACCTCCGGGCTTATATGGTGGCAGTTATGGTGCTGCGGCCCCGGCTGAGGCGCCGGTGCGATCAACCATCGAGCAAAAGATGCGGCAGGCTGATGGCTATAATTCACCCGGATGGAAGCGGATGCAGGCGCGGGCAGGGCAGCGCGGTATGGCGCAGCCCAAACCGGCCAGGAATCAGATTATTGATTCTACTGTGGTGTCGAGTTTCACGCTGGGCGACCGGGTGTTCCACCAAAAATTCGGATATGGCATGGTTGCTGGGATTGATGGCGATAAGCTGGAAGTTGATTTTGACAAGGCGGGCCTGAAGAAAGTGGTCGCCGCCTTTATTTCGGCCAAGGACGACATTCCGTTTTAATTGCTACTATGATTGCCCCTTTGAAAACGGGGCGATCATAGTAGGTGGGTTCCCTCACGGATCAGAAGATTGACGCCCCCATGACGCCCAAGACCGCCGATAGGTTGGATACCGTTGCGGTTATCGCAGTCCAGAATGGGATTGGGAATACCGGGCAAGACCTATAGGTCGCCAGTAGCTCGGCATCTGAACCGGTCCTTTCATGCAGGGCCGACGGGCACGACCCTCCGGAATTGAAAAACTGTGCCCGGCCAACACGCAGGGCTTTTTCCAGGCGCTTGATTTCCGGCGCTATGATGCGTCTCCGATAGGCGCGCATCTGCTTGGCCAGAATGAACATTGGCCAGAGCCAGCTGGCAAAGAAAATGGCCAGGTTGAAAAGGATCAAGGCCACAAACTGGTTTAGCCAGATGAAGTGAATCTTATCGCGCTGGCAGTTCTCAAGTTCCGTGTCTTTGGTTTTGCATTCGATATATTCATCTACAAATTTGGGGACCTCAATCAGGCTTCGCTTGTGCTCATCAACCTGCGCCAGAATCTCGTTGGCGAAATCGGATCGTTGGGCTTCGTTAACATTGCTTTGAACGATAACGAGCCACACCAGCATGAAAACCGTTGGCAGCAGTAGAACAAGCGCTTGCTCGAAATAGAAGAAACCCAGGTTGCCAAAACCGGATGAGCGGTCGGGGTGGGCTGGGTTTAAAACAAATTGGCTGGCTTCTTTTGAGAGTTTCTGCGCGGCTAACCCAGAGGCTATGCCCCGTGCAAACCGAGTGGAAACCATAAAGATGCCCATGGCTCCGCCCATGTAGAGATGGGGTTTTCCGGTTGGGTTGGAATCAACCTGGCTGATTCCATAAAAGGTGATTGCCAGCAAAACTGGAAAAACAAAAAGAAAGCTGATAGCTGAAGCGCTACGGGTCCAGGCGCGGACACGTTCTTCAGCCAGGGTAATTTCAACAGCACCGCTGCGTAAAACGCTAAGCACCCGCAGATCAAAGCCTGACTGAACCCATCGGGCAAGGGCGACTGCAATCAGTAACAATCCAAAGCCGGTCCAGGCCATTGGATCTTGGTTCAGAGGCATGCCCATAAAGAGTTCAGGATTGATCAGAAAGGCGACGTAATAAGCACAACCCGCCAGAAAAATCAGCAGTTCGGTGGTGGTCATATAGGTCCAAATACGGGGCGGAGTCAGATTGGCCATGCTCATCTCCTGCAATCGGATTGGTGAAATGCAGCGATGTTAGCACCAAACAACTCACGGGCGACTAGTTTTGTGGTCGCAAATGCCATTGTGCAAGTATAGGATGATTTGCTCAAAGTCCGTGATGCTAGCTTGCGGCCGTAACGCTGCCATTTTCGGGGATGCGCGGGTACCGATTTCTTCGGCACCCTTAGCTTGTTTGAATTGCTAGTTGATCAGGACTTCGTTGCCTTGGATCGTTAGTTCGCGCCCATTGTGGGGAATGCTACAACCGGAAAAGTAAGTTCTGATCGGACGGGGCGTATCTGATCGTCTGGGGTTACAGACCTGCGGCGCTAAGAATGATGTGGAAAACAAGTGCCCCTACAGTCCAAGTCAGAACTTTGAGACTGTGCTTTTGGATGTTTTCCCCAATAGGGCGAGATATTGGACGTTGGTGATAATGACGCCCAGAGCTGTAGTGGTGCTGGTTGGACAAATTCCCGGCTGCCATGGACGCCTCCCAAGACGATAAATCAAGTTTGCATCAAATTATCGGTGATTACTTAACCAATTCCTAACGGAGGTTGCGCTGCCGTAGTTTTGATAAGCTTGAGGGGTGTCCGCATTGCATTGACTGCGATGCGAGAAGGTTTCGCCAGTTTGCGATGAGGGGGATCGGCAAAGAAAAACGGCGGTGCCAGGGAGGAGGAGGGGCACCGCCGTTCTTTGCAACACCGGGGTTTCAGGGAGGAGGAAGTCCCGGTGTATTCTGACCCGGTTTTAAACCGGTATAGGGTGCGGCAGCATCAGGGAGGAGGAGTATGCTGCCGCTTAGGACAGGCCTTTAAGGGAGGAGAAAAGGCCTGATCTCTTTTATGTGTTCTTGTATGCGGCCTCGTAGGCTACGCTTTTTAGCGTCGAGCGGTGCAGGCCCAGATCGGCCAGCTCACGTGCTGTCAGCTCGGAAAGCTCGATCAGTGTTTTGCGGTACAGGCGGTAGCGAGTAAAGCGCGCCCAGCCTGCTTCGATCAAGGTAACAGGGGCGCAGAACAGCGAAGGTTTCTGTGTGCTGATGTGGTCTACTGCGGCCATAGTCTGGTGGTCCTTGGTGTGTATTTCGTTGCTGAGCCAGTGTGGCGTCGCTTGAGTGCAAAATAGGAATTTGCTGCGCTCGCACAATCCCCGACTTTGTCATTTCTGCTATGCAGCAAATGCATGGGTCGCCGCCTATGTGGCGAAACTTGCTGTATTATTGGAAAGGTGCAGCTTGTATGCCGCTTTTTTGAGCCGTCTGTGAACTTGCGGGTAAATCCGGAAGTTTGGCTTCGGGGTTTTGGAGAGCGGGTGCACTCTCTATATGAGTTGAAGAAACGATAGGAGGCCGAAATGGCAGTGAAGCAGGCAGATATCCACGCGGCGCTTGAGCGGTTGGCATTACCTGATGGTGGCACCCTGATTTCACGCGACATGATACGGGCGTTGCGCATCGAAGGGTCGCGGGTGAGCTTTGTTATTGAGGCGCCTAGCCCCGAAGTTGCCAAGTTGATGGAACCCCTGCGTCGCGCGGCAGAAGCAGCTGTGAGTGGGGTGCAGGGCGTTGAGACTGTTTCTGCTGCTTTGACAGCGCATGGGCCTGCGGCTCCGGCGCCAAGCCTTAAGGTGGGTGGTCATCCCAAGCCACAGGCCGGGCCCATGAAGCCTTCGGGGGTTCAACGGATACTTGCGGTGGCTTCCGGTAAGGGCGGCGTGGGTAAATCGACTGTGTCGTCCAACCTGGCTGTTGCACTGGCCAAGCAAGGCCGCAAGGTAGGGGTACTTGATGCGGATATCTATGGGCCAAGTCAGCCGCGTATGATGGGGGCTTCTGGCCGACCGGCCAGCCCCGATGGAAAGTTAATCGAACCCTTGCATGCCCATGGTGTCACGCTGATGTCGATCGGCTTCATGCTTGAAGAGGACAAGGCGGTGATCTGGCGTGGCCCGATGCTGATGGGCGCATTGCAGCAGATGCTGGGGCAAGTGAACTGGGGCGAGCTGGACGTGCTGATTGTCGATTTGCCGCCGGGCACCGGGGATGTGCAGCTGACCTTATGTACCAAAGCTGAGTTGTCAGGCGCTATTGTAGTGTCGACACCTCAGGATGTTGCTTTGTTGGATGCGCGCAAGGCAATTGACATGTTCAAAACACTTAAAACACCTGTGTTGGGGCTGATCGAGAATATGTCATTCTTTACCTGTCCCGATTGTGGCGGTGAACACCACATTTTTGGTCACGGTGGGGTTAAGGCCGAGGCTGAGAAGCTCGGCGTCCCACTGTTGGCGGCGCTGCCGATTGATCTAGAGACGCGCTTGGCTGGAGATGGCGGAGAACCAGTGGCGATTGGCGAGGGGCAGATGGCGCAAGCATATGCTCGGATTGCTGAGGGCTTGGTCAAAGGCGGCATGGCGTGAGCTGAGATCAGAGTATGCCGAAATTGATATGCGTGGGTGAGGCCCTCCCTGTTGCGGGGAGGGCCTTTCTCTTTGGGTGTTGATGTGAGGGATGTGCGGCGGGCTTTAGTTCGGGAGTGGGTTGGGAATACGTGGGGCGGCTCTGTGAAGGCGATTGGGGACTTTGTGGGAAGTGCGGGAATTTATGGGCCGGTCGGGGTGTTTCGAAGTGGGGCCTGTGAAAGTCTTGCGAAACACACTTGATTCGGAGCCATGTGGTGGCTTTTTGCGTGATGTTGCAACGCGTTGCGCCGGAACATTAAGCGAACAAAAGTTATAGGTGTAGTATTTCTGGGAAATTATGGGATTTTTTGAAAAATTCGGCGATTCCCTATATATAGTATTTTTTGAGGTTCGTTTTACCAATTATGCGAATATTAGGGTGAAAATTTGTGTTTGGAGCGGGCTGAATTTGACGTTTCACCTTGATGACTGGCATTGTTGACTAAAAAAACGTTGCAAGACCATGATCTCCCATAGTATCCCTATTACATCGAATGAGACGAAGAGCACGGGGCGCAAAACGACCCCACCATAAGCAAAAATATAGATGCAGGTTCATACAGGCCTTCGCTTTCATCGACTACAGAGATCCGGCGCGCGAGCGAGCAGACATCCCCCCAGGTGGCGCGCGCAGTCGGACACTCCCGCAAGGCGGGACGAGGGCGGCGAGTTGATCAGTGGCAGCAGATCAACTCGCTGTTTTTCTTTTTTGGGGTGCGAATAAGAGAATGAGGGATGAGGCAGAAAGGGCGTTAGTTTGGGCCGCAGGTTCAGAGGCGAAAGCCACCACAAGGTGGATACGAAAGGCAGGGTGTCTATCCCGGCCTCGTTTCGCCGTGTGCTTGAATCTGGTGACGACAATTGGCAGTCCGGCAGCAACCCTGAGCTGGTCATCGTATATGGCGATGACACGCGTAAATTTCTAGAATGTTACACCATGGAAGCCATCGACGAGGTCGATGCCAAGATTGACGCTTTGCCGCGTGGGTCTATGCCGCGCAAGGCGCTGCAAAAATTGTTCCACGGGCAGTCCTTTCCAACCACCGTAGATGAAACGGGCCGTTTGGTGCTGCCTGCGAAACTGCGCAAAAAGATTGGTCTGTCGGCTGAGGCCTTCTTTATTGCTGCCGGTGACACGTTCCAGATCTGGAACCCTGAAACCTATGAGGAAGAAGAAGAAGCGGAAACAGCCGAATGGTTGGAAGAGTTGCCCGCTGGATATGATATAATGCAGTTCCTTGATGGAGCTGGAGGAACAGACTGATGACCACGGACCAAAATACCGGCTCCGCTCCCCATATTCCTGTATTGTTGCGACCACTGCTAAAGACGGTTGCGCCGGTTTCTGGCCGTTGGCTGGATGGCACCTTTGGTGCAGGGGGCTATACCCGCGGCTTGCTTGAGGCCGGAGCCTCGCAGGTCATTGGCGTTGATCGTGACCCATTGGCGTTTGAAATGGCTGAAAGCTGGGCGGGCGAGTATGGTGACCGGCTGGTGATGCAGCAGGGCGTGTTTTCGCGCATGGATGAATATGCCAACGATCTGGATGGTGTTGTTCTGGACCTAGGTGTGTCGTCGATGCAGTTGGATTTGGCCGAGCGTGGGTTCTCGTTCATGAAGGATGGCCCGCTGGACATGCGGATGTCTCAGGATGGGCCCTCGGCGGCCGATCTTGTGGCTGAGTTATCCGAGGTTCAATTGGCGGATATTCTGTTTCATTTTGGCGAAGAACGCGCCAGCCGTCGCATTGCCAAGGCAATCGTCAAGGCACGTGCGCTGGAACCGATCACCACCACCCTGCAGTTGACCAAGATCGTTGAGGGATGCTTGCCGCGGCCCAAGCCGGGTAAATCACATCCTGCCACCCGCAGCTTCCAGGGGCTGCGCATTGCGGTAAATGCCGAATACGAAGAGTTGTTTCAGGGTTTGCTGGCCGCTGAACGGGCGCTAAAGCCCGGTGGGCTGCTGGCTGTTGTCACTTTTCATTCCATCGAAGACCGTATGGTCAAACGTTTCTTTCAGCACCGTGCGGGTAAAACCGGGCGCGCCAATCGATTTGCTCCAGAGATTGAGGAAATTCCATCGCAGTTCACGCTGGTCACCCGCAAGGCTGAAGGGCCGGATGATCAGGAACTGGCGGAAAACCCACGGTCGCGGTCAGCGCGGTTGCGGGTTGGGCGGCGTAGCGAGGCACCAGCCACGCCGATTGAAGCCCGCGATGTTGGTATGCCGCAACTGAAAGAGGCACGTCGATGAAAACTCTGGCTTATGTCTTGTCCGCGCTGGCGGTGTTTGGTCTGGCCTTTTGGGCCTACCGCGAAAACTACACCACGCAGCAGGTGTTGAAAGAGACCCGCAGCCTCCAGCAGCAGATCGGGACCGCCCAGGTTCGCCTGGGGGTTCTGCGCGCCGAGTGGGCCTATTTGAACCGTCCTGACCGTCTGCGTGAATTGGCCGAGCTGAATTTTGACGGCCTCGGCCTTTTGCCTTTGCGCCCCGACCAGTTTGGCCGGGTTGATGAAGTCTCGTATCCGCAGGAGCCATTGTTGCCGATCACCAACGGCGTTGATGTGTCGACAATGGCGGCCACCCAGAGGGCCAAACCATGATCCGCACACCACTTCGGCCATTGGCTCGTATCCTTGCTGCGCGTGACAAAGGGGAAAATCCCGACGTCATTGAAAAGGAAAACCTGGCCCATCGCCATTCTGAAATTCAGGGCCGTTCGCGACAGCGCTCCGAAGGGCGCTTGCTGGTGTTGGGGGTGTTCTTTCTTTGTGCCTATGCATTGATCGGAGTTCGTATGGGGATGATGGCAACATCTGAACCTACTGAACCGGTGGCCGTTGCATCAGGCAGTGCCATTGCGGCCCAACGTGCGGATATCGTCGACCGCCAAGGTCGCATTCTGGCGACCAACTTTGAAACCCATTCGCTCTATGCGCATCCGCATCAATTGATAGACCCTGTTGCGGCTGCGGCTGCCTTGGTCAAAGTTTTCCCTAATCTGGACCACGCACGCCTGCTCAAGGATTTTACTGGCAAGCGTAAGTTTGTCTGGATCAAGAAGAAAATCAGCGCCGAGCAGAAGCAAGCGGTGCATGACATCGGAGATCCCGGCCTGTTGTTTGGTCCGCGAGAAATGCGGCTGTACCCCAATGGCAGCCTGGCTGCTCATGTGTTGGGTGGGGCCAGTTTCGGCGAAGAAGACGTGGATGCTGCCGAAGTGATTGGTGTTGCTGGCGTCGAGCGTCAGTATGACAGCTACCTGCGCGACCCGGCCAATGGTGCCGAACCTCTGCAACTGTCGCTGGACCTGACCATTCAGGCCGCCGCCGAGCGTGTGCTGTACGGTGGTATGCGGTTGATGAACGCCAAGGGGGCAACCTCGATCCTGATGGATGTAAACACGGGCGAAGTCATCTCGGTTGTTTCACTGCCAGATTTTGATCCAAACGAACGTCCGCGCCCGCCAGTTTCGGGTGATCCATCCGACAGCCCGCTGTTCAACCGCTCGGTTCAGGGCGTGTACGAACTGGGTTCGACCTTCAAGATTTTTGCCGCTGCACAGGCGATGGATCTTGGGCTGGTGAACGCTGGTACGATTGTGGACATCCGCGGGCCTTTGCGGTGGGGACGCTTTTCGATCCGTGATTTTCATAACTACGGCAACACCTTGTCGGTTGAGCGGATCATCATCAAATCTTCCAATATCGGTACCGCGCGGCTTGCTCAGCAAATCGGAGCCGAGCGCCAGAGGGATTTCTTGTCTCGTCTCGGTATGCTGGAGCCAACCCCGTTTGAGATCTCCGAGGCCAGTGGTGGCCGACCTTTGTTGCCGCCAAACTGGTCGGAACTGTCGGCGATGACAATTTCTTATGGTCACGGTATATCGACCAGCCCCATGCATTTGGCGGCGGGCTATGCCACCATTGCAAACGGTGGCAACTATGTCAGCCCGACCATTCTAAAACAAAACGGACCACAACTGGGGCCACGGGTGATGTCCGAAGAGGCAGCAGCCGCGTCACGTAGGATGTTGCGTCAGGTTGTGACCGAAGGCACTGCTAGCTTTGGTGAGGTTCCGGGGTATCAGGTGGGCGGTAAAACCGGGACAGCCGACAAGCCCAAGCCCAATGGAGGTTATTACGACAACAAGGTGATTGCGACTTTTGCGTCGATGTTCCCTGCGCATGATCCAAAGTATGTGCTGGTTGTGACACTCGATGAACCATCAATCATCGCCTATGGTGAAGAACGTAGAACGGCTGGCTGGACGGCGGTTCCTGTGGCGGCTGAAATGATTGGCCGAATTGCACCGTTACTGGGATTGCGGCCGCAAGTTGAACCTGCGCCGCTGACTGGTATAACCCTCACCTCTAACTGACAGGTGAGGTCACCATGAACACTCCCGAAAAAGCCCTTGGCCGGTTGGGCCTGACTGCCCGTGGTGGCGCAGATCCAATGATCAAAGGTGTCACGCTAGACAGCCGTATGGTGCGCGACGGCTTTTTGTTCGCCGCACTTCCTGGCAGCGTGGTTCATGGGGCCAAGTTTATCGCAACAGCTCTGGACCAAGGCGCAGCAGCCATTCTAACGGATGCTGAAGGCGCCAAGATAGCTACCAAAGAGCTTGAAAATGGACAAGCTGCATTGGTGGTGGTCGAAGACCCACGGCAGGCGCTTGCCTATGCTGCGGCGCTTTGGTTTGGCGCCCAGCCGCAGACCTCGGTCGCAATCACAGGCACCAATGGCAAAACATCGGTAGCAACCTTTGTGCGTCAGATTTGGGAAGAACTGGGTCACTCGGCCGTGAATCTTGGCACCACCGGAGTGGAAGGGGCTTGGACCTATCCGTTGGCCCACACCACGCCAGACCCGATCACCCTGCATAAAGCCTTGGCCAAAGCCGCAGAAAATGGTGTGACCCATGTCGCGATGGAGGCTTCGAGCCACGGGTTGGATCAGCGCCGACTAGATGGCGTGCGGTTGGCAGCGGCTGGGTTTACCAATTTCACTCAGGATCATCTGGATTATCACCATACGTTTGAAGCCTATTTTGCCGCCAAGGCTGGGCTGTTTCGCCGGGTGCTGCCGGACGAAGGCGTCGCGGTGATCAATATCGACGATGATCGCGGGGCCGAGATGCGTGCCATCGCAGGCGCGCGTGGACAAGAGGTGATTACAGTTGGTCGCGGCATGGGGGATCTCTCCCTGCTGAGCCAGCGGTTTGATGCTGCGGGCCAAGATATGCGCTTTACTTGGCATGATCGGCCATACTTGGCACGGTTGGGCCTGATCGGTGGGTTCCAGGCTGAGAATATTCTGCTTGCCTGTGGTTTGGTGATTGCCTCGGGTGAAAAGCCAGAACGGGTCTTTGAAACGCTTGAGCACCTTACAACTGTGCGGGGTCGCATGGAGTTGGCGGCAACCCGTGAAAATGGGTCCACTGTGTTTGTCGATTACGCCCATACTCCGGATGCCGTGGCCACCGCGATCAAGGCGCTGCGACCACATGTGTTGGGGCGGTTGGTTGCGGTTGTTGGTGCTGGTGGTGATCGGGATGTCGCCAAGCGCCCACTGATGGGGCAAGCCGCGACGGAAAATGCGGATGTAGTGATTGTTACCGACGACAACCCGCGAAGCGAGGATCCTGCGTTGATCCGAGCAGGTGTCAAAGCCGGCGCACCCGAGGCGATGGAAGTCGGCGATCGTGCCGAAGCGATTTTACGTGGTGTCGATGCGCTTAGCCCCGGCGATGCTTTGTTGATTTGTGGCAAGGGTCATGAAAGCGGGCAGATTGTCGGCGATGACATTTTACCATTTGATGACGTAGAGCAGGCCAGCATTGCCGTTGCCGCTTTGGACGGTGGATTGGTATGAGCCTTTGGACACGGGACGAGGCGGTTGCGGCAACTGGTGGGCGCGCTCAGGGTGATTGGAGCGTCAACGGTGTCTCAATCGATACCCGCACCCTGCAATCCGGTGATTTGTTTGTTGCTCTAAAAGCAGCGCGCGACGGGCACGACTTTGTCGCACAGGCTCTGGCCAAGGGGGCAGGGGCAGCTCTGGTCTCGCACATACCCGATGGCGTCGATGCTGATGCACCTTTGCTGATTGTTGATGATGTGCTGGCCGGGCTCGAAGCCCTGGGCAAAGCAGCGCGCGGGCGCTGTGATGCACAGGTTGTGGCCGTAACCGGCTCAGTTGGCAAAACCTCGACCAAAGAGATGCTGCGCACGGTGCTGTCAGCCCAGGGGCGCACCCATGCTGCAGTTGCCAGCTACAACAACCACTGGGGCGTGCCGCTGACTTTGGCACGGATGCCTCGGCACACGGAATTTGCTGTGATCGAGATTGGCATGAACCATCCGGGTGAGATTGCCCCTTTGGCTGCAATGGCACGACCGCATGTGGCGCTGATCACCAATGTTGCCGCCGTGCATATCGAAGCCTTTGAGACGATTGAAGGTATCGCTCACGAGAAAGCCGCCATTTTCAACGGGCTAGAGCCGCTGGGCATTGCCATCAGTAACGGCGATTTGGAAACCGCCCCGATCATGGCAATCGCCGCTGATGCACAGGCTGCCAAACTGCATTGCTTCGGCGAGGGCGCAGGCAATGCCTGCCAACTCTTGAATGTCACTTTGCAAGACACGCAAACGATCGGTCAGGCGCGCATCCATGACCATCCTCTGTCCTTTACCGTCAATGCGCCGGGCCGACATTTTGCTCAGAACGCTGTGGCTGTCTTGGCCGTGGTTGCGGCACTGGGGTTAGATCTGGACAAAGCAGCGGCTGACCTATCGCTCTGGACGCCACCTGCCGGGCGCGGCATGCGTGAGATCATCCAGCTAGACCCCAACAACGAGGCGCAGAAGCTTGAGCTGATCGATGATGCCTTCAATGCCAGCCCCACCTCGATGAAGGCCTCGCTTGAGGTTTTGGCCGCCGCCAAACCCAAGGGCCGACGGGTTGCGGTTCTGGGCGATATGCTGGAGCTGGGTGCGGCTGAAGCCACCATGCATGCCGGTTTGGGTGATCTGCCATTTCTGTCCGAAATCGATGTAATCCACTGCGTCGGCCCGCGCATGCAGAGCCTGTGGCAGCGCCTACCATCGGATCAACGTGGCCGATGGGTTAAAAGCGCCGATGAGCTGCTGGACGATCTGGACCGGCTTGTTGATGCTGGCGATGTTGTGCTGATCAAGGGCTCCAAGGGCATCAAAGTCTCCAAGATCGTTGACGGCATCCGTAAATTAGGCCATGGCGGCGCCACCCAATCAAAATGAACTAGCGAACAGGACCTCTTTACATGCTCTTTTGGCTTACCGAGCTATCTGACGGCGGCGATTTCTTTAACCTGTTTCGCTATATCACCTTTCGCGCGGGCGGGGCATTCCTGACGGCACTGATTTTTGGCTTTGTCTTTGGCAAACCTCTGATCAACGTGCTGCGCAAAAAGCAGGGCAAGGGCCAGCCCATCCGTGATGACGGCCCCGAGGGTCATTTTGTCAAGGCGGGCACGCCAACCATGGGCGGGCTGCTGATCGTCGGCGCGCTGGTGTTCTCGACACTGGTCTGGGGCCGCTGGGACAACCCCTTTATCTGGCTGGTGCTCTTTGTCACCCTGTCCTTTGCTCTGATTGGGTTTGCCGATGACTATGCCAAGGTTTCCAAGCAGAACACAGCCGGCGTTCCCGGTAAGGTGCGATTACTATTGGGTATTTTGATCGCTATTGTCGCCGCCCTCTGGGCTTCGGCGCATCATCCCGAGGCGCTGCAGAACCAACTGGCGCTGCCGGTGTTCAAGGATACGCTGGTCAATCTGGGCTATTTCTATGTACCGTTTTCCATCTGCGTGGTGGTGGGCACCGCCAATGCGGTCAACCTGACTGATGGTCTGGACGGTCTCGCCATCATGCCAGTGATGATCGCCGCCACCACGCTGGGCATCATTGCCTATGCCGTGGGCCGGGTCGACTTCACCGAGTATCTGGACGTCCACTATGTGCCCGGCACCGGGGAGATCCTGATTTTCACCTCAGCGCTGTTTGGCGGAGGTCTTGGCTTCCTGTGGTACAACGCCCCACCGGCAGCGGTGTTCATGGGCGACACCGGATCCTTGGCCCTGGGCGGCGCCCTGGGTGCCATCGCGCTGGTCACCAAGCACGAGCTGGTGCTGGTCATCGTCGGAGGCCTGTTTGTGGTCGAAGCACTCAGCGTGATCATTCAGGTGCTCTACTATAAGCGCACCGGCAAGCGGGTCTTCCTGATGGCCCCGATCCATCACCACTATGAGAAAAAGGGTTGGGCCGAGCCGACCATCGTGATCCGTTTCTGGATCATCTCGCTGATCCTGGCGATGATTGGTCTGGCGACGCTGAAGGTGAGGTGAAACACTAGCCTCTGGTCCGGCCGACAGGCCGGGCCACGCCAGAACTTCCCGTCAAACCTATGGTTTGCCTCTGGCAAAACGGAGAAGGCGCTTTGCACCTCCCCAAGGTCAGGCACCTCCCCAATATCAGGCAGGGGCATTCGCCCACATCTCGGCCGGGCGCTGACCTAAGTAGTACCCCAAACCTTTCAACTTCCCCGCGATCTGGTACAGCGGCGTGAATCAGTGTTGGAGGGTTTCATGCAGCAAATGGTTTTAGAGTATTGGGGCGCTTTGGCTGGGCCGATTTCCGTGATCGGGATATGGACCGCATGTCGACAGTTCAGGAACGGCTAACCAAAAACCACCAACACCATCATCGCCAAAGACAACAACACCCAGTCGGACGTAGCGGCGGTGGGCTTAAAACACTGACCAATCCACGGTCCTTGCCAGCTGTTCCAGCGCCTGCGTACCCAGTTTGGAATTTCCATTGTGATCCAGTCCCGGTGACCAGACCGCGATACTGGCAACGCCTGGTACAATGGCCAGAATGCCGCCACCCACACCGCTTTTGGCAGGCAGCCCGACACGAAAAGCAAAATCGCCTGACCCGTCGTAATGACCGCAGGTCAGCATCAAAGCGTTCAGACGGCGCACCCGGGTCTTGGCCACCAGTCGCGGACCAGTGCTGGTTCCAATCAGGAAACGCCCGGCCTGTGCCAGTTGCTGTGCTGTCATTTCAATGGCGCATTGATGGAAATAAGTGCCTAGCGTCAGCTCCGCCGGGTTCTTCAGGTTGCCGCAAGAGGCCAGAAAATGCGCCAGCGAGAAATTGCGGTGTCCATGCGCCTGTTCTGACGCCGCCACCGCCCTGTTGATATGAATATCCTCATCTTCCGAGGCAGCCCGCACAAAGGTCAGGATTTCTGACAGCGCCTCTTTGGGCGCCCGCCCAGCCAGAATTTCATCTGTTGTAACAATGGCGCCTGCATTGACAAACGGATTGCGCGGGCGGCCGTTTTCATGTTCCAGTTGCACAATCGAATTAAAGGCATTGCCCGAAGGCTCTCGCCCCACACGGGCCCACAATTGGTCGCCGGACCGCCCCAGTGCAATGGCCAAGGTGAACAGCTTGGTGATGCTTTGCAGGGAAAACCGGTTTTTTGCATCACCCGCACTGACCAGCCCGCCATCAGCAGTGGCAACAGCAATGGCAAAAAGAGCGGGATCCACCTGACCCAACTCGGGGATATAGTCGGCCACCTTGCCTCGATCATCGCGTTCCGCCATATCGCGCGCTATTTGATCCAGCGTATCCTGCAACTTGGACGTCACGGTATTCTCCTGTGTCACTTGGCGCAGAACATCGGGATTCGCGGCTGTCTGTCAACGCGGTTTTGCTGGTGAACAGACGCTGCGCTTGTGAGGGCTGATCTCCTGCCAATCAATTCGATAGCGCCAATCGTGAGCACGGGCTATCTGCACACCACCTTGCAATCCGACATCCCTCCGGTGCACTGTGCCGCCGAATTCACGAGGTTAATGAAAGGGCGCGCGGATGATCCCGGTTTATGGATTTTCAGGGGCCAATGTGGCGGTTCTGGGCTTAGGGCGATCCGGCCTGGCCACGGCGCGGGCGCTGCGGGCTGGCGATGCCACGCCGATCTGTTGGGACGACAACCCAGCCGCGCGCGAGATGGCCGAAGGCGAGGGCTTTACCTGCAGCGATTTACACAAGCAGGGGGCGTTTGACGATGTGACCTCGCTGATCGTCTCACCCGGTATTCCGCATCTCTATCCAACCCCTAACCCGGTGGTCAAAGCCGCGCTCGATGCAGGCGTGCCGGTGGACAATGACATTGGGCTGTTCTTCCGCTCGGTCTCGACTTCCGAGTGGGACAACTTTGAACGCATCCCGCAGATCGTGGCGGTGACGGGATCGAATGGTAAATCCACCACGGTTGCGCTGTTGCATCACATCTTGGAAAGCGCAGGCAAAGAGGTGCAGATGGCCGGCAATATCGGCCGCGGCGTGCTGGACATCGATCCGCCCGGTGACGGCGGCATCGTGGTGTTGGAGCTGTCGAGCTATCAGACCGAACTCGCCCGCGCCATGACGCCGGATGTGGCGGTGTTTACCAATCTGTCACCCGATCACCTGGACCGTCATGCGGGCTTGGGCGGTTATTTCGCCGCCAAACGTCGCCTCTTTGCCGAGGGCGGCCCAGACCGTGCGGTGATTGGTGTGGACGAGGACGAAGGCGTGTTTCTAGCCGGGCAGTTGTCGATGGGCGTGGCGGATGACCGGGTGATCCGGGTGTCCTCGGGGCGTAAGTTGGCTGGCGCGGGTTGGAATGTTTTTGCGCGCAAGGGCTTCTTGTCGGAATACCGCAAAGGGCGTCAGGCAGGATCGATTGACCTGCGCCAGATGACCGGGCTGCCCGGCGCCCACAATCACCAGAACGCCTGTGCCGCCTATGCTGCTGCGCGCACCTTGGGGCTGGCTCCGCGCATGATCGAAGGCGCGCTGGAGACCTATCCCGGCTTGCCGCACCGCAGTCAAATCATCGCAGATCAGGATGGCGTGCGATATGTCAATGACAGCAAGGCCACCAATGTCGACAGTGCGGCGAAAGCACTAAGCGCATTCAAAAAGATCCGTTGGATCTGTGGTGGGTTGGAAAAAGATGGCGGGCTTGATGCGCTGAAAGGGGCCACTGGCTCGGTGCAAAAAGCCTATGTGATTGGGCGCGAGGCCGCGAATTTTGCAATGCAGCTGGATGTTGAGGCCGAGGTTTGCACCACAATGGCCGAGGCGGTTGCGCAAGCAATGGCGGATGCACAGGAAGGCGAGACTGTATTGCTGGCCCCGGCAGCGGCCAGCTTTGATCAATACGACAGCTTTGAAAAACGCGGAGATGATTTTGTCGCTGAAGTAGACAAGCGGTTGAAATAGGGGCTCGGGCTCACCAAAGCAGATCAGCGGTTGGCAATGGCGGTTCCGGCCGCGTGGCCCGAGGACCAAGCCCATTGGAAATTGAAGCCGCCCAGCCAGCCTGTCACATCTACCGCTTCGCCAATGGCATAGAGGCCGGGAACAGATTTAGCCTCCATGGTTTTCGACGACAGCGCATCCGTGTCGATGCCGCCCAGCGTGACTTCGGCGGTGCGGTAGCCCTCGGTGCCCGATGGGCTGAGCTGCCAATTGGACATTTTGTGGCACAGATCCTGCAGCGCGGCGTCGGATTGGTCGGCCAAACGGCCTTTGAGGCCGAACTCTTTCGCCAGATAATCGACCAGCCGGCCGGGCAGCAGACGCGACATCTCGGTGGTCAGGTCGCGGCGGCCTTCGGTCTGACGTTGCTCGCGCAACAGGTCGTATAGCGGGAGTTCAGGGATCAGGTTGACTGTGATCTCCTCACCCTCTCGCCAGTAAGACGACAGTTGCAGCACTGAAGGGCCAGACAGGCCACGGTGGGTGAACAGCAGTGCTTCGTCAAACGAGGTGCGGGCGTTGGACAGGCGCGCGGGCAGAGCGACGCCAGCGAGTGGCTTGAACTGGTCGTCGGAGAAGGTGAAGGGGACCAGCGCGGGGCGGGTTTCGGTCACAGCCAGGTCAAACTGGCGGGCGATGTCATAAGCGAGCCCGGTTGAACCCATCTTGGGGATAGACTTGCCGCCGGTGGCCAGCACCAGATTACTGCAGGTTAGGATTTGTACCTTTCCCTCACGCTCAATCGTAACCAAAAACCCCTGATCCGTGCGGCTCACTGACTGGACTGAGGTCTGCAGCCACAGATCGGCACCAGCCTGTTTCAGCTCATCCACCAGCATCGCGACCACTTGCTTGGCGGACCCATCGCAGAACAACTGCCCCAGGGTTTTCTCGTGCCAGGCGATGTTGTGTTTGCCCATCAACTCAATGAAATCCCATTGAGCATAGCGCGCCAGTGCGGACTTACAGAAATGCGGATTGGACGAGAGGAAATTTTTCGCCTCGGCATACATATTGGTGAAGTTGCAGCGGCCACCGCCCGAGATGCGAATTTTCTCGCCCGGATTGCGGGCGTGGTCGATCACAAGCGTGCCTGCCCCGGCGAACCGGGCGCACATCATGCCAGCCGCGCCAGCACCAAGAATGAGGGTTTGATACAACATTGTCAGCCCATGGCGCGGATTACCGCCAAAGGCAAGAGGAAGAGGCTGGCCTGAAGTATCAGTTTGGGGTAGCAATGTGGCAGAGACCCCGAAAACGGGGCGAAATTGAGGCACAGATTGGCGGTATTCCCATGACTGAAATGGTCTATGGCGCGGTTCCCACGCAGGTTGGTGAACCGATTCTTCCGAAATGGTGGCGCACAGTTGATAAATGGACTCTGTCCTGCATCCTGGGCCTGTTCATCGTTGGCTTGTTGCTGGGGCTAGCGGCCTCGGTGCCATTGGCCTCGCGTAATGGGCTTAGCAATTTTCACTATGTTGAACGCCAGGTGGTATTTGGCTCAGCGGCTTTGATCGCGATGGTCGTGACCTCGATGATGTCGCCGACCTTGGTGCGGCGGTTGGCGGTGCTAGGATTTGCCTGTGCCTTTGTTGCGCTGGCGTTTCTGCCGATTTTTGGCACCGACTTTGGTAAGGGTGCTGTGCGTTGGTACAGCCTTGGTTTTGCCTCGGTGCAACCCTCGGAATTTTTAAAACCAGGATTTGTTGTTGCGGCAGCCTGGATGATTGCGGCTAGCCAGCACATCAATGGCCCTCCAGGAAAGCTGTGGTCTTTTGGCCTGTGCGTCACCGTGGTTCTGATGCTGGCGATGCAACCTGACTTTGGCCAGGCCTGTCTGGTGCTGTTTGGCTGGGGCGTGATGTATTTTGTGGCTGGCGCGCCGATGCTGTTACTTGTGGGTATGGCAGGTGTTGTGGTGATGGGCGGCATGTTTGCCTATGCCAATTCCGAGCACTTTGCCCGCCGTATTGATGGCTTTCTGAACCCTGAAGTCGATCCCAGAACCCAGCTTGGCTATGCCGCTGATGCAATCCGCGAAGGCGGACTGTTTGGTGTTGGTGTGGGCGAGGGGCAGGTGAAATGGTCCCTGCCAGATGCGCACACTGATTTCATCGTGGCCGTAGCAGCCGAAGAGTACGGGCTGGTGCTGGTGCTGATCTTGATCGCTCTTTACGCAATCATCGTTGTGCGGTCTTTGTTCCGGTTGATGCGAGAGCGTGACACGTTTATTCGCCTGGCGGGCACGGGTCTGGTGTGCATGTTGGGTGTACAGGCGATGATCAATATGGGCGTTGCAGTACGTCTGTTGCCGGCCAAGGGCATGACGCTGCCGTTTGTCAGTTATGGCGGATCGTCGCTGATTGCCACAGGCATTGCAGTTGGGATGCTTTTGGCCTTTACCCGTTCACGCCCACAAGGTGGCATTGCAGATTTGCTGCGCGGACACACGCGCGGCTAAGATTAAGGAATACAGGGGCGGATGGCACAAAAACTGCTTTTGATGGCGGCAGGCGGCACCGGTGGGCATATGTTCCCGGCGCAAGCACTGGCCGAGGCCATGTTGGAGCGCGGCTGGCGGGTGAAACTGTCCACCGACGCACGCGGTGCGCGCTACACCGGGGGCTTTCCCGACGGCGTAGAAATAACCCAGGTCTCTTCGGCGACTTTTGCCCGTGGGGGGCTATTGGCCAAGGCCATGGTTGGGCCCAAAATAGCAGGTGGTGTGCTGAGCATGGCACTGCAAATGCGCCGTGACCGGCCCGATGCGGTGATTGGCTTTGGAGGCTACCCGTCCATTCCGGCACTGGGAGCGGCAAGGCTGTTGAAACTGCCGCGATTGATTCATGAACAAAATGGTGTACTTGGACGCGTAAACCAGCTGTTTGCCAAACGCGTTGCAGGCGTCGCCTGTGGTGTCTGGCCAACGGATCTTCCCGACGGTGTATTGGCTGAACATGTTGGAAATCCCGTGCGCGGTGCTGTGCTAGAGCGAGCAGGGGCAGGTTACATTGCGCCGGGTGATTACCCAATGTCGGTTCTGGTCATGGGCGGTAGTCAGGGTGCTCGGATCCTGAGTGATGTTGTGCCTGAAGCCATTGCTACTTTGCCCGACGGGGTGCGCCAATACTTGCGTGTGTCGCACCAGGCGCGTGATGAGGACGGCGAGCGAGTTGCAGCGTTTTATGCCGAACATGGTATCAACGCCGATGTGCAGCCATTCTTTCATGATGTGCCAACCCTGATGAGCGAGGCCCAGTTGGTTATCTCGCGCTCTGGGGCGTCTTCCGTCGCTGACATTTCGGTAATTGGTCGCCCTTCAATTCTGATCCCCTTTGCAGCAGCGGCAGGCGATCATCAGAGCGCCAATGCGCGTGGCTTGGTCGAAGCTGGTGGTGCCATTTTGATCCCAGAAAGCGCACTTGACGCTGGCTCGTTATCCGAGCAAATCAGCACCATTCTAAGCAACCCTTCCGCGGCAAGCCAAATGGCCGCAGCAGCATTAAGCGCCGGAGTTCCCGATGCCACTGACCGTTTGGTGGCTTTGGTCGAGCAATTGGCGAAAAAGGATAAGACATGACCCCTACAACCAAGCTCCCCGGTGACGTTGGCCCAATCCACTTTGTTGGTATTGGTGGCATTGGTATGTCGGGCATCGCCGAGGTTCTGTTGAACCAGGGGTACGTTGTCCAGGGATCTGATCTGAAATCCTCAAAAATTACGGATCGTCTGGCTGAACTCGGCGCGCATGTGTTTGTGGGTCAGAAAGCCGAAAATCTGGAAGAGGCCTCGGTTGTGGTGATCTCATCCGCGATCAAACCGGGCAACCCGGAACTGGACGAGGCCCGCCGCCGTGGCTTGCCTGTGGTGCGCCGCGCTGAAATGCTGGCCGAACTGATGCGGTTGAAATCCAACATCGCAATTGCCGGTACTCACGGCAAAACCACCACCACCACCATGATGGCTGAACTAATGGTGGCCGGGAAATTCGACCCCACCGTGGTCAACGGTGGCATCATTCACGCCTATGGTAGCAATGCCCGTGTTGGAGCTGGTGAATGGATGGTGGTTGAGGCGGACGAGAGCGACGGTACTTTCAACCGACTGCCTGCAACCATCGCTGTTATAACCAATATTGATCCCGAGCACATGGAGCACTGGGGTAACTTTGATGCTCTGCGCGACGGGTTCTATGACTTTGTGTCGAACATTCCGTTCTACGGCGTCGCCGTTTGCAATACGGATCATGCCGAGGTGCAGGCACTGGTGGGCCGGATCACCGATCGCCGGGTTGTTACCTATGGCTTTAACGCTCAGGCTGATGTGCGTGCTAGCAACCTGACTTACAAGGCCGGTGTGGCCCATTTTGACATCCACTTGCAGACCGAGGATCTAGTAATCGAAGGGTGTAGCCTGCCGATGCCGGGTGACCATAACGTTTCCAACGCGCTGTCCGCCGTGGCAGTGTCGCGCCATCTGGGTATGGAGCCTGACGAAATTCGCGAGGCACTGGCTAATTTTGGTGGCGTCAATCGCCGCTTTACCAAAGTGGGTGAGGTCGATGGCGTCACGATCATTGATGACTACGGCCACCACCCGGTTGAGATTGCCGCCGTTCTCAAGGCAGCGCGCCAGGCCAGCGAGGGCAGGGTAATCGCGGTGCACCAGCCACACCGCTTCTCGCGCCTGTCCAGCCTGTTTGATGATTTCTGCGGCTGCTTTAACGAGGCAGACGTGGTGGCGATCTCCGAAGTTTTTGCGGCTGGCGAAGATCCAATCGAAGGCGCCTCTCACGAAGATCTGGTTGCGGGCCTGATCCGTCACGGCCACCGCCACGCGCGGGTTTTGATCGACGAGGATGATCTGGAACGCTTGGTACGTGAACAGGCGCAGCCCGGTGACATGGTTGTCTGCCTGGGGGCCGGTACCATTAGTGCCTGGGCGAACGGGCTGCCAACTCGGTTGCAAGGCTAAAACATGGCGCTGGCGGGGCTCAGCACCTCTGTCACCTATGCGGTGATCTGGGCGTTGATGGCCACTTCTGTGGCATTTCTTCCAATGCGATGGCAGTTCCCGCCGGGTATCGTCCTCCTGCTTGCGGCTCCTGTTATCATCGCTTTCTTGGGCGTCCAGCACGGTTGGTTGCCTGCCTTGGGCGGCTTGGCTGCTTTTTTCTCGATGTTTCGCAAACCTTTGCGCTACTATTGGCGCAAGTTGAGAGGAACGCCGCAATGACGACATCCCTAATCCTGGCCGCGATCTGGGCCTTGGCCGCCAATGTACTGGCGATGATACCCAGTCACGACAACCACTGGCGTCGGGCCTATGTGTTGATTGCATTGGGCATTCCACTGTTGGGCTACGTGACTTATGAAAATGGCCCCTGGTGGGGCTTGGCGGTGCTTCTGGCGGGTATGTCAGTGCTGCGCTGGCCTGTAATCTACCTAAGCCGTTGGGTGCGGCGGCAGTTGAACAGGGGTTAGTGGGACATTGGAATCTCTTATTCTTTTTGCGGTTGGCATTAGCGCAATTGTATTTGCGCATCTGATGGCACTGCGCGGTCGCTATATGTTGATCCTGGTGTTGTTGGCTTTGACGGGAGTGCTATACGCGGCGATTCATTGGTATGTCGGCACGCTTGAAGGTTGGGAGGAGGTGGCTCTGGCCATATACGCGCTGATTGCAGTGATGCCTTTTGGGATCGGGTTGGTGCTCGGCACCATAACTGGTTGGGTTTATTCCCTCCTGAGAAGGTCGCGCGCCGCAGGCTAGGCTAAATTCCCCCTAGTATGGAAATCTGGGCGTTGTTTTGCCACTGCGACTTGGGCTAGATGCGCAAAACGGCGTAGCAAGGGACCTGCAACATGAACATGGACAATATCCGGGGGCGACTGACCTCAAATCGTGTTCTGGCGGATCTGACCTGGCTGCGTGTCGGCGGTGCCGCCGATTATCTGTTTCAGCCTGCTGACGTTGAAGATCTGGCACTCTTTCTGTCTCTACTTGATGCGGATGTTGCGGTTTTCCCGATGGGCGTTGGCTCGAACCTAATCGTGCGCGATGGCGGCATGCGGGCTGTGGTGATCCGCCTTGGCCGTGGCTTCAATTCTATTGAGACCAAAGGCGATATTGTCATTGCAGGCGCGGCTGCGCTGGATGCGCATGTGGCGCGCAAGGCGGCTGACGCCGGACTGGACCTGACATTCCTGCGCACGATTCCGGGCTCCATTGGCGGGGCTGTCCGTATGAACGCCGGTTGCTACGGTAGCTATGTCGCGGATGTTTTTGTCTCGGCCACCATCGTCACGCGCCAAGGTGAAATTCGTGAGATCACGGGTGAAGATCTGGCCTTCCAGTACCGCCAGACGAACCTGCCCAAAGGCGCGGTTCTGGTCTCTGCCAAGTTGCGAGCCGGGGCAGGGGAGCCAGACGAGCTCCACGCCCGTATGCAAGCACAGCTGGAAACCCGTGATAAAACGCAACCAACCAAGGATCGCAGCGCAGGGTCGACTTTTCGTAATCCAGCCGGATTTTCATCCACAGGCAAAGCGGATGATGTTCATGACTTGAAAGCTTGGAAAGTGATTGACGACGCTGGAATGCGTGGTGCGATGGTTGGCGGTGCGCAAATGAGTGAGAAACATTCCAACTTTCTGATCAACAGGGGTGGCGCAACTGCCGCAGATCTTGAGGGTTTGGGCGAAGAGGTCCGAAAAAAGGTTTACGCCTCAAGCGGGATAACGCTAGAGTGGGAAATTATGCGGATCGGTGAACCGCTGTCAGACTAACCTGAAATTCCTAATGCGCCCAAACACTTCCTAGCAATAGAACGTGCGAGTGCTTTTCTGGATTGAGCAGAATTATTAGGGAAAAGGTAAACTTGGTAAACCAGCTGTTAATAAGTCGGTAAGACTTGGGTTGGTAGGATGGCGCAGGGACTGGGTGTTCCCTTTGATCCGGCGGCGGTGACGCCAAACAAATAAAAGGGCGAAAATCGTCCGAACATAAAAACGGGCCGACAACGGCTCTAATAACCAAAGGGGCGCAAAGCCCTGTGTATATTGAGGCATCTGAAGTGGGTAAGTCGAGCGGGACTCCCCCGAAAGTAGCGGTATTGATGGGTGGGCCCTCGGCTGAACGCGAGGTTTCCTTGTCCAGCGGGCGCGAATGCGCCGCCGCATTGCGGGGTGAAGGGTTTGAAGTGGTAGAGGTGGACGCCAGTCCAGACCTCTGCGCGCGGTTGCAAGAAATTAAACCGGATGTGGCCTTTAATGCTTTGCATGGACGCTGGGGTGAAGATGGCTGTGTTCAGGGATTGCTAGAGTGGATGGGTGTTCCCTATACACATTCAGGCGTATTTGCCTCGGCTTTGGCCTTGGATAAACAACGCAGCAAAGACGTCTACCGTAGCGCCGGATTGCCGGTTGTTGAAAGTGGTCTGTTTGATAAAGATGTTGTGATGGCATCACATGTGATGGCACCGCCCTATGTGGTTAAGCCCAACAACGAAGGCTCCAGCGTTGGCATTTATCTGGTGCACGAAGATGCAAACACACCGCCGCAGCTTTCCGACGATATGCCAAATCAGGTCATGGTCGAAACCTATGCGCCAGGTCGTGAGCTGACGACCACAGTTGTTGGCGATAGAGAAAACGATCCAGGGGCTCTGACCGTCACTGATATTTTGACAGATGGTTGGTATGACTACGATGCCAAGTATCAGCCCGGTGGCTCGCGCCATGTGGTTCCGGCGGACCTGCCAGCCGAGATCTTTGATCTGTGCATGGAGTATGCCCTGCGGGCGCATCGTGCGCTGGGATGTCGTGGTGTTAGCCGCACCGATTTTCGCTGGGACGAAAGCCGCGGTGTTGATGGATTGATCTTGCTGGAAACCAATACGCAGCCGGGTATGACACCAACATCACTCACCCCTGAACAAGCCGCACATATGGGTATGACCTTTGGTCAACTCTGCGCCTGGTTGGTAGAGGACGCATCATGCAATCGTTGATCCCATGGCGTCGTAACAAGGCTTCGCAAAAGCAAGACCCTGCGCCGTCGCGGCTGAAATACCGCATGCAGCGATGGATGCTGACGCCCGGCATTCGCCTCGGCTTGCGCATTGGCGTTCCGTTCTGCCTGGTTTTTGTTTTGGGTTCTGCCTATATGGCCAGCGAAGAGCGCCGCGATGCGCTCAACATTTTCATTTCTGACATTCGCCAGGCGATCCACGATCGCCCTGAGTTCCAGGTCAAGATGCTGGCTATTGATGGGGCCAGCGGCGATGTCTCGGATGATATCCGCGAAGTTGTCTCGCTGAACTTTCCGATGAGCTCTTTCGATCTTGATGTCGATCAAATCCGTAAAGTGATTGTTTCGCTGGACTCCGTGAAAACCGCCGCGGTGCGGGTCCGTTCGGGCGGTGTGCTGCAGGTTGACGTGGTCGAGCGACAGCCGGTGTTGGTATGGCGCAGTCGTCAGGGGCTGGCTTTGTTGGACGAAACTGGTGCGCATGTCGCTGAACTGGGGCACCGTTCGATGCATGCTGACTTGCCTCTGATCGCAGGTAAGGGCGCGGACGCACATGTCGACGAGGCCATGAGACTGTACGCGGTCGCCAGTCCATTGGGGCAAAGACTGCGCGGCTTGGTCCGTGTGGGCGAGCGTCGTTGGGATGTGATTCTGGATCGCGGGCAAAGCGTTATGTTGCCTGCCGAGGACGCGGTTTCGGCTCTGGAGCGGGTGATCGCGGTGAGCGAGGTGCGAGACCTGCTGGAGCGTGATGTCGCTGTGGTGGATATGAGATTGTCAGCCCGTGCCACGGTACGGATGAGCGAAACCGCCGTCCAGGAGTGGTGGCGGATTAGACAGATTAACGGAGGCGGATAGAAGGCATGACAGATCTCTATCAATCCCAGCGAGCCATGCGGCAAATGCGCCGTCAGTCCATGCAACGCGGCGTGATTGCCGTACTGGATGTCGGCAGTTCCAAAATAGCTTGCCTGGTGCTGCGATTTGACGGCAGCAGCCGACTGAGCGAAGACAGCTCTATCGGGTCGCTGGCTGGTCAGTCCGGTTTTCGGGTCATTGGCGCCGCGACGACGCGGTCACGCGGTGTGCAATTTGGCGAAATTACTGCGATGCAGGAAACCGAGCGCGCGATACGCACGGCGGTTCAGGCGGCGCAGAAAATGGCCGAAGTTCGGGTCGATCATGTGATCGCATGTTTTTCAGGGGCCAACCCGCGCTCTTACGGGCTGGATGCTCAAGTTGACCTGCAGGGGCAGGTGGTTACCGAGCATGAAGTGGCCTGTGTGCTGGGTGCCTGCGAAGTGCCTGAATACGGCGTGGGTCGCGAAGTTTTGCATGCCCAGCCTGTCAATTTTGCGCTCGACAACCGGTCGGGTCTAAATGATCCGCGTGGGCAGTTGGGGCAGTCTCTGGCCGTAGACATGCATATGGTCACTGTTGATGCCGCAGCGGTTCAGAACCTGGTGCGCTGCATCAAACGCTGTGATCTTGAACTTGCCGGTATTGCCAGCTCAGCCTATGCCGCTGGGATATCTGCCTTGGTCGAGGACGAGCAGGAACTTGGCGCGGCCTGCATCGATATGGGCGGCGGATCGACCTCGGTGTCGATCTTTATGAAAAAGCACATGATCTATACCGATGCGGTTCGTATGGGCGGAGATCACGTGACCAGCGATATTTCGATGGGGTTGGGTGTTCCAACTGCGGCGGCTGAACGGATCAAGACCTTTTGCGGTGGCGTACATGCCACCGGTGCCGATGATCGTGATATGATTGATATTGGTGGTGACACTGGCGATTGGGAACATGACCGGCGCACGGTGTCGCGGGCCGAGCTCATTGGCATTATGCGTCCCCGTGTTGAGGAAATCTTTGAAGAGGTGCGCGCTCGGTTGGATGCCGCCGGATTCGACCAACTTCCAAGCCAGCAGATCGTTCTCACTGGCGGCTCGAGCCAAATTATGGGTCTGGACGGCCTGGCTAGTCGTATCTTGGGGCATCAGGTTCGTCTTGGGCGACCTTTGCGGGTGCATGGACTGCCACAATCCGCCACAGGATCCAGTTTTGCCAGTGCCGTAGGGTTAAGTTTGTTTGCAGCGAACCCGCAGGATGAGTGGTGGGACTTTGAAGTTCCAACTGACCGACAGTCCGGCGGGTCGCTGCGCCGCGCTGTCCGCTGGTTCAGGGATAATTGGTAAGAATTGTTGGAGGGCGACTGAAAAATGCGTCCTGCAACTGAATGCCTGATGACAGGGATCTGAAGACGCGTTAAAGTGTCGTCAACCAGCCATTTAAGTGGCGGAACACGCAGGCCGAGCAGTGGTTTGCACCGAAATGGACGAAACGTGCGATTGCTTCTGTTTTGCAGAGTTGTTTGGCGTGTTTGTGTGTTTCTGACTGAAATACCCTTGATATAGACTCGTAGGCGAAATGTCGCGGACAGTTGACGCATTTTTGCCATATTTTGTGGGGAAACGCGCTTTTTTTGATGACGAATTCGCCCTCACGAGGTAGTGTCAAGGTTGACAGGAAATAAAAATGCCTCGGACAGGGGCGCATAATAAAAGGCGGAATGAGATGACATTGAACCTTTCGATGCCCGGGCAAGAAGAGTTGAAACCACGTATCACCGTGTTTGGTGTTGGTGGTGCAGGTGGTAACGCTGTCAACAATATGATCGAGAAAGAGCTGGATGGCGTTGATTTCGTCGTTGCCAATACAGACGCACAGGCGTTGCAGCAAAGTGCCTCCAAAAGCCGTGTGCAGCTGGGCGTTAAGGTAACCGAAGGTCTGGGTGCTGGTGCGCGCCCCTCGGTTGGTTCCGCCGCTGCTGAAGAAAGCATCGAACAAATCGTTGATCACCTGGCGGGCGCACACATGTGCTTTATCACCGCAGGTATGGGTGGCGGTACCGGTACAGGTGCAGCCCCGATCATCGCACAGGCCGCCCGTGAACTGGGTGTTCTGACCGTTGGTGTTGTCACCAAGCCGTTCCAATTCGAAGGTGCCAAGCGGATGCGCCAGGCAGAAGACGGCGTCGAAGCCCTGCAAAAGGTGGTCGATACTCTGATCATCATTCCCAACCAGAACCTGTTCCGGCTGGCTAATGAAAAGACCACATTCACCGAAGCCTTCTCGATGGCAGATGATGTTCTGTATCAAGGTGTTAAGGGTGTGACTGACCTGATGGTTCGCCCTGGTCTTATTAACCTGGACTTTGCTGATGTTCGCGCCGTAATGGACGAAATGGGCAAAGCGATGATGGGCACAGGCGAGGCAGACGGTGAAACCCGTGCTGTTGAGGCCGCTGAGAAAGCCATCGCCAACCCGCTGCTGGACGAAATTAGCCTGCGCGGTGCCAAAGGCGTTCTGATCAACATCACCGGTGCGCATGACCTGACACTGTTTGAGCTGGACGAAGCCGCCAACCGCATTCGCGAAGAGGTGGACCCAGAGGCCAATATCATCGTTGGTTCCACATTGGATACCGCCATGGAAGGCAAGATGCGCGTTTCGGTTGTTGCAACTGGCATCGATGCTGTCGACGTTCAGACCGATCTTCCGGTACCACGTCGCCCGATGTCGGCTCCTTTGACAAAAACAGTCACAGCCGAGCAGCGCCCTGCGCCGCTTGAACTGGAAGCCCCTGTTGAAGTTCCTGTTGCAGCGGAAGTGGCTGCACAAGAGCCTTCGCTGTTTGAGGGAATGGATGTCGAGCAAGCCGCAGCGCAAGAGCAAGCCGAAGACATTTTCGAAGAGCCAGAGCAGATTGCTGAAGATGGCCTTCCGGCGCCAGCTTATCAGCCTCAGGTCGCAGCGTTCCAGCCACAGGCCGATGTTGCCGAGGCTCCAGCTGAGACATTTGTTGCGCCCAAGGCTCCAGCGCCTGGCACACCTTCGCCCGAGGCGATTGTGCGTTTACAAGCCGCAGCTCAGCAAGCGCAGCCAGCTGCTGCAAATAACACTTCACAGGATGAAACCCGGCAGCGTGGCGGGTTTGGCCTGAACTCTCTGATCCACCGTATGACGGGTCAGGCCGGTGATACACCTGCCGCTCCTCAGCAGCCTCAGCGCCAGCAACCGACTCTGCATCAGCAGGCTCCAGCTCCGGTTCAAGAGATCAATCCTGAGCAAGAGCGGATCGAAATTCCTGCCTTCTTGCGTCGTCAGGCGAACTAAGACAGTCACATATCTCGAAAAGGGGGTCATCTGCGGATGGCCCCTTTTTGTTTGATTTCAGGAGGTTGGTTGCAGTTAAGCGGTGTTTTGCCGATTTGTTACAGCCATGTTTCAAACCGTTACAAAGATTGAGTTGTTACATTTTTCGTAACATCTTAGTTCTACCGCAACACAGCTCATGAAGCTGGACACGACGCGACGAGGCACAGAGTGCAAAATACGCTCAAGACATCGGTGACATTTGAAGGAGTAGGCCTGCATTCAGGGCATGCTGTTAAAATGAGTCTGCGTCCGGCACCTGCGGGCCACGGTATCATATTCAAACGCACAGATATCGCCTTGGGCAATGCTACCATTCCCGCTCGCTGGGATATGGTTGAGCGCACCGCTCTGTGTACCCGGCTGGTCAACGAAGCTGGCGTTTCTGTCTCCACCGTCGAGCACATTATGGCAGCCCTGGCTGGGTGCGGTGTGCACAATACACTGGTCGAGATCGATAGCCCTGAAGTTCCAATCGTTGATGGCTCGTCTGCTCCGTTTGTGCGCGGTATCATGAAGCAAGGCCTGCGCCGGTTGTCTGCGCCGGTTGTTGCTTACGAAATTCTCAAGCCAGTCACTGTCGAGCAAAATGGTGCCAAGGCAACATTGATGCCCTCTGATCGTACTCGGATCGAGTTTCATATCGACTTTAACGACGAGGCGATTGGCCAGCAAAGCAAGTCGTTGGACATGCGCAATGGTACCTTTGCACGTGAGCTTTGTGACAGCCGCACATTCTGTAGCCGTTCGGATGTTGAAACCATGCAGGCCAATGGCTTGGCTCTTGGTGGTGTCCCGGGCGAAAATGCCGTGGTTTTTGATGGCAATTCAGTCGAGAGCGGTGCAGGGCTGCGTCATGATGATGAACCTGTGCGCCATAAGATGCTGGATGCGCTGGGAGACCTTGCACTGATTGGTGGGCCGTTGATTGGGCTGTATGTTGGCCAACGGGCAGGGCACTCATTGACCAATACCTTGCTGCGTGAACTTTTCTCCACACCTGATGCGGTTCGGACCGTTACCTGTGATGCTGTGATGGCGTCTCGTTTGCCGGGTCAAGGCCTGGTTTGGTCTGAGATCCCAACAGAAGTAGCCCGAGTCGCCTAATCGATCCCTTTGGGTCTTCACCAAGACGTGGTTTCCCAACGCTCCTGGTTGGGGCTGTTTTTCCATGGTAACTGTGGTTGTTTCCGTCTTGTTGGCTCGCTGCCCTTGACCGCGCCCGGCTTTCTCTGCCAAGTGAACACGAAATTGGTTTAAAGACGTTTTGCACATCAAATGAATGTGCTAGACCAAACGGAACCGGGGTGAACACCCGCAAGATAAGACGGTGAGGTTAGGCTATTATGATCGGCATTAGGGCAGGGGCCAGAAGCATTGGCGCAGTTCTTCTGCTCGCTGCAGTTGTTGGTTGCAGCGGCGGTGGCCGTGAAGGCAACCGTTCAATAAATCTCGAAGCTTTCACGCCGGAACAGATTTTTGAACGCGGTGAGTTTGAGCTGGCACGTAATCGCAACGTAGATTCTGCCTACTATTTCTCTGAAATCGAACGCCTCTATCCGTACTCGTCTTGGGCGCAACGTGCATTGATCATGCAGGCCTTTGCTCATCATCAGGACAAAGACTATGAGAATAGTCGCGCTGCTGCTCAACGCTTTATCGATTTCTATCCAACAGAAGAAGACGCAGCTTATGCGCAGTACTTGCTGGCGCTGAGCTATTACGACCAAATTGACGAAGTTGGCCGCGATCAGGGGCTGACCTTTCAGGCTCTGCAGGCCTTGCGAACTGTGATCGAGGTGTACCCGGACAGTGAGTACGCCAATTCGGCCATTCTGAAGTTTGATCTGGCGTTTGATCACTTGGCCGGCAAAGAGATGGAAATCGGCCGCTATTATCTGCGAAAAGGGCATTTTTCCTCTGCGATCAACCGTTTCCGCGTCGTTGTCGAGGATTTCCAGACCACCAGCCATTCACCCGAAGCCCTACATCGTTTGGTCGAGGCCTATCTTTCACTGGGTCTGACCAACGAAGCGCAAACCGCTGGAGCAATCTTGGGCCATAACTATCGGTCGTCTGAATGGTACGAGGATAGCTATAAGCTGCTGACTGCAAACGGATTGAAGATGAAAGACCGGGGCAACAACTGGTTGAGCCAGATCTATCGTCAGTCGGTTCGAGGGCAATGGCTGTAAGGCCTGATATGGGGCTGGGCGATGCTGCGCACGCTTGAAATCCGCGATCTCTTGATCATTGACCACCTGGAATTGAACTTTCAGGCCGGGCTGAATGTGCTGACCGGTGAAACTGGTGCGGGCAAATCGATCCTTCTGGATTCGCTGGGATTTGTTCTCGGGTGGCGAGGCCGCGCAGAATTGGTTCGTCAGGGAGCCAAACAAGGCGAAGTTATCGCCGAATTTGATCTGCACAAAAGTCATCCTGCCCATTTGGTTCTGGACGAAGCAGGCTTGCCGCCTTGTGAAGATGGCGCATTGATTTTTCGCCGGGTCAATACCGCCGAAGGGCGCAAGACGGCTTGGGTCAATGATCGGCGTTGCTCTGGTGAAGTGCTGCGGGCCCTGTCGGAAACTTTGGTAGAACTGCACGGTCAACACGACGATCGAGGCTTGCTTAACCCCCGTGGTCACCGGGCCATGCTGGATGAATACGCGCAGCTAGAGGATTTGTTGTCGTCGGTGCGTTCCGCCTGGACTGAGAAGGCGCGGGCGCAAAAAACGGTAGAGGCAACCCGGTCTGCCTTGGACGCGGTGCGCGCAGAAGAAGAGTTTTTGCGCCATGCAGTCGCTGAGCTTGATCAGCTTGATCCACAGCCCGGCGAAGATGCCGAACTGGATGCACGCCGTCGCCAGATGCAGGGCGCCGAACGAATTCGCGGCGATGTCGCCCGCGCCCATGAGATGTTGTCCCAAGGTGCCGAAGGCGCAATGAGCGAAGCCCAGCGATGGCTCGAATCCGTCAGCAGCAGTGACGCGGCAGATCTGGACGCCCCGCTTGCGGCGCTTAGCCGTGCCATGGTCGAATTGGGTGAAGCCCAGGATGGCGTAGGGCGGGTGCTGAATGGGCTAGAGTTCAATCCGTCAGAGCTAGAACAGTGCGAAGAGCGCTTGTTTGCAATTCGTGCCTTGGCGCGCAAACACGATGTGCTGGCCGATGAGCTTGGCACCTATGCGGAAACGCTTCGTAGCAAGCTGTCGGCCCTAGAAGCTGGTGATCAGGATCTGGCTGATCAAGAGGCAGTTTTGGCTACAGCACAGGCCGCATATACAGTGGCAGCAGAGACCCTGAGTGCAGCGCGCAAGAATAACGCTTCCGCGCTGGATGCAGCCGTCATGGCCGAATTGGCGCCGCTGAAAATGGAACGCGCGGTGTTCCAGACAACCTTTGCTGTGGCCGAAGCGGGTCCCGAGGGGCAGGACGCGGTGGCCTTTGCCGTTGCCACCAATCCAGGCGCCCCCGCTGGCCCGCTGAACAAAATTGCCTCGGGGGGCGAGTTGAGCCGCTTCTTGTTGGCGCTCAAGGTTTGTTTGCATGGTGATGACAGCGGCCAGACCCTGATTTTTGATGAGATCGATCGTGGTGTGGGTGGGGCTACCGCCGATGCTGTTGGCCGTCGCCTATCTGCACTGGCTGATGGTGGGCAGGTTCTCGTGGTCACCCATTCGCCTCAGGTTGCGGCCCAAGGGGCGTATCATTGGCGCGTGCAAAAACAGGTGGTGGATAACACCACTCTGTCGACAGTGGTGCCCTTGGATAGTGACGCCCGGATTGATGAGTTGGCCCGCATGGTGTCCGGCGACACCATCACCCAGGAAGCCCGAGCCGCCGCGCGGTCGCTTCTGGCGGGCTGACATTGGCTGTACTGGCCGGAAAATTCGAATTTTCCGGGGCAGTTTCTTTGAAGAAACTGGATATTGGTGCCACTGCCGGACAAAATTAACTGTCTTTCTCGTAAGTTGGCGGCGCTGCATATAGGATAAGAGCAGACAAGAGGCACAGCATGACCAAAACTATCGCCCAGACTTTCTCGGCGCAGCGCGCGCAGGCGATAGCTGCGTTGCGCGACGTTTGGCGTGTGTTGCGCCACCGGGGACCAAGTCAGATACAGTTCTGGTTCATTGCCCTGGCAATTGGTATCGCGGCAGGCTTTGCCGCGCTGTTCTTTCGGATGGGGATTGCTGCACTACAGGCCTGGGTCTATGGCGCAGATGATATCCATTTCCTGCATACCTTTGCCCTGTCTTTGCCCTGGTACTGGTTGCTGATCATTCCCTCAGCTGGTGGTCTTATTGTGGGCTTGATCCTGCACAATTTCACCTCGGATGGGCGCGTGCGCTCGGTTGCGGACGTGATCGAAGGATCTGCCATGGGCGAAGGCCGGGTTGAAACCCGCGAAGGGCTTGCCTCGGCGCTTGCCTCGTTCCTGACGCTTAGCACAGGCGGTTCCTCGGGGCGTGAAGGGCCGGTTGTGCATTTGGCGGCGGTGATTTCAACATGGGTCAGTAACCGCATCCAGGCCGATGGCTTGACCGGGCGGGATCTGTTGGGCTGCGCTGTTGCAGCGGCTGTTTCCGCCAGTTTTAATGCGCCGATAGCGGGGGCTTTGTTCGCACTCGAAGTTGTCTTACGGCACTTTGCCGTGCACGCCTTCGCACCGATCGTAATTGCATCCGTCGCTGGAACAGTCATCAACCGGTTGGCCTATGGCGACGTGACCGAGTTTAACCTTGCCACGCCTGGCGCGCTTCAATTCTACGTCGAGCTGCCCGCATTTCTGATGCTTGGGATTGTCTGCGGTCTGGTTGCGGTGATTCTGATGCGCTCGATATTCTGGGCCGATACAATTGGCACCTACGTGCAGGACTTTCTGAAGTTGCCACGTTGGCTACGTCCGGCTGTGGCTGGTACACTGCTTGGCGTTATTGCCATCTGGTTCCCCCACATCATTGGCGTTGGTTACGAAACAACAGTGCTCGCATTGACGGGGGGGCTGGTTCTAAGTCAGGTGATCTTGTTTGCCATCGTAAAAACCGCTGCGGTCGCCATCACCATGGGTGGGCGCATGGGCGGAGGCGTGTTTTCTCCGTCTCTGATGGTCGGAGCCTTGACAGGATTGGCCTTTGGGCTGGTTGCAACCGCGATTCTGCCTGACGTTTCCGGAACCCACACACTTTATGCCTTTGCCGGAATGGGTGCAGTTGCTGCCGCGGTCCTAGGGGCGCCAATTTCGACAACGCTGATTGTGTTCGAGCTGACAGGCGACTGGCAAATTGGTCTGGCGGTGATGGTTGCTGTTTCCATGTCCACGGCGCTCGCGTCGCGCCTGGTTGATCGGAGCTTCTTTCTGACGCAGCTCAAAAAACGTAATATTCACTGTGCGGCGGGGCCTCAGGCCTACCTGTTGACGCTCATTCAGGCCGGAGCAGTGATGCGCCCGATTGGGGGCCCTCGCTGTGCAAATACGCATGACTGCGAAGCACTGATCGCTCAGGGGCTAAGCATCGCTGCCTCGGCCAGTCTCGAGGCAGCGATGCCGATCTTTGATCATGCTGATATCGACTACGTTCCGGTGGTTACGCAAAACGACGACGAGACTGAGATCTTGGGCGCTCTGTACCATATTGATGTGCTCAAGGCCTATAACCGTGCCCTGGCGGCTGCAGCCGCCGAAGAACACAGCTAAGGCCTGATCTAAGGCGCTGTGGCCTCGGTGCTGATCTGGCGGGATAGGGCGTTGAAAATGGTTTCCTTCAACCATTTTAATCGGGCTGAATTGTCATTGCGACGATGCCAAACTAGATCAAAGTGAATTTCAGGCTGGGGCAGGGGAACGGGACAGCTTTGTAAGCCTGCAAATGCAGATTTACCCAGTTGTGACGGAAATGTCGCAATCAAATCTGAACCGCGGACCATTTCTGCCAGCAACCAAATATTGGGAACCAAGCAAGAAATCTCGCGCGTCAGGCCTTTTTCCTCCAGTGCCAAAGCCAGCTCACTTTTGGCACCCCCTCCGAAGTCCAGTGCGGCATGACGCGCTTGGCAATACTCCTCGACCGTCTCAATCGGCTTCGTCGAAGTGGCGTCATGAAACACGACCATCTGATCTGACGACAGATTCTGGTACTGCAAAGTTTGCGGATAGTTGGGCGGACGTACCACAACAGCAATATTCGCTCTGGCGCTGTCCAGCATGTGTTCCATATTTCCGCGCGGCCCGAGTTCTCGAAAAATTACTTTTTTATCAGCATGTTGTGACCATATTTCGTCGCGAATCTGGCTAACCTCGTGGGCGAGGGTGCTGCCGTTTGCTGCAATAACAAAAGGCTCATCGTCCGTTTCGGGGTCATAGTGACTTGCGTCAACAAGCGCTTCCATTTCGGCCAGCAAGCGTCGAACCTTGGGGGCCATAAGCTCAGCATGTGCGCTAGGAATGATGCCACGGCCGGCCTGAATGAATAGGCTGTCGCCCAAAATACTCCGCAGTTTTTCGATATTGTGGCTCACAGTTGACTGGCTGATGTCTAGCTGATGCGCCGCCTTGCTGACAGACTTCTGATCATACACAGTCAGAAACATGCGCAACAATCGACCATTGATCTGGGAAGTATCGATTTTTAACATAGGTTAATTTTTTCTTTCGATTGCTCTTATCCACAGTTTTGGCACAAGATAGTATAGGTACAGAAGTACTTACTCACAGGCAGACGGAAGGAATGCTATGTTCTTCTCGAAATTCGGCCCACAAGAGGCTGAAGCGAAAAAGAAAATGAGCGAGCAAGAAAAAGAACGAGTGTCATTGGAGGCCCTAATCGATTACGCGATACGATGTGCGAACGAAACGCACTTTGTCGGATCGGGTGATGCGATGGAAGCTGCAAGACGCCAGTTAAGTAATTCCCTGCTCCATTAGCGCGTTTTCCCGGTGCGACAGGTCGTCGTTCTGAAGATGTAGCTAGATGATCGTCCCATGCGGCCTTGGTCGCGTGTCAGACAACGGTACGATTATGACATCAGTCATAGGGTAGGCCCTGTTGGACATGCCAACAAAAGCCTTACCTTGCTGATGCATCAGAGCAGTATTTTAGAAATGCTCAATTTTGACCGAGTCACTGAGAACGAACGCCAGGTGGTCTTTGATCTCTGCAACGGCGTCGATCGGGTTTTCATAGCTCCAGACAGCATCTTTGGTTGTCGTGGATTTGTTGACGATCGAAAAATAGTTGGCATCACCCTTGTGCGGGCAATGCGTGGTTTTGTCGCTTGGTTCAAGCATGGCCATGGCGATATCGTTTCGCGGAAAATAGATCACTGGGTCCAGATCCCCCTCGCTCAGTTCCAACGCGCTATTGCTCTCACCAAGCACCGCGCCGCCCGAGCGTACAACCCAAGTCCCACCAGTTTTGCGAATACGAATGTCCGTCATTATTACTTCCCTGTTGTTGTCGTTCTTTTTTGTGTTCGCCTTTGTATCAGCTGGATCTCAGATTGTCGCTGTTGCTTTTTCCAACCAGGCCTGTGCAGACGCACTGACGTTGGGTCCGACTTTCGCGGCGACCTCGGCATGATAGTCATTTAGCCAATTGATCTCATCTTGGCTCATCATCTCTTTGACAATCAGTCGGCTATCAATCGGCGCAAAGGTCAGGTTGCGCCAGGCCAGCATCTCGCGTTCAGCGTCAGCACTGGTCAGTTCAGCCGCGGGCTCTACTACCAACAGGTTTTCAATACGAATGCCAAAGGCCCCCTCGCGGTAATATCCCGGCTCATTCGACAGGATCATACCACTTTCAAACGGCACGTGGCTGACGCGGCTCAGCCGTTGTGGGCCCTCGTGAACGCTCAGATAGGCCCCAACGCCGTGGCCCAACCCGTGGTTAAAGTCCTGTCCGGCCAACCACAGTGGCATGCGCCCTACAGCCTCGATATCGCGCCCGGCCAGTCCTTTGGGCCAGCGCAGGCGCGACATGGCGATCATCCCCTGCAATACACGAGTAAAGGCGGCTTTCTCTTCATCTCCAACGGAACCAATAGGAATAGTGCGGGTGATGTCGGTGGTGCCGTCCAGATACTGACCGCCACTGTCCAGTACCAGCAGGTCGCCGTCTTTCAGCACGGTATCGGTTTCCTCGGTCACGCGATAATGCATCACAGCGCCATTTTCGCCAGTGCCAGCGATGGTTTCAAAGCTGATGTCACGCAGGGCCGGATCGCGGCGGCGCAGCTCTTCCAGTTTGGTCACAACCTGAATTTCACTCACACTGCCGGGGGCCTGATCATCGAGCCATGCCAAAATCTCGACAATGGCGGCACCATCGCGCAGGTGGGCGGCCGCACTGCCTTCAATCTCGGCCGCGTTCTTGCGTGCCTTGGGCAGGGTACAGGGATCGATTGTGTTGACCAGGCGGTCACCCAGCAGATCTGCCAGCGCTTGTGGAACGGTTGAACCGTCCACTGCCACCGATCCATTCAACGCGGCCACGGCAGGTTCCAGCTCGGTTGGGGCCATTACTGTGACGCTCGCTCCAAAATGATCGCCAAGATCCGCCAGTTTTTCGGCAGCCATAAACAGATCAACCCGTGCGTCGTCATGCAAGATGGCAAAGCTATGTGCAACCGGATTGCGGGCAATATCAGCACCACGAATGTTCAACAGCCACATGATCGAATCCGGCAGAGTGATCAGCGCTGCCGATTGCCCGGCCTCTTTCAGATTCTTCGCCAGCTGTGCACATTTGTCTGCGGCGCTTTCACCGGCATATTGCATCGGGTGGGCGCTGACTGGCTCCATCGGCGCGGCAGGGCGGTTGTCCCAGACCCGATCTACCAGGTTGCTTACCTGCACCATTTCAATGCCGCTGCCCTGCAAGCCTTTGATCAGGCTTTTGATCTCGCCCGCTGCATGCAGCCAAGGGTCAAACCCCACCTTGCCGCCATTGGGCAATTTCTCTTTCAACCAGCCCGCCAGTTTGACCTCGGGCCAGGGCACCGGCGTAAACTCTGCCGCCACCTGCCGCTTGACCTGGGTGCGATAGCGCCCGTCGATAAAAACTCCGGCAATGTCAGTCAGCACGGCACAGAACCCGGCGGATCCTGTGAACCCGGTCAACCAGCTCAAACGTTCATCACTGGGGGCGACATATTCGCCCTGATGCGCATCGGCGCGCGGCACCAGAAAGCCATCCAGCCCTTCACCGGCGATTTCCGAACGCAAAGCTGCAAGCCGAGGAGGACCCTGATCCGGGCGCGCGGTCACATCAAATGTCTGGTACATGTAGGGTCCTCCAAAAGTGCCAAAGGCGCGTCATCGTTGTGACGCGCCTGTTATCTATCTTGTTCCAAATACCTCTGTCAGAGGCAAGAGGCAGCGTTAGCTGGCTCGTTTAATCCCCATAAACCGCGCACGTGCACGTGGGTCCTGATCAAATAGTGCCGCCAGCTGTTCGGTCATCGCACCAGCCAGCTGTTCCACATCAGTGATGGTGACCGCGCGATTATAATAGCGGGTCACATCGTGGCCGATGCCAATCGCCAGCAGCTCAACAATCTTCTTTTTCTCGACCATGGCAATCACATCGCGCAGGTGTTTTTCAAGATAGTTGGCCGGGTTCACCGACAGGGTGCTGTCATCCACTGGTGCGCCATCGGAAATCACCATCAGGATCTTACGCGCTTCTTGCCGCGCAGCCATCCGACGGTGCGCCCATTCCAGCGCCTCGCCGTCGATGTTTTCCTTCAGCAGGCCTTCCTTCATCATAAGACCTAGATTGGGCCGGGTGCGGCGCATGGGTGCATCGGCACTTTTGTAGATGATGTGACGCAAGTCGTTCAGACGGCCTGGCATTTGCGGGCGGCCATCGTTTAGCCAAACCTCACGTGCCTGTCCGCCTTTCCAGGCACGGGTGGTAAAGCCAAGAATTTCGACCTTAACACCGCAACGCTCTAGCGTCCGGGCCAGAACATCGGCACAGATGGCGGCGATGGAAATCGGACGACCGCGCATGGATCCCGAGTTGTCGATCAGCAGCGTCACCACAGTGTCCTGAAATTCGGTATCTTTCTCCATCTTGAACGACAGGGGCGTGGTGGGGCTAACCACCACACGGGCCAGACGACCGGCATCCAGAATGCCTTCTTCCAGATCAAACTCCCACGACCGGTTCTGCTGCGCCTGCAGGCGGCGCTGCAGCTTGTTGGCCAGACGGTTTACGGCACCCTTCAATGGCTCCAGCTGTTGATCCAAATAGGCGCGCAGCCGTTCCAGCTCGGCCGGTTCAGCCAAATCCTCGGCGCGGATTTCCTCGTCGTGATCACCCAGAAATACCTTGTAGTCCGGGTCAGCATCCGACGCTGGTGGCGGCGAAGGTGGTTCCAGCGGTGCCTCACCATCGGGCATCTCGGTCTCTTCGCCGGTTTCCTCGTCCGCCATATCATCGGCAGAAACCTGAGCCTGCTGCTCGTCCTGCTGCTGTTCCTGGCTCTGTTCAGCATCGGCGTCGGCGTCTTCGTCTTCAGAGTCGTCCTGACCGGTGCTATCGGGATCCTGCTGTTCCTCTGCGTCGTCCTCGGCCCGATCGTCCTGATCATCAAGATCATCCGGGTCATCGCCCAGCTGATCGCCATAGCCCAGATCGTTGATGACCTTGCGCGCAAACTTGGCAAATTCAGCCTGATCCGAGATGGTCTCGTCCAGGTTCTCCAGCGTCTCACCGGCCTGGCTTTCAATAAACCCGCGCCACAGCTCCATTACGTTGGCAGCACCCTCGGGTAGGGGACGACCTGTAGCCAGATGGCGGATCAGATAGCCAGCCGAGGCCGCAAGCGGTGCCTCAGATGCGGTTTTGCACTGGTCATAGCCCTTGCGCAGGGCCTCGTTCTGGATTTTGACATCGATGTTAGACGCGGTGCCTGGCATATGCCGCGCACCCATGGCCTCGCAACGGGCGGTTTCCATCGCCTCATAAAGATCGCGGGCCATGTCACCGGGCGGGACGTATTTGGCATGCACGCCATCATCGTGGAACCGGTGCCGCAGCGCCAGCGCATCGGCGGTGCCACGGGCCAGCAGCACCTCTTGGCGAGTCATCCGGCGCGATACCTGCGGCAGGCGCATGGCATCGCCAGACAGGCCCGAGGGATCAACCGTGTAGTTGACACTCAGATCCGAGTCATTGGCCATGACTTTGGTGGCCTCGGCGAGGGCCTTTTTGAACGGGTCAGCTGGGTTGTCGATTGGTTTTTTCATGTTAGGCCCCGTTATGACGATAACGCCAAATGAGCAGACTGGCACTCTGTATATACATTCACGGCAACCTCTCGTTTTCGGCCTTCCGACGCGTTGCTATGCAGGAATATGCGCATAAGGCTCCGAACAACTTGTTCTTGTTCCTGACGCATCATGTTTTCCCCCTTTTGGTCACTAGGAAGGAGGCGATCAAATTCCTGGGCAAAATCCAGAGCGTGAATGTTGGATAATGTTACCGGGTAGTCTGCGTATTGATCAACGATATGAAAAGCAGAGCACAGAATGATCTGCTCTTCATATGTCAGATTGCCATTTTGTGCTGCCGCTTTGCCGTTGCTCAGGAATGAGGCAACAGTCATCGCTCCGCACAAAATGGCAAAGGATCTCATCCCAAGCTCACATTCGCAGCGCTCTCGGGCAGTTCCTCGTCAAAACAACGCTGATAGAATTCAGCCACAGTCTGGCGCTCCAGCTCGTCACATTTGTTCAGGAACGACAGGCGGAAGGCATAGCCCACATCACGGAAAATCTCGGCGTTTTGCGCCCAGTTGATCACGGTACGTGGCGACATCACGGTCGACAGATCGCCGTTCATGAATGCAGTCCGGGTTAGGTCGGCCACGGTCACCATCTGGCTGACAGTCTTGCGACCGGCCTCGGTGTTGTAATGGGGCGCCTTGGACAGCACGATCATGGTTTCGGCGTCGTGGCTCAGATAGTTCAATGTGGCAACCAGCGACCAGCGGTCCATCTGGGCTTGGTTGATCTGCTGGGTACCGTGGTACAAGCCAGTGGTGTCACCCAGACCCACAGTGTTGGCGGTGGCGAACAGACGGAAATGTGGGTTCGGAGTGATGATCTCGTTCTGATCCATCAGGGTCAGCTTTCCGTCGTGTTCGAGAACACGCTGGATCACAAACATCACGTCGGCGCGGCCGGCGTCATATTCATCAAACACAATCGCAACCGGGTTGCGCAGCGCCCACGGCAGGATGCCTTCGTGGAATTCGGTGACCTGCATGCCGTCTTTCAGCTTGATCGCGTCCTTACCAATTAGGTCGATCCGGCTGATGTGGCTGTCCAGGTTTACACGCACCGCAGGCCAGTTCAGACGGGCGGCAACCTGTTCGATGTGGGTGGATTTACCTGTGCCGTGGTAGCCCTGCACCATGACCCGACGGTTGTGCGAAAAGCCCGCCAGAATGGCCATGGTGGTGTCCGGGTCGAATTTATAGGTGCTGTCGATGTCCGGCACCCGGTTTGACCCTTCGGCAAAGCCTTTGATGGTCATGTCGGTGTCGATGCCAAACACATCGCGGACCGAGATGCTCTCGGTGGGTTTAGCAGTGATATCCAGCAAGCCGTTGCTCATGACGCGCGATCCTTGTTCTCATACCCCCATCGGAGGGGCCCCGTTTGCCGGATTGGTGCAACATCTTTGGGGCAAGGGCAAGGGGAACTGCACAGGTTCACGACTTGGCTGTGTGTTTACTTACAAACTGGTCCTACTGCGACCTGCGCAGATACCACTTTGGGGAATTGATTGTCGCAATTTCAGCAGCCGCCCTACCTATAGGTATTACTGCGTTTGGCCACTGCCCATCTGTTGGCCGTTTCGTTTAATCAGTGCCGTGTTTTTGGAGGGTTTTAGTATGAAACAGTGGAGTGTTCAGGGCGAGGAAATGGCCAATTGCAACTGCAATTTTGGTTGTCCTTGTCAGTTTGGGGTGCTGCCAACTGATGGAACCTGCGAGGCCGCTGTATTCTTTCGTTTTGACAAAGGCCACTACGGCGATGTTTCGCTGGATGGGCTAAAGGCGGCAGGTGTCTACAAATGGCCTGGCCCCATTCACGAAGGCAACGGCGAGATGCAGCTGATCATCGACGAGGGAGCCTCGGAGGAACAGCGCGCCGCGCTTGAGGCAATCATGACCGGCAAAGACACCAACGAAATGGCAACCATGTGGTTCATCTTCAGCGCCATGGCACCAACCAAACACGACACCATCGTTGCGCCAATCTCGGTTAAGATGAATCCCGGAGAGCGCATCGGCCGTGGTGAAGCCAAAGGCGTGGTTGAGATCGACGCCGAGCCGATCCCCAATATTGTTTCAGGTGATCCGCATCGGGTGGGAATTCGCCTGCCCAACGGGTTCGAATTTGGCTTTGCCGAAATGGCCAAGGGTAAAACCAAGACCTCGGGTGGGGCGATTGAACTGCTCAAGAACAACGGAACCCATGCCCATTTCGCCAGCCTGCACCTGACCGGCGAAGGCCGGATCGAAGGCTGAGTCTTTTGCTATGGCAACAGTAAATCAGCCCCCAGCGCCGGGACTGGCAGAGGCATTGGCGCGTCGCGATGGCATGGTGGTTTTGTGCTCTGCGCTGCTGATCACCGCCTTGGCAGCTTGGTATACCCTTGCCGGGGCTGGGCTCGAGATGACCATGAACCCGGTTTGGACAGCCGGATACGCGGTGCTCAATTTTCTGATGTGGTGGGTCATGATGATTGCCATGATGACCCCCAGCGCCGCGCCGATGCTACTGCTGTACTCGGCGGTCAAACGGATGGGGCCCGACAAGGCGCGGGTTGTCAGCCTGAGCCTGATTTTTCTGACCGGCTATCTGTTGGCTTGGGGTGGGTTCAGTGTGCTTGCCACCGGCGCACAATGGCAGATCGAATCTCTGGGCCTGTCGATGGGTGCGATGATGCCGGTAAAATCCGATGTGATCGCGGGGGCTGTTTTGTTGGGGGCAGGGGCCTACCAGTTCTCATCCCTCAAAGAGACCTGCCTGACACATTGCCGATCACCAGGGCAGTTTTTGGCTGACCACAACAAGCCCGGAGCTTACGGCGCGCTGCGCCTTGGCGCTCTGCATGGTGGCTATTGTCTCGGGTGCTGTTGGGCCCTGATGGCGCTGCTGTTTGTGGGCGGCGTTATGAACCTCTATTGGGTTGCCGGGCTTGCGCTCTATGTGCTGGCCGAGAAAACCCTGCCTCATGCCCGTTGGATGACCTATTTGACGGGCGGTGCCTTGATGTTGTTTGGCGCCTATCTGCTGATCTCGGCGGTGATCTGAATTTCCATCGCCGAGTTTGGGCCCTGACTCCTTGTCAGGGGTGTTTGTTGACGATTCAAACCTGTTACAGGAGGAAATAATGGCACTATTTATCACCTACGCGAGCTATTCGCAGAACGGTATCAAGGGATTGCTGGCCAAGCCGGAAGATAGAACCGGCGCAATTCAGACACTTCTCGACAGTGTCGGCGGCAAAGTGGTGGCGATCTATAATACCACGGGGGCAAATGATATCGTTTTGGTGTCCGAAGCGCCGGATGGTTCGGATGCCGTTGCATTGGCGATGGCGGTTTCTGCCTCAGGTGCGATTTCCAAGGCTGAAACAGTGCGGGCTTGGACCAGCAACGACTTTGAGGCCGTTATCAAAAAAGCCGCAGGTCTGACCGGGGCTTATGCGCCACCGGGATCCTGATTAGCAATTTCCAAAAGGCCGCCTGGATTGGCGCGGCCTTTTGCGTATCGCTGAGCGCATAGCTGCCTTCTCGACAGAACATCTATACTTTTGCTCCGAAACCTATTACATGCGCCCAATCGGGTCACGTGGGCCCCGCCCACCGTGATGGTGGTGCCGTCAAAATTCCGGGCTGGCTGTCCCAATTGCCGTGCCCCGCAGCAAGCGAAAATGAATATCGTGAAAACAGCACTCGCAGAGGCGCTTCAGGCGCGCGGTTATGAATCATTGACCCAGGTCCAGCAAGAGGTCAGCAATCCTGATCTCGAGCAGTCCGACCTGCTGGTCTCGGCCCAGACTGGTTCGGGCAAAACAGTTGGCTTTGGTCTGGCTATGGCGCCAACCCTGTTGGGCGACGACGAAGGTTTTGGTCAGGCAGCCGCGCCGTTGGCGCTGGTCATTGCGCCAACCCGTGAATTGGCCCTGCAGGTCAAGCGCGAGCTGAGCTGGTTGTACCAAGGTGCTGGCGCCCATCTGGCGTCAACCGTTGGTGGCATGGACATGCGCGACGAGCGTCGGGCGCTGGATCGCGGTACTCACATCGTTGTGGCCACACCAGGCCGTCTGCGCGACCACATCATGCGCGGCTCGATTAACCTGTCCGAAGTGCGCGCCGTGGTGCTGGACGAAGCAGATGAGATGCTTGATCTGGGTTTCCGCGAAGATCTGGAATTCATTCTGGGCGAAACACCAGAAACCCGCCGCACCCTGATGTTCTCAGCCACAGTGCCAAAAGGTATCGCACGTCTGGCAGAAACCTATCTGAAAGATCACCAGCGGATCACAACCGTTGCCGAGAAATCGCAGCACGCGGATATTGATTATCAACTGTTGGCCGTTTCTCAGCGTGATAGTGAAAACGCCATCATCAACGTTTTGCGTTTCCACGAGGCACCCAACGCACTGGTGTTCTGTAACACCCGTGCCATGGTCAACCGCCTGACCACCCGCCTGTCGAACCGGGGGTTCTCGGTTGTGGCGCTGTCGGGTGAGCTGTCACAGGCCGAGCGTTCCAACGCTTTGCAGAGCTTGCGCGATGGCCGTGCCAGCGTCTGTGTAGCCACCGATGTGGCGGCACGTGGTATTGACCTGCCCAAGCTGGATTTGGTGATCCACGCTGAACTGCCAAACAGCCACGAAACATTGCTGCACCGCTCGGGCCGGACTGGCCGGGCAGGGCGTCACGGTGTGTCTGCGCTGATCGTGCCACCCAAGGCGCGCGGCAAAGCGATGCGCCTGCTGCGCTCGGCTAAACTCACAGCCGACGAGCTGAATGCACCAAGCGCCGAGGCTGTTCGTGAACAGGACGAGGCCCGCATGCTGGGTGATGCGTCTTGGAACGAAGCCGTGACCGAGGCAGAGGCCACACCAGTGGCAAATCTACTAGAGAAGTTCGAGCCGGAGCAACTGGCCGCAGCCTATCTGCGCCTGTTCCACTCGCGCCACACCGCGCCCGAAGAACTGGGTGATCCGGGTCAGGACAAGGGCAACCGCAGAGAGCGCGAGCCGTTTGGCCCGTCGGTCTGGTTCACCGTCGCCGGTGGCCGCGATGCCGGTGCTGAACCACGTCGGTTGCTGCCGATGCTGTGCAAGGCGGGTAACCTGTCCAAAGACGATATCGGTGCGATCCGGGTTCAAGGCAAAGAAAGCTTTGTTGAACTGCGTCAAAGCAGTGTTGATGGCTTCCTGAAAGCCCTGGGTGGCGGCGAAGTCGAAGGCTCCAAGGTCACGCAGCTGGACAAGGCTCCAGACATTGCCAATTCGCCACGTCCCAAGTTTGACGGCAAAGGCCCGCGTCGCGATGACCGTGGAGACCGCAAACCACGCGGCCCACGTCAGGACCGTGGTCCACGTGATGACTACAAGGCCCGTGGCCCGCGTGAAGATCGCAAGCCTCGCGAAGACCGTAAACCGCGCGAAGACTACAAACCCCGCGAGGATACCGGCAAGAAAGGCGGCGGCGCCAAGTATAGTGGCAAACCTTCGACCCCACCGACAGACTGGAATGATGCGCCTGCACCACGTGCCAAAAAGCCCAAGCCATCGGCCAGCAAGGCGGCAAGGAACCCGTCTGAGCGCATGGCGCGCCCAGGTGAAGAACACGTCACGCCCCTAAAGCGGCGCAAGTCCGGCGATAGCAAACCCTATGCCGGTAAAACTCGCAGCGACGGTGAACGCAAAAAAGGTCCACCACCGCCAAAGGGTCGGCCTGACAGCAAAAAGAACCGCGCCCGCGCCGCTGCGGCCAAAGCTGGCGCCGCCAAAGGTGGCGGAGGCTATGCCAAATCCAAGCCTCGCAAAGGCAACTGATTAAAGAAGGGCGGTCCAATGGGCCGCCCTTTTTGTATTGTTCAACTCGTACTCTGTTGAGATGCGACAAGCAGTTCTAACTGAGGGTAAGTGCCATCGGGGGGAGACTAGTTGGCGTAATATTTGTTACCGCAAGTCACCTTTGGAGCTTTTGTCGAAGATTGGATGTCATAGATTTACTGTATTCTGGTGGACTTACTTATGGAAATAGAGGCCTTTAAAGCAAAATAAGCGTCAGAACTTAGGGACGTAAAAAAACAACTGAGCGCGATGAGCCGGACGTTGCTTATGTTAGATCCGATCGAGCAGTCCGTCGGCCTGACCTCTGGGCGATTTGGTGGAGCAATTGCGTGGCCTGCGGGCGAGCCAATCCCGCATGACGCATCGGGGCAGCCAATGGTGTTTGTCGCTCAGGTGAATTTTGGAGAGTTGGAACACTTGCCGGGTTTCCCGACGTCGGGGCTTTTGCAACTGTTCCTGTCAAATGACATCAATCAACGCGGTATAACCTTCTCACGCGAGCACCGTCGAGACGGTGATTTTCCAGTACGAAACGGTGAAGGGTTCCGATTGGTCTTTCATGCCGAGACCAATGAGCTGGTTGAAACATCCTATCAGCTCCCCGATGCCGAGTATCCAATTCATACATCAGATATTGTCAGTCAGGCGTATGCGATGTCAGCAGGTAATCTGGCCGAACAATACCCGCCTATTTCGCATTGGAAGGGCTCTGAAATTTATGAGCAGTTAGAAAACCGTGAATCAGAAATCTCGCTAGTTGATCTCTACGAACTGCTTAGCTCAGAAGTTTGGGATAAGCAGTTGTATACCGCTTTTTACCTTGGCGGATATGCCTGCCCACTTCAGCTTGATCATAGGCGGTTTTTTGAAGAGTACCAAGGATATGACAGGTGTGTGATGAATTTCGGTGAACTACCGGGATTCAATATGCCTGACATGAATTTTGCAATCCTGATAGCTGAGTCCGATTTGCGGCAGGGGCGGTTTGAAAACACCGTGCTTATTGCTGACACTGACTAAGTAAAGTGAGGGCATGTCCACTGTGCGGACTGTCGGCAATCAGAGGAAAGCCAAGCGCTTAGGACAGGGATCGCCCCAAAGCCTTGGCTGAAATGACAATACGCGCGCGTGCTTGCACCAGGGCCTCGCCGTAGAGCCTTTGTTGCGGGCCTGAAACGGCCAATGCGCCGTGGAACTGGCCCGTAGCATCTATCACTGCAGCCGCAACCGAAGTGATGTGCGGATTACGTTCGCCTTTGGATATGCAGCTGCCATCCGGCTCAAGACGGGCTTTGGCCGCCTGATCCTCCAGGCTAAAGGCCGCCAGAATATGGCCAGCGGCCCCAGACCGCAGTGTCAGGCGCGCGCCTTCTTCTAGATGATGGCGCATGGGGTTTGGGGAGTTCTCGCGGTACAGGCACAGGCGCTCGTCCTGATCCAACACGTAAAACGATGCGGTCTCGCCAGTGTCGGTGACCAGCTGGCGCAAAATGGGGCGGATAAACTCTCCCAGATCAAAACTCCGGCGATACAGCGCACCCAACCGCCACAAGGCAGGCCCCAGTCGAAACCGACGGTTGGCGTCTCGTTTCAGGTAGCCGTAACGCTCGAGTGATGCGGCAAGTCGGCTGACATTGCTTTTGTAGAGCCCGGTTTCGGCAGCAATCTCTGTCAGCGTCAACACCTGCTGCTCATTGGAGAAGGCCTCAAGAATGGACAGCGCCTTTTCAACGGATTCAACGCGATTTTGGGTCATGTGTTCCACTCTGCGCAACGGATCTGCCTACGGATTGCACCAATTGGCCGTTCTGTCTAGCGCAAGGGGCAAAGGAGAGCCTCATGCAACCACTTGCCGATATCCGCGTACTTGATCTGACCAATGTTCTGGCCGGCCCCTTTGCCTGTCATCAACTAGCGCATATGGGGGCCGAGGTCATCAAGGTCGAGGCGGTGGGGCGCGGGGATCTGGCGCGGCAGCTTGGTGCTGATCCGGACCTGAGCGCACAGAACATGGGGGTGTCTTTTCTGGCCCAGAATGCAGGAAAGCAGTCGGTGACGGTAAACTTGAAACACCCGGACGGCAAAGCGCTGTTTCTGCGCTTGGTCGAAACCGCCGATGTCGTGGTTGAAAATTTCCGACCGGGCGTGATGGATCGTCTGGGCCTTGGCTATGAGACCCTGAAAGCCGTCAAACCCGATTTGATCTACTGCGCCATTTCCGGCTTTGGGCAAGATGGCCCATGGAAGCACCGCCCAGCCTATGACCAGATTATTCAGGGCACTTCGGGGGTAATGTCGGTCACGGGCGACACCGAGACCGCACCACTGCGCGTGGGCTACCCTATTGGCGACACAGTTGGCGGCATCACGGCGGCCTTTGCGATCTGCGCGGCGCTGAATGCACGACCACGCGGGGCATTTCTTGATGTCTCGATGCTGGAATCTGTGTTGGCCACAATGGGCTGGGCGGTGTCGAACCATCTGATTGCGGGCGTTGACCCACAGTCAAATGGCAATGAAAACCCAACCTCGGCCCCGTCGGGCGCATTTGCGGCTGGCGGCGGGCTGATCAACATCGCCGCCAACAAGGATGAACAATGGGTACTGTTGACCGATCACCTTGGTCTGGCCGCCCTGCGAGAACGCCCGGAATACGCCACCCGCGAGAGCCGCAAGCTGCACCGCATGGCGCTGAAGGGTGAACTGGAAGAGGTGCTAAGAACCCGTCCCGCGCGGGATTGGGCAAAAGAGCTGAACATCATTGGCGTGCCGGCCGGTGCGGTGTTGAGCGTACCTGAAGTGCTAAAAATGCCCCAAGTGGCGGAGCGTGGGTTTTTATCAACCTTTGAAAATGTTCCCGGCGTGGGCCGCGACATCGAAGTGGTGACCACTGGGATCAAATTAGATGGAGCGCCGCTCACCGTTGCAACCCCGCCGCCGCAGCTTGGCCAAAGCAATCACGACGTGTTTTCAGAATTGGGGCTGTCAAACAGCGATATTGCAACACTCAAAGAAGGAGGGGCGATATGACGGATATGCGCAATGACGTCTCTGACTGGTGGTCTACCGACATCATCGATATGGCGCCGGGTCAGATCCGGTTGCGAGGGTACCCGATTGAAGAGCTGATCGGCAACGTGAGTTATGCCCAGATGATCTGGATGATGACCCGTGGAGATCTGCCATCACCGGAACAGGCCAAACTGCTGGAATGTGCCTTGGTGGCTGCGGTGGATCACGGCCCCCAGGCCCCCTCAATTGCGGCAGCGCGCATGGCTGTCACCTGCGGGCTAGGACTAAACGGCGCCATGGCCTCGGCGGTCAATTTTCTGGATGATGTCCACGGTGGGGCCGGTGAGCAAGCGGTTGAGCTATATACCTGGATTGACGATGCTGTTGAGGGCGGCGCAGAGCTGGACACCGCAACCGGCGCAATGATCGACAAGTGGCAGGCCCAACGCTCCAAGTTCATTCCGGGCTTTGGCCACCGCTTTCACAAGCCCACAGATCCGCGCGCGCCTCGGTTGCTTGCCCTTGTCGATGCCTCAGCAACAACCGGCATGGTTTCAGGACGCTTCGCCGCCATCGGTCGAGCGCTGCAGCAAGAACTCAACGCGCGCAAGGGTGAACCGGTGCCGATGAACATCGATGGCGCAACCGCAGTGGTCTATGCCGAGCTTGGCTTTGCTGGTCCACTGGCTCGCGGCCTGTTCTGCCTGTCGCGCTCTGTTGGGGTTATTGCCCATGCCTGGGAACAAATGAACCAGGGCGGGCGTAACAAGGGGCCAACTCCTCCGGGTTACAGGTGGACCTACACCGGGAAAAACCCGATTGAACAATCGCAAGCAAAGGATACGGACTAGGTCGGTTCGCATTAACCCTTTTTCAGTAGCCCACACCTATGTGTTGAGTTAAAATTCCGCAAATCAACCAATATCGACGGAGTGTTTACCCTTTCCGTCAAAACTACCCCGGTGTGTTAATTGGTTTCTAGGGTAGCGTCATCATGTCGGGAAGTACTGCGGGCAGTGAAAGCGGATCGGGATCTGGTGGATCAGGCTCGGGGGCAAGTAGCTCCAGCTCGTATCACAACGGTGGCGTTGAAGGTGAAAGCCACAGCAACTGGTACGAAGAAAACTTAGCTGAAAACTTTGAAGGCGGCGGTAGCGGTGGCTCTGGGTCGGGTGGAACCCAGGGTTCCGGCTCTGGTGGCACCAAGGGTTTCGGCTCTGGTGGCACCAAGGGTTTCGGCTCTGGTGGCACCAAGGGTTCCGGCTCTGGTGGCACCAAGGGTTCCGGCTCTGGTGGCACCAAGGGTTCCGGCTCTGGCGGAACCAAAGGGTCTGGCTCTGGCGGGACCAAGGGTTCTGGTTCAGGCGGCACCAAAGGCTCCGGTTCTGGCGGTACCAAAGGGTCCGGGTCGGGAGGAACCAAGGGGTCTGGTTCTGGCGGAACCAAGGGCTCTGGTTCTGGCGGCACCAAAGGCTCCGGTTCTGGCGGTACCAATGGGTCCGGTTCAGGTGGCACCTCAGGCGGACCGGGAGGTGACCCTGGTGGCGGGCCGGGGACGCTGTGCTTTTGCCGAGGCACCCACATCGCAACTGCAGATGGGCTGGTCAAAGTCGAAGATCTCGCAGTCGGGGACAGAGTTCTTGGGCTTGATGGATCCTGTAAGCCGCTGCGTGCCTGTCTCAGGCGGGATGTGACGCCGCAGGACATTGCACAAAACCCAAATACGCGGCCAGTGAAAATCACCGCAGGAGCGATTGGCGGTGGGATGCCCACTCGGGATCTCTGGGTCTCGCGTCAGCATCGCATGTTGGTATCTTCTCCAGTTGCTAAACGGATGTTTGGCAGACGCGAAATCTTGCTGCCGGCGATCAAACTGACAGCCCTGCCAGGGATTTTCATTGATGATGCGGTAAAACGGACTGAGTACTTCCATCTGATCTTTGATCAGCACGAGGTGATCTGGGCCGAGGGCGCGCCATCGGAGAGCTTTCATACCGGGCCAGTGGCCCTAGCGACACTCGATAAAGCAACCCGAGCGGAACTGTTTGACCTGTTTCCAGAGCTGAAGCGCAGGGATCAGGGCCAACCTACGGCTTTCCTTGCGCCCGGAAACAAAGCTCAGAAAAGGTTTGTAATTCGTCATCTGAGAAACCAGAAGCCTATGTACCGGCCGAGGGAATGAAGAAAATCGCTTAGCTTCATACGAGACGGTTGCTTAAAGTCACCAAACTCGGTGGAGTTTGCCGTAAGTCCTGGTCACGCAAAGGGAAATGAATGGAAAGGGTTCAGCAAAGGCTGGACCCTTTAGCAATCTGTCCCGCTCTAGGTCGCTTCTGGCTTTTCAGGGTAACCCGCCTTACGAAGTTCACTTATGAAACGGTCCAGAAACTCTGGCACATAGGCGCAGTCTTGGAACTGCATCTTGATCGATTCCTTGGAGCTGATCGCAAGCAGTTCAGCCACCTGAGCTTGGGCCTCTTCCATTCTGTCAGCGTTTGCATACAGAGCGGCCAAATGGCGGCGCGGTCCTTTACTCTTGGGGTTTCGGGCCGAGGCACGCTTTAACACAGCGATGGCCTCTTCGTCGTGACGCAGCAAGTAATAGGATTGTCCCAAGTTATAGAGGAACTCGCCCGGATAATGAGGGTTAAGGCGCATCGCTGCCTTGACCCGCTCCAGGCCTTCTTGTGGATTGCCGGAAAGGTTCAGAACTTCTCCCAACCGTGCATGACCTTCGGCAAAATTGGGTTCCAATTCAATCGCTCGTCTGGCCTCGGCAATACCCAATTCATATTGCCGGTTTCTTGTGTACAAATACCCCAGCCGCGTGTGGGCCAAAGGGAGCGAGGGATCCAAAGCTTTTGCCCTTTGCGCCAGTACTATGGCTTGTTCTAGCCCCTTCATCTTATTGATTTCCCAATAAGTTGCCGACAATTCAGCATAGGCCGCGGCAAAATTCGGATCCAGATCAATGGCTCTCTCAAACAGTTCTTTAGCCTGCTGATTGCCTTCTTTTGATCTAAAGAGCTGATACTCCCGCCCTTGCAGGAAGAGATCATAGGCTTCTAGGTTGGTGGTATATTGTCGTGGCGCGCGCTCTGTCTCGGTCAGGTTCACCTCCAGCTCATCCACTATGTTCTTGGTGATTTCGTCTTGTAGAGCGAAGATGTCATTCAGATCCCTGTCATAGCGCTCGGCCCACAGGTGGCCCCCGGTGGTGGCATCGATTAGCTGGGCGGTGATGCGAACCTGATTTTCAACCCGGCGAACACTGCCTTCGAGCACGTAGCGAACGCCCAGTTCTCTGGCAATTTTCTGCACCTTTACGGGCTTATTCTTGTAGGTGAAGGTCGACGTGCGGGCGACGACAAACAGTCCTGATATCTTGGAGAGATCGGTAATTATGTCCTCTGTGATGCCGTCACTAAAATACTCTTGGTCGGGGTCGTTGCTTATGTTGTCAAACGGCAGCACGGCGATTGAGGGCTTGTCGGGCAATTGAAGTGGCAGTTCTTCCATAGCTGCAGTTTCAACCCCAGCTCCCCAGGGTTGCCACCAAATACCAGCACCGATCACTGTAAGAAAAACAACCGAGGCAACTGCAAGCGACAGGCGTGAGCGGCGAGGGGAAACGTCTGGTCGTAGGTCAGTAACCAAACGTTCTGCCTTTGCATCCATCACTACTTGATAAACTGGAACGGGATCGGGGATGTTTTTGACCGTTTTTTCGCCCTGATACTCAAGATTGATATCAAGCTTGCCTTTCACTTGGGTATAGACGCTGCGGGCAACACAGATACCACCGGGTTCAGCCAGCGCCTCCAACCGGGCGGCAAGGTTTACGCCTTCGCCGTAGATATCGCTACCTTCGACAATGATGTCACCAATGTTGGTGCCAATACGATACACGATCTGCCTGTTATCTGGGACATGGGCGTTTCTGTCTCGCATGGCAATCTGCACTTCGACGGCAAAATGAACAGCGTCGACAACGCTGCCAAACTCCATCAACGCACCGTCGCCCATGAGCTTGACTGTACGCCCATTATACTGGGCAATCTTGGGTTCGATCAGCTCTTTCCGATGCGTTTTAAGAGTGGCCAGAGTGCCAGTCTCATCCTCGCTCATTAGTCGAGTAAACCCAACAACATCAGCGGTAACAATGGTTGTAAGCCTGCGCTCGTCGCTTCGCTGTTCCACGGGAGATCCACCATCCTTGGTGCAGATTACTAAACAGTAGAGCGGGTCGCAGCAGAGTCTAGAAATGGGCCCTTAGGATGTAGATGTAAGCCTTGTAGAGGCCCGATAACTGGGTTTCACGTTCCTAACCGGGACTTCTAACTGAGCAAGTACAGAGTCTGTGCAACAATGGCGTCCTTTTCCGCATCGCTTGGTGAAACAATGCCGTAGATCGAAAGTCCGCTATCAAGCGTCGACAAAAGGTTGGCGAGCGCTTCGATGTCTTTGTTGGGTTCGAGCTCTCCATTGTCCTGAGCCGCCTGAAGATTCATCAAGAACAATGCCCGTGCTCTTTGCATAACCTGGCGGGCGGCATCAAAGGCGGTTGAGGTAACAATGTTCTGCTCGGTCAGTGTGTTGATCAGGAAGCACCCGTGATAGTCGTCTCCATAACTCATCTCTTCGAAATAATTACGAAGATTGTCGAGCCCATAGGGCTCCATTTTGAGCGTCGCATCATACACGGCAAGCGCACGTTGTAGGTAGAGCTCCAGAGCCTCCTGGAACAGCCCGTCCTTGCCGCCAAACTCAGCATACAGGCTAAAGCGCTTGATGCCGGTCACTTCGACCAGTTCGGACAGATGCGCCCCTTCGAACCCTTTGGCCCAGAACAGGGTCATCGCCTTCTCCAGAACTTCGTCGCGGTTATAGCTTTTGTGTCTTCCCATGCATCCTTTCTGACGCATCAGAAGCCAGGACGCAAGCTTTCCTCACCTATCGTTCAGAAAAATATTGACGCGGCTGATCGTTTCAATTTATTTCCCACCTATCGTTCAGAAAAAGGAATCGACAATGTTCAAATCAATCATCTCCGCTGGTGCTGTGGCACTTTCCCTTACTGCTCAGATGGCATTTGCCGAGGATAAGACGATCCTCGAAATCGCTTGGTTCAAGCTGATACCGGGCACCGAAGAGACACGGATGTTGGACGGCGCTCAGCATGTTCAGGATAAATTCTTGCCACGCTTTGACGGTCGGATTTACCGCGAGCTGATGGCTGAAGAGGGGGGGGATTACTGGATCGACTCAATCCACTGGCGCTCGGTTGGCGATTTTGCCGAAGCCGCAGCAGAGATCTTGGTCGACCCGGATGGGGCACCCATCATGGAATTGATCGATATCTCATCGATGGCTTGGTTCCATGCAGACCGCATCCGCCACTGGCAAGTCGCAGACATTCCGCAGGGGGATGGATACACCGAGCTTCAGGTATTTCGCTTGATCGAGCCCGGATCAGAGCTGGAGTTTCTATATCCGACAACAGAACCAGAGTTCCTGACAGCTGCCGAAGACATCCAGAAAGAGCTGGCTGCTCAGCCGGGGTTCACCGATCGTGAATTGTTCCGGACCGGTGATGGCTGGTGGTTGGACCTTGTGCACTGGACATCAAAGGAAGCGGCAGACGCGGTAAAGGCAACGATCATGGCAGAAATGGCTGATATGGAGTCTGCAGCGTTCAAGTTTATGACCAAGATCGACCCCAAAAGCGTCAAGACCTTCAACATGAACCAGAAACGCGTTTGGTGAGTTCGATCCTAACCGCGTGGTAACTCATGACAACAAAAAGGGCGGCCTAGGCCGCCCTGATTTCAATGCTGTTCAAGAAAACTACTTTTCCTTGAAACTACGGCTGTCCTTGATCTGGTCCCAGGCCCACATAACCTCTTGCAGCTGCTCTTCCTGGCTGCGGTCCCCACCGTTCATGTCGGGGTGCAGCACCTTGATCAGCTTCTTGTAGGCCTTGCGGATTTCAACCTTGGTCCAACCATCATTGGCCTCCAAAATCTCAATCGCACGACGCTCAGTCGCAGGCAGTCGGCGGCCGGTGCTGCCGTTGGCCTTGCCAGGGTTCTGGGTAGCGTTGGCGCCCAGTACCTGATGTGGGTCCTCGATGCCCAAACGGGCCCAGGCACGCGCTTCTGGGTCACCCATCGGGCGGGTTTCACGTTCCCAGACCTTGTCCTTGGACGACTGCGCGTTCAGTTCCGCCTCGGTGGTGCCATCAAAGAAGCTCCACTTGGCGTTATACTCACGCACGTGCTCCTGGCAGAACCAGAAGAAATCATCCAGCACATCTGGGGCCTTGGGGGCGCGGAACTTACCGGATTCCGTACAGCCTTCGTGGTGGCATTCACGGACAGAGGTCTCGGAGGCACCGGACATACTGCGCCGCCCGCGCGGGTTCTTTTTCTTTGCGGATCGGACCGACATATCGAAACCGAAAGGATCTGACTTGCTCATGGGGGTGCACCTTCTACGACGCATCTATTCGACTCGGAGCAAACATTCTAATCTACCCAGCGCCAGATAGAAGAGGCGAATGCAAATAATATGGAAAATGTGGCAATGAGTGTCAGAGATGAAATCGAGAGCAGACTAACAGCGGCATTTGACCCGTCCGAGTTGCAGGTGGTGGATGACAGCGACAGCCATCGCGGCCATGCGGGCCATGACGGCAAGGGCGAAAGCCACTTTAACGTACGTATTCGGGCGGCTGGCTTCGAGGGCAAGAACCGGGTGCAGCGCCACCGCATGGTGCACAAGGCGCTCGGCGAAATCGTGCCGAAGATCCACGCCCTGGCGCTGGATGTCGATGTTTGAAGGGGGAGGGACTTAGGGCGCTGCGTGTGTCCTTGCCTTTCCATCAGGCGCGGGTCGAGCCTCTGCGCGACCCGACCTAATAAAAACGAGAACTAAGAGCTAACAGCCAAGCTGCTTACTCTTCACTCTGCTGCTTAGCGCGGTTTTTTAGCGCGGAGGTCATGCCGGACACTGGGCTCAGCTCTTCAACACCATTGTCCGACAACATCTCGCGCGCACCTGGGCCGGGTACCGGAGTTGCGTCGGGCGAGGCCATCGGATCTCCAGCCGTCGCGGTCAGCACTGGTTCTTGTGGCATCTGCACCGACGCTGCGGCGGGGGAAACATCTTCCTCAACCACATCTTCGACAAGTGCACGGCGAAAGATCATCACATTGCGCCAGTTGGTAGCTGAGCCCGTCAGGCCTGACCGTTCCTCGCTCGGCAGCAGTTCCGCGCGTTGAAACTCCCAACCATCGGCTGCCATATCGTTCAGCAACTGCTCAATCGACACGGCAAAGCGCCCATGCGGGGTTTTCACCCCCTTGGCCTTGGTGCCCTTGGCGGGGGCGGGAACAACCTTGTACTCGAACTGCATCATGATCCGGATCTCTTGTTGGTTACGGGTGTTTAGCAAGAGAGGAAGGAGAGGCCAAGAGACGTAAACCCAGTTGGGGCGGCAAACCTTTGCCAGTGTTGCAATCTTTTGGAGCACCCAGCTTGTTCGGTGCACTTTAAAGGTGTTATATTGGCTGTTATAGTTTGTTCTTATGGAGTTTTTTGACGTGCCCAATTTGATTCAAGCAATAACTTCAACAACTGCAGTTGTCGGCCTTATGGTGGCACCAGCACTGGCAGATACGCTTTATTTCAATGGCGAGATCTTGACGATGGATGGACCAGAACCGTCCTACGTCGAGGCGGTGGTTGAAAAAGATGGACGAATTGCCTTTGTCGGAAGCAAATCGGAGGCCCTGATTGCCTATCCCGATGCTGTCCCGCGCGATTTGGAGGGGCAGACCATGTTGCCGGGGTTCCTAGACCCACATGGGCATTTCATGTTTGCGTTGAACATGGTCAATCAGGTCAATGTGGCGATCCCACCGGTTGGAACAGTGACCAAGATCGCTGATCTAGTCGAGAACCTGAAAGCCTTTCAACAGGAAAGAGATATCCAACCAGGGGAATGGATTGTCGGTTGGGGATATGATCAGGACGGTTTGGCCGAAGGCCGCCACATCATCAAGTCAGATCTGGATGCAGCCTTTCCAGATAACAAGATCATGCTCATCCATGTGTCTGGTCACGGAGCGGTGTTGAACTCGGCGGCACTGGATTGGGCAGGGATTGACGCAAGCACAGAAACCCCGGCGGGGGGCATAATCGCGCGAGTGGATGGGTCGAACGAACCTGCGGGCCTGCTCATGGAGACCGCCTATATCCCGGTCATGGAAAAACTGCCTCAGCCTACAGAAAGCGAAATGCTCGATCTCATGGACAAAGCGCAAATGATGTATGCCTCCGAGGGCTACACCCACGCGCAGGAAGGGTTCACCTACCTCAAGGATTTGGCTTTCTTGCAGAAGGCGGCAGATGAAGGGCGGATTTTTCTCGACATCGTTTCGCTGCCTGCTTTTGTGGAAGCGCGAGAATTTGTCGGCAATCCGAATTATGTGTTCGGCGAATATAACGGTGGCCTGAAACTGCAGGGGATCAAGTTTACCCAAGATGGCTCTCCACAGGGCAAGACCGCGCATGTGAGCCACCCCTATCTGACCGGTGGTCCCAACGGTGAAGAGGGCTGGACAGGGGAAACCACTCAGCCGCGCGAAGATTTCGAGGCGCAGGTAAAAATGGCGATTGAGGCAGGGTTGCAAGTCTTCGTTCACGCAAATGGAGATGCAACCATTGATCAGGTGATCGAAGCGGTACGCGGGGCTGGTGTCACGGCAGCGGATGATCGTCGCACAATTGTTGTACATTCACAATTTCAGCGACCTGATCAATTGGATGCCTATGTCGAGCTGGGGCTCAGCCCATCCTATTTCACCAACCACACCTTCTTTTGGGGGGATGTGCATGTTCGGAATATTGGACAAGAAGCGGCTGAGTTCATTAGTCCGGTGATGTCATCCAAAGCCAAGGGGTTGACCTATTCCAACCATACAGATTTCAATGTCACGCCTCTGGATCCGATGTTTGTGATGTGGTCTGCGCGGGCGCGGCAAACCCGTTCCGGTGTGATCCTGGGGGCCGATGAACGGGCCGATGCCTATACGGCCCTACAGGGATTGACGACTGGCCCGGCCTGGCAGATCTTTGAAGAGGGTGAAAAGGGTATGATCCGAACCGGGCTAAAGGCCGATTTTGTTGTGCTTTCACAGAATCCGATGACCACAGATATCGACTCGCTGCGAGAAACCGAGGTTATCGAGACTATCAAGGAGGGTCGGGTGATCTACAGTTCCAATCCAAAGCTTGCCAACCCTTCGGCCACCTTTTGCATCGAAAGCGGCGGGGCCTACGACATTCGCGATGGAGAGGGCGGCAAGGTTGGCTATTGTACGCTGGCCGATGGTAGTGAGGTCGATGCCTGGGAATACTTCCGCAAAAACGCCGGATAAGGGGCAGGGGACCTAGTGACGCCCGATCGCTCCCTCAAACCAAAGGGGGCTATTCAAAAAAAGGGCGGGGGCTTTGCCTCCCCCCACTCGCTTCCAGGTGCTTTTCTCAGGGGTCTTACGAACCGAAAGAATTTACGCCCTTACTTCTCCGCTGCCAGTTGCACAACCGACAGGCACACATCCGTTGCTGTCGCCATGTCCTGCACCGAGATCCATTCTTTGGGGCCGTGAATGCACTGCATACCGGTAAAGATGTTTGGCGTCGGCACGCCGAATTCGGTCAAGCGTGAGCCATCCGTGCCGCCTCGGATCGGGATCGAGACTGGCTCGATCCCCTGCGCCTTGGTAGCGGCATGGGCGAGTTTAACCGGGGCCATGTTTTTCTCCAGCCAGTAACGCATGTTACGGTATTGCGGCGTGATCTCGCAGGTGATGCTGGCGCGGGGCTCCGAGGCCTGAACGGCGGCACAAACCTGACGCAGCAACTCGCCCTTGGCTTCCAGCCCCTCCATCTCAAAGTCACGCAGGATGAATTTCAACTTCATCTCGGAGGATCCGCCAGTCATGTCGGTGGCGTGGATGAACCCCTCGCGCCCATCGGTTGTCTCAGGGGTCATCGTGGCTTGCGGCAGCGTCTGCACGATCTTGGAGGCCAGGTGGATGGCGTTGACCAGTTTTTCTTTGGCCCAGCCGGGGTGGATCGACACGCCGGTGATGGTGACCACCGCGCCATCGGCCGAGAAGCTTTCGTATTCGATCTCACCTACGTCGCTGCCATCCAGCGTATAGGCAAAGTCTGCGCCAAAATCTTTGGGTAGCTCAGGGCCAACACCACGGCCGATTTCCTCGTCCGGGGTGAATGCGATACGGATTGGGCCGCGCTGGATATCCGGATTATTCAACAAATGCCGCGCCATGGTCATGATGATCGCCACGCCAGCCTTGTCGTCCGCGCCCAGCAGGGTGGTGCCCGATGCGGTGATCAGGTCATGGCCCTGTTTGGTCGCCAGATAGGGATGCTCGGCCGGGGAAAGCACCAGGTCGGGATTGTCCGGGAATGTGATGTCACCGCCATTGTAGCCTTTGATCACACGCGGTTTGACGCCGGTGGCATTGAACTGCGGCGCGGTGTCCACATGGGCGAGGAAACCGATGGTGGGGCCGGGCACGGTGCCGGGAATGGTGGCCAGCACCACGCCATAGTCGGTCAGCTCGACATCCTTCGCGCCGATCTCGGTCAACTCTTCCTTCAGCAAGTTCAGCATGTCGAACTGGATCTCGGTGCTGGGGGCGGTGGGCGAGTCCTCGTCGCTCTGGCTGTCGATGGCCGCATAGCGGACAAGGCGTTCCTGCAGTTCCTGGGTAAAGTGGTTGGACATGATCTCTCCTCAAAATTTTGCTTACAGAACGCCCCGCGCGGCAGAGTGTCAAGTTGAGCAGCGCAAAAGAAAAGGGCGACCCGAAGGCCGCCCTGAATTCCTTGATGTAACCTGTGGGTTACTCTCCCAATTTTTGTGCCACCAATTGGTTCACAGCCTTTGGATTGGCCTTGCCACCGGTGGCCTTCATCACCTGACCAACAAACCAACCTGCCAATTTTGGGTTCACCTTGGCTTTTTCCACCTGTGCCGGGTTGTCGGCGATGATCTGGTCAAGGGCGGCTTCAATCGCACCGGTGTCTGTCACCTGCTTCATGCCGCGGGATTCTACGATTTCAGCCGGGTCGCCGCCTTCGGTATAGACGATTTCAAACAGGTCCTTGGCGATCTTGCCGGAAATGGTATCGGCCGAGATCAACTCGATGATCCCACCCAACTGCGCCGGGGTGACTGGACAGTTAGAGATGTCTTTGTCGTCGGCTTTCAGGCGGCCAAACAGCTCGTTGATCACCCAGTTGGCGGCCAGCTTGCCGTTGCGGCCTTCGGCGACTGCTTCGAAATAAGCCGCTGATTCCACGTCTGCCGTAAGAACCGAAGCGTCATAGTCGGACAGGCCAAAGTCGCTGATGAAGCGAAGCTTTTTAGCGTCTGGCAGCTCGGGTAGGGTGGCGGCAATCTGGTCTACCCACTCCTGTTCGATTTCCAGAGGCAACAGATCGGGGTCGGGGAAGTAGCGGTAGTCATGCGCTTCTTCTTTCGATCGCATCGACCGGGTCTCGCCCTTTTCAACGTCATACAGGCGGGTTTCCTGATCGACTTTGCCACCAGCCTCGACAATCGCGATCTGGCGGCGGGCCTCGACTTCAATCGCCTGCTGGATGAACCGCATCGAGTTCATGTTCTTGATTTCACAGCGGGTGCCGAGGTGTGAGAAGTCCTGGGTTTCCTGATACTTTTCGTACTGGCCAGGACGGCAGATCGACACGTTCACATCGGCACGCATGTTGCCGTTCTGCATGTTGCCGTCACAGGTGCCCAGGTACCGCATGATTTGGCGCAACTTGCCAACAAAGGCGGCCGCCTCTTCTGGGCCACGGATGTCAGGGCGCGACACGATCTCCATCAGGCAGACGCCAACACGGTTCAGGTCAACAAATGACATGTTCGGATCCATATCGTGGATCGACTTGCCGGCGTCCTGCTCCATGTGGATACGTTCGATGCGCACGTTGCGCGCGGTGCCGTTGCCCAGTTCCACCAGCACTTCGCCTTCGCCCACGATGGGGTGATACAGCTGCGAAATCTGATAGCCCTGCGGCAGATCCGGGTAGAAATAGTTCTTGCGGTCAAAGGCCGAGTTCAGGTTGATCTGCGCCTTCAGGCCCAGACCTGTGCGCACAGCCTGTTCGATGCAATATTCGTTGATGACGGGCAGCATGCCGGGCATCGCCGAATCCACAAAGGCCACGTTTGAGTTCGGCTCGGCACCAAACTGGGTAGAGGCACCCGAGAATAGCTTGGCGTTTGAGCTCACCTGGGCGTGGACTTCCAGACCGATGACCAGTTCCCAGTCATGCTTGGCACCCGAGATCACCTTGGGTTTGGGCAGTTCATATGTCAGGTCGAGCATCTCGCACCGGCTCCTTTTATCACGTTTGTCAGCGTTCTAGGCCAGCCAGCGGAGCGGGGCAAGTGGCCAGAGCAGTGTCTGGCCACTTGTGGAGGTTATGCAGCGGCTATTTGAGTGCCGCGACGGCGCAGCGCGCCAAGTGAGAACAGGTGAAAGGCGATAAAGATCGGCACAAAGTAGCCAGGGAACAATGCCAGCGGATAGGCGTTGACGATGTTTGGCGTGTCATGGGCTAGCAGGTGCAAGAAGCCTGCCGAGGTGATCAGGCCCAGTGATACGGCGAACACAAAATCAACCATCCCGATGACATTGGCGCGCCGAACCAGGGCTTCGGCGTTTGCATCGCCGCGATCCAGAGCCTTCACAGCCTGATAAGCGGCAACGCCCGCCCAGATGTCGCCCAATCCGGCAGGCAGGGCGAATTGCCATGGGATATCGCCCATTGCCCAACCCAGCAGGAAAAATCCACCCAATACGCGCGGGATTTGGAACCCGATGAGCAGCTTTTGGTTCAAGCCTCCCAACATGCTGCGCCCAGTCGATGAGAAACTGATCAAGGCCCAGAGGAACAGCGACCCACCGATCAGGGGAAGGAGGGCGATGGGCGGGTCAGTTACATCCGGGGGCGGCATAAGCATACCGGATTTGGCCAGTGTGACAGATGTTGCGTGCCACAGGCCCAAGAACAGGGCAATGCCGCCCAAAACCCAGGCGGCCTGACCGAGGGGGAGTTTTGCGCGCATGGCTCCGACGCCCAGAACGCCCACGACCATGGCAGGAAGGACTGCCGTGAAAATCAGGACATAGAAGGTTGCGATAGTCTCAAACATGATGTGTTTCACCTTGATGGTTCACTTTTGATAGTGACTATGAAATATGAAGTGACTTCACATTTGCAAGGCACGTTCCTAAATAAACTGCATGGACGATGACAAACGCCGAAACTGCCCGATACAGCGGGCGTCGAATGTGATGGGGGATCAGTGGTCACTGCTGATCCTGCGCGAGTTTTTTTTGGAAGGGTCGCGAAGGTTTCAGGATTTGCAGGATGTGCTGGGGGTGTCGCCCAACACGCTGTCTGGTCGGCTGCGTAAACTGGAAGAGGGTGGCGTGCTGGAGCGGCGCAATTATTCGCAAAACCCGCCGCGCTGGGAATATCACTTAACCGATAGTGGGCAGGCGCTTGGCCCAATGATGTCGGCGCTTAGGGTTTGGGGCGCGGAGCACACGCCTGACCTGCTGGATTGAAGTGACTGAATTTCGTTTGCCCGATGCACAACCGTTGACGGCGGCGCATCGGAATTTGAGTTTGCGTTCTAGGCAAACTTTCGGTGAATCAATCCCAGCAAGGCGCCAAACACTAAAAATTGGACCGTACTGGCAGTCGCCTCAACCCTAATCCAGGCCATGATAGACGGCACGGTGTATTTGGCCGGTTCCGTCAGGACGATATAGGACGCCAGAAACAGGCCAAATGCCAAAGAAATGATCATCGCATCACGCAGGCTTGGCTGTGATGGGGCCAGTCGCGACAGAGCAAGGCTTAATATCAATCCCTGAATAATCATCACGGTAAACCCCATCGGCATTATGGGTGCCTCTCGCAGGAACCCCATTGCGGCAAAGTGGTCTGCATTCAGCACAAAGTGCGAAAACCCCTGCACTGCAAAAGTGACCGCCATAAAGGCAAGAACGGAAATCAGGTGCTTGGTCATGGCTTGGCCATTTCACCCCGTTTCCACAGCGCCAGCGGTGCGCCACCCGGATCTTGCATGAAAGTCGCTGTTCCGGCAGGGCCTATCAGATTTTCTGCAATGACTTTTGCGCCATTTGTTACGGCATTGGCCACGGCTGGTTCCAGATCATCGACCTCAATGTAAGGCACCCATCCGCTGACACCGTCCATACTGTCACAGGTTGCCGCAAAGGGCAGTTCACCCTCATCCGTCAGAAAGGTCATTGGGCCGATGTCATTGGCCGACCAGCCAAACGTTTTGCCAAGAAAGTCAGTCGTTTCGTCTCGGCTTGCTCCGATATTGTCGAACCATACAAAGGGTGAGGGCATGTCGTACTCCAATTCACTTGCGTTATGCAAGTGAATTGTTGGCTGGGAGCTTTCAAATTGCAAGTGAAAATTTTCCTGCTACTCTGAGGCCATGAAAAAGTCAGATAAAACCATGTGGTCCGGATGCCCGGTTCGCTATGCAGCTGGAGTTTTTGGCGACAAATGGTGCTTTGTCTTGCTGAGAGACATCTTGCTGCATGGTAAGCGGTACTACGGAGAGTTCGCCGCCTCGGAAGAGGGGATATCGACGAATATTCTGGCAGATCGTCTGTCCCGGCTGGAAGCTGAGGACATGGTGACACGCCACGTGGACCCAAACAAACGCAGTAAGGTTTTCTATCTTCCAACACGTAAAGCACGGGCGCTGCTGCCTGCATTTCTTGGCATGATGGTTTGGTCCACGGAGTATGATGAAAAGACCGAAGCACCTGCGTCCTTTGCCAATGCTTTTCGAGAGGACCCCAAGGCCGCAATCGCATGGTACGAGGCTGAAATCGATCGCGTGAATACGGGGTTGGATCTGCTGTCCTGATGAAGAACGCGCAGGGCGGTGCTATTTTTCGCTCTTGATACCGTGACCACTTGGCGATGGTTCGCGGCAAGGCTAAGAAGGGTGTCCCAACAGCCCTACAGGAGGCCGCCGTGGACACCGTCGCCCGCATAGCCCAAACCATCGCCCGCGAAATCAGCGCCACCCCAAAACAGGTCAGCTCAGCTGTGACGCTGCTGGACGAGGGGTCTACGGTTCCTTTCATTGCACGTTACCGCAAAGAGGCGACTGGGGGTTTGGACGATACCCAGTTGCGGACACTGGATGAGCGACTGACTTACCTGCGCGAGCTTGAGGCGCGACGGGTTTCAATTCTCGATGCGATCAAATCTCAGGACAAACTGACTGCAGATCTGGCAACCTCCATCGCTGGGGCTGAAACCAAGGCGCAGCTGGAAGACATCTATCTGCCGTACAAGAAAAAACGCCGCACCAAGGCGATGATCGCGCGCGAAAACGGGTTGGAGGCGCTGGCCGAAGCGATCTTGGCTGATCGCGTGACTTCACCAGAGGTATTGGCTGAGGGGTATCTGACTGAAGCAGTTGAGACAGTCAAAGACGCCCTGAACGGGGCGCGGGATATTCTGGTGGAGGGGCTGACGGAGAATGCTGTTCTGCTGGGTGACCTGCGTGGTTTCATGCAGAAAGAGGCCCTGCTGACAGCGCGGGTCATTGATGGGCAGCAAGAAAAGGGCGCCAAGTTTTCCGACTATTTTGACCACCGTGAGCGCTGGGCGGATGTGCCGTCACACAGGGCCTTGGCAATGTTGCGCGGATCGAACGAGGGGGTGCTGACGCTGGATATCGGCCCCGAGCCCGAGGAGGGAGCACTAAGGGCTGAAAACATGGTCGCTGCGCAGTTGCAGGCTGGCGGTAATGGGCCAGGAGATGTCTGGCTGCGCAAGATTGCGGGTTGGGCCTGGCGGGTGAAACTGAGCCTGTCGATGATGCTGGAGCTGATGAGTGAGCTGCGTTCGCGTTCGCAGGATGAGGCAATCAAGGTATTTGCCCGCAATCTGAAGGACCTGCTGTTTGCAGCCCCTGCCGGTGCGCGACCAACCCTTGGGTTGGACCCGGGCATTCGCACCGGCGTCAAGGCGGCAGTGGTTGATGCAACCGGGAAACTGGTGGCCACAGAGACCTTGTATCCGTTTCAGCCCAAGAATGATCTGCGCGGCGCACAGGTGTCGATCCTGAAGCTGATCGCAGAACACGGGGTCGAGCTGGTTGCCATCGGCAATGGCACCGCCAGCCGCGAGACCGAGCGCATGGTCGCAGAGGTGATCAAACACCTGCCTGCTAAGGTGAAGAAACCCACAAAGGTTGTGGTATCTGAAGCTGGGGCCTCGGTCTATTCCGCCTCGGAACTGGCGGCTCGGGAATTTCCGGATCTGGATGTGTCTTTGCGTGGAGCGGTTTCAATTGCGCGGCGCTTGCAGGATCCTCTGGCCGAATTGGTCAAGATCGAACCCAAGTCGATTGGCGTCGGCCAGTATCAGCATGATGTGGACCAGCATCAGCTGTCGAAGTCGCTGGAGGCGGTGATCGAGGATGTAGTGAACGGGGTTGGTGTGGATCTGAACATGGCCTCGGCCCCGCTGCTGGCGCATGTGTCCGGGCTGGGGCCTGGATTGGCTGAGGCGATTGTTGCGCACCGGGATATGAATGGGGCCTTTGCCTCGCGCAGGGAGTTATTGAAGGTGGCCCGTCTGGGGCCCAAGGCGTTTGAGCAATGTGCCGGATTCCTGCGGATACGTGACGGCAAGGAGCCGTTGGATGCCTCATCGGTACACCCCGAAAGCTACAAGGTCGCGCGCCAGATCGTGGCGGCCTGTGGACGGGATATTCGTCAGATCATGGGTGATGACACTGCGCTAAAAGGGCTGCGGGCCGAAGAATTTGTTGCTGGTGACGTGGGTTTGCCCACGGTGCGCGATATTCTGAGCGAGCTGGAGAAGCCAGGCCGTGATCCGCGCCCTAGCTTTGTTACTGCGACATTTGCTGACGGGGTCGAGGACATCAAAGACCTAAAACCCGGTATGGTACTGGAGGGCACCGTGACCAATGTCGCCGCTTTCGGTGCCTTTGTGGATATTGGCGTGCATCAAGACGGGTTGGTGCATGTGAGCCAATTGGCTGACAAGTTTGTCAAAGACCCGCATGAGGTGGTGAAAACTGGTGCCGTGGTTAAGGTGACGGTGACCGAAGTGGATGCGCCGCGCAAACGAATTGGGCTGACCATGCGCAAGGATGGTGGGGCCTCGGCGAAGGAAGATCGCAATGCGCGGGGTGGGGGTGGCGGACGCCCTGGCGGCAAACCTGGTCAGAACCAGCGGGGCGGACGCGGCAAACAGCAGATGTCATCCGGACCAAAGGGTCAGCCAAGCGGCAATACTGGCGGCGCATTGGGAGCGGCACTGATGGATGCGATGAAAAAGCGATAGGCGCTGGGACCATCGCGCGAGCGATTGCTCCGGCGGGGCATATGTCCTGCCAGTTTTTCATTTCTAAGCGCTTGTTTTGCACAGTTGGTTACAAGTGGCGACGTCGCCAAAAGCGGATTTGGTCGGGGACTTTATCCTCCGAGCGTAAATGCATCTCGATAGCGCCCCTTTCACAAGGGGGCCCGGTTCCTGATGCCGGGGTGATGAGGCCCGGCGGTGATCGCGATCAGGGCACACTATGCGCGGGAAACAGTAATTCTGCGTTACAGGGCCGTACGGTGTCTGCGCAACACACCGAATTGAACGGGGTAAGTGCCTCTTTTTGCTCTGAAGTCTCAAAACCCAAACGTGTTGCGCCGGGGGCGCGCTCTGTTTGCATTGAGAGGGTCAAGACAGGCTGAGCTGCGGACCTTCGGTGGTAAACGTCACCTTGTGGCCCTTGTCGATCTCATCCCGAAACAAATCCGCAATAATTTGCAAGGCATCGGCGCGACCGCGGGCGGCAAAGCGACTGGAGGAGGTCACGCGGGCATTGTTGTCAAACCCATCCGCCGCATGGGCCCAGACCAGTGGGTGCAATTCACACAGGTGGTCGCGGATCAGCCATTCAGCGGCTTCGGCGATTTGCAGGCGGGGCAGGTCGGACTGTTCGTTCAGGCCCAGCCCGTTGGTGAGGGCCACAGCGCAGTAGGAGGCGAGCAGGTTGACCATTTCCTGTGATGGATCGGTTTCAATGATGTCCTGCAATCCGTCGAGAAAGAAGCCAACGTCAACCTGAGCACAGGCGTCTTCGTCGTTGGCGATGGCATCGAAGTAGACCCAGGTGTAGCCACCTGCGCCCCAGATATGTTCGGTGCGCGATGCAGTGCGACGGGCTTCGAGCTCGAGCGCGGGATAGGATCCGAACCAACGTGGCAGCATATGGTTGCCAAGGGCGCGCATGTAGCGGCTGTTGTAAGGGTCAAGGTCGATCAGTGTTTCATAATCGTTGGCAAGGCTAACGGTGTCATGGCAACGGCCAGACAGCAGCGAGCAGGAGGCGGCTGCCACCATCGGGCTGCGCAATTCGGTATTGTCGATCATCGCAAGCAAGGCGGCGGCGCGGTCGAAATGTGCGGCACAGCGCTGGCGGTGATCGGCGGGCAGGGTGTTTTCCAAGCCGGTGCCCCGCCAGACCCAGGCGATGTCGATATGGGCCAATGCAATAATAATGGCCATATAGGGATTGTTGCGATCGCTAAGCCGGATCGCTTCGAGCGCCATAATGCCATCAATCAGCGGGCGGGAGTCTGGCTTGTGACCCTCGGCCAGGGCGTGTTCAACGGCGCTGACCACATCGGTGCGTGCACCAAAGGCGAGCAACTCGGCCACGGGCATACCGCCTGGGGTCTTGTCGCGCGCTGTATCTGCAGCCTGAATTGCCGATGTCAGCTCTTCCCAGCGGTCCTGACGGGCCAGGAATTGGCCGTGCTCCTGCGCTGTGCGACAAGCGTTATCGTCTGCCCCAATTTCCCGAACAGGAATAGACAGGCTGTCTTCGGGGCGGGTCACAGGAAATGTCGTCGCAACCGGAACAGCGCGCGCAACTGGCACTGATGGTTGCCTTAAATTCAGGCGATCCCCAAACGAATGGATCATCTGAGTAAAGGCATCCCGCGCCTGTCGATAGGTATTGAGCATTAGCAGCATCCGATTGTGTGGCAGCAAAAATCGTTTTGCCAACATCACGGGGCAATGGGGCGCAAAAAGGGCGAGGATTGGGATTTCGTGTTTCGAATTAGGGTATTCGCGTGACCATGTGCGGGCTGGTTTATGACCGCGATGGTCTAGAAAATGCGAAAGTGGTGGCGCTGCGTATTCAGACCCTGAGCCCGTAGTGCGGTCTCAAACTGCTGGTGTGGCGGCAGAACCTGTGGGGGCAGACGTCGTTTGCTGCCATCCCGCAGAACAAAGGTAATCCGAACTGAAAAGTCCCAGCGGGTATCGAACCGGACATAGTCTATCTGATCCAGCGCCACGCTGTCCGCAAGCTGCCCGCTACGCCAGGTGATCTGGTTGGCGTCTAGCGTCAGATCCGAGCGGGTGTTGCGCCATAGATCCCAAAGGGCAGGCAAGGTGGGCAGCGCCAGAAACGCGACGACCCACCAACTTGCCTGCAACACAATGACAGCACACAACAAAGTCACATAGATCCCTACCAACACCACACAGAGCCTTACTGTGCGTGCTTGTCTGGTGAAGTGGCTGGGGACTTTGGTCAAGGATACGCTATGCTGTAACGGTGTCGGGGAGGGGGCTTATCGCCCGGTAATCTTAAAAGCGATGCGAAGATCTTCCAGCGCTTCTTTTTGGCGTTGACTTAGTCCAGATGGCGGTAGGCTGCCTTTGATCACCTCCATCAGTGGTGGAAACATTTCCGCACTGCCAAGTTTATAGGTCTTGCGGGCCAGTCGGGACACAGCAGTATCTGCTCCGCCACATTGCGAAATGAGCCAGCGGCCCAGAACCAGTGCCTCTTCGGCCGTGGGGCGATCCATGTGCAGCTGTTTTTGCAACTGAAAACTCAAGTCGTCTCGTTGGTCCTGTGTGGGTAATCCATCCAGTTCTTGAAACGCCATGGTGAGAGCGGCGATGGCGAGATTGGCATCATCGATGTCTTCGACCGGATGCACGTTAGTCCGGCGGCGAAAGCCAAAGCGGCGGGCGGCCAGCCGTACGTCGTTGGCCATATCGACAATGTCCCCGGCCATATGGGCGGCGTTCCGGGCACGGTTCACAAAGAAATAGGCCGCGACGATGGCGCCGACGACGGCAATTAGGAAGGGCAAGGCAAGAACTCCAAGTATGAGATGCGTAAAATGCCCTTCCAGATGATCTTAGTTTGTCGTGTTTATCAACCGTTTAGAATGCGGGTGATCATCTCGTTGGTGTCACGGCTGAGGTTTTCGGTGGCCAAAATACGCTCTAGCTGGGTGCGGATTAGATCCTGACGCGGCTGGTCATAGCGCTTCCAGGTCTGATAGGCGGCACACATCCGCGCCGTTGTTTGCGGGTTGAGCGCATCCAGGGCGATCAGGTTGTCGGTCAGCAGGGTGTAACCCGCGCCGCCTTCATAGTGGAACCCGGCCTGGTTCATCGCCAGCGCTCCCATCACCGCGCGGAAGCGGTTGGGATTCTTCATATCGAACAGGGGATGCTTGGTGAGATCTGCAGCAACAGATGCGGCCTTGGCGGGGGCGGCACAGCCAACCTGAAGGCCGAACCATTTGTCCATCACCAGACGGTCACCCTGCCACTGGTCAAAGAAGGCCTTTGACTGCGCGCCGCCATTTTCGGCCTTGAGCAGGCAGGCCAGTGCTGCGTTCTGCTGGGTCATGTTGTCGGCGGCTTCAAACTGACGAGCAGCGGCTTCGCCACCGTCTAGACGGGTGAGCAAAGACAGGATGCGCGCATTCAGGTCGCGTTTGCCTGCACTGTCTGCATCGGGGCTATAGGCACCCTGCACGGTGGTATCGGCGTAAAGGCGGGGTAGGCTGTCGGTCAGCGCCTCGGCCAGGGTCTGGGCAAAGGTTTCAGCCGCGTCATAGATGGCCTGCGGATCGGGCGTGTGACCGCGTTCAAACAGGGTTTGCGCCAGATCCGACTGACTTGGCGGCGACAGCACCAGCGCGCGGAAAGCTGGATCAAGGCTGTCATCTCGGACCAGCTTGGTCAGCGCATCCAGATAGTCGGCGTCAGGGGCAGCACCGTCCAGCACCATGGCGATGCGGCTTTCCTTGGCTAGTGTGTTGCCTGCCTCCCACCGGTTAAACGAGTCGCTGTCATGTGCCAGCAGGAAAGCGCGCTCGGCGTTAGTGGTGTCGCGTTCCAGGATCACCGGGGCGGAAAACTCGCGAAGGATCGATGGAACCGGCTTGGCGGACAGACCGTCAAAGGTGAAGCTCTGCTTGGCCTCGGTCAGCTCCAGCACCTCGGTGCCGCGCACTTCGTCTCCGTTCTGGCCCAGTAGCCCCACGGCGACCGGTATCACTCGTGGGTCCTTGTCTGGCTGCCCGGGGGTAGGGGGCGTCGATTGTTCCAGCGTCAGAGTATAGGTGCCGTCGGCATAGTCATCTGTCACCTTGATGCGCGGGGTACCTGCCTGGCTGTACCACTTACTAAACTGGCTCAGGTCACGGCCTGTGGCGTCTTCGAACACCTTGAGCCAGTCCTCAATCGTGCAGGCCTGACCGTCGTGGCGCTCAAAATACAACGCCACAGCCTTGGCATAGTTGTCATCGCCCACCAGACGCTTCAGCATGCCAATCACCTCGGCGCCTTTTTCATAGATGGTCGAGGTGTAGAAGTTGTTGATTTCCTGGAAGCTTTCCGGGCGAACCTGGTGCGCCAATGGGCCGTTGTCTTCGGCAAATTGGCGACCGCGCAGGTCGATTACGTCGGTGATGCGTTTCACCGAAGCCGAGCGCATGTCGGAAGTGAACTGAGCGTCGCGGAAGACGGTCAGGCCCTCTTTCAGGCAGAGCTGGAACCAGTCACGACAGGTGATGCGGTTGCCGGTCCAGTTGTGGAAATACTCATGCGCAATGATCGCCTCAATCCGTTCGAAATTGGCATCTGTGCTGGTTTCCGGCGAGGCAAGCACACAGGAGGAGTTGAAGATGTTCAGCCCCTTATTTTCCATCGCGCCCATGTTGAAGTCATCCACCGCGACGATGTTGAAGATGTCGAGGTCATACTCCAGACCATAAACATCCTCGTCCCATTTCATCGACTTGATCAATGCCTCCATACCAAAGGCGCATTTGTCTTCGTCACCGGGACGGACCCAGATATTCAGCTCGACATCCTTGCCGGACTTGGTGGTGAAACGGTCGGGATGGTTGATCAGATCACCAGCCACCAGCGCAAACAGGTAGGCGGGTTTTGGCCAAGGGTCGTGCCATTCAGCCCAGCCTTCGCCCGCACCGGTGGGGTTGCCGTTGGACAGTTTGACTTTTTCGTCGCCCTCAACCCGCACGGTAAAGGTGCTCATCACGTCGGGGCGATCTGGGTAATAGGTGATCTTGCGGAACCCCTCGGCCTCGCACTGGGTGCAATACATGCCGTTCGACATATAAAGCCCTTCGAGTGCGGTGTTGCCTTCGGGGTTGATCTCGACCTCGGCCTCCCAAACAAAGGGCTCGGCTGGGGTGTCGCAGGTCAGCCCCTGCGGAGTAAGCTCAGGTGAGACCGGCTCGCCGTTGATTTTGGCGTCGATCAGCTTCAGCTCTTCGCCATGTAGAAAGAAGGTTTTGTCTTTGGTATCAGCGTTGGGTGTGAACTCAATGCGGCTGACAACCCGTGTGGTTTTGGCAGCAAGGTGAAAGGTAAGATGAACCGAGTCCACCTGATAGCCAAAAGGTGTATAATCCTTGAGGTAGATCGTCTGGGGGGCAGCTTCGGCCATGTCACTCTCCTGTATCTTACTTTGCCATTGGTTTAGAGCAAGAACGCGCAACTGCAAGGGGTAGGTTAGAGGTGTTACAATCTGACTGGCAGATCTAACTTGGGTAGACGCGTATGGATTTTGTAAGCCCACTTTGTATTTTCTGGATTTCCAAGAGACTGACTTCGGCTTTTGCAAAAGATGCGTTTGTTGCTGATTAACACTGAATGGACTAGGTAGGCGCGGCATACGATCGTGTACCGGTGGAGGAAAAATGACAATTCGGGTTGAAAAAAATGGGTTGCAGGTGGCAGCTGAATACGCAGATTTTGTTGAGAAATCAGCACTTCCCGGAACCGGTGTTACGGCAGATGCCTTTTGGCAGGGATTGAGCCAGTTGATCCATGACTTTGGCCCCGAGAACCGGGACCTGTTGGCCAAGCGGGCGGAGATTCAGGGGCAGATTGATGGATGGCATATTGAACATCGTGGCCAGCCGCATGACGCAGTCGCCTATCGCGCGGTTTTGCGTGAGATCGGCTATTTGCTGCCCGAAGGTGACGACTTCGAGATTGAAACCCAGAATGTGGACCCCGAGATTGCCCATGTGCCCGGTCCGCAGCTGGTGGTGCCGATCACCAATGGCCGCTTTGCGCTGAACGCCGCAAATGCACGTTGGGGGTCTTTGTATGATGCGCTCTATGGCACCGATGCCATGGGCGATCTGCCGCTGAACAAGGGCTATGATGCTGACCGTGGTGCGCGCGTGATCGCTTGGGGCCGGGATATGCTGGACAAGGTGTTCCCGCTGGCTTCAGGTTCTTGGAGTGATGTTGCCAGGCTCTCTGTCCAAGATGGGGTTTTGTCGGTCAGCCTGCGCGATGAGGCACAGTTTGCCGGTTTTGTCGGTGAGACGGCAGCGCCATCACGCATCTTGCTGAAGAACAATGGGCTGCATGTCATTCTGGAAATTGATGCGACTGGCAACATTGGTCAGTCGGATCAGGCGGGGATCAACGACATCACCCTAGAATCGGCGCTGTCGACGATCATGGATTGCGAGGACAGCGTCGCCGCAGTGGACGCCGAGGACAAGGTGCTGGCCTATGGCAACTGGCTGGGTCTGATGAAGCGCGATCTGGCGGTTGAGGTCAAAAAGGGTGGAAGCAGCTTTACCCGCAAGCTGAATGCGGATGTTGAATATACTTCACCAAGCGGTGATGCGGCCTCGCTAAAGGGGCGATCCTTGATGCTGGTGCGCAATGTTGGGCATCTGATGAGTAACCCAGCGGTGCTGGACCGTGACGGGCTGGAAGCAGGCGAAGGCTTGCTGGACGCCATGACCACGGTGTTGATTTCGATGCATGATCTGCAATCCGATGGCGGCAATTCGCTGCATGGTTCGGTCTATGTGGTGAAGCCCAAGATGCATGGCCCCGAGGAAGTAGGCTTTGCCTGCCGGATTTTCGATCACGTCGAAGAGGCGCTGGGCCTGCCGCACCATACGGTCAAGCTGGGCATCATGGACGAAGAGCGCCGCACCAGTGCCAACCTGAAGGAATGTATCCGGGCGGCGCGGCACCGGGTAGCATTCATCAACACCGGTTTCCTGGATCGCACTGGGGATGAGATTTACACCGCAATGGAAGCGGGGCCGATGGTGCGCAAAGGTGAGATGAAATCTCACCCCTGGATCGCTGCCTATGAGGACCGCAACGTTGATATCGGTCTGGCCTGTGGCCTGAAGGGCAAGGCGCAGATTGGCAAGGGCATGTGGGCGATGCCGGATTTGATGGCGGCGATGCTGGAGGCCAAGATCGGTCATCCAAAATCGGGCGCAACCTGTGCCTGGGTGCCGTCTCCGACTGCCGCCACACTGCACGCAACGCATTACCATCAAGTCGATGTGCATGGCATTCAGGATGAGTTGAAGGCGGGTGGGCCCCGTGGCGCGCTGGCGGATCTGTTGACCATTCCGGTGATGAGCGGCGAGAACCTGTCGGATACCGAGATCACCCGTGAGATTGAGAACAACGCGCAGGGTATCCTTGGGTACGTTGTGCGCTGGGTCGATCAGGGAGTTGGTTGTTCCAAGGTGCCGGACATCAATGATGTGGGCCTGATGGAAGACCGTGCCACTTGTCGGATCTCTAGCCAGGCACTGGCCAATTGGTTGCACCATGATTTTGTCGACGCGGCACAGGTTATGGCCGCCATGCGGAAAATGGCGGCTGTGGTGGATGGCCAGAATGCAGGCGATCCGGACTACAAGCCGATGGCACCCGGCTTTGACGGCGTTGCGTTTCAGGCGGCCTGCGATCTGGTGTTCAAGGGGCGGGTACAGCCATCTGGCTATACCGAGCCCGTCCTGCACGCGCGCCGGTTAGAGCTTAAGGCGGCGGGCTGAAGCAGTTTCTTGATTTTCAGGGGTAGCAAAGGGGGCCGGTTGGCTCCCTTTTTGTTTGTGCTGTTTGATCCAGAAGAAGTCAGGAAAACACATGTCGGATATATCATTGCAGGACGCGCGTACTCTAATTCGCAAAACCTTGGAACAGGGGCGGGCACTGGAGCTGAACCCCTTGTCGGTTGTGGTGCTGGACCGTGGCGGCCACGTGCAGGCGTTTGAGCGCGAGGACGGGGCTGCACCCGGGCGCTTTGCGATTGCCCATGGCAAGGCCTATGGCGCGGTGATGCTGGGGATGGCCGGACAGGCGCAGATGGCGCGGGCTGAGCAACAGCCTTATTTTATGGCCGCCGTGAATGGCGTTTATGGCGGGCAGGTGGTGCCGGTGCCCGGTGGTGTGCTGCTGCGGGATGATAAGGATGACGTGATAGGTGCAGTTGGTGTTACCGGTGACAGCTCGGACAATGATGTTTTGGCCGCACTGGCGGGTATCAAAGCTGTTGGGTTGAAGGGGGAGGCATAGAGCGAGCTGTAACGCTGTACTTAGTTGCTGCAACAGATCCAAGGTCTGACATCTAGATCTGACAAAAGCTACATCGTGGATGTTCACCAGCGAGCGCACGCGAAGGGGCAACTGGTAATTCACTCACAACGCGGCGCGAATTCTGCTAGGATCGGTCTATCTAATTGCGTGTGAAAATGACGGATGCGATCCGAATGGCAAGCGCAAGACCTTTGTTGATATCGGTATTGGCCGGGGTGGCTATGTTGGCCAGCACCTGGATGGTGAGCCTGCTTGTCCATGATCAGGCTCATCGAGAGGCCGTTGCGGTTGCAACGGCACGCGCTCAAACCGTTGCTGCGCATCTGGAAAGCTCACTGCACGAACGGTTGGAGTTAACGCATGGATTGTCGGCTTTTGTTCGGAGCAGGTGGGATTTCACGCAGAAAGATTTTGAAACCTACGCCGAGGCTTTGCAGGACGGCTATCCCGAGATACGCAGTTTGCAATTGGCCCCCGATGCGGTTGTGACCTACTTGACCAACCTTGAGCAAAACCGGGCCGCATTGGGACATGATTTGCTGGCAGATCCCAATCGGAGCCATTTGGTCGAAGAAGCAATCAAAAAACGCCGATATATCATAGCTGGTCCGTTGAACCTCATTCAGGGGGGACAGGCCGTGATCGCGAGATTACCGATTTACCGCCCAAATGTTGAGACACCCAATGAGCGTTTTTGGGGGTTTGCAACCGTGCTATTGGATCCCACCCCAATTATCAAAAACAGTGGTCTTTTAGAAGGTGCCGAGTTTTATCGGTTTTCCTTGCGCGGCAAAGATGGTCTTGGCTTGAGCGGGGGAATGATCGCCGGAGATGCAGGCGATTTTTTGAATGCGGAATTTACAGTACCGGTAACCTTGCCAGTTGGGACATGGGTCATTGCAGGTAGTCGGCGAGAAGATGAAACACTTCATGATCACCAATTGGAAATTCTGATCTGGCTGGTTGGAATTGTGGTTTCCGGTGTTGTGTCCTTCTCTCTTTATGGTCGGCTGCGGTTGCCTGAAGAATTGCGCAGACAGGTGGCTGTGGCTTTACGCACTGCCGAGGCCGAGCGTGAAGAGTCACAAAAGAACGAAATTGACAGGATCAATGCCGAACTGGAAAACGAGGCCAAGTCAGCGTTCCTTGCCAACATGAGTCATGAAATCCGAACACCTATGAATGGGGTGATCGGGATGCTGGATGTGTTGAAGACCACTATGTTGCAAGGTGACCAGGAACGCATGGTGGGTACAATTCAACGATCTGCCTTTAGCTTGCTGCGAATTCTTGACGATATTCTTGATGTGTCAAAGCTTGAAACCGGAAAGCTGTCAATTCATGAGGAGCCGGTACAGCTGTGTGCGGTGTTTGAGGAGGTGCTGAATACGCTTGGAGCCATTGCGAGGGAGGCTAAGGTCGAGTTGGAGTTCGACTGGCCGCCGCAGCATGTGGGGCGCTGGGTTATGGTCGATGGTTTGCGCCTTAAACAGATTTTGGTCAATCTCGTTGGTAATGCGATTAAGTTCAGTAGCGACCCGCAAAAATCGGTGGTGGGGAAGGTCAGCGTTTCATTGGACAAGATGACGGATGGCCGGACACGTTTTGTGGTCAGCGATAATGGGATTGGCATCGAAGTTGAGAAAAAAAACGCTTTATTTGATCGGTTTACGCAGGCGGATGAAACAACGACACGCCGATTTGGCGGTACTGGTTTGGGACTGTCCATCACCCGAGAGCTGATTGAACTGATGGGTGGTTCGATTGACGTGGAAAGCAACGCGGGGTTGGGGAGCAGCTTTGAAGTGATCCTGCCTCTGACCGAGGTTAAGGAAGCAGAACAGGGGCCTGAACTACGTTCCTTGCGGGTCATGGTGCTGGGCAATTTGTCCAGTCCATTGGTCAAAAGAGCTGAGGAGCTATTGCAGGGGGCTGGAGGCCGTGTGGAATTAGAAACGGACGCGGATGAAACGACCAAGTTCGATCCGGAGTTGGGGCTGATCGTTGATTTTCGCGGACAAGAAAAGTCGACGTCTGACCTGCAGTTCATTGTGCCAACTGTACCGGTAATAGCGATTTTTCCAGGCGGGTACGAAGTTCCCAAGCGGCTGAGAAGCGAGAAGCAGTTTACATTTTTGACCGGCCCGTTCCTACCTGTGGAGTTCTTGCAATCTGTTGCCAAGATGGTCGTGCCTGCCGACGTGAAAACTCAGAGGACTAAGGTTGCTGCGTCCAGCGCGAACCGCATAGCAAAAGTATTGTTAGTCGAGGACAACGAGATCAATCGCGAGGTGCTGAGTGCGCAGCTGACCCGAATGGGGCATTGGGTGGAAACAGCCAATGACGGTAGCGAAGGCTTCAATAAGTGGCGGGATGGATTGTATGATATCGTGCTGACAGATTGTCAGATGCCAGTCATGGACGGGTATGAAATGGCGAAACTGATCCGGCGTGAAGAGCTGCAACATGAACTGAAGGCCACAACCATTATTGCGATCACTGCGAATGCGCTCAAGTCGGAAGCGTTCAAATGCCGTGAGGCAGGGATGGATGATCATTTGACCAAACCGGTGACCAGCGCCGACTTGGTCGAGAAGATCCGTGAGTATTGTTGATATCCATACCAGCATTCGTATTCGCATCAAATTCAATTGGGGACTGGGGCGCGGCGCGTTTGGGTCGTAAGATATTTCCGCCAGATGCTGACTAATGCTTGTCAGGTAATTCGAGCGGGTGATAGATCTGGATTGAAAATAAAAGGTTATGGCATGACACGTCCCCGCGTTGGTATCATTGGCAACTCTTACCTGATCAATGATCAGTACCCCGCCCACGCTGGGGGAACGATGAATTCCGAGGCTGTCGCCGAGGTTGCCGGGTGCATGCCGCTTTTGATCCCATCAGATCCCCGGTTTTTGTCTGTTGAAGAGTTGTTGGAAACCTTTGATGGTTTTCTGCTGACGGGGGGGCGCCCCAATGTGCATCCGCAAGAGTATGGCGAGGCCGAGACCGAAGCGCATGGGGCATTTGATCGGGCCCGCGATGCCATAGCGTTGCCGCTGGTCCGGGCCTGTGTCGAACGCGGGTTGCCGTTTCTGGGCATCTGCCGGGGCTTTCAAGAGGTCAATGTGGCGATGGGGGGCACGCTGTACCCTGAAATTCGCGATCTGCCGGGGCGAATGAACCACCGGATGCCGCCGGACGGCACGCTGGAAGAGAAGTTTGCTCTGCGACATGTGGTCGAAATGTCTGATGGCGGCGTGTTTCACCAACTTCTGGGTGCACGTGAAGTAATGACCAATACGTTGCACGGGCAGGGGATCAAGACCCCGGGCGCACGTATCGTTATTGACGGCTATGCTCCGGATGGCACGCCCGAGGCGACATATGTCAAAGATGCGCCGGGGTTCACGCTGGCGGTGCAATGGCATCCGGAATGGGATGCGGCCAATGACCCGGTGTCACGCCCGCTGTTTCAGGCGTTTGGCAAAGCTGTGTATGACTGGGCGTCTGGGGAACGGCCGCAAGAGGCGTTGAGAACAGCGTAGCTCACGCTGCAAAAATGCGGTGAGAGGTTGGAGTAGAAGCTATTCGCTACCAGAGATCGCAACGATTGCTTTTTGCGCCTTTCGGCCCACAATGGGTACTTCTTTCAGCGCGGCTAATGCTGGCAGGGCGCTTTCGGCGGCAGTGCCAATTTTCCCTAGCGATACCGCAGCTTGGCCCTGGACAGCTTTGCTTTCGTCCGACAAGGCTGTGATCAGTAGTGGGACTGTGTCCGCCGCATCAAGGCCGGAAATTCCCAATATCAACGCAGCACCTACACGTTTTGCAGTCTCTCCAGTTTGCAAGCGGCCTAGCAAATATTCGATCGGCTTGTCCGGAGGAAGCGCCGCGAGGTGAAGACCCTCGATGACGCTGGCGACCATTTCGGGCCTTTGCTCCCATTCAAACGGGAAATGATAAATATAGGCGATTGCCCCCAGCTCGGCTTGGTCAGCCTCAGGGGCCGCCAATTTCAGAGCGGCATGAGCCTCGTCGAAGCGCTGTAAGTGGGCATAGGTCGCCGCGGCGATGATTGCCAAGGCCTCGGCCTTGGGGTCGCGCTCCAGTGCTGCCTCCAGAACCATTGCGGTTTGTTCCAGATCTCCCATAGAATAGTGGGCCATCGCTTGGGCGAAAACATAATAGCTGGGATAGGTTGGGTTCAGCCGCATGGCCCGATCGATCAATTCCAACCCAAGCTCGGGCTGACCGGTGGTGACCATAGACCAGGCCATCGCGATATAGGCTTCGGGGTCGTTGGGATCCTGTGTGATCGCGCGGGTCGCATCGATTTTGGCGATCTCATAGCGGTTGTTGTATAGATTAACGCCGGATGCAGCCACATTAGCCAGGGAAGAGGGGCGTTCCGTGGTCTCGGCGAGTGACCGTATCGCATAGGCATTGGCCTCGCCGACGCTGAGGCCCAGCGGTTCATTCCAGCGTAGTTGGCAACCACGCAGGTAGGCCAAACTAAGGGCTGCATGAGCACGGCCATAGTCTGGGTCGATTTCCAGTGCCTGTTTGAACCGCTCAACTGCGCTGGCGTTGTCTTCTGCGGAATATTCCAGAAAGTCCTCCCAGCCGCTTTGGAACACTTCTCGGGCCTTGAGATCAGAAGTTTGGCCCAGGGCGATTTCCTGCTGTTCTTCTTCGGTCAGGTTGATGGCCAGAGCCTTGGCGATTTTGCGGATGAAGCTATCCTGAACTTCAAAAATATCGGTGACATCACCATCATAGCGATCGGCCCAGACATGGCCGCCAGTGGTGGCGTCGATCAGCTGCGCGTTGACGCGGACCTGATCACCAGATCGCCTTGCGCTGCCTTCGAGAACGTATTGCACGCCGAGTTCTTTGGCTACTGAGGGAATATTGACGGATTGGCCCTTGTACACAAATGTAGAATTGCGGGCGACGACGAACAAGCCTGAGATCCGTGACAGATCTGTAATAAGATCCTCGGTCAGGCCGTCTGAGAAACCGTCTTGCGCAGGGTCGTTAGATAGGTTGGCAAAGGGGAGCACGGCTAGGGAGGGCTTGTCTGGCAGAGGCAGTGCCACATGTTCTGCCGAGGCAGGTGCTGGGCCAGAGGTAGGGAATTGCCACCAGCCAAGGCTTGTGAGGCCGACCAATGCAATTGCCAAGCACGCGGCGATCTGCCAGCGCTTTGTAGAGGCCGCGGGCAGAGACTGGCTATCCACTGGAAGCGCTGCCACGACGGCAGCTAAGTGATTCATTTCAATCCGGGCAGCCCGAATTGGTTTTTCGATGTTCTTGACCTGAACCGCCCCCAGATCATCAAAGTCGAGTGTGAACTTGCCCCGGATTTGATCCCGTACCGATTGGTGGATGCAGATGCCTCCGGGTTCTGCCAGGCCTTCAAGACGGGCGGCGATATTTACACCATCACCAAGCAGATCGTCGCCATCCGCAATGACATCCCCGATGTTAATTCCGATACGGTAGCTGAGGGGCGGGTGATCCGCCTGTTGATCCTGAGCCAGGCCCAATGCGTGTTGCATGCAGATCGCAAAATGCACCGCCTCAACCGCGCTGGTGAACTCCATGAACCCGCCATCTCCCATGACTTTGATCAGGCGGCCCTGGTGGTGCTTGGCGAGGGGGTGGACAATTTGGGTAAAGTTTTGCTTCAGACTGGCAATTGTGGCGGCTTCGTCCTGCCCCATTGCCCGGCTGTAGCCGACAACATCGTAGAATAATATGGCTGCGAGTCGGCGATTCATCGTGCCTCTCCCTGAAACTAACTGTAACAAGAAATGGGGTGAAAATCCATGCGGTCGATGATGGCGTTGAAAAAAGCACACACTTTACAGTTTTTTGAAAACTGCGCCGGGTTGACGCAGTTGTAGACAAATCCGTGCTATGGAGTGACCTTAAGTCAGCAAAGGAACGCCGGAAGGCCCATTTTAGATCAAATTTTACTTGCTATGCAGGCCGGGTAGTTTATCCGGTCCCCAAGCAACAACAAAAAGCAGGCGCATGACTCACACCTCTGAACATTCCCGGACGCAACCCGGCGCGTTGACAGCACGCGAATGGGTAAAAACTTTGGCCAAATACCGTGAGCCGAACCAATGGCGAAGTGTGTTTGAACTGGGTGTTACGTTTGGGCCTTTCCTACTGCTGTGGGCGCTGGCCTGGTGGTCGATGTCGGTTAGCTATTGGCTGACATTTGCGATTTCGTGCGTCAATGCGCTGTTTCTGCTGCGCTTGTTCACCATCCAGCATGATTGCGGCCATGGCTCGTTCTTCAAAAACCGTCATGTCAGCGACTGGGTTGGTCGTGTCATCGGTGTTTTGACCCTGACCCCCTATGATGTTTGGCGCCGGACCCATTCAGCGCATCACAGCGCGGCTGGTAATCTAGGCAAGCGGGGCATGGGCGATATCCACACACTCACCGTTACCGAATACAACGAATTGAATACCTTCAACCGTCTGATGTACCGGGTGTACCGCAATCCGGTTACTCTGTTTGGCTTTGGCCCCAGCTATCTGTTCTTTGTACAGAATCGCGTGCCTCTGGGCCTGATGAACAGCCTTCGCTACTGGGTCAGCGCCATGGGCACCAATATCGCAATTGTCACTGCTTTGCTGGTGATCTGGTATTTTGGTGGCTTCGCAGCGGTGTTCTTGATTTTTGTACCGTCGACTTTGCTGGCTGCAACTGCTGGCATGTGGCTGTTCTATGTCCAGCACCAGTTCGAGGACACCCGTTGGGAGCAGGATGACGACTGGCAACTACACGATGCTGCCCTGCATGGCAGCTCACACTATGTGTTGCCGGCCATGTTGCAGTGGTTTAGCGCCAATATCGGCATTCACCATGTCCATCACCTGTACAGCCGGATCCCGTTTTACCGCCTGACCGAGGTGCTGAAGGATCATTCGGTGCTGGCGGAAAGCAACAAGATGACCATCCGCGAAAGCTTGGCCTGCGCACGGCTGCACCTGTGGGATGAGAACAGTCGTCAACTGCTGTCGTTCTCGCAAGCACGAGTGATGTACGGCTAGAGCTTAAAGCTACATTAGAATTTGCAAAAAACGCCGCAACCCCGATGGGCTGCGGCGTTTTTGTTTAGGCCGCGAGCAGCAGGCCTTCGTGTGACTTGAGACAGAGACGCGCGGTGTCGCCAAACGCGCCTGTGTGGCTGCGCAGTTCCGGGAACAGGGTGAACATTTCATCCCGGCCCTGATCGGTCAGCGCCCCCATGGCCTCGTCACCGGGATAGAAGCTCTCGGTTGGGGCACCATTGGCATAGATCACCTCGTGCTGGTCCAGCATCAGGTGCATATAGGTAACGGCGCCACCTATCCGGCGGGTGACGGCGGGGTTGGACAGCAAATGCTGCGCTGCGACCAGAACCTCATCTGTGCCAAACAGCATTTGCGCGCGCGGGCCGTTCCACAGCATGCGGTGCTGGGGCGACACCAGCAGCGAGGCATTGGCATCTGGCAGCAGGCAGGGGGCGATCTCAATCGGTGCAAACTTGCCCTTGGCCGCGACGGTGCGGCTGCCAACCCAACGCAGGGGCTGCAAGCCATTATCGCGGGTGACGATCAGATCACCAACGGCCAGAGACTCGATCGGGCGCGGGCCATATGCGGTATCGATCAGCGTGCCGGGCGTAAAGCAGATGATGTTTTCAATATTCGAGAAGGTGACAACAGTGCCGTCAAGCAGCTCAACCGTGCCCGCCAGTTCCCCCGGAACATTGGTGGTCAGGCTCAGTGTTGAGCGATCGGCCAGACCGTTCAGATTCAGTGTATCACCGTTGGTTTCGTCGCCTTCACCACCAACAATGGTGATTGTGCCAGATCCAGCTTCGCCGTGGTCGGTCAGGACAAACACATCATCACCGTCGCCGCCTTGGGCTGTGTCGCCCTCGGCTGCGTTCAGAGTATCATTGCCAGCGCCGCCATCCAGAAGGTCACTGCCGCGACCACCGGTGATCAGATCACTGCCGCCTTCTCCGTAAATGCTGTCGTCGCCCGACCCTCCGTTCAGGACATCGTCGCCGGGAGGATTGGCGATGGTGTCAAAGAAGATGTCGCTGACCCAAATCGCCTGAGTGCCGCTGAGCTGGTTTCCATAGATGATTTCGATGCTTGAAACCGGACCGGCGATTTCAACCAGTACCGAGCCAGTTGCGTCTGAGGAGCTTTCTCCGGCACCGCCTGCGGTGACAGTGTTGCCGCTGACCACATCAGTGTTGGAGCCATTGTCGACAACGGACAGGGTGACGGTCACCGGGGTGCCGTTGGCGTCATAGGCGTTGACGGTGACCACGTCGCGGTGATTGCCCGAACCAAAGTCGATGTCGCTGATGCGGAAGACGACGTTTTCGACTTCGTTTGATACATCTGAGCTGCTGTTGGCCGCAAAGTCGATTGTAGTGGCCGAGGTGGCACCATTGCCATTGCCATACAAGTAAAGGGACGAGGTGTCGTTGAGGGTTTCGCTGGGGGCCACGTAAATTGTGTCACTGGTTTCAAGCGAAAATTGCGGGTTGTTGTCACCTGTATTTGTGAAGCTGACCGCGACATCCACTTGTCCGGTGGTCTGGGTAAAGCCTGCGCTGACGTCTTGTTCATCGCTGCCCTGGGCGTCCCAGTTCAAAGACTCGGTGCTCGCGGCGGATCCATCGCCATAGATGACATCGTCGCCACCGCCGGCCCGCACCGTGTCATCGCCCGAACCGCCGTAGACCCAGTCGTCTCCACTGCCGCTGCGGATGTCGTCTGCACCGGCGTAGCCATAAACAAGATCAGCATTGTCAGCCGTGTCGTTAATGCCGTCGCCATCGCCATCGGTATAGCTACCGTCGATGACATCGTCGCCAGAGGTGCCATCCACTTGGTGGTCAGGAACTAGGGAATAGCTGGGCGCACTGACGACATCGGCGCTCGTCAGGACATCGACTTCGCCGTAAGCTGGAATGAAGTACACACTGCCATCTGTGGCAAGGTGGTATTGGCCGGGTTCTACTGTGTCAGTAAAGCTAGAGCCGCCATCGGTACCGGTGAAGATCCATTCTCCAGATCCCAAATCAGTGTCGGTGGTGAACGAGGTCCAAGGGCCGCCGATGATGTCATCGACCCCAAGTGCGTTGTCCGCGCCCAGTGATACCAGATAGCCGCTTGGCATTGCTCTTCCTCAACAGATCTCTGCCGACAAGCGGCATTAGGGATTTGTTAACCTTGTTAGAGGAGGCACATGGCCGAAATTTGTGTTGAAAATGGAGAGTTTAGGGCGGGGTGCCCAAGGGATGCCGCAATTGCTGGGCTGGGATTTGGATCGCGCATTAAAAAGGCGCGCCAAGAGAGGCGCGCCGGGTGTTGATGGGGCTCGGTGCTTATACGAGCAGGTCGAAATCATGCATCAGCGGCAGACGACGGGCCCGTTTGCCGGTGAGGTCAAACAGAGCATTGGCGAGGGCCGGTGCCGCCGGAGGGGTGCCGGGTTCACCTGCGCCACCCATGTGCTTTTGCGTCTCCAGCACCTGAACCTCGGTTTGTGGCATGGTGTGCATCCGCAGGGCGTCATAGTCGGGGAAGTTGCCTTGCTCGACTTCGCCATCGGCAAAGGTGATTTCGCCAAAACAGGCCGCTGACAGGCCATAGACCATGCCGCCGCTCATCTGTGCCTTAACGATGTCGGGATCCAGCGCCAGGCCCATGTCGCAGGCAATCCAGGCCTTGCTGATACGGATGGTGCCGCCCTCGTCAACCACCTCGATCACTTGGGCGACGGGGGTTCCAAAGCTGTAACACATGGCCACGCCGCGACCGACGCCATCCGGGGTTTGACCCGTCCAGCCGGACATCTCTTTGACCGCCTCAAGCACACTTGCGGCTGGGGCCCATTCCTTACGCGCGAGTTCTAGGCGGAACTCCATCGGGTCGGTGCTAGCCTTGTGGGCCATTTCATCGAGGAAGCTTTCGACAAAGAAGCCGTTGAAAGAGTTGCCAACCGAGCGCCAGAAGCCAACTGGGATCTGAATGTCACTCAGATGCCCGCTCATGCGGAAGTTGGGGATGGCGTAGGGTGGGTTAAAGAAGCCTTCGACATGAACCTTGTCGGGGCCGCCAGCGGGCAGGCCAGCGATCCGGTCCATAAATTGAGTTACAGGTGAGGCGGCGGCGACCTGGCCATCCAAAAGTACTGCCGAGCCGTCTTTGACCGCACCACGTAGGCGGGCGATGGCACCGGGGCGGTAGAAGTCGTGACGCATGTCTTCTTCGCGTGACCAGGTGAGCTGCACCGGAACGCCGGGCATCTGTTTGGCCAGTCGGGTGGCGAGGATCGAGAAGTCCAGCTCAACCCGGCGTCCAAAGCCTCCACCCAGATAGGTGGTGTGGATGTCGACCTGTTCCGTTTCCAGCCCAGCCTCGGCCGCGCATTTCCACTGGTGAATAGTGGGCATCTGGTTGCCACACCAGACCGAGAGTTTATCCCCTTCGAACAGCGCGGTGGCGTTCATCGGCTCCATGGTGGCGTGGGCCAGATAGGGGACCTGATACTCGGCACTGATTTCCACGGCGCCTTGGGGAAGTTGGTCCACGTCGCCATCATCACGCATGGTTGAGTTTGGTGAGTCGTCAAAGGCCTTGGCGATCTCGGCAAAGATCTGATCAGTCTCGGGCGGGTAGGGGGCCTCTTGCCAGTCGATCTGGATTGCCTCGACCGCCTGCATCGCAATCCAAGTATTGCTGGCCACCACGGCGACACCGTCGCCCATGTCGACGATTTGCTCGACGCCGGGCATGGCCTTGGCTTCGGTTGCATCAAAGCTGTTCATGCCGCCACCCAGACGCGGGTTCATGCGGACCGAGGAGAATTTCATGCCGGGCAGGCGCACGTCGATGCCAAATTCTGCCGTACCTGTGGCTTTTTCCACCATGTCGATGCGGGGCTGGTTTTTGCCCAGCAACCGCCACTTGCTGCGCGGGCGCAGATCGGGTTCAACCGGATCGAGCTTGGCGGCGTCAAGTGCCAGTTCGGAATAGCTGAGAGCGGTGCCATCGGGGGCCTGAACCATGCCCTTGGCTGTGGTCAGCTGGTCGCGGCTGAGGCCAAGGCGGTTGGCGGCGGCCTGTTTTAGAGTTTCGCGGGCGGTGGCCCCGGCTTGCCGCATACGCTTGAAGCCATCCTTCATCGAAGTGGAGCCACCAGTGCCCTGCATGTTTAGGGTCCGGCCCAGCACGCCCAAGGCTTCGCCAACGGAATGCTGGAAATCGCTGACGTCATAGCCTCGGTTGGGCAGGGCGTCGGCCATGAAGGCGCTGTTGTAATAGGCTCTGGCGGCGGGGCCGTGTAAGACGCGCACGTCTTCCAGCTCGACATCCAGCTCTTCGGCTATCAGCGCGGCCCAGGTGGTTTTGACCCCTTGGCCCATTTCTGCGCGCGGCGCAAAGAGGGTGACGCCCTGTTGGTCGATCAGCACAAAGGGGTTCAGCGCGGCCTCGCCCTCGCCAGGTTTCAAAGGGTTGGGAGCAGGGCGGCTGACGTAATAAGCGCCAAAGGCGACGCCGCCAACGATGGCAGCAGAACCGATCAGGAAGGTGCGGCGGGCGATTTTACCAATGCTGGCCATGGATCAAGCCTCCTGCATTTTTTGTGCGGCGGCGTGTACGGCGGCGCGGATACGGGGGTAGGTGCCACAACGGCAGAGGTTGCCTTGCATGGCCTCGTCGATCTCTGCGTCAGTTGGTGTTGGGTTTTCGGCCAAAAGGCTGGCGGCTTGCATGATTTGTCCGGATTGGCAGTAGCCGCATTGGGCAACTTGGTGGTCGACCCAAGCCTGTTGGATTGCGGCCATGTTGTCGGGTTTGCCGAGGCCTTCGATGGTGGTGATCTCGCCGTCAACGTCGCCAAGCGTGGTCTGACAGGACCGCACCGCATCGCCGTTGATATGCACGGTGCAGGCGCCACAGGCGGCAACACCGCAGCCGTATTTGGTGCCGGTCAGGCCAACCTCATCTCGCAGCACCCAGAGCAGCGGGACGTCGTCAGGTAAATCGACCTGATGGGATTTTCCGTTGATGCGTAGATTTGTCGACATGGCGGAACTCTCTCGGCTTTGTGCGTTTCTGACAAAATGAATGTAAAGTGTCAGGGTGTCAATTGACAAATTTTGGCAAAACTGTCAGAAGCGGATTTATGATCAAGGCAAGTACAGACCCGAAACAGCAAGCGATCTTGGAATCCGCCTGGGCGGCGTTTTCCACCTATGGATTTCGCAAGACATCAATGGATGACATTGCGCGTGGGGCGGGCATGTCGCGCCCGGCGCTGTATCTGCATTACCGCAACAAAGAGGCGATCTTTGCCGGGCTGGTGGCGGGCCACTATGGGTTGGCTCTGGAGACAGTGGCCGGGGCGCTGGCGACGGTTGGAAGTCTGCAAGACCGTCTGAGCGCGGCTTTTGCGGCGCAAGGCGGGTCGGCCATGCAAGCGATGATGGATTCACCGCATGGGCTGGAGCTTTTCGAGGTTGGGATGAGTGCAGCGGGTGAGGCGATTGAAGAGGGCGAAGCGGCGCTGCGCCAGCTTTACGTAAGGTGGCTTGCTGAGGAAGCTGCGGCGGGCCGGGTGTCTTTGCCCGGAGAGGTGGACAACATCGCGCGTGTGTTTTGTTCGGCCATGAAGGGGATCAAGCATACCTCACAGGACTACGCCAGCTATGCCTCGGGTGTGGCACAGCTGGCGGCGTTGTTTGGGGCGGCGCTACGGCCTGACTAAAGTGTCAATCTGGCTTGCACCATTGAACTAAAATCTCATCGTCCGGCGGTACGCCGGGCCGCGTCTGACCTTCCCCGTGGGAAGGCGCTTTGCAACTCCCTAAGGTCAGGCACCGCCCTCAGCTCTTTGACTTCGGGTGATCTTTTCTCAGTTAAAGTTCAGTGCGCAGGTGCCAGAGTTCTGGGAACAGTTCGACCGCCAGCATCCGTTTCAGATAGCTGACGCCGCCGGTGCCACCGGTGCCTCGTTTGAAGCCGATCACCCGTTCCACCGTGGTGACGTGGTTGAAGCGCCAGCGGCGGAAGTAGTCTTCGAGATCGACCAGTTTTTCCGCCAGCTCGTAGAGTTCCCAATGCGTTTCCGGGTCGCGGTAGACTTCTGTCCAGGCGGATTGGACCGCAGAATGCGGCTGATGTGTTTCCTCGAGTGGGCGGCTTAGCACTTCATCTGGAAGAGGGAAGCTTGTTGAAAGGGCTCGAAGGGCAACGTCATACATAGACGGCTGTTTCAGTTCGTCCTGAAGTAAGTCAACCAGTTCCGGGCGGTGGGAATGCGGTTTCAGCATCGCCTTGTTACGGTTGCCGAGCATGAATTCAATCTGGCGATACTGGTGTGACTGAAAGCCCGAACTTTGCCCAAGGGCATCGCGAAAGGCAGTATAGTCGGAGGGCGTCATGGTGCGCAGAACGTCCCAGGCCGAGTTCAGCTGTTCGAATATCCGTGACAGGCGAGACAGCATCTTGAATGCTTGCCGTGTTTTGCCATCCAGCAGGCAGGTGCGGGCGGCGTTCAGCTCGTGAATGGCAAGCCGCATCCACAGCTCGGATGTCTGGTGCTGAATGATGAAGAGCATTTCATCATGGGTGTCGGTCCAGGTTTTCTGGGACTCCAGGATCGTGTCCAGCGATAGGTAGTCGCCATAAGACATGCGATCCTTGAAGTTCATTTCAGCGCCGTCTTTGGACGGGTCATAGGGTTTGCTCATGAGAGGCTTCCAATGTCAGTGACATGGCAAAGCGCTTTAGCTGCTCGCCGTTTCTGTCAACTATTTCCATTTCATCAACCTGCCACCCCTGACGGGCAAAGAAGGGCCGCGCCATCAGGCTGGCATGGGTCGTCAATCGGGTCAGATTGCGCCCACGCGCCCGTTCAAGGGTGATGTCATAGAGAGCCTGCGCCACAGAGCGACCCATCCAGCGGGAGCGCACGTAGGCAAAGTCAATGTAGCCTTGGGGGGATGCACACATGAAGCCAGCAATCTCGCTGTCAGCTTGTGCGACCCAGACTTCGAGCTCGGCGAGACGGTCGGGCCATCAGTCCGGCATGTCAGCCCAAGGGGCCCAGGCCTGTTGTTGTGCTTTGCTATAGTGACCGCTGGTGCCGTCATGGATGGCCTCGAAGAAAATAGAGTAGAGCGTTTCGGCATCATCAGGCTGATATGCTCGTATTGTAACACTCATGTCACCGCGGCGCGGATTTTGTATTCTGGGCGGTCCCAGAGATTGCTGTTCATCACATCGGCGATGATGGCTACGGCGGCGCGCACGTCTGCCTCATCAATGTAGAGCGGCGTGAAGCCAAAACGCATGATATCTGGCGCGCGGAAGTCACCGATGACGCCACGGGCAATAACAGCCTGCATCGCGGCATAGCCTTCGTGGAATTTGAACGACACTTGGCTGCCGCGCTGTTGGCCGTCGCGGGGGCTGGCAAGTGTAAGCTCGGGACACTTGGTCTCGACTTCCGCGATGAACAGATCACAGAGTTCGATGGACTTGGCGCGCACGTCAGCCATGTCAGCCATGTCCCAGATGTCCATTGCCGCGTCGAGCGCGGTGAGTTGCAACACCGGCGGGGTGCCGACCCGCATGCGTTCCACACCGGGGGCCGGGCGGTAGTCGAGATCAAAGGCAAAGGGAGATTCGTGCCCCAGCCAACCGGACAGGGCTGGGCGGACGGTGTCAGCGTGACGTGGTGAGACATAAATAAAGGCAGGCGCGCCGGGACCACCGTTGAGGTATTTGTAGGTGCAACCCACCGCAAGGTCGGCGTTGCAACCTGCCAGATCCACCGGCAGGGCTCCTGCCGTATGGGCGAGATCCCAGACAGTGATAATGCCCTTGGCCTGTGCCTGTTTGGTCAGGGATTTCATGTCGTGTTTGCGGCCGGTGCGATAGTCGACCTCGGTCAGCATCAGAACCGCGATGTCATCGGTCAAGTTTGCGGCGACATCCTCGGGGTTCACTATGCGCAGCTCGTAATCGTCACCTAGTGAGCGCAGCAAGCCATCGGCCATATAGAGATCGGTGGGGAAGTTGCCGTTGTCCGACAGCACCACTTGGCGGGTAGGGTTCAGTTCAAGTGCCGCAGCGACAGCTTGATAGACCTTGATCGACAGGGTGTCCCCCATCACCACATGGCCCGGCTCTGCCCCAATCAGGCGGCCAATGCGGTTGCCCAGATCGACCGATTTCTGCATCCACCCGGCCTTGTTCCAGCCGGTGATCAGCATTTCGCCCCATTCATTCTGCATCATGTCGCCAACCCGCTTGCTGGCGGCAACTGGCAGTGGTCCCAGTGAGTTGCCGTCGAGGTAAATCATACCTTCGGGTAAGTGGAACAGGGCCTTGGTGGCGGCAAAGTCGGTCATGGGGGCCTCACTGATACTGAATGCTTCAAGCTTAAAGCTTTTCCATTGTGTAGCCAAGGAAAAGTGAGCTGTCTAGTCAAACTAAGCACTCGTCAAATTCCGGATCGGCGCTAACTCTTAACAAGTAACATGAGGAGAGTTGAATATGTCTAATGCTTACTCCTACGCCTGCCGGGAATGCCAAGGGATGGAAGATTGTCCTGCCAGTTTGGTTGCTGAATCGAAGACGGAAGTCTGGAAATTAGTCAAGCTTCACGCGGAATTTGCGCACGGGGAAGACCCTGCGGATTGGGATGAGGAAACCCGGGCCTATTTGGCGACTCTGATCAAACCAGTGGATGTTCCGGTAGCAGAGCCTGCCTGAACAGACTTATCTGGCAAGCGGACGCTGCGAAAGCAGAGTGGCCGGGCTACTTGTGCTTGGGATCTGGAATGCCCAGTTCAAGCCGTTTCTTTTTGGAGAGGCCGACCGCCACCAAATCATAGGAAATCTCGATGTGGCGGCGTAACTCAGTGTCTGACAGGCCCGGGTCGTCATAGTGTTGCAGCCATTTCATGCCGCGCGAGGCCAGATAGGGGGCGGGGCGGATGCCAGGCTGTTCTTGTAGCACTTCAAAGGCGATTTCGGTCACTTTGAAGGTAAAGGCATCGCGCCCATCGGCCCAGCCGCAGATGGCAAAGACTTTGGTGCCGACCTTCCACACATCTGCATTGCCCCATTGTACCACATGACTGGTGGCGGGCATGGCGGCGCAAAAGATGTTGAAGGCGGCGCGGTCCATTACATTTCTCCGCCGGATATCTGCAAGGCCTGGCCATTGACCGACCCGGAGTTGGGGCCACAAAGGAAAAGTGCAGCATCTGCAACTTCTTCGGGGGTGATCAGCCGACCATGTGGATTGGCGCCAACCATAACCTGCATTGCTTCTTCTTCGCTTTTGCCGGTCCGTTTCATGATTTTTTCGATGTTCTGCGGTATGATGTTTGTATCTACATAGCCTGGGCATATGGCATTAAATGAATAAGGCTTGCCTGCATAATCGGCAGCCAAGGCGCGGATCATGCCAACCATGGCGTGCTTGCTGGCGGTGTAGCAGCTGCCGCCCCTTAGTCCCTTGAGGCCCGCAATTGAAGACACCGCAATCACGCGGCCCCAGTCGGTGGTATGCATGGATTTGAGGCATTCGCGGATGGTTAGGAAACAGCCATCGACATTGATGGCCATCATATTGCGCCAGAATGCCATGTCAGTTTGGTGTAAAGCGCCACCTTCGGCGATACCGGCGTTGGGCACACAGATCTGGATAGGACCGCGCGCTTCAACCGCCTGGGCAACGCCATCAACAACCGAGGCTTCATTTGCCACATCCATCTGAACTGCGTGCAGACCGTTACCTGCTTCCTTTTCCAGAACCTCGGCCCGTCGACCAGTGATGGTTACTTGGGCCCCTTGATCTGCCAGTGCACGGGCGATTGCCAAGCCAATGCCAGTTCCGCCGCCTGTAACCAGTGCGTGTTTGCCGTCGAGTGTCATGAATGCATTCTCCTCCAAAGTTGCGACCAACCTAGCCACCCCACAAGGAGTGGCAACAAGGCCGTCCCGTCATAAGTGGGTTGGATGGCGCAAATTTGAAGCCGAGCTACACGCAACCACACGCTGCATGCCAAAGTATACGTAGGCATTTTTCCCAATATGTGCAGGATCATGCCGCAATCGGGAAGAGATTCGTCGTTTCCGCATATGTTGGGCATAATGTCCCTATTTGGCGCAAAATGACGATAGGCTCTGGACCGGAAGGCTGCAGAAGGGGCATGTAGGCGAAATGTTTGAGGGGTTTTTAAAAAACCAATTGGGGCCGGGCAGTTGATGCGCTGGATACACACACCACCTGTGTGGCTGTTGGGCTGCGTCATGTTGTCCTGGACTCAATCGGTCTGGTTTCCCTTTGGGCTCAGCTTTGGCGGGGCCTGGGCAGACTTGCTGGCGGGATTGCTGATTGGTGCGGGGATCATCCTTGCTTTGTTGGCCATTCACGAGATGCGTCGCAACCAAACAACGGTTGTGCCACACAAAACGCCGACACATCTGGTGCAAAGCGGGATCTTTAGCCGGACGCGCAATCCGATCTATCTGGGCGACGTGCTGATCCTGGCGGGGTTGATTCTGCGGTTTGATGCGGTGCTGTCGCTGCCGCTTATTCCGATCTTTGTTTGGATCCTGGAACGTGGTTTTATCCTTCGGGAAGAAGACAGACTGCGGCGCACTTTTCGTGCGGATTGGGCTAGATACGAGCAGAACACCCGTCGATGGGTGTAGCGGAACTACGGCGTTGCTGGAGAATAATGCCGCGACGCAGCGAAACGCTTGCGCAATTATGTTGCGCGCGCTAAAGAAAATTATTGCGATCCGTACCTGCTGGGTGCGGACACGGTCAAGCCGAGGGGGACCGATACGGTGAAAATAGGAACGCCAAAAGAGAGTTTTGAGGGCGAAGCACGCGTTGCGATGACGCCCGATTCTGCGCGCCAGTTGCAAAAACTGGGCTATGACTGCGCGATCGAGACCGGGGCCGGTGCGGCTGCTGGGTTCTCGGATACGACTTATGTGGATGCGGGGGTTGAGATCATCAAAACCCCGGCGGCGCTGTGGAAGTCTGTCGATATCGTTGCCAAAGTCCGTCAGCCCACCGTGGTTGAGCTGAAACGGATGACCAAGGGCAAAACCCTGATCTCCTTCTTTAACCCGGCTGGGAACGAAGAGGGCATGGAGCTGGCTAAATCCAAGGGCGCGAATGTGATCGCCATGGAAATGGTGCCACGTATTTCCCGTGCCCAGAAAATGGATGCGCTGTCGTCGATGGCCAATATCGCCGGTTACCGTGCGGTGATCGAGGCGGGCAACAACTTTGGCCGCTTCTTTACCGGGCAAATCACCGCTGCGGGTAAGGTACCACCAGCCAAGGTTCTGGTGGTTGGCGCTGGTGTGGCTGGTCTGGCCGCCATTGGCACCTCGACCTCGCTGGGTGCGATTACCCTGGCGTTTGACGTGCGGCCCGAAGTGGCCGAGCAGGTTGAATCGATGGGTGCCGAGTTCGTCTATCTGGACTTTGAGGAAGATCAAGCCGATGGAGCGGCCTCGGGTGGTTATGCGTCCGTTTCCAGCCCGGAATTCCGCGAAGCACAGCTGGCCAAGTTCCGCGAATTGGCGCCAGAGGTGGATATCGTCATCACTACCGCGCTGATCCCGAACCGCGAAGCACCGGAGCTGTGGACCGAAGATATGGTCGCTGCGATGAAGCCTGGTTCGGTTATCGTTGATCTGGCGGCGGAAAAGGGTGGCAACTGTAAGCTGACCGTGATGGACGAAAAGATCGTCACCGAAAACGGTGTGACTATCATCGGCTACACCGACTTCCCATCCCGTATGGCAGCGCAGTCCTCGACCCTGTACGCGACCAACATTCGTCACATGATGACTGATCTAACCCCTGAAAAAGACGGCCAGATCAATCACGACATGGAAGACGACGTGATCCGCGGCGCAACCGTGACTTTTGAAAAAGAGATCACTTTCCCGCCGCCACCACCCAAGGTGCAGGCGATTGCGGCCAAGCCCAAGGAGACCGTTCCGGAGCTGACGGCGGAAGAAAAACGCGCGCTGGAAGTTGCTGAGTTCAAGCAGCAAACCAAGAACCAGGTGACATTGCTGACCGTGGGTGCGGTGCTGTTGCTGGGCGTTGGTCTGGTGGCGCCTGCCAGCTTTATGCAGCACTTCATCGTGTTTGTTTTGGCGGTGTTTGTTGGCTTCCAAGTGATCTGGAATGTGGCGCACTCGCTGCACACGCCGCTGATGGCGGTGACCAATGCGATTTCCTCGATCATCATTCTGGGCGCGCTGATGCAAATTGGCTCAGGCTCGTTCCTGGTGATCCTCCTTGCCGCGCTGTCGGTCTTTATGACCGGGATCAACATTTTTGGCGGCTTCCTCGTGACACGGCGCATGCTCGCCATGTTCCAGAAATCCTAAGGAGTAGAGGATAATGGATTTTGGATTTACAACTGCCGCTTACGTTGTTGCGGCTGTTCTTTTCATCCTGAGCCTGGGCGGTCTGTCGGGGCAGGAAAGTGCAAAACGTGCCGTATGGTACGGTATCGTTGGCATGGGGCTGGCAGTGTTTGCCACCCTGATTGGTCCCGGTGCTGGCCTGTGGTGGGTTTCGATCCTGCTGATCCCGGCCGGTGGCTTTATTGGCTATAATCTGGCCACTCGGGTGCAGATGACCCAGATGCCGGAACTGGTGGCAGCGATGCACTCGTTGGTTGGTTTGGCGGCTGTCTTTGTTGGCTTTATCGCCCATATCGAGCTGGGCCGCGTGCTGGCAATGGACGATACAGCCAAGAAGGCGCTGGAAGGCTTTGCCGCATTGTTGGCTAAAAAAGACGGTGTTGAGATCGGCATTCTGCGGGTTGAGCTGTTCCTTGGCATCTTTATCGGGGCGGTTACCTTTACTGGTTCGGTGGTGGCCTATGGCAAGCTGGCGGGCAAGCTCACCTCGACAGCGACCAAGCTGCCGGGTGGCCACGCGCTGAACGCTGCTGCTGCTGGTTTGTCATTGATCACATTGATCTGGTACTTCAACACCGGTGGCTTCTTCCCGCTGTTCCTGATGACACTGGCGGCCCTGTTCATTGGCTATCACCTGATTATGGGTATCGGTGGCGCTGACATGCCGGTGGTTGTGTCGATGCTGAACAGCTATTCCGGCTGGGCTGCAGCGGCGATTGGTTTCTCGCTAGGCAATGATCTGTTGATCGTGGTTGGGGCCTTGGTCGGCTCGTCTGGTGCGATCCTGTCCTACATCATGTGTAAAGCGATGAACCGCTCGTTTGTCTCAGTTATCCTTGGCGGATTTGGTGGCACATCGGGCCCAGCAATGGAGATTGACGGCGAGCAGATTGCAATCGACGCTGATGGCGTGGCCACGGCCCTGAACGAGGCCGATAGCGTTGTCATCATCCCGGGTTACGGCATGGCGGTAGCACAGGCGCAGCAGAACGTGGCGGAACTGACCCGCCGTTTGCGCGCTATGGATAAGAATGTGCGTTTTGCCATCCACCCGGTGGCGGGTCGTTTGCCGGGCCACATGAATGTTCTCTTGGCTGAGGCCAAGGTGCCTTATGACATCGTGATGGAAATGGACGAGATCAACGATGACTTCCCGGAAACGGATGTTGCCATCGTGATTGGCTCCAATGACATCGTGAACCCGGCCGCACAGGAAGACCCCAACAGCCCCATCGCCGGCATGCCGGTTCTGGAGTGCTGGAAGGCGAAACAGGTGTTTGTGTCTAAGCGCGGGCAGGGCACCGGTTATTCTGGCATCGAGAACCCGCTGTTCTTTAAAGACAACACCCGGATGTTCTATGGCGATGCCAAGGCCAGCCTGGATACGCTGCTGACGATGATCAACTGATCGCTCGGCAAATCAGTTTGGAAAAGGCGCTCTGTTTGGGCGCCTTTTTCTGTTTTACGGGAATGTGCGACGTTTTGAAGCTATTGGATATTTTATGGAATAAATAAGGGGGTCCTACGCAGTTAAGCTAAGGGTCGAGTTTAGTTGGAAAAATGTTCAGTATGCGATCGCATCCCGGTAACATGCTGAAATAAAAGGTTTCTGTACAGATATTTGGGGGGCATCTATTCTGCGGGTTCAATCAGGAGCCTAAGATGCCACCGATCCAAGACCACCCATTGCGCTATCAGCTTGCCAACGAGCTGCATGCGCGGCCCTTTCCCAATATGTCGAGCCCAAGCACGGTGGTCTATCTGGCGATCAAGCAGCCGCAAGAGGCAGTGCACCGGGATCGAGCCAGAGATCTGGAACATCTGATCGACCTGTTAGACCGCCATGGCGCACCGCATCCCAAGCCGGGTGCCACCCATCATTCTGCCCAGATCGGGCGGCATATGCTGAAATGGGAACAGCATACCGAGTTTGTCAGTTACATGGTCTATTCGGCTGGGGTGAGCGCGCGTGCCTTTGACCCGGTTGATTTTGAGGTATTCCCGTCCGAATGGCTGGAACAAGCCCCTGGTCAACGGGTGACTTCGCTGATTGTTCGGGTTGAGCCACGACCTGCCGAAAAGAAACTTGCGAAGTCACTGGACGATTGGTTTGTACCCGAGAGCCTTGCTGTCTCTAGCGTGCTGGATGACAGCACGGTGGTCGCGGGGGATTTCCGGATTGATCCAGCTGGCCACATGCGCTTTGCACTGTTTGCCAACAAAGACACCGAAACCAGTCGGATCGGCCGGGTGGTGCAGCGGCTTTGTGAGATTGAAACTTATCGTGCCATGTCGATGTTGGGATTCTCCCGTGCACGGGGGTTGTCGCCGTCAATTGGCGGGCTCGATACCCACCTGACCGAGATGATGATGGAAATGACCGCCGGGCAGGAAACGGCAGAACAGACACTGTCGCAGTTGCTGACCATTTCGGCCGAACTGGAATCGATGGGCGTGCGTGCGGCGTTTCGCTTTGCCGCCACTGGGGCTTATGAGGCGTTGGTGAACCAACGGATCCACATGCTGCGCGAGGAGCGATACGAGGGTTACCAGACCTTTGCTGACTTCATGCTGCGCCGTTATGAGCCCGCGATGCGAACGGTGAAATCAACCGAGGAACGCCTGGCCGCACTGGCTGACAGGGCACGCAGGGCAGGGGAGCTGTTTCGAACCCGCGTGGATGTGGAACGCAGTGCGCAGAACCAGGCGCTGCTGGAAAGCATGGATCGGCGTGCAGATCAGGCGCTGAGACTGCAAACAACGGTTGAGGGTCTGTCTGTGGTTGCTATCAGCTACTACGGCGTCTCTCTGGTGTCCTATGCGGCCTATCCGATGGCGCAGATGTTGGGGGTTAGCAAGGGCACACTGACTGCTGCGATTACGCTGCCGGTGGTGGCATTGGTCTGGCTGGCAGTGCGCCTGATCCGCAAGAAGCTTCACTGACAGTCATCTTTTCAAATGTGCAAAAGAAAACAGCCGCCCAAAATGGGCGGCTGTCTTTGTTTTGGATATTCCGCTAAACGATTAGCGTCCGCGGATACGTGGATCCAATGCGTCGCGCAGACCATCGCCAAGGTAGTTCACACTCAGAACAGTCAACGAAATCGCGATACCCGGCAGCATCACACGCTCGGGGAACTCTTCCATCCGCTGTACAGCGTCGGCCAGCATCTTACCCCAGGTGGGGAAGTCAGATGGGAAGCCCACGCCAAGGAACGACAGCGCACTTTCGGTGATGATCGCAGCGGCCAGACCCAGTGTGGCGGACACCATGATCGGTGACATCACGTTTGGTAGCAAATGACGCCAGATCATCGCGCCGGGGCGGGTACCGATGGACCGGGCTGCCAGAACAAATTCACGTTCTTTTAGCGCCAGAACATCACCGCGTACAATCCGCGCGGTTGGCATCCAGCTTGTGATGCCGATGATGGCAACGATCAAGATGAACATGCCGCCCTCGGGGCCAAAGTTGGCGTGCAGAGGTTCCCGGAACAATGTTACGGCCACCAGCAGCAGTGGCAGGATTGGCAAGGACAGGAAGAGGTCGGTCAAGCGCATCAGCGGGCCGTCGAGTTTCTTGAAGAAACCAGCGACAACGCCGATCATAGTGCCGATGAACAAGGTCAGCAGCATAGCTGCCCAGCCCACCGCCATCGAGGTGCGACCGCCGGCCAGGATATTAGCCAATCCGTCGCGGCCCAATTGATCTGTGCCCAGAGGATGACCCCAGGCCGTTTTGGCGTCTGCGTCAAACAGCGCGTGGTATATCGGCCGGAAGTCACGGGCACGGTAGTCGATCTTTTGCGGATCAAGCGACCAGATATAGGGGCCAAACAGCACTGCCAGGGTGATGAAGACCAGAAAGCCTCCACCCATCACGGCACCTTTGTGCATTTTCAATTGATCCCAGACGTTCAGCCATTGGCTGCGCGGTGGGGCAAGCGGGGTTGGGTTAGATAGCTCAGTCATAGCGGATCCTCGGATCGAGCAGGCCGTAGAGGATATCTGCAATCAGGTTGAAGAACACGATCAGCATCGCAAAGATGAAGGTCAGCGTTTGAACGGTGGGCAGGTCATTGGCAAACAAGGCGGTGATCAGCTGTGAGCCGATGCCATTTACCGAGAACACCTGTTCGGTGATGATAGCACCGCCAAAGATGGCTGGCATACCCAGCGCAATAACGGTGACCACCGGGATCATCGAGTTGCGCAGCACATGCACCATTACCACGATCGACTCGCTCAGGCCTTTGGCTCGGGCTGTGCGGACGTAATCCTGGTTTAGGTTGTCCAGCATCGAGGCACGCATATAGCGGCTGATCTGCGCGGTGGTTTGCAGGGCTAGAACCATCACCGGGAGGATCATTTGCCTGAGCTGATACACAAAGCTGTCCCAGTCATCGACCACATGGGTGGTGTCATAGATGAACGGGAACCAGCCAAGCTGCACCGAGAAGACCACGATAAGAAGGGGACCGGTAAAGAAAGGCGGGATCGAGAAACCGATCATAGTGACAAAGGTACCGCATTGGTCAAACACCGAATACTGGCGGTAGGCCGAGTAGATGCCGATGGGCAGCGCAATCAGGATACCAACCACATAAGCAGTTCCAACAACCCACAGAGTCTGAGGGATTCGCTGAACAACGGTGTCCATAACTGGCGAGCGGGTCTGCCACGAGATTACGCGCAGATCACCGGCCGAGTAGGCGGTGCCAAAGTAGTGATCGATCATCACCTGAGGTTCGATCCAGAAAAACTGCACCAGCCACTTCCAGAACCGGATGTGCATTGGTTGGCCAAGACCCAGGGCCTCGCGCATTTTTTCTTTGACTTCAGGCGGGACAGTCAAGGGGACCTGTGCCATCGGATCGCCAGGGGCGAGCTCGAGCAGCAAGAAAATCACCAGACTGATAAAAAGGAGGGTTGGCACTGACAGGATCAGTCGCCGGATTGTAAAGGTCAGCATCGGGTAGGGCGCCTTTGCGAATGCGTCTTAGGTTTTAGGAGCAGAGTGAGTGAGCCTCGGTTCCTGTCGCAGGCGCCGTATACGTTACCGGCAGCGAAAGGCAAGAGGCCCCGGTGTAACACCGGGGCCTCCAGAGGCGTGAACCTCTTATTTGATGCGGTGCCAGTCTGCGACGTTCCACATTTCGCTGTCCCAAGTGTTCAGGATTACACCACCCAGCGAGTTGGCGTGGGCCGATACACGACCACGGTCAACCAAAGGCACAACAACATAGCTTTCTTTGGTCAGCATGTCGTTCAGCTTTTTGGCGATTTCGCCACGCTTGGACAGTTCACCTGTGCGTCCCAGTTCTGCAACCAGCTCGTCGTATGCTGGGTCACAGTAACGGTTCATGTTTTCACCCTGCCACTGTGTTTCCGGCTTGGGAGCCTTATCACAAGTGTGCTGTGCCAGATAGCTTTCTGGGTCGGTGCCGTCAAAGTTGTTGGCATACATTTCAACGTCTGCATAGAAACGCTGGAATGTGTCAGGCGAACCTGGGTCACCACCAAAGAAGACCGACGCGTTGATGTTACGCAGTTCGGTTTCTACACCAATTTCTTCCCACCACTGTTTGACCAGAGCCTGGAAGTCCTGACGAACGGCGTTGGTTGAAGTTTGATAAAGCATGGAAAGACGAACACCGTCTTTTTCACGTACACCATCTGATCCGACAGTATAACCAGCTTCGTCCAGCAGCGCTTTGGCACCTTCGATGTCCTGAACCAGACAGTCGGTGTTATCCGAAGCATATGCCAGCGGTGCAGGAACTAGGTTACAGGTTGGGCGACCAGCCTGACCATAACCGATTTCTACCAGCAGGTCGCGGTCGATAGCCATCGACAGCGCTTTACGCACGCGAACGTCTGACAGGAATGGGTGCGGGTGCATGACAGTGCCGCGCTCGCCTTCGGGCAGGCTTGGCGATGTGTCTGTCAGGTTCATTTCGATACGCTCAACCAGTGTACCAAATGCCGATACCGCTGTGCCTTTGCCGCCTTCGGACATTTTGGCCAGAACATCGGGTGCCAGCTGCAAGTTCCAAGCGTAATCAAACTCGCCGGTTTCCAGAACAGCACGACCGGAGGCCATTGCACTACCGCCACCTTTGAAGGTCAGCGATGCAAATGCAGGCTTGGCTGCGTCACGGTAGTTCTGGTTTGCTTCCATCGAGATCACGTCATTTGGACGGAAATCGGTGACAGTAAATGGACCGGTGCCGATTGGGCCAAAGTTGGCTTCGGTACACTCAGGTGCCTTGGCACCAGTGCAGTTTTCGAACTGAGCCATCTGGATGATCGGAGACTGACCGCCCATGAAAGGACCATATGGGTTTGGCTTGGCTTCGGAGAAAGTGACGGTGACTGTCAGATCGTCAATGATCTCAACCGAATCAACACCTTCGAACTTGGCCAGCTGTGCGCAGCCACCTTCGGGGTTCATGCAGTAATCAGCAGTGAATTTAACGTCAGCTGAGGTCACGTCGCTGCCATCAGACCATTTCAGGCCAGACTTTAGTTTCCAAGTGATCGATTTCAGGTCAGCAGCAACGCCGCCATTTTCGACGGTTGGGATTTCTTCGGCCAGATAGGCAACCAGAGCACCGTTTTCGTCGTAGCGACCAAGAGGCTCGATAACCAGCGCAGCAGCGTCGATATCTTTTGTGCCGCTGGACAGATATGGGTTTAGAATCGAAGGCGCTTGCCAATAGATAATGTTGACGTGGCCGTCCGAACCGCGCTCAGCAAAGGCCGCTGGGGCCAGAGCCGTGCTGGCGATGGCGCCGAGCAATAGGGTCTTAAGTTTCATTACACTCTCCTTGTCGGGCACTTGCGTGCCTGGATCCAAGCCATTGATAGCCTGGTTTTTTTACCACAATCCCCGTGGTTTAGGGTCGTTCCGATCAAGGGGCAATGGCTGGAATGAAACTACTCATTCTTGCTGAACACAACTCAGCGCTGCATTCTCCCCAGATGCGGTCACTGCGCGTATCGAAACAGAACCTGAGAAAATTGCAAGCCTTGCCTTGCGAAAAGTCGTTACTGGGTTTGACGGCATTGCCTTGCCGGCGTAACGTCCGCAAAACGGACAACAACGATGGTAAGGGGAGCGCCAGCGTGCTTGATCAACCAATTGCTCAAATCAAGGGCCTTCGTGTCGAATTTCAGACCAAGGATGGACCTGTAGTTGGGGTTAAGGACGTTTCCTTTGACGTCAATCCAGGCGAAACCGTATGTGTGGTAGGTGAATCCGGCTCGGGTAAGTCGGTATCATCACTGTCTTTGATGCGCCTTGTTGAATACGGTGGCGGCGAAATTGCGGCTGGTGAGCTGATGTTTGACCGCCGTGAGGGTGGCACCATCGATCTGGCCAATGCCAAACAAGACCGGATGAAAGAGATTCGCGGCGACGAGATCGGCATGATCTTTCAGGAGCCGATGACTGCCTTAAATCCGGTGTTTACAGTTGGCCGACAGCTCACTGAAGGTCTGCGTGTTCACAAAAATATGAACAAGAAGCAGGCCGAAGAGCGGGCTTTGGAATTGTTACATCAGGTTCGAATCCCTGAACCGGACCGGCGTATGACCCAATATCCGCATGAATTGTCCGGCGGTATGCGCCAGCGTGTGGTGATTGCGATGGCGATGGCCTGTGAGCCCCGTTTGCTGATTGCCGACGAGCCAACAACAGCCTTGGATGTGACTATTCAGGCGGAAATCCTGGCTCTAATGGACCGCTTGAAACGGGAAACCGGAACTGCGGTGATGTTTATCACTCACGATATGGCAGTTGTGGCCCAGATGGCCGACCGCGTTGTGGTGATGTTCCGCGGTAACAAGGTCGAAGAAGGCACCGTCGAAGATATATTTGAAAACCCACAGCACGATTACACCAAGGCATTGCTGGCAGCGGTTCCTAAGCTCGGTGAAATGCGAGGCAAGGCCTATCCCGAGCCGATGAAGCTGATGGGGGTAGAGAATCAGAAGATCGAACCGATCCCTGGGACCGATGAGGTAATCCTGAAGGTTGATAATCTGACCACGCGTTTTGATGTCAAAGGTGGTTTGCTGCGCCGTACCGTGGCGCGAGTTCATGCGGTCGAGGACGTGTCGTTCACCATCAATAAAGGGCAAACCTTATCGTTGGTGGGCGAATCTGGTTGTGGTAAGTCCACCACGGGCCGCGCGATTCTGAGGTTGGTTGAACCCCAATCTGGTGATGTGCATTTTGACGATTGCAACGTGTTGGACCTGAACCAGAACCAGCTGCACAAAGTCCGCCAGGACATGCAGATGATCTTTCAGGATCCGTTTGCATCGCTAAATCCGCAGATGGTTCTGATGGATCAGGTTGCAGAACCACTACGCAACTATGGCTTGGCTAGCGGATCCGAGCTGCAAGACCGCGTTGCCAATCTGTTTGATCGGGTGCAGCTACCGCGTGACTTCATGCGTCGCTATCCACATGAAATGTCCGGTGGTCAGCGTCAACGAATTGCTATTGCCCGTGCCCTAGCGCTGAATCCCAAGTTGATCATCGCAGATGAGGCGGTTTCGGCGTTGGACGTTTCGGTGCAAGCGCAGGTTTTGAACCTGATGATGGAATTGCAGGCGGATCTTGGACTGTCATTCCTGTTCATCAGCCATGATATGGCCGTGGTCGAGCGTGTCAGCCATCAAGTTGGCGTGATGTATCTTGGCCGAATCGTTGAACTGGGGCCACGTGCGCGCGTGTTTGAGAACCCACAGCATGCCTATACTCAGTCATTGATGAAGGCGGTTCCTATCGCGGACCCCCGTCAGCGCAAGTCTGAGAAGGATCTGAATTTCAAACCGATTCCTTCGCCAATCCACGGTTTGGACTACAAACCCGAGCCCTCGGAGTATCTGGAAGTAGAACCAGGGCATTTTGTGCTGTTAACAGATAGCGGTTATTGATCGTGGCGGCGGTGCTCACACCTCTCGAGATCATGCAAAAGCTGATCTCGTTCCCGACCGTGAGCAGCGAGAGCAACCTGCCATTGGTCAATTGGGTTGAAGGTTATCTCTCCTCGCACGGAATTGTCAGCCACCGCTATGCAGATCCTGACCAGCCCAAAGCAGCGCTGTTTGCGCATGTGGGCCCGCAGGTCGAGGGGGCGGTTGTTCTGTCCGGGCACACGGATGTGGTGCCTGTAGAAGGGCAGGCCTGGGATAGTGATCCGTTCACCGTGGTCGAACGGGACGGCAAGTATTTTGGCCGTGGCACCTGTGACATGAAGGGCTTTGATGCCTTGGCGATCTGGGCTTTGGTCGAGGCGCATCAACAGGGCGTTAAACGACCATTGCAACTGGCTCTGAGCTATGACGAAGAAGTGGGCTGCACCGGTGCGCCGCCGATGATCGAGGCCATGCAGCCGATTCTGCCAAAGGGATCAGCGGTGATCGTGGGCGAGCCTTCGATGATGAAGGCGGTGACTGGGCACAAAGGTGGTTATGGCTATGCAACCCATGTTCATGGGTTCGAAGTTCACAGCTCGTTGATTCACACAGGTGTCAGTGCCATCATGCAGGCGGCCAAGTTGGTTGATTGGATCAATATTCGCAATGCCGAAACCTGGGCGCAGGAACCTGATGAGATTGCCGCGATGTTTGAACCACCCTGGACCACCCTGCATGTTGGGGTGATCAATGGCGGGACGGCCCAGAACATTACCGCCAAGGACTGCCAGTTTAGTTTGGATATGCGTGTATTGCCTACCGAACGTGCAGCGGACTGGGTTGAGGCCTATATCCAAAAGGTGCGTGAAGTTGAAGCCGAGATGCAGGCCGTTCAACCGGATACGCGAATCGTTGTTGAGCAAGTTTTTGATGTCCCCGGCCTAAAGCCCGAAGATGACGGCGAAGCAGAGGGGCTTGTTCGCGCAATCACTGGTGACAATGGCAACCATGTGGTCAGCTATGGCACCGAAGCAGGACAGTTTCAGCAGGCTGGGTATTCGGCGGTGGTTTGTGGCCCCGGCGATATTGCACAGGCCCACCAGCAAAATGAATATGTGACTGTTGCGCAGTTTAATGTCGGTCATGATTTCATGAAGCATTTGGTCCAGAGATTGGGTGGTTAGTCCTAATTCGGACTAACCAACTATATAATTCAAACCTTTAGGGGCCGCCAATGCGGCCCTTTTTGCTGCCTGTACCTGCTCCAATGTATCAAATCAAAAGTCGTTATACGACCAACAAAATTCTTTGCATGACTGCGCCTTGAGATACTTGATAAGGCAACTTATTTGTTTGACAGTGCGCGGAACCAGGGGGAGGTTGTTATGCCGATCAAGAACAGTTTTGCCGAAATGCATGGTGAGATCACAGGTTGGCGTCGACACCTGCATGAAAACCCTGAACTGCTGTATGACGTGCACGAAACAGCCGGCTTTGTTGTGGAACGGCTCAAAGAGTTTGGCATCACTGACATTACCACCGGCATCGGCAAAACCGGTGTTGTGGCAACTGTCAAAGGAAAAACGGATACCAAAGGCCGTGTAGTTGGCCTGCGCGCAGATATGGACGCGCTGCCCATTGAAGAAGCCACCGGAGCGGAATACGCCTCAAAAGTGCCGGGCAAGATGCATGCCTGCGGCCATGATGGTCATACCTCGATGTTGTTGGGGGCCGCCAAATATCTGGCCGAGACCCGCAATTTTGACGGCACCGCTGTGTTGATTTTCCAACCCGCCGAAGAAGGCGGGGCAGGTGGCAAGGCTATGTGCGACGATGGTCTGATGGATCGCTGGGGCATTCAAGAAGTCTATGGCATGCACAATGCGCCGGGCCTTGCTGTAGGTGAATTTGAGATTTGCAGTGGTGCCTCGCTAGCCTCGTCCGACGAGTTTGAGATTGTCGTCACCGGTAAGGGCGGCCACGCGGCGATGCCACACGAGGCTGTTGATACCACTCTGGTTGCGGCTCAGATCCTGATTTCGTTGCAAACAATTGTGTCGCGTAACGTCGATCCGATCAAACGGGTTGTTCTGACTGTTGGCACGTTTGAGACCGATAGCGAAGCGTCAAATGTAATTGCGCATTCAGTGCGCATGGCGGGAACCGTTCGAACGCTAGACCCTGAATATCGCGCCATTGCCGAAGAACGCGTGCGGCGAATTGCGACCGATACTGCCTCGGCCTTTGGTGCTTCGACAGAGATAAATTGGGATGCTGGATATCCGGCGACCATTAATACTCCGGATGAAACGGGCTATGCGGCCGATGCGGCGCGCGCGGTTGCTGGCACAGTTAATGACAATGCCGATCCGATCATGCCGTCCGAAGATTTTGCCTATATGCTGGAAGAACGCCCCGGCGCCTATATTTCGATTGGCAACGGTGACAGCGCCATGTGCCATCACCCCGCCTTTGATTTCAATGATGACGCCATCCCTGCGGGATGCAGCTGGTTCGCCGAACTGGTCGAACGACGTATGCCCGCACTCTGAAGAAGGAAGACCCTAGATGCCCGTTAAGAATCGTTTTGCCGAGTTGCAGTCGGAAATTACCGAATGGCGCCGCGACATTCACGAAAACCCCGAAATCTTGTTTGAAACCCATCGCACTAGCGCGCTTGTGGCGGAAAAACTCAAGGAATTCGGCTGTGATGAGGTCACAACTGGCATTGGCCGCACCGGTGTGGTTGGTGTGATCAAGGGCAAAACGGACACAGCAGGCAAAGTGATTGGCCTGCGCGCCGACATGGATGCTCTGCCGATCCACGAGGCAACCGGTCTGGACTATGCAAGTAAAACCGACGGCGCCATGCACGCCTGTGGGCACGATGGTCACACTGCGATGCTGCTGGGTGCTGCGAAATACTTGGCTGAGACACGCAACTTTGACGGATCTGTTGTAGTGATCTTCCAGCCAGCCGAAGAAGGTGGCGGCGGCGGTCGAGAAATGTGCGAAGACGGTATGATGGACCGGTGGAACATCCAAGAGGTCTATGGCATGCACAACTGGCCAGGAAAACCAGTTGGTAGCTTTGGCATTCGCCCGGGCGCTTTTTTTGCCGCAACTGATCAGTTTGATATCACGTTTGAAGGCAAAGGCGGTCACGGCGCGGTTCCGCAGAAGACCGTGGACAGCACGGTAATGTCAGCACAGGCGGTATTGGCGCTACAGACCATTGCAAGCCGTAACGCCGATCCTGTTGATCAGATCGTTGTGTCGGTAACCTCGTTCGAAACTTCATCCAAGGCGTTCAACGTTATTCCGCAAACGGTTCAGATGAAGGGTACGGTGCGCACCATGAGCGCCGAGATGCGGGATATGGCTGAGAAACGTGTCAACGAGATCTGTTCAGGTATCGCGGCGACCTTTGGTGGCACGGCTGACGTGAATTATATTCGCGGCTACCCAGCAATGGTGAACCACGACGAGCAAACTGAGTTTGCGGCAGATGTGGCCAAGTCGATTTCTGGCGATTGTGAACATGCCGAACTTGTGATGGGCGGCGAAGACTTTGCATTCATGCTGGAAGAGCGCCCCGGGGCTTATATTCTGGTTGGTAATGGCGACACTGCATCGGTGCACCATCCGGAATACAACTTTAATGACGAAGCAATTCCTGCTGGCTGTAGCTGGTGGGCCGAGATTGTTGAGAAGCGGATGCCTGCTGCATAAATCCAAAATCAAGGGAGGGGGCGGTCTGCTCCCTCTTGCCCCGAGCTATAATTCACCCGCGAGGGTATTACGGGCCGGATGAAAATGGATTTTAGTTGGGCTGCCAAAGTCCTTGATAGACAGTCTCTATTCCCGCGGCTTCAGCGGCTGAGCTGAAACCATGGCAAGCGATCTCGCGGGCATCCAGGCTCATGCTGGCATGGCGGGCCGGGTCGGTCAGGATCGACAGGGCGGCCTGCGCCGCGGCGTCTGCGTCTTTGAGGGAAACAACTGTTCCTGTTTTTCCTTGAGCTGAAAACTCTTCGTAATACCCGGTGTGAGAGCCAACAAAGGGCACACCGCTGGCCATGCCTTCGAGGGGGACCATGCCGTAGCCTTCGTAGCGTGGAAGCTGCATGACAAGCGACAGGCTTTGCATCAGTTGGGGCAGGTCCTTGGCTGCGACTTCACCAACAAAGAGAATGCGGTCGGTCAGGTTTGCCGCTTTGATGCGGGCACGCAGGTCTTCCAGGAATTTCTTGTGCTCCCGACCGGCACGGCCAATGATCAGCGCTTTGGCGTTGGGAATTTTTGGCAGAACTTGCAGCATAGCGTCGACAAATAGGTCAGTGCCTTTTTCAGGGCGTATGCGACCGATGGTTGCAATGCCAAGTTCACCGCCGTGCCCGAGGCTGGACCACGCCGCAGAGCGATCTTCGGTTGGTGCGAACACATCAATGTCGACCCCATGTGGCACCACCGCATGCACGTTGTTGACGTAATGCGCGGCAATTTCCGTTGTGGCGACGATGGCATCCATTTTTCTGATCAGCCATCGGGGGTAGGACGAATGCAGGCGTTGCGCAGCCGAGGTGAAGACGATGCGGATTGGCAGTTTGAGAATGTCACGCGACCAGATTGCAGCGCGCATTTCCGGGTTGCGGCGCACGTGCCAAATGGCAAAGTCTCGGTCGTTGGGGCGCTGTTGGCTGAGCTGTCTGGCCTCTTTCAGAGTGATCGGATCAGGGCAGCCGGGCAGGGGGTGCCCAACCAGCCGCATGTCATGGTTCTGCATCTGCTGACGGATCACATTTGCCGCTGTTGCCGAAACGCCAGTGAAGTTCTTGTTGAAATTGGTGACGAAGAGTTCAGGCATCTTGTGGTTCCAGCTTAAGTTCCTTCATCAGGGTATCGAGCACGCCATTTAGTTGTTCGGCCTGTTCATCCGCAAACTTTGTCGCCGCGTCGCGGGCCTGTGCCAGTTCTTCCGGGTGTGTCAGAAAGTTGGATACTGCCTTGCTCAGTTGATCGGCATCATGCACCTCGACAGCGGCATGGGCCGTGATCATTGGCGGGAAGGTTTCAGAGAAGTTGTGGTAGCCGGGGCCGGTGATGACAGCGGCGCCAGCGCGTGCAACTTCAAACGGGTTATGGCCACCGATGGGTTCAAAGGAACCGCCAAGAAGTACTATTGGCGACAGGGCGTACCAACTGCCCAGTTCTCCCATGGTGTCGGCAAGGTAGACTTGGGTGTTTGCATCGGGCAGTTCGCCAAGGCTGCGGCGGGCACTTGTCAAACCGGCGTCAGATATCAGCTGAGCAACATCATCTCCGCGCTCGGGGTGACGGGGGACCAACACCAGGCACAGGTCAGGGTGTTGATCCAACAGGGTCTTGTGCGCGGTCAGTACGGGCTGTTCCTCGCCGATGTGGGTAGAGCTGGCCACCCAGACTGGGCGTTCTCCGACAGAGCTTTGAAGCTCTGCAAAAGCCTTGTCATCTATTGGCAATGCGCCAGACCCAGCCTTTAGGTTGCCGCCAGCGTGGACGCGGTCAGGCGCGGCGCCCAGTTCCAGCAGATGGTCAGACATGGTTTCGTTCTGCGAAAGGAACAGAGAGAACTGGTCCATAATGAATTGCGCCGTGGGGGCCTTGCTACGCCAGCGCGCGACGGAACGTTCGGACAGGCGGGCGTTGACCAGGGCCAGGCGCGCACCAGAGCGCTGGGTCAATACCAATGTCACGGGCCAAAGTTCACTTTCAACAAAGACAGCCGCGCTGGGTTGCCAATGGGTTAGAAATCGACGGACCGGGCCCCCTGCATCCAGCGGTGCAAACTGGTGGCGACATCGCGGTGGCATGCGTTGCTCAACAACCTGTGCTGCGGTAGCCGTGCCTGACGTGATCAGAAATTCAGCCTTTGGCAAACGCTCACCCAGCTGGGTGATCAAGGTCAGAGCCGCCTGGGTCTCGCCAACAGAGGCACCGTGAAACCAGATGATCTGGCCCTCCGGGCGGGGCTGGCTTGCGTGTCCCAGACGTTCGCGCTGGCGTTTCTCGGAAACACCCTGCGCGGAAAGCTTGGCCGCGACTTTGCGGTAGGCCAGCGGCGCGATCAGCGCAGTGGCGCAGCGGTAGGCGTGATAAAGCAGCGTTGGGCCGCCGCCTGAAGGTGTCATCTCAGCCGCCAGTGTGACTCATGTGGCGGGACATTTGTCCCTCCACGCGCTGGCGTGAATAGTCAAAATCATGGCCCTTGGGTTTGAGCCCGATAGCAGCGCGGATGGCTTGTTCCAGCGCCTCTTCGTTCTCTGGGTTGTCTCGCATGGCAGGTTTCAGATCCTGCATGCCTTCTTGGCCAAGGCAGGTATACAGCTCACCGGTACAGGTCAGGCGCACACGGTTGCAGCTTTCGCAGAAGTTATGGCTCATTGGAGTGATAAAGCCGATTTTCTGGCCGGTTTGTTCCAGCCGGACATAGCGAGCGGGGCCACCAGTAGATTCAGCCAGGTCGGTGACCTGGTAATGGTCTTCATAGGCTTTGCGCACGTCTTTCAGCGACCAGTACTGGCCAAACCGGTCTTCGTTGCCGAGATCCCCCATGGGCATGACCTCGATCCAGGTCAGATCCATTTCGCGATCGGCACACCATTCAGTGATGGTCGGAAGCTCGTCTTCATTGAAGCCCTTCAATGCCACAGCGTTGATCTTGATTTTCAGACCCGCTTTTTGCGCCGCATCAATGCCGCGCATGACCTGGGGCAGGCGGCCCCAGCGGGTGATGTCGGCAAACTTCTGCTCGTCGATGGTGTCCATAGAGATATTGATCCGGCGGACACCGGCGTTGAACAGATCCTGAGCGTATTTCTCCAGCTGCGAACCATTTGTGGTCACGGTCAGCTCTTTTAGGGCACCACTTTCCAGATGTCGGGTCATCGCGTTGAAAAACGTCATGATGCCGCGCCGAACCAGAGGCTCGCCACCGGTAATGCGGAGCTTTTGGACGCCCATCTTAATAAAGGACGAACACATGCGATCCAGCTCTTCCAGCGTCAGCAGCTCTTTCTTGGGCAGAAAGGTCATGTCTTCGGACATGCAATAGACGCAGCGAAAATCGCAGCGGTCTGTGACTGAGACGCGAAGATAAGTGATGGCGCGGGCGAAAGGATCGATAAGTGGAGCTGTCATGGCACATAGGTAAGGCGGGGTTTGGCCTGCGGCAAGGATATTGTGGGCGAAGTGGTTGGCAAAGCGCGTTTTGTCGGGCTAGTGTTTGCGCATGCGTAAATTGTTTATCCCTGCCGCCGTCTTATCGCTGTTGTCAGCTTGTAATTTGATCCCTGATTTGGCCAAGGATTCGGATCCTGGCATTGCGCCCCCTGCAGCGGTTGAAACCGCGCCGCTGGAAACCGCAGATGAGCCAACACAGCCCGAGACAGCACCGTCATTTGCTGGAACTGCCAGCACGATTGCGGGCCTGGGCGACCCTACGGTTCCCGGATTGTGGATGGAAACGCCTTTGGTCACCTCGGAACAGATGGGGCGGGTGCGGACTGCCGGTGGCGCCGAGGTTACGCTGACCCTTCGCCCAATCGCTGGCGAGGCCAGTGCTGGCAGCCGGTTGTCGATTGATGCGATGCGCGCTTTGGGCGCACCGCTGACCGAGTTGATCGAGCTGCAGGTTACTGCGGCCTCCTAAACTCACTCCTTGGGAAGGTATTTGCCTGCTTCTTTGCGGGCAAAGTTCTTCATCTGATCGCCATGTTCAGACAGGAAGTCGCGCACTCGTTGGGCATCGTGCTTGGATAGATCCCGCAGCCACCAAGCAATGGATTTCTGTATGAACCATTTCTGGTCAGGCACATAAGAGGCTGCCCAGCCAAGAATGCGATCTCTGTTTTCCAGCTCGGCAGGTTTCGGGTTGTTTTGCTTGGTCCACGGTAATGTGGCCACCAAGGCCGCGCGCCGGGTCCACAGGCTATCCGAAGTTGTCCAGGTTTCCACCACGTCCAGACGCGTTGGATCAGCAATCAAACGCTTTTGAATGGCTGAACAGGCATGATCCGCCAGTGCCCAGTTGTCAAAATCAGGAACCCAGCTTTGCAACAAATCCCAAACAGCATCATCAGGCCGGATTCGGGCCTGGGTCAGCATCTTTGTCGCTGCTAAACGCGCTTCGAAAATGTCGGACTGCCACAGGCCTGCTGCGACTTCGACACGTTGATCCAGTGTCAGCTCTTGCCGCCAGGCCTTGGCCAAGTCGTTGACCTGAGGGTTTGTGAGCCCAAGGTACTCTCGACCAGTCTTGTGATAGCTAGCCATGCCTTTAGCGCGCTCGGGGTTGCTGATTTCACGTAGTTGGTCGAGATAGGGGAGAAATAATTCGCTCATTCTACTGTTACCGACTTTGCGAGATTACGAGGTTGGTCAACATCAGTGCCTTTGGCGATTGCTGTATAATAAGCAATTTGCTGAGCGGGAATGGCGTAGAGGATCGGTGCCAATGCGTCAGGTACCTGAGGCATGGTGATAATCTCGGCAGTTCCATCACCGGCAATCCTAGCCCCTTCGGCATCGGTTATCAGAATGACACGTCCCCCCCGGGCCATCACCTCCTGCATGTTGGAAATGGTCTTCTCGAAAAGTGCATCGCGTGGAGCCATGACAATGACCGGCACGGTGTCGTCAATCAGCGCGATTGGCCCGTGCTTCAGCTCGCCGCTGGCGTAGCCTTCGGCGTGGATATAGCTCAGCTCTTTCAACTTCAGGGCACCCTCCATCGCCAGCGGATACAGCTGCCCGCGGCCCAGGAAAATGATGTCCTTGGCAGCCGCAAGTTCCCGCGAAGTCGCTGTGATTTGGCTTTCAAGCGTCAGCGCCTGATTGATCAGCCCTGGTACAGAACGCAGGTCTGTTGGCATGTTCTTTGGGAGCGCAATGCCGCGCTGTTTGGCGGCTTGTAGCGCTATGATCAGCAGGATTACCAGCTGGCAAGTAAAAGCTTTGGTTGAGGCCACCGAGATTTCAGGACCTGCGTAGAGCGGCAAGATAACATCACTCTCGCGAGCGATTGAGCTTTCAGAGACGTTGACCAAGCCGACAATTTGATCGGCCTTGCCGGTCATATAACGCAGCGCGGCCAAGGTATCTGCGGTTTCACCCGACTGACTGACAAACAGCCCAAGGGTGCGGTCGGAGACTGGCGGCTCACGGTAGCGGAATTCCGAGGCCACATCGACTTCAACCGGCATCTTGGCGATTTGCTCGAACCAGTATTTTCCGACCATGCAGGCGTAATAGCCTGTTCCACATGCCACCATAGTGAGGCGGTCTATTTTTGTGAAATCCAGATCGTCCGGCAGGGTTATCTCGTCGATCTCGGACAAATAGGCGTGCAGGGTGCGGTCAATGGCCACCGGCTGTTCTGCGATCTCTTTGGCCATGAAGTGTTTATGGCCATCTTTGTCCACGCGGGTGGAATCCAGCTGTATCTTACGTTTTTCGCGATTGGTCTGGTTGCCTTCGACATCCCAGATTTGCAGGCTGGTACGGGTTAGAACGGCAAAGTCACCTTCTTCCAGATAGGTGATCTGGTCGGTGAGCGGGGCAAGTGCGAAGGCATCTGAACCCACATACATCTCACCCTCACCGTGGCCGATGGCCAAGGGGGAGCCCTTGCGGGCGGCGACCATCAGATCTTCTTCACCATGGAACAAAAAGCCCAAGGCGAAGGCCCCATCAAGACGACGCACCGTTTTGCGGGCGGCCTCGGCCGGGGCAAGGCCGGTGTCGATGTAGTGCTGGCACAGCAGGGCAACGGTTTCGGTGTCGGTATCGGTTTCAAAGGCGATATCGTGCGAAGCCAATTCTTCACGCAGTTCCTTGAAATTCTCGATAATCCCGTTGTGAACCACGGCGACCGTGCCCGCCATATGCGGGTGGGCGTTGCCGGTGGTGGCCGCGCCATGGGTGGCCCAACGGGTGTGACCAATTCCGGATTTCCCAGCCAAGGGTTCATGCACCAGTAAATCGCTCAGGTTCACCAGCTTGCCCACCGCGCGACGCCTGTCCAGTACGCCGTTGTTGACGGTGGCGATGCCGGCACTGTCATAGCCGCGATATTCAAGCCGCTTCAGAGCTTCAACCAGAATGGGGGCAACCTCGTGATCGCCCAGAACCCCTACAATTCCACACATCAGTTTGCTCCCTCATCCCGTTTTTTCTTTTTGGCGCGCAGCATGTCCATCAGCTTGCGGGCACGGCCGGGCTTGTTGGTTTGCGGAGTTCGCGCGATGGCCAGGGCTTCGTCTTCGATGTCCTTGGTGATCACGGCACCTGTTGCCGTCATCGCCTCGTGGCCGACCTTGACCGGTGCAACCAGCATGGTGTTGGAGCCGATGAAAGCATTGGCGCCAATCTCGGTGCGATGCTTCATCACGCCGTCGTAGTTGCAGGTGATGGTGCCCGCGCCGATGTTGGTTTTCTTGCCAACCGAGGCATCGCCGATGTAGCTGAGATGATTGACCTTGGCACCTTCGGCAATCTCGGCATTCTTAATCTCGACAAAGTTGCCGACGTGGGTGTCTTCGGCGAGTTCCGCACCGGGGCGCAGTCGGGCATAGGGGCCAACTTTGGCACCACGGCTGACATGACAGCCTTCGAGGTGCGAAAAGGCCCGGATCAGCGCGCCGCTTTCGACAGTCACACCAGGGCCAAACACCACATTGGGTTCAATCACTGCGTCGCGACCAATGAAGGTATCCAGCGACAGGTATACAGTTTCTGGCGCCATCAGGGTGACGCCCATGTCCAGTAATTCGGCGCGAGCACGGGTTTGGAAAATCGCATCAGCGCGTGCCAGATCTGCACGTGAATTGACGCCCAGAGTTTCGGCTTCGTCACAGGCCACGGCTGTCACCTTGCGCCCATCGGCGCGTGCCAGTTCAACGATGTCGGTCAGGTAATACTCGCCCGAGGCGTTTTCAATGCCAACCTTTGCGATCAGGTCGAACAATAGCTTTGCATCACAGGCCATAAGGCCGGAGTTGCAGAAGGAAATCGCGCGTTCGTCTTCACTGGCATCTTTGTATTCAACAATGCGTTCAAGACTGTCGCCATCCATGACCAAGCGGCCATAGCGGGCGGGGTCGGCAGCGTTGAAGCCAAGGATAACCAGATCTGCGCTGGCCCGGGCCGCGACCATCCGTTCCAGCGTATCGGGCTGCAAAAATGGCGTGTCGCCAAAGAGAACAACTGCATCACCGTCGAAATCGGCGAGGGCGCCGCGGGCCTGGTCAACGGCGTGGGCGGTGCCCAGCTGCTCGACCTGCAGCACAACTTCCGCAGTATCGTCGATTTCCGCAACCGCTGCGGTGACCATTTCAGCCTCGTGCCCCGCGATAATAACTGTCTTCGATGGGTCCAGCGCTTGACCAGCCTTCATGGCGTGGGCCAGCATTGGTGCTTGGCCAATCGGATGCAGGACCTTTGGCAGGTCAGACTTCATCCGCGTGCCTTTGCCTGCGGCGAGGATGATCAAGGCGGTGCTCATATGGCTTTTCTCTTTATTTTCATGTTTAACCCGTTTTATCCGCTGGAGGGCGGGGTGCAAGCCGGTTGCACATCAAACAAGGTTGCGGGTTGCAACATCAGATGGCGGAATTGCGCCGAAGGGGACGAATATGCGAACGGTGATTTTTGATCTGGACGGTACGCTGGCCGATACCTCTGGTGACTTGCTGGCTGCCGCCAACACCTGCTTTCGTCAAATGGGGCATGGGGATCTACTGACGCACCCGGCAGACGCCGCAGTTGCCCTACGTGGGGCACGGGCCATGCTGAGCTTGGGATTGTCGCGAGTGGGGCAGTTAGATCAGCGTCTGGTGGATGAGTACTTTTCTGTGCTTGTTGATGCATACAGAGAAAAAATATCGTTGCATACAGTTCTGTATCCAGGTGCAATGGAGGCAGTCGAGGCCCTTAAGATCGCAGGCTATGGTGTTGGAATCTGTACTAATAAACCCGAGCAGCTGGCTGATATTCTATTGAAAGATTTGGGCGTTCGGGATGCCTTTTCGTCTTTGGTTGGGGCAGATACTTTGCTTGTGCGAAAACCAGATCCCGAGCCCCTGCGTGAGGCTGCGCGGCGTGCTGGGGGTGACCCGGCCAAGACGATTTTGATCGGGGATAGCGATACAGATCGTAATACGTCGGCTGCTGCGGGTGTTCCATCGGTGCTGGTGACCTTTGGCCCCGCCGGTGATGACATGGCCGCGCTGAAACCCGAAGGGTTGCTGCATCATTTTGATGACTTGCCCAAGATGGTTGAGCGGTTGATCGGTTAAGTTGGCTGGGCGGCGCGGCAACTTGGAATTGTTATTTCTTGCGCAAGATCCCTTGACCAAAAATCTTCGTCCCCCCAGAAACAGCCCATGAAAGAGATTTTTACGGGCAGTTTCACCCAGCAAGAACCCCTGTCAGAGGCCGCTATCGAAGCGGCCCTGAAGGTTATGCAACACGGCCGTTTGCACCGCTATAATGTCGAGCCCGGAGAACTGGGCGAATCAGCGCTGCTGGAGCAGGAGTTCGCGGCGCAGACTGGCGCGAAATATTGCCTTGCCGTGGCCTCGGGTGGCTACGCATTGGCGACTGCCTTGCGGGCGGTTGGGGTCAAACATGGCGACAAGGTCCTGACCAATGCCTTCACCCTTGCCCCGGTGCCGGGCTCGATTGCCTCAGTCGGGGCAGAGCCGGTGTTTGTTGGCGTCACCGAGGATCTGGTGATTGATCTGGAGGATCTGGCCGCCAAGGTGGGGCAGGCCAAAGTGCTTATGCTCAGCCATATGCGCGGGCATCTGTGCAACATGGATCGCCTAATGCAGATCTGTGATGAGGCCGGTGTGGTTGTGATAGAAGATTGTGCTCACACTATGGGCGCATCGTGGAACGGTGTCACTTCGGGGCGGCAAGGGGCCGTTGGCTGTTATTCGTGCCAGACCTATAAGCATGTGAACTCGGGCGAGGGTGGGCTGTTTATCACCGACGACGAAGAGATCGCGGCGCGTGCGATTATGTTGTCCGGTTCTTATATGCTGTTCGAGCGGCATTTGGCGGTGCCGGACCCATCTGTTTTTGAGCGGATCAAATACCACATCCCCAATATCTCGGGCCGCATGGATAACCTGCGCGCCGCCATTCTGCGACCGCAGTTGCGTGATCTGGGCGCGCAGGTCGAGCGTTGGAATGAACGCTATCGCTGTATTGAGGACGGCTTGCGCAATACCCCTGGCTTGCAAGTGATCGAGCGGCCCAAGGCCGAGATCTATGTGGGGTCTTCTATCCAGTTTCTGTTGCTCGATTGGAGCGCCGACAAGGTACAAGAGGTTTTGCACCGCTGTGCTGAGCGTGGCGTTGAACTGAAATGGTTTGGCGCGCCCGAACCGGCTGCCTTTACCTCGCGCTATGACAATTGGCACTATGCCCCCAGCCAGAGCCTGCCAAAGAGTGACCGCGTACTGGCCGGCATAATAGATATGCGGGTGCCGCTGACCTTTAGTCTTGATGATTGCGCGCAGATCGCCCGGATCATTCGGGCCGAGGTTGCGTCAGTTTTTCAAAGTAGCTGATTATTCCGCGGCTTTGCTTGAAGCGAAGGCGCGGCTTGAGACAGATACCGAGTTGTTTGACGGATCCTTGGCGTTGGCAAAATTGTATCCATCCGCTTGGTGGATCGGCCCAAACTGCAACCCTTGTGCGGCGGTATCGGCGCAAAATTTGGCGACATCAGGGGTGTCAAACACCAGCTTGACCAAAGCTTGTCCCATTTTCTGCCCTTTGCCAGCAGGGTGTAGCAGCAACGTGACCCCACCGTGGGGCGCTCGAAGTTCGATCAAGCGATCCCCGTCTTGTTGGTGCGCCTCATAACCAAAATACTTGCAGTAGAAGTCCACCATTTCGGGAACACGCTTGGTGTAAATGACCAGGCGTCCAAGTCGTGCGTTCATGTTCAATGACCTCTGGTAAGCAAATCGTGAGCGTATCCAGTATTTGCAGAGTGGGAAAGTGCCACGGGTGCCACACTGCCTCACAATGGTTTCTCAATGCAATTTCACCAGTGGTTGAGCGGTGGTTGACGCGAATCGAACGCTGTTCTAATAAATTGAACAACTGTTCATATAAGTTTGCGAATGTACCGGGGAGGACACCACAATGTTCAATGCCAGCATGCAGTTTGATCTGGGTGAAGATGTAAATGCGCTGCGTGACATGGTGCATCGCTGGGCGCAGGATCGGGTCAAGCCGATGGCGCAGCAGATTGACCAGAAAAACGAGTTTCCGCCCGAGCTGTGGCAGGAAATGGGTGAGTTGGGCTTGTTGGGTGTGACAGTGCCCGAGGAGTTCGGTGGGGCTGAGATGTCCTATTTGGCGCATACCGTCGCGGTTGAAGAGATCGCCCGTGCCAGTGCTTCAGTCTCGCTGTCTTATGGCGCGCACTCGAATCTTTGCGTTAATCAGATCAAGTTGAACGGCTCGCCCGAGCAAAAGGCCAAGTACCTACCAGGACTGGTGTCCGGTAAACATGTCGGTGCGCTGGCGATGTCCGAGGCGGGCGCTGGGTCGGACGTGGTGTCGATGTCTCTGCGTGCGGAAAAGCGGAATGACCACTATCGGCTAAACGGCAATAAATACTGGATCACCAATGGTCCGGATGCGGACACTCTGGTTGTCTATGCCAAAACCGATCCGGATGCCGGGTCCAAGGGGATCACCGCCTTTATCGTTGAGAAAGAGATGAAGGGCTTCTCGACCTCGCCGCATTTCGACAAGCTGGGGATGCGCGGGTCAAACACGGCTGAGCTGATTTTCGAGGATGTCGAAGTGCCGTTTGAGAATGTGCTGGGTGAAGAGGGGCGCGGTGTAGCGGTTCTTATGTCGGGCCTTGACTATGAACGCGTTGTTCTGGCCGGAATTGGCACCGGCATCATGGCGTCCTGCATGGATGAAATGATGCCCTATATTGCCGAGCGTAAGCAGTTCGGCAAACCCATCGGCTCTTTCCAACTGATGCAGGGCAAGATTGCCGATATGTACACCGCCATGAACTCAGCGCGTGCCTATGTCTACGAGGTTGCCAAGGCCTGTGATCGGGGTACTGTTACCCGTCAGGATGCGGCGGCTTGCTGTCTCTATGCCTCGGAACAGGCCATGGTGCAGGCGCATCAGGCAGTGCAGGCGCTAGGTGGCGCTGGTTATTTGTCAGACAACCCGGTGGGTCGTATTTTTCGCGACGCCAAGCTGATGGAAATCGGCGCCGGGACTTCAGAAATTCGTCGTATGCTTATTGGTCGTGAATTAATGGGAGCAATGAATTGAAGAAATTACTAGCTATTGCCCTGCTTTGGGGCACCTCACTATCAGCGCAGGAAGTGGTCTATTCGGATGAGGCCACGGATACCTGCGCAATGCAGGCGGACTCGATTGAAGATCGCAAGCAATGCATCGGGATGTCAGCCGATGCCTGCATGGAGAACTCTCAGGAAGGGTTCACAACCATCGGCATGATGGAGTGTATCGACAACGAGCGGCTGTATTGGGATGGGCAGTTGAACCAGACCTACAAGCTGCTGCAAGAGGCATACAAGCCGCAGGATGCCGAGCTGGACAAGTTGCAGTCATCTGCTCCCCGGATGATGCCGGCATTGCGTGACATGCAGCGGTCCTGGATCGCCTATCGCGACGCAACCTGCGATTTCGAACAGTCCCAATGGGGCGGTGGTAGCGGTGGTGGTCCTGCTGTTTTATCCTGTTTGCTCCGGCAAACGGCATTTCAGTCGATCTACCTGCTGCAGACCTGGTCTGGTGAATAGCGCGGCTTATGTCGCGAGACTGACCGAAAAACAAATGGCCCACGCATCCAAGGGAGACTGCGCGGGCTAAGTATCGGGATGACGCACCAAGGGGAGCGTCATCAGATTGGCAGCAAAGGGTTAGAAACGGTGCACGTAGCTCAGTCCAACCACGACAGGATCTATCTCGGCGGTGCCAATCGACGCACCGTTCAGAGTGGCGTCGCTGTCGATATCGATGTAACGCACGTTCAATCGCATCGCGCCCTTATCCGACACCTGCCAGTCAGCGCCAACCTGAACCGCCAGCCCCCAGCTGTCTTCCAGCTTCAGAACACCCAGAGACGAGGATTCCTCGAAGAAGGTGGTGTAATTCAAGCCCAGGCCAACAAAGGGTTTGATCTTGCCTTGTGTTGGGAAGTGGTAGTTGACCGACAGGGTTGGCGGCAGCTGTTTGGTGGTACCAGCAAAGGCACCGCCAATTGCAATGTCGTGCTCAAACGGAGTCGCGGCCAGCAGTTCGATTCCGATATTATCACGAATGAAATACTCGGCCGTCAGCGACAGCTGGGTGTTGTCGTCAATGGAGGTGGCTCCACCGGCAAGCGTGCCGTTGTCCGACTTGGGATTGACGTTGGCGACACCCACGCCAAAGGTCCAATCGCCTTGGGATTGGGCCAGTGCGGGACCGGTCAAAGCGGCCAGCGCAGTGATCAGCGCAAGAGCGGAAATGGAGCGTTTCATCGGAGTTTTTCCTCTTTGTTTTCGTTTGAAAAAGACATGCGCCAAAGGGACGGAGATTCCCCTGATCTAGATCAAGAGAGACCGGTGTTAGTCTTTGAAAAAGCAGGCCAAAAACGCATACCGACTATGCGTCGGAAGTATGGTGAAAGATGACTGAAAAACGCATATTTCCCGGCCTGAACCCGGATGGCAGCTGGAAACTGCCTGAACGGCTGAATATGGCCGCGCAGGCTTTGTCTCATCCGGCCGAAAAACTGGCGATCATTGATCTGACTGGCCCGGAGCGGGGGGGTGTCAGCTATGGCGATCTGGGCGAGATGGTGGACGGTCTGGCCCGCTATTTGCTGGCCCGCGTTCAGCCCGGTGATCGGGTTGGAGTGCTGCTGGGACAGTCGCCTTGGTGTGCAGCGGCGCATCTTGCGATCTGGAAGGTGGGCGCGATTTCAGTGCCGCTGTTCAAGCTGTTCAAACGCGATGCACTGGCCAGCCGGGCCGGAGATGCCGGGGTGCAGTTTGTGTTCACCGATGCCGAAGGGACAGACCTGCTGGGCGATCTGGCTGAGGCCGTGATGGTGGACGGCGCAGGACTGGCGGGCGACCCCGTAGCCTTTGCCGATACCACACCCGAAACCCCCGCCGTGTTGATCTATACTTCCGGCACCACCGGCAGTCCCAAGGGTGCGTTGCACGGGCACCGGGTGCTGACAGGACATTTGCCCGGAGTTTCGATCAGCCATGATCATCTCGGCCAGAGCGGCGACTGCCTATGGACCCCAGCCGATTGGGCCTGGATTGGAGGTCTGTTTGATGTGGCGATGCCGGGGTTGGCGTTAGGCGTGCCAGTGGTCGCCGCGCGTCTGGATAAGTTCACCCCCGAGGCCTGCGCGGATGTGATTGCACGGGGTGAGGTGCGCAATGTGTTCTTCCCGCCAACCGCCTTGCGCATGCTTAAGGCGGCCGGGCAGGGGCTCGACGGCCTGCGCTCTGTTGCCTCTGGAGGAGAGCCCCTGGGCGCAGAGATGCTCGCCTGGGGCCAGCGTCGGCTGGGGGTGACGATCAACGAGTTCTACGGTCAGACGGAATGCAATATGGTGGCCTCGTCTTGTGGTACGGATTATGATCCGCGACCGGGGTGTATTGGCAAGGCGGTGCCGGGGCATGAACTAGCGGTTGTGGATGAAGATGGTCAGCCGACAGCTGCCGAAGGCGATGTTGCCGTGCGCCGCGGTTCAGCCTCAATGTTGTTGGAATACTGGAGCCGGCCCGAAGAGACTGCAGCCAAGTTTCGCGGGGATTGGTTGATCACCGGGGATCGAGGGGTCTGGGAAGGCGACTATCTGCGCTTTGTTGGGCGCGAGGATGATGTGATCACTTCGGCTGGATACCGCATTGGCCCTGCCGAGATTGAAGATTGCCTGCTGACCCATCCGGCGGTGGCCACTGTGGGTGTGGTGGGAAAGCCGGATGAGATGCGGACCGAAATTGTGAAGGCGTATGTGGTGTTGAAGACCAGGGCCGAAGCCTCGGCACAAGAATTGCAAGACTATGTCAAAGAGCGGTTGGCACATTATTCCTATCCGCGCGAGGTGGAGTTTTTGGAGGCGCTGCCGATGACGGTGACCGGGAAGGTGATCCGTAAGGAGCTGAAACGCCGTGCAGCGGAGGAGTTGGTAAGATGAAAATTAAAGTGATCAGATTTGTCTTAGCCGCGGGCTTGGGGAGCACTGTTTTAGGCTGGAGCAGTGTGCAGGCCTCCGACGATTTGCACCAATGTTTGATAAAGGTTCAATCCGATCCACGTACGCAAGCCGGAGTGCGAGCCGGGAATAAGCCACCAGCGAGCCTGACTGTCGGCAACTGGCTTGCATCTGGTTACTCGGCAGCGATGGAGTGTGGGCAGCTTTTTGGACCGCAGTTAGACTGCGGAATTAAACAATTGGCGGGCTCCTCAGCTCTTTCAGAAACGCATGTCAAATGTGTGGAAGAAATTGCAAGCGTCCAGATCAGAGATCACACAGAAAAACGAGATAACATAGCGCGCCAGTTCGATGATCGAGGTGAGGTGGGGCTTTCTTTTGTTTTGAAAACTGAAAATGTCACCTCTTTATGCCAAAAGATGGTTTCGGAAACCGACAATGCTCTCCTTGAGCGTTTTTCTCATTCTGCATGCCAACATTTGGTCTTGAACCAGCAAGCGGGCCTGCTTGCTTACGCTCAGTTTTTGCTGGATCGAAAATGAAAAATGCTCGAGGCGCTTTCGAAGAGATGTCAAATGAAAGATTCACAGCGCGTTTGTCCGCACAGGGGAACTTAAATGAAACTCACATCTAAGGCGATGCCTTCATCCGAAGGTTTCAAGGCAAACCAAGCCGCCCATAAGGAGGCTTTGGCTCAGATCTCAGCGGCGGCGGAGGCTGCGCGGATGGGCGGCGGTGAAAGATCTCGTGCGCGTCATGAAAGCCGAGGCAAGATGCTACCGCGTCGACGGGTGGCGAACCTGCTGGATCCGGGCTCACCGTTTTTGGAAATCGGTGCGACAGCAGCTCATGCCATGTACGACGGTGCGGCGCCGGGTTCTGGTGTGATTGCTGGCATTGGTCGAGTGCATGGGCAAGACGTCATGGTGGTCTGCAATGATGCCACGGTGAAGGGCGGCACCTATTTCCCTATGACGGTGAAAAAGCATCTGCGAGCGCAGGAGATTGCCGAGGAAAACCATCTGCCCTGTATCTATCTGGTCGACAGCGGCGGCGCCAACTTGCCCAATCAGGATGAGGTGTTCCCGGATCGCGATCACTTTGGTCGGATTTTTTACAATCAGGCGCGGATGTCGGCTAAGGGGATCCCGCAGATCGCGGTGGTGATGGGGTCTTGTACCGCTGGCGGCGCTTATGTGCCCGCGATGTCGGACGTGACCATCATCGTTAAGGAGCAGGGGACCATTTTCTTGGCTGGTCCTCCGCTGGTCAAAGCTGCCACTGGTGAGGTGGTAAGCTCCGAAGACCTGGGTGGTGGCGATGTCCACACCCGCTTGTCAGGTGTGGCCGACTATCTGGCCGAGGATGATACCCATGCGTTGGCGCTGGCGCGTCGCGCGGTTCTGTCTCTGAACCTGACCAAACCGCTGACGGTAAACTGGGCCAGCCCTGAAGAGCCTGCCTATGACCCCGAGGAGATCCTAGGTGTGGTGCCAGGCGATCTGCGCACGCCCTATGACATTCGCGAGGTGATTGCGCGGCTGGTGGATGGCTCGCGCTTTGACGAGTTCAAACCACGTTTCGGGGAAACGCTGGTCACCGGTTTTGCCCATGTCAAAGGTTGCCCGGTGGGGATCATCGCCAACAACGGTGTGCTGTTTTCCGAAGCGGCGCAGAAGGGCGCGCATTTTGTCGAATTGTGCAGTCAACGCAAGATTCCGCTGGTGTTCCTGCAGAATATCACTGGGTTCATGGTGGGGCGGAAGTATGAAAACGAAGGCATTGCCCGCCACGGGGCCAAGATGGTGACGGCCGTGGCGTCAACCAATGTGCCGAAAATCACCATGTTGGTCGGTGGCTCTTTTGGCGCTGGAAACTATGGCATGGCTGGTCGCGCGTATCAGCCGCGGTTCCTTTGGACCTGGCCCAATTCTCGGATTTCGGTCATGGGCGGCGAGCAGGCCGCTGGGGTTCTGGCGACAGTGAAACGAGACGGTATCGAGCGGCGCGGCGGCAGCTGGTCAGCCGAGGAAGAGGCGAAGTTCAAGCAGCCGACCATCGATATGTTCGAAGAACAAAGCCATCCGCTCTATGCCTCGGCCCGGCTGTGGGACGACGGCGTGATTGACCCGCGTAAAAGCCGGGATGTGCTGGCCCTGTCGCTGAGTGCCGCGCTGAACGCTCCTATTGAGGAGACACGCTTTGGCGTGTTCCGGATGTAAAACGTGATGTGGACTTTCCTAAAAGGAAAAATCCCTCAGGTTGCCTTGGCACTTAGTTCGTATGTTTTGGCGCCCGGCTCGGCTATTGCGGACCAGCATTGGGCTGCTCTGGGCTGGGTTTGTGACACTGGGATGAAACAGTTGACTGTCTTCCCTGTTCGCTTTGATACCAATACCGCGCTGCCAGAAACTCGAGAGGGGCTCTATGTACCGATGGCACAAGGTTGGAATGATCCGCTCGGTGGTGATGAGGTTGTATCCTGCTTAATAGGAACCGACCGAACAGTGAGCCTCCGCCGGACATATCTACATTCACCTAAGCCCAGCGGCGGGTATTGCGGCGGCGCAGCGTGGTCACGCTATAGCTTGGATGTGAACGGAGAGACAGTTCTCGAATTTCATATGGGCTGCACCGACACGCTTGTTCTAGCAAAAGAAAATGGCATTGAGGCTTGCTCTCTTGGTTGGGGGGAAGGCTGCCGTCACTATAAAGGAAAACCACTCCGGCAGACCCGGGGCGGGAACGGGTTATCGGAGTAAGAGACAATGTTTGACAAAATCCTGATTGCCAACCGTGGCGAAATTGCTTGCCGTGTGATGGAAACTGCCCGCGCCATGGGGGTGAAAACTGTTGCGGTTTACTCCGATGCGGACCGCGAGGCTAAGCATGTGGCACTGGCGGATGAGGCTTATCACATTGGGCACGGTCCGGCCCCTGCAGACAGTTATTTGTTGGGGGATGAAATTATTGCCGTGGCCAAGCAAAGTGGCGCGCAGGGCATTCATCCCGGATACGGATTTCTGTCGGAAAACCCGGATTTTGTAGACGCGGTTGAGGCCGCGGACCTGTCCTTTATTGGTCCCTCGGCGGATGCAATCCGCAAGATGGGTCTGAAAGACGCGGCCAAGGTGCTGATGGAGCAAGCTGGGGTGCCGGTGGTACCGGGGTATCACGGCAGCAATCAGGACAGCGAGCACCTGTCTGGTGCGGCTGACGGCATTGGCTATCCGGTGCTGATCAAGGCCGTGGCTGGTGGCGGCGGCAAGGGGATGCGGCTGGTCGAACGCCCCGAGGATTTTATGGCCGCACTGGAAAGTGCGCGTGGTGAAGCCATTACCGCTTTTGGCAACCCGGATGTGCTGGTTGAGAAATACATTCAGCAGCCGCGCCATATTGAAATCCAGGTGTTTGGCGATGGCACCCACGCGGTGCATCTGTTTGAGCGAGACTGCTCGCTGCAGCGGCGCCATCAGAAGGTGATCGAGGAAGCTCCGGCCCCTGGGATGACCGCCGAGGTGCGGGCGGCGATGGGGCAGGCCGGTGTGCGTGCAGCCGAGGCGATTGGCTACAAGGGCGCAGGCACGGTCGAATTTATCGTGGATGGGTCGGATGGCCTGCGCGCCGATGGGTTCTGGTTCATGGAAATGAACACCCGGCTGCAGGTAGAGCACCCAGTCACCGAGGCCATCACGGGTGTTGATCTGGTGGAATGGCAGTTGCGGGTTGCCTCGGGGGAGCGTCTGCCAAGGCGGCAAGAAGACCTGGCGATCAATGGCCATGCTTTTGAGGCGCGGCTTTATGCTGAGGATGTTCCCAAGGGGTTCTTGCCCGCTACGGGCACATTGACCCATCTGCAATTCCCCGAGGACTGCCGGGCCGATAGCGGTGTGCGGGCAGGGGATACCATCAGCCCATGGTACGATCCGATGATCTCCAAGGTGATCGTACATGGCCCCACGCGTGAAGTGGCGCTGGCACAGTTGAGCCGGGCGCTAGAGGGCACTCAGGTTGGCGGAACTGTGACCAACCTTGCTTTTCTTGGTGGCTTGGCCGCGCATCAGGGATTTGGCCGGGGAGATGTGGACACCGGGTTGATTGCCAGGGATATTGACAGCTTGACCGCTGCTCCGGTGGCCGAATTGCACCATCGAGTTGCTGCCGGGATGGTAGCACTGGGGCTGGCTGATCTGCCCAATGACGCTGGGTTCAATTTGTGGGCGCCGCTACGTCGCGCTGTTTCGCTGAGCTGGCAGGGCGAGGTGTTTGACCTGGAGGTCGAGGTTGACGGGAAGGATCGCCAGATCTGGCATTTGGGTGATCAAGAGATTGTTGCAAACCGCCGGGGCGCGGGGTGGATCATTGGCAGCTGGGTGATGTCGGATGTGGTGCGATCCGGTGGGACAATTACGGTCTTTGATGGTTATGGTCTGCCGTTTGAAGTGATCGACCCGCTTGACCGACATGCGACTGCCGGTGGCGATACGAATGTGATCGAGGCACCGATGCCCGGGTTGATCAAGGCGGTGTTTGCCAAAGCTGGGCAGGTGGTGAGCGAGGGAGATCGGCTTGCCGTGTTGGAAGCCATGAAGATGGAACACGCATTATTGGCGGCGCGAGATGGTGTGGTTGCCGAGGTTCTGACGGCGACCGGGGATCAGGTTGAGGCAGGGGCTGCGCTGATCCGATTGCGCGAGGACGCCGAATAACCTTGCCAAAACAGCTGGTGGCCCGCAGGCTGCCAGCTAAGAGTTGAGTATTTTTAGCAAAAAGAAACTGGGAGCTTGGGTATGGGCGATAGGGTCGAGATTTTTGAAGTGGGTCCGCGCGACGGGCTGCAGAATGAAAAACGCGAGATCCCTGTTGCCGAGAAGGTGGCTCTGGTCGATTGCCTGAGCCAGGCTGGCTTTAATAGAATTGAGGTTGCCAGTTTTGTCTCTCCCAAGTGGGTGCCGCAGATGGCGGGCAGTGGCGAGATTTTGTCGGGGATCAAACGGGCCGAGGGTGTGCGTTATGCTGCGCTGACGCCCAATATGCGTGGCTATGACGATGCGGTCAGCGCCAAGGCGGACGAGATCGCTGTGTTTGCTTCGGCCTCGGAAGGGTTTTCTAAGGCTAATATCAATGCCAGCATCGAGGAATCGATTGCTCGGTTTGAACCAATTCTAGAGGCCGCCCGCCATATCGACGTGCCAGTGCGTGGCTATATTTCCTGTGTCACGGACTGTCCGCACGATGGCGCAACAGCTCCTGAAAAGGTGGCTGAATTGGCGGATCAACTGTTTGCCATGGGCTGTTACGAGATTTCGCTGGGCGATACCCTTGGTCAAGCAACCCCGGATTCGGTTGCACGTATGCTGTTGGCGGTGCGCGAGGCCGTGCCCGCAACCCGATTGGCCGGGCACTTCCATGATACCGCTGGACGGGCCATCGAAAACATCGATGCCGCCTTGGCAATGGGGGTTCGGGTGTTCGATGCCGCTGTTGGCGGGCTGGGTGGATGTCCCTTTGCGCCTGGGTCCGCCGGGAACGTTGCGACTGAGTTGGTGCATGAACATCTCACCCGGCTAGGCTATGAAACAGGACTGGACGGAGATGTTCTGGCCAAGGCGGCAGATATGGCCAAGGCGATGCGAGAATCTTGACGGCCACGCTGTGGTGGCTTTTCTATAAATGGGTAATCGAATGTACAATACCATCACTCTGGTAACCGATGCGCGTGGGGTGGCGACTCTGACCCTGAACCGGGCAAAAAAGCACAACGCCATGTCAGGTGAAATGATTGAAGAGCTAACAGCTTCGGCTGGGCGGATTGCACAGGATGACACGATCCGGGTCGTTGTCCTGACCGGCAACGGCAAGAGTTTTTGCGCTGGCGGGGATCTGGGCTGGATGAAACAGCAAATGGCGGCGGATTCGGCGACGCGCTTTGTTGAGGCGCGCAAGCTGGCCGAGATGTTGCAGGCGCTCAACACGCTGTCCAAACCTCTGATTGGCGCGCTACAGGGCAATGCCTTTGGCGGTGGGGTTGGCATGGCCTCGGTCTGTGACGTGGCCATCGGCGTCGATCACCTGAAGATGGGGCTGACCGAAACCAAACTGGGAATCATTCCGGCTACCATCGGTCCTTATGTGCTTGCGCGTATGGGAGAGGCCATGGCGCGGCGGGTGTTTATGTCGGCTCGGCTGTTTGGGGCTGATGAGGCCAAAGAGCTGGGGCTGCTGGCGAGGGTGGTTCCGGCGGATCAGTTGATGGAAGCGGTCGAATCTGAGGTGACCCCGTATCTGAACTGCGCACCCGGCGCAGTGGCGGCTGCCAAGCAGCTTGCACGTGATTTGGGCCCTAGAATTGACAATTCGGTCATAGATAGCACAATCTCTGCTTTAGTGGCCCGTTGGGAAACCGAGGAAGCTGACGAGGGTATTGGTGCATTTTTTGACCGCCGCAAGCCACGTTGGCAGGCTTGAAGACTTGAGTTTGAAATGCCTGATATTGCGATTGGGCCAACAATAGTTGGCCTTCCTAAGAAGGAGAGACTTTTCTTATAAAAATAATAAGGATTAGCTGTTGCGAGATGAGGATGTCGCGACTGTTTAAAGAGCCTTCATCATTAACAATGCCTTGGTTGACGCTGGCAAATCACGAGAGTAGACACGGCCCAAGTCAACACGCCAATTGACCGCGCGCGGCGAATAGCGCGCTGGAAAGGAGCCACTCGTGGAAGAGATGTTGCGGGAATACCTCCCGATTCTGGTGTTTCTGGCCGTAGCCGTCGGTCTTGGAATCGTCCTTATATTAGCTGCCGTTGTATTGGCCGTGCGCAATCCTGACCCTGAAAAGGTAAGTGCGTATGAATGCGGTTTCAACGCCTTCGACGATGCGCGTATGAAATTTGATGTCCGGTTTTATCTGGTGTCGATTCTGTTCATCATTTTTGATCTGGAAATTGCCTTCCTGTTTCCCTGGGCCGTTGGGTTCAAGGACATCAGTATGACAGGCTTCTGGTCGATGATGGTGTTTCTGGGCGTTCTGACCATCGGCTTTGCCTATGAATGGAAAAAAGGGGCCCTGGAATGGGAATGATGACCGGAGCCAACACTGCTGGTGTCGACAAGGAAATGGTCACCCAGGCCCTGAATGCTGAACTGCAGGACAAGGGCTTTCTGCTGACCTCAGCCGAAGACATCATCAACTGGGCCCGCACCGGGTCGCTGCACTGGATGACCTTTGGTCTGGCCTGCTGCGCGGTTGAGATGATGCATACCTCGATGCCGCGTTACGACGCCGAGCGTTTTGGTATTGCCCCGCGTGCCTCCCCACGTCAGTCGGACGTGATGATCGTTGCGGGTACTCTGACCAACAAAATGGCCCCGGCGCTGCGCAAGGTTTATGACCAGATGCCCGAGCCACGTTATGTGATCTCGATGGGCTCCTGCGCCAATGGCGGTGGCTACTATCACTACAGCTATTCGGTTGTGCGTGGCTGTGACCGTGTTGTGCCTGTCGACATCTATGTTCCTGGCTGCCCGCCAACTGCCGAAGCACTGCTTTATGGTCTGATGCAGCTGCAACGTAAAATCCGCCGCACTGGCACCCTGGTGCGCTGATTGCGCTGAGTTGGAGAGTATTTGATGACTGAAGCGCTGAAAGAGCTGGGCTCATATCTGGAGCAGAAACGCCCGGATTGTATCCTTGGCTGGGACATTGCACATGACGAGCTGAACGTGGATGTGGCCCCGGCCAACATCACAGGCTTTGTCGAATTCCTGACAACTGACCGTACTTGCAAGTTCTCGTCGCTGGTGGATATCACCGGCGTTGACTACCCTGAACGGGCCAAGCGGTTTGACGTGGTGTATCACTTCCTATCGATGTACCAGAACCACCGCATTCGCCTGCGCGTGTCGGTGCGCGAAGATGAAATGGTGCCGTCGATTGTTGACATTCACCCCTCGGCCAACTGGTTCGAGCGGGAAGTCTATGACATGTTCGGTATTCTCTTTACCGGCCACCCAGACCTGCGCCGCATCCTGACCGACTATGGTTTCCGCGGCCACCCGCTGCGCAAGGATTTCCCAACCACTGGTTATACCGAGGTTCGCTATGACGAGGCGCAAAAGCGCGTTGTCTATGAGCCGGTGAAACTGGTGCAGGAATACCGCCAATTTGATTTCATGAGCCCATGGGAGGGTGCAGAATACATCCTGCCGGGCGACGAGAAGAAAGAGGAGGCGAAATGATGGACGGCTCCAAAGGTTTCGACGACGCCCAAACCGGCGAACAGAAAATCCGTAACTTCAACATCAACTTCGGTCCCCAGCACCCAGCGGCACACGGCGTGCTGCGTCTGGTGCTGGAACTGGACGGTGAGATTGTTGAGCGCTGCGACCCACACATCGGCCTGCTGCACCGTGGCACCGAAAAGCTGATGGAAAGCCGCACCTACCTACAGAACCTGCCGTATTTCGACCGCCTCGACTATGTGGCGCCGATGAACCAGGAGCACGCTTGGTGTCTGGCGATTGAAAAGCTGACTGGCGTCGAAGTTCCGCGCCGTGGCTCGCTGATCCGTGTTCTGTACTCAGAAATTGGCCGGATCCTGAACCACCTGCTGAACGTGACCACACAAGCGATGGACGTTGGTGCGCTGACTCCGCCGCTCTGGGGCTTTGAAGAGCGCGAAAAGCTGATGGTGTTCTATGAGCGCGCCTGTGGTGCTCGTCTGCACGCAGCCTACTTCCGCCCCGGTGGTGTGCATCAGGATCTGCCGGATGCGCTGATCGACGATATCGAAGCCTGGAGTCACGAGTTCCCGGCTCGTCTGCAAGACATTGATGACCTGCTGACCGAAAACCGGATTTTCAAGCAGCGGAACTGTGACATTGGTGTCGTTAGCGAGCAGGATATTCTGGACTACGGTTTCTCGGGCGTGATGGTTCGCGGTTCTGGCCTGGCCTGGGATCTGCGTCGCTCGCAGCCCTATGAATGCTACAACGAGTTCGACTTTGAGATCCCTGTGGGCAAAAACGGCGACTGCTATGACCGTTACCTGTGCCGCATGGAAGAGATGCGCCAGTCGATCTCGATCATCCGCCAGTGTGTGGCCAAGCTGCGCGACTGTCCCGGTGATGTGATGGCCCGTGGCAAGCTTAGCCCACCAAAACGTGGTGACATGAAAACCTCGATGGAAAGCCTGATCCACCACTTCAAGCTCTACACCGAAGGCTTCCACGTTCCTGCCGGAGAAGTTTACGCCGCTGTAGAAGCCCCCAAGGGTGAATTTGGTGTCTATCTTGTTGCCGATGGATCCAACAAACCCTACCGCAGCAAGATCCGTGCGCCAGGGTTCCTGCACTTGCAGGCGATGGACTATATCGCGGGTGGCCACCAGTTGGCTGACGTTGCTGCGATCATCGGCACCATGGACGTTGTGTTCGGGGAGATTGACCGTTGATTTCATTCATGCCCCGCATGCTTCATCTGGCTAAAAATATCCCCGCCGGAGGCATCCCTGCGGGCAACACACACAGAAAGACGAATTAATGCTGCGCCGTCTTCACTCAGAACAACCCGATAGCTTTGCTTTCACTCCGGCCAACCTGGCTTGGGCCGAAGGGCAGATCACCAAGTACCCCGATGGCCGTCAGGCCTCGGCGGTTATTCCGCTCTTGTGGCGTGCGCAGGAACAAGAGGGCTGGTTGTCGAAACCTGCCATCGAGCTGATCGCTGACATGCTGGATATGGCCTATATCCGCGTGCTTGAAGTGGCTTCGTTCTACTTCATGTTCCAGCTGCAGCCGGTTGGCTCAGTCGCCCACATCCAGATTTGCGGCACCACGTCCTGCATGATCTGTGGCGCTGAAGATCTGGTAGCCGTTTGCAAAGAGAAAATCGCCAACAAGCCACACGAAGTGTCGGCTGATGGCAAGTTTTCCTGGGAAGAGGTCGAGTGCCTTGGATCTTGCACCAACGCTCCAATGGCGCAGATCGGCAAAGACTACTACGAAGACCTGACCGCCGCGAGCTTTACCAAGCTGCTGGACGAGTTGAATGCTGGCAAGGTGCCTACGCCAGGTCCGCAAAACGGACGTTACAGTTCCGAACCTCTGTCCGGTCTGACCTCGCTGAAAGACTACGAAAGCGGCAAGACAAAGTACAACGCAAGTGTTCAGCTGGCGTCGGACATTGGCGATACCGTCAAGCGCATTCAGGGTGACGAAGTTCCACTGTTGACCCCATGGGTTGGCAAAGACGGCGTTGTTGCTGGTCGCGCGGCTGAGGCCCCGGTTCCGGCGGCACCTGCTGCGCCAAAGCCAGCCGCCAAGCAGGCCGAGGAGGCCAAGAAGGCAGCTAAGCCTGCCAAGAAAGCCGCCCCAGCCAAAAAAGTTGAAGCTCCAAAAGCTGAAGCTGCCGAGGCTGAGCCCGAAGTTCTGAAGGCTGCGCGCGACGGTAAAGCGGATGATCTGAAGCTTCTCAAAGGTGTTGGCCCCAAATTGGAGCAGACCCTGAACGAGCTGGGCTTCTTCCACTTTGATCAGGTTGCGGCCTGGGGCGAGGCCGAAGTGGCCTGGGTAGATTCACGTCTCAAGTTCAAAGGCCGGATCGAACGCGATGGCTGGATTGAACAGGCCAAAGAACTGGCCGCTAAGAAATAACCGATCTCTGCCCAGCCGGGCAGGGACTAGACACATAGGACCACATGAGCACTGAACAGGACCAAGCCATTGCCCGCAAAGGGCGCCACATCTCTCTGGTGATTGCCGGAACCATGGTGGCCTGGGTTGTCCTGTCGCTCTTTGTTGGCCCCGCATTGGGGCTACCGGGGCGCTTTGCTTTGCTGTTCGATCTCGCCGCACTGGCAGGTCTGATTTATGCAGTGGTCAACATAATTCAACTCTGGCGCATGCGTCAGGAAAACCAAAGGTAGGCAGACATGCTGAAGGACCAGGACCGGATCTTTACCAACCTCTATGGTATGCATGACCGTACGTTGAAGGGTGCGCAGGCACGCGGCCATTGGGATGGCACCGCTGCAATCCTTGCAAAGGGTCGCGATTGGATCGTGCAGTCGATGAAAGACTCTGGCCTGCGTGGCCGTGGTGGTGCGGGTTTCCCAACCGGCCTGAAGTGGTCATTCATGCCAAAAGAAAGCGACGGTCGCCCGGCCTATCTGGTTATCAACGCTGATGAATCCGAGCCCGGTACCTGTAAAGACCGCGAGATTATGCGCCACGATCCGCACACGCTGATCGAAGGTGCGCTGATCGCGTCTTTCGCGATGAATGCCCACACCTGCTACATCTACATTCGCGGCGAATACATCCGCGAGAAGGAAGCGCTGCAGGCGGCGATTGACGAGGCTTACGACGCGGGTCTGCTGGGCAAGAACGCTGCCAACTCAGGCTGGGACTTTGATCTGTTCCTGCACCACGGGGCAGGGGCCTACATCTGCGGTGAAGAAACCGCTCTGATCGAAAGCCTCGAAGGCAAAAAGGGCATGCCCCGTATGAAGCCGCCGTTCCCGGCTGGCGCTGGTCTGTATGGCTGCCCATCGACTGTGAACAACGTTGAATCCATTGCTGTTGTGCCCACGATCCTGCGTCGTGGACCCGAATGGTTCAGCTCTTTCGGTCGCCCAAATAACGTTGGCACCAAGCTGTTTGGCATTTCCGGCCACGTCAACAACCCCTGTGTGGTTGAAGAGGCGATGTCGATCTCGTTCGAAGAACTGATCGACAAGCATTGTGGCGGTATCAAAGGCGGTTGGGATAACCTGCTGGCCGTGATCCCCGGTGGATCGTCTGTTCCTTGTGTGCGCGGTGAAAACATGCGCGATGCGATCATGGACTTTGACTATCTGCGCAACGATCTGGGCTCGGGCCTGGGGACTGCGGCGGTGATCGTTATGGACAAGCAGACAGACATCATCAAAGCGATCTGGCGTCTGGCCAAGTTCTATAAGCACGAAAGCTGTGGCCAGTGTACCCCATGTCGCGAAGGCACCGGCTGGATGATGCGTGTGATGGACCGTCTGGTCAAAGGCGACGCCGAGATCGAGGAGATCGACATGCTGTGGGATGTGACCAAGCAGGTCGAAGGCCACACGATTTGTGCGCTTGGCGATGCCGCGGCTTGGCCGATCCAGGGCCTGATCCGTAACTTCCGCGAAGAGATCGAAGACCGTATCAAGGCCAATAAAACTGGCCGTATGGGCGCAATGGCGGCGGAGTGAACAGATTTATGAGCCATAAGTTTTCCGGCAAACTGGTTCTGCCTGCGGTGATGGTGCTTTGCACCGTCACTCTTGCGGCTTGTGAAAAGGCCAAAAGCAAACGTCCACTTTATGACGGCGTGCCGTTCAGCATCAGTACCAAGCCAGTGGACAAAAAAGTCTCACGTACGGATTTCACGGTTGAGATCAAAGACGCTGCCTTGTCGCTTGATGGCGTCCGTCAGGCCGCCTATCACGCTGGCGTTACTTACTGTCTGTCCGAAGCGGGTTACGGTACGTCGAACATCATCTGGGATATTGATCCAAGTGATCCTGAGTCCAAGCTGCGGCTTGTTGAAGGGACTGCAATCTTCCAAGGGAAATGCGATCCGTGAGCGGATTTGCGGCATATCATGGCCTGACTGGCACACTGCTATTGAATAGCGGCCGTGTCAGTGTGCGCGATTGGTTCTCCAAATATCAGGAGAATACCATGACTCGTACCGTGATTGCCGCTATTGCCGTTTGTGCCGCAACGCTTCCTGGAATGGCATCTGCCAAGCCAAGCCTGCGGGATGTACCGCAGGTCGAAAACATCATTTTTGCTGCAGCCGTTGCCCATGAGGTCAGCGAGAAGTGCGGCAGCATCAAACCACGCCGTATGAAGGCGCTGGGGATGGCCTGGGACTTGCGGTCCTATGCCAACAAACTGGGATATTCAGATTCCGAGATCCGCGCTTATGTGGAATCGGACGTTGAAAAAGCGCGTATGCGCAACAAGGGTGAGCAGTTTCTCAAGGCCAACGGCGTTGAGTATGGCTCCCCTGAAACCTTCTGCGTGTTTGGGCATGCGGAAATTGAGAAATCCAGCGCGATTGGCGCGCTACTGAGGGCGAAATAGACCATGTCTGACCTGCGCAAGATCAACATTGACGGTACAGAGATCGAAGTGGATGGGGCAATGACCCTGATCCAGGCCTGTGAAGAGGCCGGGGTCGAGATTCCTCGGTTCTGTTACCACGAACGTCTGACCATTGCGGGCAACTGCCGCATGTGTCTGGTCGAAGTTGTGGGTGGCCCGCCAAAGCCAGCCGCCTCTTGCGCCATGCAGGTCCGAGATCTGCGCCCCGGCCCCGAAGGTCAGGCACCGGTTGTAAAAACCAACTCGCCCATGGTAAAAAAGGCCCGCGAAGGTGTGATGGAGTTCATGCTGATCAACCACCCACTGGATTGCCCAATCTGCGATCAGGGCGGCGAGTGTGATCTGCAGGATCAGGCCATGGCCTATGGCATTTCCGAAACCCGGTTCACCGAGCCCAAGCGCGCGGTGGATGATCTGGATTTGGGCCCACTGGTGTCTACCACCATGACACGTTGCATCAGCTGTACCCGCTGTGTGCGCTTCACTTCCGAAGTGGCTGGCATCACTCAGATGGGCCAAACCGGTCGCGGTGAAGATGCTGAAATCACTAGCTATCTGAACCAGACTTTGGACAGCAACATGCAGGGCAACATCATTGACCTGTGTCCGGTTGGTGCTCTTACCTCCAAGCCTTACGCCTTTACCGCACGTCCATGGGAGCTGACCAAGACCGAAACCATCGACGTGATGGACGCCTTGGGCAGCAACATCCGGGTTGATACCAAAGGCCGTGAAGTCAAACGCATCATGCCGCGCAACAACGATGGCGTGAACGAAGAATGGATTTCTGACAAAACCCGTTTTGTCTGGGATGGCCTACGTCGTCAGCGTCTTGACCGCCCCTATGTGCGTGAAAACGGCAAACTGCGCCCCTCTAACTGGGGTGAGGCGCTGACCAAAGCTGCTGAAGCGATGAAGGGCAAGAAGGTTGCCGGTCTGATCGGTGATCTGGTGCCTGTTGAAGCTGCCTTTGCGCTGAAGCAACTGGTGACTGGTCTGGGTGGCAAGGTAGAATGCCGTACTGATAACGTGCGCCTGCCACTGGACAACCGCGCGGCATATGTTGGCACCGCAGCCATCGAAGACATTGATGATGCGAAGTTCATCATGATGCTTGGCTCAAACCCTCGCGATGAATCGCCGGTTCTCAACGCGCGTATTCGCGGCGCTTGGTCCAAAGGGGCCACTGTTGGTCTTATTGGTGAGGCTGTTGACCTGACCTATGACTATGTCCACATCGGCACCGATCGTGCGGCGCTGGAAGGTCAGCTAGGCAAAGAGTATGCGGGCGTTCTGAACCAGCAGTCGATCATCATTGTAGGGCAGGGCGCTCTTCGTGAGGCTGATGGTCTTGCTGTTTTGGCGCACGCCCAGAAACTGGCGGAAGAAACCAAATCTAAACTGCTGGTTCTGCACACCGCTGCCTCTCGTGTTGGTGCGATGGACATCGGCGCAACGACGCTGGGTGGAATGGAAGCTGCTCTCGATGGTGCCGAAGTGATCTATAACCTTGGTGCGGACGAGGTCGAAATCGACGCGGGTGCCTTTGTTATCTATCAGGGCTCGCACGGCGACCGAGGTGCGCACCGTGCCGACATCGTGCTGCCGGGTGCTGCTTACACCGAAGAAAACGGCCTGTTTGTAAACACCGAAGGTCGCCCACAGCTGGCCATGCGCGCTGGCTTTGCACCAGGAGAGGCCAAGGAAAACTGGGCGATCTTGCGTGCGCTAAGCGCCGAGCTGGATGCAGCTCTGGGCTATGACTCGCTGGCGCAGCTGCGTCAGGCGCTGGTGGGTGAGGTTCCACATCTTGCCAAGATCGACGAAGTGCCTGTGAACGAAGGTGAAACGCTGGAGCTGGGTAAACTGGGCAAGGCTGACTTCCTGACTGTGGTCAGCGAATTCTACCTGACCAACCCAATTGCCCGTGCATCCGAAGTGATGGCTGAACTCTCCGCCAACGCCAAGGCCCGCGGCGCTGAAAAGATCGCCGCCGAGTGATCCGCGCTGCACTCATATCTCCTTTTCTGCTGGCAGGCTGTACGCCCACGTCAGCCGATCAGTCTGCGGATTTCAAGCCTGACTATCAGGGCGTGAAAACCAGCCTGCTCGAAGGCGATTTGGTGCAGTTCCATGTCTCTATGTCCGGCGCCCGCAAGGGCGAGGACGTTGATAACTATGCTGAATGCGCAGCCGCGCAATACGCGTTGATCCGAGGATACGGGTTTGCACGACATTTGCGCACAAATTTGAAACAAGAGGGTGGCGTTTGGGCAGCAGATGCTGTCTACACCATCTCGCCCTCCCTACCGCGCGGTTTGCGCACCATCGACGCTGAAGTCGTGGTCGCGAATTGTGAGGCAAACGGAATACCCACGGTGTGAGGACCAATGGCTGAATTCTTAAACACCCCAATTGGAACTTTTGTTCTGATCTTGGCGCAAGTGCTGGCAATTGTCGCATTTGTAATGATCTCATTGTTGTTCCTTGTGTACGGCGACCGGAAAATCTGGGCCGCTGTCCAGATGCGGCGCGGTCCCAACGTTGTAGGGGTCTTTGGCTTGCTGCAATCGGTTGCGGATGCGCTGAAATACATCGTCAAGGAAATCGTGATCCCGGCCGGTGCAGACCGCGCCGTGTTCATCTTGGCTCCACTGACCAGCTTTGTGCTGTCACTGATCGCCTGGGCCGTGATCCCGTTCAACGAAGGATGGGTTCTTAGCGATCTGAACGTCGCTGTTCTCTATGTCTTCGCTGTCTCTTCGCTCGAGGTTTATGGCGTGATCATGGGCGGTTGGGCATCCAACTCCAAGTACCCGTTCCTGGGCTCCCTGCGGTCTGCCGCGCAGATGATCTCTTACGAAGTTTCCATCGGTCTGATCATCATCGGCGTGATCATCTCAACCGGCTCGCTGAACTTTGGTGACATTGTTCTCGCTCAGGATGGCGATCTGGGTCTGTTCAACTGGTACTGGTTGCCACACTTCCCGATGGTGTTCCTGTTCTTCATCTCGGCGCTAGCTGAAACCAACCGTCCACCGTTTGACCTTCCCGAAGCGGAGTCCGAACTGGTTGCCGGTTATCAGGTTGAATATTCGTCCACCATGTTCCTGCTGTTCATGGCTGGTGAATACATCGCAATCTTCCTGATGTGCGCATTGATGTCGCTGCTGTTCTTTGGTGGCTGGCTGTCGCCAATCCCTGGTCTGCCAGACGGCGTGCTGTGGATGGTCGGAAAGATGGCGTTCTTCTTCTTCCTGATCGCCATGGTCAAGGCTATCACCCCGCGCTACCGCTATGACCAGCTGATGCGTCTGGGTTGGAAAGTCTTCTTGCCGTTCTCGCTGGCTTGGGTAGTCTTCGTGGCCTTTGCTACAAAATTCGCATGGTTTGGTGGGCTGTTTGTCCGCTACACGGTAGGAGGCTGATATGACTCAGATCGATTATACCCGCGCCGCAAAATACTTCCTGCTGCAGGATTTCTGGGTTGGCTTCAAACTGGGGTTCAAATACTTCTTTGCCCCCAAGGCGACCCTGAACTACCCGCATGAAAAGGGGCCATTGTCGCCCCGTTTCCGCGGCGAGCATGCGCTGCGTCGCTATCCCAATGGCGAAGAACGCTGCATTGCCTGTAAATTGTGCGAAGCTGTTTGCCCGGCGCAGGCGATCACCATTGACGCAGAACCCCGCGAAGATGGCAGCCGTCGCACCACGCGTTACGACATCGACATGACCAAGTGCATTTACTGCGGTTTCTGCCAAGAGGCCTGCCCAGTGGATGCGGTTGTCGAAGGCCCGAACTTTGAATTCGCAACCGAAACCCGCGAAGAGCTGTTTTACGACAAGGACAAGTTGTTGGCGAATGGGGAACGTTGGGAAGCTGAGATTGCCCGAAATCTGGAATTGGATGCGCCGTACCGATGAGCGATCCAAAAAACCCATTTGAGGCCATGCTGGCCCAGGCCCAGGAGATGGCCAAGGCGCTGAACCCGGCGCTTGGCGATGTCTCGGACAAAGGGTTCGAGGCGCTCTGGCCCACCATGCCCAAAAAGGCGATGGAAATGATGTTTGGCCGATCCGCTAATCCGGATGGGCTGGACGCCAAGACACGGCTGCTGCTGACGCTGGCCGGTCTGACATGCCAAGGGGCGCAGGCAGACACTGCTTTGCGCCAAACAGTGCGCCACGCCCTCGAGGCGGGTGCCAAGAAACAAGAGATCGTGGAAACGATCGGACAGATGTCGGTATTTGCCGGCATCCCGGCCACGACCAAGGCGCTGGAAACGGTGCAAGAGGTCCTGGACGCACAAGGGGACGATGAGTCATGAGCGTTTTTGCCTTTTACCTCTTCGCCATAAGCACCATCACCGGAGGGCTGTTCACTGTGATCAGCCGCCAGCCGGTGCATTCGGTGCTGTGGCTGATCCTGGCCTTCCTGTCATCGGCAGGGTTGTTTGTTTTGCTGGGGGCGGAATTTGTCGCCATGTTGCTGATTATCGTTTACGTGGGCGCGGTCATGGTGCTGTTCCTGTTTGTAGTGATGATGCTGGATGTCGACTTTGCCGAGCTGAAGGCCGAAATGGCCAGGTTCATGCCGCTGGCGCTATTGATTGGTCTGGTCATTCTGATGCAGATGGTCATGGCCTACGGCGCTTGGGAAAGTGCACATGGTGCTTCCGAGCTGCTGGCTAATCCGGTTACTGCGGAACACCACAACACAGAGGCCCTGGGCCTTATCCTTTATGATGAATATTTCCTTCTGTTCCAGCTGGCAGGTCTGATCCTGCTGGTTGCCATGATCGGCGCAATTGTGCTGACCCTGCGCCACCGCAAGGACGTCAAACGTCAGGATATCCTGGCTCAGATGTTCCGCGATCCGGCCGAGGCAATGGAGCTGAAAGACGTGAAACCGGGGCAGGGGCTGTAAGTCAATGATTGGTATCGAACATTATCTCACCGTCGCGGCGACCCTGTTCGTCATCGGCATCTTCGGGCTGTTCTTGAACCGTAAGAACGTGATCATCTTGCTGATGAGCATCGAACTGATGCTTTTAGCTGTGAACATCAACCTTGTGGCGTTCTCTAGCTTCCTGGGCGATCTGGTCGGGCAGGTGTTTACCCTGTTTGTGCTGACTGTTGCGGCTGCCGAGGCTGCAATCGGCCTCGCCATCCTCGTCAGCTTCTTCCGCAACCGCGGAACGATCGACGTCGAAGACATCAACGTGATGAAGGGCTAAAGCATCATGGAAACCATCCTCCTTTTTGCCCCGCTCGTTGGGTCTATCCTCTGCGGGTTTGGCTATAAATACATCGGCGAGAAAGCCGCGATGTGGACAGCTACAGGCTTGCTGTTCCTGTCGGCCTTCCTATCGTGGATTTCATTCCTGACATTTGACGGTGTCACCCAGCACATCGAAGTGCTGCGCTGGATCGAAAGCGGTTCGCTGTCGACATCCTGGGGCATCCGCCTGGACCGTCTGACCACTATCATGTTGATCGTGATCACCACGGTGTCCTCGCTGGTTCACCTGTACTCGTTCGGCTACATGGACAAAGACCCACAGTGGAAAGAGGGCGAAAGCTACAAGCCACGCTTCTTTGCCTACCTGTCGTTCTTTACCTTCGCCATGCTGATGCTGGTGACATCGGACAACCTGGTCCAGATGTTCTTTGGCTGGGAAGGCGTGGGCGTTGCCTCATACCTGCTGATCGGTTTCTACTACCGCAAGCCAACCGCCAATGCCGCCGCGATCAAGGCCTTTGTGGTCAACCGCGTTGGTGACTTTGGCTTTGCGCTGGGTATCTTTGGCCTGTTTTTCCTGACCGATAGCATCAACTTCAATGATGTGTTTGCTGCGGCTCCTAAACTGGCTGAAACTCAGCTGACCTTCCTGTGGACTGAATGGAACGCTGCAAACCTGATTGCCTTCCTGCTGTTCGTTGGTGCGATGGGCAAATCTGCCCAGTTGTTCCTGCACACATGGCTGCCCGACGCGATGGAAGGTCCGACACCTGTGTCGGCGCTGATCCACGCAGCGACCATGGTAACCGCCGGTGTTTTCCTGGTCTGCCGCATGTCGCCGCTGATGGAGTTCGCTCCAGAAGCAATGGCTTTCGTTACTGTAGTTGGTGCTTCGACAGCGTTCTTCGCGGCGACCGTAGGTCTGGTACAGACCGATATCAAACGCGTCATCGCCTATTCAACCTGTTCGCAGCTGGGCTACATGTTCGTTGCCGCTGGTGTTGGCATGTACTCCGCCGCGATGTTCCACCTGCTGACACACGCGTTCTTTAAGGCGCTGTTGTTCCTTGGGGCTGGCTCTGTCATCAACGCCATGCACCACGAGCAAGAGATGACCGAATACGGTGGTCTGCGTAAAAAGATCCCATTCACCTATTGGTCGATGATGATTGGTACCCTGGCCATCACCGGCGTTGGTATCCCGCTGACCCATATCGGCTTTGCTGGTTTCCTGTCCAAGGATGCCATCATCGAAAGCGCCTATGCAGGTGGTTCCGGTTATGGCTTCTGGCTGCTGGTTGTGGCTGCTGCGATGACCTCGTTCTACTCGTGGCGCCTGATGTTCCTGACCTTCTTTGGCAAGCCACGTGGCGACAAGCACACCCATGATCACGCGCACGAAAGCCCGATGACTATGCTGATCCCACTGGGCGTTCTGTCCGTTGGTGCAGTTCTGTCTGGTATGCTCTGGTTTGGTTCGTTCTTTGGTCATGCGGACCAAGTTGGCAAGTTCTATGGCATCCCCGTCGCCGAGGCCTCGGCGCATGGCGAAACATCGGAACATGGCGAAAACACTGGCCACGGTGAACCTGCTGCTGAGGAAAGCACTGGGCATGAGAGCAATAGCCATGGTGAAACCGTGGCTGCTGCCGAAGGTGAGCATCACTATGTGTTTGCTGGCAAGCCCGGTGAAGGTGGCATCTACTTTGGCAAGGACAACACTGTGCTGGACGACGCACATGCTGCTCCGAAATGGGTGAAAGTATCCCCGTTCATTGCTATGCTGGGCGGCCTTCTGATGGCAATCTGGTTCTACATCATCAATCCGTCGCTGCCCGGTCGTTTGGCCACTGCGCAAAAGCCGCTGTACTTGTTTTTCAAGAACAAGTGGTACTTTGACGAGTTGTACGATGTGATCTTCGTTAAACCCGCTTTGGCGATTGGCCGCTTCCTGTGGAAACGCGGAGATGGTGGTACCATCGACGGCTTCCTGAACGGTGTTGCCATGGGCGTGGTTCCCTTCTTCACCCGTCTGGCCGGACGCGCACAAACGGGTTTCATCTTTACTTATGCCTTCTGGATGGTGCTGGGCATCGCAGCCCTTGTCACCTGGATGTCGATCGGCGGAGGAGCCCACTGATGGACAACATACTGTCTATTGTCACCTTTATCCCTGCATTGGCAGCGGCCATTCTGGCCCTGTTCCTGCGGGGCGAGGATGAGGCAGCGCAGCGCAACGCCAAATATGTGGCGCTGTTTGCAACCACGATCACCTTCCTGGTGAGCCTGGGGATCTATTTTGAGTTTGATCCGGAAAACACTGGCTTTCAGTTTGTCGAAGAGGCCGAGTGGCTGATCGGCCTGAAGTACAAAATGGGCGTTGACGGGATTTCGGTTTTGTTTGTGATGCTGACCACCTTTGTGATGCCGCTGACCATTCTGGCCAGCTGGGGTGTCAACAAGCGGGTCAAGGAATACATGATTGCATTCCTGCTGCTGGAAACCCTGATGCTGGGCGTCTTTATGGCGCTGGACCTGGTGCTGTTCTACGTCTTCTTCGAAGCTGGCCTGATCCCGATGTTCCTGATCATTGGTATTTGGGGCGGCAAAGAACGGATCTACGCATCCTTCAAGTTCTTCCTCTACACCTTCCTCGGCTCGGTGCTGATGCTGGTGGCAATGGTTGCGATGTTCGCAGACGCGGGCACCACCGACATCGAAACCCTGATGACCCACACTTTTGCGTCTAACAGTTTTGAGGTTCTGGGCATTCACGTTGTCGGCGGTATGCAGACCCTGATGTTCTTGGCGTTCTTTGCCTCGTTTGCGGTGAAGATGCCGATGTGGCCAGTTCACACTTGGTTGCCCGACGCGCACGTTCAGGCGCCAACCGCTGGTTCGGTTGTTCTGGCGGCAATCCTGCTGAAAATGGGTGGCTACGGCTTCCTGCGGTTCAGCCTGCCAATGTTCCCGGTTGGATCAGCTGTAATGACTGATCTGGTCCTTTGGATGTCAGCCATTGCCATCGTCTATACCTCGCTGGTGGCGCTGGTGCAGGACGACATGAAGAAGCTGATCGCCTATTCATCTGTCGCGCACATGGGCTTTGTCACCATGGGTATCTTTGCTGCTAACCAGCAGGGTATCGATGGTGCAATCTTCCAGATGCTGAGCCACGGCTTCATCTCGGCCGCCTTGTTCCTGATCGTCGGCGTGATCTACGATCGCATGCACACGCGTGACATCAGCGCCTATGGTGGTCTGGTTGTTCGGATGCCAGCCTACGCTCTGGTCTTTATGTTCTTCACCATGGGTAACGTTGGCCTACCTGGAACCTCGGGCTTTGTTGGCGAATTCCTGACCCTGATGGGGACTTTCCAGAAGAACACCTGGGTTGCGGCTGTTGCGACCTCAGGCGTGATCTTCTCGGCCTGTTATGCACTGTGGCTGTATCGCCGCGTTGTGTTCGGCGACCTGATCAAAGCTGGTCTGAAGACTATCTCGGATATGTCCATTCGTGAGCGTGTTATCTTTGCGCCGCTGGTGGTGATGACCCTGTTGCTGGGTGTTTACCCGAAAGTAGTGACTGACATCATTCACCCGTCAACCACGGCGCTGGTCGCCAATTACAATAGCGCTGTGGCTGCTGCGGATCTTTCCCCGGCAACCCAAGCTGCTTCGCACTAAGGGGGCCAGGTAGATGATCCAAGCTGATCTCAATGTAATCCTGCCAGAAATGATCCTGGCCGTTTACGCCATGATTGCACTGCTTCTTGCGGTCTACTCCACCAAAGACAAAATGGGCCCGTTGTTGGTCTGGGTGACCAGTGGGCTGTTTGCTGTGTTGGCGCTGTGGATTGCCACCAAGGGCGGCGGAACAAGTGTGGCCTTTGGCGGCATGTTCATCGACGATGGGTTTTCCCGCTTTGCCAAGGTTACCATCTTGCTGTCTGCCGCCGCCGTATTGGTGATGGGGCAGGACTACATGTCGAGCCGCGGTATGCTGCGGTTCGAGTACCCATTGCTGGTAGCGCTGAGTGTTGTTGGCATGATGATGATGGTTTCGGCCGGTGATCTGATGTCGCTGTACATGGGGCTGGAATTGCAGTCGCTGGCGCTTTACGTGGTTGCCTCGATGCGCCGCGACAGTGTGAAGTCGACCGAAGCTGGCCTGAAATACTTCGTACTTGGCGCGTTGTCGTCCGGCCTGCTGCTCTATGGTGCATCACTGGTCTATGGTTTTGCCGGCACCACCAAGTTCGAAGGCATCGTTCAGGTTGCTCAACATGGTGAAGTTTCTGTTGGTCTGCTGTTTGGTATCATGTTCCTGATCTCGGGCATGGCGTTCAAGGTTTCGGCGGTTCCATTCCACATGTGGACACCTGACGTTTACGAAGGCGCGCCTACTCCGGTTACTGCGTTCTTTGCCACTGCACCAAAAATGGCTGCGATGGGTCTGTTTGCCCGCGTCATGCATGATGCCTTTGGCAATGCTGTCAGCGACTGGAGCCAGGTGGTTGCCCTGTTGTCAGTTGCGTCGATGTTCCTGGGCGCAGTTGCTGCGATTGGCCAAACCAACATCAAACGCCTGATGGCTTACTCATCCATTGCCCACATGGGTTTTGCGCTGATGGGCTTGGCTGCAGGCACTGTATTCGGCGTACAGGCAATGCTGATCTACATGGCGATCTACGTCACCATGAACGTCGGCACCTTTGCCTTTATCCTGATGATGGAAAAAGACGGCAAACCTGTGACCGACATCAAGTCTCTGAACCTGTTTGCGCGTAGCGAGCCCGGCAAAGCAATGGCAATGCTGGTGCTGCTGTTCTCGCTGTCGGGCGTGCCGCCAATGCTGGGTTTCTTTGGCAAGTTCTACGTACTGCGCGCTGCCTATGATGCAGGTCTGGCCTGGTTGGCGATTGCCGGTGTGATTGCATCGGTCATCGGTGCCTTCTACTACCTGCGCATCGTCTACTTCATGTATTTCGGCGAAGAAGGCGAAGAGCTGGATCGCAACTCCTCGCCAGTGCTCTGGGGCTTCCTGATGGCATCGGCTGCAGTGATGCTTCTGGGGATCATCAACATGTTTGGTGTCGAAGGCGCAGCTGCTGCTGCGGCGGCCACACTGGTCAACTGAGCATCATAGCGACGGTTCTGTAATTGCGACGCGCCCCGTTTGGGGCGCGTCTCTTATTTTGTAAGTGCCTTCGGAGAAGGTATGTAAAACGAGAACGAGGGTAACATGCGTCAGTGGCCAGATGGATATGGGCGGCGGATCCTGACCGAGGTGGACAGCACCTTGAACGAGGCCGCGCGGATTGCACCCTCACTCGCTGGCCCCGAATGGATCCTTGCCCACCACCAGACAGCTGCACGCGGCCGCAGAGGACGCGCTTGGGTCAATCCCAAGGGGAACTTGGCCTGCACCTTGGTGCTGCGTCCTGAAGGATCTCCAGCACAAGCGGCGTTGCGTAGTTTTGTGACATCTCTGGCCCTGTTTGATGCCTGTGTTGCCGTAACCGGGCGTGCTGCTGGCTTTTCTCTCAAGTGGCCCAACGATGTTTTGCTCAATGGTGGCAAATTGGCCGGTATTCTGCTCGAAAGTGCTGGCACCGGTGGAGGTGTCACCCATCTGTTCATTGGGATCGGCGTGAACCTGAGCGAAGTGCCGCCGGTGGAACAATTGGAAGAGGGGGCCGTTCCGCCTGTTTCTTTGTTGTCTGAAACTGGGGCTGCGGTTACCCCCGAAGAGTTTCTGGGAGAGCTGGCGGCCGCTTATGCCCAGTACGAACAACAGTTTGTGACCTATGGGTTTGACGTGATCAGAACCGCTTGGCTGGACAAAGCCGCCAAATTGGGCGAAGTGATCACCGCCCGCACTGGAACAGCCGAAACCACTGGAACGTTTGAAACGGTGGACGGCGAGGGCAACCTTGTTCTAAACACCGCCAAGGGCCGCGTTAGTATCCCCGCAGCGGACATCTACTTCTAGGAAGGGCAAAGCACGATGCTTTTGGCAGTCGACTGCGGCAATACCAACACCGTGTTTTCCATCTGGGATGGCGAACGCTTTATCGGCACATGGCGCACTGCCACCGATTGGCAACGAACAGCCGACCAGTATTTTGTCTGGCTAAATACGTTGATGCGCCTGCAGGGCATAGAGGCGGATATCACCGATGTGATCATCTCTTCGACGGTGCCACGTGTCGTGTTCAATCTGCGGGTTCTGTCTGATCGCTATTTCAACACACGTCCTCTTGTCGTGGGCAAGACCGATTGCTTGCTCCCCGTTGATGTCCGCGTGGACGAGGGCACAGCGGTAGGGCCAGATCGGCTGGTCAACACCGTCGCCGGGTTTGACCACTATGGCGGCAACCTGATCATGGTGGATTTCGGCACCGCCACGACATTTGATGTGGTTGCGGACGACGGAGCCTATATCGGCGGTGTTATCGCACCAGGTGTCAACCTGAGCCTCGAAGCTCTACACCAAGCGGCAGCGGCGCTGCCCCATGTGGACATCTCAAAGCCGCAAGCCGTTATCGGCACCAACACCGTAGCCTGCATGCAATCCGGCGTGTTCTGGGGCTACGTGGGACTGGTGCGCGAGATCTGCGCCCGGATCAAAGCGGAACACGGCGTTCCGATGAAAATTATCTCGACAGGCGGGCTGGCGCCTTTGTTCCAGCAATCAGCACAACTTTTCGACGCTTTTGAGGATGATCTGACCATGCATGGTCTGCAGATCATTCACAAATACAACAAGGAAAACGGTCTCTAAAATGAGCACTGAACGATTGATCTATCTGCCCCTGGGTGGGGCAGGCGAAATTGGTATGAACGCCTATGTCTATGGCTATGGCAAACCCGGCAAAGAGCGCCTGATCCTGGTGGATCTGGGTGTGGCTTTCCCGGATATGGACAGCACTCCCGGTGTTGACCTGATCATGCCTGACATGACCTGGCTACAGGAACGGGCTGACCAGCTCGAAGGCATCTTTATCACCCACGCCCACGAAGACCACATCGGTGGCGTGGCGCATATGTACAGCAAGCTGAAGGCGCCGATCTTTGCGCGTGCCTTCACCGCCAATATTGCCCGTCGCAAGATGAAAGAGCACGGCCACCCTGAGGACGCTGTTCGCACAGTTTCGGCTTGGCCGGAAGTGACCAAGCTGGGTCCCTTCACCATTGGTGTCGTGCCGATCTCGCACTCGGTGCCCGAAAGCGGCGGTATGGTAATTGATACGCCTGCGGGTCGCGTGTTGCATTCGGGCGATTTCAAAACCGATCCAACTCCGATTGTGGGTGAGCCCTTTGATCCCGATCTGTGGCGTGACCTCAGCAAGGGTGGGGTACAGGCGCTGATGTGCGACAGTACCAACGTGTTCTCTCCCAACCCTGGCCGATCCGAGCTGGAGCTAGGCCCCGAAATCACCAAGCTGGTACAGGACGCCAAGGGTATGGTTGTCGCCACCACCTTTGCCTCCAATGTGGCGCGGGTGAAAACACTGGCCGAGGCCGGTGAGCGCGCAGGGCGGTCTGTTGTCCTGCTGGGCCGTGCCATGCAGCGCATGGTCGAGGCTGCGGTTGAAACCGGTGTTCTTACCGATTTCCCAAAAGTGGTCAGCCCCGAAGATGCCACTCAAATGCCGCGTGAGAACGTGATGTTGCTGGTGACCGGCAGCCAGGGCGAACGCCGCGCTGCCTCAGCACAGCTGGCGCGGGGCAAGTACCGTGGCCTGCAGCTAAAAGAGGGCGATCTGTTCCTGTTCTCGTCGAAAACCATTCCCGGCAACGAGAAGGGCGTGATCAGCATCATGAACCAGCTCTCGGAAAAGGGTGTGGATATCGTAGACGACAGCTCGGGTCTGTATCATGTGTCGGGTCACGCCAACCGTCCAGATCTCGAAACGCTGCATGATCTGGTGAAGCCGAAAATGTTGATCCCAATGCATGGTGAGCACCGCCACCTGCGCGAACACTCGCGGCTGGGCATCAGCAAAGGCATGTCCAGCTCAGTTGTCGTCAACGGTATGATGATGGACCTGACTGGTGATACCCCTGTGGTGGCTGAATATGTCGACACTGGCCGTACATATCTGGATGGTTCGGTCAAGATCGGCGCCATGGATGGTATCGTCCGCGATCGTATTCGCATGGCCCTGAATGGCCATGTTGTAGTGACTGTGATCATGGACGAGGACGACGAACCCCTGGGTGAACCATGGTGTGACATCAAAGGTCTGCCTGAGATGGGCCGCTCCAAAGCTGGCTTGGTCGAGGTTCTGGAAGCAGACCTGGATCAGTTCCTGAAGCGCGCCAACAGCAAGACGCTGCGGGATGATGACAAGCTTGAAGAAAGCCTGCGCCGCGTGACCCGCCAGACCTCGCAGAATGAAATCGGAAAAAAGCCCGAAGTCACAGTTGTTGTCAGCCGTATGCGCTGACAACACACCAAGCCCTGAATACTAAAACGCCCCGGTTAATCAAAACCGGGGCGTTTTTCGTGAGTGGTCTTCGGTCGTCTATAGCGTTTCGATTTTAATCTGAAACAACGGGAATTACTTAACGCGTTGAAATCTTTGATTTCAGGCAGCGTTGAGTGATCCAAGTTTAATCGACAACGCCTAAATTAGGCTGGGTGCGAGCGGTGAAACAGGCTCACAAACTTGTGCGGGATCGCCGCAATCTTCTGACCCAAGGCGCGCATCAGGTCGTGCAGGGCTTCGCTACGCAGCTGGTGCGCACGCGCTTCGATGGCGCGGATGTCAGCGTGGGTCAGGTTCGGTGTGTCAAACTGGGACATGTGTTTTCTCGCGGATTTGAAATCGAGTGTCATTGCTTGAGACACCAGATAAGCGAGTTCAGGCACGATGACATCGGCCAACTTGGCAATGCCGCCATGCAGCAAGTGCAAACGTTCGTTAACAGAGTCCTAAGGTGTGGTCACATGGGTCTGCCTGTCCTTGGCCTATAGCCGCCCTATGAGGGAAGAGCGTTTGCACTGAGCAATGTGCGGTGCAATACAACCCAAATGGAACACTGCACAAAAACCACGCAAGAATTTATGTTTGTCCGCCATGGGCAAACGGACTGGAACTTACAAGGTCGCCTGCAAGGGAGGTCCGACCAGCCGCTCAACCAGACTGGCATAGCCCAGGCTGAAACCTCAGCCAACTTTCTTGTAGATCAATCAATTGACGTCATTGTCAGCAGCCCACTTCTGAGAGCACATCAAACCGCAACGATCATTGGCAATCGTCTCGGCGTGCCGGTCTTGATTGACGATGACCTGATAGAGCGCAACTTCGGTGTGTTCGAAGGGCAGCTGCTTAGTGAGATCGTTCCCGCCGATGCCTCAGTACTAGAATTTGTGACGATGGAAAATATCTCGGCGGATAGCGAGGCTTGGGCCAATGTTTGCAATCGCGTTTCCGCGAGTGTGAACAACTGGCAGAACGAATATCGGGGCCAACGTGTGCTTTTTGTCAGCCACTATGGCGTTATCAGCGCGCTGTGCCAGAACCTGTTCGGGGCAAAGAAACCTGCAAAGAACGCCGTGCCCTATCGTTTTTCACGTTGTGAGGAATGGAGCATGTCTGAGGTGAATACCAGCGCAGCGAGTTAAGTCAGCACGTCGGCCCCAATGACAAAGGCCGCTTCAAAGGGCGTGAAAGCCGCCTTTGTAATCTAATGGAAGCCGAGCATAGCCGTTGCTATGTTCGATCTGTATTTTGCAAAGGAAAATTAAGCGATGTCGCTTGTCAGTGAACTGTCCACTAGATCCAGATCCGACCTTACAAGATGCGTAGGCATTGATCCCACACCTGATACCCTCAGGGCTTGGGGGCTGGACGATACCGCAGCTGGCGCGCGCGCGTTTTCACTCGCCATGTTAAAGGCTGCAGCGGGAACTGCTCCCCTGGTAAAACCTCAGGTCGCCTATTTTGAACGCTTTGGAGCTGAGGGCTATTCGGTTCTAACCGAAGTCATCCATGAAGTCAGAAATCTTGGCCTGTTGGTGCTTGCCGATGCCAAGCGGGGTGACATCGGTCCCACAATCGATGCCTATGGCAGTGCGTGGCTGGGGCAGGGGGCTCCGATGCCGGTCGATGCAATCACGGTTATCCCGTATCTGGGGTTCGCGGCCTTAAGCCCATTGTTAGACCGCGCACATGATGCAGGGGCTTATGTTTTTGTTGTGGCCCGGTCCTCGAACCCCGAAGGGAGAACATTGCAGGAGCATGGATCGCCCAAGCTTTGGCATCGCCTGCTTGAGGACATCGCTGACTGGGAGGCGACACGGGGGAACAGGACTGTTGGGGCGGTTGTCGGGGCAACGCAACCCGCTGATCTGCAATACGCACTTGAACGTTTGCCCGATGCCTATTTTCTAGCCCCAGGAATTGGCCAACAGGGCGCAACCCTGGACGAGGTTGCCGCGATAACAGAAGACCGCAGTCGGATCATTGTCAGCTCCAGCCGCGCCCTGGCTGCGCATGGTCCTGATGTGGCAAACATTCGCGCTGCGATATCGGCGACTTAGCCACGCAGAAAAAAAGACCGCCTCAACAGTGGGGCGGCCTTTGAAATTCGTTTGACTGTGGGTTTAGCCCGCGCGCCGCTCTTCAAAGCTAAGCGCGATAAAGCTGGGCAGATGATCGCCCAAACCAACAACAACTTTGCCATTGTCACGACCACCGCGTGAGCGGTTGTTTGACGAACGAGACGAAGACTTGTTGTCCTTACCCTTGGATTGGCTGTCACCAGATCTGCTCCGGCGGTTTTCAGACTTGGTCTGACGCTCTTCTGAACCCTGCTGCGTGGTTGCCGCTTGGTTTTCATTGTCTTTTGACTTGTTGTCGTCAGACTTGGACGAAGACCGCCGACTGCGAGAGGTGTATTTCTTACCCTCAGTTGCGTCCTTAGCGGCGTCCTTGCTTTCAGAACTGTCCTTGGCTTTTTCAGCCTTGGCTGCCTTCAGCGGATTTTCCAGACGTGGAATTTCCTTTTGCACCAAACGTTCGATATCGGCGAAGTTCTTTTCGTCCTTGGGGACGCAGATCATCATCGCCTTACCATCACGTCCAGCGCGACCGGTCCGGCCAATGCGATGAACATAGTCCTCGGCATGGCCTGGAACATCGTAGTTGAACACGTGGCTCACGCTGGGCACATCCAACCCACGGGCGGCAACGTCTGACGCCACCAGAATGCGCAATCCACCTTCGCGGAACGCGTCCAGTGTTTTGGTACGCTGGCTTTGGTCCAGATCTCCATGAATAGCAGCGGCGTCATGGCCGTACTTCTTAAGAGATTTGGCTACGATATCCACGTCGACCTTGCGGTTGCAGAAGATGATCGCGTTGGTGCACTTCTCACCTTCGACGTCGATTAGTGTCCGCAGCAGCTTGCGCTTTTCACTGCCTTCGCGATCCCGGCGCGAGGCTTTGAACATGACAACGCCCTGTTCAATGTTCTCGGACGCTGTCGCCTGACGCGCCACTTCAATGCGGGCAGGGGCGGACAGGAAAGTATTGGTGATCCGCTCGATCTCGGGCGCCATGGTGGCCGAGAAGAACAGGGTTTGACGGGTCAGTGGGTTGGTCAGGCCAAAGATGCGTTCGATGTCGGGGATGAACCCCATGTCAAGCATCCGGTCGGCTTCATCAACCACCATGACTTTGACGTCAGAAAGAATCAGTTTGCCGCGCTCGAAATGGTCCAGCAGACGGCCAGGTGTGGCAATCAGAACGTCGACACCACGGTCAATGGCTGCGTCTTGTTCTTTGAACGACACGCCACCAATCAGCAGCGCCTTGGTCAGCTTTAGATGCTTTGAGTAGGTGTCAAAGTTTTCAGCAACCTGGGCTGCGAGTTCGCGTGTTGGGCATAGAACCAAGCTGCGTGGCATCCGGGCGCGAGCGCGGCCACGGGCCAGCAACGTGATCATTGGCAAGGTAAAAGAGGCGGTTTTGCCTGTACCTGTCTGAGCGATCCCCAAAACGTCGCGCCCTTCAAGGGCAGGCGGTATCGCATCGGCCTGGATCGGCGTTGGGGATTCGTATCCCGCTTCGTCGATAGCTTTGAGAACTTTGGGATTTAGATTCAGGTCAGAAAATTTCGTCATGTGTTTCCGCGTTTCGCGGACAATGGCTTGGCCCGCACGTACGTTAAAATGGCCGGACCCGGTTGGTCTGGTGCGACTGCACTGTCGGCTCGCGGCGGGGAATAACAAAAACCACAGCGTCGGTCAAACAAAGTCGCTCTATATGGGAAATAGTCCGCTTCTTGGGGCTTTTAAGAGACAATTCAGGTAAAATCAGGGAATTGTTTCTGACGTTTCCGCTCTAGCACAAGGTCCTTCTTCAGGATCATGCCCCGATCACTGAGCCGCTGGAACACCTCAGGGTCTTGTGCGCTGACTTCATCAAAGAATCGCTTTAGGCCGTCTACCCCTTGTTCTTCCTCGATCATACTCAAAAGCTCGTGCTTGCTAAGGCCCCCCAACAGGTGGTGAGAATCTGCACCTAGACTTGGCCGGTACGAACCGCGTTCCAATCGGTAACGGTACGAAGTTTGCCAATCCTCCCAATCCTCGTAGTGGTGGTGGCAAAGCCGAGCCTGTGTCAGGTCGACCATACCAGGATTTTTTTCGCCGCCTTGCAGGACATTGTGGATCCGGAAACGCACATTTTCCAGGCCAGTGCGTACAAACAGCTTACCGGCAACGTGGCTCATAAATCCGCCTTTTAGAAAGGCGGCGTAGGTAGGGTAGATTTCACGGACCTGCGCTTCGCGGTTTCTACTGCCAGGAACTGCTGTTTTATAGAGGTGCTCGCGTCCAGGCAGATATTCGATTGGATAGACACGACCACAGTTCACGTCAGCGGGCAGTTGTGACAGAATTTGAGATAAGTCGTTGTCAGTCCACAAAAACTCATCAACGTCGATATGCGTGATCCAGTCAGTCTGGATCCGGTTATAGGCATGGGTTGCGTTCAAGGTCTGGCGGTATTGATGGCCGTCAGGGCGATCGCATTTGCGGCGCTTCCAATAGCTCTCGTCACAGGTGTGAACGCGGATCTTGGGGTGGGCCTTGAGATGGGGGAACACCTCAGGGTTGGGTTCATCCAGATAGATGTGCAAACGTTGCGCGCCAAGATCCAGATGATAAGCCGCAAAATTCAGGATAGAGATCGCTGGGGCCTTGATCGTTGCCACAACGCCCCAGCTTGATGCGGTTACCGCCATATTCCATCCTTGTCGGTGTGAACTTGCTTTAAACCATCATTTCTTTTGTCGCGGTCAGTTTCAAGTCCGGATAATCCCGTTCCACCCTGTCGATATCCCATTGAAGACGCGTGAGATAAACGATGTCGCCATCGTGGTCATGGGCGATATGCTGGCTGTTGGCAGTGGTGAATTTATCCAGCGCCTGCTTTTCTCCAGCAACCCAGCGGGCCGAGGTGAATTGGCTTTGCTCAAACCGCACAGGCAGGCCGTATTCCATTTCGATCCGGCTGGCCAAAACCTCAAACTGAAGCTGGCCGACAACACCGACGATAAAGCCCGATCCGATAGAGGGCTTGAACACCTTAGCGGCGCCCTCTTCGGCGAACTGCATCAACGCCTTTTCCAAGTGTTTGGATTTCAGAGGATCCCCTGGGCGAACGCTTTGCAACAGTTCTGGCGCGAAGGATGGAATACCGCTGACACGCAGGGCTTCTCCCTCGGTCAGGGTGTCACCAATGCGCAGCTGACCGTGGTTGGGAATGCCAATGATATCACCGGCCCAGGCCTCTTCTGCCAGTTCCCGATCTGAGGCCAGGAACAGCACTGGGTTCGAGATCGCCATCGGCTTTTTGGTGCGCACGTGGGTCAGCTTCATGCCACGTTTGAAGTGGCCGCTGGCCATACGAACAAAGGCAACGCGGTCGCGGTGTTTGGGGTCCATGTTGGCCTGAACCTTAAACACAAAACCGGCAACTTTTTTCTCTTCCGGTGCGATGTTGCGGGGCTGTGCCGTTTGGACCTGTGGTTCGGGTCCGTAGTTGGCAATACCGTCCATCAACTCTTTGACACCAAAGGAATTAATCGCGGATCCAAACCAGATTGGGGTCATGGTGCCGTCTAGCAGGGCCTGTTGGTCCAGTGCTGGCATCAGTTCACGCGCCATTTCAAGCTCTTCCAGGAACTTCTCCAGCAGATGCTCGGGCACGTGTTCCGCAAGCTTGGGGTCGTCCAAGCCGTTGATTTCAATGCTTTCCGCAACCTTGTTCCGGTCGGCGCGGTCCATCAGTTCCAGACGGTCGCGCAGGATGTCATAACAGCCGACAAAGTCACGTCCAACCCCGATGGGCCAGCTGGCCGGGGTTACGTCGATGGCCAGGTTTTCCTGAATTTCATCAATGATATCAAAGATGTCCCGGCTTTCGCGGTCCATCTTGTTACAGAACGTCAGGATCGGCAGGTCACGCAGGCGGCAAACCTCGAACAGCTTTTGAGTCTGGCTTTCCACACCCTTGGCGCCGTCAATCACCATCACCGCAGCATCCACCGCCGTCAGCGTGCGATAGGTATCTTCGGAGAAATCAGAGTGACCAGGCGTGTCCACAAGGTTGAACCGGAAGTCCGCGTAATCAAACGACATTGCAGAGGCCGAAACCGAGATGCCGCGGTCTTTTTCCATTTGCATAAAGTCGGATCGCGTACGCCGGGCCTCGCCCTTGGCGCGGACCTGTCCAGCCATCTGAATCGCGCCACCATAAAGCAGAAATTTTTCGGTCAGAGTCGTCTTACCCGCATCCGGGTGCGAGATGATCGCAAAGGTGCGGCGGCGGGCGATTTCGCTCGGCAATTCGGGGCGGTTTGTGGCGGTATCAGACATGAGCGCGCGTATAGGTAAGAAACGCCCCAGAAGCAAGGAAAACGCAGGGCACAAAGCGTGCACCGCATATGCACCGGGCATGCACCGTTCGCTGTGCTTGCGCTGGGTTAACCATTTGGGCGCAAACTGCTGACCCCCGCAACAGGCAGAAAGCTGTGATACCATGCGCCTTACTCAGAAAACCGCCAGCACTGAAATGCAGTTGGAGCTGGAACACCACCAGGATGCCATGCGCCGCGAGTGGCTGGATAAAAGCCTGCCCGAGAACTGGAGCTGCATGGACAATTGGGAGCGGCTAGACCGGGAAAAGACCCGTGTGACCATTCGGCTGGATGCCGACATGGTGCGCTGGTTTCGCAAACTTGGGCCTGGCTATGGTCGCCGGATCAACGCGGTGCTGCGCATCTACTGGATGGCGCTGTTAGGAGGCCATATCGAGGCCTATGTCGGCGACGATGTCACGCCACGCCTGTTCCTGAACGCCCATGCCAAGGTGCGGGAGCTGGAGGAGGGGCGCTAGAGAAATCTGCGACATTTTCCTAATGTCAGAAACTGTCAGGAGGGCTGGTGTAGTCTGTTGACCTAAGGATGATGGTTGTTCTAGTTATGTTCTCCTTTCTTCGGCGTGGGCCAAGGGAGAGAATCGAGGGAATAGGTGTGGATATGGATGAGAGTGTTTTTGCCGATTGTGTCACCGCGCAGGTGGGCTTGTTGCGGGCTGGTAAGCTACTAGAGGCTTTTGATCAGTTCTTTGCCGCTGACGGCGTGATGTTTGCCAATGATGCGCTGTTTGCCAAATGCGCGGATGAGGGACGGCGCAAGCAGGTGCCGTTTATTTCCTCGGCAGCGACCGTTGACGGCATTATCACGGATGTGAAGATCGTGGCGGACCAGCAGATCTGTGTGTTTCGCAACAAGACCAGTTTCTGCACATCCGAAGGCATCCCACATCAGATTGATGGGCTGGTCTGGCAGCAGTGGCGCGACGGCAAGATTGCCGAAGAGCGATATTACGATGGGCGGCATATGCGGCTGCTGATCACCCAGGGGGTGCTGAAACATCCGGAGATGATGATAGAGGATTATCGCCGTCCCTATGGGCTGGAACTGGCCAAGGCGGGGTGACGTTTAGCGCAGCGAGGCGCGTTTTAGCGCGTCGATGGCGTCAGGGCGGTCCAACAGGGTTTTCTGAACGTCCAGCCCATGGTCGTCGCGTCGCCCGTGGCGCGGCATCTTGGATGAAAGCTCGGCCAGCAATGTTTCGGGCAGCGCCGGTTTGGTGACCGGATCAATCAACAGGGATTCGGCAGCGATGCCCTCGGCATAGATGATGTGATGACGATCAAACAGGATCTGGAAATAGTCGACAAAGCCACCTTCGCGCACCACCACGGTGTCGCCGTTGACCAAGTGGCGGGCCTTGACCAGCAGCTCGGATGTGCCGGCGCCAATCTCGTCGCTGCGCTGATATACAAACAAGCGGTGGTCGGGGCTGACCAGCAGGTCATGCTCGTTGTTCAGAGCCTCGGCCTGGATCAGCACGGGCGCCATGCCGCCGGTGGCCCGGTGGGTGGTCTGGCCGATCCAGCGCACCATCTGCGGGCCATCGTCGCGGGTCAGCACTCGGTCGCCGGGCTGCAACTGTTCAATTGGCACCTGTGCGCCCGAGGCCATGGTGATATGGGTGCCGCGGCTAAAAGAAACACTGGCCACCTGGGCCAGTTTCTTGCGGGCACCGTCGATTTCTGTGCGCACCAGAACATAGTCGGTCTGCGGCAGGATTGGAGCCAGAGGCAGCAGGAAGATGGCGGCGATCATGCCCTCTTCATCTACCTCGACCAGCACCAGTGCCTCGCTGATTTGCCCGTCTGGCGACATCAGGCTGAGCGAGCAATCCAGATGCAGGACTGCGCCTGGCGTGCCCAGTTCGGTATTTTCGGACACCAGCAGGGTGTTGTCATGTTGGGCCGACAGCGACAGACGCTGAGGCGCGGTAGAGGGAGACAGCTGATAGGTGTCATCCAGCATCAACTCGTCATGAACCCCAAGGCTGTCGCCCATATTGGCCCCAACCTCGACACAGAATTGCGAGGCGGGGTAGGCGAGGACCGATTGGATATGACCGTGTTCCATAAGCACTGGGAGACCTTGGGTTGGTTGAACTAAAGAAATATGGGGGCAATTGTGCCCTTCGTCTATGGGTGTAAGCCGGAAATGTGGCAGCGGCTGGACCAGATAACGCAGATTTGCGGGCGGGTGGACTGGTGAATCGTCCGGGCCCGGTGCAAGGATTGCCAAAATTGAAAACCGTTAAGGGGGAGAGAGATCATGGATCTGGGAATTAGCGGCAAGCGCGCGCTGGTTTGTGCCAGCAGCAAGGGGTTGGGCCTGGGCTGTGCCGAGGCGCTGGCTGAGGCAGGTGTGAATCTGGTGATGAACGCCCGTGGATCTGAGGCGCTAGAGGCCTCGGCGCAGGGTATTCGCGAGCAGTATGGCGTGGATGTGGTCACGGTTGCAGCTGATATTGCAACAGAAGAGGGGCAGGCCAAGGTATTGGCTGCTGCAGAAGGTGTTGATATTCTTGTCAACAATGCGGGTGGGCCGCCTCCGGGCATGTGGAGTGACTGGGATCGCGACGATTTCATCGCGGCACTGGATGCCAATATGCTGGCCCCGATTGCGCTGATGAAGGCGCTGCTTCCGGGGATGATGGATAAAGGCTGGGGCCGGGTGGTCAATATCACTAGTGTATCCGTGAAGGCGCCGATTGCGGTGCTGGGCCTGTCAAATTCAGCGCGGGCTGGTTTGACCGGTTATGTGGCCGGGACTGCACGGCAGGTGGCCGGGCAGGGGGTGACCATCAACAACCTGCAGCCGGGTATTCATGCCACAGATCGCGCGGTGGCTCTGGATACTGGGGTTTCATCGCAGCAGGGGATTTCAATGGAGGACGCCAAAGCACAGCGCAGTGCCACCATTCCGGCCGGGCGGTATGGCACCCGTGGAGAGTTTGGTGCGACCTGTGCGTTCCTGTGCTCGCAACATGCCGGGTTTATCGTAGGCCAGAACATCCTGCTGGATGGCGGCGCCACAAACACGGTGATGTAAGATGGCCAGTGGCTTTTCGCTGAAGGATCAGCTGTTTAACCAAGACAAGACCCGTTATTTGGCGGGTCTGTTTGCCGGTGCGGATGCGGGGTTTGATGCCCAAGCGTTTGAAGCGGGGGTGATGGAGCGGTTGCTGGAGTTGGAGTTGAAGCAGCGGATTTCCTGGATTGCTGAGGTTCTGGGCATGATGCTGCCAAGGGAGTTGCCACAGGTGGCGGATACTCTGCGCGCGGCGCTGCCCGAGCCGCTGGATCCCAGCAAGACGGATGATGACTTTGGCGATTTCATCTTTGCGCCGCTGGGTGAGTTTGTGATCACCAAAGGATTGGAAGATCACCGAGAGCTGGCGCTGGATTTGATTGAGGAGATTACCAAGCGGTTTTCGATGGAATGGGCGATCCGCCCGTTTCTGAACCGTTGGCAAGCTGAGACGCTGGAGCGGATGCAGGGCTGGGCGGTGCATGAAAATTATCATGTGCGGCGACTGGTGACAGAAGGCACGCGGCCGCGGCTGCCCTGGGGCGAGGCGGTTGGTCTGGAGTTGCACGATCCGCTGACTTTGTTGGATGTGCTGCACCGCGACAAGACCCGCTATGTGACCCGGTCGGTGGCAAATCATCTGAATGACATCACCAAAAAGGATCCCGATCTGGTGATGGATCGGCTGGAGATGTGGCAAGAGCAGGGACATCAGGTACGCAAGGAGCTGGATTGGATGACAAGCCATTCCTTGCGCGGACTGGTCAAGGCGGGGCACCCACGTGCGATGAAGATGCTGGGCTATGATCCTCAGGCGGAACTGGGGGCCAAGGTGGAGCTAAAGGCGCAGAGTGTGCGCATTGGTGAGGCGCTGGAATTTTCTTGTTCTCTGAGCGCGGCCAACGACTTACCGGTGCTGGTGGACTATCGGCTGCATTTTCAACGTCCTAATGGCAAGGTGTCAGCCAAGGTATTCAAGTTGAAACAGGCGAAACTAGCCAATGGAGGCCTGACCCTGAAAAAGCGGCATCCGTTGAAGGGCAATGCCAGCACCTTTACGCTGGTGCCGGGTGAACATCGCATCGAGTTGATGGTCAACGGACAGGTGCGGGACGAGACCGTATTTGAGCTGCTGGCATAGAGGGCGGCATCTTGCACCTGACAAGCGGGGTTGATATCTGCGCGGGGAAAACCGATGGTTTTCCTCGGTAATTGTCAATGAGGCTGCACCCAGACCATGAATACTGTTCCTGATGCCCTGTTGATGCCATCACCCCGCCTAGAGATCCGTAACATGGTGCGCCATTTTGATGGGCGGGCTGTGGTGGATGATGTCTCGCTGAGCATTCAGGCCGGGCAGGTGACCTGCCTACTGGGGCCATCTGGCTGTGGCAAGTCAACCACCCTGCGGATGATCGCCGGGGTTGAGATGCAGGATAGCGGCGAGATCTATGTTGATGGCAAGTTGATCTGCGACACCATTTTCCGGGTGCCGCCCGAGCGGCGTGAGATTGGCCTGATGTTTCAGGACTTTGCCCTGTTTCCGCATCTGAGCGTGGCCGACAATGTCGGCTTTGGCCTGAAGGGCAGCAAGGACGAGAAGCGACAGCGGGTCGAGGAGCTGCTGGCGCGGGTGGATTTGCTGCGGTTTATCGACGGCTTTCCGCACCAGCTGTCAGGGGGCGAGCAGCAGCGGGTGGCCTTGGCACGCGCGCTGGCCCCGCGCCCTCGGATCATGTTGATGGATGAGCCATTTTCGGGGCTGGACAACCGCTTGCGCGATGGCATTCGCGACGAGACCCTGAGCCTACTGAAAGAAGAAGATACCGCTGTTTTGCTGGTCACCCATGAGCCGGAAGAGGCGATGCGGATGGCGGATGAGATCGCACTGATGCGCGGGGGTAAGATCGTGCAACAAGGCGCTCCCTATAACGTTTATAACCGGCCAGTGGATCACGCGGCAGTGGCGTTTTTCAGCGATACCAATGTGTTGCAGGCGCGTGTTCAAGGAGCGCTGGCGGAGACAGCATTTGGAGAGTTCCTGGCGCCTGGGCTGCCGGATGGCACCGATGTGGACATCGTGTTTCGCCCGCAGCATCTGAAAATTGACTTTGATCGCGCGGGATCTGGCCCGCTGCCCACACCCAGCGACGGCGTCGCTGCGCGGGCGACGGTGCTGAGGGCGCGGTTCCTGGGCCATGAAAGCCTGATCGAATTCAAGATGGATCATGATGGATCGGTGTTGAAAGCAACGGTGCCGAATGTGTTCATACCCGAGGCCGGGCGGGTGATGTGGCTGACGGTGAAACGCAATCGTTGTTTTGTGTTTGCCCGCTGACTGTGCCAGCCTGCAGTCTTGAGCGGATTGCTGTGAGGGTGCAATGGAACAAGAGTACCGAATACAGGTGATGACACCGGATGACTGCCAGCGGGCCGTAGACTGGGCTGCGGCAGAGGGCTGGAATCCGGGTGCGCAGGATGCCGGGTGTTTTGCGAGAGTTGACCCCCAGGGGTTTTGGGGCGGCTGGATTGGCGACGAGATGATCGCATCTATTTCAGTGGTCAACTACGGGTCATCTTTTTCCTTTTTAGGCTTTTACATCGTTGCGCCGCAGTGGCGCGGGCAGGGCTATGGTCTGCAGTTGTGGCAGCAGGCGCTGGAACACGCCGACAGCCGCGTTGTGGGACTGGATGGCGTTGTGGATCAGCAGGACAACTATCGCGCCTCGGGGTTTGCGCTGGCCTATCGCAATATTCGCTATGGCGGGGTTTCAAAGGTAATCGAGGCCGGACCGGTTGTGGGGCTTGAACTGCATCGGACCAGTGATGCTGATGCGGCGCTTTTGGCTCTGGATCGCTGTGTATTTCCGGCTGCGCGGGATGCGTTTTGGCAAGGCTGGTTGCAGGCGCCTGGCCACGTGACGGTTCAGGCGCGGCGGGATGGGAAAACCGTTGGATTTGGCACCATTCGTCCCTGTCAGGAGGGCTATAAGATTGGCCCCTTGGTGGCCGAGGCGCGCGATGTGGCCGAGGCGGTGTTGGCGCGGTTGTTGGCGGCTGTTCCACCGGATGCCGAGGTGTTTTTGGATGTGCCTGAGGTGAACGCAGATGCGGTGACGTTGGCGCAGGATCTGGGGTTGGCGCCGGTGTTTGAAACCGCGCGGATGTATCGCGGGCAAGCGCCTGAGCTGGAGGTTCAGAAAGTGTTTGGGGTAACAACCTTTGAGTTGGGATGAGATCAAAGGGCGCTTGGATGGATGAGCTGACCAGAAAACAGTTTCTGAAACAGTGCTTGGCGCTAGGACTTAGCAGCTCATTAGCGACGGCACTGAGCACGCCCCAAGGACAGGCCTCGACTGTGCGGCCCAAGGTTGTGGTTATTGGTGCGGGGGCGGCTGGATTGACCGCGGGCTACTTGTTGCGCCGGGCTGGGGCGGATGTGCAGATTGTCGAGGCTTCAAACCGTATCGGCGGGCGGGTCAAGCGGCTGCGTGGCTTTGCGGATTTTCCTATCGATCTGGGAGCGGAATGGATCCATGAGGATCCCGAGGTGCTGGAAGAGATTGTGGATGACCCATCTGTTTCTATGGATGTCGAGACGATTGAGTATGCGCCGCAGACGTTTCAATCCTGGGTCAAGGGCCGCCTAAAACAGCGCAACTGGATGCGGCGGGTTTATTCCGAGCATAAGTTCAAATCGACAACCTGGTATGGGTTTCTGAAGCGGTTCATTGTGCCCAGCATCCGTGACCGGATCCATTTGAACGCGCCGGTTGCCAGTATCGACTACACCGGGCAACAGGCGCGGGTGCGCACAAAAACTGGCATAGTGTTCCGGGCGGATCGGGTGATCGTCACGGTGCCTGTCACCATGTTGCAGCGGGATAAGATCCGGTTTGATCCGCCGGTACCTGCAGAGCAAAGCCGAGCCATTCGCGGCATTGTCATGGGCCATGGCATCAAGGTCTTTTTCGAGTTTTCCAAGCGGTTCTATCCGGACATTCTGATCTTTGACCGGATCGCCAAGCTGATGGCGGGGGGCGATTACAAAACCGTCTATGACGCCGCCTATGGCAAAGACAGCGATCGGCATATTCTGGGCTTGTTTGTCATCAACGCCCAGGCCGCGCCCTATGTGTGGTTGAGCGACAAAGAGGTCGGCGCCAAAGTGCTGGGCGAGTTGGACCAGATCTATGATGGTCAGGCCTCGCGCTACTACGTCAAACATGTGGTGCAGAACTGGACCAAGGCGCCCTATGTTCAGGGCTCCTATAGCTATGATTTTGATGATGCCGAGTTTGACAGCATGGAAGAGATCTTGGCACCGTTACAGCAGCGTGTCTTCTTTGCTGGAGAGGCGCTGGGGGCGGAGGCGCAGGGTACGGTTCACGGTGCCTGCCAGTCTGCTCGGGAAACGGTTGAGAGGGTGCTGGCGCTCTAGGGCTGACGCCTAACGTCAGTCAAACCCCAAGTTCAGCGGGAAGCCGGTGTTTTCAGCCTTGCCATCAAGCGTGAGCCTGAGCAGCTTGCGATTTTCGTGTGCGGGGAATGAGGTGCGCGCATGCATGACCGAGGCGTTGTCAGCAACCAGGATCTGGTTTTCCTTTAGCCGGAACCGCACCTGATTTTCCGGGGCGTCGATGAAGTTTTTGATCTCGGCGAGGGTGGTGACCAGACTGGCGGGATTTAGGCCAAACTCGATCACGTCATCACATCGGAAGGTGAACATGTATTTGCCGTTGCCAAGGTAGTTTTTGTCAAACACGGGGCGCGAGGCCACGGCGTCGCCTCGTTTGATGGACAGGCTGCCAGGCGCGGATAGGCGGGCAAGTCCGGCTGGGTCAACGGCTTTCAGGTGATCATAGACTTTCTTGGAGCTGACCAGCGTGGTTTCGCCGCCGACACTGGATTGGCGGATACATTGCAGCAGAATGATGATCGGCGGCTCGTCCGAGTACACGCCACCGGTATGAAGCGGGTGATCAACGTGGCTGGCCCCAAGATAACCGTCGTGCCCCGGCAGGTTGGCGATGGTGGTGATGCCGTTGGGATCAGCGCGGTCATGGCCAACCAGATTGCCAAGATACGGACCAAGATCGATCAGATTGCGTTCGGGAGTATCTGAGGGGGCATGTTCCAGAATGGCGGCGCCGTACTCGTTGAACACCGAAAACAGCTGTGATTTTTCCCGCTCTGACATCTCGGCGACCGAGGCGACCTTGACCAGGAAATCAGCTGGTGTGTTGATGGCATCGAATGTTGCTTTGCAATTTGTCATAGTTCTCTCTTTCCTAAAATATGGTGAGATAAGTATTTTTGGGGCGGCTGCCCCGAGTAATGATTTTAAATCAGTGACGTGATCGGCTCCCAAACGAGCCGGATCCCTGCCAGACCAAGGAGGACATAGGAGATTTTCATAAACAGGTCCTGGCTGACAACCTTGTGAAGGCGAAAGCCGATATAGACGCCCAGGATCAGGGTTGGCATCTGGATGGTGAGCGCAAGTTGTGGCGCGACATAAAGCGACATCAATGGCACCCCAAGCCCCCGGCAAACCCGGCCTTGGAGACGCTGGTTAACGTGATCGCAAAACCCGCCACTATGAAAAATTCAATTGGTAGTTCCACGGGTTCCTCATTTGCCGAATACAACCCTACTTGGTTTTTACAGTCGCGCAGCGTCTGCTTTGCGCTCAATTGACAGAAGTCGTGAGCTGCATGGCTGTGGGCTTTAGGCGAAACGACCTAATGCGACGACGCCACAATCGACACATTATGGGCTTCCCACATTTCGGGTGGTTCCAGTTTCTGGGCCAGATGGGAGATCACCGCATCTGGAACAGCGTCGGGGCGATCCTTGTTTTGTCGGCGCAACTGGTCGGGGCTGACTTCAATGTAAATGATCTCGATCCGGGCGCAGTAGTCGCGTAGAAGTCGCAGAACTTTGGATCTGTTCTGACGGGTAACGTTGGTGGCGTTCCAGACAAAATCTGTGCCTGCTCGCAGATACTCTCTGGCCCGCTCTTGGGCGGCCTGGATGACCCGGCCTTGGTTGTCGGTGGCTGAAATGCCCAACTCATCCCGGATCAGGTCAAGGCTGACGACGGGGTGGTCCGGCCGATGTTTGGCAGCCCAAGTGTCTTTGCCTGCGCCGGGTAGGCCAGACATCACCGTAACAGTACATTTGTAGTCTTCAAAGGCTGCGTAAAACGGGTCACGGTCTTCAAGGTCAAAGAACGCAACGCGGCTTTCGTCGTTGGCGAAGGGGAACGGCCCTGTCATGCACCCCGCCTCTTGAAAGGTCAGCGTAGCAAGGTTGACACTTTCAAGGATTGCTTGTTGATCTTGACACAACCGCCCCTGTGCATCGGCTGTGGCGTGCAGGCACAGATGATCAGGTCGGCAGCGCCACGAGGTCTCGATTGCGAGCCGCAGCGGATCAGGCCGTTCAATCAGCCAGAATGGCAGTTGGTGGTTGGTGATAATCCCACAGAGCGCTTCTCGCCAGGCAAAGGGTGACCCGGCCTGCCACAGCAAGTGCCGGGCAATGCTGGCCCCCACGCGCGAATGGCCACGAGAAGAAATGCGTCCGCCTTCTTCGTGTTTGGTGACAGCAGGCTTGCCCACATCGTGCAGCACCGCCGCCCAAAACAGATAGCTTTGGTCGTGAGGTGAGAGCGCTTGCCATTCGGGGTTGGACACCAGTGCCTCGACCACCATGCGCGTATGGGTGCCCACATCGCCCTCGGCATGGTGGATCGGGTCTTGGGGGCAGCTGTCCAGTGTCGCCAATTCAGGCCATAGCGGCCAGATTGCAGCCCAATCGACCCGCCAGAGCGGGCCAGTTGGGAGCAGCGATAGCAGGTGGTCGTGGCTGACCGTGGGTTTCAAGAGCTTATGCATCATAGGCCCCTTTCACCCCAAGCACGGGGGCAAAGATATCGACCCCGTCGGCCAAGGCGTTCGGCAGGATCGGGCGGTCGTGCCAATGGCCATCCGCAGCCTCGATGGCTTGTATGAAATCGGCGCGGACAAACTTGAACCGGTCTTGTACCTGGTCTGCGTCTTCCAGTTTCAGGTAGAGACCTTCGGCCAGATCACTGTCTTCGGTCTGTTGATCGACCATATCCGGACGGCTGCCAGAGCGCGCGGCGGCTTGGGCCAGGGCCTGATGCCAATTCGCTGACTTGTAGGGCGTCGGGCGGGTCATGCTGTTGAGATGATCAACAGATGTAATCTCTCCCTGGTGCAGCAACGGGACGGGCATGATCGGCAGCCCTGTCAGCAAAGATCGCCGGGCAGCGGTGCTGAGAAACGCTCCGGTGTCGCGATCCAGGACGTCAAACTCCATAAAGTAATGGGGCAGGCGGTCGTAAAAGACCGTGTGCTTGGCGTACACCCATTCGCCGTACATCACAAAACGCGCCCCAAGCACCGGATGCAGGACATGGGCATGGGCCGCCGCCCATGTCTTGAGCAGGTCGAAATGACGCTCGCGGCCACCGCCAGTCAGGTAGTGACCTCGGCTTTGCAGCAAAAGGCTGCCAGCCCTGTCAAAAGAGATGGCAGAGTTGGCGCCGTCAAGCTTTTCTTCGACGATCAGAGTTTGGCCGCTGAGGTCTTTGATAGGTTTGTCATCCGCCATATCGCCCAGTTGAAGGCGCGAGCCTTCGATGTGCCGCGTCCGCGGGTATTTCAGAATATTCATAATAGTCTCGATGATGTGTTTGGTCGCAAAAAGACACCCGACTTACGCAGTCAGGGTCTTGGTTGAGATATGTGCGCGGCGATTACATCGTACTTCCGTGGGGTTCGGGGTTGAGACAGAACAGTGCGTATAGCGTTGGGTTGTGGATAAATCAACTGCAGGGTGTAAATGGGGGATTTCGCAACAGAAGCTTTGCAGAAGTGGTTGGCATTGCTTTGTTGGTTAGGCAGGTCCCAATCGCTTGCACTGAGGCGTGTAAATGAACGCTTAGAGCCCAGACCTACACAGACAAATACTTGAAAAAATGGGATTCCACGGCCAAGCTGTCTGCAACGAACGGTACGTAACGAAACAGTGGCCCCAAGCAATGAAAATCAAATGCACTTGCGGTGAGGTAATCCCTGATCAAACGGATTATCTATCGTACAAAGCTTACATTATTGGTGATAAGAACTATTTTTATTTCCTCGACACCATTGATGAAGCCATTGAAAGCAAAGAAGAAGATCGCGAAAAACTGTGTATGAGCGTCAGGCGAGCACTCCCAAGTCGTTTGGCTTGGGAGTGCCGTTCTTGCGGCAGGCTCTATCTCAGTGACGCCAAAGGCAATTCAGTCGAGTATCGCCCAGAAAATGGAAAAGCCAATCGGGTATTGGACCGGCCACGGTCAAGAGAAACGATTGGTACAACATAATCGCGGGGGGCCGCAAAGTCCGCACAGTCGCCGTTGTGCGGCCCCATGGTTGGAAGCAATCTCGATCAGCGTTAGAGAATACGCAAAGCCAGCCTTAAACCAGGCCTGAACTTTTACCAGCTCGCAGCAAAAATTTGAAACCTGTTTGAGTGTTGCTACCCAGTTAGGTCGTTTGACTATGGCCTAGCTTGGGGCGTGCCCCTCCAATGGGGCAGCTTTTCAACACCGTCTGTGTCTTACATGATGGCAAGGTACAGGTAGAGATCGCTGCATAGATTTGGAAAAACCTTAACTGGTAGGGGCGGTACGGTGTCACGGTACAATGGCGTCGATTTAGTACTGGCGCCATTCCAGATCTGACAGGGTGTAGCGCTGTTTGATGGGGCCCCATTCGCCGGGGACAAACGCGGGATCAGAAGGCAGGCAACCCAGGCCACAAAGTTGGCGGGCAGTGCCAGATTGGCCGTCGATGAACCACAATCGACCGCCGGGCGTGGAGACGTAGCCGTCAAGACCTTCCTCCATGTCGCCGATCAAATCATTGGATGAGGGCACCTCGCTGTCGGCATCCGGGTCAAAGCCTGCGTGGGTGTGGTAACTGGCGATGATTTCCACTGCACCGCGGGGGTCTTTGGGGCGGCAGGAGTCGCGTCGTCCTTTGCGTGGGGCCGAGGCGATGAGACCGCCGGTTTCGGTGAGCCCGATAATACCACAATATTCCCGGTTTTGGGCAAAGGAATTGGCCTGCAGGTTGGTCAGAATTTTGCGGGCAAAGGCTTGTTCCGATTGGGATTGTGCGAGGGCCGGGAGTGGCGCCAACACGCTTAGGACAAGGGCTGAGATTTTGGCAATGCAATTATTAGGCGTGAACACAATGCAATTCCTTCAATGTAGCCTGTCGTACCATAACCCAGCGCTAGCGAGTTTGAATTTGGTGTTTTTGATTGGCGGGTCGGGACTCTGGTAGCGCGTTAGCCGTAGATTGAGGTGAGGCTGTGCTGGTCAATCCAGCCACTGGCGCAGGCACCGCTGTAGGGGCGTTTTTTGGCAACGGAGATACCAACGCTGCAGCTTTCATCTAGCCCATCAATGACTCCGTCCCAACCATTGTGTTCGTCACAGCCGGACACGACGTGGCCAGCCTTGAGAACCTTGATGACAGGATATTCGGCCCCAGGGCCCGCGCGAAGTTTGGCGCCACCAGCGTTCACTTGCAGGCCGATGCTGCAGGTGCCGTGGTCGGTATCGGGAGTGAGCATGACAGGCATGGATTTCAGAGAGGTTTGCGCAGCCAGAGACCCACAGAGCAGGGTGGCGGCAGCGGCTAGAACAAGGGGCTTAGCCATAGTGGTGATCTCCTTTGCTGGGGAAAAGTGTAGCGAGCGCGGTTGTTAAAGCAATACGAGAAATTGGGGCGAGGGCAGGGCAAGTGTCTGTGAAAACAATAGGCTAGTTCCTGCCTGAACTTGGGGCGCATCTTGCCCCAGCCGCGACCTGGGCATAAGGAAGAGGGCATGAAACACTTTCTGTCCGTGCTTGCAGCTGTTGCCCTGATCCCGGTAAGCGCCGGGGCCCATCCGCATATTTTTGTCGACACCTCGCTGAGGGTGATTGTTTCGGACGCCGGACAGTTGGAATCGGTTGAGGTGACTTGGGCCTATGACGAATTCTACTCGCTGTTGATTTTTGAGGATCTTGAGCTGGATGCGGACTTTGATGGAGAGCTGACCGCCGAAGAAATGTCGAAACTTCAGGGGTTTGATCTGAGTTGGAGCGAGGGCTTTGAGGGCGATGTCTATGCGAGTAGGGATGGCGCACCGGTGACGCTGGGCTCACCCGAGCATCTTGTAACCGAGGTATCGCAGGGGCGTATCACAACGCAGCACCGGCGGGCGCTGGTTGAGACCGTCTCGGCCGAGGGTGTGAAGATCAAGGCCTATGATCCGACGTTTTACACGGCCTATAGGCTCGATCAGCGGCTGGAAGTGACCGGCAACTGCAACGGCAGCGCTACTCCGCCGGATCTGAATGCGGCCTATGACAAGGTTGAAGAGATGCTCTATGCGATGCCTGCGGATCAGGCCGAAGATGCCTATCCCGAAGTAGGCGAAGCTTTTGCCGATACCGTGAATTTGAGCTGCGAGGGCTAAGATGCGCTGGGGGATCTATCTGGCAGCAACAGTGATTGCGGGGCTTGCGGCCTGGCTGTGGCTGTTTGGCGGCGCGACCCTGGTGCTGGTCTGGGCCGCCGAGGGGCAGCGCGAGGTGCAGAATGCACTGGCCCGGGGGCTGCGCGCTCTGCGGGCCGGAGAGCCAGGAGCTTTTGCTGGATTGTTGACCTTATGTTTTGCCTATGGGTTCTTTCACGCGGCCGGGCCGGGGCATGGCAAGCTGGTGATCGGCGGCTATGGGCTGGGTAAGCCTGTGCCATTGATGCGGTTGGCGGGGCTGTCGGTTGCGTCCTCATTGGCGCAGGCGGCTATGGCGGTGCTGCTGGTGGTGGGCGGTTTGTTGGTGCTGGACTGGGGGCGCGAACAGCTTACCTCGGTTGCCGAAGATGTCATGGCGCCGCTGTCTTATGCCTTGATAGGGCTAGTGGGGCTGTGGCTGCTACTGCGCGGGCTGCGTAGACTTTTTGCGAGCCAAGTGGTTGCCCAACCTGCAACGGCCTGCGGGCATCAACATTCCCCTTCGCATGACCACGACGACGGAACCTGCCCCTCCTGCGGCCATCGGCATGGGCCTACACTAGAGGAAGCGGCCGAGGTGTCATCGCTGCGTGAGGCGCTGGCGATTGTTGGCGTGGTGGCGGTACGGCCCTGCACGGGGGCTGTGTTTCTATTGCTGCTGACCTGGCGCATGGGTATCCTGTGGGCGGGGATCGCCGGGGCTTTTGCCATGGGGCTGGGCACCGCTTGTTTGACCGTGGCGGTGGCGGTGGCGGCGGTGACCCTGCGCAAGGGGGCTTTGTTGCAGATGCAGGGAACGGCGGCCTTGCGCGCCGCTGCGGTGCTGGAGATACTGGCAGGTGCTGTAGTGGCCGGACTGGCACTGCAGATTTTGCTACGAGTGGTTTAGGGTAAGGGCCGGATCACCTGTTGCTGGGAAATTGACAATGGTCTGACTGGCGAGATGCGCAGAAAATACGGCCCCCTTGCCCCAATGCCTTGGCTGATGCACACTTATGTGCAGAGGGGATGCGCGCTTCACAGCTGGGTCATTTTGCAAACTGGCCAGCGTGGTGCCATGCTTTGGGAGGAGTATGCCATGACGTCCAAAACCTCGGGATCCAAAAGACCGCAAAAACTGCCGCCGCGGCCGACACTCATGCCCAAGGTCAACTCGCTGACATCGGTGGATATTACCGAGTCGCTCAAGGCCGGGTTTTCAGACTTTCTGGCACGCCCCGTTATGAGCGGTTTCTTTGGCCTATTCTATGCGGTGTTTGGCCTGTTGTTTGTCTGGAGCCTGTTCTGGCTCGGCAAAATCTGGATGATCCCGCCCGCCTTGGTGGGCTTTCCGCTTGTCGCGCCTTTTGCCGCTGCCGGGCTTTATGAAATGTCGCGCCGGTTGCAGAGGGGGGAGAGTTTCGGCTGGTCAGATATCCTTACTGTCATGGTCAAGCAGCGCAAACGCGAGTTGGGTTGGATGGCCTTTGTCACGCTGTTCATTTTCTGGTTCTGGATTTACCAGGTCCGGCTTTGGCTGGCGATCATCCTCAAGGATGCCTCGTTTTCGGATTTTGACGGTTTTTTGCACATCGTGTTCTTCACGCCCGAAGGTTGGACCTTCCTTGCAATTGGCACATGCGCAGGCGCGGTGCTGTCGGCCGCACTGTTCACGGTGACGGTTGTGGCGATGCCGATGCTGCTGGACCGCGAGACCAATTTTGTGACCGCTATGCTAACCTCGGTTCGCGTTGTCACGGAAAACCCGGTGGCCATGCTTACCTGGGCGGCGATTATCTCGATCACCATGCTGCTGTCGCTGGTTCCGGCTTTTCTGGGCCTGATCTTCACCTTGCCGATCCTTGGCCATACCACATGGCATCTTTACCAGCGGGCTGTGCCGCCAGAGAAAGAGTGATCTATCCGGTCACAACTATTGAGCAACTGCGCGGGTGGGTGAGGTCAGCCAAAACCATAAGGGACCATTGTCAGATCAGGGCATGGCCGTGATGCCTTAGGCGGAGGAAATAGACCGCGAATAGAAAGACAAAAACCACGTCGCCGCCAATGACCATAATTGCGAAATCTGTTGTCCAGCCGTTCAGATACATGACAAGCAAGTTCAGGGCAAAAAGCGCCTTACCCAGTCCGCCCATCAGCACCACTCCGGTATGGCGTATCGGATTGAAGGCGACCATGAGAAACCCAAGGCCGTATAGAAACGCCGTTCCCCAAGCGCCACGATAGATTGCAATCATGATCGGATCTGCCAATTGGCGGCTGAATTCGCGCTCGAACATTCCGGCGCTGTCATAAAGTCCCGGGAAGGCACCTGCAAAGTTCCAGATCGCCGAGATTAGAAATAAGATGCGATAGAACCCAAGCTCTTTTGCGCTCAGGCTGCGAGGTGTGTTTGGTGTTGGCATATCGAATTACTCGTCTGTCTGGTTGGTGAGGATGCAGGGCCATTTCTGGCTACGGCACAGAGGACCCTGGCAGCCAGTCCCCCGTAATTCATCGTTTGGCAGCAGCTGCAAATGGGCGCGAAAAGTCTTGCCGTCTTCTGGATTGTAAATTCGACCACCCTGCCTGCCGGTTTTGTCGGTCTGGAAGCCCCGAAGGATGGGGGCGCCAATTAGGGGACGATTGCGCATTTTATGTCTCGCATTTATTTGTATAACGCGTTATATTTTAAAAATGATAGATGTCAACAGGGGCGACAGGCCTTGCGAAAGGATGCAAATGGCACAACGTGAACGGGGAAAAGGGGCGAGAGGTCGCCCTCCGCGCACAGAAAAACAGATCGCGGACATGCGTGCGAAAATCTCGTCTTGCGCGTTACGGCTTTTTCAGACCGAAGGTTACGAGGCAGTGTCGATGCGGCGCCTTGCGCAGGAGGCCAATCTTACGCCGATGACCCTGTACAAATACTTTGACAGCAAAATCGATATTCTTCGGGCCCTTTGGGTGAAGGTGTTTGCGGATCTGTTTGACGAGCTTGATCAAATTGCAGTGCGGGAGCCTGATCCACAGGCCTGCATACAGGCATTGGCACTACGCTATGTCACCTACTGGCTGGACAACCGTGATCACTATTTCATGGTGTTCATGTCCAAGGGGATCAGCCAGGCCGAGGTGCGTGGTTTTCTAGAGGCAGATGCAACACCGGCGCGGTTTGACGTTCTCCACGATGCTTTGTCGGCGGCTTTGGGTAAAAGGGTGGATCAATCCACACAGCGTTTGAAGTCTGAGTTGCTGCTGTGTGTTTTGCATGGGATCGCGCATAATCTAATTACCATTAGCAGTTACGGATGGTCGAAACCCGAGGACCTTGTGCGCAGCGCAATTGAGGGGTTGGTTCAAACCTGAGTTCAGCGCTGCGACTTGGAGCAGGGGGCAAGGGCTGGTATCGGTTGTTTGCTGCGCGAAGTGCTATAGTCTGCTATGCGGACAATGCCGGCGTTTGTTGATTAGGGATATGACAGCGGTTTAAAGTTGCAGCCTTATTGTAACTCGAAAGATAGAAGACCATTTTTTCTGGGCAAAATGTTGCTTCTTCACCGCCCACGCGGCGAAGCGTTCCTATTAAACTAGCTGTAAAAAACTGAATTCGCCGAGGAAATAAATGTATTTCACTGAAGTTAGAATTCGTATTGCCTTAGCCTCTATTCGGAGAACACTCACATCAGGAGATTACTCAAAAGGTTTCCAGAAAGCGCTTTCGCTGTCTCGAAAATTCCCAAATGAGGAGCGCGTTCTCACTCTGGTGGCTGACGCCAGTCTTTACTTGAAAGACTGCGCTGTTTCACAGGAATACTATGATCGGGTAACTTCGTTACTTCGTGACAACACTGTTTGGCCAAAAGACAATAAACGTTTTCTGGGTGCTTATATATCCTTCAGAAGGCTTGAACTTGACTTCCTTCAAGACAACCAAAAGCCCGTGGCAAGGTCTCACCTAGTTGAACAAATCAATAATCTCCCGGCGGGTTTACGTCTAAAGGCTTTGTTTTTTGTTAAGGCAAACCATCGTTACACACCAAGGCCTTATGGTTTTCGCAGTGCTGAGGAAGCTTACCGACACCTTTCACGCAAGTAGAGTGCCACGCAGCCAATTGGTGTCCTTGGCGCTTTGCGGTCAACTTAGCTGCTAAGTGCATTAGGCTTTTACAACCCATTGTCCACATAGGCCTGATAATCAGCCAACCGTTTGCCCGGCTCATCGACAAATAGCTCGGGCAGGGGGGTGGCGGTTTCGATCAGGTCAACACGGAAGACGCGGAAATCTTCGCGGGTTTCGCACCACGATGTCAGGGTCCAGACGCGGCCCCAGTATTCCATGTGCAGCGGGCGGATGGTGCGGTGGGTCAGCACGCCGTCGATGCGGCGGTAGTCCAGTTTCAGCTTTTGCCGGGCTTTGATCGCGGCGCGCAGGGCGGGCATGTGGGTAAAGCCAAGGGTGGCGTTAGAGAATGGGTAGACGGCAAATTTCCAGGCATCCGCCTCGGCCACGGTGCTTGTGGGAAGCACGGCGTCGATCTTATCGGCTAGGGATTGCGCGGCGGCTTTGAGATCCTCGTCGGCGGCCTCGGCGACGATGGCCATGCCAAGGTTTAGCGCTTCAAGCTCGGCGGTGGTCAGGGTCACGGGGGGCAGAGTGATCGCCTCGCGCACCATATAGCCCACACCGCGCTCGCCCTCGACCGGGACACCACTGGCGACCAGCGTGTCCATGTCGCGGTAGATGGTGCGGACCGACACTTCGAGCCGGTCCGCGATGTCCTGGGCGCGGTGCAATTTGCCGTCGCGCAGGATCTGGATGATATCAAAGAGGCGGTCAGAGCGGCGCATGGGTCTATCCTTGTGCCGTTCTGACCTACCGCGTCAAGCGGCCATCTTCCACAGGACGTTCTCGTGGCGCATGTTGACGGTGTCAGGAGCGATAGCGGTCATCAGGGCCCCGGCACATTCAGCTTTCATAAAGGCCTCGGAGGCTGCTTGGGCGGCTTCCATGCTGTCCCAGATGACATAGTCTGTCCATTTTCCGTCTTCCCCTTCGCTCAGCTGGCGGTGCACAAAGCCGGGCATAGAGCGCACGAAGGATTCGGTTCCTTTGCTGATTTCTACAAAGTCAGCTGATTTTACAGTGTCGGCCAGGGCGAAGGTCACGATTTCAGCAACTGCGTTTTTCATTTGTCATCTCCTATGTGTGTTGACGCTCTGGACCTAGCAGGGGGCAACTGACATAAACCTGTCAGTTGGGTTTCGCGCGGGTGAGAAAAAGTGCAAAATTGCTCTCGAAAGAGCTGTTGCGATGGGGTTGTTGCTTTCGATCAATTCGCTTGAGGCGTAGAACCACTAGTGAAACGAATATACGGCGCGGATAGCTGCCGAGACTAAAGGAGAAGTAAAATGGGTTTGGGAAATATTGGACTGCCGGGCTTGCTGCTGATTGCTGTTGTGGTTCTGGTGCTATTTGGCCGTGGCAAAATTAGTTCATTGATGGGTGAAGTGGGCAAGGGCATCACCTCGTTCAAGAAGGGCATCAACGAAGGCCAGAAAGAACTGGAAGAAGATGCCGCTGAAGCTGCCAAGGACGTGACCCCGGAAACCGAGACCGACAAAGACAAGGCGTAACCCGCAATGTTCGATTTGGGAATGACCGAAATGCTGGTGGTCGGCGTTGTTGCGCTGATCGTGGTTGGCCCCAAGGACCTGCCAGTGATGTTCCGCACGGTTGGAAGGTTTGTTGGTAAGGCCAAGGGCATGGCGCGCGAGTTTAGCAGCGCCATGAACGATGCTGCGGATCAGTCTGGTATCAAGGATGTCAGCAAAGGTCTCAAGGCGGCCGCCAATCCGATGTCAACGGCTATGGACGGGGTGCGTGACGCGGCCCAGGATATGGCCAAAAGCATGGATCTGACTGGCAAGGGCCCGGATCTGGGCAAGTTTGACCCGGACAGCGAGACCGGGAAACTGGCTGCTGAACGGGCTGAGGACGCTAAGAAGATCCAGGCTGCGACAGCACGCACAGCGGCTGAGCGCAAAGCGCGCGAAGCAGCTGAGGCTCTGGCCAAGGCGGAAGAAGCCGAGGCGGCGCTGAAGAGTGATGACGAGAGTAAATCATGAGCCAGACTGAAGATATAGAAGACAGCTCGGCGCCGTTGATCGAGCATCTGGCCGAGCTGCGTAACCGGTTGATCCGGGCAGTGGGGGCCTTCGCGGTTGGGGTTATCCTGGCGTTCACTGTGGCTGAACCGATCCTGCAGTTCCTGCTAGGGCCAATCGAGGCAACGCTGCGAGAACTGGGCGATCCGTCGCCTACCTTGCAGTACACCAGCCCGCAGGAGTATCTGTTCACTCTGTTCCGGATCTCGATGGTCTTTGGATTTGCACTGTCGTTTCCGGTGATTGGGTTTCAGCTATGGCGGTTTGTGGCGCCGGGTCTTTATAAGACCGAGAAGTCGGCATTTTTGCCGTTCCTTGCGGCGTCACCTTTGATGTTCCTGCTAGGCGCGTCATTTGCGCATTTTGTCGTCACCCCGCTGGCCATGTCATTTTTCCTGGGCTTTGCAGATGTGTCGTCGATCTTTGCCAATCTGATGTCTGGATCCGTGAGTGAGCTCCCGGCTGATGCCGCAGTGGTGCCGGAAACCAGTGACGGGATCAGGATCACCTTCTTTGGTAAGGTGAACGAGTCGCTGGATATCACTCTGAAGTTCATCATGGCCTTTGGTCTGTGTTTCCAGCTGCCGGTTCTGCTGACACTGATGGGTAAGGCTGGTCTGGTGAGTGCAGACGGGCTGAAATCAGTGCGTAAATACGCGATGGTTGGCATTCTGCTGCTGGCGGCACTGGTGACACCGCCGGATGTGATCACACAGCTCATCCTGTTTACCGTGGTCTACGGCCTGTATGAGATTTCGATCTTTCTGGTTGGCCGGGTTGAGGTGAAACGCGAAGCCAAGCTGCGGGCCGACGGGTACTATGATGATGACGACGAAGAAGATGAGGATGACGGCGAAGAGTTTGAACCTCACTTTGACGAAGTGGATGACAGCAAGCACAAGTAAGTCTGAGGCTTAGAAGATAGATAGGCGTGCCAGAGATGGCGCGCCTTTTTCGTTTGGCGCACTAGGTTGATTGTTTAGGCGAGTGTTGTCGAAATTTGCGCTTGGTCAGGGCTGGTTCATTCAATTCAAATGCCGCGACTGAATTGTAGTTTAAAGCTGCGGTCTTCGGGTGTTTTCAGAGGAGGTACTAGAGAACACTCTCCTGAGCCGAAAGCGAGGCTAAAAAGATGATCCGGACATCACCAGAACTTCTTGCGGTTTCAAGGCGCTGGCATCAGGCGATTTTAACCGGGAACACTGAAATCTTGAGAGACTTCATGTCCGCTTCGGAAGAGTTGCGTTTTATCGGAACCGCGGACAACGAATATTGGAACGGGTCAGTGGTCGGTGATGGGGTAGCTGGTTTTTTTGCTGAGATTCCTTCATTGATCTCTGTTGAGGAAGAGGAGGCGGAAGCCTTTGAAAACGGTGAAACCGGCTGGTCCTCTTTTGTGCATCGTATCCATTTTGAAGGTTTGCCCGAGGCAAGCATCCAACGCACCACACTTGTTTTTGTACTGGAAGGCGCGGGGTGGAAAATCATGCAGCGCCATGGATCGGCTCCGGTTCCAAATATTGTCCATATGGGCAGGGAGCAAAAAGAAATCCAACGTCTGGTGGACACTGCGCGTGATGAAGGCCCCGCATTGAATCAGACTGAAGGTCTAGCTTCCGTTTTATTCACTGATCTGGAAGGCAGCACAAAGCTGGTTGCAACGTTAGGTGACCAGCAATGGTCAGTTGTCGTAAACGATCACTTCCAGGTCGTGGAAGATGTCGTTCAGTCCCATCACGGCCAGTTTGTTAAGTCACTTGGTGATGGCACTATGTCGAGCTTCTCTTCCGCACACGAGGCGCTTGCGGCTGCAATTGAAATGCAGGGACGAGTTGCGGCGATAGAAGAAGAGCCACGCTTAGGATTGCGGATTGGCATACACACAGGTGATGTTGTTCAAACGCGTGGTGATTTCTTTGGCACCGTCGTGAATATGGCCGCTCGGATAACCACTCATGCCAAATCGGGTGAGATACTAGTCTCCAACGCCACTCGGGAGATGGTTGGTGGAACGACGGGTTTCCGATTTACCAAACCAGATTCGTTTTCTTTAAAGGGATTGGAAGGGCAGCATGTTGTCCTCCGACTCGAGTGGGAGGACTAATTTGGTCGCACTGCAACCAGCACAACGCCCAACTCCTCTTCTAGCTCCTGCAGTTTTTGCACCTTGTCGTCCGGCAACTGGGCCGTTTTGGCCTCGACACCTGCCAGTGCCACCAGGGGGCTGCCGATGGTCTTTTCAAGGTCCTGAATGGCGCTCAGCTTGTCGGCTTCGAGCGTGGCGAGAGGGTAGAGCATTGTGGTCTCCTTTCATCTGGCTGCGGGTAGTATAGACGATTTTTTGCGATTTTGGGGGCGCGGCTTTCTGTTGGCAGGGTTTCGCCAAACGGGGGCTCTTGCCGACCCGTGTGGAACGTGGTTTGAAACCCTCCAAGGACAGACGGAGGCCCCCATGGATCAGACCACACTCACCCGTATTGCCGAAGCATTGGAGCGGATGGCTCCGGCGCCGCTGGCGGCACCTGATTTCAACGCGGCCTCGGCCTTTGTCTGGCATGTGGAGCCCGAACGGTTGGAGCCAGTGGCCGATATCAGCCGGGTGGACCTGGACCTTCTGGTCGGCATCAACCGATCGCGGGATACGCTGTTGGAAAACTCCCGTCGCTTTGCCCGTGGCCATGGTGCCAACAACGCCCTGTTGTGGGGCGCGCGGGGCATGGGTAAGTCGAGCCTAGTCAAGGCGGTGCATGGCGCGTTGCTCGCAGATCACCCAGATCTGAAACTGGTGGAGCTGCAGCGCGAAGACCTGCCATCGGTGGCGCGGTTGCTGCATCATCTGCGTGACGCACCGCATCGGTTTATTCTGTTCTGTGATGACCTGTCATTCAGCCATGATGACCAGCATTACAAAAGCCTGAAGGCGGTGCTGGATGGTGGAATCGAGGGGCGGCCCGAGAATGTGGTGTTCTATGCCACCTCAAACCGACGCCATCTGATGCCGCGCGACATGATCGAAAACGAACGCTCCAGCGCCATCAACCCGTCCGAAGCGGTTGAGGAAAAGGTGTCGCTGTCGGATCGCTTTGGGCTGTGGTTGGGTTTCCATCCTTGTGATCAGGATGAATACTTGGCGATGATTGATGGTTATTGCACCGCTTATGGTGTGAAGACAGATGCCGCGCAGCTCCGTGCCGAGGCCATTGAGTGGCAAGCGACGCGCGGCGCGCGGTCAGGCCGGGTGGCTTGGCAGTTCTTTGTCGATCTGGCCGGGCGGCAGGGGATTGCGCTGCGCTGACAGCGCGCCCCAGTTTTTCTTTTTGCGCTAGATACTGGCACCGCAGGCATGGTGCCAAGGCGCGATGCCCGTTGGTTTACTGCAAGTAGGGCAGCGGGTCGACGGAATCGAACCCGTCACGCACTTCGAAATGTACATAGGCATTGTCACCGCTGCGCAGCGCCGCAATGGTCTGACCACGCTTGACCTTGTCGCCTTTGTTCACCTCGATGTTGTCGACGTTGGCATAGACCGTCAGCAGTTTTTCATCGTGACGGATCACAATGATCGGCACCTTGTTGGAATCTTCGGTGATAGCAGCAACAGTGCCGCCACGGGCCGCCTTGACCGGAGTGCCGGGAGCAGCGGCAATATCGATACCGTCATTCTTGCCCTTCTTGTAAGTCCGGATGATCTTGCCCTGAACCGGGTAGCCCATGGCCGCCTGGCTGCTGCGACTCGGGGCCGGGACTGCTACTTCGGGGAGGGCGACCACTTCCGCTGCTGGGGCAACCGTTTCCTGTGGCAGGGGTTTCGTCGAACTTGGCGGGGTAGGGGTGGTGGTGCCCTGTCCAGGTTCGGTCACCTGTGTGGTGGCGACAGGAGTGGCTTGAGCCGGGGCAGACTGATCTTTGAGAGGGATCAGCAGGAATTGCCCCTCGCGTATGGCAAAGTCGCTGCCCAGGCCGTTCCATTCGGCGAGGGCCTTGACCGGCACCTGATAGAGCCGCGACACGGTATAGGCGGTCTCGCCGCGGGCCACCTTGTGGCGGACTGGCTCGGGGCCGTCCTGAACCTGCGGTTTTTCAACCTTTGTAGGGGTGGGCTGCAATTGGGTTGTGGTTACCGAGCCGGGATTGGGCGAGGTGGGGGCCGAGCCATCGATGGCTGGACCTGCTAGGGATTCAATATCCACCGAGCCTGGATTGGCTCCGTTGCCGGTTGAGATCACTTCGTCTGGGGCGCGACGGGGCAGGGCGAGAACTTCGCCGGGGCGCAGATTGTCGGTGGGCTGCACGCCGTTGAAGCGCGCAATTTCATCTACTGACATACCGATACGGTTGGCGACATCTGCAACGGTGTCACCACGTTTTGCAACAGCGACCTGGTAGTTGGGATAGGTGATCAGCCCACGGTCATCTGCAGCCGGGCGGCCGGTGGTAGCATTCTGCGCTGCGTTTGAGGTGTTGAAAGCCCCAACCTGACCGCGCAGATCATAATCAAGGGCGCCGTCACAGGCTGCGGTCAATCCCAGCACCAGCACCAGGGCTGTGCCGCGTTTCAGCCGGGTCGAAGGTGATGTCATTGTCATTCTGCTCTCCTGCAAAAGCGATCCCCCTTTTTCGCCGAGGGTTTCTATCACTCGTTCAATTGGTCAGCCAGAACGGCGACCGGTCGGTGGTACTCTTATGTCTCTTTGCCCAGTCCCTCAAGCAGCGGGACAAAGCGAACTGGGCGCAATTCGTCATATTCCAGCCCGTCTTCAGTCTTTTGCACCCTGATCAGGGTTTGCACGGTGTCCGACTGGCCTACAGGCACCACCATGATACCGCCAACCTTGAGTTGCGCCAAGAGTGGCCCCGGAGGATCTTCGGCAGCTGCGGTAACTAGGATACGGTCAAACGGGGCCTGGTCGGGTAACCCATGGCTGCCGTCGCCGACCAATGAGGTGATATTGGCCAGTTGCAGTTGCTCGAATATCTGTCTGGCTTCGCGCACCAGACGGGCGTGACGATCGATTGTATAAACGCGGCGGGCCAGCTTTGACAGGATGGCTGCCTGATAGCCCGACCCGGTGCCAACCTCGAGAACAGTGTCACGGGGCGAGATCTGCAGCGCCTGTGTCATAAGCCCAACCACAGAGGGTTGCGAAATGGTCTGGCCACAGGCGATGGGCAGAGGCATGTCTTCATAGGCACGCTGGGCAAACAGCCCACGAATAAACGGCCCGCGGTCGACTTCTTCCATCGCATTCAGTACCCGCGCTTCGGTCACGCCTTTGGAGCGGAGCGCAAACAGGAACTGCATCTTTGTTTCGGGATCAGGACTGCTCATTGGATGACTTTCAGGGCCTCCAGTGCGTCATGGGCCGTGAGATCGGCGCGCATGGGCGTGACTGAAATATAGCCGTCCAGATTGGCTGCAGCATCGGTGTTTGGCGCGGTCGGAATATGTTGGTCGCCGCCCTTGATCCACAGGTATGGGCGCCCGGTGGGTGATAGCTGCGGCTCGGCGGTGAAGGATGTGCCTGGTCTAAGACCTTGGGCAACAACGCGGGTGCCCTTGACCTCGGCGGCGGGGACCGGTGGGAAGTTGACGTTGTAGAACAGCCCATAGTCCTGATTGGACTGAACACCTGCTTCGATGATGCGCGAAATCAGTGGCGCCCCGTGTACAGCAGCGGCTTCAAACGGCGCGGCAGTTTCGTAGTTCTTAGGGCCAAAATACTGAGATAGGGCAATCGCCGGGACACCCTGCAACGCGGCCTCGATTGCAGCCCCGAGTGTGCCTGAGTAGAGTGCATTTTCGGCCGAGTTATTGCCGCGGTTGACGCCGGACAAGACCAGATCAGGCCGGGCGTCTTTCATAACCACATGCAACCCGGCCAATACGCAGTCAGCGGGAGAGCCTTCGGCGGCAAAGCGGCGCTCGCCCAGTTTGGTTAGCATGGTGGGATGGGTATAGCTGATGCAATGGCCCACTCCGGATTGCTCAAATGCGGGGGCAACGGTCCAGACTTCACCCTGTTGTCCAGCCAAAGCCTGGGCGATCTTTTCCAAGACCACCAGTCCCGGTGCGCTGATGCCGTCGTCATTTGTGATGAGAATGCGCATGAAGGGCCCTTAGCTAGTGGTTTTATAGATGAATAGGCGGTGGCGGCAAATGGGGCAAGTCCTTGGCGTCATTGGATGTGCTGTTGCGTGACATGTAGGTTGCCGGGCCATGCAGATTGGTTTTGATGACGGGTGATCGAACCGGTGCCTGGCTTGTGTTCAACCAGATGCCGCCCCCGGGGGGCTTGTTTCCAAAGGTACCGCTCAGTGTAGGGTGCGTGCTTGCACGCACCGCTGATTGGGGTTTTCAATCCAATTGAGTTGAACTGGCCTAGCCAATCTGTAGCTCTGCCACCAGGCGTTTGGCTTCAACCAGCGGATTGGTCAGCGTATCGCGATCTTCACCGGGGAAGAACCTTGCGCGCAGGGCTGTCGGCATAGGCTCTGGCGCGACGATTGACACCTTGGGCCCGGTTTTTTCGGTTTCGGCTGCCCAGGACCGGGCCAGGGAAATTTGTGCGGCTTTGGTGGCGCCATAGGTTCCAAAGAACTTGGTTCCCGCACGGGGGTCATCAAAGAACACGGCCTGACCCGTATGCCCCAACAGAGGTGCAATATATGAGATCAGCAGGGCTGGGGCATTGGTGTTGGTTGCCAGTGATTTGTCCCAGTCTTTGCCAGCTGAAAAATTAGCAGGACTAAGCGGGACTGCATGGATGGCGCTATGCATCCACAGATCAAGCTGTCCCCAGCGGTCATGGATGCCACGGCACAGGGTCGCCATGGCACCTGCGTCGTTGATATCCATCGGGGCCAGTGTCGCACTGCCGCCAGCCGCCTTGATCCGGTCGTCCAGTTCTTCCAGCGCGCCGGTGGTGCGGGCCACGGCAACGATGTGGTGAGTGGGCGCCAGCGCTTCGGCCAGAGCCGCGCCCAGGCCGCGCGAGGCGCCTGTGATGAGAGCAAGTTTCTGTGTCATGGCAGCCTTGTGGTCCGAGTGGATCAGCGGGTCAAGAGGGCTGTCAGTCTCCTGGCATCTCTAAGCGCCGGGTGGTGCCGTTTTTTTCCAGCAATACCCCATGTGCATCAATGCCGACGATACGGCCTGAGGACAGGCGGGTGCCACGTTTGACCCGTTTGACCCGGCCATTGGGCAGCCGCATCAAGGCGCGCAGATCTTGGCTGGGACCATAGAGGCCCATCAAGGTGAGTGAATCCTGGCTGATGGCACGGCGTTGGGTGGCGTGTTTGGCCACTTTTGAATTTGTCATCGTACGTATCCTCATGACCGCAACAGCGCAGTCGAACTGGTGTATCAGTCGCGGCGCTTAGCAGCCGCGAACTGGGGGGAACAGGAAGAGGAAAATTGCGGTGCGCGGGTTGTTGCGCAGCGGATTGCCGATGGGCAGGTCCTTGCGCAGACCGTTGCAAATGTAGGGCGGGTGGCCGCACCACCCTTGAATTCTAGTCTTGGTATTTCTCAGGCGTCATAAACCAAGGACGCCATGTCATGTCCATAAGAATAAAGCAGATCGAACATTTCTTCGAGCTGAGCGCCGTTTTTCTGTAACGGGTGCAAGGGGTGGTTTGTTTCCGAAATCATCAGTTCGGGATATTGCCCCAGAGGGCGCATGTGCAGCATGCCGGCAACCGGTTCACCAATGCCTGGGGGGATGGCGTTTGACAGCCAGGCCGGGCGTTCGCCTAAGCCCTCGGTTTCGCGCATGTCGAACAGATCGAGATAGTCGATGAAATCCTCGCGGCTGACGCTGGCCCAGGTTCCCAGAACAAATTCAGCTTCATCACCACCGATGAGCGGGATTGCCAAGACACAGCGCAAGAAGTGCAGATCACCAATGCGGCAGAAATCTTCGGTCAGCACATCGCCCGTTTCCGCAAGGATGGCCGAATTATCCTGGGCGGGCATATCCTCGGGGCACAGGTCCGGGCGGTCACAGGCCAAGCTGAGCAATTGCGCAAAGGTAGCACCGCAACAGCGGCACTGGCGCGACGAGGTCAACATACGGGCAAGATGCGCGTCCAAGGTGGCAGACTTTCTATGGGCAAAGGAAAAGCGCTGTCTCTGCGGACAGCGCCTCCAAATTTGGATCAGAGGCGCTGGTACACCCATCGATCTCAAAACTCAATTGTTCGTTTTCCAACCGGATAGCATAAGCGGATTTTATCCACAGCTTGCGATTGAGACTCGTGCGTTAGGTCGCCAGCTTGGAGCCATTCCAGGAATCCCCGGCGTGTGGCATGTCCTTGATCTTGCTGCTAACCCGGCTGCTACTTTCCAGTGCGGACAGGTAGTCTTGACTGACACTACCGGTCAGGTAGTTGCCATCAAAACAAGAACAATCAAACTGGGTGATGTCCTTGTTACCTTCTTTTGCAGCCCAGATCAGGTCATCGAGCTTCTGATAAATCAGAGCATCAGCACCCAGTTCCTGCCGAATCTCTTCCAGCGTGCGCTTGTCGGCGACCAGTTCGTGCTTGGTTGGCATGTCGATGCCGTAGACATTCGGGAATTTGACAGGCGGCGAGGCGCTGGCGACGTAGACGTTTTTGGCACCGGCGTCACGGCACATCTGAACGATCTTTTTGATTGTGTTGCCACGCACGATAGAGTCGTCGATCAGCAGCACGTTCAGATCTTTCATCTCAAGCGGAATTGCGTTCAGCTTGCGACGTACGGATTTCTGACGCTCGGCCTGACCATGCATGATGAAGGTTCGGCCGACATAGCGGTTTTTCACCAAGCCTTCGCGGTAACGGATGCCAGTGGCGTTTGCCACTTCCAGTGCCACTGGGCGTGCAGAATCCGGAACAGGAATGATACTGTCGATTTCCAGCCCGGCTTCCTGGATTTGTTTAGCCAAGGTCTGGCCCATCCGCAGCTGGGTTTTGTAGACGGAAATGCCATCCAGCATGGAATCCGGACGCGCCAGATAGACATATTCAAAAATGCAGGGTGTCAGTTTACCCTCAACGGCCTGGAAGCTGTGCATATTGCCGTCGAGATCGATCAGGATGGCTTCACCAGGGTTTACATCACGTAGTTTTTCAAAACCGTTGATGCCAAAAGCCACATCTTCCGAGGCAAAGGCGTAATCGTTGGTGCCATCTTCATTGGTGCGCTGAGCAACCGAAAGGGGACGGATACCGTGGGGGTCACGGAAGGCCATCATGCCAACGCCAGCGATCAGCGTGATGACAGAATACGCACCTTGAACACGCTCCATCGTCATTTTGACGCCCGCAAACAGGTTGCGCTTGGGATCGCCGGTGCCGTTGACCTTGATGCTGTCGGAGATCTTATCCGCCAGAACGTTCAGGAGGATTTCTGAATCAGACGTGGTGCGCAGATGACGGCTGTATTTGCCGGTGACTTTCTCGCGCTGTTCGGTGGTGTTGGTGATGTTGCCGTTGTGGACAAGGTAGATGCCGTATGGCGCGTTCACAAAGAACGGTTGTGCCTCAGACGCGCTAAGTGAGCCGGCGGTTGGGTAGCGGACGTGGCCCATGCCAACCTTGCCGGTCAGCGTTTCGGCGTCTTTGGCGTCAAAGACATCTTTGACCAGACCATTGGACTTTTTCTCGCGAAAAAACTCGCCGCTATAGGTCACGATGCCCGAGGCGTCTTGGCCCCGGTGCTGCAACATCAACAAGCCGTCGTAGATTTCCGCAAAGACGTCATCAGACCGGCTTGCGATCCCCAAAATCCCACACATTCAGTGGCTCCACTTTCACATTGCGCGTTGTGCTGGCTGAGCGGGCTCAACCATAATTAGCTGTTAAGGCCTAGGCCGAGGCAGCCCCGGGTTAGAGTTCGTGACCATGTTGGCCTTGCGTATTCAAGCTGAAGAGTGATCTGCACCGGGCCTGCATCAACAGTGCCGCACGAAATATGCGGGGTGTTGGTTTCAAAGGCGGTAACGGAGGGCATCTGCGGCATCGGCAAGGCGGGTGGCTTCGAATCCGTTTGGGGCGTTGGCCACGACATAGAACGTTAGGCCGCAGTTGTCACCAAAGGATCACAATTTTGCGGCAGATCATTTGACGCAGCAAGATGCAGATGTGAAAAAAAGAAAAGGCCCGCGCGGGCGGGCCTGTAAGTCAGGGAGTAATTTCGATCAGGCAGCCATTGGCGCCAGAATGTCGTCCAGCGGGCTTGGCGCGGCTGCGGGCAGCGGATCCATTCCAGTCAGCGCCAGGGCGCGGCCGTCTTCGCTGGCCAGGATCTGGCGGGTTTCAGCCAAGGACAGTTTGCGGAACGCCGAGTCGAGGCTATCGCCAGCGGCCTGCATCAGCATACCGCTTTCAGCCCAGATCAGCTCTTCTTCGTCAAACTTGACGTGAATGCGGGCCATACGCTCGGGCATGGCGGCGGCGATACCTTTGTAGCCAACCAGCGAAATCAGCTTGGTCATGACCAGAGCAACGTCGAACAGGCGCTCGGCGGCGTCCAGTTCCAGCGCAACCATCTGATCCGACGGCAGCAGCAGGTCTGTGTCGTTGCCAAGGGCGCCAGCGGGAACGTGAACCAGAGTGGTGAGGCGTGGAACACCGTGCTTGATGGATTTCACTTCCTGAGCGCCACCATCAAAGGTGTAGATGCTGTCGCCAGGTTTGACGTCACGCATTTGCAGAAAACCGCGGTCGGTTTCGATCAGAGTGTCAGGCAGGAAACCACCGGCCTGAGGACGGGGACGACGTACCGGGCGAGGCTCGGGCTTGGAAACCGGAAAATCCATCAGCAGATCCACCGACTGAAAGTCTGCGAAAGAGTTGAAGTGATCCAGTAGCATTTTGTCGTTCCTTCTGGTCGGGAGTACCTGACGTTCTGTCTTGGGTACACATGGCCAGCGAAATTGGTCCAAATTGGGGCACGGATGGGGCCGATTGCGGATTTGGTTTCTTTTTTAGGGATAATTCGGCATTTTTACTGCGGTTTGTTAACTGTTTTGCCTCTCAGGCTAGAATTTGTTAACTTTTGGCGCTACTCGACCAAGAGAATTCAAAATTGTCGAATCAAATGATTCTTCTTCGTTAACAAAAGGTTAACGGGTGTAATTTGCGTTAATAAATTGCCGGGATGGTTTTCAGTAAAGCGGTGAAAATAAGGCGTGCAACGAAAAAGGGCGCCCATTGGGCGCCCTGCAACGGTCCATAAGCGGCCCGCTTATTTCTGACAGTGACCAATCAGGTTTTCATACTGCTGAGTAACCCAGCCCAGAGCCTGTTCGGGGTCGCGGTCTTCGATTTTGGAAATCATGTTCTCGAACACCAGCGCCGAGCGGCTTTCGTCAACCATTGTAAACGACTGTCCGGTCATCACGACATCATAGAGGAAGAAGGCAATGGCGACCAAAAGGATGCCGCGCAATACGCCAAAGAAAAAGCCGACGCCCTGATCCAGCCCACCAATCGCAGAACGCTGAACCAGCGATGAGAACAGTGGCGTGAAGAAAGAGACGATAATCAGCGCCAATGCAAAGACTGCAGCAAAGGCTGCAATGATTGAAAGTTCGCAACTATCCGAGATGAACTCACCTACGACTGGGATCTCGGCCATCATCGGTTCGACCTGAGGCGCAAAGATGAATGCGAGTATTGCTGCTGCAATCCAACCGGCGATGGCCATGGCTTCGCGGGCAAAGCCGCGCGCGTATGCCAGCAGTGCCGATACTACTATGATCAGGGCGACAACCCCGTCAATTATTGTGAAACCTTCCATGTCCCTCGCCCGTTTAATTCTGCGATCGAAATTTGTGCGACCTTAGCCGGCCCCAAAGAAATCGCCAACAAAACCTGTCAAATCGGTTACTCGGCGTAAACCGATCCCTTTTATCGAGACAGACTTGCCGCCGCTTGGAGCTATGGCAGCGGTAAAACCAAGTTTCTGCGCCTCTTTCAACCGGTTTTCTGTCTGAGGGGCAGGTCTGAGGGCCCCAGACAGAGATATTTCGCCAAAAATAGCAGTGTCAGCGGGCAAGGCGGTGTCTTCGCGGGCGCTGAGCAGGGCCGCGGCCACGGCCAAGTCGGCGGCGGGTTCGGAAATTTTCATACCGCCAGCAACGTTCAAGTACACATCCAACCCGGCAAAGGGGATTCCACAGCGGGCCTCGAGCACCGCGAGAATCATCGCAAGGCGGGACGAATCCCACCCCACCACGGCGCGACGCGGCTGTGAATGAGGGGAGGGGGCGACCAGTGCCTGCATTTCGACCAGCACCGGGCGGGTGCCTTCGATGCCAGCAAAGACCACAGATCCGGGGCTGGGTTCGCCGCGTTCGGATAGGAACAGGGCGGAGGGATTGGTGACTTCGGCAAGACCGCGTCCGGTCATTTCAAACACACCGATTTCGTCAGCCGGACCAAAGCGGTTTTTCACGGCGCGCAACACTCGGAACTGGTGGCCGCGCTCACCTTCGAAATAGAGTACAGTGTCGACCATATGTTCCACCACGCGGGGGCCGGCGATCTGACCGTCTTTGGTGACATGACCGACCATTATGATGGAAATGCCGTTACGCTTGGCAAAACTGGTCAGCTCATGCGCAGCGGCACGTACCTGGCTAACGGAGCCGGGCGCGCTGTCAACATTGTCGACCCACATGGTCTGGATTGAATCGATGATCACAAGTTGCGGCTTTTCCGCCTCGATCGTGGTGAGGATGTCGCGCAGGTTGGTTTCGGCGGCCAATTGCACAGGCGCCTGCGATAGTTCCAACCTTTGGGCACGCATGCGGACCTGGGCGGTGGCTTCCTCGCCACTGACATAGATGGTTTTCACCCCGGTCCGGGCAAATTGTGCGGCGGCTTGCAATAGCAGGGTGGATTTGCCGATGCCTGGATCGCCGCCAACCAGAATGGCTGATCCAGCGACCAATCCACCGCCCAGTACCCGGTCGAGTTCACCTACACCACAGAGGGTGCGGGGGGGCGGGGTTTCCTTGGTTGCCAGATCGCTTAGAACGATGGTGTTGCCACGGGTATTGCCCAGAGACTTTTTGCCCGGCCCTGTCGACAGAGCGGTGGTTTGCGCGATGGTGTTCCATTCGCCGCAGCCCTCGCAGCGGCCCGACCATTTCGAGAAGCTGGCGTTGCAGGCGGAACAGGAGAAAGATTTTGATTTAGCCATATGAGCCTTGTGCCCGATGTTCAGGGTTTGTTCAAGATGTTCTCGGTGCAGTCCCGCGCCTTTGCAGGCTTGGGCGTGGCGCCGCTGCGCGGCGTGAAGGTTTTGCTGGGGAAGCGGTTCAGGGGCAGGTCTGCCCTGAACGCGCCAGTGTAAGTGTTATGCAGCTCTGTACCGCGTCAATGATCTGCGACCTTGCTGCGCAAGGCGTCCCATGGCCGTCATTGACCCGGCGCAGACCTGCGTTGTTTTTCGGTGATCAAGCCAAGGGTGATGGAGGCGAGGATGCAGGCGGTGAACATGTAGAGGCCCCAGGCGACCTCGATGGTGACGTAGCCGATGCCCTTGGCCAGGGTGATGTAGAGCGCGATCAGGAAGACGTCGGCCATGGCCAGCTTGCCGAGGATATGCAGCACAGGTTGGGCGCGGGGATCGAGCAGGTTCCACTGTACCAGCGCCAGGCCGATGGTTTTGAGGTAGGGGGCAAATATCGCGAATACGGTGACGACGAGGGCAAGGACGACATCGCTGCCCCAGAGGCTTTGCAATCCGGTGATGACGCTGATCTCGCTGAGGCCGAAGATTGGCAACAGGCCGGCGCGCATGAGCGGGGCGAACCAGGCGACAGGGTAGAGGATCAGCAGGGACAGGGTGAGTAGTCGGATCAGCATTCAGTGTAAGGTCCTAAATTCTTTGGTCTGATAGACTTGGGATGTTTGGCGGTCGAATGGAAGAGGGGAAAATTTGGCTGGGTTTCCCGGTTAGTGCGCGAATGCGCCGGGGCTGATCAGGTAGTGTGGGAGCGGGGCGAGGATCCAGAAGGCGATGGCGAGGATCAGCAACACGCCGCGTCCGTGGTCTCGGTTCCAGCGCAGGCGGGCAAGGACGACCAGCGCAAAGGAAGCGATGTAGAGGGCCATGAAGTAGGTCTGAAAGTCGGCGCTGAGTTGGTCGTAGGTGAAGATGTGCGAGATCACGGTGATGTCGAACCGCAATTCCCACAGGATGGAGAGGGCACAGAGCAGGCCGGTTGTCAGAAGGGCGCTGCCAAGGGCGCGGTTTTGTTTCAGGACCGGGAAGCTGGCGAGGAAAGAGAAGAGAATTGCCAGAGGCAGGCAGAGGAACATGAAGAGGATGAGGAGCATTTTGGAGATCTATTTCGACAGTTAAGACAGTTATGGTCGCAAATGGACAAAGGCTGCAGTTGTGCAAAGAAGTAGCGCAAAAACTGAATGGGTGCGAAAGGGGCTTTTGATTATGGCGGTTCCAAGAATGACTGAGGTGGTCAAAAAGAAGGCTCTAGGGATGGCTGGGAAGGCAAAATAGACTTTATGAACTTCGGGTAGCTGGTTTGAAGCCAAGTGAAGCCAATAGAGCGACCAAACCAAGCATGTAACGGGGAGCAGAATTAGCGTAGCTCCGACTATCCGTTGGCGCGGAAGGCGGAGGAGCCTTATTCCTAAAGCAATAGTAGTGATTGCTGCAAAAAACGGGCTGAGCAGAAAAGTCACTGCGATGGCGCTGTCCAGCCAAGCGGGCATCACCGAACCGCCTCAATCGGCCCTTCTGCTCGACCATGGATAAACTGATCCAGATAGGGATCGCCCGAGGCGTCCATATCGGCCACTGGGCCAGTCCATTGGATCACGCCGTCGTGTAGCATAGCGACGTTGTCGGCGATGGCCCTCACAGAAGACATGTCGTGGGTGATGGTCATGGCGGTGGCGCCCATTTCGACCACGATCTCGCGGATCAGGTCGTTGATGACGCCGGACATGATGGGGTCGAGCCCGGTGGTGGGCTCGTCGAAGAAGATGATCTCGGGCTCGGCGGCGATGGCGCGGGCCAGGCCAACGCGTTTTTGCATGCCGCCTGAGAGCTCGGCCGGGTAGCGGTCGGCGACATCGGATTTCAGACCAACGCGGCGGAGTTTTTCGATGGCGATCTCGCGGGCCTCGTCCACTGGGCGCTTCAGCGTGCCGCGCAGCAGGCGGAACGCGACGTTTTGCCAGACCGGGAGCGAGTCAAACAGCGCGCCACCCTGGAACAGCATGCCGAATTTGGCGAGGAAGGCGTCGCGGTCGCCTTTGTCCGAGGGCTTGCCATCGACCAGGATGGTGCCGGAATCCGGGGTAATAAGGCCCAACACGGTTTTCAGTGCCACGGATTTGCCGGTGCCAGAGCCGCCGATGATGACCATCGAGGTGCCAGTAGGGATATCCAGATCTAGCCCGCGCAGCACGCGATTGTCGCCAAAGGCCTTGTGGACGTTTTGCATGCGGATCATAGCGAGAAAAACACTCCGGTCAGGACAAAGTTGGCGGCAAGGATCAGAACGGCGGCGGCCTCGACCGAGGATTTGGTGGCAGCGCCCACACCCTGGGCGCCGCGGCCTGACTGCATGCCGTAGTAACAGCCCATGGTGGCAGCGATACCACCAAAGGCGCAGCCTTTGACCAGGCTGGAGACGATGTCGCGCAGCTCCAGAAAGTCGACGGTGTTCTTGATGTAGGCGGCGGCGTTGAAGCCGAGATTTTGGGTGGCAACGGTATAGCCACCGGCGATGCCGATGATGTCACCGACGGCGACCAGCAGTGGCACTGTAATTAACGCCGCAGCAACACGGGGGGCGACGAGGTATTTCATTGGGTGGGTCGAGAGCGTGACAAGCGCGTCGATCTGCTCGGTCACTTTCATGGTCGCGATTTCGGCTGCGATGGATGAAGTGACGCGGGCTGCGATCATCAGGCCAACCAGCACCGGGCCAAGCTCGCGCACGATGCCAATGGCGACGATCTGGGGCACCACGGCCTCGGCATTAAAGCGGGCACCGCCGGAATAGATTTGCAGCGCGAGGGCGCCGCCGGTGAATACTGCGGTGAGGCCAACGACGGGCAGGGACAGCCAGCCGATGTTCAGCAGAGCTGAGAAAAACTCGCGTGGGTAGAACGGGGGGCGCAGCATGTGGCTAAGCGTGCTGATGGCGAATAGTGACAGGCGACCAAGGGCGGCCAGCGCAGTCAGGACCACGCGGCCCAGCTGGGCCAAAAGGGAGATGGGGTTCATCCGGAATAGCTCCGCGCGTAACGGTGGCCCAGCGAAGTGAGGATCTCGTAGCCGATGGTGCCAGCGGCGTCGGCGACTTTGTCGACAGTTTGCTGCGGGTTGATCAGGCTCAGATACTCGGGATCGCCGGACAGGTCGGTGACGTCAATGGTGATCAGATCCATTGAGACGCGGCCAACAATCGGGCAGGCGGTGTCACCGGCGTGGGCGTGAATGCCGCCCGAGCCCATGGCGCGGATCAGGCCATCGGCGTAACCGGCGGCTACAGTTGCGATGCGCGAGGGGCGGCGGGCAATCCAGGTGTTGCCATAGCCAACGCTTTCGCCGGGCAGGATATCGCGGACCTGGATCACCGGCAGGTCAAGACTGATCACCGGAACAGCGTCGCTGAACGGCAGGCCACCGTAGAGACCAATGCCGGGGCGACAGAGATCAAAGTGGTAGTCCTTGCCCAGCAATATGCCGCCAGTTGCAGCCAGAGAACGGGGCACATTTACGCCATCGGTCATTTCACGAAAGACCTTGAGCTGTAGCGCGTTCATCTGGTGATAGGTTTCATCTGCACAAGCGAGGTGAGACATGATCAGTTCGGGGTTTTGGCTCAGTGCAATGTCGCGCAGGGCGGCCCATTCGGCGGGCTCCATGCCTAGACGGTTCATGCCGCTATCTAGCTGTACGCCAAAACTGTGGCCGGGCAGGCTTTCAAAGTGGCGCAGCATCTGGTCAACCGAGTTGAGCATCGGGGTCAGGTTGAATTCCTGCAGCAGGCGGGCATCACCCTCCATATGGCCGGAAAACACCGAAATGCCGAGGTCAGGGCCGATAGCGCGACGCAGGGCAACGCCTTCCTCAGCCGCAGCGACAAAGAAGTTGCGCGCACCAGCGCGGGCCAGGGCCTGGCCGACTCGGCCAGCATCCAAGCCATAGCCGTTGGCTTTGACCACGGCGGCGGTTTCGCCCGAGCTAAGGGCATCGAGGTTGCGCCAGTTGGTGGCCAGGGCATCCAGATCAATTGATAGTCTTGCTGTACTCATGCGGTGTTCATGACACGCGCGGGGCAGGGGTCAAGGGGGAATGGCAGCGGTTTTAGGAACCAAATGCCAAGCGTGGGGCTGTGGCCATAGTTTGGGCCGCAACCAAATAAACCAGCAACATGGGTCACACCACAATAAGGGCTGCGCCTGACCTTGGGGAGATGCAAAGCGCCTTCCCGCGGGGAGGTCAGGCGCTGCCCGGCGTGATGCCGGGCAAGACCGTGGCAGGTGTAACCGCACTTGGCAGTGTCGGTTTTTCAATTGCAGGTGGAGGGTTGAATGGATGGTGCAAATTTAAACTCTTGCTAGAGTGATGTTTGAATACTCTATGACGTGAGGTTAAAATTGAATGAAAGGAATGCCATTGATGCCAATAGAAATGACTATGGATCGTTGCTTGGATTTGGTTTGCGGTAGTGAGCATAAGGCGGGTTTGCTTAAGCTCTTGGAGAAGGACAAGGGCGAATGGTATAATGTTGCAGAGACATGGGAACTCAAGACCAAAAACGATGATCAATTTGTCGTCACCTGGTTACCTACGCCTGGTCAAAATGGAGATATCGCAACACTGATTTTCTGTGACAAGAGCGATTTTCACACGGTTATTGCACATAGTTATTTACGTTATCTAATACGTTGAAAGAGTCTTGCTAGAGGGATGCTAGATTGCTCTATGAGGTGAGTTGAATCTCAAAAGATCTGCAAGCCATTCAGATCTTTTGTCTGAATGGCTTACACTTACTAATCTCTGGCGATCTGAGCGACTTAATACTCGTCTTCGCGCGGGCCGTTTTGCCAGGCCTTGGCCAGGTTGCCAAAGCGAGTGAATTGCGCTTCGAACCCAAGCTCGACCGTGCCGATGGGACCGTGACGCTGTTTGCCGACGATAACTTCGGCCTTGGCGTGCAGGCGCTCCATTGCTTCTTTCCACTCTTCCATCTTGTCCAGCTCATGATCGCCGGGCTTTTCACGCTCTTTATAGTATTCCTCGCGGTACACGAACATCACCACGTCGGCATCCTGCTCGATCGATCCCGATTCACGAAGGTCCGACAGCTGTGGGCGCTTATCGTCACGTTGTTCCACCTGACGCGACAGCTGGGACAGGGCGATCACTGGGATCTGCAATTCCTTGGCGATGGCTTTCATGCCCATCGAAATCTCACCGATTTCGTTCACACGGTTTTCGGCAGTACCACGGCAGAGCTGCAGGTAGTCGATCACCAGCAGGTCCAACCCGTGGGTTCGTTTCAGGCGGCGGGCACGGGCGGCAAGCTGAGAGATTGGCAGCGCTGGCGTGTCGTCGATGAACAGCGGGCAGCTTTCCAACGTTTTCGCGGCCTCAACGAATTTTCGGAATTCAGCCTCGGTCATGTCACCTTGGCGGATTTTGTGGGACGAGATTTCGGATGCTTCGGCAAGGATGCGACCGGCCAGCTGTTCGGCGCTCATCTCGAGCGAGTAGAAGCCGACCACGCCGCCGTCAATTGCGCCCTCGGTGCCGTCGTTTCTGGTGCCACGTTTATAGGCCTTGGCAACGTTATAGGCGATGTTGGTTGCCAGCGAGGTTTTCCCCATCGACGGACGACCCGCAAGGATCAGCAAATCCGAAGGGTGCAAGCCACCAAGCTGTTTGTCGAGATCAACCAGCCCGGTAGAGATCCCGGCCATGCCGCCACCACGTTGATAGGCTTCGTTGGTGACATTGACGGCCTCGGTCACTGCCTTGAGGAAGGATTTGAAACCGCTTTCTGTCTGGCCCTGTTCGGCCAGTTTATACAGCGATTGTTCGGCTTCGACGATTTGTTCCTTGGGTTCCGAGGCCACATCAACCCGGCGCGCCTTGTCTGCGATGTCCTGTCCCAGGCCGATCAGCTCGCGACGGATCGCCAGATCATAGATCATCTGGGCATAGTCGCGCACCGCAAAGGCCGAGATCGAAGCGCCAGCCAGTTTGGCCAAATAGGCAGGGCCGCCGAGTTCTTTGAGGCCTTCGTCATCTTCCATGAACGCCTTGAGCGTGACGGGTGAAGCCAGCGCGTTTTTGGAAATCCGCGCAGCGGCGATTTCGTAGATACGAGTGTGGACCGGGTCGTAGAAATGAGACGCATTGATGACCGAAGCAATCCGGTCATAGACGTCGTTGTTGGTCAGAATGGCCCCAAGCAACTGCTGCTCGGCCTCGACCGAGTGCGGCATCACTGGTTCCGACGCAGCCTCGACATTGGCTGGCATTTGTTCTGGCATCGGTGCTGGCGGCTGCGGGCCGTCGAAAGGGGTCAATTCGTTCATTTCTGCTCTCATCGTTTGACCGTGGTTATAAGCCTCTTAGCGGGCCAACGGCTATCTGGAAATCTCTGTGGGCAGATTGTGGATAACACAGAGGATACAATAGGGGGCTTCAAAACGAACCAACCCTTGTTCCTCGCACTCTACATCACGTAGGGAAAAACACAAACACCGCAATATGGGGTGTACGGCGGTCTGCGATGGTTAGTAAGGCGGCCAAATGTTCTGGCCGCCTTGATAATCTTGGGCGTGGCGTTAAGCGGATTTATGCGCGTCCTGCCAGGCACGCGGGTCTTTGAGGAATTTTTCGACTTCGTCCAGAGTTTCGGCTGAGAAGGATTCTTGCGCACGGGCTTCGGCCAGCACGTCCCACCAGGTGCAGAGGTAGTGCAGTTCGACCCCATGGTCGCCCAGCTTTTGGATGGTTTCGGGGAAGATGTCGTAATAGAAGATCAGCGCGGTGTGGCCACAGGTGGCACCGGTTTCGCGGATCGCGTCGACAAAGTTGAGCTTAGAGCCGCCATCGGTGGTCATGTCTTCGACCAGAAGCACACGCTCGCCTTCTTTCATCACACCTTCGATGCGAGCGTTGCGGCCATAGCCCTTAGGCTTTTTGCGCACATAGGTCATCGGCAGGGCCAAGCGTTCAGCAACCAAAGCGCCAAACGGGATGCCCGCGGTCTCGCCACCTGCGATGTTGTCAAAGGCCTCGAACCCGGCGTTGCGCATCACGGTGATGGTCAGGAAATCCATCAGGGTCGAGCGGATGCGCGGATATGAGATCAGCTTGCGGCAGTCGACGTAAGAGGGCGACGGCAGACCAGAGGCCAGAGTGAAGGGCTCTTTGGAGTTGAAATCAACCGCGCCGATTTCCAGCAACATGCGTGCGGACAGGCGGGCGATTTCTTCTTTGCTGGGAAATGATGTGGGGATCATGGGGCAACCTCGGGCTCTGGCGTGACAAACGGTGCCCTGTTACTCCTGCTGGGGGGCAAAAGTCGAGAGTGAAAAGCGGTAAAGTGGGGCTGCAACTGACAGAAGGACGAGCGTGAGGTCTGGGCCTGAGAGGCGCAACAAAGGGCAAGCGCTTGACCGGGCGGATGCAGCATACGCCCACCGAGGGGCGGGCAGTCGCGTGCCCTGGCCGCATGCGACCCGGTGAGAACTAGGATGCGAGCGCCGCTCTTATGGCTTTTGCCGCTTGCTGGATCTGGGCTTCGCTTATGTCCAAGTGTGTCACGGCACGGAACAGGGATTTGCCTTCAGTGTTCAAACGAACGCCATGTTTGGCAAGTGTTGTTGCCATTTGTGCAGTGCCTTGACCACTGTCCGCAAGTTCCAGAAACAGGATGTTGGTTTCTGGCTCTCTGGGAGAGATCTGCAATCCTGGCACATCTGCAACCAGCCTTGCCAACTGGCGGGCGTTTTCGTGGTCTTGGATGAGGCGGTCAATGTTGTGGTCCAGCGCATAGAGCCCGGCGGCTGCAATCACACCGGACTGGCGCATGGCGCCACCCAGCCGATGTTTCCAAACCCACGCGCGAGCGATGAAGTCCTTAGACCCGGCCAGAACCGCACCCACGGGACAGCCCAGCCCCTTGGACAGGTCGACCCAGACACTGTCGAACCCTTTGCACATCTTGCCAGGTGAGATGCCGCTGGCCGTGGTGGCATTGAACAGGCGCGCACCATCCATATGCAAAATCAGGTTACGTTCCTGTTTCAGCGCAACCAGTTCACGAAGCGATTCCAGAGGCCAAATCGCTCCACCGCCGGAATTGCTGGATTGCTCAACCGAGATTAGGCGCGATACCGGGGCGCGGTCTCGTTTGCGGTTGAGACGTGCAATGACATCGTCAGCGGTGAAAATGCCCGATGCGCTGGGAATGCCTCGGATTTGTGCGCCAGCCAGGGCCGATGCTCCTGCCCCTTCGGAGCGGACGATATGGGCGTTTTCAGCCGCCAGAATTTCATCACCCGGAAGGCAGTGCACCAGAAAGGAGATCTGGTTGCACATGGTGCCTGAGGGGAGAAAGATTGCACCTTCCATCCCCAGCATATCGGCCATCCGTTCACACAGGGCCAATGTGGTAGGATCTTCGCCGCGCTGTTCGTCTCCGGTTTCCGCATCTGCCATCGCCTGCAGCATCCCGGCGCTGGGCCGGGTGCTGGTGTCGGAAATCAGATCAATGGGAAACCGGGGCATCTGGGTTTAGTCGACCGCCCAGTGAACCGCGAAGCCGGGGTCGAACACGGTCACAGGGCCATCTTCCGTCGCGATGTTCTGCGGGAAGCTAACGGGCGCGTCCCGTTTGGTCAGGGTCAGGATTTCCGTATTCACCGGCAGACCGTAGAAGGCAGGACCGTTTTTCGAGGCAAAGCCTTCGAGCTTGTCCAATGCGCCGTCTTCTTCGAACACATGAGCGAGCAGCGATATGGTGTTGGTGGCAGTAAAGCAACCGGCACAGCCACAGGCGCTTTCTTTGTTGTCATCCGTATGCGGCGCCGAGTCGGTGCCAAGGAAGAAACGCGCATCACCAGAGGTTGCGGCTGCACGCAGGGCCAGACGGTGCTCTTCGCGTTTGGCGACGGGTAGACAATAGTAGTGGGGCTTGATGCCGCCAACCAGAATGTGGTTGCGGTTGATGATCAGGTGATGGGTGGTGATAGTGGCGCCCAGATCCTGATCGTTGGATTTCACATAGTCCACGCCATTGGCGGTGGTGATATGCTCCATAACAACGCGCAGGCCCGGAGTGGCCTTGCGGATCGGGTCCAACACGCGATCGATAAACACCGCCTCGCGGTCAAAGATGTCGATGTCAGCGTCGGTGACCTCACCATGCACACACAAGGGCAGGCCAATCTCGGCCATCTTGTCGAGCACAGGGCGCACGTTCTCAAAGTTCGCAACACCGCTGGCCGAGTTGGTGGTGGCCCCAGCCGGGTAGAGCTTGACCGCTTTGATCAATCCACTTGTATAAGCTGCTGCAACATCTGCCGGGTCGGTGTCCTCGGTCAGGTACAGGGTCATCAGCGGGGCAAAGGACATGCCTTCGGGCAGGGCAGCCAGAATGCGGTCGCGATAGGCGGCGGCATGGGCCGCTGTCACCACTGGCGGCACCAGGTTGGGCATGATGATGGCGCGGGCAAAATGACGGGCTGTTTCGGGCAGGACGGCATTCAACATGGCACCGTCACGTAGGTGCAGGTGCCAGTCGTCGGGGCGGGCGATGGTTAGGCTCTGGGTCATTCCGCCGCCCTAGCATATGGACGTTGCGAGGGGAAGTGCCGCCGCAGGGCAGCACTTTGGACTTTAGGCTCTTGTTGGCATGTTGAACTCACCTGCGGTCGCACGTTTTTCCAGCGCTTTGTAGCGCCGACGGAATCGTGGGGCACGCATCCGTTCAGCAACATTGCGACACAGCAAAGTTGTTAGATAGGGGCGGTCGTCTTGGTCCAGGCGCGACACCATCCGGCGCAGATAGGCCATATTCTTGCGCCGGGCACGATACTGCTTCCAGAACCGGCCTGAGCTAAGCTTTCCAGCCCCGGCAAGAGCCAGTGTATGGTAGAGAATTTCCATCTCGATGAGCCGGGTTTGCAGAGCATCCCCCATATTTGCCAGTCGCAAACGGGTGACGTTGGAGCGCGCAAACAAGGTGGCATGCATCGCGTCCAATTGTTCGTAAGGATCATACAAAACAAAGGCGTGATCCGCAGCGTCGAGCATATCAGGGGCATAGCCGTAACGATCGGTAAACGAGGTGCGGCGCATTTCAACAAATCGGTTGTCCCATTCGGACATGCGTGGATCAAGCGTCGCCTGAGGCTGAATTGCAACCACGGTTGCACCCGGGGCAGCTACGGAGAACGCCGCAGCTGAGTAGCCGCAGGGGCCGGCGCCATAAAAGACCACATTGTCAAATTCTTCAAAGAACCCGTCATCGATCAACTGATCAAAGAACCCGTAGATCCGGTTCTCTCGGAACCAGGTATCCCCGTCTGAAATCAAACACAGGTGAGACCAGCCCAGATTTTTGACCAGATCAAAACCCAAGGGCTGGGCCTGCTCAGATAGGCTTTGTATGCCTTGAATGGTCTCAAACGTGACGAGAAGGGTGCTGTCCTGGTCAATGAAGGTGGCGAAGTGCTTGTCGCCAAGCGGCTGGTACATACCATTTTGCTCGGCCAGTTCAGCCATGCGCTTGCGCCACTGATCCGGTGCGAGTCCCGCCAGGCTTTCGTCCAGATTTTCCAGTCCGTCCTGCATCGATGCATTCCTCATAGTCCAGCCACAACATGGGCTGGTTAATCAGAGTAACCACTAGGTGCAAATTACGGCTAAATTGGGAAAAACTCGTGCCAGTTTTCCGGCTATCCCCATTGTATTCTATTTTTCGGGGGCTGACCCTGCTGGGCAAATTGGGTCAGTGTGCGGGCTGTGGTGGCATTGATCAGCCTAGAGGGCGGCGTCATCATCAAGCGGCTGAACAGACTGCGAAAATCTTCTTGCTGCATAAGCGTGCGAAAGCGTTCGTGCCGCCAGTCAACGCCGCTTTTGTGCAGGCTGGAAAGGGTTTTGTCTGCCTTAAGGTCCTGTAAACAAGCCGTAGTTTCATCTGCATAGCGAGAGATTGAGACATCGCTATCGGTGTTGAAGTTTCGTTCAACCCAGTAGTCCATACCTAAGGGCAGATCCGAGTGGTTAACGCGGCCTCGGTCAGACTTGACCACATAGCTTTCCATCGCGCCCAGGGCATAATGGTTCAGTTGCGCCAGCTTGAAATTGGGTTGCCCATAGTTGGAAAACAGGCGTTTGGTTTTGAAGTCAGCGCCGAGCTCGCGGCCTTCGCAATCAAACCAGCGAAACTCTTTCAATTTGTCCTTGTCGGCATTGCGCGGGCGGTGAACGCCGGTTTTGCGATAGGTGCCGTTGTTACGGTACAGCGTCTTGAACATGGCAGCGCGCCAGGGCCAGTGAATAACCTCGGGCGCGCAGCGGGTGAATTGGGATGCCACCGGCTGGTCCTGATAGCGCACCACGTCGCCATTGCCGAACAACCGCCAGGTCAGGGTGATGGCATCGGCTTGCGGCATGGCGTTGGTTAGGTCCGAAAGAATTCCGTCACCCGCGTGGATGTTGACAAACTCATCTATGTCCAGTGTCAGGATCCAATCCGCCTGTTGCACCAGTGGGTGCTTGTCAGCTGTCTTCATTGCGGTGAACTGAATGCCGTGTTTGTCATAGGGACCGTCGTTGCGGACATGGGTCAGCTGCCCAAGATCTTGCAGATGGTCCAGCAGGGTGTCGGTGCCATCTTGGCAGTCGTTTGAAAATACCAGAAAGTCGGTAAACCCCACCGCACGGTGATGCGCCAACCATTCCAGAAGAAATGCAGCCTCGTTGCGTAGGGTGGTAATGGCAAGATAACGCATAGATTTCTCTTTTGGCAGGCTGACCGGGCAAATCGGTTCCTGTGTCATCGCATCGCAAGGCGGCGGGCGTCAACACTCGGTACTTGACGCATCCGCTGGGCCGTGGCCTGTTTGGCCTGCAACCGGAGGGGACAGATGCAGCAGACCGAGACAATCGACCAGGTGCAGGACCTGCTTGGCAATCAGGGCTATGTTTGCGGGCGCGCGCTGGCCACGGTGGTGTTTCTAGCACTGCGGCTGGGGCGGCCACTGTTTCTGGAAGGCGAAGCCGGGGTTGGCAAGACTGAGATCGCCAAGGCGCTGGCCGCCGGGCTGAACCGCCGCCTGATCCGGTTGCAATGTTACGAGGGGTTGGATGTCTCGTCAGCTGTTTATGAATGGAATTTCCCGGCGCAGATGGTGGCGATCCGCACCGCCGAGGCGGCAGGGGCAGCTGATCGCAGTGCATTGCAGGCGGAACTGTTTTCGGATGAGTTCCTGATTGAACGCCCGCTGCTGCAGGCGCTGCGCCCGGATGAAAACGGCGCGCCTGTGCTGCTGATCGACGAATTGGACCGGACGGACGAGCCGTTTGAGGCCTTTCTGCTTGAAGCCTTGTCGGACTTTCAGGTCACGATCCCCGAGTTGGGCACCATAAAGGCACCCGAGCCCCCCATTGTTATCCTGACCTCGAACCGCACCCGCGAGGTGCATGATGCCCTGAAACGCCGTTGCTTGTATCACTGGGTAGATTATCCGGATTTCGCGCGCGAGGTGGAAATCCTACAGGCCCGCGCGCCTGAGGTGAGCGCCCAGTTGAGCCGCGAGGTGGTTGCGTTTGTGCAGGCATTGCGCTCCGAGGATTTGTTTAAGAAACCGGGGGTGGCAGAGACCATCGACTGGGCCAACTGCTTGTTGGCGCTGGATGTAGTAGACTTGTCGCCCGAGGTGATCTCGGACACGTTGGGGGCGGTGCTGAAGTATCAGGATGACATAGCCAAGCTACAAGGGTCTGAGGCTAAGCGAATACTTGAACAAGCACGAGCCAGTTTGGAGGCGACATGATCCTTCATCTGGCGGGAGCTATCCCGGGAGTGCGGGGGAAGAGCCTCCGCGAAGGCTGCTGATGCATCATCCTCTCACCATTCATATCGGTGGCTGGCCAGGATCAGGTAAGCGCACCATAGCAGCTGAGTTGGCAAAACTCTGCGGAGGGCGGGTGATAGACAACCACTTGATCCTGAACCCAGCCAGCGCCTTGTTCGACCGTCGGCAAGAGGAGCATAAAGAATTACGCGAGAAAATTCGCGCGGTGATTTATGGGGCTGCTTTGTCTCTTCCGCCAGATGTGCCGTTGATCCTGACGGATGCACTTGCGGAAAGTCCGGCAGACCGGGCCCTTTTTGCTCCAACTCAGGAACTTGCAGAAAATCGTGGTGGCCGATTTCTCTCTTTTGTCCTGTCTCTCTCGCAAGCGGAAAATGTGAGGCGTTTGACTGCAGCTGAACGAAAAGACCGGGGAAAGCTGATGGATGCTGAAGTCCTGCTTGGGTTCCGTGACCAACTAGAGCTGCTTCGGCCAGAAGGTTGTGTAGACATAGCTGTCGACGGTCTTAGCGCGCGCGAGGCCGCCGAATATATCTACGGTCTCTGCTGCGAGGAGGGGGAGAGTGCCTGAGGTCCTGCCGCTTGATCTGCCGGAGAAACCCAAGTTGGCGCAGAACATCACTCATTTCGCGCGCGCCTTGCGCAAAGCGGGCCTGCCGATTGGGCCGGGGCGGGTGGTGGATGCGGTTGAGGCCGTGGCCGCGGCAGGGTTTACCAGCCGACAGGATTTCTATTGGGCGCTGCATGCCTGTTTTGTCAGCAAGCCCGAACATCGCGTGGTCTTTGCGCAGGTGTTTCGGCTGTATTGGCGCGATCCGAAGTTTCTAGAACATATGATGGCGATGCTGATGCCCTCGGTGCGCGGTGTGCAAGAAGAACAGCCTGCCAAGCCCGGTGAGAAACGCGCGGCCGAGGCATTGCTGGAGGGTACTCAGCTAGACCTTGAGAGTATTGAGAATGAGGATGGCACCGAGATCGAGTTTGACGCCAGCCTGACCATGTCAGCTGAGGAAAGGCTGCGCTCACTTGATTTTGAGCAGATGAGCACCGAAGAGGTGGCCCAAGCCAAGCGGATCTTGTCGCAGATGCGCCTGCCGGTGCAGCCGCTGAAATCCCGCCGATTGATCGCTGCACCGCGCGGTCATCGCCCGGATTGGCGGCGGACCCTGCGGGATGCTACGCGCATGGGCGGAGAGATCCAGACCGTGGCCCGGGCCAAACGGCGAATACGCTGGCCTAATCTGGTGGTGCTCTGTGATATCTCCGGCTCGATGAGCCAATATAGCCGCATCATTCTGCATTTCCTGCATGGGGTGTCGAATTCCAAAGGTGCGGGCTGGGCCAAAGTGCATGGCTTTACCTTTGGCACCAGGCTGACCAATATCACCCGCCATCTGGCAGAGCGGGATGTGGACGTGGCATTGGCTGCTGCGGGGGCAGAGGCGCAGGACTGGGAAGGCGGCACCCGGATCGGGGCATGCTTACATGAGTTTAATCGTGACTGGTCGCGCCGGGTTATGGGGCAGGGAGCAGTGGTTTTGCTGATCACCGATGGGTTGGACCGGGATGATCCAGATGCACTTGCTAAGGAAATGCAGCGGTTGCAGCTATCATCGCGTCGGTTGATCTGGCTCAATCCGCTGTTGCGTTGGGAAGGCTTTGCCCCCAAAGCCCAAGGCATCCGGGCCATGCTGCCCCATGTAGACAGCTTTCGCGCAGGGCATTCGATTGCCTCGCTTGAAGAGCTGGCGCGGGTGATTTCCAGTCCTGACGACATCGGTGAAAAGGCCCGATTGATGGACCTGCTTTGACGTTGTTTGGTCGAGCGAGCGGTGTCAGAGCTTAGAAACGTCACGACATTTCCAAGCACAATATTACTTCCTTGCGTTTTGAGGCAGACGTCCCTGCTGGATAGGGTCATACTGCGCAAGCGGAGGAGCCCATGAGCAATACAGACAAGCGATTTGAGAATGCGCCCGAGACAGCCTTGGACTGGCATCGCGCTGGGCATGGCGTTGTCTTGGCCACGGTGGTGCAGACCTGGGGTTCAGCGCCACGCCGCGCAGGATCAATGCTGGTTGTGCGCGATGATGGTTCTTTCGAAGGTTCGGTTTCGGGCGGTTGTGTCGAAGGCGCGGTTGTGCTTGAGGCGATGGAGGCTCTGGAAGAAGGTGAACACCGTCTGCTGGAATATGGGGTGTCTGACGAGGACGCCTTTGCCGTGGGGCTGGCCTGTGGTGGTACTATCAAGGTGCTGGTGGAGCCTGTGGGTTCCGCCTTGCCGCTGGATCTGCTGGAGCAACTTGTTGCAGCCCGGCAAACGCGACAGGCGCTGGCCTATGAGGTGAACATCGAAAGCGGCGTGCGCCGGTTGCTGCATGATGGTCATGCGGACCGGATGCGGATGGACCGCTCAGGAATGGCCGACGACGATGAAACCTTTGTCGGGGTTCACAACCCACCGCTGCGACTGATCTGTGTGGGCGCGGTACACATCGCCCAAGCGCTGGTGCCGATGGCGCGGATTGTGGGGTATGATCCGGTTTTGATCGACCCTCGTACGGCCTTTGCCAATGGTGATCGTTTCCCCGGTGAGACTATTCTGGAAGATTGGCCAGATGAGGCCGTGGCCAAGCTGGGGTTGGATGCACGCACCGCTCTGGTCTTGTTGACCCATGATCCCAAGTTAGATGATCCGGCGTTACAGGCCGCGCTGACAGCAGAGTGTTTTTACATTGGAGCGCTGGGCTCGAAACGGACCCATGCCAAGCGGGTGGACCGGATGTTGGCGGCTGGATTTAACGATGAACAGATCAGCCGAATTCATGGGCCCGTTGGGCTTGATATCGGGGCTGCTGGCCCGGCAGAAATTGCGGTGTCTATCCTGGCTGAGATGACGGCTGTGTTGCGAGGGAAAGCTGCGTGAAATTTGGATCAGTACCCCTGTCTGAGGCGGAAGGTGCCATTTTGGCGCATTCTGTTGAAGCGGCCCGGAAACCCTATGGGTTGCAGTTTAGCTATCGGATTCCAAAAGGGACATGTCTGACCTCAGATCATCTGGGTGATCTGCGGGAAGAAGGTCTGTCAGAAGTTACCATCTCGCGTCTTGAACCGGGGGATGTCCACGAGGATGCAGCGGCATTGCAATTGGCGCAGGCCATTGTTGTGGATGAGACCGGGCAAAACCTGCGGATCTCTGGGGCCGGTGCGGGCCGGGTGAATCTCTATGCCACGGGTTGCGGTGTTTTGCGGCTGGATCGAGAACGCATTGAGACTATCAATGCCGTAGACCCGATGATTTCCATTGCAACTGTGCCGGATTTCCACCGGGTGGATGCCGATGGCATGGTGGCGACGATCAAGATCATTTCCTATGCGGTGCCAGAGCAGGCGCTGGAACAGGCCTGTGCAGGGTCGGAAGGCGCGATGTGGGTGATGCCTCCTGATTACGCTTCGGCTACGCTAATCGAGACGCGGGTGACCAAGGATATCCCGCCGGAGAAGGGGCGCGCAGCGATGGTTGGGCGACTTTCGCGGATGGGTATCTTGCTGGATGATCGTGTGGTTGTTCCGCACCGGGAAACCGATATCGCTGCCGCTGTTGCGCAGGCTGCCGGTGAGATTGTCTTGATCTTGACTGGCTCGGCCACCTCGGACCCTATGGATGTCGCGCCGCAGGCCTTGCGATTGGCTGGTGGAAAGGTGACGCGGTTTGGTATGCCTGTGGATCCGGGCAATCTGTTGTTTTTGGGCGATTTGAACGGCAAGCCGGTGATTGGGTTGCCAGGCTGTGCGCGTTCGCCAGCGCTGAATGGTGCGGATTGGGTGTTGGAACGGGTGATCTGCGGGATCGATGTTACCAGTGCTGATATTGCGGGCATGGGTGTTGGCGGATTGCTTAAAGAAATCCCAACCCGGCCTATGCCGCGGCGGTCTGAAGGCAGCTAACGCCAAATAGAATGTACACATGTTATTTTTCGATAACACCCTGAAAGTGTTTCGCAGATTGGCAAAGCCGTGCTTAACTCCCCCTAGCCAACTAAAATAGCTAAAGGAGGAGTTCATGACCAAGGTCACAATGACCGTGAATGGAACGACCGCCAGCGGAGAGGTTGAGGGGCGCACGTTGCTGTCCTCATTCCTGCGCGAGCAGTTGGGCCTGACCGGAACACATGTGGGATGCGATACCAGCCAGTGCGGTGCCTGTGTTGTGCATGTGGATGGCAATGCCGTAAAAAGCTGCACCATGCTGGCACTCGAAGCCGAGGGGGCCGAGGTGGCAACCATCGAAGGGCAGGCGGCTGCGGATGGGAGCTTGAATGCCATTCAGGCGGCGTTTCAGGAACATCACGGGCTCCAGTGCGGATTTTGCACGCCGGGTATGGTGATGTCGGCGGCAGCGCTGTTGAGTGAAAACTCCAAGCCGTCAGAGCAGGAAGTGCGCGATTACCTTGAGGGCAATCTGTGCCGCTGCACTGGCTACCACAATATTGTCAAATCGATCATGGCTGCCAGCGGGCAGGACGTCTCGGCGATTGCTGCCGAATAGAAAGTTGTTTTGCGGGATGCCAGAGGGAGGGCGACCCGTGTTTGATACCGAGTATTACCAAGGGGTGCGCCACGGGGCACCGTCCAGGGAGGAGTATTAAAGCATGCCAAAAGACAACGGCATTGGCGCCAGTCCAAAGCGGCGCGAAGACGTAAGGTTCCTGACCGGAACTGGAAGTTATACTGACGACATCAATCTGCATGGGCAGGCTTACGCTGCATTTGCACGCTCGAACGTTGCCAATGGCAAAATCAACAGCGTCGACACCTCCGCTGCCGAGGCCATGCCTGGTGTCTTGACGGTGTTTACTGGCGAAGATTTTGCTGAGGTCGGCGGAAACCCGGCTGGCTGGTACATCGAAAGCCGCGATGGCACACCGATGAAAGAGCCAAAGCGCCCTGTGTTGGCGCATGGCAAGGTGCGTCACGTTGGGGACGCCTATGCCGCCGTCATAGCAGAAACATATGAACAAGCCCGCGACGCCGTTGAAGCAATCAATGCAGATATTGATGAATTGCCGGCTGTTGCAAGCTCTGCCGCTGCACTGGCCGAGGGTGCACCACTGGTACATGATGAAATTGAAACCAACCTGTGTTTTGACTGGGGTTGGATAGAAGACAATCGTGCGGCAACAGATGAAGCGATTAAGAACGCGCCACATGTGACGACGCTTGAGCTGGTGAACAACCGTCTGGTTCCCAACGCAATGGAACCTCGGGCGTCCACTGCGGATTACAAGCCGGGAACCGGTGAATATACACTGTATACAACCTCGCAGAATCCGCACCTCACGCGGCTTTTGATCTCTGCGTTTGTGATGGGAATCCCCGAGAACAAACTGACGGTTATAGCGCCTGATGTTGGTGGCGGATTTGGGTCAAAAATCTACCACTATGGCGAAGAGGCTTTGGTTCTTGCAGCTGCAAAACGGCTCAAACGGCCGGTGAAATGGACCGCAGATCGTAGCGAGAGCTTTTTGACTGATGCCCACGGGCGCGATCATGTCACCAAAATCGAGCTTGCGACAGAAATGGATGGCAGCTTTATCGCCATTCGCACGGAAACATTGGCCAACGTTGGGGCCTATCTGTCCAACTTTGCGACTGTGACACCTACGTTTCTGCACGGCACGCTTATGGCTGGCAACTACACTGTTCCCAACGTCTATGTGAACCTGAAGGCTGTAATCACAAACACAGCCCCAGTTGATGCATATCGCGGAGCCGGTCGGCCAGAGGCGACATATTCGATTGAGCGCGTAATCGACAAATGTGCGCGGGAACTGGGAATTGACCCCATAGCCATACGCCGCAAGAACTTTATCAAACCGGATCAGTTCCCTTATGCATCTCCGGTTGGTCTACAGTACGACACCGGCGACTACGACGCGGTCATGGATAAGCTTGAAGAGATCGGCGATTTGGCTGGCTTTGCAGCCCGTCGCACAGAAAGTGAAGCCAACGGGAAAATTCGCGGCCTTGGCATCAATAGCTACATAGAGGCCTGCGGAATTGCACCGTCTAATCTGGTTGGCATACTTGGCGCGCGGGTCGGGTTGTATGATGCGGCCACCGTTCGAGTAAACGCGACGGGGACACTTGCTGTTATGGTTGGCGCCCATAGCCATGGACAGGGACACGAGACGGCGTTTCCACAAGTGGTTGCCGAAATGCTTGGTATCGACGAAGGCTTGATCGAAATCGTGCATGGTGACACGTCCAAAATTCCCTTTGGCATGGGAACATATGGATCAAGATCGCTCGCAGTTTGTGGGTCTGCCATTGTGCGTGCGACCGAGAAGATTATCAACAAGGCCAAGAAGATCGCCGCTCATATGATGGAGGCCTCGGAGGCTGATATCGAGTTCAAGGATGGGCAGTTCAGCGTTGCTGGTACTGATAAGTCGGTCGCCTTTGGCGAGGTTGCATTCAAAGCCTATGTTCCCCATGACTTCCCGGCTGAAGAGCTGGAACCGGGGCTGGAGGAGACCGCGTTTTATGATCCGGCCAACTTTACTTATCCGGCAGGGGCCTATGCCTGCGAGGTTGAGGTAGATCCAGACACAGGCAAGGTCAGCATCGAACGGTTCTCGGCTGCGGATGACTTTGGCAATATCATCAATCCGATGATCGTGGATGGTCAGGTGCATGGTGGCATTGGTCAGGGTATCGGCCAGGCACTGCTCGAAGGCTGTGTCTATGATGAGGACGGTCAGTTGCTGAGCGCCTCTTATATGGACTACGCGATGCCGCGTGCTGATGACCTGCCATACTATGCGGTGGATCATTCCTGCCAGACACCCTGCACCCATAACCCACTGGGCGTTAAGGGTTGTGGTGAGGCTGGGGCCATTGGGTCACCCCCTGCGGTGGTCAATGCGGTGGTCGATGCGCTGCAGTCGGCGGGTAAGGACGTAACCCATATCGATATGCCGCTGAGCCCCGGTCGGGTTTGGGCCGCGATGAATGGGTGATGGTTTGGGAGCGCCGGGGCAGCCCCCGGACCCCCGGGATATTTTTAGCCAGATGAAGCAGGGATCCGTAAGGATCCAGGCTGTCTGAGGAAGGAAGCGAAATGTACAATTTCGAGTTTGAGAAGCCTTCATCGGTTGCGGATGCGGTAGCGGCATTGGCAAGTGAAGAGGCGCAGGTCTTGGGTGGGGGGCAGACCCTGATCCCGACCATGAAGCAGCGATTGGCAAGCCCGGCCAAACTGGTGAGCCTGAGCGGTATTGCCGAAATGCAGGGCGTGTCGGCTGACGGTAGTTCGTTGAGCGTTGGTGGAGCAGTGACCCATGCCGAAGTTGCAGCGCTGGCTGGCGGCTATCCGGCACTGGCTGAAATGGCCGGTCACATTGGCGATCCAGCGGTGCGCAATCGCGGTACCATTGGGGGTTCTTTGGCCAATAACGACCCGTCGGCGGATTATCCGGCGGCGGCGCTGGCCTCGGCGGCGACTATTGTCACCAATGCCCGTGAGATTGCGGCGGATGATTATTTTCAGGGCATGTTCGACACTGCACTGGATGAGGGTGAAATCATCACCGCGGTGAAGTTTGCGGTGCCGCAGGCGGCAAACTACCAGAAGTTTGTGCAACCAGCTTCGCGCTTTGCGCTTGTGGGGGTGTTTGTCGCCAAGCATGCCGACGGCGTGCGAGTGGCGGTGACTGGCGGATCCGAGGAAGGTGTGTTTCGCTGGAGCGAAGCCGAAGCTGCGCTGGATGCAGACTTCTCGGCAGATGCGATTGCAGGCCTGACACTAGATCCATCAGGTATGATTGGCGATCTACATGGAACCAAGGAGTATCGGGCACATCTGGTTGGCGTGATGACCAAGAGGGCGGTGGCCGCGGCAGGCTGACGCCACTCATTGCAATTGGTGGAAGGTCGCCCCATTCGGGCGGCCTTTTGCGTTATTGTGGATGCGCGCTAGGGGGGTGAGAAAACAAAAACGCCCTCGTGCTGGGTGGCAGCGAGGGCGTTTGAAATTCTAACGGTTGTTAGCGTCTTATCTAGGCAGTGGACCAATCAGCATAATCATCTGACGGCCTTCCATTTTGGGCATGTTTTCGACTTTGCCGTGTTCTTTGATGTCGACAGCCACACGCTCCAGCAGTTCACGTCCCAGGTTCTGGTGGGCCATCTCGCGGCCACGGAAACGCAGGGTAATCTTTACCTTGTCGCCGTTTTCCAGGAACTTATAGACGTTGCGCATTTTGACGCCGTAATCATGGATATCAGTGTTGGGCCGGAATTTGACCTCTTTGATCTCGATGATCTTCTGCTTCTTGCGCGCTTCGCTTTCCCGCTTTTGCTGTTCATACTTGAACTTGCCAAAATCCATGATCTTACACACGGGCGGGTTGGCATTGGGCGAGATTTCGACCAGATCTAATCCGGCTTCCTGTGCCATGAGCATGGCTTTGGCGGGTGTTACTACACCGACGTTGTCGCCATCGGCACCAATCAAGCGAAGGTCGCTACCACGAATTTTTTCGTTGACGCGCGGGCCGGTGTCGCGTTGCGGCGGCGCATTGTGAGGTCTGCGGGCTATGACGGGAATCCTTTTGTCATTGCGTGAAATTACCTGAAAAGTAACGCTCTCAGGCGCGTGATTCAAGCTGTTTGCTTCGTATGACCGGGGAGAGTGAGGTTTTCAAGGCATCTTTCCGACAATGTGGCAACGAAGTTCACCAGAAAGGGTAGTTTTTGTTTGTTTTTACGGAAATTCACGCATCGGCCAAGTTTGGCCGTTGAGGTAGCAATCCGATTTTTCCCCCTTGAGGTGGTGTCCGGGTAGGGCCATTTCGCATCTCACAAACGATGTGTGAAATTTGCGTCGTGACTATTGTAAACACTACCAAGGAGATTGATTGATGAAACCTGCTGTGATTGCGCTGGGTATTGGGGCTGCTGCTATTGGCGGCTACGTATATTATACAAAAATGGAAGTGCCGACTGAGGCTGTTGAGCCTGGTGTTCTGGAGCAGGCAACTGAAGCTGCGGAAGGCGCTGCCGCAACTGCGACAGAGGCTGTAAATGACGCTGTGGAAACGGCGACAGAAGCGGCTGAGCAAGCGTCTGAAGCTGCCACTGATGCTGTTGAAGCAACTACTGAAGCGGTGGGTGAAGCTGTTGAAAGTGCAACGGAAGCCGCGCAAGAGGCCGCGACGGACGCAGTGGAAGCCGCAACTGATGCAGGTGCCGAGGCCGCTGCTGTGGCCGATGAGGCTGCAACTGCCGCAACTGACGCAGCCACCGCAGTTACCGAGACTGCAACTGAAGCAGCAAGCGAAGCTGTTGAACAGGCGAGCGAGGCAGCATCAAACGCAGCCGAAGCCGCAACCGAAACAGCAACTGCTGCGAGTGAGGCGGCCAGTGGTGCTGCAACGTCTGCTATGGACGCGGCTGCGGGTCTGTTGACGGCTGATGGTTTTGATCTCGACAGGGTTGTAGAGATGATTTCAGGCTCGTCGCTGGACGAGACCAAGAAAATGATGCTGACCACTGCAGTTACCCAGGCCAAAGACAACCCGGAACTTCTGAGCGCTGCTCTGGATCAGGTTAAAGCCGCTTTGGGCATGTAAGCTGGCTTGAAGACACGACAAAGGGCGTCCTCTGGCAAAGAGGGCGCCCTTTTTGTTTGTGATAAGGGGAGCTTAGTCGAGGAAGGCTTTTTCAACTACGTATTGAGCAGGCCTGGAGTTGGCGCCTTCTTCCAACCCGTAGTCTTCGAGCATGTCCTTGATTTCAAGGTTGAAAGCCAGGTTGCCGCAGACCATGGCGCGGTCGCTGTCGGGGTTGATTGGATCAACGCCGAGATCGGTGAAGGCCTCGCCCGAGCGCATCAGATCGGTGATGCGGCCCATCTTGGGGCTCTCTTCGCGGGTGGTTGTTGGGTAATAGCGGATCTTGTTCAGGTTCTCTTCGCCAAGCAATTCGATCATCATCTCGTCTTTTTTGAGATTTTCGATCAGCTCGGCACCGTAAGTCAGCTCACCCGCAGTGCGGCAGGTGTGGGTGATGATGACTTCGTCGTAGTCCTCATAGGTCTGCGGGTCACGCAGCAGCGAGGCAAAGGGGGCAAAGCCAGTGCCAGTGGCGAAGAACCAGATCCGTTTGCCGGGGATCAGGGCATCATGCACCAGGGTACCAACCGGTTTGGGGCGCAGGATGATTTCGTCGCCAACCTGGATGTGCTGTAGTTTCGAAGTCAGCGGGCCGTCTTGCACCTTGATTGAGTAAAACTCCAGTTCGTCATCCCAAGAGGGAGAGGCGATGGAATAGGCGCGCAGCAGTGGTTTTTGCTTGCCGGTCTTTGGGTTCACATCGCCCATCAGGCCGATCATCACGAACTCGCCCGAGCGAAAGCGCATCGAGGCGGGGCGGGTCACCCGGAAGGAAAACAGCTTGTCTGTCCAGTGCTTGACCGCGGTGACGGTCTGGGCGTCCGGAAGGGTTGGAACGGCTTTTACAGGCTCGGCGTTGGTGGCGGCATCGGTCACAGGGGTTATCTCGTTCATCGGTTACACTGCCGACTGCATAGCCGACACCTCTGATTAATCGTTGATATGGGTCAGGAAAAGGGGGTGTTTCGAAGAAAACCGGCAACCGCGTGGGTTGCGGCACCGGAATTCCCATTTTTCTGACGGTAAATGTCGGCTTAGGCCGCAGCCGAAGACCCTCCACGCATGCGGGCTTGATAATTGTGTTGTTGCCAGTTGGCGCGGGCCAGCCATTGGTCCTCGGGTTGGCGGGTCGCCAGTTCGTCGTCGATTTCCACATCATCAAAGCCACAGCGGCGGGCCATGGCATATTGATCAGCTAGCACATGGCCATAGGCGCGCAGGTGGCCGGTATATCCGTTCAGGCGCAGTTGTTTGGCAATGGTAAAGCCGCGACCGTCGGCAAAACTGGGGAAGTTGATGCGGACCAGCGTAATACCATCAAGGGCGCCAACGATGTCTGCTGGGTTGGTATCCGGCGCCAGATCAAGAACGTTTGTATCGTCCGGGTCGGTGGTCAGGGTGTTCGGGCTGAACCCGCTATCTGTTACGACAATAGTCATTTGCTCATGCTCCTGTGCGTACAAACTGGCCATCCAAGACGTGAATGCCGCATTCTTCTTTGTTCTGATCGCGCCAGCGTCCGGCACGGGGATCTTCGCCTTCTTTGACAGGCGAGGTGCAAGGCGCACAGCCGATCGAAGGATAGCCCTTGGCCACCAGTGGGTGACGGGGCAGGTTGTTTTCATCCATGTAGGCGCGCACGTCTTCGGGCGCCCAATGGGCCAATGGGTTGACCTTGATCCGTCCAGTGGCGCCATCCGGGGTTTCTTCTACCTCGAAAAAATCAAGCGCCGCGCGGCTGCCAGCCTGGAACCGTTTGCGACCCGAAATCCAACCGTTGTAGCCGGTTAGGGCCTGTTGCAGCGGCGCGGTTTTGCGCAGGGCGCAGCAGGCGTCTGTGTCGCTGAACCGAAGCGCGCCGTATGGGTCTTTCTCGGCGATATCCTTGGCCCGGATGATCCGCAAGTTTTTCAGGCCCAGCCGTTCTGAAACTTCGTTTTGGTAGACCAAGGTTTCGGTGAACAGCAGTTGGGTATCGACAAACAAAACCGGCGTCATTGGGTCGATCACCGCAGCCATATGCAGCAGCACCACGGATTCGGCACCAAAGCTTGAGACCAGTGCAATCCGGCCCACGTCTTGCAGGGCGCCTTGCATGACCGCATTGGCCGAATGATGACGGTAGCGGGCGTTCAAGTCTGCGACACGATCCGCCAGCGTATCCTTTTTGAGAAGGTCACTGGGGGATGCGCCCCAGGCCTTGTTGTTGTCCAAATCCCCCATCGGATCACGCAGCCTTTTGTTGCGCATCTGGGTAGAGCGCAGCCTTGAATGGTGCCAATCCCAGACGGCGATAAGCTTCGAGGAAGGTTTCCTCGGGGCTGTCGCGCAGTTCAAGATAGGCCGCTACGATGCGTTCCACCGCTGGGACGATTTCGTCATAGGCAAAGCCAGGGCCAGCGCGTTCGCCAACCGCAGCAGACCAAGTGGCGTCGCCCCCCAGAGTGATCTGGTAGTTTTCCACACCAGCGCGATCCAGACCCAGAATGCCGATGTGGCCCACATGGTGGTGACCACAGGCGTTGATGCAGCCTGAGATCTTGATCTGCAGATGACCAATGTCATGCTCTAGCTTCAGCTCGTCAAAGCGAAGGGCAAGCTGTTCTGCAACCGGGATCGAGCGGGCGGTGGCCAGTGCGCAATAGTCCATGCCGGGGCAGGCGATGATGTCCGAGATCAGCCCGATGTTGGCTGTGCCCAGGCCATGCTGTTTCAGCTTGGCGTGGATCGCAGGCAGGTCCGATTTGTGGACGTGCGGCAGGATCACGTTTTGCTCGTGGCTGATGCGCAGCTCGTCATAGCCGTATTCGGCAGCCAGATCGGCCATCACTCGCATCTGTTCAGCGCTGGCGTCGCCGGGGGTGGCACCGTGTTTCTTTATCGAGATGGTGACGATCGCGTGCTCGGGATCCCGGTGCTCGGCCAGATTGGTGTCAGCCCAGGAGCGGAACACTGGGTCAACCTTGTAAGATGTTTCATAGACTGCGGTCGTGCCTGAACGGAATGCGGGAGCTGCGAAATGAGATTTGATCTCGGCTAGTAGTTCCTGATCAGCACCTTGGAAGGTTGGCTTGATCAGCGCAAAACGCTCTTCGACGCGGGCGCGGATGTCATCCATGCCGTGCTCGTGCAGGGTGATCTTGATGCGGGCCTTGTACTTGTTGTCGCGACGGCCGATTTGGTTCCAGACCGAGACCACCGCCTCAAGGTAAGGCAACAGGTCAGCACGGGGCAGGAACTCGTTGATCACCTTGCCGATCATCGGGGTGCGTCCCAAACCGCCACCGATCAGGATCTGATAGCCGATCTCTCCAGCATCGTTCTGAACAACACGCACCGCCAGATCGTGTGCTTTCAGCACTGCACGGTCCTTGGCAGCACCGCCAACTGCGATTTTGAACTTGCGGCCCATGAACTGGAATTCCGGGTGATCGGTGGACCACTGGCGGATCAGCTCGGCCACGGGGCGCGGATCTTCGATTTCATCGGCAGCGGCACCGGCGAAGTGATCGGCGGTTACGTTGCGGATAGTGTTGCCCGAGGTCTGGATGGCATGCATGCCAACTTCGGCCAGCGCGTCCAGCATGTCCGGCACGTCGCTTAGCTTGGGCCAGTTGTACTGGATGTTCTGACGGGTGGTGAAGTGGCCATAGCCCTTGTCCCACTTTTCGGCCAACAAGGCCAATGTGTTCATCTGGCCTGAGTTCAGCGAACCATAGGGAATAGCGACACGCAGCATGTAGGCATGAAGCTGCAGGTACAGGCCATTCATCAGGCGCAGGGGTTTGAACTCGTCCTCGGTGAGAGAGCCGTCAATGCGGCGCTCGACCTGGGCACGGAACTGGGCGTTGCGCTCGGCCAGAAAGGCGGCGTCGAAGTCGTTGTACTTATACATGGGCCAGGGCCTCCTGCTTGCCGTGGGCATAGTTCGAAGGCCCGGTGCGGCGGAACTCCTCGCGGAAATGGGTGGGTTCTGGGCCGTTGTCGCCAGACACTGCGTCAGCCAGATAGGCGCCAACAACAGTGGCGGGCTGGCTTTGGGCGTCGAGCAGGCGCAGCTGGGCGTGGGCCTCGTCTGTGATTAGCTCGGCCTCGGCCAGATCACGGCTCCAGGTGTCAGCGACAGTGAGATAGATCACATCGCCTTCGATCAGGTGGTTGGCGGTGATCACTTTAGGGGTAAAGGCGCGGGCCATTATGCATGCTCCAGCTTGAGATCGGTAAGGGCGGCTAGGCTGGCACGGGGCGCCAGACCAAAGAGGGTGAGGGCAGGGCCGTTAAATTCGGCGTCGGCCAGATCATCGGGCAGTTTGTCTAGGGTTGTTTCCAACACGCGCTGGTCGGCGCGTGAGGCGTTTTCTACGATGGTCAGAGGTGTATTGCGGTCGGCGCCATGCATGATCAGGCGGCCTTGGATGAAACGGGCGGATTTCTTGCCCATGTAGATCGCAGCAACTTCACCGGAGCGGGCCAGTGCAGCCCAATCGTGATCGGCAAAGCCCTTCATGTCGTGGCCGGTCAGGAAACGAACCGAGGCGTTACGGCCGCGTTGGGTCAGGCTTTGACCAATGTCCGCCACCGCAGCCGAGGCCGCAGTGATACCGGGAATGACGCGGTAGGTGATGCCAGCCAGATCGCAGGCGGTGAGTTCCTCGTCGAGGCGGGCAAAGATGGCTGGATCACCGGCTTTGAGGCGCAACACCCGCAAGCCGGACTTGGCCAGCGCTACCATACGGCCACAGATCTCCCGCTGGGTGACCTGTGGGCCAAAGCCCTCTTTGCCAACGTCCTGAAGCGCACTCGAAGGCCCGGCCAGTTGCAGGATGTCATCGCTGACTAGACGGTCATGCAGGATTACATCAGCCTGTTGCAGCGCTTTGAGCGCCTTGACGGTCAGCAGGTCAGGATCACCGGGACCGGAGCCCGCAAATGTCACTTGGCCCGGCTGCATACAGCCAGTGCCGTGTGGGGCATCGGGTGTTTTGGGCATTTGGTGCAGCATGGCGGCCTCGTGGGTTGCAACTGAATTGATCTTAGATATAGGAAATAATCCCACATCTTTGCTATATGCTGACGTGAATAAGAACAGGCATTCCATTCTGTGGGGCTAAGTGGTAGAAAAGTTGCCAAACACGAGGGAAGTGAAAATGTCGGTACGAATTGATGCCACGGATCGGAAAATTTTGGCGGAGCTGCAGCGCGATGCCAGTCAATCATTGGATGAAATTGCCCGAAATGTGGGGAGTTCTAAGACGCCTGTGTGGAATCGCATCCGTAAATTGCGTGAGGCTGGGGTGATTGGTCAGCAGACCGTTGTACTGGATGCCGAGGCACTGGGGTTCGAGGCCTGTTTTTTTGTGCTGATCCGTACATCTGAGCATGAGGCGGACTGGCAGGCGAAATTCCTACAGGCGCTGAGGGATCGCGCGGAGGTGCAGGAAGCGCACAGGTTGGCGGGGGATATCGATTATATCCTGAAAGTGCGGGTACAGAACGCGCGGGCCTATGACACCTTTTATCAGGCGCTGATTTCAGAGGTGCGGGTGCACAATGTGACGGCGCTGCTTTCGATGGAAGAGATTAAATCCACCACTATGTTGCCACTGGAGAGCTGAGGCTGAACCAAATTGAACGCTTCCGCGCACTGTTATTCAGGTCGTGGAGAGGTGACGTGCCGCCGATAGGATGGAGCTGGGTGAAAGAACTGAATATGTGTTGAGAAGCGATTAAGGGCAAGTTTGTCCTTAATGCGCCATGTCGAGTTTGTGTTAAGTCGTGCCAGCGTCAAGGACAGGCCGCGCCAGGGCGCGGTGGCCTTTGGCCATCCTTGACCCCGGCAAGACTCAAGCTGTGACCATCAGCCGGGTCAGACCGTGGAAGTGGTAGGTGTTGCTGAACTGTGGTGGTTCCGCCAGTGCGAGATTGGGGCAACGCTCAAACAGGATCGGCAGGGCAAATTTCATTTCCAACCGGGCCAGCGGTGCGCCAACACAGAAGTGTAGCCCGCCACCAAAAGCGGTGTTGGTCTTGATCTCGCGGGTGGGGTCGAACGTTTCGGCACCGACAAAGCCTTGGGGGTCGCGGTTGGCGGCACCGAGCAATAAGGCCACTTGATCGCCGCGCTGGAACGTGTGGCCAAAGACCTCGATCTCTTCGTAGGCGTAGCGGGTGAACATGTGTAGGGGCGGGTCGTAGCGCAGGATTTCCTCAACGGTGCGATCGATGCCCTCAGGTTTCAGCCACTCGGGGTTCAGACCGTGCTCAAGTAGGCATTTCACTCCATTGCCAATGCTATGCACAGTGGCCTCGTGTCCGGCGTTGAGCAGCAGGATGCAGGTGGCAATCAGCTCGTCTGTACTGAGGCTCTCGCCTTCTTCCTCGGCGGTGATCAGGCGGGTGATCAGGTCATCGCGCGGGTCGTTGCGACGTTGGTCAATATAAGTACGCAGGAAGTCGGTGAATTCTGCCGAGGCGCTCGCGGCGCGATGCTCGGTCTCACTTGTACGGCTGGCCTGATACATTGCCACGATGTCATGTGACCATTGCAGCAGTTTTGGCGCCATGTCTTCGGGCACGCCAAGGAGGCGGCAGATGATGATTACCGGAATCTGAGTGCAGTAAGTGCTGAGCAAATCAAACGGTGTGTCAGGAAAGTCGTCAATAAGCTGGTGGCAGAGCGTTTCAATATCGTCGCTGAGCGCAGTGATGGCGCGCGAGGTAAAGGCGCGCAGGATCAGTTTGCGCAACCGGGTGTGGCGCGGTGGTTCAGCATCGAGCAGTGAATGTGCCTCGGTCATCAGAAACGGGGCCAGATGTTCGGGCCCCGGCTTGGCCATCTCGGCTGGGATCTCGCGGCCAAAGCGGCGGTCTTTGAGCAAGGCCTGTACGGCATCGTAGCTAAAGGCGGCGGGCATGTTGTACTCGGTCCAGAACTGCAACGGGCTGCTGGCCCGTGCCGTTGCATAGAACGGGTAAGGATTTTGAACAAAATTGGAATCGGTCGGGGATTGGGTCACGGTTATCATGGCCGCACAGTCGCCAACCCGGCTGGTCAATGCAAGGGTGGCTTTGCTATTGTACACAAATGAGAAATTTTCAAAGACATCGTTTGTGGATTGTACTGGGGTTTGGTCTCGCACTGACGGCTGTGACAGTAGCAATGTGGTCCTATGGCTATCGTCAGGCGCTGGATGCGCTGGCGCGGCAGGGGGAGGCCGATCTAGAGCTGGCATCGGATCGGGTCAGCACCCAGTTGCAGGTGTATCAGGAACTGGCAGTGCTGATGGCGCGACATCCGGTGCTTGGGCAGCTGCAGGGTGTGGAGGATCGTCGTCTGGCTACTAAGCTGCTGCGCGAGGTGGCAGATCATACAGCGGCTTTGGATGTATTCTATGCCGATGCGACAGGCCGGGTTTTGGTTGCAGCCAGAGGAATTACAGGACCGGATGTCTCAGGGGCCGAGTATTTCGCGCGCGCGACATATGGTGCACTGGGTAAAGGGCATGAGGTTCTGCAGCCGCTGAACAGGCGCGCCTTTTTTTATGCCGCGCCGGACTTTGGCGAAGACGGACTGGTGCGCGGCGCGTTGATTGTCGTCGCGGATGTAGAAGACGTTGAGCAAACATGGCGAGGTTCGCTTCCTGCGGTGTTCTTTACAGGTCGCAGTGGCGAAGTGTTTATCTCTAACCGGTCTGAACTGTTGTTCTGGCAACGTCGAGTAAACGAACCGGGATTACGGCCAAAGAACGGTGAAGCCGTTGAATTCTCGGCGCATCAGGTGGGCGGGCATGACATTTGGCAGTTGGGTTGGGGGAGATACCTGCCCAAGCAAGCCCTGCATCAGGCGGTTGAACTGCCGGTGATTGATATGGTTGGGGAAATCCTGCTCGACACTAGCCCGGCACGGCGCATTGCGACGCTGCAGGCGGCGGCGCTGGCCGCAATGTTTCTGGCCTTTGGGGCGTTGTTGTTTCTAGCGACTGAGCGGCGGAGAACGCTGGCGCTGGCCAACGTAGTGCTGGAGAGCCGGGTGGCTAAACGGACGCGGGCGCTGTCTGCGACCAATACCCATTTGCGCCGTGAAATCAAAGAACGCCAGGAGGCCGAGGCGGCGTTAAAGCTGGCTCAGCAAGAACTGGTTCAGGCTGGGAAACTGTCGGCGTTGGGCCAGATGTCAGCTGGTATTAGTCACGAGTTGAACCAACCGCTGATGGCGATTCAGCAATATGCTGATAATGGCAGTGCTTTTCTAAGCAAAGGTAAGGAGGAGCGGGCCGGAGAAAACCTTGGCCGGATTTCTGACATGGCGACGCGAATGGCGCGGATCATCAAGAACCTGCGCGCCTTTGCCCGTAACGAAAGTGAACCGATTAGCCGGGTAGATCTGGTGCAGGTGATCAATACGGCGGCGGAACTGACCGAGGCGCGATTGAAGGCGGATCAAGTTACTTTGGCGTGGAGCCCGGCCGAGCATAAGGCCCCGGTCTATGCTTGGGGGGGGGAAGTGCGGTTGGCACAGGTATTTGTCAACCTGATCAATAATGCAGCCGATGCCATGCTGGATCAGGACGATCGCCATATCCGTATTGAAATTAACAACGGTGAGCAGCTGATGGTGACGGTGCGTGATATTGGGCCGGGCATCAAAGAGCCAGAAAAGGTGTTTGAACCGTTTTACTCGACCAAGGCGGTGGGAAGTTCCGAAGGAATGGGGCTGGGGCTGTCCATTTCATACGGATTGGTACAGAGCTTTGGCGGTAACATCCGTGGAGCCAACGCTGAGCGCGGGGCTATGTTCACCGTGGAATTGGAATACTGGACTGAGGAAGACGCTGCATGACCCGCAAAGTGTTGCTTGTTGACGATGACACCGCAGTGCGGGATGCGCTGGCGCAGACGCTAGAGTTGAACGATCTGGACGCGGTGACGGCTGCGTCCTTTGTTGTGGCCAAGGATCACATTACGCCGCAATTTGACGGGGTCATCGTATCGGACATTCGGATGCCGGGGCGGGATGGCTTTCATTTGCTGGATTACGCACACGGGGTGGACGAAGAACTTCCGGTGATCTTGTTAACCGGTGAAGGCGATATTCCCATGGCTGTAAAAGCGATGGGACACGGAGCGTTTGATTTCCTTGAAAAACCCTGTGCGGCGACGGATTTGCTTGCCGTGTTGGAGCGCGCCTTGAAGACGCGCGCTCTTGTATTGGAAAACCGGCGGCTGAAGGTTCAGCTAGAGCGTGGTGATCCGGCAGCGCGGATCCTGTTTGGCACCTCACCTCAAGCGGATGAGCTGCGAAACAAGGTGCGGAGTGTGGCGCCGACTGGGGCTGAGGTCTTGGTGAGTGGTCCGGCGGGTAGTGGTATTTCCAAGGTGGCCGAGGTGGTGCACTTGATGTCTCAGGTGGCGCAGGGACCGTTTGTCAAACGGCCCGGGGCTGGGCTGAGCGCTGAGGGTTTTAACGACCTGTGCACTGCTGGGGCAGGCGGGTCGATTTTTATTGATGAGGTTTCGGCCTTGCCCGAAGCAACGCAGTACGCAGTGCTGGATCGTCTTGAGCAGGGCGCAGGTACCCGGGTTATTGCCGGATCCACGGTCAATCTGGCAGATCTGGTAGAGGCGGGAACGTTCAATGCCGGACTGTTTTATCGGCTGGATGTGATGCGGGTGCGAATTCCGTCTTTGAATGAACGGCCCGAGGATATACCGGTACTATACCGTCACTATGTGGCTCAGGCTGCAGAGCAGGCCGGCATCGAAGCGCCAGAAATCAGCCCGGATCATTTGGCCGCGCTTATGGCGCAGGATTGGCCGGGCAATGCGCGCTCGTTGATGTCGGCTGCCATGCGGTTTGTGCTGGGGATGCCAGAAGAAACCAACGAGGCGGCGGGACTGGGGCTGGTCGAGCAACTGGCGCAGGTGGAGCGCTCGCTGTTGATCGCGGCTTTGGGGCGACAAAACGGGCGGGCAGCTGCAGCGGCACAGGCGCTTAAACTGCCGCGCAAAACCTTCTACGACAAGCTGGCGCGCTATGGGATCCGGCCCGAGGATTATCGCAGGCCGGGTGCGTAGCTGGTGAAATAAAGGACAGCTTTTATGAGTCTTGGTTTCGAAATTTCAGACGCTTTACCTGACCATTTTCGGCATGTGGAGCAGCTCTACCGAGAGGCATTTCCAGACGAAGATTTGATACCTTTGGTCAAGGACCTGCTGGCGGGCAGAGAGGATGTATTGTCGCTTTCCGCTCTCAATGAGGGGGAATTGGTCGGGCATGCGATTTTTTCAATGTGCGGCCTTGCTGGGGAAAATTACGGTTCAGCTGAAAACCTTGCACTGTTGGGACCTATTGCGGTTTCGGTTGCGCGGCAAAAGCAGGGTATTGGCAGTGCGCTGATCCGGGACGGGTTGAAGCGGCTGACAGACAGTGAAACCGCCCAGGTCTTTGTATTGGGGGATCCTGCTTACTACAGTCGGTTTGAGTTTCGTCAGGACGATTTGGTGGCGCCTCCTTATCCTCTGCCTGCAAAATGGCGCCCGGCGTGGCGATCATTGTGTCTGCACCCCGAGAAGCGGACATTGGCTGGCACGCTTACAGTGCCCGAACCTTGGCAAGACAAGTCTTTTTGGGCTTGAGGGCTTGAACTGAGTGAATCAGGTTCCCAGGGGGTTTTCAACTTTGTGCGGAATTTCGCACAAATTGAAGTTTTGCTTGTGTGGAAAACCGCACAGCTTTGCCCCTGGCGCAGCGTTGGATGGGTCTGGCGCTGTGCCTGTAGTCTGTAATTATTGAATAATTCCAGATTTTTGATGTTTCCGGAAAGAACTATTGAGCGGCTTTCCGCTTGGCGCGATGCTATCGCTCGGAGCTCTCTGTTGGGGAGAGACGGAGATTGACTACCTGGGAGGGTATTATGAAATTTTTGACAACAGCCGCCACAGCAATGGCACTGACCGTCAGCGCTGGCGCAGCAATCGCGGCCTGTGACACTGGCGAGATCGTGGTGAAATTTGCCCACGTGACCAACACCGACAAGCACCCAAAGGGCATCGCAGCCTCATTGCTGGAAGCACGAGTCAACGAAGAGATGAACGGCACCATGTGCATGGAGGTTTTCCCGAACTCCACTTTGTACAACGACAACAAGGTTCTGGAAGCCATGTTGCAGGGCGACGTTCAGTTGGCGGCCCCGTCGCTTTCGAAGTTTGAAAAGTTCACCAAGCAATTCCGCCTGTTCGATCTGCCGTTCATGTTCAAAAACATCGAAGCAGTTGATGCATTTCAGGCCTCTGACGACGGACAGGCCCTGCTGGACAGCATGCAGCGCCGTGGTCTGCAAGGTCTGGCGTTCTGGCACAATGGCATGAAGCAGATGTCGGCCAACAAACCGCTGGTTGCACCAACCGATGCAGATGGCCTGAAGTTCCGCGTACAGTCGAGCGACGTTCTGGTCGCGCAGATGGAAGCCATCGGTGGTTCGCCACAGAAAATGGCGTTCTCGGAAGTCTACGGCGCTCTGCAGCAGGGTGTTGTCGACGGTCAGGAAAACACTTGGTCGAACATCTACGGCAAGAAGTTCTTTGAGGTTCAGGACGGCGTGACCGAAACCAACCACGGTATCATCGACTATCTGGTTGTGACCAATGTGGACTGGCTGGAAAGCCTTGACGCGCCAGTGCGCGAGCAGTTCCTGACCATCCTGGGTGAAGTCACCGAGACCCGCAACAGCGAGGCTTTTGCAGTCAACGAAGCGGCAAAAGCTGCAATCGTCGAAGCCGGCGGTACCATCCGTCAGCTGGACGCCACACAGCGCCAGCAGTGGGTTGAAACCATGATGCCGGTCTGGTCGCAGTTTGCTGACGATGTAGGTCAGGACAAGATCGACGCTGCACAGGCAATCAACGCAGGTCTGTAAGACAGATCACCGTAGGGTGCGTGCTTGCACGCACCCTACACCTACGGCACCCGGATCGGGTTGCCGCACCGAACAACTTCCAAAAATGGGGATGGTTTTATGTCGGGGGCACGGACCGGTCCGACCGGGTTTATCAATTCAATCGAGGAAAACGTGATTGCCGGGCTTTTGGGCCTGATGACCATCATCACATTTGCCAATGTGGTGGCACGTTTTGCCTTTAATTCCAACATTCTGTGGGCACTGGAACTGACCGTGTTCCTGTTTGCCTGGCTGGTGCTGCTGGGCGCATCTTATGCGGTGAAAACCCATGCGCATCTGGGCGTGGACGCCATTTTGAACATGCTGGCACCCGCACCGCGGCGCATTCTGGCACTGGTTGCAGTGGGATGCTGTCTGGCGTTCTCATTGCTGCTGCTGAAAGGCGCCTATGACTATTGGGCGGTCTTTGCCGATCTGCCACCGACCTCGGGCCGTTGGTTCCCCACCGGGTTCGACATGAAGGCGCGCAGCCAGAGCTTTTACGAGGTACAAGACGTGCCGATGGTGGTCTGGTTGAGTTGGCTCGAAGGGCTGATCAACTACGGCGAATCCTATGAGAAGCTGCCCAAAGTGGTGCCGTACATCGTGCTGCCGCTGTCGATGATATTGCTGGTATTTCGGTTTGGTCAGGCTGCGCTGCAGATCTGGCGTGGAGAATTGGACCGGCTGGTGGCCAGTCATGAAGTAGAAGACGAGCTGGAAGCCATGCGTGCTCAGCGAGATGAGGAGCGCGACTGATGGACGTTGTCCTACTATTTTCCCTGGTGATTGGCATGATGCTGATCGGGGTACCAATTGCGGTGTCCCTCGGCCTAAGTTCCACCCTGTTCCTGCTGGTCTATTCTGACAGCTCGCTGGCCTCGGTGGCTGGCACCCTGTTCGAGGCTTTTGAGGGTCACTTTACCCTGCTGGCAATTCCGTTCTTCATTCTGGCGTCTTCTTTCATGACCACGGGCGGTGTTGCGCGGCGGATCATTCGGTTCTCGATTGCTTGTGTCGGTCACCTGCCGGGTGGTCTGGCGATTGCGGGTGTGTTTGCGTGTATGCTGTTTGCCGCGCTGTCCGGATCATCCCCCGCTACCGTGGTGGCCATCGGGACAATTGTCATCGCGGGCATGCGCCAGGTTGGATACACCAAAGAGTTTGCTGCCGGTGTGATCTGTAACGCGGGGACACTGGGCATTTTGATCCCGCCCTCGATCGTGATGGTGGTCTATGCTGCAGCGGTAGAGGTGTCGGTGGGCCGGATGTTCTTGGCCGGGGTCATTCCAGGCCTTCTGGCTGGCATCATGCTGATGGTGACCATCTATGTAATGGCCAAGGTCAAGAATCTGCCCAAAGGAGAATGGAAGGGCTGGGGCGAAATCTTTGCATCGGCACGTGAGGCTGGTTGGGGCCTGTTCCTGATCGTCATCATCCTGGGCGGCATTTATGGCGGGATCTTTACCCCGACCGAGGCTGCTGCAGTGGCGGCTGTCTATGCCTTCTTTATCGCCAGCTTTGTCTACAAAGACATGGGGCCACTGTCGAACGGGGAAGGTGTGGCCAAGAACAGCTTGCTGAAGAAGCCACTGGCGCTGGTGACTGCCTTTTTCCACAAGGACACCAAGCACACATTGTTTGAGGCCGGTAAACTGACCGTGACGCTGCTGTTTGTAATCGCTAACGCGTTGATCCTGAAGCACGTGCTGACCGACGAGCAGGTGCCACAAACCATTGCCAGTGCAATGCTGTCGGCGGGTTTTGGGCCGGTGATGTTCCTGATCGTGGTCAACGTGATCCTGCTGATCGGTGGTCAGTTCATGGAGCCATCAGGATTGCTGGTTATCGTGGCGCCACTGGTGTTCCCGATTGCAATCGAGTTGGGCATTGATCCGATCCACCTGGGCATCATCATGGTGGTGAACATGGAGATTGGGATGATCACGCCTCCGGTTGGTTTGAACCTGTTTGTGACCTCAGGCGTGGCTGGCATGCCGATGATGGCCGTGGTCCGGGCAGCTCTGCCGTTCCTAGCGGTGCTCTTCGTGTTCCTGATCATGATCACCTACATACCATGGCTGTCGACAGTTTTGCCAAACGCGGTGATGGGGCCTGAAATCATAACCAAGTAGGTTTTGACGGCGAAAAAAATAAAAGGCGCTCCGAACAGTGGGCGCCTTTTTGCGTGTTTTGACGCTAGAGAAGAGCACCTAGAACTTGAACCCTACACCGGCGAGCAACCCCTGGGTCACTGTATCGTATTCAAAGAAGGAAGCGGTGCCAGCGGTCCCTTCTTTATAGTCGACGCCCAAAGCGCGATACATCATGAACAAAGACGTGTTTTCCCATCGATCGTAGGCAAGGCCACCTATTGCGTTCCAGGTAAAATCGGATCCGACATCAAACCCACCAACATCGCCTTGCAACAACACCCGCCATTTTGGCGCAACGCGCTGTTGCCAGCGGAGCCCCACAATGGGGTCGGTCCAGTTCGCCCCACGGTTCAGTTGACCTGTAGCTGGGCCGGTCAGAACGTTGACTTCAGCGTCAATATCCCAGTGCCGCACGCCGGCGTAGATATCCAGCTGGCTATTGTAATTTTCGATACGATAGGTTGCCGTGGCCTCGAAAACGGATTGTTTGTAGTCCGCAGTGATATCGCCAATCGGGCTGGTGGCACCGTTGCCTAACTTCATAAAGGAATAGTCAAAGGTAAAACCGTAGCCCGAGTCATGCTGGCCCTCGAATCGAAGCATTCCTCCGCCTTCGATATTGTCCCAGATGTCGCCCGGATCAATAGAGACGTCACCGCCAACGCGGCCGATTTTTGTGGTTCCATCTATGGATGGGGCAAGAACATAGGGGGCAAATACAAAATTCCAGTCTTCCTGTGCCCCAGATATATTTGGAAGCAGTGCCGCTCCGCAGGTGAGAACGAGGATCAGGTGGTGCCCGAACTTGTGGAGTTGTGGAATAGCTTAGCCTCCCGAATGCAAAAAAACGGAGCGATGCCATAAGCCTGTTTATCATCACCATCACGGCGCAGCCTGCGGCGATTGTTAGGTCCTATCCATATGGCTCCATGTCTGGCTGAAGTCACATCTAATGTAGGTCGGGGCAGGGGGCGGGACCAGAAAATTGATCGTAAAAGACGCTCTTGAAAAGTGAGCAAATGGTCATGTGGGTGAAAAACAGGATTGCTATTTCGACCACTGGACGGCCCATTTTAAAATCCCTATATAATCGCTCAAGTAAACACTTGAGGCTATGACCTGATGACCAATGCGTCTGAACCGCTTGAAGGTGCTCCACTGATTGCGCCATCCACTGTAGGCCACCCGTTGTATGAACCGGTGGTAGAAGCTTGCCGTACGGTTTTTGATCCGGAAATTCCGGTCAATATCTACGAGTTGGGGCTGATCTATACCATCAACATCAACGAAGAGAATGATGTGAAGATCATCATGACCCTGACAGCGCCGGGTTGCCCGGTTGCTGGCGAAATGCCGGGCTGGATCGCAGATGCGATTGGACCGGTTGCAGGGGTGAAGAGCGTCGATATCGATATGACATTCGAGCCTCCCTGGGGCATGGAGATGATGTCAGACGAGGCACGTCTGGAACTGGGCTTTATGTAGTTGCTTGAGGCCGTTGGCTTAACTCCGACGGCCAAACCTGTACCTGAAGTTCATCTTTTTTCTCTAGGCTTTGACTGGGCGGGGTTGAGCCGCTCGGTAAGCGTCCTTAAGTTAAAGGGCACAAGGAGACATCAATGTTTGGCATTCCCGGTAAGCAAGCCGTCACAGTAACACCTAAGGCGGCCGCGCAAATTTCTAAGCTGATGCAGCAGGCCGGTCATGCTGGTCTGCGAATTGGTGTGAAAAAGGGCGGCTGTGCTGGCATGGAATACACCATGGAGTATGTCAACGAACCCGATCCTAATGACGAAGTGGTCGAGCAGGATGGCGCTCGGGTGATGATTGCACCGATGGCGCAGATGTTCCTGTTTGGCACTGAGATCGATTACGAAGTGTCGCTGCTTGAGGCGGGGTTCAAGTTCAACAATCCCAATGTCTCGGATGCCTGTGGCTGTGGAGAATCGATCAGTTTCAAGGAAATGCCCGGCGTTTGATCTCGCATCATGTGCAGTGGTAGATAGGCGGGCGTTGCCCGCCTTTATTGTTTTTGCGCCTTTTGTAATTGTGTTCCGGCATTTGAGGCAATTGTCTCGGTGCCTTGGCAATGTTACGACTTCTGCAAAATGAACCAGGAGGCAGCAGATGCGGCGGAAATTGGCAGCGGGCAATTGGAAAATGAATGGCACCAGCGCGGCATTGGCCGAGCTGAAAGCGCTGGCCGAGGCCAATGCGGCGGCCGCAGTGGATATCCTGATTTGCCCTCCGGCGTCCTTGGTCGACCGCGCTGCACAGATTGCGGGTGATAGCGCTGTATCAGTTGGAGGGCAGGATTGTCATGCGGCTGTTTCGGGGGCTCATACCGGCGACACCAGCGCTGACATGCTCAAAGACGCGGGGGCGACATCGGTCATTTTAGGTCATTCCGAGCGCCGAATGGATCACGGTGAAAAGGATGCCTTGGTGTGTGCCAAGGCCGAGGCCGCTATTTCGGCTGGGTTGATTGCAATTGTTTGCCTAGGCGAAAGCCTGGAGCAGCGCGAAGCGGGAGAGACGCTGGATGTGATCGGCGCGCAGCTGCAAGGCTCGGTTCCTGAGGGATGCACTGGCGAGACTTTGGTGATTGCCTATGAACCCATCTGGGCCATCGGCACTGGCAAAGTCCCAACATTGGAGCAGATCGGTGAGGTTCATGCCTTTTTGCGCGCCCAACTCGTAAACCGGTTTGGCGACCAGGTCGGCAATAGCATGCGACTTCTGTATGGCGGCTCTGTTAAGCCGACCAACGCCGGTGAGATCTTTGCTGTAGGCGACGTGGACGGGGCTCTGGTGGGCGGTGCCAGCCTCAAGGCGGCGGACTTCTCGCCTATTATTGCGGCCCTGCAATCAGCCTAAATAAATAGAAGGGTCGAGACCGCGGTCTCGACCCTATCTGACAGACGCTATGGCCGGTCACAGTACGGTTGGTGTTTAGTCGTTGATATCGTGGTCAAAGGTCTTCACCTGCCCCTGTGGGCGGGCAAACACACGACGCAGGATCAGCCAGGCAACCAGAGATAACGCTGCAAAAATTAGCAGTAGCATCGGCAGGCCAAAAGTTACTCCGGTGTTGAGCAAGATCAGTGCAACTGCGGCGGAACCAATGGCAAAGCCCAAAAAGACAAAGCCGGGGGCCAGCACCTCAATGATGGCAAGCACCAGAGATGCTGCTGCCCAGACCCACCACGTTGACCAGATAGGGTCGCCCATTACTTGCCTCCTGTCAGCATCTTAAAGGCATTCCCAAAGGCCTGAACCGCATCTGCCGGTACGATGATCGTCTGTTTGCCTTCGCCGTTGCCAAGGACAGACAGCGCTTCGACCTGTTTCAGGGCCACTTGGTATTGCGCGGCTTCGATACCGTTGTCTTTGATGGCTTTGGCCACAACTTCGGTGGCATAGGCCTCGGCGTCGGCTTGAATGCGGCGGGCCTTGGCAATCTGTTCAGCAGCATACAATTCGGCATCGGCGGACAGTTCGACCGCACGACGAGAGCCTTCGGCCTCGGTCACCTGCGCACGACGCGCGCGTTCGGCATTCAACTGCTGCAACATCGCATCGCGGGTGGCCTGATCAAGGTTCACATCGAGAATCTCGGTCCGGGTTACTTCGATACCCCAGTCATCGACAGCATCCTCGACAGAAGTCTTGATGGTGCGGATCAGTTGATCACGGTTGGCCTGAACTTCGTCCAGATCCATTTTGCCGATTTCGGCACGTACGATACCTGCAACGGTTGTAGCAATGGCCGCGTCAACGTCGCGGATACGGTACACGGTCTTTTCAGGTTCGGTAATGCGATAGAACACCGAGGTTTCGACCTGTACCAAAACGTTATCTTTTGTGATCGCATCCTGGCTGGCGGAAGGCAGCTGGCGTTCAAGAATGGAAATCTTGTGCGCAACCGCGTCCAGAAATGGAATAACAAAATTGATGCCAGGCCCAAGCACCGCATGCAGGCGACCAAAGCGTTCAACGACGTATTTTTCGGATTGGGGCACAATGCGGATGCCCTTTAGGATGACGACGACCAAGAAAATCGCGCCAAGCAGGTAAATGACGTTCTGGGAGATTAACCCGATAATTTGTTCTTCGGACATATTTGGCCTCAAAAGTTAGTGTACTATGGTATACATATGGGGGCTCGTCCCCTTATTTCAAGCTATGTATGGGGCCTGAACTGGGCTGAGGCAAGACGCGATGCATCTTGCTAAATCCGGCCAGATCAGGCAAATGCGCCAAGTCGCGCCGCCCCGCACGTAGGATGAGGATATACCGATGTCGCCGAAAGTCACTTTTGATCTGCACGCCACCGATGGCAAGGCCCGTACTGGGGTGATCTCGACCCCGCGTGGGGATATCCGCACGCCTGCCTTTATGCCGGTAGGCACGGCGGCTACGGTCAAGGCGATGATGCCCGAAAGTGTGCGTTCAACGGGTGCCGATATTTTGTTGGGCAATACCTATCATCTGATGCTGCGCCCTACAGCCGAGCGGATTGACCGTTTGGGTGGTCTGCACAAGTTCATGAACTGGGAGCGCCCCATTCTGACCGACTCGGGCGGGTTTCAGGTGATGTCACTCGCCGCGCTGCGCAAACTCACCGAGAAAGGCGTGACCTTCAAAAGCCATGTGGATGGCTCCAAGCACGAGATCACGCCGGAACGGTCGATGGAGATCCAAAAGCTATTGAGCAGTGATATCGTCATGTGTTTTGATGAATGCCCGGCCTTGCCTGCAACCGATGAGCGGGTCGCTGAAAGCATGCGCCTGTCGATGCGATGGGCTGCACGCTCGCGTGAAGCCTTTGGTGATCGTCCCGGTCATGCTCTGTTTGGGATCCAGCAGGGCGGGGTCACCGCGGATTTGCGCGCCGAAAGTGCCGAGAAGCTGCGCGAAATCGGATTTGATGGTTATGCTGTTGGTGGTCTGGCCGTGGGCGAGGGGCAAGAGGCGATGTTTGGCGTGCTGGACTATGCACCGGATATGCTGCCCAAGGACAAGCCGCGCTACCTGATGGGCGTAGGCAAACCGGATGATATCGTTGGGGCAGTGGCTCGTGGTATCGACATGATGGATTGTGTGCTGCCATCACGTTCTGGCCGTACCGGGCAGGTGTACACTCGCCAGGGTGTGGTCAACATCAAGAACGCGCGCCACATCGATGATCCACGCCCCTTGGACGAGAACTGTACTTGCCCGGCTTGCCGGAACTACTCGCGTGCCTATCTAAGCCATGTTTTCCGCAGCAATGAAATGATCAGTGGCATGCTGCTGACCTGGCACAACTTGCAGTACTTCCAGGATATCATGGATGGCATGCGCGGTGCGATCGCCGCAGGGACATTTGAAGCCTGGCAGGCAGACTTCCACGCCGGCCGCGCTCAAGGTGACATTGAGCCGCTCTGAGCCGATTAACTCGTACGTGTAACAAAGTTGCGCCCTTGCCGGGAAAAAATTGTGCCGTTCGACTGGCGCAACGGCAGCGGCGTTCATTTATTAGATTTTTGATCACCCTGACTGCATTTGTTGCCTTGTGATCATGCGGCTCTAAGGGCAAACTGAGCGGCAACTTGACAGCCAGCGGGTTGAAACCCTGTCAGTGCTGCCCCAAATTAACAGATCCAAAGAGGAGACGATCCAAGGTTGCCGCATTTCGGGACCGGATCGTCTTGCCAAAAGTAAGGACCGACTATGCAAGAGCCCCTTAATTCGTCCTATCCCGTACTGCCGTTGCGAGACATCGTGGTATTCCCCCACATGATCGTACCGCTGTTCGTGGGTCGGGAAAAATCGGTGCGTGCCTTGGAAGAGGTGATGGCCGATGACAAACAAATTTTGCTGAGCAGTCAGATTGACCCGGCCGAGGATGATCCGGAAGCCGAAGGTATCTATTCTGTTGGCGTGTTGGCCAATGTGCTGCAGTTGCTGAAGCTGCCCGATGGTACCGTCAAAGTGCTGGTCGAAGGCCATGCGCGGGTCAGCATTACTGAATACCTGGAAAACGAAGACTTCTTTGAAGCCCGTGCTGAATACCTGACCGAGATCCCCGGCGACGTCACTACCACCGAGGCGCTGTTGCGCACGGTTGGTGATGAGTTTGAGCGCTATGCCAAAGTCCGCAAGAACATCCCCGAAGAGGCCCTGTCGGCCATTGGTGAATCTGCTGAACCTGCAAAACTGGGTGATCTGGTTGCCGGTCATCTGGGCATCGAGGTTGAGCAGAAGCAGGATCTGCTGGAAACGCTCTCAGTCTCGGAACGTCTGGAGAAAGTCTATGGCCTGATGCAGGGCGAAATGTCGGTTCTGCAGGTTGAGAAAAAGATCAAGACCCGTGTCAAAACCCAGATGGAGAAGACCCAGCGCGAGTACTACCTGAATGAGCAGATGAAGGCCATTCAGAAGGAACTGGGCGACGGTGAAGAGGGTGAAGGCGAACTGGCCGAGCTGGAAGCTAAGATCAAAGACACCAAGCTGAGCAAAGAGGCTCTTGAAAAGGTTGAGGGTGAGCTGAAGAAGCTCAAGAACATGTCGCCCATGTCGGCCGAGGCCACGGTAGTGCGCAATTACCTCGACTGGATGTTGTCGATCCCATGGGGCACCAAGTCCCGCGTCAAAAAGGATCTGGGCAAGGCGCAGGAAATTCTGGATGACGATCACTATGGCTTGGTAAAAGTCAAAGAGCGCATTGTTGAATACCTTGCGGTGCAACAGCGGTCGACTAAGCTGAAGGGGCCAATTCTGTGTCTTGTTGGCCCTCCTGGCGTGGGTAAGACCAGCCTGGGTAAATCGGTTGCGCGGGCCACTGGGCGTGAGTTCATCCGTATCTCATTGGGCGGCGTGCGAGATGAAAGCGAAATTCGCGGCCACCGTCGGACCTACATCGGTTCGATGCCCGGTAAGATCATTCAGGCGTTGAAAAAGGCCAAAACCACCAATCCGCTGATCCTGCTCGACGAGATCGACAAGATGGGCCAGGACTTCCGTGGTGACCCTGCCTCGGCCATGCTGGAAGTGCTTGATCCTGAACAGAATTCAACCTTTATCGATCACTATATGGAGGTCGAGTACGACCTCTCGAACGTGATGTTCCTAACCACCTCGAACAGCTACAACATGCCTGGGCCATTGCTGGACCGGATGGAGATCATTCCGCTGTCTGGCTATACCGAGGACGAAAAGCGCGAGATTGCCAAGCAGCACTTGATTTCCAAGCAGGTCAAAAACCACGGTCTGAAAGCCAAGGAGTTTGAACTGACAGACGAAGCGCTGACCGAGATCATCCGCACTTACACCCGCGAAGCTGGTGTGCGGAATCTGGAGCGTGAGATCGCCAAGGTGGCGCGGAAATCGTTGACCAAGATCATCAAGAAAGAAGCTGACAGTGTGTCTGTCACAGCTGACAATTTGGATGACTTCCTAGGTGTCGAAAAGTTCCGCTATGGTCTGGCCGAGAAAGAAGATCAGGTCGGTGTGGTGACCGGGTTGGCCTATACCAGCGTTGGCGGTGAGCTGCTGTCGATCGAAGCCCTGCGCCTGCCAGGTAAGGGTCGGATGAAGACTACCGGCAAGCTGGGCGACGTGATGAAAGAGTCGATTGAGGCCGCCGCGTCTTATGTCCGCTCAATTTCACCGCAGATCGGAGTTAAACCACCGCGCTTTGATCGCTTGGATATCCACGTGCACGTGCCTGAAGGGGCAACGCCCAAGGATGGTCCTTCAGCTGGTCTGGCCATGGTGACGTCGATTGTATCGGTGCTGACCCAGATTCCAGTGCGCAAGGATATTGCCATGACCGGCGAGGTCACCCTGCGTGGCAACGCTTTGGCGATTGGCGGTCTCAAAGAGAAGCTGCTGGCCGCGCTGCGTGGTGGCATCAAGACGGTGCTGATCCCCAAAGAGAACGAGAAGGACCTGCCCGAGATCCCGGACAACGTGAAAGAGGGACTGGAGATTATCCCGGTGTCCCACGTGTCCGAAGTTCTGAAGCTGGCCCTTACCGCTACTCCGGAATCTATCGAATGGGATGAAGAGGCCGAAGAGGCTGCAGCTGCCAAGGCTGCTCTGAAACAGTCCGAAGGAGGGGCAGGGGCTACGGCCCACTAAACCAACCTCTTGAGAATATGACAAGGGCGGCCCGATCAGGCCGCCCTTTTTGTTTGTGGTTACGCTGCGGGTCGCGCCATTTTGGCCTGCACCGTGGCAACTGCCACCGCATCAGGGCAGGTGTTCTCGGCCTTAGCCTGGCCTAGGATCGCTTGCATGGTTTGATCCAGCGCGACTAGCTTGTCCTGCACAAATCCATCGCTGTCGGAAATCTTGAGGATTTCGGTTGCGACATTGATGATGCCACCACCGTTGGCCACAAAATCAGGCGCATAAAGTATCCCGCGCTGGTGCAGGGCGTGTCCGTCTGCTGAGCTGCCAAGCTGGTTATTGGCCCCACCGGCCACAATTGCGACCTTCAGCTGCGGAATAGTTGTCGCGTTGAGAATGCCCCCAATAGCGCAGGGCGCAAAAATATCGGCCTCAGCGGCATATATTTCTCCCGGAGCAACCGCTTGGGCGCCAAATTCGGTCTTGGCTTTGGCGGTGCGTGTCTCATCGGTGTCGGTGACGATCAAGGAGGCCCCAGCCTCGGTCAGAAATGCACACAGGTGCCAACCGACATTGCCCAGCCCCTGTACGGCAACGGTCAGTCCAGTGAGGTCCGCTCTGCCGCTGTGATGTTTCTGTGCTGTGCGGATTGCGTTGAAGATACCACGCGCAGTGACAGGAGAAGGGTCACCACTGGCATGTTTGCCTTCGGGCAGGCCTGCTACATAGGGTGTCACCTCGGCCAAACAGGCCATGTCCTTGGGGCTCATTCCCATGTCTTCGGCTGTGTAATAGCGGCCTTCCAGCGAGTTGATTGCGCGGCCAAAGGCCTGCAGCAACTCGGGTGTTTTGTCTTGTGCAGGATCACCTATGATGACGGCCTTGCCACCACCCAGCGGCAACCCGGCTGCCGCGTTTTTGTAAGTCATGCCTTCGCTGAGCCGCATTACATCGGTCAGGGCCTCGTCAGCGCTGTCATAGGGGCGCATACGCAAACCGCCTGCTGCTGGGCCCAATTGCGTCGAGTGAACCGCGATATAGCCATGCAGGCCAGTTGCGGTGTCATCTACGCAATACATTTCCTCGTGGCCGCTGGATGGCACTGGTGTGATTTTCATTCGCTTCGCTCCTCCGTTGCCCCTCTGATAAGCTAGGTTGAGAGCCGAATTTCGCCAAATCTAGCGGGTAGATTTGCTAAGTTTGAAGCTTTTCCCTAAAAGGGCAGCAAAAATTAGAGAATTACTATGGATGCCATCGACAAAAAGATTGTTACTGAACTGCAGCTCAATGCCCGGCAAAAAATGGCTGATCTGTCAGACAAAGTGGGGCTTTCCCCAACCCCATGTGCCCGACGTGTTGCGATGCTGGAAGAGGCGGGCGTGATCACCGGCTATTCTGCACGGGTTGACCAGGCCAAGGTGGGCCTGCCGGTGACGATATTCCTTACCGTCGAACTGGAACGGCAGGTTGGCGACGCGATCAGCAATTTCGAGAATGCTGTCCGACAGTTTGACGAAGTGATGGAGTGCTATCTTATGACCGGCAGTCGCGATATTCTGCTGCGGGTTGTTGCACAGGATCTAACGGCCTTTGATGATTTTCTGGAGCATCAGTTGATGCGTGTGCCGGGCATCAGGTCGACCCGGTCCAGTTTTACGCTGAGAACAATGCTGCGCCGCAACACGCTGCCGCTGGGTTGAATTTGATATGTGGTGCTGACCAATTGGCTGTTCCACGAATTCCAAGTCGTTTGAGTAATAGGCTGAAAAGTGCGCATTTTGGGCAACAATGTCGCGTTAATGAATGCTAACAGGGGCCATTTGGGGCCGTTTTTAACGTGGAGCTAGTAACCGCGGCTATTCAGGAATAGCCTTTGTCTAGACACACTAACCACGGGGTAAACCATGGCTACGAGCACCAAAAAGCGAACCGGCACAGGCAAAACAACCGCAACTAAGACAACCAGTTCTTCACGAACCAAGGTGACACCTGCGGCAGCACCCAAGGCGACACCAAAGCCAGCCATTGCCCCCAAATCACCTGAGCCAGTGGTTGTAGCGGCATCTCCTGTTGTGACCGATCCTGCCATGAAGAAAAAAGAACTGATCGATAAGGTGGTCGAACGGTCTGGCATCAAGAAGAAAGACGCCAAACCAGTGGTCGAGGCCATGTTGGCGGTGCTGGGGGAAACCATTGGCGCAGGGCGTGAGCTGAATCTGCAGCCGTTGGGAAAACTGCGTATCAACCGCAGCGAAGAGCGTAGCAATGGTCGGGTCATCGTCTGTAAGTTGCGCCAGAGTTCAGCCACCGTGGAAAAATCTGCAGAAGACGAAAAAACTGATGCAGACCCCCTTGCAGAGGACAAAGGCTGAGGGTAATACCCGGCCTCACGGGTCGTTAGCTCAGTTGGTAGAGCGCTTCGTTTACACCGAAGATGTCGGGAGTTCGAGCCTCTCACGACCCACCATCCCTTCCGATGTTATGCCACGCTTCAATGGTCTGGAAGCTGGCTAGGCACAGAACTGGGATAGCCTCGGTATCAGGGGTAATTCCAAGCCAGCCTAATGCAACTGTCCGTCACATCCCGCTTTCTGCAAACGGGCAACCGCTGCTGTAGCAACCGCTGCCCGTTATAAGCGTTATTAAATGCAGCGCATTTCCTATGCAAACCAATCAAGTGTTACATCGGTTTCTGAATTGGCGCGCAGGATATAAGCAATCTGTATTGCATCCGCACCGCCAACGCCGTCGGCATCATATTCCAGCCAAGACGCGGCTCTCGTACCGTTCAGGTCCAGATGGCCGTTGCTTAGGGCGGTATTCAGGTCGGTACCCAGTTCCAGCAGCAGGCCAGATATATCAAGCTTGTCGAGCTGAGTAAGCGAGAAGTCTTTGATTGTGTCGCCGATTTCGCTCAAAGAGTTAAAGACAAATACGTCGGACCCCGTTCCACCTTTAAGAATGTCAGCGCCATCACCACCAATCAGCACATCGTTGCCAGTGCCCCCGTCGAGCAGGTCGTCGCCTGCACCACCATCGATGGTGTCATTGCCTGTATCGGCCAAGACCCGATCATCGCCAGCACCTGCGTTGATAACATCATTATCCTTGCCAGAATAAATTACATCGTTGCTATCGCCAGCTGAAATGGTGTCGTCTCCGTCACCACCGTAAATGCTATCGACTCCAGCTCCGGATTGGATCCAGTCGTTGCCATGCCCACCTTTGATCTGGTTGGCGCCATCACCACCATCAATGCTGTCGTTTCCTATGCCGCCGTCAATTCTGTCGGCACCATTGCCCGAGGTGATGGTGTCATTGCCTGCGCCCGTTTTGATCGCGTTGCGGCCATCGCCACCTGCGACAAAGTCATCACCCTCTTTGGTGTCGATCCGATCATCGCCGACCCCCGACAACACCGTATCATTCCCCGTGCCGGTCTTGATCATGTTGCGCCCGCCGCTGACGGTGATGTGGTTTGTGCCGTTTCCGGCATCAATCCTGTCATCGCCTGAACCAGAGGTGATGATATCGTCGCCATGGCCGGTTTTGATCATGTTCTTACCGTCACCGGCGGTGATGTCATTGTGTCCGTCGCCGGCTAAGATCCTGTCATTGCCAGAACCAGCAGTGATGATGTCATGGCCATTACCGGTTTTGATCATATTGTTACCATCGCCAGCGGTGATGATATTGTTGCCGTTGCCGACGTAGATCCGATCATCGCTGTTCCCGGACGTAATGGTATCGTTGCCACTGCCGGTCTTAATCGTGTTCCGGCCACCTCCAGCTGCGACGTTGTTATTACCTTCGCCAACATAAATTCTGTCGTCTCCGGAACCGGCTGTGACAGTGTCATCGCCCTCGGCAGCTTTGATCATGTTGCGGCCATCACCTGCGATGATGGTATTGGTGCCACCTCCGGCATCAATTTTGTCATCACTGAGACCAGTTGTAATGGTGTCATCTCCGGCACCTGTCTTAACCGAGTTTCGCCCGTCACCAGCAGTGATCAGGTTGTTGCCACCTGTGGTGTCAATACGGTCGGCATCGCTCCCCGTCGTGACAGTGTCATTTCCACTGCCGGTTTTGATCGCGTTGCGTCCGTGGCCGGCGGTAATGAGATTGTTGCCACCCCCAGCGGCGATTCTGTCGTCGCTGTCACCAGTCACAATGGTATCGTTGCCTGCGCCACTTTTGATGTTGTTTCGCCCACCGCCTGCGTTGATGAGGTTGTGTCCATCGACTGTGGTGATCCTGTCGCCGCCAGTACCCGACGTGATGGTGTCATTGCCGCTGCCGGTTTTGATCACATTTTGCCCATCACCAGCGTCAACGTTGTTGTTGCCTTCACCAGCGTCGATACGATCGCTGCCGCTGCCTGCTGTAAGCGTGTCATCACCGCCAAGGCTGGTCAGACGGTTTCTACCCTCTCCACCGTTCAGAACGTTAATTCCAGCGCCGCCGTAGAGTGCATCGTCTCCGGCACCACCATTGAGAACATCATCACCGTCGCCGCCATACAACCGGTCAGCTCCATCGCCGCCGTCCAATGTATCTGCGCCATCCAAGCCGTACAGACGATCTGCACCACCGTTGCCTTGGATGTGGTTATCCAGGCCGTTGCCATAGGCCTGGTCGCGGCCTGCGCCCAGAATGAGGTTTTCAATCTCGGTTCCAGCCTCAATGGTTAGTTTCTTGGAGCCAATTCGGCTTTGCATACCAGCTTCTAGGTTTACGTTCAGATTGTATGTGACGCCACTCAGGTCGATAGTGTCGATGCCACCGTCGGCGTCACTGAGTAAGCCAAGAGTTGTGGTCCAGAAGCGAACAAAATCATTGTCATAGGTATAGGTGGTGTCTATCGAAACCGGCTCGGGCGGAGGCGGAGGTGGCGGTGTGTCGCCGCTGTTGATGATCGCTGCCACATCTGCGGTGTCTGCCACGCCAGTCAGGAACGCCAGCTGAGTGGTGGTGCTGCCATCATCAATGACAAGCCACGAACCACCTGTTCCGGCAACAAGAGAGACAATCCCATCTGTGACCGGTGCGCTGCCAGCATAGCCGATCGCCAGCAGCAGCTGTGTGATGTCTACGCGGTCTCCTGCAGCCAGATCAAAGTCGGTGATGGTATCTCCAGCATCGCCCAGGGCAGTATAGACAAAGCGGTCTCCGCCTGTGCCACCCGTCAATTGATCTGCACCGGCGCCGCCAATCAGGATGTCGTTGCCGTTGCCCGCATCGATCTGGTCGTCGCCTGCGCCACTCTCAAGACGGTTGTCAGCGTCATTGCCAATGATCGTGTCATTGCCCGTGCCGGTGATGGCATTTTCGATTGTTGTAGCGCGGCCGATTGAGAAGTTGCCAATGCGGCCGTTCAAGTTGGAATAGGTTTCCTCAACAAGGCTGAGATATTGGTTGTAACTGCGCGAACCCAGATTGATCAGGTCGATGCCGTCACTGTCCACAATGGCGACAGCCCAGGTTCCGGTCAGATCCATACCAAATTGGCCGGTCGTCTCGCCATCGCCATATACGGTATTGCCGGTTTGAACGTTGGTTGGGGTGCCATACAGCTGATACACGGCGGCTATGTCAGCCAGCTGCGCAGTGGCCAAGAAAGAATACGAGGCATCGGTCGAGGTGTTTTCGGTCTGGCTGAAGTACGACATGACCGACATCTGCCAGCTGTCGTTGGCAAAGTTCGCATCTGCGCCATAGCTGGCGCTACCGTTGTAGTTGCCGGTGTGGCCCAGACCCAGCGCATGGCCGATTTCATGAATGTACGTCTGCAGGTAGTAGTCACCATAGCTCGACCAGGACGTCGCAACATTGATGTGTGAACTGATAACGGTGGTGCCGCTAACGGATGAGCTGGCATAGGCACCTGAATTGTTATCGTCGAAAGTGATCTGGGCTGAGCCGCTTTCTACAAACTCGATACCGGTGATTGCAGTCCAGCTGTCCAGAGCCTGACGCGCTGTTGTCTGGCCATAGGCATCAAGGCCAGTTAGGTTCACCGTGATTTGTCCGCCGGGCTCTACATCAAACGAGCGCTGCTGACGACCGGTGTCATTCCAGTACCCTTGTGTCAGATAGTTGGCGACCTGATCCACGGTGTAGGAGGGCTTGGAGGAGGACGTTGTCGAGGTGGTGCTGCCGCTGCTGGCATTACCCCAAGCAAGATGGTGTTCTGGGTTTCCGCAAAGATCGCACATGCTGCTTACCTCGTTCGTTTATTGATTAGGGAACTCGGTCGACCGAACCAGTTGCTGGGCAAATGGTGTCATGTCGTCCGCGTTCAGTTGTCGGTCCATGACCGAATATTCGATGACGGGGCCGTCTCCGGCGCGACCGTCGGCCAGCTTCCAGATCAGATGTCCGGACACCCAGTCAGAGGCCTGGTGTTTTTCCACGTAACCGACTGTCAGATCTGCCTGATCACTTGAGCCGGATGATGTGTACGGCCTGTGATTGGGAAACTCTGTGCTTAGTGCCTGTTCCAACGCAGAGCAGAGTGCTGCTTGCTGCTTCCCTTCACACTCAACATCAAGGCGAGGTGCCGCATTCCCTTGCAGGACCGTGCCTGAAGTAAGCATCACGGCAGCGGCCGAGAGTTGGGTGTATTTTTTAAGTCGGGCCAAGGTGTTGATCACTTAACGGTTTGAGATATTTAGATTTTCTCGCGCCGTTCTGGCCGCTGTTAATTTTCTAGTTTGATATCCGGGCAGGAAGGGGTCGTAAAAGTGGCGGAAATGTGGTCGCGCTGATTGCGGGACGCCCATTTACCATAGTCTCTGCTGCTCACCGCTTTCAGGTCGTTGATTTTGCCAGAAAATTAGATCACTAAAAACTGCGGTAATCGGTTTGCGGTTCTTTAATGTTATGCGCACGTGTGACCAGGCATACAGCCTAGCCGTGCCTGTTTGTGGACTAGGGATGACTGTGTGGACTTCCATGTTTCACAAGGGCAGGGTGGCATTTGCGTCAACCAGCCATGCGCGAAGGAACCAATATGCCGCGTTCATATCCCAAGATTTGGCTGTTGCGCCATGGACAGACGGAATGGAACGCCGAGCAGCGCATTCAAGGGCAACTGAAATCGCGGCTGAGCCCTTTGGGGATCCAGCAGGCGCGCCGACAGGCTGAACTGATGAAGCCTATCCTGACACAGCAGCCGCCTTGTTTTGTGTCTCCGCTGGGGCGTGCGCAGCAGACCGCAGACATCGCTTTAGAGGGGCACCGTTTGACACCGACGCGCGACTGGCCGAGGCTCATGCCGGGGACCTTCAGGGTTTAACCAGAGCAGATGTGGCTGAACTCTACCCAGAGATCTTCACCAACAACCCCCAAAACTTGGATCTGTTCTGCGCAGCACCCGGAGGAGAGGGTTTTGACCGGTTCAAAGGTCGTATCGTCGATTTCATGTCCACACTTGTCGCGCCAACAGTGGAGGTGGCCCATGGTTTGTTGGGGCAGGTCATGCGGGGCGTGGTGCAGGGGCTAGACCGATCTCAGATGGCAGTACTGGGAAATGAACAGGGCTGTATCTATTTGCTTGAAGACGGCACAGAGACGGTGTTGCGCTAGGAACCAAAATAAGTTCAAAAAACTTCAATTGAGCTCTTGCGCCTGCCGGGCGCATTGTCTAAATCCCGGCTCAACGGGTCGTTAGCTCAGTTGGTAGAGCGCTTCGTTTACACCGAAGATGTCGGGAGTTCGAGCCTCTCACGACCCACCATTCCCACTTCTAAATAAGCCGCAATAACCCGCAGTGTATGCGGCATAGCGGCTTTTGTGCCGTGATCAGAGCCAGGGCGGAGACAACCGGCAATTCCTTAGGATGGAACTGCCGGCTGAATTTTCAGTTAGGGTTCACCGCGATCAGGCGGTCCTCACGTGGAAGTAGGGTGCGCAATGCTTTCAGACACTTGTAGTGGTTGTTCTGAATGACTGCTTCGGTTGCTTCAGCCAGTGATGCCCGGCTGTCCGGGTCGGTGAACACCTGGCTCAGGTCTTCGATGCGGCGCAGCATTGGCAGCCGGTCTTCCTGGGCGTCAATGTCACCCGACAAGATCAACTGGGCTGCGTAACAGACCCGGCGCACCGGTGTGGTGGCTTCTTCAGGGTGGATGGCATCGCGCAAGCGCAGGATGTTGGCATCCGGGGTGACTATCGACAATCGGCTGCGCCGGTCACCGTTTTCAATCACCGCGCCGTTCACGAGGACGCGTTCTTTAGGGGCTAATTTTAGGACCAATCCGCTCATTTCATGGTGCTCCGCTGCGTAGGCCACGCATAATGGCCGTGTTGATTTCCACCAACGGTCTGACATCGGCTTCGCGAGCCAGGACCTTGCTGGAATATTGCATTGTGAACTCGGTCAGATAAGCCAAATGTTCTTTCAGCTCTTGCGGCAGTTGGTTTTTTGGGCTGGCAATGTCGGCCATAAAGATGGTCCACAGTTTGCGATTGTCGGTGAGAGCCGCCGCCAATGCACCAAACCCGTCTGGACCCTTGTTGGCAGCTGCAATCAATTTGTGAGTGATGCGTGCTACAGCGTCGTATTCAAGGTTTTTAAAGGTGCGGGTCGGGGCTTTGGCCGCCGAATAGGCCTGCTTCGCATGTCTGAGTGCGTTCACGTGAATTCCTTACGTCAATAATCTACAGATTCTCTGAGATGGGATGCCGGGGCATTAGGGTGCCCCGGCTCATGCCGTTTAACGGAACAGCTGCATGATCGATTCTGGAGCACCATTGGCGATCGACAGCGACTGAACTGCCAGCTGCTGCTGTGTCTGCAGAGCTTTTAGTCGGGCCGAAGCTTCTTCCATGTTGGTATCGGTCATCGAGCTGACACCCATTTTCATCGAGTCGGTCAGCTTGGAGACAAAATCACCCTGATCTTTCAGGCGGGCGGTATCGGCGCCCAGCTGGGCAGCACCATCAATGGCCAGAACCAAGAAGGCATCAATTTCACCCATGGCCGTAGCTGCGGTTGCGCTGTCTGTGATCGCTGTCAGGTTGGCTGCCAGGTCGATATTGGCTTCAAAATCAACGGTAGCAATGCTGATTTCAGTTGGTGTTGGCGTACCAGTTGCACCAACGCGATCCAGCGAGGCCAGAACACCAAGTGTGGTTGTTGTGTTGCCGTCAATATCAGAGGCCAGCAGGTTGGCACCATTGAACTGGGCCGCGGCGATGATGTTGGCAACCTGTTCACTTTTCTTGGTGATATCGTTCTGGATCTTAGTGTGGTCAACGTTTTCCGACTGTGCAGAAACGATCAGCTCTTTGATTTCAGTCAGCTTTTCCACGATCTGCTCAGCACCAGCCGAAGCCACGGCAACGGTTGCTTCGCCTACATGCAGGCTTTCCGAGATGGCGTTGAAGCCAGCGATATCGGATTCCATGGTCTTGGAGATAGCCCAAACAGCAGCGTTATCGCTTGCCTCACCCACACGTTTACCAGTTGAGATCTCGTTCTGAGCATCGGTCAAGTTGTTGTTCACAGATTGCAGAGTCTGCAGAGCAACCATTGCGCCATTGTTGGTCAGAATGCTGGTCATTATGTTTCTTCCTTTTTCTGCCAGGATTTTACCCAGCTTATTGCGGCCCTAATGGGCATTGTTGGTCCTGATGGACCTCTTCATCATGTCGTTTCTGACTGCTGCGTTCGGCCGGAAGCGTTCGCGCCACCCCGGTCCGAGATGCAAGCGGACATTGGCCCAATAGGTGCTAATGGAGTGCTAATTCAGAAAAACAGCATAGCTAGAATTTTCTCTAAATTGATTTGATCGCCAGTAAGCCAATCGGACTAAGCAAGGGGAGACGAGGTCTTAGAGGAGAGGCCTCTATATGAAGAGAGCACCAGTTGTTTGTGTCGCTTGCTCGAGAGCTGGTTGCTGAGCCGAAGTGGCCTGACCCGGGTAATTCTCTATTGCTTTGTCAGATGGTCACGGTCTTTCAGCTCAGAAGAATGTTCAGGCTGGTCTTTAAGGGCCGTGTCTTGAAATGAACCCAGTACTAGCTATTAGGTGTCTCGGATCTTCTGACGTATTTTCAGAGACTTGCCTGCTTGCGGGAATTTTTTTTCCCGAAAGGAGAGAAAAAGCCCAAACACCGCTTGACGATGCCCGAGACCTAGGAATATTACAGCCCAACATTCAGCAGCGATGCTGGATGGGCAGCAAGCGGTTGTAGCTCAGCTGGTTAGAGTGCCGGCCTGTCACGCCGGAGGTCGCGGGTTCGAGCCCCGTCAACCGCGCCACGCTGCCTTACCCACCTTGGGGAAATCAAGGTCCGCCCCGGAGGGGACTGGATTGCAAGGTCCGGTGAGAAGAAAATGCGCGGTTGTAGCTCAGCTGGTTAGAGTGCCGGCCTGTCACGCCGGAGGTCGCGGGTTCGAGCCCCGTCAACCGCGCCACTTCTTTCTCATCCTTCCTGAGGATATCAGGACCGCCCCGGAGGGGAGCGACCGCAAGGTCACTGCGCGGTTGTAGCTCAGCTGGTTAGAGTGCCGGCCTGTCACGCCGGAGGTCGCGGGTTCGAGCCCCGTCAACCGCGCCACTTACCCCTTTTATCTGAAATACCAGATGCCATGATTGGTTTTTTCTATCGTTGGCGCGCGTGTTTTCGATTTGCACCGAATAGGGACCACAGCACGCCACAGGCGTGCTGCCATGCCCAACTGGACCAACCCTTATCAAGGGGCATGGGCCGGGCGGGAGCCCATGGTCGACTTGTATCACGCCGCTGGTGTGTCCTGACTGAAACTGTTCAACCAGCCCTCAGCATCCCGTTCCCAGAGCGACGAGATATACATGACTTCGTCTTTGTCACCCTCAACCGCACGATACTGGGCGCGATAGCTCAGCAACACAGCATCGGGTGAAATGATCCGCAACTGCGTCTGGCACAGGTCGTACGACACCATGCTTGGCCCGTTTTCCAGCTGCTCACAGTGTCCAGCCTTGGCGCAGTAGCCTGACGGATAAACGCCAAGGAAGTCTTCGGTTAGCATTTGCCCATCTGCCTCAGGGTCGCCTGCTACAAGGGCCTCCCAGACCCTGGTTTCATGTGCGACGATTTCAGCCAGCAACGGGCCGCTTGTTAGTGTTTGTTTTTCCATGCTTGCAGGGTGCTCCGTCGCGCAACACATTGCAAGTCGACTGAAAACTGCCCTTAGATTTGTTGACTTCTTGCCGAACGCCATACCTGAAAACCGTATGTAGAACAGACAGATCAGGAGGTCGAGATGAGCAAAAAGGTTCAGCCCCCCGACACCCAGCCCACCATCCGCGTGATTGCGATGCCAACGGATACCAACCCTGCAGGTGATATCTTTGGCGGTTGGTTGATGAGCCAGATGGACCTTGCAGCAGGCACCATTGCCGCGCGAGTGTCCAAGGGGCGGGCATCGACAGTATCCGTTGATCAGATCCAGTTTCATCAGCCGGTTACAGTAGGGGACGAAGTGTCTTTCTATGCCGACCTTTTGAAAATTGGCCGTACTTCCATGCGAATCAAGGTGCGCGTCTGGAGCCGCGCGCGCCATCAGGAGGAAAGCAATCCAGTGACCGAAGGGGTATTCACCTTTGTCGCGCTTGATGAAAACGCCCGTCCGCGTCCAGTTGTCCGAGAGGTCTAGCCGATGTTAGAGGCAGAATTGATAAAGAGTATTCTGTCCCTGCCCAATATTTACATCATTAGGGCCGGAGCTATGATCATCGAATGAAAGTACTATTTGTTTGCACCGCCGATGAACTTAGAAGCCCAACTGCCGAGGATGTCTTTGGCGATTGGCCGGGTATTGAAGCTGTTTCTGCAGGCACAAGTTCTGATGCGCCACGACCATTGACCAAGGATCTGGTTGCGAACGCTCACCTAATTTTTGCAATGGAAAGCCATCACCGCGATCGAATTCGAAAGAAATTCAAGAAACGCCCAGGGGATAGCAAAATCATAACACTGCATATACCTGATGAGTATGAGCGCGGAGATGCGGAGCTTGTTGAATTACTCAAGAGTAAAATTTCTCCCTACCTGCAGGGTCACTAGCTCAGTTCATTTTAAAACATAGACATAGTCTTAAGAGAAAAGGCAGCACCCGCTTGCTGGCGAGCGCTGCCCGAAACTAGGTAGACTTTATTGGTTGGTCAGTGCGTCCAGAATACGCGCCCATGAGCGGATACCTTTGTGGAAGCTCTTCAGGTCGTATTTTTCATTAGGTGAGTGGATCGCATCGTCATCATTGGCATAGCCAACCAGCATCGCATCCATATCCAGAACGGACTTAAAGAAACCGGCAATTGGAATCGATCCACCCATACCGCAGAACACCGCCTCGCGGTTCCATTCATCCGACAGCGCACCGCGGGCGGCTTCGAACTCAGGACGAGAGATATTCATCACAGAGGCGGGTGATCCCTCCAGATCCTGATCCCAAACAACTTTGGCATCGGGCGAAAGCTGGCTGTTTACATGCGCGCGAATCTTTTCGCGCAGCGCATCCGGATCCATATCGCCCACCAGACGGCAGGTGATTTTGCAGTGCGCCTCCGATGGCAGCACAGTCTTGGAACCCGCGCCGTTATATCCACCCCACAACCCGTTCACTTCCAGTGTTGGTCGCGCCCATTGTTGTTCCAGCGTGGAATAGGCCTTTTCGCCATGCGCCTGCGTGTAGCCAACCGAGTTCAGATACTCGGATTCGTCAAACCCACAGTTTTCCCACTGGCGCAGCTGGTCGGCTGGCACCTCGTGAACGCCCTCATAGAATCCTTCAACAGCAACGCGACCGGTCTCTTGATCGTAAAAACTGTCGATGATTCGTGAAATCTCACGCAGCGGGTTTAGGCCAGGGCCGCCATAGTGGCCCGAGTGCAGATCGATACGCGGGCCGATGATGGTGAACTCATCTTTCAACATGCCACGCAGTTGCGAGGCAATCGACGGCACGCCGCGAGACACCATGGAAGTGTCACAGATCAGCGCAATGTCGGCCTTCAGCTCCTCGGCGTGCTCTTCCATGAAAGGAATCAGCGACGGGGAACCGGACTCTTCCTCGCCTTCAAAGAAGAAGGTGATGCGGCAGGGCAGGGAGCCATGCACCGCTTTCCAGGCACGACAGGCTTCGACAAAAGTCATCAGCTGGCCCTTGTCATCCGACGATCCGCGACCTCGGATTACAGTGCCATTTGGAGTTTCTTCCAGCTGCGGTTCAAACGGAGGGTTGTCCCACAGGTCAAGCGGATCAACGGGTTGCACGTCATAATGACCGTAAAACAGTACGTGTGGTACATCACTGTCCTTATCGCCGACATGACCAACAACCATCGGATGGCCTGGGGTGGGGCGCTTGGCAGCATCAACGCCAATGGATTTCAGGTCTGCCACCAGCCAGTCGGCGGCTTTGTCACAGTCTGCCTTATAGGCTGGATCGGTCGAGATCGACTGGATCCGCAGCAGTTCCATCAGGCGGTTGGTGGCGGTGTCCAGATCATTGTCGATCTGGGCCAATACGTTATCAAGCGACATCAATTTCTCCAGCATGTCGAGGTGTTTTGTCGCAGAGCCTAGCAGTGGCGGTCGGCATGGACCAGACCAAGCAAAGAAGGACTTTCAAGATAGTCTATATTGTTTGTTCGCTTCCGATTGGCGACAAATCAGGCGCAAATTGCTGAAACCGGTCGCTTGGCGTTCTTGCCGAGCCCCAAACAAAGGTCTATTTGATCCACATCAAGGCTACGGCGGCTCGACGGGACGTATGTGGTTGATCGAAACGGGCGCGCAGGTTTACTATTCACAAAGGTGAATACGGCACAGTCGCCTCAACTCCGGGGTGCCGGGAAAGCTATGGAGAAACCGGTGGACTATACCGCGAAACTCGACACAGCAATCGACCAATTGCACGAAGAAGGTCGCTACAGGACCTTTATCGATATTGAGCGCCAAAAGGGCCAATTTCCGCATGCAGTCTGGACCCAGCCGGATGGCAGCCAGAAAGACATTACCGTCTGGTGTGGCAACGACTATCTTGGAATGGGGCAGCATCCTGTTGTGCTTGAGGCCATGCACGAAGCGATTGACGCAACTGGCGCAGGCTCGGGCGGTACTCGCAATATTTCTGGCACCACTGTCTATCACAAACGGCTCGAGGCCGAGTTGGCGGATCTGCATGGCAAAGAAGCTGCACTGCTGTTCACCTCAGCCTATATCGCCAATGACGCAACGCTTTCGACTTTGCCTAAGCTTTTTCCTGGTCTGATCATCTATTCGGATGCGCTGAACCATGCCTCGATGATCGAAGGTGTGCGCCGCAACGGTGGTGCCAAACGCGTGTTCCGTCATAATGACGTCGAACATCTGCGTGAACTGCTGCAAGCTGATGATCCGTCGGCGCCAAAACTGATCGCCTTTGAATCGGTATACTCGATGGATGGCGACTTTGGTCCGATCGAAGAGATTATCGAACTGGCCGAAGAGTTTAACGCGCTAACCTACATCGACGAAGTGCACGCGGTGGGCATGTATGGCCCACGCGGTGGCGGCGTGACCGAACGCGACAATCTTGCGCATCGTATCGACATCATCAACGGCACCCTGGCCAAGGCTTACGGTGTGATGGGCGGCTATATCGCAGCCAGCGCCAAGATGGTGGACGCTATTCGCTCCTATGCGCCAGGCTTTATCTTCACCACCTCGTTGGCCCCAGCTGTTGCCGCGGGTGCCGCTGCCTCTGTTGCCTACCTGAAACAGGCACCTGAACTGCGTGAACTGCACCAGCAACAGGCCAAAATTCTAAAACTACGGCTCAAGGGGATGGGCTTGCCTATCATCGATCACGGCAGCCACATCGTTCCCGTGATGGTTGGTGACCCGGTGCATACCAAAAAGTTGAGTGACATGTTGTTGGCCGATCATGGCATCTATGTGCAGCCAATCAACTTCCCTACTGTGCCACGCGGCACCGAACGACTGCGTTTCACACCGTCGCCAGTCCACGGACCCAAGGAGATTGATGCCCTTGTGTGTGCAATGGACGCTCTGTGGTCCCATTGTGCGCTGAATCGTGCCGATCTCGCAGGCTAAGTCACTAGCCCCCTACAAATTATTTTTGAATGTGTTACCAATTCGTCAACGAAAGGGCACAATCGAATCGATGGGATGATTCGTCAGGTGTTCTGGAGACTACGTGGCGGGCAGGTTAGGAAAGCGGCATGATTAGGCGCATTACTCAGCGCAGATCCAAGGCGCAAGAAGTCGTCGAACCCAAAAGCTTTGATGATTATGAGTTTCGATTGGGTGACGCCATGCGCGGTGAGCGCGCAACTTTGGGTAAGTCACTGCTGGATGTGCAACGGGAATTGCGAATCAAAGCCTCCTACATCGCTGCCATCGAAAACTCGGACCCAACCGTATTTGACACCCCCGGCTTCATCGCTGGGTATGTGCGTTCTTACGCTCGGTATCTGAATATGGATCCCGAACAGGTGTTCGATGATTTCTGCCGCGAAAGCGGGTTCGAAGTGGCCCATGGTATGTCTGCCAAGGCGTCGAGCAAACGCGAGGGCCCAGCCCCTATTGCCACTGGCATGGGTGGGTTAGGGACCGATGCCTTTACCGCGCCTAATACCCCCTTTGCACCCAAAAGTGGCAGTGCCTTTGCCAATTTCGAAGCGCGGGCGATTGGTTCATCGTTGGTGTTGCTTGCTCTGATCGGTGGTATCGGATTTGGCGGCTGGACGGTACTGAAACAAGTGCAACAGGTACAAATGGCCCCAGTTGAGCAAACACCCGTGGTATTGGCAGAGCTGGACCCCCTACAAGGCGCAGGATTGAACCCCGTAATTTCCGAAGATGGCCCCTCGGCTGATGCGCTACACCGTTTGTATCGTCCGCAGGCTCTGGATGTTCCAGTTATGATGGCGCGGGACGCTCCGATTTCGACGCTCGATCCCAGCAGCTTTGGCAGCTTTGCTGCGCCTGTAAGCCCCAGTACAGAGGTTGCCGAGACCCGGCGTTTGGCTGGCATGTCTTCATTGACTGCGCCACAGCCTCAATCGGTACCACAAGTTGTTGAACAAGCGGCTCCGAAAATGGAAATGGTTGCGGTACGCAAATCTTGGGTGCGGGTCAGCGCGGCAGACGGCAGTGTGATCTTCGAAGGTATTATGCAACCGGGCCAACGTTATGAAGTTCTTGCAACTGAAGAGGCACCATTGCTGCGCACGGGCGAAAGCAGCGCCATCTATTTTGCTTTGAATGGCGCGCACTTCGGCCCTGTTGGAAGCCGTGGCCAAGTCACCAAAAATCTGCCGTTGTCTATTGATGGCGTGGTAGAGCGTTTCAACGTTGCCGATCTCGAGCAAGATCGGGATCTTGCAAAAATGGTGGCGGAACTCGAAGCGGGCGTGGTTTCGGAGTAAGACATCAGTCGCACTCAACACAGTTGCCTTAACACGCATGTGCCATTGCAGCGGGCCGGATCTGCGCGTATCTGAAGGTAACTGATCTTTAGCCTGGATCCCCAACATGTCGATCAATCACATCCGCCCTTGGCGCAATATCGAACGTCGTAAAAGCCGCCAGATCATGGTGGGCAATGTGCCAGTTGGTGGCGACGCACCTATTGCAGTGCAGACCATGACCAACACGCTGACCACGGATATTGCTGCAACTATCGCCCAGGTGCAGGCCGCCGCGGAGGCAGGGGCCGATCTGGTGCGGATTTCGGTTCCCGACGAGGCATCATCCAAGGCCTTGAAAGAGATCGTGGCGGAAAGCCCGGTGCCGATCATTGCCGACATACATTTCCACTATAAACGTGGGATCGAGGCCGCTGAGGCAGGGGCTGCCTGTCTACGTATCAACCCCGGCAACATCGGGAATGAAACCCGTGTTGCCGAGGTTATTAGAGCCGCTAAGGACCACAACTGTTCGATCCGTATCGGAGTCAACGCCGGGTCATTGGAAAAGCACCTGCTAGAAAAATATGGCGAACCTTGTCCTGATGCGATGGTTGAAAGCGGGCTGGATCATATCCGCATCCTGCAGGACCATGATTTCCACAACTACAAGATCTCGGTCAAAGCCTCTGATGTCTTCATGTCCGCCGCCGCCTATCAGCAGCTGGCCGATGCCACCGATGCGCCGATCCATCTTGGCATCACCGAGGCTGGCGGCTTTGTCTCTGGCTCGGTTAGATCGGCGATTGGTCTGGGACAGCTTTTGTGGATGGGCATCGGTGACACCCTGCGGGTATCTTTGAGCGCCGATCCGGTGGAAGAGGTCAAAATTGGCTTTGAAATCCTGAAATCTCTTGGCCTGCGTCACCGTGGCGTCAACATCATCTCGTGCCCGTCCTGTGCGCGGCAGGGGTTTGATGTGATCAAGACGGTTGAAGCGCTAGAAGATCGTCTGGCCCATATCCACACCCCAATGAGCCTGTCGATCATCGGCTGCGTGGTCAACGGCCCTGGCGAGGCGCTGATGACCGATGTTGGCTTTACCGGTGGTGGGGCAGGATCAGGGATGGTTTATCTGGCAGGCAAGGCCAGCCACAAGATGAACAACGACCAGATGATCGATCACATCGTTGGCGAGGTCGAAAAAAAGGCCGCCGCTTTGGAAGCCGAAGCAGCGGCGGAATAGGTCACTGAGCTGAGCGCGAAAGGTGCGTGCAAACACGCACCCTACACATATCAGCCACGCTGATCGCGTTTATCAGCTACAATGATCGACAACTGATCGGCAGGCAGATAACCGCGCAGCAATTCATCCTGCAGTACAAAGGTTGGGGTGCCCGAGATCTTCATCCGCTGTGCCAGCGCACGGGTCTGAGTTAGCTCATAGGTGATTTCGTCGTCGTCCATCATGGCCATGATTGCATCTGTATCAAGCGCCAGGCCGTCGGCCAGGCGGCGCAGCGACACCTCGTTTGGCTCACCGTTGAGTGCGATCAGTGCATCATGCACCTGCTTATAGGCGCCGTCACCGGCCACAATCCGGGTTGCAATAGCAAAGCGAGAGGCCAGCATCGAAGCATCGCCCAGGATTGGGAACTCTTTGACCACCAGACGGATATTGCCATCCTCGGCCAGCAATCTTTCAACCTCGGGAGCGGCGCGTTTACAAAATCCACAGCGATAATCCATGAATTCAACCAGCGTGATGTCCCCGTCCGGGTTGCCTCCAACCCAGGAATAGCCGTCGTCCTGTAGCTCATCCAAATTGGCCGCAACCAACTCGTTGTCTTGCATGGCCTCAGCCGCAGCTTGCTGTTGCTCCAGCAGGTTGACCGCCTCGATAATCAATTCCGGGTTTTCAAGAATATACTGCCGTACCGCCTTGCCAAAGGCCTCACGTTCAGCTGCGTTCATCTCATTCAGATCAAGCGCCTGAACCGGAGCAGTCAGCAACGCAAGTGCGGTTGCAGCGCCAGTAAAGGCGCGGGGTAAGCGGATCATTTTCTCTTCCTTTTTTGGTATTGTTCCGCGGCGACCAGTACATCCTGTGCACGGCGCCATGTGGGGGCTCCGCGTGGCAGCAGGGCGGTAGCACGCTTTGCGTGTCGTTCAGCGTCCTCCATCCGGCCACGCAGGGCGTATCGTTCAGCGGTGACCAGCGCTGCCATACCGTTTTGTCCGATCTTGGCATAGGCAATGGACATATCCCGCAGCAATCGCGCATCGCGGAAATCCCTGGCGCGGGCTTTCTCCATGGCTTGAATGGCCTGCTTTGGCTTTCCTGCTGCCAGCAATGCACGACCATATCCACCCAGAATAAGAGGCTCGGTTGGGGCAAGATCAACAGCCCGTTTATAAGCCGCCAAAGCCTCGTTCCAGCGCCGGTTCTCCATCAGGATCTGGCCCTTTAAATCATAGTAAAAGGCGTCATTGGGTCGAAGAGACAGAGCTTTGTTAAGGGAGTTCAGCGCCTTGTTTAGCTTGTTCTGACGGTGAAAAGCGACGGATTCGCGCAATAACCGAATATCTTTGTGCGCTTCCTCACTTGCGCGGCGGCTGGTCCATTTGGGAGAGCGTAAAAAGGCTGACAGCTTGCCGCGCACGCGGGCAAACCAATAGTCTGCGGTGGCGTCACGACTGGTGTCTCCGCCATAGCTGGCGGCATAGGCCTTGGCTGCGCGCACTCGGTCTCGGCTGAGCGGGTGCGACCGCGAATAGGGATCTTGGTTGGCCGCGCTGAGCAATTCTTGGCCCGCAAAAATCTGGTGCAGGTCAACCATTCCCTGCGGGTTGATGCCTGCGCGGGTCAAATATCCGGCGGCGGAGCGGTCAGCCGATGCTTCCTCGGCGCGAGTATGGGCCAGAAAGCTGCGAAAGGCAGAGCTTTGAATACCAATTGCAAGACCTCCGGCGGCTTCGCCAGCTCCGGCCGCGGCCGCCAATACGGCCAGTGCCATGCCCAATCCAGCCACCGAATTGGCCGATCGCATGTTTTGCATGCGGCGCGACAGGTGGCCATTGGCGATATGGGCGGCCTCGTGGGCAATGACGGCTTGCAACATCTCGGGGCTTGTGACCTTCAGGATCAAGCCGTAATTCACAAAAATGGTCTGCGAATCAATGACAAAGGCGTTGAAGCTGGAATCGTTGACCACCAGAACCCGCACGCGTTTAGGATTTAAGCCAGCCGCATTCAGCACCGGCGTGGCCAGTTTGTTTAGCCCGTGTTCAATGTCTGCATCACGCAGCAAGGTAATCGCGGCCGAGGGCAGGGCCGAGGCCACAAAGAATAGCGCACTCAACAATAGGGCCGGGATTGACGCCAGCCTGGATAAACGGTCAAAAGTCATGGCCGCACCATGGGAGACAAAGATGCGAAACTCAACCCGGTCTCAAGTCGATCCCTTCATTGTGATGGATGTGATGGAAGCCGCGCGCAAAGCTGAAGAAGCGGGGCGCCACATTATCCATATGGAAGTTGGCCAACCTTCGACCGGTGCACCACTGGGGGCGCGTCGTGCACTGGCTGCTGCGCTGGAAGACAACAACCTTGGTTATACGGTGGCCCTGGGCCTGCCTGAACTGCGCCAACGCATCGCTCAGCTCTATGGTGAATGGTATAACGTTGATCTGAGCCCAAACCGGGTGATCGTGACGCCGGGGTCTTCCGGGGCGTTTCTGCTTGGCTTTACCGCTCTGTTTGACAGTGGCGATCGGGTCGGCATCGGCGCACCGGGCTATCCATCATATCGGCAGATCCTCAGCGCCTTGGGACTGACACCGGTGGATATCCAAACCGCGGCGGAAAACCGCTTGCAGCCAGTTGCTGGAGATCTGGAAGGGCTGGATCTAGCCGGATTGATGGTGGCCTCGCCCGCCAACCCAACCGGCACCATGCTGGATCACACCGCCATGGGGGGCTTGATCGACGCGGCCAAGTCACAAAACGCCAGCTTTATCTCGGATGAGATTTATCATGGGCTGGAATACGAGGCCAAGGCGGTGACGGCGCTGGAACTGACCGACGAGTGTTACGTTATTAATTCCTTCTCCAAGTTCTTTTCCATGACCGGCTGGCGTGTTGGTTGGATGGTGGTGCCTGACGACCATGTGCGGGTGATCGAGCGGATCGCGCAGAACATGTTTATCTGCGCCCCCCATGCCAGCCAGGTTGCCGCGTTGGCGGCTTTGGATTGCCAAGATGAGATGCGCGAGAACCTGGCCGTCTATGCCAAAAACCGTCAGCTGATGTTGGAGGGCCTGCCCAAAGCAGGCTTCACCAATATCGCGCCTCCCGATGGGGCGTTTTATGTCTATGCTGATGTGTCAGACATGACCCAGGACAGCCGTGCCTTTGCCGCCGAGATCCTGGACAAAGCCGGGGTGGCGGTGACACCGGGGCTAGATTTTGACCCTGTGCGCGGCGCAACCACGCTGCGGTTTTCCTATGCGCGGTCTACCTCGGATATCGAAGAGGGGCTGGCGCGGTTGAAACAGTTTATGGAACAACGCGCATAAGAGCGGTTCGTTCTGGTCCAATCAACGGCGTTTCAGTCTGATGCAGATCGAACTGTGGTGCACAAGACCAACAAAGGCTTGGGGTTAATGAGCAGAGTATTCACTTTTATGGCTGTCTTGTGGGCATGCCTCGCGCAGCCGGGCTTGTCTCAGGAATTCAGTGGCTTGGCGCGTGTTGTTGCCGAGAAAAGCCAGATCACAGATGGTGATGACGGCGGCACGGACATTGTTCTGGGGCTCAGTCAGGGTGTGCCCTATCGTCTGTTTACCCTGAACAACCCACCTCGCTTGGTTCTGGATTTTCAAGAAGTCGACTGGCGGGGGTTGAGCTCCAAGGCGCTGCTGCAGGGAGAGCGGATCTCCGAGGCGAAATTTGGTACCTATGTGCCCGGGTGGTCGCGGATGGTGTTGCAGATGGCAGATCCCATGATGATCAATAGCGCAGCCCTCGAAATTGATACTGTCACGGCTCATGCCAACCTGCATGTGACACTGAATCCGGCAAGCGCCGAAGAGTTCGCTGCCAATGCCGGTGCGCCGTCGGATCCGCGCTGGGATCTGCCAGCAGCCGAAGTCTTGCCTGCGCCAGTGACCAAGTCGCCAGACGCGCCCCTTCTGGTGGTGCTGGATCCAGGCCACGGCGGCATCGATCCGGGGGCCGAGGCACATGGGGCCCATGGGACTGTGGTCGAGAAAGAGCTGATTTTAGGTTTTGCCATCGAACTGGGCGAGGCCTTGGTGCGGTCGGGCCGGTTCCAGGTCCAGCTCACTCGCGATGGCGACTATTTTGTGTCGCTGGAACGTCGGATTGCACTGGCTCATCAGGCTGGCGCGGATGTTTTCATTTCCCTGCATGCAGATGCCCTGTCTGACGGTATGGCGCATGGGGCAACGGTGCATGTGCTGTCGCCCGAAGCTTCCGATGTGGCCTCGGCCAAACTGGCTGAACGCCATGATCGCAGCGATCTGTTGGCGGGCGTTGATCTGAGTGACACAGATGATCGTGTGACCGGTATCCTGCTGGATCTGGCGCGACAGGAAACCCAACCGCGCAGCGATGCGCTGGCGCAGTCTTTGGTCAAGGGCATGAGCGATCAAGGCGGGCCGATGAACCGCCGACCCTTGCGATCAGCAGGTTTTTCAGTGCTCAAAGCAGCTGACATTCCTTCGGTGCTAATCGAGATTGGATTTCTGTCGAGCCCCCGGGATCTGGCAAATATTCAAGATCCTGCTTGGCGCAAGGACATGATTGCCGGGATCTTGAGCGGTTTGGTGACTTGGCGCGAGGAAGACGCAGCACGCCGCGCTCTGGTGCGTCAATAGCGGTAAAAGTGGCGTTGTTTGGGGCTCTGTACCAACCCCCGGGATATTTTTGGCCAGATCAAGATCCGGCGCAGCGAGTGGTGGCGTGAAATCGCCATCTGTTGTTTTGACCATTTGCGCTGGCCCCCTTATATAGACGGCATGTGCACAGGAAGGCAGTACAGTGCTTAGGTTTATTCTCTCATTCTTTGGCTCCATTTTTAGTACCATAACACTAGGTATTGCGATGGTGGCCCTGACAATTGGCGCAGTGTTCTGGATTTATGGGCGTGATTTGCCCAGCCACGAATCATTGGCGCAATACCAGCCGCCAACCATCAGCCGGATCTATTCCGGTGAGGGGCAGTTGATTGATGAATTCGCCAAAGAGCGCCGCCTGTTTACACCGTCAGATGAGATCCCTGATCTAGTGAAACAGGCATTTATCTCGGCCGAGGATAAGCACTTTTATAGCCACCAAGGCTACGACCTAGGTGGCATAGCCAAGGCAGCCTATGAAGCGGTTGTCTCGGGTGGCAAAAGCGTTCGTGGGGCTTCGACCATCACCCAGCAGGTGATGAAGAACTTTTTGTTGTCTGGTGACCGCAAGGCCGCGCGTAAGATCAAGGAGATCATTCTGGCAACACGTCTAGAAGAGACCCTGAACAAAGAACAGATCCTCGAACTCTATATGAACGAGATCTTCCTCGGTCAGAACTCATACGGGGTGGCCGCAGCCTCGCAGACCTATTTCAACAAAACCCTAGGTGAGCTTGCTCCGCACGAGGCGGCTTTTCTGGCCTCTCTCCCCAAAGCGCCGGGCAAATTTCATCCGGTGCGTGGCAAGCAGCGTCTGACAGATCGCCGTAACTATGTACTGCGTGAGATGTTCCAGAACGGATATATCTCTGAGGCAGTTTTCAAGGTAGAAGTCGAGCAACCGCTGCGCTCGGTTCAGAATGGTGATTTTGAGAGCTTCCGCACTGCCCTGCCGCCCCGCGATTACTTCACAGATGAGATTCGCCGTCAGCTGTCGGTTGATTTTGGCGAGGGTGAGTTCTTCACCGGTGGCTTTACCGTGCGGGCAACAATTGATGAGGAAATGCAAACAGTTGCAGCGCTTTCCTTGCGTACGGCACTGGAAAAATACGACCGCTCGCGTGGGGTCTGGCGTGGCACCGATCTGACCATTTCGGCTGAGCAGCTAAACGGGGATGCCTGGCGGGAGACGCTGGCTGAACTGGAAGTGCCACGCGATGTCATTCTGGGGGGCAATTGGTTGCCCGCTGTAGTGCTGGGTGTTGGTGACAAGGAGTTGCAGGTCGGCGTTGATGGCGTGGATGAGATTGGCGTAGTCCCGCGCGCTGACATCAAATGGATGAAAGGCAGCTTCCAGGACAACCTGACTGTTGGTGACGTGGTCCATGTTGTTGCCGAAACCAAGGATGACGCGTTCCAGCATTGGTCGCTGCGTCAGGTGCCCGAGGTGCAGGGCGGCTTCGTGGCGATGGACGTTAATACCGGCCGTGTTATTGCGATGCAGGGCGGGTTCTCGTACCAGCATTCGGTGTTCAACCGCGCAACCCAGGCCCAGCGTCAGCCCGGTTCCAGCTTCAAGCCCTTTGTCTATGCCGCCGCGCTGGACAGCGGCTATAGCCCGGCGACCATTGTTGTGGATGCCCCGATTGAGGTGAACACACCCCAAGGCCTGTGGCGCCCACGAAACTCCTCCAACAAATTCTATGGCCCAACCCCGTTGCGCACCGGCATTGAACGTTCGCGGAACCTGATGACCATTCGTCTGGCGCAGGAAGTTGGAATGCCGGTGGTGGCCGGTTACGCCGAACGCTTTGGTGTTTACGAGGAAATGGGACCTTATCTGGCCAACTCGCTGGGATCCGAAGAGACCACACTGTACAAAATGGTCACGGCTTACGCGATGTTTGCCAATGGCGGGGAGCGCCTGGAGCCAACCCTGGTTGACCGTATTCAGGACCGCGAAGGCCAAACGATTTACCGCCATGATGATCGGGATTGTGTCGATTGTTCTTCGGTGTCACTGCCAGCAGGCGCAGCACCGCGTATTGTGACCGACCGTGATCAGGTGATGGATCCGATCACCGCCTATCAGCTGACGTCGATGATGCGGGGCGTGGTTGAACGCGGCACAGCCTCGGGCAATGTGAACCTTGGCGTTCCGACCGCAGGCAAAACCGGGACCACAAACGAGGCGCGCGACGTTTGGTTTGTCGGCTTTACCTCCAACATCGTGGCAGGTTGCTACATCGGCCACGACCGGCCACGGCCCTTGGGGCGCGGCACTTTTGGTGGCAATACCTGTGGTCCGGTGTTCCAGCAGTTCATGAAAGAAGCCACAGCAAAATATGGTGGCGGTCCGTTTGACGTGCCGCCCGGTGGTCACTTCATCAAGATTGACCGGTTCACCGGCGCGCGCTTGCCGGATGAGGCCAGCGGTGAATATGTAGTTGCCGAGTACTTCCGCGATGGCGCCGAGCCGATCTTTGGTCTGAGCTATGACGGTGGTTTTGCCATGGGCTCAAACCTGCCGCTGTTCGAAGAGGTCAACTCAACCGGGCGTCAGGTCACCACCTCAAGCGGCGGTACTGCTGTTCTGGGCCCCAAGGCGACCTTTGGCACCGTCAGTTCCGGTGGATTGTACTAGCTCAACGTCCTGGCTTCTTTGCCAGACAGGCAGTGCCGTGCCGTCCGCTCGTAGCCCAAGTGAGCTGAGCGCAACTCGGGAGCGTGGCGAAACAGATCGTTGCGAACCTGATCATCCAGCGCCTCCAGTGCCTGGTCGCCGGGAAAGAAGCTTTCAGTCGGAGCATCTTCTGCAAAGATGATCTCGTGGCGATCCATCAGCAGGTGGACATAGGTGACCATACCGCCCACCTGACGGCGGATCGTCTGATCGTTCAGCATATGACGGGCAGTCACCAAAACTTCGGATTCGCCAAACAGGCACTGTGCCATGGAGCCGCGATACAGCATGCGGTGCTGGGGTGAGACCAGCAGATCGCGCGAGGCGCCAAACTGTCCCTTGGCAATCCGGATAGGTGCCAGATCGCCCAGAGCAGGGGTGGTGGTCTGGCCAATCCAGCGAATGGGCTGCGGGCCGTGATCACGGGTCAGCACCAGATCGCCCGGCTCCAGCATTTCAATAAACCGAGGACCAGCGGGGGTGGCGATGCGCGTGCCCGTTGTAAAACAGATGATCTGCTCGATATTCGAGAAGTTGACAACCGTGCCGTCTAACAGCGTCGCATAGCCCGCCAGTGTCCCGTCGGGTGACGTGCTGGTGATTGTAACGCCATCCGAATTTGTCAGACCGTTAAAGTTCAGGACGTCCCAATCAGTCGTTCCCCCTTCGCCACCATCAATCGTGATGGTCGAAGACCCCGCTTCGGCGTAGTCGGTCAAGGTGATGGAATCGCTGTCATCTCCGGCATCAACCGTGTCACCTTCGGCGACAAGGATCATGTCGTCGCCAGCGCCGGCCAGAACACTGTCAGCGCCTTGGCCACCAATGAATGTATCCGCGTTGGCGCCACCGTCTAAGGTGTCATTACCGTCGCCCCCATCCAGGGTATCGACCCCAATGCCGCCGACGAGTGAATCATTTCCGCCTTCGCCATAAAGGACGTCGGTGTTTACCCCGCCGTCCAGCGTGTCGTCCCCGTCGCCGCCATAAAGCGTGTCGTTTTCTTTGTCACCCAGCAGCAGGTCATTGCCTTCGCCGCCATATAACAGGTCGTTGTGATGCCCCCCATCCAGGGTGTCGTCGCCGATGCCGCCAGATAAAGTGTCGTGACCATATCCACCCTGCAGGCTGTCTGCGCCTTCTTGTCCATACAGGTGGTCATTGCCAACGCCCCCTTGCAGGGTGTCATTGTCTAGCCCGCCATCCAGAACATCGTCCCCGTCGCCGCCAGAGAGAACATCCGCACCTTCTTCACCAAACAGGGTGTCGTTCCCACCTTCGCCATATAGCGTGTCGTTGCCCGCGCCCCCTGCAAGGCTGTCATCGTATCCGATGGGTTCGATGTCCGGCAGCGTAAAGCTCACGTCGGTCACCATGTAATCAGAACCATCAGTCAGATCTGTCTGAATGTTGGCAGTCAAAACCAGCTGGTCAAAATCTCCAACCCCGCTGATCGCAACGCTTCCTACCCCTGTCCCTGCGGTGTCTTCGGTGAAATCGCCTTCGGCGACCAATACCCCGTCATTATAGACCGCCCAGTGGCCTGTTTCGGCGTAGCTAGATGTATAAAGGTGTTCAAAGCTGAAGTTCGCGTCGCTGACATCGTTTTCAAATTGAATTATCAGCGCTTCGGACAGGCCTGTTGCCTTGTCATACCCAATCTGTTCGGTCACGCCACTGTCCGAGTCACTCACAGATCCGGCCACGCCAAAACCACCATCGTAAGAAGACAGGTTTGATGCGTTTGCCGCTGTCAGTGCGCCTCCTGATATGCTCTGGGCGGTGACGGTATATCCGTTAGAGGTCTCCGTAACGTTGGCGTCCGTGATGTTGACTGTGCTTCCAGCGTCGCCCGAGCTGGTATCACCATAGATGACATCATCGCCACCGTCTCCGCTGATGCTATCGCCTCCGGCTCCCCCATAAATGGTGTCACTTCCGTCACCAGCAAGCACAGTGTCATTCCCTGCACCGGCTTCAATTTGGTCGTCATTACCGGACAGTCCACCGCCCGCACCGTTATCGATTTGATCCGAGTCAGGATCAATATAGGAGGCATCGATAAGATCCACCCCGGCTGTGCCGTCAATTGTGCCATCCAGCGCAGAATAGGTTGGTGGGTTTGTTGCCGTTGCCGAGCTCAGGCTATCAACCGCGCCATAGCTTGGCACAAAATAGACATTGCCATCCGTTCCAAGGACATAGCTGCCGTTTTCTACCTCATTGGAGTAAAAGCTACCTCCGGCGGTTCCAGTCCATGTCCACTGACCACCCCCAAGGACCTGATCAGACGTAAAACTGGTATAGGACCCCGAAATCACATCTCCCGAGTCAAGGCTGCCATCGCCTAGTGATACCAGATAACCTTGGGCCATACTGCTGTTCCCGTACACAAAATTGAGCCCAAAAAAATGGACCTTTTGTGAACAGGTACAGGGAACTGATTTGCGGAAATTTTACGTTTCTGTAGAAAATACGCACAGTTTTAGCTACCCAGCGGCTGACAGCCCTAGGGTATTGAAAATGCGAATGATATTTTTTGGTACATTAGAGAAATTTATTGGCGCAAAATGCTGGCTTCCTTGCTGGACAGGCACTGTCGTGCAGTAGAATGGTAGTTTGAATTGCGGGTGCGTAGCTCGGGCGCATGGCAAAACAGATCGTTACGAACCTGATCCTCCAGTGCTTCCATCGCCTGATCGCCGGGAAAGAAGCTCTCGGTTGGCGCATCTTCGGCAAAGATGATCTCGTGCTGGTCCATGAGCAGGTGGACATAGGTAACCATACCACCGACCTGGCGGCGGATGGTTTGATCGTTCAGCATATGACGGGCCGTTACCAGCACTTCGGTGTCTCCAAACAGGCACTGCGCCATGGAACCGCGATACAGCATCCGATGCTGGGGTGAGACCAGCAGATCGCGCGTGGCGCCAAATTGGCCCTTAGCAATACGGATCGGGGCCAGATCGCCCAGGGCAGGGGTGGTGGTTTGACCAACCCAGCGAATGGGCTGCGGGCCATGATCGCGCGTGAGCACCAGATCACCCGGTTCCAGCGTTTCAATAAGCCGTGGGCCAGCGGGGGTCGCAATCCGTGTCCCGGTGGTGAAACAAATGATCGTTTCAATGCCGGTAAAGGCCACGGTGCTGCCATCGGACAACAGGGCTGTCCCGGTTAGGCCGGTAACTGGATCGGTTGAGGTGATGTTGACACTGCCGGGCACCAGATGGCCGTTAAAATGCAGGGTGTCTCCAGCGATCTGGACATCATCGCCACCGATGATGGTGATGGATTGAGATCCGCTCTCCAACAGGTCGTCGATCACGAAACTGTCGTCACCAGATCCGCCATCCAATGTGTCGCCTTGGGTAGCCCACAGCCAGTCGTCACCGGCGCAACCATCTACAACATCCGCACCTTGCGCCCCTTTGAGGATGTCGCCGCCATCGCCACCGGTTAGGCTATCGTCACCATAACCGCCATCCAGAAGATCAGCGCCAGCCCCACCATGCAGGGTATCGCTTGCCCCACCACCGTGCAGCGTGTCATTGCCGACATCCCCCATCAGGAGGTCACTGTCGTCGCCGCCCATAAGGCTATCATCGCCTGCGCCACCATGCAGCGTATCTTGGCCGTAGGACCCCATTAGGGTGTCGTTGCCATCACCACCATAGGCCGCATCATTTCCGTCGCCGCTTTGCAGAAGGTCAGCACCGTCTTCGCCCCACATCTGGTCGTTGCCATCGCCGCCTGACAGTGTGTCGTTACCAAGGCCGCCCAAAATGGCATCATCGCCAGCTCCACCTTCAACGCTGTCATCGCCAGAGCCCGCATAGACGGTGTCGTTATCTGCTCCTGCTTTCACCGTGTCATTACCGTCACCGGCGTTGATGGTGTCTTGGTTGCCGCTTGCGCCGCCGCCGTTGCCATTGTCTACCCCGTCACCATCCGAGTCGACGTAGCTGGAATTGATCAGATCATCGCCAGAGGTTCCATCGATGACCCCATCCGCACCCGAGTAGCTGGGGGCGGTGGTGACGGTTGCGCCTTCTAGGGTATCAACCGCACCATAATACGGGACGAAGTAGACGTTGCCGTCAGTGCCCAGAAAATAGTCCCCGTTTTCGACTTCGTTTGCGTAGTAAACCGGCGGATCATCTTCGTCATCGGTGACATATCCGGTCCATGTCCAGGTTCCTGCGCCAAGCGCGGTATCGGTTGTGAAACTCGAATAAGGTCCAACAATGGTATCGCCTGAGTCGAGCGAGCCATTGCCTAGCTGTACGATGTAACCCTGGAGCATACCTGTTTGTCCTTGCAGCACTTTTTTTGTTTTTGCTCGACGACCATGATGCTTTCGCAAAATAACCGTGAAATTGTGCTACAAAGTGAAGGTTACTTTTTCTTTGACTAAGAAATGTTTTAGTCCTTCTCCATTTCTATATTTTCAATAGGTTTAATTAAAATTGTTCGGGCTAACGCTGTTCTGGCCATAACTTGCAGTCTGCTTGCCCGCGACGCTCGGGTGGTTTATCACGCAGCACTGACAGGTCATTCCAAGGAAATCCAATGCGCGCCGAGATCCAGAACTTTGTGACTCAGATTGAAAAATCGCTCGAGCTGCTCGCCCAGCGGATGGACAAGGATACCGCGCCTCATCGGCTTGAGGAATTTGACGCACGTGTCGAAGATCCCAACCTATGGGATAACGCTGAAGCGGCCCAGAAGCTTATGCGTGAACGGCAAATGCTGGTGGACGCTATGGAGACCTACAACGGCATCGCGCAGGATATGACCGACAACATCGAACTCATCGAGCTGGGCGAGATGGAAGAGGACGATGAGGTCATCGCAGACGCCGAACAGGCACTGCAGGCGCTGGCGGAAAAAGCTGCCAAAAAAGAGCTGGAGGCGCTGCTGGATGGCGAGGCTGACAGCAATGATACTTTTCTTGAGATCAACTCGGGCGCGGGTGGCACCGAAAGTTGCGACTGGGCCTCGATGCTGGCGAGGATGTATATTCGATGGGCCGAAAAGAAGGGCTATAAGGTTGAACTACAATCCGAAAGTGCTGGCGAAGAAGCTGGCATCAAATCTGCAGCTTACAAAATTTCCGGTCATAACGCCTATGGTTGGCTGAAATCCGAAAGTGGTGTCCACCGTCTGGTACGGATTTCACCGTTTGACTCGGCTGCCAAGCGCCACACCTCCTTTACCTCGGTCAAAGTTTACCCCGTGGTAGACGACAATATCGAGATCGAGGTGAACCCGGCGGATATCCGCATTGATACCTACCGCTCTTCGGGCGCAGGTGGTCAGCACGTCAACACCACCGACTCGGCGGTGCGGATTACCCACCATCCCACCGGTATTGTTGTGACCAGCTCGGAAAAATCCCAGCACCAAAACCGCGACATCGCGATGAAGGCCCTGAAATCTCGTCTGTACCAGATGGAGCTGGATAAACGCAGCGCGCTGGTGAATGAGGCCCACGAAAACGCTGGGGATGCAGGTTGGGGTAACCAGATCCGTTCATACGTTCTGCAGCCGTACCAGATGGTCAAAGACCTGCGTACCAGTCATGAGACCTCGGACACCAAGGGTGTTCTGGATGGGGATCTGGATGGCTTTATGGCGGCGACGCTGGCGCTGGACGTTGCTGGCAAAAGCCGGGCCGAAGCGCAGGGCGTCTAGGCCTTAAGCCACCGCAATACATACATTTCGGTAAGATGTATGTGAGACGTGTATTTGCATCTGAAAATCCTCAGGCTAGGCTGCGCATGACTTTAACATGAGCTGCCAAATCCTATGTCTATGACCTTCCGCTCTGCGTCTGATTTACTGGGTGAATTGCGCAGGAATAGCCTATCTGCCGTCGATCTGATGCAGGCAACGCTGGATCGTATTGATGCGGTAAACCCGGCATTGAACGCAATTGTTTCGCTGCGAGACCGTGATCAGTTGATGGCCGAGGCCAAAGCCGCCGATCAAGCCCCCAATCGGGGCGTGCTGCACGGTCTGCCCATTGCGGTTAAAGACCTGGCCAATGTGGCAGGCCTGCGATCTACCCAAGGTTCGCCATCGCTTGCGGATTTTGTGCCGCAGAAAGACGATCTGATCGTTGAACGCATGCGCCGCGCTGGGGCGATTTTTATCGGCAAGACCAATACGCCCGAGTTCGGCTTGGGCTCTCATACGTTCAATCCTGTTCATGGGGCGACCCTAAACCCGTATGATCCAATGCGCACCTGTGGCGGGTCTTCCGGCGGCGCAGCGGTGGCGCTGGCCTCGGGGATGCTAGCGCTGGCGGATGGGTCTGACATGATGGGCAGCCTGCGCAACCCGGCGGGGTGGAACAATGTCTACGGGTTCCGTCCCAGCTGGGGCAGGGTGCCGCCGGAACCCGATGGCGATCTGTATTTGCACCAGCTTTCCACACTGGGGCCAATGGCGCGCAGTCCTGGTGATATCGAGCTGTTGCTGGATGTCATGGCAGGCACGGATCCTCGGGCGCCTTTGTCGCACGACCTTTCAGAGAGCCGGGCGCAGTCGGGGCCCAAGCGCATTGGCTGGCTGGGTGACTGGGGCCGGGCGATCCCGATGGAAGCCGGAGTTCTGGCGCAGTGCGAAAGCGCGTTGAAGGTGTTTGAGGAACTGGGGCATGTGGTTGAACCAGTGGCGCCGCCGTTCCCTGCTGAACAGATCTGGGACAGCTGGATCACCCTGCGTTCCTTTGCAGTGGCGGCGGGGCTCAAAACCTTTGTCGGTCGAGAGGACCAGTTGAAAGATACCGCAATCTGGGAGCTGCAACGTGGCTTGGCACTGACCGGCGCGCAGATCCAGAAGGCATCAGAGCAGCGCTCGAACTGGCACCGGGCGGCGGTGAAGCTGTTCCAAGACTATGACGCGCTGGTGATGCCCACCGCCCAATGCTGGCCGTTTGATGTGGAGATTGATTACCCGCGCGAGATCGCAGGTGTTGCTATGGATACCTATCACCGGTGGATGCAGGTTGTGGTGCCGGTGAGCCTGTTGGGGCTCCCCAGTCTTGCTGCACCAGCTGGGTTTGGTGCTGCGGGCCTGCCGATGGGCATACAGATCTTTGGCGCGCTTGGGCGCGACCGGGAGATTTTGGAACTGGGTAAAGGGTATCATGAGGCCACCAAGTGGCCCGAGAAACGACCACCACCCCGGTGAACAGGCAGATTGTCTTTGGGAGGAGACGAGATGAGCAGGGAAAGAGAATTTGGTGTGCCGCAATTGCGGCCAATGACTGCTGAGATTTTGCGCGAGGCCTTGCGGCGTGGCTGGAGGGATTTTAAGGCCCGGCCCGAACTGGGGCTGTTGTTTTCGGCGCTCTATGTTCTGGCTGGCTGGGCGATGGCTTGGATCACCCAGGCCACCGGCACCACTTATTGGCTGGTACTGGCTGCAATCGGGTTTCCGCTGATCGGTCCCTTTGCAGCGGTTGGGTTCTATGAAGTGTCGCACCGGCTGGAGCAAGGAAAGCCCAAGGATATCAGCGCCGTGTTCGCCGCCATCTTGCAGCAGGGCAGCCGCCAGTTGCCATCGATCTGCGCTATCATTGTTGTGGTCTTTCTGTTCTGGTTCTTTCTGGGGCATATGATTTTTGCACTGTTTCTGGGGCTGAAGCCGATGACCAATGTGTCTTCGTCACTAGAGGTGTTTGTGACCCCCAACGGCCTGATGATGCTGGGGGTGGGATCAATTGTCGGCGCAATTTTTGCGTTGTTGCTCTATATGCTTACCGTCCTGTCGTTGCCGCTTCTGCTGGACCGGGAAGTCGATTTTGTTACCGCAATGATCACCAGTTTTCAGTATGTTACCAATAACTTTACCATGATGCTTGGCTGGGCTATCTTCATTTCCGTTGCCACCTTTGTGGCAATGATGCCTGGATTTGTGGGGTTGCTGGTAGTGCTGCCCTTGCTGGGGCATGCAAGCTGGCACGTGTATCGTCTTATCGTTATTGCGGGCGAAACATAGCCCACGGCGAAGGGCCACCAAGCGGGGGCTAGACCGTATTATCAGCGGCCGATCAGTCCAATATTGGTTTCGGTTACTAATGGCGACGTCGCCAAAGCAGAGCTGGTCGGGGACTTTATCCCCCGAGCGTAAATGCATCTCGATAGCGCCCCTTTCACAAGGGGCCCCGTTTTTTGGGTGCCGGGCTTGTCAGGCCGGGCGGTGATCATGATCAGGCTGCACTTTGGCAGGAATTGGCGAAGATCGCGTGACCAGAGCGTACGCTGGGTGCGCAACACCCTTGGGCATGGGGCTAACCCGCCGGTTCCTCGCGTCCCATCTCAACCAATTTCTGACGTAGGGTTTTGGTATCTGGATGATCACACTCAAGCGCAAAGACATAGGCCTGGGTGAGGTAAAAACCTTTTGCGTCCTCGGTATCTTCAAGCTGTACAGCCTCGGTATAAAAGGAAACCAAGGCCAGCTTATCCCTCTTGGCATGGGCGGCCATCAGACGAGCGTTTAATTCGGTCATGCCACACCGTTTGGCCCGGTGCGGTGGTCTTGCAGTCGGGCGGCAACCCAGTCGTGGAACAGATGGGTTGGCCCATCCATCGCCGGAGAAAAACGCCCTCCGTCAAACCCCGGTGCATTGCGGCCCCGTTGCATGCCTTCGACCACAGATACATCCTCGGCAAAGACCTGTTTCCACTGTTCCGTGTTGCGACTGCGCAATTCGGCATTGGTGTTGGGGCTGGCATAGTAGATATGGATGTGTTCCCGGGTGTGTCCGGGGCCTTGGGGATGCAGGAGGATCACAAAGGCATGGTCGCGGTGCACACCCATCAGCACGTTGGGATAGAGCGCGATATATTCAGCGGCCTTGTCCCATTTGTCGCTTAACCCGTTGAAATCCGGAAATACCTGGGCGTTGTCATCGCTGAGCTGACGATAGACCCAGGTGCCCTGACCCGAGTAGTGGCCGAGGTGTTCAATGTGGTAGTGATCTTCGAGCCGGGAGTAGCTGTTCAGACCCGGATGCACCCAGGGCAAGTGGTAACTTTCGCAATAGTTTTCCACCGCAAGTTTCCAGTTGCAGTTCAGGTCCAGCTGAAAGCGGCTGTCGACCCCGCCGTGAAACAGTGGAGTGTCAAACTCAGCCCATCGGGTGATCACATCTGCCATGGCTGTTTCAAAGCTCGGGGCTGTGCCCGACAGGTTTATCCAGACCACATCGCGCCAGATGTGGCTGCGGACCTCGATCAGCCCCAGCAGTGCCCGGTCGATGCCCGCATGGGTGTTTTGCCCGGGTCCGCCCACATGTGGGGTGTTGACCAGCTTGCCGTCGGTTGAGTAACACCAGCTGTGATAGGGGCAACGAATGGCGCCTTCAATCTTGCGCGGTGCATCAACCAGGATCATGCCGCGATGGCGGCAGGTGTTTTGAAAGACCCGCACCACCCCCTGGCGATCGCGGATCAGCAACAGCGGGATGTCCATGAACTCCAGAGGAACTGCGTCACCCTGTTCGGGCACATCCGCCGCAACCGCCAGACCTGCCCATTGATCAAAAAGCAGCGCCTGTTTTTCCTCTGCGTAGACAGCACCGTTGGTGTAATGTGCGTTGGCCAATCCACGAGCGGTTTCGATGGTTTGACGAACCGCGGATAAGTCGGTGTTAGACATAGAGGATCCTCGCTTTGGCTCCACATAAGTGAACCCCTGCAAAGAACCTCTGTCCGCCCATTTCGCGACCTGACTTATCTCAAGGCGACATGTTGGATTGTATTGTGCTGGTTTATCGAAATGGAGCGTCGACCTGTAACAGTCGACGATGGAACGGCATCAGATTCGATTCTGAGACAAATCCTGTTTGACGCGCGGCGGAGAGTATCTCGCCCGTGTTATGCCCCAAGTGTTCATAGACCATGCGCGTTGCCCGGGTTGAACCAGGATTTTCACGGACTGTGCGGCTTACATAGCCAACCCAGAAATTGTTCTCGAGAGACGCGGCGCGGGACAGATAGTTAAACGAACAGGTCAGTGCCCCCCGCCGAGCAATGACCAGTGCTACACCGTCATCCTGGCGGGCGGCATATCCGCGAAACTCCCGTGAGTCTGGGTCGGTAGGCAGCCCCTGGTGCCGCATAGCATCTTTGGCTTCGTAGCCTTTGACATAAGTGACGCCGTCTTGGCGAAAAATGAGAGAGAGGCCTAGCAGGTACTGATGGTCCTTTACAAAGCTGCGTCGTGAGAACCGGTAAATACCTGAAGGAAAAGTCTCTTCTGAAAGAAGGCCAATTCCCGGACCCAGAAAGTCACTTAGAACAGACCCATTTAGAACCTGCCCATGGGTGTCGATTTTATCAACCGGATCCAGCAAGATACGTGCATCAACATCGAAGAAAGAGCAGATTCTTTCCAACACATCGGGTCGGGGGAAACTTTCACCCGAGAGATAACGGTTGAACTGCGTTCGATTTATTCCAAGCTGGCGAGACAGCTCTGAAATAGAGGGGTATCGTCTTGCCAGTTTACGCAGGTTGGCTCCGAACATGTTGCGTAATTCTGCTGGGGACCGGTTAACCTTTGACATTGGTCTGTGACCTTAGATTTGTTTAACTCAATAATCGACAATATTACTTTGGTTGCACCAAAATTCGGGCATAAATCTCCCATTTGACGCCAATCGGCATCATAAGTGACGCTGCTTTGTTTCAAAATGCTAGCCGCTTAGACACAAAATGCAAGTGCCAGACACCGAATTTACCATGTTTGAACGCTCTTCTTTGACGCAGAATTGAAGGGCGTTCAAAATGAGGCATGACATGAATGGTGTAGTACTTTGGAGCGACCAAACCCAACAAAAAGCAGTGGTTTGGTGTGAGGATCAGGGAGACCTGGCGTATTATACACAGCATCAGCAAGAGGCAGACATTAGCCTGCACGAAGGTGATCTGATCTGCTTTGACATGACCCTGCAACAGAATAAGCGCGTGGTCGAAAATCCGCTGGTACTGGCTGAAGCGGCCTGTTCGGGGCTTGCCGAGACCCTGTCAGCGGCGCAACCCTGTTCGACCGCTAGTGAAAGAGACAATCGGCCAACGGCGCAGATCATCCCCTTTGCAGGGGCAACCAAACAAAAGCAGCGCGAAGATACATCGCGCCGCTGTGTAAGCTAACAGTCCAAGTCGTAGATATCAGTCGCCGCGCAGCAGTGCGGCGACACCCGTGCGGGCGACTTCAACCAGTCCCAAGGGACGCATCAGATCGGCAAAGGCGTCGATTTTGTCTGGCGCACCGGTGATTTCAAACACAAAGCTGTTTAATGTGCTGTCGACCACGTTGGCGCGGAAAATATCGGCCAGGCGCAATGCCTCGACTCGTTTTTCACCGTCGCCCGAGACCTTGAAAATTCCCAGTTCACGTTCAACAGTTGGGCCTTCTACAGTCAAGTCATGAACATCGTGCACAGATACGATGCGGCCGAGCTGAGCTTTGATCTGTTCAATGACTTGAGGCGTGCCGTTGGTGACAACAGTGATACGGGAGAGGTGGCCAGTGTGGTCCACCTCGGCCACAGTCAGGCTTTCGATATTGTAACCACGGCCCGAGAACAAGCCAATGACACGGGCTAGCACACCGGGTTCGTTTTCAACCAGAACCGCAATTGCGTGCCGTTCCTGTACGTCCGAAAATGTCGGGCGTAGGTTATAGGCAGAGTGGCGGGTCGAGCCTTTTTTGATATGTAGGGCAGACATGTATCGTCCTTTTCGGTTCCTCGTGACCCGGAAAATTCGAATTTTCCGGGTCGTTTTCTTTATAGAAAACGGGACTGGTTAAACCAGTACCGCACCACCTGCCTGAATGGCGCCTTCAGTATCGGCTTCACCCAGCAGCATTTCATTATGCGCCTTGCCCGATGGGATCATCGGGAAGCAGTTTTCGTGTTTGGTCACCAAACAGTCAAAGATGACAGGGCCATCATATTCAATCATTTCCATGATCGCATCGTCCAGATCCGCCGGATCAGAGCAGATGATGCCCTTGGCACCAAAGGCCTCGGCCAGTTTGACAAAGTCGGGCAGCGCCTCGGACCAGCTCTGTGAATAGCGTGAACCGTGCAGCAGTTCCTGCCACTGGCGGACCATGCCCAGACGTTCGTTGTTCAAGATGAACTGTTTTACCGGCAGGTTGTACTGTGTGGCGGTGCCCATTTCCTGCATATTCATCAGCCACGAGGCTTCGCCTGCGACGTTGATCACCAGCGCCTCCGGGTGCGCCATCTGCACACCAATGGATGCCGGGAAGCCATAGCCCATGGTGCCCAGACCACCGGATGTCATCCAGCGGTTGGGATCTTCAAAGTTCAGGAACTGCGCCGCCCACATTTGGTGCTGGCCAACTTCGGTGGTGATATAGCGGTCGTATTTCTTGGTCAGGGCTTCCAGCCGTGACAAAGCATACTGTGGCTTGATGATCTTTTTGTCCTCGGGGAACTTGAGACAATCAACCTTGCGCCACTCGTCGACCTGGCGGTTCCAGGACACCAATGCCTCAGAGTTCACCTTGCGGCCACGAGACTTCCAGATCTTCAGCATGTCCTCAAGAACATGGGCGACGTCGCCAACAATCGGAATATCAACCCGGATTACCTTGTTGATCGAGGACGGATCGATGTCGATATGTGCCTTGACCGAGTTTGGCGAAAACGACGAAAGGACACCGGTGATACGGTCGTCAAAACGGGCACCGATGTTGATCATCAGGTCACAGCCATGCATCGCCATGTTTGCTTCGTACAAGCCGTGCATGCCCAGCATACCCAGCCAGTTCTTGCCAGATGCAGGATAGGCCCCCAGACCCATCAGGGTTGAAGTGATTGGAATGCCAGTTGCATCAACCAATTCGCGCAGCAATTGGCTGGCAGCAGGGCCCGAGTTGATGACACCGCCACCGGTGTAGAACACCGGTCGTTCAGCTTTCTCCAGCGCGGCAACCAGTTCGGTGATCGACTCGATATCGCCCTTAACCGGCGGCTGATAGTGTGAGGCCGAAGGTTTGGGGCCATTATAGGTGCCCGTTGCAAACTGAACGTCCTTGGGAATGTCGACCAAAACCGGACCTGGGCGACCAGCGGTTGCAACATGAAACGCCTCGTGCATGACACCCGACAAATCGTCGGTGTCTTTGACCAGCCAGTTGTGTTTGGTGCAGGGGCGGGTGATGCCAACGGTGTCGGCCTCTTGAAAGGCATCAGAGCCGATCATGAAAGTTGGAACCTGTCCGGTCAGAACAATAATAGGGATCGAGTCCAACAAGGCATCGGTCAAGCCGGTCACCGCATTGGTGGCACCGGGGCCCGACGTGACAAGAACAACACCGGGTTTGCCGGTGGAGCGGGCATAGCCTTCGGCGGCGTGTACCGCGCCCTGTTCGTGGCGCACCAAAATATGCTGGATATCGTTCTGTAGAAAGATCTCGTCGTAAATCGGTAGGACGGCGCCACCGGGGTATCCAAATACTGTGTCCACACCCTGATCTTTCAGGGCTTGAACTACCATCTTTGCGCCGGTCATCTCACGTGTCATCTACTTTGCTCCATTGGGCGTCGTCTTCAGTGCGTAACTTATTATGTACATAAAAAAAGCCCCCGATTTTTTGTCGGAGGCGCATGGGTTCGAAAATGGTTTACCGTTACCGGCCCATGCGCTTGTTTCCCACGATTACGACTAGGGTATTCATTTGCCCCAGGCTCCTTTTATGCGTTTCCGGGACATTATTTGGGGGAGCGGGGGGCGTCAACAGTCAATTGGCCAAGTTTAGGGGTGAAAATGGACATTTTATTGCGCGAGGGGGTGCTGGTGCGACATTTTTGTAATCATGTGCGGCTGATGCAGGCATCCAATTGACCTAGGTCGACTCAAATTTGCGGCACTGCCATCGCGAGGGTCAGTTATAAACTGGCACCTGTTCCCTGTAATACGCCATGTTCCAGCGCATAGCGGGTTAACCCGGCGGTAGAGCTGATACCCAGTTTGCGTTTGATGTTCTTGCGGTGGGTTTCGACCGTACGGACTGAAATATCCAGCGAAATAGCCACTTCCTTATTGGACTTCCCTTGTGCCAGCTCAAGCAGGATGGTCTGCTCTCGGTTGGTCAAAGACTCGCGATTGCTGCCATCTTTTGGCTTGAGCGAAACTTGAGCACCGGTGCAGAGATACTGGTTTCCCTGCATGACTTCATCAATCGCCTGTTTGATTTCTTCGGTGGGCACATCTTTTAGAATATACCCCATGGCGCCGTGGCTGAGGGCGCTGGTGATATATTCGGGGCTGTCATGCATGGTCAGGATCAGGATGCGCGTTTCGGGGGCGTGTTCCAGCAACAGTTCGGTTGCGCTAAGGCCACCCAAGTTTGGCATGTTCAGGTCCATCAAAACCACATCAGGGGCCAGATCGGCTGCGCGATCAACCGCTTCGCGGCCATTGGTCAATGAGCCAACAACCTCGATGTCATCATAGCTTTCCAGGATCGACTGGATCCCTTCGGCGACCATTGGGTGGTCGTCTACTATCAGCACTCGGATTGGTTTGGTCATTGGCTCCCCCAAAAAGCAAATGGCGTGGTGTCAGTACCAAGGCCAAACATTCCGTTTTGTCAGGTCTCGGTCTTGCCGCTTGGTGGCAGCAAATGGCTCAAGGGTAGCCGGGCTTCGATCACCGTGCCGCCTTGGGTGCCACGTGATGACAGAATGCGCAGGGTGCCGTCAAGCTGTTCAATCCGCTCTTGCATGTTGCGCAACCCGATCCCGGGCCCCGTTCGGGATTTCTGGGTTGGCAGGCCGGACCCATTGTCGGCAATACGCATGGTGGCGCCTTTGGCATGGCCACGAATATCGACCGAGACATGGGTCGCGCCGGAATGGCGTTCGATATTGGTCAGGGCTTCTTGGGCGATGCGATACAGTGCGATCTTGCTGTCTTGGTCCAGCCGGTTGCGGAAGACCACGGTGCTGAAATCAGTGTCGATGCCAGTTCGGGCGGCGAAGTCATCGGTGAGCGCCTTGAGTGCGGGGCCAAGGCCCAGATCATCCAGCACGCCTGGGCGCAGGTCTCGACTGATGCGGCGGACCTCTGAAATGGCGGTGCCCAGATTGGTCAGTCCCTTGTCCAGCGGTTCCTGGGTTTTGTCATAGTCGCCACGGGCCAGGCGGCGACGGGCGTTGTCGAGCGCAAAACGGACGCCAACCAGAATTTGGCTGATACCATCATGCAGTTCCCGCGCCACCCGGCCGCGTTCTTCTTCTTGTGTGTCAAACACCCGCTGGGTCAGTTCTTTGAGCTTGGCGTCGGCGAGGCGTCGCTCGCGAATGTTCAGCATCATGCCCGAGGCAAAAACCACCAACAGGGCGGTCAGGGCAATGGCGCCGATGTAAACAAATGTACGCTGGACCCGTGCTTCTACCTCGGCGCGGGCGGTGGCAACCGAGGCCAACACGTCGTCAATGAATACTCCGGTGCCAACCGCCCAGCCCCAGTCTTGCAGGCCAACCACATAGGCGACCATCTGCGCGGATTCGCCGGTTGATGGCTTTTCCCACATGAAACTGTGCCAGCCGGCGCCTTTGCGGGCGAGGCGGATGAACTCATCCACCACCGGCACGCCGTTGCTGTCTTTTAGACCCGACCAGTTCTGGTTGATGTATTCGGTCTGACGTGGGCTCACCAAATTGGTGCCGTCGTAGTCATAGACAAAAAAGAACCCGTCGGTGCCATAAATCATCGATGACAGGATTTGAGTAACCTGAGTTTTGGCTGCGTCGTCATCCGGGCGGGCACGGCCATAGATGAATGAAAATCCGTTACGGGCCTGTGTGACGTAGTTGCGCAGCTCGGCTTTTTTGGCCTCCAACAGCTGATGCTCCAGCGCCTGGATTTCGCGCTCTGCAAGTGCGCGGGACTGATAAGCAACCAGAACAGCAATCGCAGTCACCGCCGCAATAAGAGGTAAGGTCGCCAAAAGTGACAGTTTTTGTGCGTAGTTCGGACGGAAAAGAGAGTGAAGCCAGGACATGAGGCGAATCGATACGCAATTGCAAAGCAAAAAGCAAAGCCGGGCATGAACTCGAACACTTGCTTTGTTAAATTTGACGGGGGAGATGCAAGAAAATTGCGTGGATGCCCCTTGAATGTGTTAAAAAACTAGGGGGTCTACGTAGTACTAGGTATTCACATCCCGAGTACCGCGGCTAGTCTATCGCCACTTATATCGATCCGTCCGGCTTTTTGAGGCCGAGACAATCCGAAATTCTGGGAGGAATACACTTATGGATCGTCGTTCATTTCTAAAAACATCCGCACTGGGCGGAACTGCAGCTGCTGCCACTACTCTGGCCGCACCAGCATATGCCCAGGGCAAGCGTACCCTAACTATGGTTACATCCTGGGGCCGTGGTCTGGCTGGCGTTTTTGACGCTGCTCAGCACGTTGCCGACAGCATCACAGCCATGTCCGACGGCAACCTGACCGTCGACATCAAAGCAGCCGGCGAGCTGGTTGGTGCGTTCGAAGTCTTTGACGCCGTATCTTCGGGTCAGGCTGACATGTATCATGCCGCTGACTACTACTTCACCGGCCAGCACCCCGGTTACCAGTATTTCACCGCAGCTCCTTTTGGTATGACTCCGCAGGAACTGGTGAACTGGTACTACCACGGTGAAGGCATGGGCCTGCACGATGAACTGGGGCAGATCTTTGGTCTGAAATCCTTCATCGCGGGTAACACTGGCCCACAGGCTGGCGGTTGGTTCCATAAGGAAATCAACGGTCCCGAAGACTTTAACGGTCTGAAGTTCCGTATGCCTGGCCTGGGTGGCAAGGCTCTGGGTAAACTGGGCGCATCTGTTCAGAACATTCCAGGTTCCGAAGTGTACCAGGCTCTGTCCTCGGGTGCGATCGACGGCACCGAGTGGATTGGTCCATGGGCTGATGAAAAAGCTGGCTTCCAGGAAATCACCAAGACTTACTACACTTCGGGCTTCCACGAGCCAGGTGCAGCTCTGTCGCTGGCAACCAACCGTGATGTATTTGACAGCCTGTCGCCTGCCCACCAGAAGATTATTGAAGTTGCTTCTGGCGACACGCACCAGTGGAACCTGGCTCAGTTCATGAACAACAACGGTGCGGCGCTGCAGCGCCTGCAGTCCGGTGGTGTGAAAACTCTGGAATTCCCTGACTCTGTTTGGGATGCATTTGGTAAGGCTTCCAAAGACACTCTGGATGAGTTCATGGGTGACGAACTGTTCGCCAAGATCCGCAACAGCGTTGAAACTTCCATGAAGTCTTCCTCGAGCTGGCTGACCAAGTCGGAAGGCGCGTACCGCGCTCAGCGCGACCGCGTACTGGGCTAAATCGTCCGATTGAAACCACTGGGATCCTCCGCCGACGCGGGGGATCCTTTTACTAATTGCAGCAGGTTGATCGGTGAGAACACCGGATCGCTGCTGGCAATCATCCGGGGGCAAAATGCAAGAAGAGAGTAGCATCTCCTTGTCAGGGATATTCGGGGGGCTCTTTGACGGGCTCTGGTGGCTTGTGCAGAACATCGGCATGGCCTTTTACAATTTGGGCTATGCAATTAGCCATCCACAGCTTTGGCTGGATTGGATCAGTTGGGCTGGTACCACCGAAGACAAACAGTCGGTCATGCGCTTTGTATACTACGGCGGCTCGGTCGAGTTTTTCTTTGTGATATTCACAGGGTTCTTGGTGCTGACCGCCATTGGTCTGTACTACCGCAACTTCATGTGGAGCATGGTGCGTGGGTTGGAAGGCTTCGCCAATACGGTTGGACGCTTTTTCGCCTGGGCTGGCCTGCTGATGGTTCTTCAACAGATCATCATTGTGTTCATGCAGCGGGTGTTTGCCCGGCCTGACATGAGCTTTGGCTTTGGGATTCCATTGCAGATGGACATCAGCTGGTTTGCTGAGGAACTGAAGCTGTACAACGCAATGGTGGTTTGCCTCTGTGCGACTTACACCTTTGTTCAGGGCGGTCACGTGCGCGTTGACCTGATCTATGCCGGTGTCAGTTTCCGCACTAAAAAGGTAATCGACATGATTGGTTCGATCATCTTCATGGTGCCGACAGCGGTTCTGATCTGGATGTATGGCTGGTTCTTCCTGTGGCGTCACCTGATCGTGCCAAAACCTTCGGCCAGTGATGCGCTGGAGCGGCTGGTGATGAAGTCCCGTGCGCTGCGCTGGAATGTGGAAACCATCGGCTTTAGCCCTAACGGATTTAACGGGTACTTCCTGTTCAAGATCCTGCTGGTAGCCTTTGCTGCTATGATATTCCTGCATGCAATTGCCTTTTTCTACCGCTCGTTCCTCGAGTTTGTCGAAGGACAGGGCAGTGAAGGAAAGTACCTCGACAAGGATAGCCTTGGCGAAGGTGAAGAAGCCTATGAAGGCGCTCATTAACTTAAAGGACTACGGATATGCTATTCGGTCTTGATGGCGTCGAAATCGGCTTGCTCATCGTCTTTCTCTGTCTCTTCGGAGGCATTCTATCTGGTTTCCCGGTGGCATTTGCCATCGGTGGGGCCGGTATCATCTCATTTGGTATCATTGCCTCACTGGATTCTGCTGGATTGCTGATCCACCAGGCGATTGATACCTCATCTCAAGCCTACAACGACCTGATCAATTCGGGCGTCAAAGCGGATGTGGTGTCGGTGTTCCGATACCCGGATCTGCCACGTTTGGCTGAACCCGTGTTTGTCAACGGTTGGGAAACCGCGATGGACCGCAACATCTCGTTCATCGTGAACCGTATGAACGAGCGGGTTCTGGCGGGGGCGTCGATTGAAACGCTGCTAGCGGTGCTGATGTTTGTGCTGATGGGGATCACCCTGGAACGCTCAAAGATCGCCAACGATCTGCTGACTACTATGGCGCGCGTCTTTGGCCCGCTGCCCGGCGGTCTGGCGGTTTCGATTGTGGTTGTGGGGGCCTTCCTTGCAGCTTCGACAGGTATTGTTGGTGCAACTGTTGTCACCATGGGCCTGTTGGCGCTGCCAACCATGCTCAAGAACAACTACTCGCCGGAATTGGCGACAGGTGTGATTGCTGCCTCGGGTACATTGGGGCAGATCATTCCGCCTTCGATTGTGATCGTTCTGTTGGGCACATTGGCGGGTGACCTGTACTCGACTGCGCAGGAAAGCCGCGCAATGGAAGCGGGTTGTTCCGATGCGTTGACCTATCTTGGCGAACCAGCTGTTGTGTCGGTTGGGACGCTGTTCCAAGCCGCGCTGCTGCCCGGTATCATGCTTGCCCTGCTCTATGCGCTCTATGCCTTTGGCTATGCGATGTTGAACCCAGAAAAAGCACCGGCGGTGTCTTTGGAAGGTGGCAGCAATGAGCCGGTGACCCGCAGTGAAGCGCTGACTTGGTTCCTGGGGGCACCAATTGCTTTGATTGGTGGTGCCATGCTGCTTGGCTCTGTTGGACTGATCGGTAGCCAGGACATCACCGTGTCTTCGTTCTCAGACGTTGGAAAAACCGCATCACTGCGTACCAATGTTGGCGCGGAATGTCAGGCGTCGATGATTGAGCTACACGGTCAGACAGCTTGGGATCACGCTGTTGCAGAGCAGGCGGTGATTAACGACGCTGGAGGAATTGCCGAAAGCACTCGTTTGAGCGATGAAGAACTGGCAGCAGCCAAGGAAGCCAAGATTGCTGCGGCAGCGCCTATCGGCACTGGTCTGACCGTTCTGATGGTTCTGATGGGGCTGACACTGGCAATTGCGCGTGGTGTTTCACCATCGAGCGATCCTAAGCCGCTGATTTTGGGCGCCATTGGTGTGTTGCTGATCGCGCTTGTGGATGTGGCCTGGATCGCGCCTACTACTTCGTCCGGTTTGACAGTCATATTGATTGCCATTCCAGCAGTGCTGGCGCTGTATGGCTGTCGTGAGGCGGCTGCGCGCTGCGCGCGCAATGATCTGATCCGGGTGGTGTTCCCACCGCTGGTTCTGATCATCGCGGTGCTGGGCTCGATCCTGGGTGGTATCACCAATCCAACGCCGGCTGCGGCGCTGGGGGCAGGTGGCGCTATCATGCTGGCGGCCTATCGCAAGTTGCAGGACGAAGGTCGGTCGGGAAAGATCATCATCTGGTCAACCTTCGCTGTAATGATCTGTATCCTGGTCGGGGTGAACTTTGATCTGCGGATCAACCAGCCGAAGGTGAACGCTGAAACTTGGATCGCCTTCTTTGTGGCTTATGCAACCTATCTGTTTGCGCTGTTCGGCCTACTGTATGGCTGCTGGGTGTTGTTCAAAGGTGGGGTACTGTCACCGATCGTGCGCGAAACCGCCAAGGTGACATCGATGGTGTTCACCATCCTGATCGGTTCGCAGCTGCTGAACCTGGTGGTGATCTCGTTTGGGGGTGAGCACTATATCCAGCAGTTCCTGAAGAGCTTTGATAACGAGCTGACGGTCTTCTTGATCGTGATGCTAGTGCTGTTCTTCCTGGGCTTTGTGCTGGACTTCCTGGAGATCATCTACATCGTGATCCCGATTGTCGGACCGGTGATCTATGGCGGTTCGTTTGATCCCAAATGGGTGACCATCATGGTTGCGGTGAATTTGCAGACCTCGTTCCTGACACCACCGTTTGGCTTTGCGCTGTTCTATCTGCGTGGGGTTGCACCGAAGGAAGTCACCACCGGGCACATCTACCGTGGTGTGGCACCTTTTGTGCTGATCCAGGTGGCAGGACTGGCGCTGCTCTACTTCTTCCCGGTTATCGTGACCATCGTGCCGGCGTTGATTGGGAATTGATCAAAGATCAGCCAAAGATCTGAAAACAATGACAAGGGGTCCTGCGTGGCCCCTTGTTGCATTTTGGGGCTCGTGGTCTAATTGGTGAGTTTCCCCAAGGTGCCCTCGTCAAAAGAAAACGACCCCGTCAGGGGCCGTACAACATTGTGTGGTTTCATGTGAGGTCAGGTAAGCTGAAGCAAGTCCCAACGGTTGCCAAAGGGATCGCGCCAGACCGCGACGCTGCCATAGGGTTCATGGCGGGGCTCTTCTTCGAAGTGGACACCTTGTTCCACCATGGCGGCATGATCGCGGGCAAAATCATCGGTGTGCAAAAACAGACCAACGCGGCCGCCGAACTGATTGCCAATGGCTGCACGTTGCTGATCGGTGTCGGCGCGGGCCAGTATCATGCTGCCCTGGCTGGCACCGAGTGGCAGGATCCGCACCCAGCGTTTGCGGCCCTGGTCTATGTCCTCGGCCAGTTGAAAGCCAAGTGTGCCACAATAGAAATCTATCGCTGCATCATAGTCGGGAACCAGCAGTGAGAAGGCGTGTAGGGTTTGCATTAGCTTGATGGGGCTCTACGGTCGGGCAAGTTGATATTGGCAACTTGCTCGGCGATTGGATCTGTCGACAGGGGATGCAGGTTGGCTTCAAATGTTTTGGCATCTTTCATTGGGTGCCAAGTACCGCCGGTATAAATCTCGAGCCCGGCAAAGCCAGCCTTATAGCCCATCTTGGGGCTGCCAGGGACCCAGTAGCCAAGGTAGACATAGGGCAATCCAGCTTCGCGTGCGATCTCGATGTGATCCAGGATCATATAGGTGCCCAATGAATTTTTGGGCAGATCGGGGGTGTAAAAGGAATAGACCATGCTGAGACCATCTTCGAGAACGTCGGTGAGCGATACGGCGGTCAGCTGATCCTGATCGGGATTGTGATACTCGACCACACGGCTGCGGATCGGGGTTTCTTCGATCATTGCGGCAAATTCGAACACATCCATATCTGCCATGCCGCCATCGGCGTGACGGCTGTCAAGATAGTGGCGAAACAGCGCGTATTGGTCCTCGGTAGCCCAGGGCGAGGTGGCGCGACGCTGTAGGTGCGCATTGCGTTTCAGCGTGCGCTTCTGGCTGCGCGAGGAAGTGAATTCAGCGATGTTGATACGCGCAGACAGACAGGCTGAGCATTCAGCACAAGAGGGGCGGTACAAGACGTTTTGTGAGCGCCGAAACCCCTGTTGCGACAGGCTGTTGTTGAGCTGATCTGCATCGTCACCTTGCAAGGCGGTAAACAATTTCCGCTCCATCCTGCCCTCAAGATAGGGGCAGGGTTGTGGCGCAGTTACGTAGAACTGCGGAGCAATTGGAAGCGTATGACGCATAAAGAACCGGTGGTGATTTCAACGAGCTTGCCAAAAGGATAGCAATCTGTTGGCAAGCCGCCAAGTAGAGATCTTAGAAATGGTTTCAGACTCGTCTATTTAACGCCGTGGTGCCGAGAAAAGCATCTGTGAGCCCCTGGCCGCGGGACGAGGTCAGCATCATGATAACCGAAATTATCTGCAGGATCGGTAGGGCCAGAGAGATCGTGTAGCCGGCGGTGTGCAGCACGGCCATTTGCATATCAAATTTGTGACCAGACAGGGTGCGCAGCTCGATCCCGGCAAAGCGCATGCCAAGCGTGGCCGAGTCATTGGCAATGGTGATAACACGGTAGGCAAAACCGAGAACAAGAAACAGCACGGGCCAGAAGAAGAACCCGACGAATACGGTCATCACAGAAATGCCAAAACAGATGATGGTGATGACGATGCTATCGATGACCCAGGCCAACAGGCGTTTGCTGGCCACAGCCTGATAGAACTGTGGTTGGTAATCGGGATCGGGCAGGGCGCTCATTGAATGTATTTCCTTGAAGGTATGCCCCCCAGCCTTCGATCTGCTGGGGGAGTGGGGTTTGTATCGCTTTTAGGCGTTATCGCGAGGATTATCAGCCTCTTCCTGTGCGGCTTTGGCGCGGTCGTCCATGAAGTCGTCGAACTCAGCCTTGTCCTTTGCTTCACGCAGGCGCTGCAGGAAGGACTCAAAGTCGCTTTGTTCCTGTTCCAGACGGCGCAAAGTGTCCTCTTTGTAAGCATCAAAGGCACTGTTGCCGGTCGAGGCCATGGAGTGGCGCGACCAGGCTTTGCGGCGCGAGCTGTGACGGCAAGATGATGCAAACATTTTTTTGCTCCAGATCATGTAAAACAGAAGGGCCAGGCCAATTGGCCAGAAGAAGACAAAGCCCAGGACCATGGCGGCGATCCAGGCACCTTTGCCCTTGCTGTCTAGCCAGGCCTCGCTGCGGGTGAACCATCCCTGTTCGGCTAATGGAGGAGGGGCGGTTTCGGCAAATGTGGTCATTGGGTCTCTCCCGAGTTGGTGAATGTAAACTCCTTTTACATGATGATATATTGGAACCGCCGAGATCCGTTGCAAGGGAGGATGTAAATCTTTTTTACATCGGGCGTACTGATGCCGGTAAGTGATTAATTTAAAGCGGGACTTTATGGGTGCGGGTTCTTTTGCGCATGTTGCGTCGTGGTGGTTGCAGCCGATTGAACCGTGGAGGAACAAATTAACAGATCTAGGGTGCTGGTACTTGCAGACTGGTCTTGATCTCCAAACCTCTCTGCGCATCCCTGGGTTTTGAAATAATTAAACGAGACATCGATCCAATAGGCTACAGCCTTGGGTAGCTTAAGATTTTGGTTTCCCTTGGGGAAGGCGGGTATTCCAGACCTTTGCTGAAGTCCTTAGCGGATAAGCATCACTTTGATCCATTGACGTCACCTGCTGCTCGGAACACTCTGCAGTCATGACAACGTCCTTGCAAATAACCCGACTTCCACAACCTTTTGATGCAGATCTGGGGGCTGAGGCACGCGCTCAGGTTCCCGGTTTGGAAGGGGACTTTGCCGCATTGGTCAGCGGGGCTGGAGGGTCCAGCCCTTATCTAAAGGAACTGATTGGTCGCGAGGCAGGCTGGCTGGAAGGCGCGTTGGATGACCCGGATGGGGCTGTGGTGCAGGTGTTTGAGGACTGCCGGGCCTTGGCATTTGATCAGTTGAAGACGGGATTGCGGCAGGCCAAGCGGCGTATTGCTTTGCTGACAGCTCTGGCGGATCTGAGCGGTGGCTGGGCGCTGGAAAAAGTCACGGGCGTGCTCACTGACTTCGGGGCGCTGGCGGCGGATGTGGCGATCAAGGGGGAAATCGCCAATCTGATTGCGCGTAAGAAACTGCCGGGGATGGGTGAGGACGATGTTGAAACCGCAGGCGGGCTGACCATTCTTGCGATGGGCAAGATGGGCGCGCATGAGCTGAACTATAGTTCGGACATCGACATGATCTGCCTGTTTGACGAGAGCCGCTATGACCCGGACGACTTCTTTGAGGCGCGGCAGGGTATGGTGCGGGCCACGCGCAATATGTGTGCCACGCTGAACGACCGTACGGCGGATGGCTATGTGTTTCGCACCGATCTGCGATTGCGCCCTGACCCGGCGGTGACCCCGGTGTGTTTGGCGATGGAGGCAGCGGAGCGGTATTATGAAAGCCTTGGCCGCACTTGGGAGCGGGCGGCCTATATCAAGGCGCGCGCCTGCGCGGGAGACATTGCGGCTGGTGAGAGGTTTCTGAAAACGCTGCGCCCCTTTGTCTGGCGGCGTCATCTAGATTTTGCCGCCATTCAGGATGCCCACGACATGCGGCTTCGTATTCGTGAGAACAAGGGCACCGGAGGTGCAATAGAGGTGCCTGGCCATGACATGAAGTTGGGGCGGGGCGGTATTCGCGAGATTGAGTTCTTTACCCAGACCCGGCAGTTGATTGCTGGTGGGCGAGACGAGAGCCTGCGCCTGCGTGGCACAGTCGAGGGCTTGGCCGCGCTGGCCATGCGGGACTGGGTGCCGCAGATGGTGACAGATCAGTTGACCGAACATTACCGCGCCCACCGTGAAATGGAGCACCGCATTCAGATGGTGCATGATTCCCAAACCCACCGAATGCCCAAATCAGCCGAGGGGTTGGCGCGGGTGGCCTGTTTGATGGGCCGCGACCTACCAGAGCTGTTGGCCGAAACCGAGGCCCGATTGACCGAAGTGCATGAACTGACCGAGGACTTTTTTGCGCCAGGTGCGGAGGCCACAAATGCGGTGGTGCCACAAGAGCTGGACGGGGATATTATTGCACGCTGGCCAACCTATCCGGCATTGCGCTCGGTACGAGGGGCGCAGATTTTTGAACGTCTTAAACCTGAGCTGTTGTCCCGCTTGGGCAAGACCGCAAAGCCGTCCGAGGCTTTGATGGCGCTGGATGGATTTCTGGCCGGGCTACCTGCCGGAGTGCAGCTGTTCTCGCTGCTCGAGGCCAACCCTCAGCTGATTGATCTGCTGGTTGACATCGCGGGCACCTCTCCGTCTTTGGCCAGCCACCTTTCGCGCAATTCAAGTGTGTTTGATGCGGTGATTGGTGGGTCGTTTTTTGATGACTGGCCGGGCACCGAGGTCTTGCAGGCTGAACTGACAAATGTCCTTGTGTTGGAAAATGACTATGAAACGCAGCTAGATGCCACGCGGCGCTGGTGCAAGGAGTGGCATTTCCGTGTCGGCGTGCATTATTTGCGTGGTCTGATCGATGGCCAAGAGGCAGGTGAGCAATACGCCGAACTGGCCGAGGCGGTGATTGCCGCAATTTGCCCAATTGTCGTTACACAGTTTGCAACCAAACACGGCCCACCTCCGGGGCGGGGCGCTGCTGTGCTGGCGATGGGGTCATTGGGGGCTGGCCGGATCAATGCACAGTCGGATCTGGACGTGATTGTGATTTATGATCCGCTCGACGAGGACATGTCTGACGGCAAACGCCCGCTGTCGACGCGTCCTTACTATGCGCGTATGACGCAAGCCCTGATCACTGCCCTGACGGCTCCGATGGCGCAGGGGCGCCTGTACGAGGTGGACATGCGGCTGCGCCCGTCGGGGTCGCAGGGGCCAGTTGCCACCAGTTGGCCCAGTTTCACCCATTACCAACAGAACGAGGCTTGGGTTTGGGAACATTTGGCGCTGACCCGCGCGCGTGTGGTTGCGGGGGACAAGGAGCTGACCCACGACATCGAGGCATTCCGCAGTGAGGTTCTGAATTCCGCCCGCGATCGCAGGCAGGTTATGGACGAAGTGACCGACATGCGGGTCAGGTTGGCAGCTGCCAAGGCTCCCTCCAGCATCTGGGATGCCAAAAATGGCGGCGGCCGGATGATGGATATCGAACTGATCTCGCAGGTGGGGGCCTTGTTGAAAGGGAGCGCAGCGCAGGATGTTCGGGCCGGGCTGCAGGCGACGGTCGCATGTGGTTGGTTGAACGTCGCTGAGGCAACACAGTTGCAGAACAGTTATGATTTATTCTGGTCCGTACAGACCGTGGCACGCATGCTTTCTGGTTCGGAAATTGGGGCTGATACGCTTGGTGAGGGCGGTGTTCAATTTCTGTGCCGCAGCACCGGGTTCAACAACCTGAGTGCGCTTCAGGATGACTTGGAAAGACGATACGCGGCCTGTAATGAGCTGATTACACAGGCATTGAAACGCAAAGGCACAGATGGTGACGAACTCTGAACTGGACCCAAAATCACTGATGCGAGAGGCCTATCGTATTGAGGGTATTTCAGCGTCGCAGTGCCGGAGCATCTTTCTGGACTGGGCACTGTGTTTGCCTGCGGAGCAAGACAATGGCCAGGCGATTCAGGTCATGCTGGAGCTTTATGGCGTGGCGCATCCTGATCATCCAATGACCGACGTTTTACAACAGGGTTTGCAAACCATCACCAAACCCAAGCGGCGTGGTGGCTGGCGTGGGCGGGATCGGCTGCATTAATCCATTATGCTGTTGCGATGTCGCCAATATCCGGCGGCTCAGCTTGGTTAACAAATCCTTAAATTGAGCGAAGTTTGTCTCAAAGTTGCCCTGATTGGCCGCGACATTGTGTTTGACCACTAAGGCCGAATATCCGGCCATTGATAGGAGCAAACCGATGACCTTGTTTCGCAAATTCATGATGTTGAGCCTTGGGCTGGCAGTTTCGGCCTGTGCAAGCGTGGATGTCCCATCGCGCAATGCGCCATTTGAGCTTTTGCCCAGCGGGCAGGTTGCTCCGCTGCCTGGGTATGAACAGCAGATGCCCGAGGAACCGATCTTGATCCCGTCAGATATCACTCCGGTGATTGCAGTGGATGCGTTGGGCGCGACTGCGCCGGTACGGGTGACCTCGGTTCTGGTTCGGGTGCCGCGTGAGTTGAAGGTTTCAGAAGCCAATCGTTACTTGCCACGCGGTGACATTGTCTGGCGCGAGGATCCTGCCGGAGATCGCCATTCGCAGGTGCAGACAATTGTTCAAGCCGCAATGGAGCGTGGTGTCGCCGGTCTGAATGGTGACGTTCCTGTTGTGCTGGACGTTCAGGTCACCCGGTTTCACGCCTTGACTGAAAAGGCCCGCTATTCAGTTGGTGGTGTGCATGCCATTACCTTTGATATGACAGTGAAAAATCCTGAAACCGGCGAGCTGTTGATGCCAGTGCGGTCTGTACGCGCAGACCTCAAGGCTTTTGGTGGCCAGCAAGCGCTGGATGCGATGGCACGCGGCGAGACACAGAAAGTTCGGATTAGCGAACATCTGGCAGCGGTGATCCAGCAGGAGCTGACCAGCCCCGAAGGATACCAGAACGCTAAGCTGGGCTTCATGCAGATGCTTAACAACATGTAAGGTGGGGGCCGGGGGGCCTTTCCCTATACCAGGGATATCGCTAAGAGGGGGCCATGACAGCCTCCTCTTCTGCGTCCCAGCGCGCCCGCGTCCGTATGAAACCCAAATCCAATGCCCGCGCCATCCGGCACGGGTTTCCCTGGGTCTATGCCAATGAACTGGTCACTGATCGGCGTACTCGTAAACTTGCCCCCGGAACACTGGCGGTGCTTGAAGACGAAGTGCACACGCCACTTGGGCTGGTGACCGTCAATCCCGATAGCAAAATCATTGCCCGGATGCTGGACCGCGATCCTGAGGCCGAGCTGGATCTGAACTGGTTTGAGGCCCGTCTGACCCGCGCCTTGCAGATGCGCGAGCAATTGTTTGATGCACCGTTCTACCGACTGGTTCATGCAGAGGCGGACGCATTGCCCGGAATTGTGATTGACCGTTTTGGCGACGCCTGCGTGCTGCAGCCTAACGCGGCTTGGGCCGAGGCGCATATTGAGCTGCTCACTCAGGCACTGATCAACGTAACTGGCGTCGATGTAGTGCTCAAGAATGCCGCCGGACGTACCCGCAGCCTGGAAGGGCTGGATGATGTAAACATGGTGCTGCATGGCGCAGCACCTGACGCCCCAATTGCGGTGCAAATGAACGGGGCCAGCTATATGGCTGACCTGACTGGTGGTCAGAAAACCGGGTTGTTCTACGACCAGCGCCCCAACCATGCGTTTGCCGCCCGACTGGCTGCTCCTGGTGCGCGCGTGCTGGATGTGTTCTCGCACGTTGGCGGCTTTGGATTGGCGATGCTTGCTGGCGGTGCTGGCGGTGCTCTTTGTGTTGATGGTTCAGCCCCGGCATTGGCGCTGGCTGAAAAGGGCGCTGTGGCAAGTGGGTTTGGCGATAAAATGACCACCCGTCAGGGCGATGCGTTTGACACGCTGGCCGCGCTGGCAGCCGAAGGTGAGATGTTCGACGTTGTGATCTGTGATCCACCGGCTTTTGCGCCATCCAAACCCGCGCTTGAGGCGGGCTTGCGCGCTTATGAACGCATCGCCAAACTGGCAGCTCCACTGGTCAAACCCGGTGGATTTCTTGGCCTGTGTTCGTGCAGTCACGCGGCAGACCTTAGCAAGTTCCGCGGTGCTTCGGCACGTGGCATCGGTCGGGCAGGGCGTTCGGCACAACTGATCCACACTGGATATGCTGGCGCGGACCACCCGCAACTGCCGCAGCTGGCCGAAAGCGGCTATCTGAAAGCCGTGTTCTTCCGGCTCGACTAAGGGATAACCCGGTGAAATTGCTGCTTGATACCTGTGTGCTGTACCCAACAGTGATGCGTGAAGTGTTGCTGGGTGCGGCGCGCTTGGGTCATTTTGTGCCGCTGTGGTCGGCGCGGATCTTGGGCGAGTGGGAGCGTGCAGCGGTCAAACTTGGGCCGGTAGGAGCGGCTCAAGCCAGTGCCGAGATTGCCCTGATCCGCGCCAACTGGCCCCAGGCCGAACTACCCCCTGCACCAGGGCTAGAGGCGCGGTTATGGTTGCCGGATGTGGCGGATATCCATGTTTTGGCCGCAGCCATTTCCGGTTCGGCTGATGCCATCGTCACGATGAACAACAAGGACTTTCCGCGTAATATCCTTGCCGAAGAAGGTTTGCAGCGTCTTGGCCCTGATCAATTGCTTTATGACATCTGGCTCAAGGACCCTGATGGCATGGCACAGTTAGGAGAAAAGGTCTTGGATGAGGCCATCCGGCTTTCGGGCGAGGACTGGCAGATCCGCCCCTTGCTGAAAAAAGCCCGCCTGCCAAGATTGGCCAAGGCGCTGGCGGGGTAAGCGCCTCCATTGCACGAGACCGAGCGCAGCTCAGGAGCGAGCCCATTTAATCTCAAGCCGCTCCAGTGCCTCGATCCGCTCTTCGGTCTTTGGGTGGCTCATCAGCCAAGCCGGGGCCATACCTGCGCGGGACTGGGTCAGCTCTTCCAGTTTTAGAAATAGGTTTTTCTGCGGCTCAACCCCGATCCCGGCCTTGGTCAGCAGCGCTGCGGCATATTCATCAGCCTCGTACTCATCGGAACGGGACAGTCGCGCAGCGATTAATGACGTCAGCATGCCCGCGATCCAGGGACCGATGAAGGGAATATACCGACCTAGGATAATCATCAAAGCGGTTCGCAACGCGTTCTGCCCCGAAAAATCGATCATCCGTCGTTTGGCATGCCCCAGCGCCACATGGCCTAGTTCATGGGCTATGACCGAGGCCAGCTCGTCGCCTGAGACTTCACCATTCTGATACTTGCGGTAGAAACCACGGGTGATGAAAATCCGCCCATCCGGCGCCGCCAGCCCGTTAACCGGATCAATCTCGTAGATGAACACAGGGATTCGTGGGATCTCGAGCGCAGCTGCCATGCGATCGGTTAGTCGCTTCAACCGTGGATCAGCGAGCTCGGTGGAGCGGTTGTCCAATTCCTTGTGCGTGCGCCAGATCGAAATCCGGTACATCACAAGACCATAGGCAACCGCCAATAGAATGGGCATCAAACGTAACATGATTTAGATATGGGCGGGTTGAAGACGCAAAGCAAGAGGTGAGGGAGCCTGAGCTTTAAGCGGCAATTGAACAGCGATTTTCTTCGAAGAAAATTGGCTGGAATTTTCGTAAATTCCGGATCAGATCGATAGCGGTGTTGATTTTCCGCTGGTTTCAAAGTTCCAGGTTGCGGTCCAGTTGTCGGCACGGCGCTCTAGGATCAGATAGTTGCGTTCAGCAACGTATCTAGTGTTTTGACCGGGAATGCGGCGAATTGCGATGGGGTGATCGGGGAGGGGATCTTCGCCCAAGCAGGCCAGGGTTCCCAGTATTCTGGCCCAACCCTTGGGCGGTGCGCGATGTGCAATACCCGAGGCCACCAGTTGGTGCATGATGTCATTGTCATTCAGCCGCAGTTCAGCTCGGGTGGCCAAATGGATTTCGCCTGACAGGGCCGTGACCTGTTGGCCATCGTTCTGGGCCATTTTGAGAACCAGCCGCAACATGCGCCGCCAGGCCGCGCGATGGGCTCGGCTTTGCCATTGGTCCCGCAGGTCATCCTCGTATTTTTGCATCTTGGGGATCAGCACCATGATCATTTCGATCAGGGACAAGCGCGGTCCCAGCAATGGCACACTGGACATCAGTAGGGTGCGCCCGGCAAACTCGGCCTTGGTCGCGTCTGCCATCGCTTTCCAACCGCCTTTCCACATGACAGTCCGCCGGGTGCGTTCGGATCGCAGATCGGGGGCAATGATGCGCAGGCCGGGAACCTGCACCGACCAGCCCAGATGTGCGCCGTCTGGATCTTGAAAGCGGGAGGCTAGATCCTGTTCGCTCACCCCTTGCTGAAAGGTCAGGAAACTTTCACGTGCAACCGCAAAGAGCGTTTGCCCAACCGGAGAATAGGTGCGGGACCGGGGCAGTGACCCCCAGCCGTCGCAGATGTCGTGATCGTCCCATTGCATCAGCGATGGAACACGTGCGGCGATCCAGGCAAATTCGGGTGAGGAATAGATCGACAGGTAGCGCTTCAGGAACCGTTCGCGCAGGTGGTCACGCAGGCTGGCCAGATCTTCGCGCGATGGGTCACGTGGCAGCTTGTCAGGCCAGTCCTCGCTCAGCGGGTGGCCGTGGGTTACTTCATCCGCATAGACCTGATCACCGCCATGCAAGAGCAACGAAAATGGTTCTTGCCGGTGTTCGTCACACATCCGCGCCCACATGGCGTTACGTTCCGATCCTTTTCGATCCAGATCGCCAATTTCTTCACCATTGCAGGACACATAGGCAATCCGTAGATCCTGGTTGAAACTGGCCTGCACTGCATAAACTGTACCGTTCCATTGGTACGCGCAGGCCTCATTTGTCGGCAGCGGAAACCTTGTGCGGTAGACGTCGTGCTCTGAATAACGTGCGATCAGTTCGGGCTTGTAGTCTTGGCCATTCGCCGTGATGGCAGATGGGGCATCGCCTGATGCGGTAACAAAAATTGCCGCGCACTGCATGTCTGCATCACGGAAATCATCCAGGATCAGGATCGGGCCAACTATGGTTTTGCTATCAGTCATATCGGCTGATTAGCTAAAAACCCGGCTGCTGGGAAACAAGAGGTCAGAGCCGAAAAAACTTGTTTTATCAGTCGAATTGGTTGCGCTGGTTCTTCACGAGCTCGGCGGCGCACTGCGACATCTCAGCAATTTCATCAACCTCACCCAGCCATTTCAGGTTGGTTTCAGCCCGCGCCATGGCGGTGCGACGCAAGACCATCAGTTGGGCGCGAGGGCTGGACAGAAAACGCTCTTGGGAAATGCGCTGTTCCAAAGGGCTGTCATAGCGGATCGCCTCGTAATAGCCCCCCGACAGGGCCATAAAGGCAAAGGCGCATTGGGTGGCCTCATCACTACAGTGCGACTGGCAGAGGGATCTAATCGGGCGTGTCGATGTAGCGGTCATGACCCAGTTCTCCACCTCTGGCCGAAAGGGATTGTCGCTGTGGTGGTCGCCATACCCATAGCCCAGGGCCAGAAGTTCAGCCATGCCCAAGGCACCGGGTGTTTCTGCGTTCAATTCGGACATCTCTTGCCTAGTCATGTGACGCAGCGCGGCCAGGCCATCCCCACGTGGTTCCGGCTGATCTGAAAGGTAGGCCAGATAGGGGCGCAGGTCATCCAGAAGCAAGGGTGCCTCTTGCAGCTCCTGCTTCTCGGCCGCTGCGCCATAAAGCGCCAGAATGCGGGTGGGGTGGTCGGTGGCTTGATACTCTCCCATAGCTGCAAGCTCTTGGATGACGGCAAGGCTTGGCTCTGGTTGCGCTGCCTCCCGAAGCGTTTGAGCCAGCGGATTGCCCAGCTCTGCCTCGATGCTCAGCCAGGTTTTGGCCAGGTCGCCATTCCCAGGTGCGCGGAACAGATGTTTGGACTGTTCGGAGGGCAGCGACATGCGAAAGGGGGAAAGCCCCAGCTCAGTGGTTTCTATGCGCGCAAGCAGAAGGCGCGCATCTGCATTTCCGTCACGGGCGAGATTGGACATGATCGACAGGCTGTAGATGTCATCCCCCTCAAGCCAAAGCTCTATGGCTTGCTCAAGCGGACTATCCGCCAAGGCAGGAGAGATCGAGAGGACCAATGCACAGGTAGAAACCAGCCGTTTCAGAAATCGCATTAGCATATAGAGGCCTCTATCTCACTACTTTGGCTGCATATTTCCCCATTTAGCAGCGTCTTGTCCAGTTCTGCATTCCGAGACAGGCCTTGAGCTCAGCGGGTCAGTTCTTTCATGCCCTTTTCCAGCCCAGCCAGGGTCATCGGCACCATCTGATCCTCAAAAATCTCGCGGACCATGCCGATGGAATGGGTGTAGTCCCAGTGTTTCTCGGGCACCGGGTTGATCCACAGGTTCGACGACCACTGATCGCGAGCGCGTTGCAGCCAGACCTGGCCGGCCTCTTTGTTCCAGTGCTCATTAGCCCCGCCGGGATAGGCGATTTCATAGGGGCTCATCGAGGCGTCGCCGACAAAAATGCATTTGTAGTCAGAGCCATAGGTGCGCAGCACTTCGCGAGTGGGGATCTGTGCATCCCAACGTCGAGCGTTGTCTCGCCACACGCCCTCGTACAGGCAGTTGTGGAAGTAGTAGTACTCCAGATGCTTGAACTCAGTGCGCGCAGCCGAAAACAGCTCTTCGACCACCTTGATGTGCGGATCCATTGATCCACCCACATCCAAAAACAGCAGCACCTTGACCGCGTTGTGGCGTTCGGGCCGGGTTTTCACGTCCAGATAACCGTGTTCAGCGGTCGAGCGGATGGTATTGTCCAGATCCAGCTCTTCATTTGCGCCCTGACGTACCCAGCGGCGCAGGCGTTTCAGGGCGACTTTGATGTTGCGGGTGCCCAGTTCGACATCGCCATCCAGGTTTTTGAATTCACGTTTGTCCCAGACCTTGACGGCACGCTGGTGGCGGCTTTCCTTTTGGCCGATGCGCACGCCTTCGGGATTATAGCCATAGGCACCAAAGGGCGACGTGCCTGCAGTACCAATCCACTTGCTGCCACCTTGATGGCGGCCTTCTTGTTCTTTCAGGCGTTCTTTGAGCGTTTCCATCAGCTTGTCAAAGCCCCCCAGAGCCTCGATCTCGGCGCGCTCTTCCTCGGACAGGTGTTTCTCCGCCATCTTGCGGATCCACTCTTCGGGAATGTCGACCGCATTCATTACTGCCTCAGCAGGGATGGCCTCTAGTCCCTCGAATGTTGCGGCAAAGGCGCGGTCGAACTTGTCGATATTGCGCTCGTCTTTGACCATCGAGGCACGTGCCAGAAAGTAGAAGGACTCGATATCATAGGTGGCCAGACCGGCCTTCAGCCCTTCGAGAAACGTCAGGTATTCACGCAGGGAAACCGGCACCGAGGCATTGCGAAGGTTCTCAAAGAAAGGCTGAAACATGGGGTTAGACCGCCATGCGATGTACCACGATGGTGAGCAGCATACCTGCCAGTCCCAGCATGATGGCATAGACTGCCGCGTATTGCAGGATGTCGCCCAGCTTGCCGCCACGCTTCTTTGCTGAGTAGATGCCGTATAGGGCGCCGATGACCAAGCCACCAATTACGATCATGAGTTGTCCGTTCGTTTAAGTATTTGGGCGCAGGGCCGCAATTTCGTTCATCTTGGCGCGAACTGACCAATCCGAGCCAAAGCCGTAACGTGCCCATCCCAGACTGTCCAGTCTGACCGATTTAGCGGCATCGTATTGACCTGATATTTCCAGTGCTTCAGCCTGTAGCAGCATCAACGTCGATAACAGGGCAGCGTTTTCATATCTGGCTGCGGTTGAAACACTTGGATTTATGATGGCCAGCGCCGATTGGCTACGGCCCAGAGTGATATCATAGGCTGCCATACGCGTGGCAACCAAAGCCTGATGCAGCTCGGTGCTGGAAGAGCCTTTGAGATAATGCATTGCTGTGTTGAAATGTCTCTGCGCCAAAGCGGGCTCTGAGGCTTGGATCATCCGGGCGAGAATATAGTGGCTAAAGGCGCGCCGGTGATCTCGCCAACCTTGGGACTGAGCAATTGTGGTCGCCTGGTTCGCTGCCTTCTTGCGTAGGTCGATATTTGTGCCTGGTCCCAAGGCGGTCTCTACAGCATTGATCCAATCGCGGGGCGTTTCAGGCAAGGGGGCTGAGCGTACAGCGTTTCCTTGGGGATTGTAGCGCGACAGGATTGCAGGCAACTGCGCCCCCACCTCGGCGCGGCTCATACCGGTGGTCAATTCAGGGGCATAGGTGGCGCGTAGAACCAGTATGTCAAAACCGGTAAGAACGGTGTGCACATTATCATCGTTGAACACTGAATCCGGCAGCCTGTACAAATCATTGAGCGGGCCAATCGCCTGCGCCAACTCTTCGTGCAGGCAGTCACGGACCTCTTGGGGGCTGACGTCGTTGGGTAGGAAAATGGCCAGCCTGTCGCGCTGACGCAATTGCGACCAGTTGGTGCTGGCACTACGTTTGTTACGTCGAAACTCGGCCAGCGAGCTGACGTTGGGGACCACAAAACAGGCAGCCTTGGGGAGAACCTTGCGAATGTCATCGCGGCTCACGGCTTCAATCGTGATGTTTGCGGCGCCACTGTTAACCCGCTGAATATCAATACCAGCTTCTCGTTGTAGGCGCGCCAGCAAATTGGACAGGTCCGAATTTAGATTTCGGGTTGGCCTTCCAGTGACCCGCAGGGTGATAGGCCCCTCGAACCGAGTGAAAACGGGTAAATCGCTGCCGCCCTCCAGCTTGAAGTGAAGGTCCAGAAAATCACGCGCAATGTCCGAATTTGATCTCTGAGGAGGCACCGGGCGCGGGGTCGAGAAATTTTTGACCGGGGGAAGCGAGCTGTCGGCAATCTGAGCACGTGTTGGCGGCTGTTCTAGCGGAACCGTATCACAGCCGGCCAGTGCCAAGCACCCAATGATGACCGCACGACGGATCATGGCCGCTGATACCGGAGGAACGGGGTTTGTTTGCCAATGCGATCATAGAGCTTGCGCGCTGTGTGATTGAACTCTTGTGTAAGCCAGTAGACCGAACCATTGCCCTTTTGGTCGGCCACTTTGTAGACAGCTTCGATCAAAGCGCGACCAACTCCGGTGCCGCGTGTTTCCGGGCGGGCATACAGATCTTGCAGGTAGCAGGTATTGTCCAAGGTCCAGGCGTGACGATGGAACAGAAAGTGGGTCAGGCCAACCAACCGGTTGTCTTGTTCGGCCACAAAGCACGAGAAATCTTGCGGATCGTCGCCAATTAGCCGGGTAAAAGTGCTGTCATAGACAGCATCCGCAACCCTAGTTTCATAGAACGCGAGATAGTCGAACCACATGTCTGCCCATTCAGGACGGTCTTCTTGGCGCAGAGCGCGGATCGTTACAGGGCCGGTCATGGTTGGATCTTTCAGCGGCTAAACATGGGTTATCTGCGCCCATTTCCACATGGTGCCATTGCGACTTTGGGCTGACAAGCTGACCAAATGGTTAGCGCTTGCCACGCGCTATAAAGGCGAGGCGTTCAAACAGGTGAACATCTTGCTCGTTTTTCAACAAAGCACCGTGTAATTTGGGCAATGCATCTGAGCCATCGCGGGCCAGATCTTCTGGAGACAGGTCTTCAGCCAATAACAGCTTGAGCCAATCCAGCACCTCGGATGTCGACGGTTTCTTTTTCAAACCAGCGGTGTCGCGAATTTCGTAGAACTGAGTTAGCGCCGTTGTCAGCAAGGCCTGTTTGATGCCGGGGTGGTGGACCTCGACAATCTTCTTCATCGTCTCGGCATCCGGGAACTGGATGTAGTGGAAAAAGCAGCGACGCAAAAAGGCATCGGGTAGTTCTTTTTCGTTGTTCGAGGTAATGATCATGATCGGACGGTGCTTGGCCCGGATGGTTTCACCGGTCTCGTAAACAAAGAACTCCATCTTATCGAGCTCTTGCAGCAGGTCGTTGGGAAACTCGATGTCTGCTTTGTCGATTTCATCGATCAGCAAAACAACCCGTTCATCGGTCTCGAAGGCTTCCCAAAGCTTGCCTTTTTTGATGTAGTTTTTTACATCGTTGACACGTTCATCGCCCAACTGGCTGTCTCGCAGCCGCGATACGGCATCGTACTCATACAGGCCTTGTTGGGCGCGGGTTGTTGACTTAACGTTCCACTCGATCATCCGCAAACCCAGAGAGTCGGCAACTTGCCGGGCCAGTTCTGTTTTACCGGTGCCAGGTTCCCCTTTGACCAACAAGGGACGCTCAAGTGTTACCGCTGCATTTACCGCGATTTTCAGGTCGTCGGTTGCAACATAGTCTTTAGTGCCCTGAAAACGCATATTATTCCTACCTTGCTTGCAGACGAGTTGCTGATCGGTCTCTGTTACGGAGCTTTTAACCCAGTACAGTTACTATTGTGTAGTGACAATCCGAAGTGGAGCAGATAAATGCTGCGTCAGAGGGGGCGGCCAAATGTTTGGGAGTGCACTATGACCGACATTCATGGCCAGACCGAAGGAGCCGAAATGAAGCAAGAAGTGTTTCTGCCGGATGACTATCGACCGGCCGAAGATGAGCCTTTCATGAATGATAGGCAATTGGAATATTTTCGACGCAAGTTGTTGAACTGGAAGCAGGATCTTCTGGCTGACAGTCGCGATACAATCGAAGGGTTGCAGGACAATACCCGCAATATCCCGGACGTTGCCGACCGTGCCAGTGAAGAAACAGATCGTGCTTTGGAATTGCGGACACGCGATCGCCAGCGCAAGTTGGTTTCCAAGATCGACTCAGCGATCCGCCGTATTGACGAAGGTGAATACGGATATTGCAATGTGACAGGTGAACCGATTTCGCTGAAGCGTTTGAACGCCCGGCCAATCGCCACCATGAGCCTTGAGGCGCAAGAACGTCACGAACGTCGTGAAAAAGTTCATCGCGACGACTAACTCAGTTTAAGTTCCAAAAAAACAATCAACGCCGGGGCCTGTTGTCCCGGCGTTTTTCGTTTATGTGGGGTATGCATAGACACGGTTAGGTGTGATGGAACTTACAGGTCAAAATATCACTGTTATTGGCGGCGGAATCGGCGGTCTTACTGCTGCTTTGGCATTGCGGTTACAAGGTGCCGAGATCACGGTCCTTGAGCAAGCTGACGCAATCTCGGAAGTTGGGGCTGGCCTGCAGATCACCCCCAATGGGGTCGCAGTTCTGTCTGCTCTGGGATTGCACGACGATTTGGCCTGGTGCTCGCAGCGGGCGCGTTCCGTTGTATTGCGCCATTATCGCTCAGGTCGTCAGGTGGTTCGCCTAGATCTCGATCAGTACGCTGCGGATCAAAAGTACTACTTTGTGCACCGTTCGGATCTGATATCTATTCTTGTTGATGCGGTTCGGCGAGCTGGTGTGCAGGTGCGGTTGCTGCAAAAGGTCGAGCGGGTAGAGCCGGGGGCGTCGCCTGTGGTGCATTTGACCAATGGTGATCAGTGCCACAGTGATCTGGTGGTTGGCGCTGACGGTCTTCATTCCAAAACCCGCAAGGCCTTTAACAACCCAGGCCAGCCATTCTTTACCGGGCAGGTCGCCTGGCGGGCGACCGTGCCCAATGTGATGAACCTGCCGCCCGAAGCGCAGGTCTTTATGGGATCTAAGAAACACCTGGTGGCCTATCCGCTGCGGGACGGCAATTTAGTCAACATTGTTGCGGCTCAGGAGCGGTCCGCCTGGGCGGAAGAAGGCTGGAACCACGAAGACGACCCCGCCAATCTGCGGGCTGCTTTCCGCGAGTTTGGTGGAACGGCAGCCGGGCTGCTCTCAGCGGTAGAGGAGGTGCGGCTCTGGGGGCTGTTCCGTCATCCGGTGGCAACACAGTGGTACAAAGATCGCGTGGCCATCTTGGGAGACGCGGCTCATCCAACCCTGCCATTCATGGCGCAGGGGGCAAATATGGCGTTGGAAGACGCATGGGCGCTATGTGGCGCGTTGGTTGGTGTGCCGGACTATGAAACCGGGCTGCAATCCTACCAACAGCAACGTTATGATCGTACAGTAAAGGTGGTAGAAGCTGCCAACGGTAACGCCTGGAAGTACCACCTGCGCGCACCATTGGCCTGGCCCGCGCATCAGATACTGAAACTTGCCGGTCGATTTGCCCCTCAAAAGATGGTGAGCCAGTACGACTGGATTTACCGTCACGATGTGACAAAAACATCGGGCTGACTATTTAGCTCTAGTTACAGATCAAGCTCGACCCAAACAGGTACATGGTCAGACGGCTTTTCTCCCGCGCGGACCTGTTTGTCGATCTGGCAATCCATCAGCAGATCAGCGGCCTGTGGGGTGAGCAAGAAGTGGTCGATGCGAATGCCGTCGTCGCGGTTCCATGCTCCGGCCTGATAATCCCAGAACGAATAGTGGCCCGGGCCAGGGTGACGGGCGCGGAAGGCCTCGGTAAAGCCAAGATTGACAATGCGTTGGAAGGCGGCGCGACTTTCTGGCCGGTGCAAGGCATCGTCAACCCAGGCTTCGGGGCGTTTGGCGTCTTCGGCCTGAGGGATGATGTTGTAGTCACCAGCCATCAGGGCTGGGGCATCTTGGGCCATCAGGTCGGCGGCGCGCGCTTGCAGCCGCTCCATCCAGCGCAGCTTGTAGTCATATTTGCCGCCCGGCACTGGTGAGCCATCTTCTTGCAGTTCGACTGGGTTGCCGTTGGGCAGATACAACCCGCAAAGCCGGATCGCCTGCTTGCCAACCACGGTTGCTTCGATCCAGCGCGCCTGAACATCGTCATCATCGCCCGGTAATCCCCGGGTTACGTCTTCCAGTGGTAGCTTGGACAGAATGGCCACGCCATTGAAGCCCTTCTGTCCGTGGGTTTCGACGTTGTAACCGCGTTCTTCGAAAATCTCGCGCGGGAACAGCTCGTCCACTGATTTAACTTCTTGCAGCAAAACCACGTCTGGCTGTGCCTCGTCCAGCCATGCAGGAAGAGCCAATGAACGGGCTTTGATCCCGTTAATGTTAAAGGTGGCAATTTTCATCTCTGGTCTCCTGTTGAGGCTAGGAGTGATCTATTGCCGAAGTTGGCGTCCGGGGCAAGCAAGAGGGTGGCTAACGGCGAGATTGATTCGGAGGGTGGCTCCTTTTGGTTGATGAAGAATCGCAAAATCAACCGTGAGTAGATTAGATTTGTTTTGCATTTTTTCCTTTGTGTATAAGTGCTTAGTGGATTTTGTGGTGGTTTATTGAGTTTTTAATTCAGTCACTTGCGTCGTGCTTTTCTGCAAAATGGCAAAGCAGCAACAACCTCAGGGGTGGCGCGGTGTTTCTGAATTTCTTTTTGCGTGCAAGGCTTGCTTACCATCATTCAATTAAACAAGGAGTTTCTGTCATGACCGCTCTACTTAAAACCACTGGCCTCGAAGGTGAATTTGCAACTGACACGCACAGCCTGTTTGACGGTGAAGGTATCGCTTTGTTTTCGTCAGGTTCGCGTCCTGAAATGAGCGCCGATGCGCTGGACGGTGAGGCAACTTGGGCGTTCTCTTCCGGCTCTGCTCCGACTGCTGCGGCGGGCACGTTGGCAGGGGAAGGAACTCAGCTGTTCTCATCAGGTTCAGCGCCGGTTCGCTTGCAACTGACCACCGAAGGCGAGGGAACCGAAATGTTCTCGTCCGGCAGCTAAACACCACCGTTCCCTATTGCAGGGGCGGCATCTTGTGATCATTCAACGTGAACCGGAGGGCAAAATGTCCAATGTCATTCATCTAAAGATGCCGGCCCCGCAACCCCAGCCTGCGCAGCAACACGCAGCATTGATACAAACCTTTGCACAGCATCGCAGATCTATGGATGATGTGTTCTGGCTAAAGGAAAACGCCGAGCTTTTGAATATTTTGGAATGCACCGGGGCGGGGCTGGGCGAAGACCAGTTGCAACCACTGGCTGGCTTCTACAGTGAAATCCAAAGCCGGGTGTGTTTCTTCCAACAGTATTATCGTTTCATTCTGTCGATCTGTCTGGATCTCGAGGATCTGGGCTTGCCCGGACACAAAGGCGAAGAGATCGCCCATTGGATCCACAAACGGGGTTTGGCCGAGGCTGAACTGTCTGACCTTCAACGCGCTGAAGCCCATCGCCTGTTGCAACGTCGCGGTGTGAGTGGTGTCGCTGATACCAAAGGATTGGTAGAGCGCCTGCATCAGTTTATCAATCGCTCTGAAACATTTGCGCTTCCAAATAAGAAAGCTGCATATGAGTTGACACATATCGTTTTCTATCTTTCAGAATATGGCCGCCGTGACCCCGAACTGGCACCAGATGCAATGGTTAGTCTCGAGTATGCAGGTCTGCTGGCCTATCTTGAACAAAACTCGGATCTGCTGGCCGAGGTTTGCATTGCCATGATCTATGCCCAAATGCAGCCACCAGTCGAATGGATGGCCTGGCTGCAGCGCCAGACCGCTGGATTTGTCCTGTCGGGTGGAACAGCGGAATTCATGGATGACTTGTACCACGATTACTTTGTCTGCAACTGGCTGATGGGCACAACAAATAGCGCGAGCTTTACCCAGCCGGTGGTGCCTGGACCAATTCAGGTCCGGCAGAGCTCACACCAATCTGGACCGTTACGGCAGATGTCACGGATGTTATTCGATCTAAGCGAAAGCCGCAGTGCTGACTGGCCCGTTATGCGGCGTCATCTGGTTTCAGGACTGAGCGAGGATGCGCATAACGTTTTGTGTGCGGCCGAGAACAGCAGTAGTCATTTTGAGAGCTTCTTTGCCGGGTTTGCCCGTGCAGGAGCAGCTTTTGGATAACCAGCACCGCTTACATGGAAAATGATGTTCCGCAGCCGCAGCTAGAGGTGGCGTTGGGGTTTTCTATGGTGAACCGGGCGCCAATCAGTGCTTCGGTAAAGTCGATCACTGCATTTTCCAGAAATGGCAGCGAGACTGAATCAACGACAACCTGTTCGCCTTGGCCTTCGAGTACCAGGTCGTCCTCTTTGGCATCATCCAAAGCAATTTCGTACTGGAACCCGGAACAGCCTCCACCTTCAACAGCAATGCGAAGGACTTGTCCCTGATCGGCAGCACCGATCTCGGCCAGTCGAGCAAAGGCACGATCGGTAACTTTCGGCGGTAGTTGCATGCCTATCTCCAAACACATCAGTTGCGGCGCAGATCATTATATAGAAAGGTGAAAGCCAGGCGACAAGATTTTCAAAGGAAAAGATTACATATGCATGCGCCTTATGCTTCGAACCCCGATAATATCCGAGGCCGTCTGGTCAATGAGGAAGAGAGCAGTTTTCGCTCTCCGTTCCAACGGGACCGTGACCGGATCATCCACGCCAGCGCCTTTCGCAGGCTAAAGCATAAGACCCAGGTGTTTGTGGAACACGAAGGCGACAACTATCGCACACGTTTGACCCACTCGATCGAGGTGGCGCAGGTGGCGCGGACCATTGCCGGGTCGTTGGGGTTGAACCAAGAGCTGACAGAGGCTGTCGCACTGGCCCATGATCTGGGCCATACGCCCTTTGGTCACACCGGAGAAGACGCGCTGCATGAGCTGATGTCACCCTATGGCGGGTTTGACCATAACGCACAGGCCATTCGCATCGTGACTGCGCTGGAGCGCCATTATGCTGAATTTGACGGGTTAAACCTGACCTGGGAGACATTAGAGGCGATTGCCAAGCATAATGGCCCTGTCGTGGGAGAGCTGCCCTATGCGCTGGCGGACTATAATGCGATCCACGACCTTGAATTACATACTCACGCCAGTGCCGAGGCTCAGGTGGCCGCATTGGCGGATGATGTCGCTTATAACAATCACGACCTGCACGATGGTCTGCGCGCCGGGTTGTTTAGCGATGAGGATATCGCCCAGTTGCCGATGATTGGCCCCGCCTATGCCAAAGTGGATGAGCTGTATCCCGGGCTAGACAGTAATCGGCTGCGACACGAGGCGCTGCGACGTGTGTTCGGTGTAATGGTTGGGGATGTGATCAATACCTCCCGGGCGCTGATAAAGGACAGTTGCGTACAAAGTGTCGAGGCTGTGCGGGCGCTGGATCACCCGGTGGTGCAGTTCTCGGATCAAATCTGGATCGAGCTCAAAGAGATCCGCGCCTTTTTGTTCACCCGTATGTATCGGGCCCCCTCGGTCATGGTGAAACGCTCTGAAGTGTCCAAAGTGGTTGAGGCACTATTCCCGTATTACCAGCAAAACCCGCTGCACATGCCCGAACGCTGGCATCCCGAAGTTCAGGCCGCCAATAGTGAAACAGCGCTGGCCCGGATCGTGTCGGACTATATCGCTGGGATGACCGATCGATTTGCCCTGCAAGAGCATCAGAGGCTGATCAAGGGGCTGGAAGTCAGCAAGTAAGGGTTAAAACTGCCACTCAGCGGGCTTGGATCGCTCTATAGGTTATTGACCCTTGGGCTGGGCATGGTAGGTCGCATCTCTGAACCAATGGGACGCCAGACATGAACCTGTTTACAGATATTCGCTCGCTTGTGATTGAAAGCCTCGACGCTATGGCGTCCGAGGGTAGCCTGCCCGCAGACCTGGATCTGCGAAATGTCGCGGTCGAGCCTCCGCGAGATGCGGCCCATGGCGATATGGCAACCAATGCGGCGATGGTTCTGGCGAAACCTGCCAAAACGAAGCCACGCGATATTGCCGAGGCCTTGGCTGCCAAGCTGGCGGCCGATGATCGGATCACCTCGGCCGAAGTTGCTGGACCTGGGTTTTTGAACCTGCGTTTGGCGCCGTCGATCTGGCAAGGCATCCCGAAATCCGTTCTCAGCGCCGGGCTGGACTTTGGCCGCTCGGACATGGGCAAAGACATCAAGGTCAACGTAGAATACGTATCAGCCAACCCAACCGGCCCGCTGCACGTGGGCCACACCCGAGGTGCGGTTTTTGGCGATGCGCTGGCCAGCCTGCTGGACTTTGCCGGATATGGCGTCACCCGCGAGTATTACATCAACGACGGCGGCGGACAGGTCGATGTTCTAGCCCGCTCGGTCTACTTGCGGTACCTCGAGGCACACGGTCAAGAAGTTGCATTCCCCGATGGCACCTATCCCGGTGACTACTTGATCGAGACCGGCGAGGCGCTGAAGGAGAAAGTCGGCGACGCTTACATTGACCAGCCCGAGGATGTCTGGCTACAGGACGTACGCCTGTTTGCAACAGATGCGATGATGGACCTGATCCGCGCCGACCTGAAATCACTGGGCGTGGTGATGGATACGTTCTATTCCGAAAAATCGCTGTATGGCACAGGCCGGATCGAGGCCGCCATTGCCGAGCTGGACGACAAGGGCTTGATCTACGAAGGCGTGCTGGAGCCACCAAAAGGCAAAAAGCCCGAAGGATGGGAGCCGCGTGAGCAGACCTTGTTCAAATCTACAGAACATGGCGACGATGTGGATCGTCCGGTCAAGAAGTCTGACGGTGCCTGGACCTATTTCGCGCCGGATATCGCCTATCACTATGACAAGGTTGATCGTGGTTTTGACATGCTGATTGACATTCTTGGTGCTGATCACGGTGGCTATGTTAAGCGCCTGAAAGCCGCTGTGTCTGCGCTGTCAGATGGCAAAGTGCCGCTGGATATCAAGCTGACCCAGTTGGTGAAGCTGTTCAAGGATGGTCAGGAATTCAAGATGTCCAAACGGGCAGGGACTTTTGTCACTCTGCGCGATGTGGTGGATCTGGTTGGCCCGGATGTGACCCGGTTTGTGATGCTGACCCGTAAAAACGATGCAACATTGGATTTTGATTTCTCCAAGGTTCTGGAGCAGTCCAAGGACAACCCAGTGTTCTATGTGCAGTACGCAAATGCCCGGATTTGTTCGACTTTGCGAAAAGCTGCGGACGAGGGTATCAATACCGATGATGCCACGTTTGAAGCTGCGGACCTTACATTGCTGCAAGATCCTTCACAGCTGTCGGTCGCCAAGAAGCTGGCTGAATGGCCGCGCCTAGTGGAAATCGCCGCACGGACGCATGAACCTCATCGCGTTGCCTTCTATCTCTACGACCTGGCTTCAGATCTGCACGGGTTGTATCATCTTGGCAAATCTAACGAAAATTTACGTTTTGTTAACACGAGCAGCCAATCGGCAACACATGCGAATTTGGCGCTAGCCCGGGCCGTTTCGATTGTTATTTCTGCTGGTTTGGGTATTCTAGGGGTGAAACCGGCGCAGGAGATGCGATAAAAATCGCGCACAACGTCGGCCTGAGGCAGTTCTAGAGACCCAACAATGCGCAATGACGCATTAAATGGGCAGTGAGGCGGACATGGCGTATAGCGCGCAAGCTGGCGGTAGCCAGGCTTATTCTCTTCAGGGTGCGACCCCTTCACAGGGGGCATCTTATGGTGCGCAGCACCAACAGCAGTATCAACAATACGATCCCCAAGCCTATGAACAGGGCCAACAGCAGGCGGCAAGCTACAGCACGCCTGCAGCCCATTCAGGTGGGATGGCCAAGGCACTTGGCATGTTGGGCGCCGTGGCGTCGTTGGCGCTGATCGTTGGCGTCGGCGTTTGGGGCTACAAACTGGTTGCCCGTGATGTGAGCGGTGTTCCTGTTGTGCGCTCGCTTGAAGGGCCGATGCGTATCCAACCAGATAACCCTGGTGGTCAGGCCGCTGTTAATCAGGGGTTGGCCGTCAATGCAGTTGCCGCCAATGGAACCGCCGCTGATCCAGCCGATCGATTGACCTTGGCGCCGGCGTCTTTGACCCTGACAGATGATGATGTTCCTGTTGCCGAAGTTGCGATCACCGAAGCACCTAAGGTCGTAGCGGTGCAGGGCGACGCGGTCTCAGACGAGGCTGTCGCGGCCTATCAGAGTGGTGAAATCAACGCTCTGGTCGCTGAGTTGACCCAAGGCGTTACACCGTTGACTGAAACAACAAGCGAAGCTTCCGCAACTTTGGCTTCGGTCGTTGCTCCGGTTATCACTCAGCCTGCACCGCTGCAGCCTGCTGTGACCGAGAGTGCTTCGCCAACAGTTCTAAATGCCCCCGGCGTAAAGGTCTCGCTGCGCCCCTTGGTGCGTCCGGCCCGGTTCCCGTCTGCACCTGCTTCTAATTCAGCGGCCCAAATCAACGCGGCGCTAGACGTCGATGCTGGTAGCCTTCCTGTTGGCACCCGCCTGGCACAGCTTGGGGCCTATGACAGCGCAGATGTCGCGCGCTCTGAATGGGATCGTATCCACGGTCGGTTCTCGGACTACCTGGACGGCAAAAAACGCGTGATTCAGAAGGCCGAAAAAGGTGGTCGTTCGTTCTATCGCCTGCGGGCAATGGGTTTTGATGATCTGTCAGACGCGCGCCGTTTCTGTGCAATTCTTGTCGCAGGAAATGCGGACTGCATTCCCGTGACCACACGTTGATGCGGTTCGGGGCCACCATCCTTGATGCCGAAGGCCTGAGGCTGACGGCCGAGGAAACAGCTCTGTTTCGCGATACAAACCCATTTGGGTTTATCCTGTTTGCCCGCAACATCGATACCCCGGACCAGATTCGGGCGCTGTGCGATGACTTTCGCAATGCTGTGGGCCGCAACTGCCCTGTAACAATCGACCAAGAGGGCGGACGGGTTCAACGTCTGCGTCCGCCGCTGGCCCGGCAATGGATGCCGCCACTGGATCACGTTGAACGGGCTGTGGCCCAGGCTGCGCCTTCGGTTGATTTGGAGCCAGTCGCGCGGGCTATGTATTTGCGGTATCGTTTGATTGCAGATGAATTGCGTGCCTTGGGCATCGATAGCAACTGCGCCCCAATGGTGGACCTCGCAGGTGACGGCACCCATGCTTTCCTGAAAAACCGTTGCTATGGCGGTGATGTTGATACCGTTACCGACTTAGGTCGAGCCTCTGCGCAGGGCCTGCTGGATGGTGGCGTGTTGCCGGTGCTAAAGCATATGCCGGGGCATGGGAGATCTACACTCGATAGCCATCTTAGCCTACCACATGTCGACACCGATTTGGCCACCTTGACGGCCAGCGACTTTGAAGCCTTTCGCCAGTTGAACGATCTGCCGATGGGGATGACGGCCCATTTGGTTTACGAGGCGATCGATCCTGTTCCTGCCACGATCTCCCCAGTCATGATCCAGTTGATCCGCGATCTAATCGGATTTGACGGGTTAATTATGACCGATGATATTTCGATGAAGGCGCTTCAGGGCACGCCCGCGGAAATGGCACGCGCGTCGCTGGATGCAGGATGTGATGTTGCGCTGTATTGCAATGGTCCACTTGCCGACCGTTCCGCGGTTGCCCAAGCCGCCGGTGAGATGACCGAAGCGGCTCAAATCCGTGCCCAACGCGCCCTTGATGCGCGCCAAACTCCCGTAGAACTTGACATTGACGTCGCCGAAGAGGAACTATCTGCCCTAATGGGCGGACTGGTATATGGCTGACGATCTGTTTCAGGAGACTGCGCAATCGGTGGCCGAAAGGCTGGCGGCCGAAGCGCTTATTGTGGATGTCGACGGGTACGAAGGCCCGCTTGACGTGCTGCTTAGCCTGTCGCGCACTCAAAAGGTTGATCTGCGCAAAATTTCCGTGTTGGAATTGGCGCGGCAATATCTCTCTTTTGTTGAACGTGCCAAAGTGCTGCGGATTGAATTGGCCGCAGACTATTTGGTGATGGCCGCTTGGCTGGCCTTCCTTAAATCGCGATTGCTATTGCCGCCTGAACCGGGCGAAGAAGGCCCTTCGGGCGAAGAACTGGCAGCGCACCTAGCGTTCCAGTTGGAACGCCTGCAGGCCATGCGCGACGCTGCTGCGCGGCTGATGGCGCAGGACCAATTGGGGCGTGACTTTTTTGCCCGTGGGCAGGCTGAAGACATCACTCGCATCAAAACCGTAACCTATAGTGCCACCTTGCTGGATCTAATGCAGGGCTATGCGCGTATTCGCACCCGTGACGACTTTCGCCCCTTTGTTCTGGATCGGGAATCGGTTTTCACCATGGAAGAGGCGTTGGAGCGGATGCGCGGATTGATTGGCTTTACCGGTAGCTGGACTGACATGCTAAGCTATCTGCCCGATGGGTGGCACAGCGACCCGGTGAAACGCCGCTCTGCGACAGCGGCAACCTTTGCAGCGGCGCTGCAGCTGGTTAAAGAAGGGAAACTTGAGGTGCGGCAATCTGAAACATATGCCCCCATTCAACTGCGAAGTCGCAGCGAGGATCATTGATGGAAGACCGAATTGTCGATCCTGAAGAGGGCGCCGAAAGCCTGTTTGACGCGCCTGTGATGGCCGAACAAGAGCGCATGGTTGAAGCGGTCCTGTTTGCCAGCGCCGAGCCGATAAGCATTCGCGATCTTGAGGCCCGCATGCCCCATGGCTGCAATCCTGCCGAGGCCTTGGCGCATCTTCGCAAGAAATATGAGGGTCGCGGTGTGCAAGTGGTGCGTGTTGGTGACCGTTGGGCTATGCGCACGGCCCGCGACCTTGGATTTCTGATGCAGAAAGAAACGGTTGAGACCCGCAAGCTAAGCCGCGCTGCAACCGAAACCTTGGCGATTATTGCCTATCATCAGCCCGTCACCCGCGCCGAGATTGAGGAAATCCGCGGTGTTTCTGTGTCACGCGGTACTATTGATCAGCTGATGGAAATGGAGTGGATCCGACTGGGCCGTCGCAAGATGACACCGGGCCGCCCGGTGACCTTTGTCGTAACACCTCACTTCCTGGATCACTTTGGTCTTGAGAGCGCGAGAGATCTACCGGGGCTGAAAGAGCTGCGCGCGGCTGGCTTGCTTGAGAACCGTCCGCCACCGGGCACTACCGAACTTGGTGATCTTGATGACCAAGATGAAGAGCAGCCGGAACTGTTTGAAGACTAATGCGCGCGATGGCCTCTAAATCGTCTTAATTCACTGGTAAGTTTTAGCGAAAGCAATGGGAACTGCGTTATGAATATGAACACGATCATCAATATGGTTGTTCGGCAGCTGGTGCGCCGGGCGGTGAATTTCGGTATTGGCGCTGGCATCAATGCGGCGTCGAAGGCGGGAAAGGGGCGTCCGGCTGATAGCCAGACCGCTGCACCCCCAGTTGATACCGGCCCTGCGGCTAAGCAGGCACGTCTGGCGCAGCGTGGGCCGTGGAAGTAACACGTCGCAGGCTAAGTGCCTCGACAGTTTCGATCAGGCAGAGCGCCACAGACACCGTTAAACAGCCAACGAGCCCCCAACCGGCATAGGCCAGACCGCCTAGGACGGGCACCGCAAAGATGCATAGATAAGTAACTGTGCTGAACAGGCCCATGATGGCGCTGCGTTGTGACGGGTCCAGCGCGGTCAGGCGCGCCACAACCAAGTTCAATCCAAAATGCTGGGTGATGCCCCAGGCAACAGCCACGGCCAGTAGCCCGTAGAATGTGCCAGACAGAATGATCATGGCGCCATATACCAGCGTAATGGCGAGAAAGGCTGGCGCGGTAACGCGGGCCATCCCCAGGCGGTCAAGCAGCGGGTCAGCAAAGACCGCCAACCCAAAGCCAATTCCGTAGAACAGGGGCACCAAGCCTGCCTGTGTTGTGCTGAGTCCCAAATCGACAGTGACATGCGCGCCGATGAAGAAATAGGTGACATAAAAGGCGAGCATAAGTAGCGCGGTGGCAAGTAACCCGCGGGTTATTCCGGGCACTTTGAGGGCGGTCAGCGGCGAGGTTGCACGTGCAGCCGTGTTACCCAAATGACGGAGCTTGGCGCTGGTCAGCCAAAGCAGAGCTGCGCAGAGCGCCAAGGCACAGTAAACCGCGCGCCAACCCAGTAGGTCAGTAATCCAGGCACCTAAGCTGACCCCTAGCACCAGTGACACGGTCCAGCCGGTCAGTACCGCGCCCAGTGTCTGGGATTCACGGCCGGGCAGGGCAATTGTAACGGCCAAGGTGTAGATCGACGGGAGGGCAGCACCAGCTGCAAGCCCACATACAGCCTGCGCTACTATCAAACCCAGCACATTTGGAGATGCCGCACTGGCTGCCAAGCCTAGTGCCAACACGATCAGAGCAGCACGCAGCACGCGGCCTGCGCCGATTCTGTCTCCCTGTGGGGCCAAGGCCAACGCAGCTGCAGCTACACCCAAACCATATGCGCTGGCAGCCTGCATAACCTGAGCAGCGCTGACACCAAGGTCGGTGCCGACTGCAGTTACCAATGGCGACAGCAACAACGAGTTGGCACCAATCACTCCTATTGCGGCGAGTAGTATGAGTATGGATGCCAACATTGCCTTGCTCCGAATTTAGTTCAGAGATATTAGCTATAGGCAGAACTAAGTTCTGTGAAGGGATCAGCTCTATGGCTTTAGAAAAAACAGATAGCATTCAGAGAAAACCCCGGGCAGAGCGGGGCGTGGATGAGATTGACCGAAAAATATTAGGTGAGCTGAGCAAGGATGCGACCCAAGCCTACGCTGCGATTGGGCAAACGGTTGGCTTGTCACCACCTGCGGTTCATGAGCGTGTTAAGCGGTTGCGGGCGTCTGGTGTAATCAAGTCAACGGTTGCGCAGCTGGATGGGGCCGGGGTTGGCAAGCCGCTGCTGGCCTTTATTCATGTCGACACGGTGGGATGGGGCAAGACCACAGCGCTGATGGCCCTGGGCGATTGGCCCGAGGTCGAAGAAATCCATTCAGCAACTGGTGATACCTGTTTGATCCTCAAGGTGCGTGTGGCGTCTACTCTGGCGCTTGAAGGGCTACTATCGCAGCTCTACGATACCCAAGGCGTGCGTGGCACGCGGACCTACATGACGCTTTCGACGCATCTCGAACGTTCAGTTCAAGCCGAGGTTTCGACCGACTTAGAGGCGATGACTGTAATCAAATAATACGAACTAGCCGGGGGTTTTGAAGTGTTTTGAAAGCTTCAAACCCTGGCCCTGATAATTCGACGCAATTCCAGACCCATAGAGCTGCTCGGGTACCTCGGCCATCTTTTCATAGACCAGACGACCCACAACCTGCCCATGTTCCAGCACAAAAGGCGCCTCGTGGCAGCGCACTTCAAGCACGCCTCGCGAGCCAGCGCCACCGGCAGCGTCGTGGCCAAAGCCGGGGTCAAAGAAGCCAGCGTAGTGTACGCGGAACTCACCCACCATCGCCAGATAGGGCGCCATTTCAGCGGCGTATTGCGGAGGGATGTGAACCGCCTCGCGGCTGACAAGAATGTAGAACGCACCGGGGTCGAGGATAATGCGGCCATCGGTGGTGCGCACTTCTTCCCAGTAGTCACGCGGATCGTATTCGCCGATCCGGTCCAGATCTATCACTCCGGTATGCGGCTTGGCACGATAGCCAACCAGATCACTGCCGGGTAGCTGCAGGTCGACCGAGAATCCAAGGCCGTCTTGGATAACTGCGGGGCCGTCTACCAGTGGCGACTGTAGATGTAGGGCATTCAACTCGTCGTCGCTCAAAACGGCTTGTCCGGTGCGGAACCGAATTTGGTTCAAGCGCATACCGGGACGCACCAGGACCGAAAAGGAGCGGGGGCAAATTTCAGCATAGAGCGGGCCAGAGTAGCCGGGTTTGATCCGGTCAAACTCAGCGCCGCCATCGGTGATGGTACGGGTCAGAAGATCCAGACGACCGGTCGAACTTTTAGCGTTGGCAACGGCGGACACGTCATCAGGCAGGGCGAGCCCTTCCATCAAAGGAACCACATAGACACAGCCCTTTTCAAGAACAGCGCCAATGCTCAGGTCGATTTGATGCATCTCAAATTCGCGCAGGCGATCAGATACGCTTTGACCTTCGCCTGCCAAGAAGGATGCACGCACACGGTAAGCAACATTGCCCAAGCGCAGATCAAGGCTAGCAGGTTGAATTTGTCCGGACACGGTGGGTTCGGCAACGCTGATCTCACCGTGATCCAGCATTGCTTCAATGGATTGGCTGGGCAAAACGCCTGTCATGACTGTTCCCTTTAGTTGCAAACCCGGTTTAATGCGCCGGGTGATGCTGGCTTATTTTATGCCGCATTCAATTTGTCCTACATGCAAATACTTGCCACTGATACACAAAACGCCCGGGTGAATGAACACCCGGGCGTTTTTGTATGGTCGGGCTAGCAGGACTCGAACCTGCGACCTTCCGTCCCCCAGACGGACGCGCTACCAGGCTGCGCCATAGCCCGTTATTGAGAGCGTTCTACTGGATTTCAGGGCAGGGGCAAGAGGTAATCTTGGTCTTTTATGAATTGGCTGGAATATTGTTTTTACTGGTGGTCAAAGCTCGGAGTTGGTCGAAACAAATCAACGCCTCTGCTTGCGAGTTTTCACTTAATGTTGTGACATGGGCTAATCGCGCCAGTACACCCAGCCGTTCGACGACATATGCATCATCAGCAATATCTTCAATTTCGACAACCTGTGGGCTCGGCGCTGTGTCCGCCGTTTCGTGAGTGACCCCATTTGGCTGGTCGACAGCTGCATGGGTCGAAACTGGTTCTGATTCGTCTTCCACAGTCAGCCATTCTTCGGCGGGTTCCGGCGCTGGTTCTGCAACCAAGTCAGGTTCAGGCAGCGCATCGAGATCCATATCCATTTGCGCTGGAGAAGGCTTTTTCGGTTCTGAAAAAGGAACCACTGTCTCGTCGGTTTCTACTACCGGCATAGGATCCGCATTTTCTTCCAGCGAAGGAGACATGTCGGCGACATGAGATGCGCCTTGGTCCCGTAGCAAGGCCTGAACCTGTTTTATGGTTTGGCCCTCGTCGTGCAAAAGCCGCTTAATTCCACCCAATAGCAACATATCAGACGGGCGGTAGTAGCGCCTGCCACCAGCCCGTTTTACAGGTTTGATTTGAGTGAACTTGCTTTCCCAAAAGCGCAAGACATGCGCAGGAATCCTCAACCATTCCGCAACTTCACTAATGGTGCGAAAGGCATCAGGTGATTTTGACATGTGACAGGACCCGTTACGACCGGTTGCCGTCTGCGACACGATCTTTCATCAGATGCGATGGCCGAAAGGTCAGAACGCGACGTGGCTGAATAGGAACTTCCTCGCCGGTCTTTGGGTTGCGCCCAATGCGGGCAGACTTGTCACGGACGCTAAAGGTCCCAAAAGACGAGATTTTTACTTGCTCGCCACGTACCAGTGCATCGGACATATGGCCAAGCATGCTTTCAACCAGTTGGGCACTTTCGTTGCGCGAGAGGCCTACTTCGCGAAAAACGGCTTCGCTCAAATCCATTCGAGTCAGAGTAGTATCACTCATAGCCAATCCTCATGTGTTTTATAAATAATAAGGGGAACGGAATTTCCCTGTCAATATCAATGATTTGCAATAGGTGGATTAGCCAAACTGCTTACCACCGTAAGGCAACTGCTCCCCAGGCTAGTCCACCACCAATCGCTTCGGCAACAATAAGGTCGCCTTTTTTGATTTTTCCACTCTGTTTGCCAACTGACAGGGCTAGCGGAATCGAGGCTGCTGAGGTGTTTCCGTGGTCCTGAACGGTCACAATGACCTTGTCCATGCTGACACCCATCTTCTTGGCAGTGCCTTGAATAATACGGATATTTGCCTGGTGCGGCACAACCCAATCCACATCAGTGGCGGTCAGTTCTGCTTTGTCGAGGGCGGTATGAGCGGTTGATGCAAGTTTTTCGACTGCATGACGGAAGACCTGATTGCCCTGCATCCGCAAAAAGCCAGTGTTCTGGGTCGAAACGCCACCATCTACATAAAGAAGGTCCTTGTAGCGGCCATCTGAATGAAGGTCGGTCGACAAAATTCCCCGGTCATCGCTGGTGCCGGCGCCGTCTTGTGCTTCGATGACCAATGCGCCAGCGCCATCACCAAACAGGACACAGGTTGAACGGTCGGTCCAATCCATGATCCGGCTAAAGGTCTCAGCCCCGATGACAAGGACCTTGTTGGCTTGACCCGACAAAACAAGGGCGTTGGCATTGCTCAGCGCATAGACAAAACCGGCACAAACGGCCTGCACGTCAAAGGCAAAGCCACGAGTCATGCCCAGAGCTGCCTGAATCATAGTTGCAGCGGAGGGGAAGGTCAGATCAGCGGTTGATGTCGCAACAACAATCGCATCAATGTCATCTGCTACACAACCAGCGTCTGCCAGCGCAGCTTTGGCGGCGTTTGTTGCAAGATTAGACGTTGTTTCGCCTTCGGCAGCAAAATGGCGCCGCTCAATGCCCGAGCGGGAGCGAATCCATTCGTCCGATGTATCCAGCGTGGCTTCGAACTCGGCGTTTTCAACCACGCGCTCGGGAAGATAGTGCCCAACACCGGTAATCACAGCACGTCGCGTCATTCTATTGCCTGCCTTTAGTCTTTTTGAGTCGTGGCCCGAGTGAGTTCACGGGCAGGTTTATCTTGGGTAAGCTCAACAGAGGATGCAACCCGTGCAGCCAGCTTTTCTGCAAAGCCCTGTTGTGCCAAACGGAACGCCAGTTTGACTGCAGCTGAAACACCAGTAGCATCAGCCCCGCCGTGGGATTTGACCACTGTGCCATTCAAGCCGAGGAAGACACCGCCGTTAACCCGCCGTGGGTCAATCTTTTTCGACAGCCGCGTCAGCGATGGCAACGCCAAAAGCGCCGCTAACCGTGATAAGATGGAGTATTCAAAGGCCTGTCGCAGTGTTGAGCGGATCAAGCTGGCGGTGCCTTCGCCCGTTTTGATCGCGACATTGCCAGTAAAGCCATCTGTCACAATCACATCAGCTGCGGTCCCGGGGATATCGCTGCCTTCGACAAAGCCAACAAATTCAAAGTTGCCCCGTTCGGCATGATCCGCGATCAGCGAATAGGCCTCTTTTAGCTCAGCATGGCCTTTGTGCTCTTCGGTGCCAACATTCAACAGCCCCACACGAGGGTGGGAAATATCCATTGAGTTGCGGGTATAAGACGTGCCCATGAGGGCGTATTGCAGCAAGTCCTGGGCATCTGCGCGTACATCTGCACCAACATCCAGCATCACATTGAACCCCTGAGGGTTCCCAGATGGCCAGAGAATCGCAATTGCGGGGCGATTAACGCCGGGCAATTTACGCAGGCGGATCATGCTGACCGCCATCAGCGCGCCAGTGTTGCCACAAGATACCGCACCGGCGGCTTCGCCTTGCTTGACGCAGTCAATGGCCGACCACATCGAGGTGCCCTTGCCATTGCGCATCACCTGAGAGGGTTTGTCCTCCATGGTGACAACGTCACGCGCATCTCGCAGTTCAACACGACCGTCAAGGATGCGTTTTTTGGAGACCAGGGGTTCCAGCTGCTCGATGGGGCCATGCAGGATGAACCTGATGTCCGGGTTCATCTTGGCAGACATAGCAATGCCGGCCACAACAACCGTTGGACCGGCATCTCCGCCCATAGCGTCAACCGAAATGGTGATAGGGCCGACAGTTGCCTTAGATAGATCGGTCTGAACCGTCATGCGAAAGCCTGCCTGCCAAATGAGCGTGGAACGCGGCTTATGCCGCGTCCAGATCGACTTCGTCGTTCATGGCGACGATTTCTTTTTCACCGTAGTTGCCGCAGGAGGGGCAAACGTGGTGAGGGCGCTTCAGTTCGCCGCAGCTCGAGCATTCGTTCGGGTTTGCAGCAACCAGGGCATCGTGTGCACGACGATTGTTGCGACGCGACTTGGATACTTTGTTCTGTTGGACAGCCATGTCTCAACCTTTGTCTACTATGGCTATGGGGCAGAACCCGAAGCCTGATTTCGTTGTTCGTTTCAAACGGTGTGACGTGCGTTTAGGCCGCGGCCCGCCCGATGTCCAACCATAATTCCGATGAGCGCGCAAAAATACTGCGAATCTGGCGCGGTGCAAGCGGTTTTTAGGTCAGCATTGCCGTTAGGGCTAGTCCTGATCTGCCCCTGTTTCAAGAAAATGCCGCTTACTGTTCTTTTTTCAGCTGATTCTTAAGATCCGCCAATCCGGCAAACGGGCGGGTATCTTCATCGCGCATGGGCTCCTGGCCCGGAACGGTAAACACGGCCTCGCCCAGTTCGGCACCGTCTTTGCGTGGATATTGCGGCAGAGCGAGTGCCAATGCCTCAATCATCACGGCGTGTGGATCAATGTGGCTGCCCAGGTGTTCGACACTTTCATCTTCGGGCATTTCAACTTCTGGCTCGTCTGGATCTTCTAACCCTGCAAGGAAATGGCGCTCTACCGGTACATCGATACGGGTGGTGACTGGTTCCAGTGTAACAACGCATTCCTGCTGTACGGTTGCCCCAAGCTGGGCGGCTAAATGCCAGTCGCGGCGATCGCGTGCTTGCAACTGCCCGCTAAACCGGACTTTGCGTAATCCACGCAAACCCAGTTCGTTGGCCAGCGCGGTCAAGGTCGCGTTATCGGGGCGAATATCAAAGGTTGTTGGGCTGTTTTGAGGTAGATCAGTAACGCGCAGGGCGGTGGTGTCAGTCATTTCAGAGACTTTCATTTCTTGAACCGGAGGCCGGCATTAGGTAAGCGGGTTCAAAGGCGTTATCAAGCCGCGACGGGGGAGCAGTATGTTTGCATTGGCAAATCGGGTGAGAAGAGTGATCAGGGTTTCGGTCTTAGCGGGAGCTGGGATGGTGATTGCCAGTTGCTCTGCACAATACCGCAACCACGGTTTTGTGCCCAGCGAAGAAGACTTGGCTGAGGTAGTATTGGGGGTTGATACGCAAGATTCGATCTCTGAAACCATTGGCGCGCCGTCGTCTTCGGGTGTTTTGGATAGCTCCGGGTATTACTATGTTGCAACTCGAATGCGGCACTATGGACCGAGTGAACCCAAGCCTGTGTCTCGCGAACTTGTTGCCATTACTTTTGATCAAACCGGTGTCGTCAACGGTGTTGAGCGATATGGGTTGGAAAATGGTCAAGTGATTCCCCTGCAGCGGCGCGTAACAAGTTCGGGCGTGCAGGATAAAACCTTCCTCAGGCAGCTATTGGGTAGTTTGGGCAACATCGGACCTGGCAGCGTTATTGAGTGATTGGTCAACCGATTGGAGGCTGACCAAACATCTCAAACTCCTGCTGTTCTGCGGAGATCTTCCATGTCAAACGGCCAGGAGATCTTAAATAAAGGAAATTACCGGGTTCGTATCGCAAATACACCCGGTGATTTGGCTGCGACCTTGGCGCTGCGCGCGCTGTGTTTTGAGACCAGTAAGACCGATTTGGAAGCGGTGGACCAAGACTGTTCCCACTTGCTAGTAGAAGACACGCGCACCAACGACTTGGTGTGTTCATTTCGAATCATGCAGCTCTCTGATGGTGGTCGGATCTCACAGAGCTATGCTGCGCGGTATTACGGCTTGTCGGCATTGGCAAATTTTTCTGGTCCGATGATTGAGCTGGGCCGGTTCTGCATACACCCAGATAGGAAAGACCCCGATATTCTGCGTATGGCATGGGGCGCACTGACGCGGCTTGTTGATGAACATGATGTGCAGATGCTGTTTGGCTGTTCGTCTTTTGCGGGCACTACGACCGAGCCGTATCAGGACGTTTTCAAACTTCTGAAAGACCGCCATCTAGCCCCCTCACGTTGGCAGCCCAAGGTGAAAGTGGAAAATATCTATCCATTTGCAAGAGTTTTGCGGGGGGAGCCTGACGTGAAGTTGGCTTTTGCTCAGATGCCGCCCTTGTTGCGTAGCTATTTGGTCATGGGAGGGTGGGTCAGCGATCATGCCGTGGTCGACGACGAGATGAATACCCTGCATGTTTTTACTGGACTGGAGGTGAACTCCATACCTGCAGCGCGCCAGCGACTTCTGAGAGCACTGGCAGAGTGAAAACGGCTGATAACCACGAAGAATAGTCTTTTCGACAATGCAGAGCGTTGACCTGTCTCGGGTGGCGCGATAGCTGGCTGCTATGGCACGTATTCCTCTTTTGCAAATGTCCGATATCTCACTAACCTTTGGTGGTGAACCGGTGTTTTCCGATCTTGATCTGGTAGTTCAACCTGGCGACCGTGTGGCGCTGGTAGGACGAAATGGATCAGGTAAATCAACTCTGATGAAGGTCATGGCCGGATTGGTCGAGGCCGACACCGGAAGCATTGTGATCCCGCAAGGGCGCTCGGTTGGCTATATGGAGCAGGACCCCACGATGGAGGGGTTTGCGACCCTAGGCGATTTTGCCTGTAGCGAGCTGGAACCAGGTGAACTGTACAAGGTCGAGCGGGCAGGTGAGGGGTTGAAGTTTGATCCCGCCAGATCGGTTGAAACCGCATCGGGCGGTGAACGGCGTCGGGCGGCCTTGGCCAAACTGATGGCTGAATCGCCAGATTTGATGCTGCTGGACGAGCCCACAAACCATTTGGATATCGAGGCAATCGGCTGGCTTGAGGGCGAGTTGAAATCGACCCGTGCCGCCTATGTTCTGATTTCTCACGACCGGGCGTTCTTGCGGGCTTTGACGCGCGCGACGCTGTGGATTGATCGCGGACAGGTGCGGCGACAGGAAAAAGGGTTTGATGCCTTTGAGGCCTGGCGTGACACCATCTGGGAAGAAGAAGACATGCAGCGCCACAAGCTGAACCGGCTGATCAAGTCTGAGGCACGCTGGGCGGTGGAAGGCATCAGCGCACGACGTAAGCGCAATATGGGGCGGGTGCGGGCTCTGCGAGACCTGAGAGCCGAGCGTTCCAGCCAGATCACACGTCAGGGAACAGCAGATTTTGCGCTCGACGCGTCCCCCAAGTCGGGCCGCAAGGTGATTGAGGCCGAGGGACTGTCCAAGGGATTTGGCGACAAACAGATCGTCATGGATTTCTCGATCAAAGTGCAGCGCGGCGACCGGGTTGCCTTTGTTGGTCCCAATGGTGTGGGCAAGACCACGCTGCTGAAAATGCTGCTGGGTCTGGAAGAGCCGGATCAGGGCACGGTAAAGCAGGGGACCAAGCTGGATATTGCGCTGTTTGACCAGACCCGTGATCAGTTGAACCCGGATCTGAGCCTGTGGGACAACCTGACCACAGACCCAGAAATGGGTGTGTCGGGTAAGTCAGACCAAGTGATGGTGCGCGGTAATCCCAAGCACGTTGTTGGCTACCTCAAGGACTTCTTGTTTGACGAACGTCAGGCCCGTGCGCCGGTGCGGTCGCTGTCTGGGGGCGAGAAAGCTCGATTGCTGCTGGCCAAGCTGATGGCGCGGCAAAGCAATCTGTTGGTCTTGGACGAACCCACCAACGATCTGGACATCGAAACGTTGGATCTGCTGCAGGAACTGCTGGACAGCTATGACGGAACCGTACTGCTGGTAAGCCACGATCGGGACTTTCTGGACCGGGTTGCAACCACAACAATCGCCATGGAAGGCAATGGGCAGGCTACAGCCTATGCTGGGGGATGGAGTGACTATCTCGACCAGCGCGCGCCCGTCGAAGACGAAAAGTTGGAGAAGGCCAAAGTTGCAAAGCCAAAGGCCAAGCAAGAAACAAAAGCTGCATCTGGGTTATCGTTTACTGAAAAGCATAGGCTTGAAGCTTTGCCGGATGAAATGGAACGGCTGGAGCAAGAGATTGCCAAGCTGGAACAGCTGATGGCAGATCCCGAGCTGTTCACGCGCGAGCCGGTGAAGTTCCAAAAGGCAAGCGATGCTTTGGTTCAGCGCCAACAGAAACTGGCCGAATCGGAAGAGGAATGGCTGGAGCTGGAGGAAAAGGCTGGAGGGTGAAATGTTTCGCGCGCGAAACATTCGCTAAAATTGTCGGTTGTTTGGTAACAGACCGTATAGGTCTGCTACCTGTTTCTTAACTTAAGATGTTGCCTCTATTCCGTTGGGAATAAAATAGAAACGCCTAACATTCACGCCTTATGCTTCAGCAGATGCCCGCATTCGCGCAACGGGCACAGAGCGGTGGCAACACCTTGAGTTTGAACGAGCTCAGCGCATGCGCAGGGCGCCGTCCAGGCGGATGACCTCGCCATTCAGGTAACCCATTTCGACAATGAACCCGGCGGTGCGTCCGTATTCCGAAGGGTCACCCAGACGGGCCGGATTGGGAACATCAGTGGCGAGTTGTTCTTGAACTTCCTCAGGCAGGCCAGCCAGCATCGGGGTCATAAAGATGCCCGGCGCAATGGTCATCACGCGGATGCCGGTTGAGGCCAGATCACGTGCCATGGGCAGGCACATGCCAATCACACCACCTTTGGAGGCGGAGTAGGCGACTTGCCCTTTTTGCCCCTCGATAGCGGCGATAGAGGCAGTGTTGATGATCACACCACGGGCACCATCGGATTCTGGTTCATTCTTGGCAATCTCAACCGCTGCCAGACGTGCAACGGTGAAGGTGCCAACCAGATTGATGTCTATGGTGCGCTTATAGGCGTCCAGCGGGTGGGGGCCATCGCGGCCCACGGTTTTGATGCCATAGGCGATACCAGCGCAGTTCACGCAGGCCGAGATCCGGCCCATCTTTTCGACAGCATAAGCAACGGCCGCGGCCACCGAGTCTTCGTCGGTGACGTCTGTTTCGACAAAATGCCCGCCAATCTCCGCTGCAACGGCTGCACCGCGTTCTGCATCGCGGTCCAGAATTGTGACCTGTGCGCCATTTTCAGCAAAATGACGCGCCGTGGCCTCACCCAGACCCGAAGCGCCGCCAGTTATCACGGCAGCGGTGTTAGACAATTTCATTAGACGACTCCTAGCGGTATCTGAACGTATGTTCAGATAAGCATGGGAGACTAGGCCTGTCCAGTTTTCCGGGGCGTCATTAATCTGCGATCTAGCGAGGCTAGTGGGCGCAACAGTCGGCCCATTGGGGGCCACCAAGCCCAGGTGCCGCCCAAACTTTGGGAATTTGCGCCAGTGCCCAGCTTAAACCGCGCAAGCCCGGCTGCGTCTTCGGTGTTGATCACGCCTAGATCCAGTTGCTTGTAGTCTTGAGCTGCAAGCCAGTTCATCGCCCGCCACATCAGCAAGTTATGCGCCGAGAGTGTACGGCCGCGATCTGTGGTGTGGCTAATGTGATAGGTCGCGCTTGCGCCGTGGCACAGGATCAGCATCGCGGCGACCACTTCCTTGCCCTCGTGTGCCTGGAACAGTTTTGCCTTGCCGGGGTTTTCCTGAATATACGACAGGGTCAGATCCAGCGGCCAGCTCCGATACCCGCGCTGCCCCTGTTGTTTGGCGTCTGCCCGAAGCAGCCAGTGATCGGGATCCAGTGGCATGTTCTGCCGGGTGATCCGCAGCTTTTGCGACTCGGCATGTTTTAGGCGATTGCGCCATTTCTGGTGCAGATTGGCGCGCAGATCATCCATATCTAAGGACAGATCAAGCTGTGCAACCTTTGCCGGGCTCATCAGTGGTACAGCGCCTAGCTTGGCCAGTTCTGGTACCGGGTTTTCGGGTGACAGGATGACAGGTGTTCGGCGAATCCCTTGTTCTTGCAACATTTCCAGCAAGCGAAGAGGTTTGTTGACCTGAGCGCGATTGACCATGGCGACATCAACACGATCCCAGATGCGGCGGCGCATGACCAACGTGTCATTGAGTTGATCAAGGACTATGGGATCTTGTCCCCTAGCACGAAGGGTGCGGGCAAACTCTTGCGACTGGGCAAGAGAGAAGATGGGAACAGAGCGTTGGATCGGGCGGGGCATGACATCTGCTGGCATAAAATCAAACATGCGCTCATTAACCATGTAGAAACCTAAATGATGGTTAATGAACTCATGAAAAATGCATCAATTATCATGGGCCATGTTGCCCCCGCGCCACGTATGACTAAAGCCGCTGCCGTTTTGCTGGCCACTGCTTTGTCTGTTCCTGTTTTCGTTCTGCTCAACTGCCTGTCTTGGCTGCTTGGATAGCATTTTAGACGCCGTCCAATCGTGTTGCAAAGCGTGGATCAAAAACATAGCCTGCACCTACAGATAGGTGGGGTTTGGACACATGTTTTTTCGCAAAAAATCGGGCAATGTCGTTAAGGGCAAGACGCCCTGGTATTGTGCACCGATAGAAGAGCAGCGCGCATTTGTGAACCGCAAAGCACCGTCAGATCTTCGTGACATGGCTATGCAGTTTGTCGAAGAAGGTGTCGTTGTTGTCGAAGACTCCGTATCTGAGCAGATGACGGATCAGGCCCTAAAGGGTTTTGACAAGCTAGTCGCAAATAACAAGCAAGCGTTTGCAGCAGCAGCGGATGCACAGGGCAACTATGCCCGCCTTATTAACTTGCACCTTGTACTGCCTGAGATGCGAAAGCTGTATTTCGAAAACAAGGCGCTGAGACTTCTGGAGTTTCTTTTTCAGGCTCGACCGGCCTTGTATACGTCTTTGTATTTTCAGCGGGGCTCGTCCCAGCCGCTGCATCGGGATTCCCCATTTTTCACCACAAACCCTCGCAATTACTATGTTGGGTTCTGGGTGGCTCTGGAAGACGCAACAACGCGAAATGGTACCCTTCAGGTGGTGCGGGGAGGGCACTTGCTGCCCGAGCTGGATCTGAAGGCACTGGCAAGCAAGAAGTACGCAAACGGGCAGTCCGTTGAAGCCTTTGATATGGAGATGTGGGATGCCTATCAATCCGGTATGAAGGCGTCGGTTGATGCCGCTGGGTTGAAGCCGGAAACGATAGAGGTCAAGGCTGGATCAACCGTGTTGTGGCACCCGCACTTGCCGCATGGGGGCACGCCAATCGAGGATAAGGGCGCCACACGCAATTCGTTTGTCGTGCATACCACGCCCAAAGGTGTTCCAGTTGGGCACCAAGACGCGTTTTATGGCAGGGATGAAGACCGCTCGATTGAGGCGGATTGGGGCTACCGCGATATGGGGGTCGCCGAAATGGTTGATCATAGGCAGATCGACATCGGCCATAACAATATCATCAAGATCGAGGATGTTGTTGTTTGATAAAAGAAAAGGCCCGCAATTCATGCGGGCCTTTGTTTTGTTCAGAAGAACGTCTTAGCCGTCTAGCTGCACCAGGGCATGGCGCTTTTTACCGGCGCTGAGTTTGATCGGAGAGGTCAATGCGGCTGCATCAATCATCAGCCCTGCGTTGGTCAATGGCTCGTCGTCCAGTTTGGCACCGTTTTCCTTGATCAGGCGTTTGGCGTCCTTGCCGGATTTGGCAAGACCGGATTTCACGATCAGCTGAACGATGGACATGCCATCCCCCAGATCTGCGGCTGTTAGCGACAGAGTTGGAAGGTCATCCCCAATGCCGCCCTTTTCAAACACTTCGCGTGCTGTGGCTTCGGCCGCTTTGGCCGCTTCGGCACCGTGCAACAGGGTTGTAACCTCATTGGCCAGGCGCACTTTGGCCTCGTTGATCTCGGACCCTTCCAACGCACCTAAACGGTCACATTCTTCGATCGGCAATTCGGTGTAGAGCTTCAGGAACCGGCCCACATCGGCGTCAGTGGTATTGCGCCAGAATTGCCAGAACTCATACGACGACAACATGTCCGGGTTCAGCCAGACCGCGCCAGACTGCGATTTGCCCATCTTCTTGCCATCTGATGTGGTCAACAGCGGAGAGGTCAGGCCAAACACCTCGCCTTCGACGGTGCGGCGGGTCAGGTCGATACCGTTGACGATATTGCCCCACTGATCCGATCCACCCATCTGCAGGATACAGCCATAGCGGCTGTGCAGTTCCATAAAGTCATAGGCCTGCAGGATCATGTAGTTGAATTCGAGGAACGACAGCGACTGTTCGCGGTCCAGCCGTGATTTTACCGATTCAAAGGCCAGCATACGGTTGACCGAGAAGTGGCGGCCGATGTCGCGTAGGAATTCCAGATAGTTCAGCCCATCCAGCCATTCCGCGTTGTTGACCATCACAGCGCCGCTTTCGCCATCGTTGTAATCAACATAGGCCGAGAAGACCTTCTTGATGCCAGCGATGTTGTCGTCGATCTGGTCTTCGGTCAGCAGCGGGCGTTCATCCGCGCGGAACGACGGGTCGCCCACCTTGGTGGTGCCGCCGCCCATCAGGGTGATCGGTTTGTGGCCGGTTTTCTGCAACCAGCGCAGCATCATGATCTGGATCAGCGAACCGACATGCAGCGATTTGGCTGTGGCGTCAAAACCGATATAGGCGGGTTGACCGGGTGTCACCAAGGCCTCGTCCAGCCCCTGATAATCGGTGCAATCGGCCAGATAGCCACGCTCCATCATGATGCGCATGAATTCCGATTTGGGATGGTAGGTCATGATATTCATCGGCCCTTGTGGTATAGCGCCCCGGCTGGGGCGAGTTCTAATCATTTCAACCCATGGAAGTCTCTTAATTCGTTCTGAATGTCCAGCCCCAGAGCGAGTGTGACAGCACGCTGGGGCGAATTGTGTTGATTTGAGTGAACCAAGGTCAAAGCTCTATTTCCGTTCACGCAAACCACACTTATAGTTAACGCAAACCGGACCAGCAGATCCGGCACTTGGATAAGGTTAAGTTCAATGGGTAGAGCAATTTCAAAAGCAGGTGCCGTAACGGCGCTTGGGATGATGAGCGGAACCTCGTTGGATGGGGTGGATGCGGCCGTAGTGCAAACGGATGGAACGCGCATTCACGGCTTTGGTGCCAGTGGATATCGGGCTTATACCGACGCCGAGCGCATAGTTCTGCGAAATGCGTTGGGAAGTTGGGGCGGTGAGGCAGCAGAGGCCGCGGCCAAAGTGGTTGATGCAGTTCATGCCGAATTGCTGTCTGAGTTTTCAAACTATGAACTGGCAGGGTTTCATGGTCAGACCCTTGCCCATGCCCCACGCCAACAAGGCACTCTGCAAGTGGGCAATGGTGCGGCTTTGGCAGAGATTGTGGGCAAACCTGTGGTTTGGGATTTCCGGTCAGACGATGTGGCGATGGGGGGCGAGGGCGCGCCGTTGGCGCCGTTTTTCCATTTTGCCTGCGCCAAGTATTTGAACCTGCGTCAACCGGTGTGTTTTCTGAACCTCGGTGGGGTGGGCAATATCACCTATGTCGATCCTCGATTTGAGACCCCTGAGGAGGCTGGCGCCTTGCTAGCCTTTGACACTGGCCCAGCTAATGCGCCGTTGAACGATCTATTACAGGCTCGGTTGGGCGTGGATATGGATAAGGGCGGTAAGATCGCCCAAGGCGGCACGGTCGAGACAGGCGCGCTGGAGCTGTTCCTGGCAGAGCCATATTTCTCAAGATTGCCGCCCAAATCGCTGGATCGGAACGATTTCTCTGAAATGGTTGGACTGGTCGGAGAGCTGAGCGACGCCGATGCAGCAGCAACGTTGACTGCGATGTGTGCCGCAGGGGCTGCTCAGGGCATGCAGCACTGCCTCGAGAAACCCTCGGCTGTTTTGGTCACAGGCGGCGGGCGTCACAACCCGGTTCTGATGCAGATGCTTTCTGTTTCGCTGGATTGCCCAGTGAAACCTGTCGAAGAGGTCGGGCTGGATGGAGACATGCTGGAAGCCCAGGCCTTTGCTCATCTGGCGGTACGAGTGGCGCGTGGCATGGCAACCTCAGCCCCGGGCACCACCGGTGTCGGTGCCTGTGTAGGGGGCGGCGTGGTAAGCGTGCCTTCAGTGTCAGAGAGCTGATGCAGGAGTTTGAAAAAGATGGTCGCATGTGGCTGCGTGGTGTTTTGTCAGATGACAGCTTGCATCAACTAAATGCTATGAGCCCCAAAGGCGGCAAGTCAGGCCAGCGTATTTCAGATCTCACCGCTTTGAACACTCCCGAGTTGACCAATGCTTTTGCGCCAGTCTTGCCCGGAGCTTTTGCGGTGCGAGCCATTGCTTTTGACAAGACACAAAGTCAGAACTGGACGCTGCCTTGGCATCAGGATCGGGTGATCGCAGTCCAGGAAAGGCATGACTGCGCCGAGGTTTCAAACTGGACGCAGAAGGCCGGAACCTGGCACTGTGAACCTGATGAAGAAACCCTGTCTAAGATGTTGTTTGTGAGAATTTATCTGGATGATGTCGATGCCGAGAACGGTGGAATGGAACTGGCACTGGGGAGCCATCAATCGGGATTGGTTCTTGCTTCGCGAGCTAACGATGTAGCCGATAACTGCGTGACTGAAGTAGAGCAGGCCAGCCGTGGCGATGTGTTGGTGATGAGTATGTTTATGGTTCACAGATCCCGGTCATCGACACTGGGGCGAGGGCGGCGGGTCATTCGAGCAGACTATGCAAATTGCAAACCTCCCAATCCGCTGAGCTGGTCGGCAGAAGTGAAATCGACGTCCGAGTTATAGGATATCTGTGTCCCCTCTTACCCCTGCGAAACATCAGATCCCGAAGCTGCCCGCCCAAACCCGTCAAATTGAAACTCCGACGGCATAGATGAAGTGAGTGGCGGCGCAGTCAGAATTTCAGCGCATGACGACTTGGGCTGGCCAGTCTTACTCAAGTGGCAAATTGACAGTTTGAGCAATCTCAGCGCCTGCATTGAAAGCTTGGTACTGCGGCCGCAGAGGCTGTTTGTCGGGGTCAATCTCTCGCTGAACCCACTGCTGTGTTTGCAGCTGTTTGAGGCACTGCGACAGGGCGCGATCTGTTATCCCGTCAAGCGCGCTCTTTATTTCGCTGAAAGACCGAGGTTCGCGGCACAGAGCCAAAACCGGCATGGTCCAGCTGCGTCGCAGTAAGGCTTGTTCTGCAGGAAGCGGGGCAGCGGCGGTAATTTTGTCTGCAATATCTGCAATATCTGCACCACTCTGGGTCAAGCGGTATTCGGGCCGCAACGGATGCCCATGACCAGGATTGCGTTCTAACAATTCAAGATCAAGCAGATGCCTTAAGCTATGGGCAAAGGCTGTACGGGATGCACCCGATGCGGCCAGCAAAGCAGCCTGTCGACCGGGGATGCCACAGTGCAAAAGCGCCAGAATGGTCAGGGACCAGGCGCGTGAGGTTAGCTTGACAAGTGAATTTACGTCCATAAAGTATAGTTTATATATTTTCTGGTCAAAAGGAAGCGCCATGCCAGTTGTTTCGTTAGATAATACCATCACCCTCGCCATCTCGGTGCGAGACCGCCATGCCAGCGCGAATTGGTACAGAAAAATGCTTGGGTTTGAACTGCTCTACCACATTGATGAGGCCGGGTGGAGTGAGATGCAGACCAAAACAGAAGGTGTAACCCTGGGTTTAGGAGAGCAAGCTGAGCCAGCACCCGGCAATTCCGTTCCGGTTTTTGGAATCGCGAATATTGATGCTGCTCGCAAAGATCTTGAAGCGGCAGGGGTGAGATTTGATGGCGATACCGATACTGTCGAAGGCATGGTCAGCACCGCAACATTTTACGATCCCGATGGCAATGCTTTGATGTTGGCGCAGGATTTGACTGGCGCGAATTAAGACCACCCCATGGGCGCAGTTAAACTCTGCGCCCAATCTTCAGGGCGCTTTATGGGTCGCAGAATTGGAAGCAGGCATTAGGCGCGCGGAATATCAAACCCCGGATCTGCCAACTCAAACCCTTCAAACTGGAACCCCGGCGAAACCGTACAGCTGACCAATGTGTAATCACCAGTGGTGCGGGCGGCCTGCCAGTGACCGGTGGGTACGATGAGTTGTGGCTCGCCTTGGCTCAGATCAGGCGTCAGCAAATGTTCCTGCGCCGGGCCTTGCTCTGTCTCAGCCAGCGACAGCACCAGTGGGGCGCCAGCATGGTACAACCAGATCTCGGCCGCATCGACCCTGTGCCAATGGCTGTGCTCCCCAGCGGCGAGCAAGAAATAGATACAGGTCCCTGTGGCACGACCTTCATTGTCTGCTTGCCAGGTTTGCCGGTACCAGCCGCCTTCGGGGTGCGGTTGCAGGTCCAGCTTGTTGATAATCTCTTGGGCCGTCATGGGCGGGTAATCCTTTGTCTCTGGCAATTCTGAGGGCAATGCATATGTTCTGCACATGAGCATGCACATCCCCTTTGACAATTCATATGCCCGACTGGCGCCCGCGTTCTATAGCAAACAGGTGCCCGAAGCGGTGAAATCCCCCAAAATGATCGCCTTTAATGACGATCTGGCCAAGGTTCTTCAGATCACACCAGGTGAGGCCGGGGAAATGGCCCAGGTGTTTGGTGGGAATCTGGTGCCCGAGGGAGCTGACCCACTGGCGCAGCTTTATTCTGGGCATCAGTTTGGTACCTATAACCCGCAACTGGGTGATGGCCGCGCAGTCTTGCTGGGGGAAACCATCGGTGCGGATGGGCTGCGCCGTGATATCCAGCTCAAAGGTTCGGGGCGCACGCCTTATTCGCGTAACGGAGACGGGCGCGCATGGCTGGGCCCGGTACTGCGAGAATACGTGGTATCCGAGGCGATGCATGCCTTGGGCATTCCAACCACCCGCGCTTTGGCTGCCGTGGCAACTGGCGAGACAGTGCAACGCGAAACGGGGCTGCCGGGCGCTGTGCTGACCCGTGTGGCCTCCAGCCATCTGAGGGTGGGAACCTTTCAGGTCTTTGCCAGCCGAGGCGATACCAACAGCCTGAAGCAGCTGACGGATTATGCCATCCAGCGCCATTACCCTGACGCTAAGGGGCCGATGGGGCTGTTGCGCGCAGTGCGTGACGCTCAAAGCCGCCTGATCGCCGCCTGGATGGGTGTTGGGTTTATCCATGGTGTGATGAACACTGATAATTCCTCGATCTCGGGGGAGACCATCGACTATGGTCCCTGTGCGTTCATGGATAGCTACCATCCACAGACGGTGTTTAGCTCGATCGACCGCCATGGGCGCTATGCCTATGGCAACCAACCTGACATCGCCGTGTGGAACCTGGCGCAATTGGCTACGGCCTTGATCCAGCAAATGGATGATCCGCAAGAGGGCGTGGAAGAGGCAACTGAAATTGTCCATGCCATGCCTGACCAGATGCAGTCCCACTGGCTGAAAACCTTCCGCGCCAAAATTGGCCTGACACAGGCACGCGACGATGATCTGCAGTTGATTTCCGACCTGTTTGCCCTGATGGCCAAGGATCAGAGCGATTTCACCAACACTTTCCGGGCTTTGGCGCTGGGGGATGCACGTGATCAATTTGTGGATCGTAACGCCTTTGATGCGTGGCACGTCGAATGGCAGGCGCGACTGAACGGAGAGCTGGGCCCTCAAGCATGTATGCTGAATTCAAACCCTGCTTTCATCCCGCGCAACCACCGCATTGAGCAGATGATTTCCGCGGCTGCCGATGGCGATTACAACTTGTTCCACCGCCTGAACAACGTGCTTGCGCAGCCTTACACCGAGCAACCGGACAATATCGACTTGATGCGACCTCCGGCAGCAGAGGAAGTTGTCCAGGCTACGTTCTGCGGCACCTGATTGGCTTCATCTGGCCATAAATATCCTCGGGGTGAATTGGCCAAGGGCCAAGAGGGGCACACAGCCCCTCTCTGCAAACACTAACTTGTAACCCCAAGCCATTTAACTCTGGACCAGACCCGCAGTCTCCCGCAATAAATAAGCAAGCCAAAGGATCCGTGATGTCTGCCCCAACCCTGCGACTGGCCAGCTACAATATTCAGAAGTGCATCGGCCTGGATTTGCGCCGCCTGCCAAGGCGGACGTTGCAGGTGATCGAAGGTACCGGGGCCGAGATTGTCTTGTTGCAGGAAGCTGACAAACGCCTGCCGCCTCGACCTGCAGCGCTGCCACATTTTGTACTGGACGAGGCGGGCTGGCAGGTTGTGAATCTGGGCGGAGCGGGATCGTTAGGATGGCACGGCAATGCCATCGTCTGGCGATCCAAAACAGTTCAAATGCTCGACCAGGGGCATATCAAGCTACCAGGGCTGGAACCTCGCGGCGCCGTCTGGGCGTCTTTTGAAACGGCGATTGGGCCCATTCGGGTTATCGGAGCACATTTGGGGCTGACGGGCCGGGCGCGCCACGAGCAGGTGCTGCATCTGGCCCGAGAGAGTGCCAATTTTGACGATACCCCCTTGGTTTGGGCGGGGGATTTCAACGAATGGTCACGATCTCCGGTGCTAGACCATCTGGCCCCTTCGATGCATTTCCTTGCGCCCAAAGCCAGCTTTCCCGCGCTGCGGCCTATTGGGGCGCTGGATCGCATGGCTGTCAGTGCCAAGCTCAAAGTGGCGGCGCATGGGGTGTACAGTGATCGGCCTGCACATATTGCCTCGGACCACTTGCCCGTTTGGGCGGATGTTCACCTGGCCTAAAGAAAACCCCGCTCCGGAGAGGTCCGGAGCGGGGTTTGAAGCTGTCAGAGATCAGGCTGCGGTACGGTTGCTGCCACCGCCGCCACTGCGACGACGCCGACGCTGACCGCCACCTGGCTTGGCTCCGTCACCGCCACCAGAAGATCTGCGTTGGCCACCTTGGCCTCCGCCGCCACCGCCACCACGACGTCGGCCACCACCGCCATTGGGCTTTTTCTTGGCACCCGGCTGCACTTCCCACGGGGTGCCCGAGGCAACAGGAATGGTGGTTCCCAGTGTTTTTTGAATGTCCTTCAGTTCGCCCATTTCATCTGGCGAACAGAACGCAATCGCAGCACCGTCTTTGCCAGCACGAGCTGTCCGGCCAATACGGTGGACATAGGCGTCCGGAACATTTGGCAGATCATAGTTATAGACGTGTTTGACGTCTGGGATATCCAATCCGCGTGCCGCCACATCGGTGGCAACCAGCACTTTGATCTGGCCGGATTTGAACGCTGCAATCGCACGGTCACGTTGGCCCTGGCTTTTGTTGCCGTGGATCGACGCGGTTGAGAACCCAGCCTTTTCCAGCGTCTTCATCAGCTTTTCAGAACCGTGCTTGGTACGACCAAAGACCAGCGCACGCTCGTCTTTGTGATTGGCCAGCAATTCTTTCAGCAGGGCTGTTTTCTCAGCTTTGGCGATAAAGTGGATCTCTTGGGTCACTTTGTCCGCAGCTTTGCCCGGAGGCGAGACTTCGACGCGGACCGGGCTCTTGAGGTAGCTGCCGGCAATCTCGTTCATCTGCTTGGGCATGGTGGCCGAAAACAGCATGGTCTGGCGTTCTTCGGGCAGCAGCGCGGCGATTTTGCGCAGGGCATGAATAAAGCCCATGTCCAGCATCTGGTCAGCTTCGTCCAGTACCAGGAAATCACAGGAGCCAAGATTCAGTGCCCGACGATCAATGATGTCCAACAGACGGCCAGGGGTGGCGACCAGGATGTCGATACCACGGCCAATACGCTGGATTTGTGGGTTGATCGACACACCACCAACAACCAGACCAACTTTCATGGGTGTGCCATCAAGCAAACCTTTGAGCTGTTCGCAGATTTGGTTGGCCAACTCGCGTGTTGGAGCCAGAACCAGACCACGGGCGGTTTTGCCTGCGGGTTTACGATCGTACTGCATCATCTGTGCAATCAGCGGCACACCAAAGGCAGCAGTTTTGCCGGTGCCAGTCTGGGCTAGGCCCAATACGTCACGGCCCTGCAGTGCATGCGGGATCGCGTGCGATTGAATAGGTGTCGGATCTTTGAAGCCCATCGCCTCAATACGAGTTAGAAGCTTCTCAGGAAGCCCCATTGTTGAGAATTCACTCAAGTCATATCCTTTCGCAGCCGTGCGGATGCAACGGCCGGTGTTTGCCACATCCTGTGCGGCGGGTTGGGGCAGGGACCTCAGGTTCTGCTGGCCGTATGCCAGAGCGCCGGTCGTCTGCTCGTGCCCCACGCGTGATCTTGGGAACGCAGGTATGTCACTGTAGGCGTTAGAGGCCGGAGCCTCGGAAGGGGACAAATTGCCCGAACGCCTCTGCTCACGCGGCAGAGAGGGATACCTGAAGGGGCAAATGGCTGTGGATAAGGCGTTTGTCAACTGGCATTCTATTTTAATTACCCGGTTTTCGAGCGATGGTTCTTTCGTTACACAGGGAACCCAAGCGCAAAGTAAGCGTATAGAGGATGCAGATGACTGACACGATCATTTCCCGTTGTGAGGCCAAAGGCCTGCGTATGACTGGCCAGCGCCGCATCATTGCGCGCGTCTTACAAGACAGCGCAGACCATCCCGATGTCGAAGAGCTATATGCCCGTGCCAGTGCGTTGGATGCGGGGATTTCGATCGCGACGGTGTATCGCACCGTGAAACTTTTCGAAGAAGCAGGCATTCTGGAGCGACTGGAATTTGGTGATGGCCGCGCCCGTTATGAAGATGCCGAACGCGACCATCATGATCATCTGATTGATATGAACACCGGCGAAGTGATCGAATTTGTTGATCCCGAGATCGAAGCCCTGCAAGAGAAGATTGCCCAGAAGTTGGGGTACCAGCTGAAGGGGCACAAGCTAGAGCTATATGGGGTTCCAATCCGCAAGGATTAGGGTAGCGGTTTGGAATGAGTGTTTTGGACCAAAGAAACACTGGGCTCAATCCGTTCAAGCTTTAGCGCGAGCTGCACAGATCAGGCCATCATTTTTGTGATCGCTGTGTGAGATAGGGTTTGTTCCGCATAGCTGAAGGTTCCATGTTCACGCACTTCGGTTGCGGCCTGTATCAAGGCCCCTAGTGCGACGCGCGCAAAGGAACCGCCCACGCTGATCCGCTTAACCCCGGCCTCTGCCAACTCACTGACGGACCATGTTGGGCCACCAAGTCCCATGACGACATTCACCGGTTGGTCCACCTCTTGGCACAGGGTTCTGATGGATTGCAGATCTGGCAGTTCAGGCGCGTAGAGAACATGGGCACCCGCTTCGCCAAAGGCTTGGAGGCGGGCGATGGTGTCAGCTAGGTCGACGCGACCATAGGAGTAATTTTCGGCACGTGCGGTTAAGAGAAACGGGCGGTCCTTGCAGGCTTGAGCTGCGGCTTGGATCTGTTCGACGGCTTGGTCAAAATCCAGAATAGGGGTTGTCGGGTCGTTGGTTGTATCCTCGATCGAACCGCCGACCAATCCGATGTCCATGGCTTGTTTAATCGTTGTTTCGGCGTTTTTGGGTGATGAACCAAATCCATTCTCAAGATCGGCTGAAACAGGAAGGTTGCAGGCCTCGACGATGTCGCGAGCGTTGGCTAGGATCTCGTCGCGGCTCAGAGCGCCTTCGGCATCCTTGCGACCCATTGAGAAGGCATGACCTGCGCTGGTGGTGGCGAGAGCTTTGAAACCTAGGGCGCTAAGTATCTTGGCAGTTCCTGCATCCCAGGGGTTTGGTATGACAAAGGCGCCGGGACCGGTGTGGAGTTTGCAAAAGGCGTCGTACTTGCTTTGAAGTGAAATCATTAAATGGCTCCTGATAAACATCTGCAATATGCGCGAACAAATTAAGAACATCAAGATTTGTGATGACGTGCTGCACGAGTAGTTGTGTTGCTGCGTCGTGAATAGACTAGCCCTTTGTGCGCAAATGCGGTTGATCTGGGCAAGATGTGTCGGCAATTGCTGACCGTACGACCTATGGAAACGCGCTCATGAATAATCTCAACGGCATCTTGATGGTGATCGCCGCAATGGCGGCCTTTACGCTGGAAGACATGTTTATCAAGCAATTGTCGCAGGACCTGCCGGTTGGGCAGATCCTGATTATGCTTGGGGCAGGCAGTGCAACTGTGTTTGCCACTTTGATTGCGGCCAAGCGGCAAAATCTGTTTGCGGCCGCCGCTTGGAAACCAGCGGCGCTTTTGCGGGCGCTGTCCGAAGCCATTGGCGCATTGTGTTTTGCCTCGGCGCTGGCGCTGGTGGATATTTCCACTGTGGCCGCCGTGTTTCAGGCGCTGCCTCTAGTGATCACCATGGGCGCGGCGCTGTTTTTCAACGAACAGGTTGGCTGGCGTCGCTGGAGCGCGATTACAGTGGGGTTCATCGGAGTGTTGATGATTATTCGTCCGGGGCTAAGCGGTTTTGAACCTGCCTCGTTGCTGGTCCTCGCGGCAGTGTTTGCCATTGCGGCGCGGGATCTTTTGACGCGGTTGACTGACTCATCGGTGTCATCAGCTGTGGTTAGCTTTCAGGGGTTCGCATCCTTGATCCCGGCTGGCGCAGTGCTGTTGCTGTTCACACCTGGAGAGGTGGCAGCGTTGGACGGGACCCAAAGTATGATGATCCTGGGAGGGATACTATTTGGGGTCATGGGCTATTACGGCATCGTGGTGGCGATGCGGGTCGGGGATGCCTCGGCTGTTACGCCGTTTCGCTACTCGCGCCTATTGTTTTCGATCCTGGCTGGCATGGTGATGTTCAACGAGCGCCCTGACTTAATGACTTTGGCGGGGGCGTCGCTGATCATTGGGTCTGGGATGTACACCTTTATTCGCGAACGTCGGTTGGCACGGGCTGCGGTGGGTGTTCCTGCCTAACGCGCAGTTGTTCCGCTGTTGGCGCAAACAGTCAAATGTTAGCCCTAAACCACTGGAAAATGCGCTGTTAGCGGTAACGAGAACTGTTTACATTCCCGTTTGGGGTGCCTATGACGCTGGCAATCAAGTGTCATAGACAGGGATCCTCAGATGAGCACCATTATCGACATTCACGCCCGCGAAATTCTGGATAGCCGGGGCAACCCGACCGTTGAAGTAGACGTGGTTCTGGAAGACGGCACCATGGGCCGTGCAGCAGTTCCATCGGGGGCATCAACTGGTGTTCACGAGGCAGTTGAAAAACGCGACGGTGATAAATCCCGCTACATGGGCAAGGGAGTTCTGGAAGCGGTTGCAGCTGTGAATGGCGAGATTGCCGAAGAACTGTTGGGCTTTGATGCTACCGAACAGGTGTCGATCGATGGCGCGATGATCGAGCTGGACGGCACCGAGAACAAGGGCCGTTTGGGCGCAAACGCAATTTTGGGTGTGTCGATGGCCGTGGCCAAGGCCGCAGCCGATTTCACCACCCAGCCGCTGTACCGCTATGTCGGCGGCACCTCGGCGCGGGTTCTGCCAGTTCCGATGATGAACATCATCAACGGTGGCGAGCACGCCGACAACCCAATCGACATTCAAGAATTCATGATCATGCCAGTGGCTGCGGACAACATCCGCGAAGCCGTGCGCATGGGTTCCGAAGTGTTTCACACCCTGAAAAAAGAGCTGTCGGCGGCTGGCCTGTCCACCGGTATTGGCGACGAAGGTGGTTTTGCGCCAAACATCGCCTCGACCCGTGAAGCACTGGATTTTGTGCTGAAGTCGATCGAAAAGGCTGGCTACAAGCCCGGCGAAGAGATCTATCTGGCGCTCGATTGTGCGGCGACCGAGTACTACAAGGACGGCAAATACGTGCTGTCTGGCGAGGGCAAGACCTTGAGCTCGGCCGAGAACGTCGACTATCTGGCTGCGCTGGTAAATGACTACCCGATCATCTCGATCGAAGACGGCATGTCCGAGGATGACTGGGACGGCTGGAAAGCTCTGACTGATGCCCTGGGTAACAAGGTGCAACTGGTGGGTGACGATCTGTTTGTAACTAACCCAGCACGTCTGGCCATGGGCATCGAACAAGGCAGCGCCAACTCGATGCTGGTCAAGGTCAACCAAATCGGTACCCTGACCGAAACCCTGCGTGCCGTTGACATGGCACACCGGGCTGGTTTCACCAACGTAATGTCGCACCGTTCGGGTGAAACCGAAGATGCCACCATTGCTGATCTGGCTGTGGCCACCAACTGTGGTCAGATCAAAACCGGCTCGCTGGCGCGCTCCGACCGGTTGGCCAAGTACAACCAGTTGATCCGTATCGAGGAAACTCTGGGTGAAGTGGCTGAATACGCTGGCCGTTCGATCCTGAAGTAAGCCTTGTGCGTTTAAGTTTGGGCAGCCTAGTCTGCCCCAGAGACCCCGCCACTGGTGGGGTCTCCTGTTTTGAGGAGAGGGCACATGCAGGAACCAAGTGTCGAGAACGGCTATCAAGCTGAATTCACTGACTTGTTGGTGCGTTCTTTTGCCAAAGTGGTTGGTCGTCCTTTGCTGCCGGATAGTTCGGCCAAGGCCGTTTATTATTCGGATTTTCCAGTGCTTGCGCATAACGGTGCCGAAGACCCCATCCTGACCTATGGTAATCTGGCGGCGCAAAATCTGTGGGAGATGTCGTGGGAGGCTCTTACCGTCTTACCTTCAAGGTTGACGGCTGAACCGGCGCATCGGGCACAACGGGACGCGATGTTTGCCGAAATGCGTGCGAATGGCTTTATCGAGAACTATTCCGGCGTGCGGATCAGCGCCAGTGGCAAGCACTTTGAAATCCGCAATGCGGTCATTTGGCCATTGCTGAATGAGACAGGGCAAAAGGTGGGAGAGGCGGCGACCTTTAAGGAATATTCGTTCCTGAAATAGGCAGCTATCTGCCGACAAATGCCCCCGAGCCCTTGCCGTATAGTCACGGCAGGGGCTTTTTCTTTGATTTTACGCTTGAAGCGCTACCTGCCTTTTGTGAATTGGGCCGCGATCTGACTGGGCCAGCTGTGCAAGACGAGGTGCATATTAGACCCAAAATGTCATGTCGCGGGAATGGAGGGGGTCCTGCGATGATTACGCAATTAAAGCGCACTGCCATGGTCTGCGTTATGGGAATTTTGCTGTTTGGGTGTACTGAATGGGTTGATCCCGGTGTCACCAACTATGTTCCGAATACAGCTGCTCCTACCTACAATCAGCAGATGAATAATCTCTACGCGCCACCAATGTATTTCTGACTAGGCTTTCAGGCAAAGTACTGGACCTTGCTTTAATATGAGCTTGTGACGTGCTGAATGCACCTTAATGTGTCTTTGGAAATTTGATCAAATTCCGAGGGCAACATGAAGTTGAAAGCTGTAACACCGAACGACTGCGCGCTTGTGGCTGAAAATGTGGCTGCTCTGCTGACCGAGCTGAGCGGAGGAGACGCGTTTGATGCTCGGGAATTGGAGGCCACTGCTGCTGAGCTGCTTGGGCGTGATGATGTGAACGGCTTTTTGGCGTTTGATGGCGACAGGCCGGTGGGCCTGATTATGCTCAACCAATGTGCTGCGATCTATGCAGGTGGGCTATTTGGCGAAATCACTGAAATCTACGTGGTGCCAGACATGCGCTCCAAAGGTGTGGCGGCACAGCTGTTAGACGCAGCGACGGCTCAGGCAAAGAACCGAGGCTGGAAAAGGCTGGAAGTTGGAGCTCCAGATCAGCCGACCTGGAAGCGGACCGTGGATTTTTACCAGAGAAATGGTTTTGCCGAGGTCGGTCCCAGATTGCGCAGGTTGGTCTAGAGCTTTACAGCTCTTTGGTCATCAGCAGATATCGTTCGCGCGGCTGGAACCGGGTGCGGGCATAAAGCCGCTGGGTGTCTTCGTCTTCGCGATCGACTTCAAGATGCAAGGCGGTGATGCCTGCTTCGGCCAGTGTTTTTGGCAGCGCAATCAACACCTCGGTAGCGATGCCGCGTTTGCGCACTGGTGGGCGGATATAGAGTTCGTCAATCGAGCCATCCATGCCGCCAAATTCGATGGACCAGCTAAAGGTGACGACGACATAGCCAATTGGTGCCTTGGTGGGGCCGGCCAGATAGACCGCACCGTAGGGGATGCCGTTCAGCAATGGTTCGATGGCAGCGCGGCGGCTGTCGTCGGTGCTAGAGATCTCCATTTCTTCGTGAAAAGCGGCAACCAGTTTCAGCACCTTGTCTAGGTCTTCGGGTTTGGCGAGGTGAAGGGCGGCGCTCATTTTAGGTACTCCAATGCCTTGCGTTCTGCCTTGTCGATCCAGTTGGATTTGCAGGCGCCATAGGCCTGATGGTCACCGGGATGACGTGCGGCGCATTGCGCCTTAACCGAGCTGTAGGCGGCCCGCAATGGGCCATTGCCGCACAGGACGTCACGAAAGGCGATGTGGCGGGTGATTTCGGGCGAACCGGTGACATAGCAATGAGCCTGAAAAAGGCGCTTACCACTGTCGGGATCGTCCCGGCGTACATAGCGCCGACCGGGCAGGCCAAATTCGCCCATCCATTCATAATCCATCGCTTCCAGTGCCGCGCGGCTGGCCTCCATCTGGTCCATGTCCTCAAAGACAGGCAGCAGGTCAATGATGGGCTTGGCGGGCAATCCGGGCACCGAGGTGGAGCCGATATGGTGGACTGCGATCAAACCATCTAATCCAGCGGTGCGCCAGTGATCAGCCTCGACCTGCGCCATGGCGGGCCACTCGGGATCTGGCGCAACAAGCTGGATCATAACCGTCCAAGTCTTTCCGTTAGCAAATCAAAGAAACCGTCGGCGTCGAGCTGGCTCATGAACATTGCGTTGGGCTTGCGATCCGTGACGCCCCACCAGTCGGCAACAGTCATGCCCAGGGTCAGTTCCGACTGGGTTTCGATCTCGACGTTCACATGGCGGCCTGAAAACAGCTCGGGCTTGATGACATAGGCGGTGACGCAGGGGTCATGCAGTGGGCCGCCTTCGGAGCCATATTTTTCAATATCAAACCGTTCAAAAAATTCCAGCATCTCGGCCGTGAAGATGCCGGTGCGGGTGCCAAGATCGCGGAAGGCCTGAACGCGGGGTTTGGTAGCCAGCGCCTTGTGGGTGACATCTAGGGGCAGCACTACGATAGGCAGGCCAGACTTAAATACGATATCAGCAGCTTCGGGGTCGACGTAGATGTTGAACTCGGCCGCCGGGGTGATGTTGCCCACTTCAAAATAAGCGCCGCCCATCATAACGATTTCCTGCACCCGGTCGATAATGTCCGGAGCCTTGCGAAAGGCTGCGCCAATATTGGTGAGCGGTCCTAAGGTGCACAGGGTCACGGTTTTGGCGGGGTTGTTGCGCAGGGTGTCGATGATGAAATCAACACCGTGGCCCTCAGTAAGCGGCTGGGTGGGCTCAAACAGGTCTGGCCCGTCTAGGCCGGTTTTGCCATGCACATGTTCTGCTGTGACCAGTGGTCGCTCTAGCGGCGCGTCGCTGCCCGCATAGATCGGCACATCCATCTTGCCCGCAACCTCGCAAACAATGCGGGCGTTTTTCTGAGTCAGGGCCAGAGGCACATTACCGGCCACGGTGGTAATGCCCAGCAGGTCAACCTCGTCCGGGCTGCCCAAGGCCAGCAGAATGGCAACGGCGTCGTCTTGGCCGGGGTCGGTGTCGATGATGATTTTGCGCGTGGTCATGAGGAGCCTCTAGGTATTGCGAAGAGTGACATTTGCAAGGCGGGGGGCAATTGTCCAGCGCTGGCCAGGGTTGTTTGTGTAGGAATGAGTATTCTTAGCAAGAAGAAGCCTGGGTGGGCTAGGAAGAAGGGCCGCGTTCTGAGGCCTTAACGGCGTCCCACAGAGCGTCCATTTCTTCGAGGTTACTGTCTGATGGAGTTTTTCCCCGGTCCGCAAGTCTAGCCTCAACCCCCTCGAAACGGCGGGTAAACTTGGCATTGGCGCGGCGCAGGGCGGCTTCGGGTTCAACGCCAAGGTGGCGACCCAGATTGGCCATCACAAACAGCAAATCGCCAAATTCTTCTTCAACGGCGTCTTGAGTCAGCTCGTCGCGGGCCTCGACCAGTTCGGCGCTTTCCTCGGAAATCTTGTCCAGAACATTCTGGGCTGACGGCCAGTCAAACCCAACGCGGGCAGCTCGTTTTTGCAGCTTGTAGGCGCGCAGCAGCGACGGCAGGCCAACGGCGACCCCATCCAGCGTGCCTTGTTGTTCTTTGCCAGCACGCTCGGCGGCTTTGATGGTCTCCCAGTCTTGGGTTTGCTGCTCGGCGGATTTGTCGCGCGATTCGTCGCCAAAGACATGTGGGTGACGGCTGACCATCTTGTCCGACATGGTGGTGACCACGTCCTGAAAGGTGAAATGCCCGGCCTCATCTGCCATTTGCGCGTGGAACACGGATTGAAATAACAGGTCGCCCAGTTCGCCTTTCAGCTCCGCCCAATCCTGTTTTTCAATGGCATCGGCCACCTCATATGCTTCCTCGATGGTATAGGGCGCGATAGTGGCAAAGTCCTGTTCGATGTCCCAAGGGCAGCCGGTTTGTGGATCGCGCAGGCGGCGCATGATTTCCAGCAGGCGTTCAATGCCGGCGGTTTGATCGTGGATGATGGGGTTTTCGGGCATTGCAGCGGCTCTTGTTCCTGTGTCAGATGCATCAATCCCGAGTCTGACCAAGGAGTCCAGCCCATGCCTGTTGTCAATCGTATCGCCGGTTATGCCGAAGAGATGAAAACCTGGCGGCGACAGCTGCATCAGATTCCGGAACTGGCGTTTGATCTACCTAAAACCGCCGCCTTTGTGGCCGCGCGGTTGCGCGAGATCGGTGTGGACGAGCTACACGAGGGCATTGCGCAGACAGGCATGGTGGCCATCATCAATGGGCAAGGTGACGGGCCAACCATTGGACTGCGGGCGGATATGGATGCGCTGCCGATTGTCGAAGAAACCGGCGCAGAACATACGTCTGGTCATGCAGGCAATATGCACGCCTGTGGTCATGACGGGCACACCACCATGTTGTTGGGCGCGGCAAAATACCTGACCGAGACTCGAAACTTCAAAGGTCGTGTTGCGCTGATTTTCCAACCGGCCGAAGAAGATGGCGGTGGTGCTGGGGTGATGGTCGAAGAGGGCATGATGGACACTTTTGACATCTCGCAGGTCTATGGCATCCACAATGCGCCGAACCTACCAGTTGGCAGTTTTACGACCACCTCGGGTGCGCTGATGGCAGCGGTTGATGAGTTCCATGTGAATATTCAGGGCGTTGGTGGCCACGGGGCCATGCCGCATGAAACGCGCGATCCGGTGATGGCGGCCTGTGGCATTGCTCAGGCGATCCAGACCATCGTCAGTCGTAATCATTACGCCCTGCAGGATCTGGTGATTTCGGTGACCCAGATCCACACTGGTAGCACGGACAACGTGATCCCGGATACCGCCTATATCAACGGCACCGTGCGCACTTTTGACCCAGAAGTGCAGGCCATGGTGATGAAGCGGATGCACGAAATCGTGGCCGGGCAGGCGGCAAGTTACGGGGTTGAGGCAGAGTTGGATTATGTCGTTGGCTATCCCGCTACGGCCAATGATGCTGAAAAGGCGGGGTTTGCGGTTGACGTGGCCCGCGAGATTTCCGGAGCAGACAATGTCGAGGCCGAAGGCACCCGTGAAATGGGAGCTGAAGACTTCTCGTATATGCTGCAGTCGCGGCCCGGTGCTTACCTGTTCCTGGGGCAGGGCGATAGTGCAGGATTGCACCACCCCAAATATGACTTTAACGATGAAATCGCTCCTATCGGCGCTTCATTCTTTGCCCGATTGGTAGAGCGGGCTCAGCCGTTGAGCTAAGCGTTAACCAAGGTTTTGGTGACAGAGAGAATGCACTCGGCTATGCCGGGTGCAATACTAGTGCAGAGGGTGTGTCAGAATGGCATTGGAAGACGCAAAACATTTGGTCGACGAGGCTTTTACGCGGGAAGACCTGAAGGGGCTGAGTTTTGAGAACACCTTTGGTGGTGCAACCTCGTTTCTGCGCCGTCGCTATCGCAAGGATTTGACGGGTGTTGATATCGCTGTCACCGGCGTACCGTTTGACCAAGCTGTCACCAACCGACCTGGCACGCGTCTAGGGCCGCGGGCTATTCGCGAGGCATCGGCGCTGCAAAGCCCGGATGCGCCTTACGGCTGGGGCTATGACCCACTGAGCGAGCTGGCCATTGTCGATTATGGTGATCTGGCTTTTGATTATGCCAACGTTGCGGGTTTTCCGGCAGCATTGAAGCAGCATATGAGCGCTATCTTGGAAGCTGATGTGGCCTCGGTCACTTTAGGTGGGGATCACTATATCACCTTCCCGATCCTTAAGGCCTATGCCGAGAAATATGGACCAATGGCGCTGCTGCAGTTTGACGCCCACAGCGACAGCTGGGCGGATGACGATATGGACCGGGTGGATCATGGTACCTTTGTCTACAAGGCGATCAAGATGGGGCTGATTGATCCGGCTAAGTCCGTTCAGGTGGGCATACGCACCTCAAACGAAGACACCATGGGGGTGAATATCATCGACGCCGCCGAGGTGCACGAAATCGGCCCCGTGGAAACAGCCCGCCGGATCAAAGAGATCCTGGGAGACCATCCTACCTATCTGAGCTTTGACATTGATGGGCTGGATCCAGCTTATGCACCCGGCACTGGCACGCCGGTTTGGGGCGGTCTTACTTCAGCCCAAGCCGCGCGTATGTTGCGCGAAATCGCTGGTATCAATATCAAAGGCGGCGATGTAGTTGAAGTCTCGCCTCCGTTTGATACCACAGGCGCAACTGCAATTGCCGGAGCCCATGTGGCCACCGAAATTATCTGCCTGCTGGGCTGGAATATGAGAAACAATGACTAACTATAATCAACCCATCAGCGGTAACGATCTGGCCCGATTTTCGGGCCCTGGGACATTCATGCGACTGCCACAGGCAACCTCGCTGGACGGGCTGGATGTGGCAGTGTTGGGTATTCCGATGGATATCGGAACTTCCTGGAGGTCGGGAACACGGTTTGGCCCCAAGCAGATCCGAGCTGAAAGCTCGATGATCCGGCCGTACAACATGGCCAATGGCGTGGCGCCGTTCGATAGTCTTCAGGTGGCAGATATTGGTGATCTGGCGATCAATACGTTCTCGCTTTCTGAAAGTTTGCGGATCATAGAAGCCAGCTATGACGCTATCCTGACCAGCAGTGCTGTCCCGGTGGCCATGGGCGGCGATCACTCGATCACCCTTCCAATTTTGCGCGCCATCGCCAAGAAATATGGCCCGGTGGCGGTTGTTCATGTGGATGCGCATGCGGACGTCAACGACGACATGTTTGGCGAGAAAGAAACCCACGGTACAGTGTTTCGGCGTGCCTACGAGGAAGGTCTGATCCAAGCCGATAAAACCTACCAGGTTGGTCTGCGTGGTACTGGTTATGCGGCGTCTGACTTTACCGAGGCCGCAAAATGGGGCTTTCAGCAGTTTCCGGCATCCGAGTTGTGGCATCGTTCCTTGAACAATTTGGGTGCGGAAATTCGCCGCGATATCGGCAATCGGCCGACCTATGTCACCTATGATATTGATAGTCTTGACCCAGCCTATGCGCCCGGAACCGGCACGCCAGAAATTGGTGGCCTGACAACACCACAGGCGCTTGAGCTGATCCGAGCCCTGCGCGGAGTGAATATCGTTGGTTGTGATCTGGTCGAGGTTTCCCCCCCCTATGACACCAGTGGCAACACGGCTCTGACCGCAGCCAATTTGCTGTACGAATTACTCTGTGTACTGCCTGGGGTCACGACGCGATAACGAGGAATATGAGGATCAGCTGGCCTTGGGCCACTGGCACAGGGTCAAAACTACAATGGGACGCGTGATGGTTTTTGTTTGGTTGAGTTTGGCCGTGCTCATTGTGGTGCTTGGGCTCATTCGCTTTGCGCCCGTTGATCCATTGGATTGGAATACGCAGCCCGAGTTTACCGAGGATAAAGCCTTTCGCGGTGGCGTGTTTCGGGTTGTGCGTACCGGTCCTGATGGGTTGAGGCGGTTTGACCAGATCGCCAGTGTGGCCCCCAGGACCAAGCTTCTTGCCGGTTCGGTCGAGGATGGGCAGGCGACCTATGTGACGCGTACCAAACTGTTTGGGTTCCCCGATTATACTACTGCGCGACAGGACGGCGATTTGCTCAAAGTCTATGCACGCCTTCGCTTTGGGCGTTCCGATCTGGGTGTTAATGGCGCACGGATCGCCGATTGGTTGGGCCAAATGAAGATCGAGCAAAGCCCGCAGATTGAGACAGAGCCTGTGCCGGGGCAATAACGACTGCAGTGGTCTATAGGGGCGGAAGCTTGGAGATGGGGCTGTAATTTGCGACACGTTGATCCAGCGATGACGACAGACAACCCTGGCTCACTTCGCGCCACATTGGGACATTTAACGACATTTGGCACTGGGCCATAAACATGCGGCCATCCACCTGCATGCAGATCGTTTCCCCCAGTTCAATGCGGGATCCAGACTTGTCCGTGCAATAGCAATCAATTGTCTTGCCACCTGGTGCTTTGACGTCTGACAGCACCGGTTGGGCAAAGACAACAAGGATGAGGGTTATAACGGCTCTGGCATGTTGCATGGCACTAGCCTATCACAAAGAACAGGCCTGACCAAATTCTACGATAAACGGACATAGCATCGATGATACCCGAAGAACGCCTTGAACAGATCATTCAGCGGTTTCAGTATCTTGAAGCGGCGATGTCCGACGGCGCTGGTGCTGGTGATATCGCACAGCTGGCCAAGGAGTATTCCGATCTTCGCCCCGTCGTCGAGCAGATCGAGTCATATCGGCGCCTGATGTCCGATTTGGACGAGGCTCAGGAAATGCTGAGTGATCCGGATATGAAGGATTTGGCCGAAGAGGAAATTCCGGCGCTGAAAGCGGCGATCCCCGATGCCGAGAAGGCGCTTCAGCTGGCGCTACTGCCCAAGGATGCGGCGGATACCAAGCCAGCTATGCTTGAAATCCGTCCCGGCACCGGCGGGGATGAGGCGGCGTTATTTGCGGGGGATCTGCTCCGGATGTACCAGCGATACTCCGAGGCGCGTGGCTGGAAATTTGAGGTGCTTGAGGAGCAGGCAACCGAGTTGGGCGGCATCAAAGAAGTGGTCGCGCATATTAAGGGCGAGAACGTCTTTGCCCGGATGAAATTCGAATCCGGCGTGCACCGCGTGCAGCGGGTTCCAACCACTGAAAGCGGTGGTCGGATCCACACGTCTGCAGCTACGGTTGCCGTGCTGCCCGAAGCTGAGGATGTGGACATCGAGATCAATGCGAACGATCTGCGAATTGATACCATGCGCTCATCCGGGGCAGGGGGGCAGCACGTGAACACCACTGATTCCGCTGTGCGCATCACCCACTTGCCTAGCGGAACCGTTGTCACCAGCTCTGAAAAGTCACAACACCGCAACCGTGAGATCGCCATGCAGGTTTTGAAAGCCCGGCTTTATGATCAGGAACGCCAACGGGTCGATAGCGAGCGATCGGCCGACCGTGCTTCGCAGGTTGGTTCCGGGGATCGCTCGGAACGTATCCGCACCTACAACTTTCCACAGGGACGTATGACGGACCACAGGATCAATCTGACATTATACAAGCTGGATCAGGTGATGACCGGTGATTTGGATGAAATCATCGACGCCTTAACTGCAGACAATCAGGCGCGGCTCTTGGCCGAAATGGGACAATGAGCGGCGCGCCAACAGCCGCGCAGGCAATGGTGGCGGCGACCGCTCGTTTGCGGGCAGCAGGCGTGCCAGACCCGGCCCGAGACGCGCGCGTCCTACTCGCACATGCCGCCCGGATCGAAGCAAGCCGTGTGACGCTGATTGCTCCTGAGGAATTGGCGTATGATGTTGCCGACCGGTATGAGCAGCTTATTGCCCTGCGAGTGATCCGGGTGCCTGTGTCGCATCTGCTGGGGGAGCGCGAGTTCTATGGGCGACGGTTTAAAGTGTCTGGTGATGTCCTGGATCCCCGCCCAGAGACCGAATGCCTGATCGAGGCAGCCTTGGCCGAGCCGTTTCAGCGCGTATTGGACTTGGGCACCGGCTCGGGCTGCATTTTGGTCACCTTGCTTGCTGAACAAAGTGACGCAACCGGATTGGGCGTCGATCTGAGCGAGGCTGCCTGTCTACAAGCCAGTGCCAACGCAGTGCTACACCGCGTTGCCGAACGCGCGGATATTCGGCAATCGAACTGGTTTCAGAAAGTCGAGGGACAGTTTGACCTGATCGTCTCCAACCCTCCTTACATTGCATTGGATGAAATGCCGGGCCTGTCTGACGAAGTGCGCAAACATGAACCGGAAATGGCGCTTACCGATGGGGGTGACGGTTTGGGCGCATATCGCTTGATTGCCCAAGACGTGCGCAAGTTTTTGCGGTCAGGTGGACGGGTCATGGTCGAGATTGGTCCAACACAGGCAGCTGCGGTTGCCTCTCTGTTTGAACAGGCCGAGTTATGCAATGTCAGGGTGGTTCAGGACCTTGATGGGCGTGACCGCGTTGTATGTGCTGAGAACATGGCAGTTTAACTGTGCTAAAACAGGATTTGGCCAATTTGGTTGAAAAAAAGTAGAAAAATTCTCTTCCGCCCCTTGTCTGCATGTACCTGACATGGTTACACATAGGTGTCGCATGTGTGTTTGGCAAAAATATCTTACCGGCGACACCAAGCCCAAAATGGTCGATGATCCTGCGCAAACAGCGCACTTTGGGAACTACGACACAACGAATCAAGGCTGACGTTAAACAAATGAGATCGTCTAAATCACGTTCGCGGTCAAAGTCGAACCGCAATCGCCCCACTGGTGGTGGTAATGTTGTAAACCGGGTGTTCGATAGCTCGGGCCCCGAAGGCAAGGTACGCGGCACCCCACAACAAATCATCGACAAGTATAACCAACTGGCTCGCGATGCGCAGCTGGGCAATGATCGCGTTGCCGTTGAGAATTTTCAGCAGCATGCGGAACACTATCTGCGGATGTTGAGCGAAGCGCAGCGGGAACAAGACGCCCGTCGTGAAGAGCAGGAGCGGCAAAACCGCGAACGTCAGGTTGAGCGTGATCGCGAACGCGCTGAACGCCAGGAACGCGAGGCCGCCGCTCGTAGTGAAGCAGCCGCTGCTCAGCCAGAGCCAGTAGCGCGAAGCGAAGATCCTGCCGCAGCTCCACAGCCCGACGTTCTGGATATAGGCGCCTCTGGTGAAACAAATGGCGATTCCGGCCTTGTTGAGACACCAGAAAGCAAGCCAAAGAAAACGGGCACCCGTCGCCCACGTACACGTAAGCCTGCGGCTAAGCCCAAAGAAGTGGCCGAGAAGAAGGCAGAAGAGTCAGCGGCTCCCGCAGCCAAGGCTGGTGACGCACCTGAGGCCGCTGAGTAAGCAATCTTTTCCGTGATTAGAAAAGCCCCGGAGCCAAGCTGTTCCGGGGCTTTTCTTTGTTGGATGAATGTCTTGTTCGGTCTTAAGTGGCTGGCTTAAGGCTACGTGCCAAGGCGCAAAATGCTTCGAGGCTGACCTGCTCTGCCCGTTCGGTGGGGGGAATGCCCGCAGCCTTCAGGTGGTCCTCAATATCTGGCGCGACGCTTTTTAAGGCCGAGCGCAGCATTTTACGCCGCTGGTTAAAGGCCGCTGCGACCACTTGGTTCAGCGTAGCTGCATCTGCCGGATACCGAGGTTCGGCAAGGGCATTCAGGTGCACAACTGCACTGGACACCTTGGGTGGCGGTGTGAAGGCGCCTGGCGGCAGCGACAGCACGATTTGCGGCTCGGCCCGCCACTGCGCCAACAGGGCCAACCGACCATATTTCTTGGTGCCGGGTTTGGCGACAATGCGTTCTGCAACCTCGCGCTGGAACATCAAGGTCAGGCTTTGCCAGAAGGGCGGCCATTGTTTGGGGGTTAGCCAGCGCACCAGCAACTCGGTCCCTACGTTATACGGTAGATTGGCCGCTACGCGGATTGGCTGGGTCAGGTGCTCCAGCGGGTTAACTTCAAGCGCGTCGCCCTCGATCACTTGCAACCGACCGGGATAGGCATCTGAGATTTCTGCCAGAGCCGACATACAACGGCTATCTTTTTCAATGGCCAGTACCCGGCGGGCGCCCTCGGCCAGCAGTCCACGGGTAAGCCCGCCGGGGCCGGGGCCAATTTCCAACACGTCGCAACCTGTCAGATCTCCAGCCTGGCGGGCAATCTTGGCAGTCAGATTGAGGTCGAGCAGAAAGTTCTGGCCTAGTGATTTACGGGCCGACAGTTGGTGGGTTGCGATTACATCGCGCAGAGGCGGGAGGGTGTCGATGGCGGACATATCATTTCTTACCTGGGGCTGGGCGATGTCTGTGTAAGAGTCATCTTGCTTCCGGCGGGGATATTTGGAGCCAGATGAAGGATCAAGGCGTTTGTGCCATGCTCTGTGCCATTTTCAGGGCTTGGATCAGGCTGGTTGGGTTGGCCATGTCCTGTCCTGCTATATCACAGGCGGTACCGTGGTCGGGAGAGGTGCGGATAAAGGGCAAGCCAAGGGTCACGTTGACGCCGCGGTCGAAATCAAGCGTTTTGATCGGGATCAGGGCCTGGTCGTGGTACATGCAGACCGCCGCGTCATAGCGTTTCCTGGCAGCAGCATGGAAGAGCGTGTCTGCGGGGTGCGGACCAGATAGTGAAAAATCCTCGGACTGCATCTCGTCCAGAAGGGTATTGATCCAATCGAGCTCTTCGTGGCCCATGGCTCCGCCTTCGCCAGCATGTGGGTTTAGACCAGCAACCGCAATGCGGGGATGTGATATGCCAAACTGTGCCTGCAGGCCACGCGCGGTGATCTCAATTGTCTGGCGGAGCAGAGCAGGGGTCAACTGCTGCGGTACGTCGGCCAGAGCAATATGAATGGTCGCAGGCACCACGCGCAACTGATCAGAGGCCAACATCATGACAACCCGTTTGCGGTTGGCCAGAGATGCTAGGAATTCGGTATGCCCAGGATAGGCAAAGTTAGCCCCGTCGATCAGGGCCTTTTTGTGAATGGGAGCCGTGCAAACTGCTGAGGCTTGGCCGGATTGGACCAGTTGGACGGCTGTTTCAATCGACCGGATCACGCCAGCAGCGTGTTCTGGTCTGGGTGCGCCCGGGGTAACTGAACCACTAAAGAGCGTTGGCAGCACCGGAAATGAAGTTGAGCAGCAGGTGAGGGCATCAGCTGGAGAGCTGAGCTCAGCAATTGGAGTGCCAGCGGGCAGGTGGCGTGGATCGCCAATCCAGAAAAAGGGACAGCTATCACGCAGCTGTTCCCAGGCTTTGACTGCAATTTCCGGGCCCACTCCAGCGGGCTCCCCACAGCTTAGAGCGATGGGGGGAGCTTGGGTCATTTGATGACAATTTCCGCGTCTGCACGCAACTGCTCGACAAAACTATCGGAAAAGGCGCCAAGTCGCTGTTGGGTCAGCGCATTGGCAATAGCTTCTCGCCCATTGTCCTCACCGGTGCCGAGGTCTGCCGTACGTCCACACATCATCAGCAAAACCAATGTTTGACCATTGTTGCGTGTCAGCATCGTTGAAGTTTCGCCAGAATCAAGCTTTGCCAGTTCCAGAGCAATGTCTTGCGGGATCTCGGCAGGGGTAAGGCTTTGGCGTTCAAGAATCTCTGGATCCTGATCTTTGGCAATTCCATAAAGATCGTCACAGGTGTCAATCTGGCGGGCAATAGTGCTCGCGGTATTCAACGCTTCGGGGCTACGGCCACCTGGAATAAAGTAGCTGGCATATTCTATAGCTGCATACCGAGGTGCTGATCCGGCAATCTCGCGAATTCCACGGAGTTGAAATAAAGCTACGGCCCCTTGCAGCGGCAATGGGGCTGTAATTTCTCCTGGTTTTAGTCCCAATACGACTTCTTGCAGCTGTGGTGGCAATTTGGTCAGGGCGATCCAGCTCAGCCTACCTCCATCGTTGCGGCTGCCTGCGGCTGAGTATTGCTTCGCGGCTGAAGAAAACGCGCCATAACTACCCAGCTGGCTGATTTGCTCCGCCAGTTCTTCGACCTGGCGCGCATTTTGCTCATTGATGGGGATAATCACTTCGGACAGAAGGACTTGAACTCCACCGGTGCCGGCCCGGCCCATTGCACGGTCGATTTCGGCATCGCTAGGCCGTGCTTGGGATAGGAAGCGGGCCCCGACATAGTTGCGCCATGTAAGGCCTGCGGTGGTATAGTCACGCAGAGTTTCAGGGGAGACACCATTTTGGCCGAGAACTTTGATAAATTCGTCTAATGATAGATTGGCGCGTCCAGCCAATTCAGTCATCCCGGCGATGACCTCTTCTTCGGAAACGGTGATGCCAACCTCTGCGGTGGCCGCCTCTTTCAGGCGGTCATTAATCAGTTCATCCCGCGCTTGTTCATAGGGGTCACCAGTTGAACCAAGCAACCGCACGAATTGGGTGCGTTGTTCCAGTTCATAGTTGGTAACAACGGATTCGTTTACGGTGACTGCGGGCGAAAACAGGCCCTGCGCATGTGCCACATCAGGTAGATTTGCCACAGTGGCAAAAAGGAAAGCTGCGGAGGATGCGCGGACGGTGCCGCGTAGTAGGTCCGGAGCAGAGAACCAAGACTTTAGGAATTGCTGCATGATCGCCTGTACTTTTTTGTGCCGCCGTCGACGGAAAATCCATTTAATGCGATGGTAAAGCCGAAATCGGTCGAAGGCTCAACACTTGATGTCGAAGTATAACGCCTGTTGACGGAAAGATCGACCTTTACGCATTCGTTGTTGTAGACAAAGCCTATGCCAGCCCGAGATGCCCGGGCATCGGAAATATCATATCTCAAATTGGCGCTGGCAGACCAGTTTGGGTGGATTTCGTAACTGCCATCAAACCACAATTCAGAGGTTTCTTCAGTCCGGCCCTCGGCTGGGTCGGTCCCGAGCCACAGATAGCTACCTGAGACATCTGCGCGGCCGTCACTCCAGTCACCCCGAAGTTCGGCCTTTGAAAAGTTGAAAGCTCCATTCAACAAACCGCGCGCGGTCAGGGCCAGTTTGTCGTCTAGCTTCAGTTGACCAGCCAGCAACACGTCGGAGGATGTGCCACCAAGGCCCGAGGACTTGGTAAATTGGCTATCGGCTGTTTCTCTAAAAACCTGGCCGATTGTGGCGGAGGCCTGCCAGCCGTCTGATGCATATCGTGCCCAGTTGAAACCATAGACAAACGAAAACCCGTCTTCGCGGGCATCCGTTGCAGGGAACCGCGAGAGTTCCAGCAGGTTGCCTTGGTCGAATTCTACAAAATTGCTTTCGTCATTGGGAACATCGTCTCCAGTCACATCACTCCAGCTCAACTGAGCAATGGGTTCAAGGAAATGAGTGGCTCCTGAAGCGTTGCGGCGCGTCATCGGCAGACGAAATGTAACAGCTCCACGCGGGGTCAAGCGAGTGGCGTTGGAAGGGTAGGAACTATCATCTTGTATTCCGAAGGCATCGGCAGAAAGCCCCAATTGCCCTTCGGTTACAATCCCGCCAGCCAAGTGCCAGCTTTTCTGCCAATCAGCATCAAAAGTTGTACGGGCCACATCGCGGCCTACGATGTCCGTATTCGATGTCCGGCTGTGGCTATGCGCGTGCAGCGTCATCTGCAGTTCACCACCAAGCTGCGCAGGGTGATGGCGCTGTTGGTAGAAGACATCCGCAATGGAAGAGGGGATCTGGGTTTGGTCTTCGCTGTCACGCAGGGTTTTGTAGTAGAAGGCACCAGCACGGAAAAGACTGTCGCGTCTTACCCGTGTTAGGGTTAGCTGCGACCGAAGCCGGTCCAGATCCGGTAACCCATAGTCAGCGAGGTAGGCGTCATCTGATGTTGCTTTGACCTCAAACTCCAGTTTGAAATCGCGCTGCAAGTCAAAGGCACCATCAGCAAACAGGTATCCCCGCATGTCGTTTGGCTGCAGATCATCCCGCGTGACAGCTCCCTCTAGCTCGATAAGCCCATTTCGAAATGCCTGACGATACCGAGCTCCCAGCGTTCGCGTCTTGGATGACAGATACGGGGTGAGAGTCAGATCTCGGTTGTCGCCCAGGGTGAAGAAATACGGAACCTTAACCCCTGTGCCAAGATTAGAGGTTGTTCGCAGAGAGGGGACCAGGAAACCGGTCGCCCGCTCCAGTGTGGGATCAGGCAGACGAATGCCCGGAAAATAGAAAACGGGGACGTCCAGAATACGAAACTGTGCGTTTTCAAAGTACAGCTGTTTTTCAAGCTGGTCGTGAGTGATTTTCTCCGCTCTGATTTGCCAAAGCGGCGGCGATCCGTCGTCGCAGACATGACAGGATGTAACGGCAGTTTTATACAGCTGCGTATAGCGGCCTTCGACGCGGGTCATTTGCTGCGAGGCTAGCTGTAGCTGTTGTTGAAACACCATACGCGCGCCGCTGAGAATGCCGTTGCGCAAGTCCTTGTCGAGTTCGGCAGCCGAGGCGAGGATCGTAATTTCACCGCCTTGATCAATTCGAATTGGGCCTTCGATCTGTAGTGTTCCACTGTCACGGTCAAAGGTGACTTTCTGCGCTCGAAGACGAATGTCGCCCTGAAACGCTTCAACATTTCCTTGCGCAATTAGCGTGCGTTCGCGTGTGATAAAGACCTGATCTGCCACCAGCATTGCTGGTTGGGCATCAGAGGTGTTCGATTGTTGAGCATGCGCGATCGGCGACAATGCTATCCAGGGGACAGCTGCGACAACAAGTAGGGTACGACGCATATTAGCCGTCCTCCGCATGGAGCAGCAGCCCCAAGGTAAGTAAGATAGATGCCACTGGAGGCGCCCAGGCCGCCAAAGCGACGGGGATTTGTCCGTTCTCGCCCAGAATTTGAGCGAAATTGCGAATGAAGTATAGTCCAAATCCCAGAAGAACAGCCGTCAGAACAGCAAGGCCCGTGCCGCCAAAACGAGCATGGCGCATCGTAAAGGCCGCGCCAACAAGCACCATAGCCATCAAAAACAACGGGCGGGCCAATTCAACTTGGAACCAAACTTCGAACCGCTTGGTTGAAAAGCCAGCTTGGTTCAGCGCGCGGATGGTCTCGGGCAGATCGTAAACAGAAATGCCTGATGCGGTTCCAAGGCTGTCTCGAATGCGGTCTTGTGTCAGTGTTGTAGGCAATTGCAGTTCTTCGTGTTCGACAGAGTTCGTTTCTGGATTAACCCCAAGCGTCAATGGCCAAACCTTTGCTTTGAGCAAAAGCCAGTGATCGCCTTGAAGCCTGGCGCTTTGTGCGATGATTTGCTGAACTGGCCCGCCATCAGGCGCATAGGAGACGATGGTGACATCATGCAATGTAATGTTGTCGACCTCGCCGCCATAGCCGGTTGCGTGGATGACCGATTGCCCCTGACTACCCCCTTGGCGCAGCCACAGACCTTCACCAGACAACGAAAGAGCAGCGGGACCACCGTTTCGATAAGTATCAGACAAGTCCTGGTACCGATTTGAAGTGGCCGCGACAATTGGGTTCAGGGTGCTAACGGTCAACACACCGATTATTGCGGCAACTGCGAGCGGCGCCACCAAAGCCCGAATGCCAGACCGACCAATTGCGCGGGTAACGACCAATTCGCTGCTGCGTGCTAAGCCAACAAACAAAACAATTGTAGACAAGATCATGATGAGCGGCAGAAACTCATTCAGCGCAGCAGGAGCGTTAAGCAGGGTCAGATTGACAAGTTGGCCAAACCCGAGATCAAGGCCATCAAAACGGCGAAATTGCTCGTTCAAGTCGATCAACATCACCAAGGTCAATAAAACCGTGCAAATTATCGCGAACCACTGCAAAAAGCGTCGTGCGTAGTACAGATCCAGCTTCATTGGGGGGCCTCTGTCAAATTGGCTCGGGCTGATTTCTTGCGAAACTGTATCGGCTGCGCCGCCAACTGCAGGAACAGCAGTGCGATCGCCACTCCAATGCAAGAAGGTAAATAGATAAGTGGCCACAAATCGGCATTATTCAGCACAGGATCGGCCACGACCCCGCGTAGCCCCTCAACAAAGATGAGCAATACAAAGGCCAATAGCGCCTGGCGCCAGACACCAAACCTTGAGAAGGTGCCCAGCATCAGTGAAGAAAACCCAATCAAAGCAACTGCAATGCAAATCAACGCTCGGGCAAACCTAAGGTGCAGTTCCTCGGCCAACTGACCATGGCTAAAGGCCTCTTGCTTAACGATCTGGTCGGCTTGGGTCAGCAGTTCCATGCTGGAAATCGCCCGAATGTTACGAGATTTTCCGTCTGCTTTGTCGGCTAAGGTGCTTATATCGTACGAGAAATCAGAGAACGCTGTTGAGGAAAGTGTGCGCCCCAATGTGTCCAATCTCAGCGCCATCCCATCCACCATAACAAGGTGGGTGCGGCCTTCGTCGCGAACCAGAAAGGCGCGAGCCCCTGTATAGAGCACGTTTTGATCCTCGGTACGGCGATCTGACAGGAACACATCGTTCAAAGTACCATCTGGATCGATCTGGCGTATGTAGAATGTGACGCCCTTTGCCGGGTGCAGGAAATTGCCTTCGGTCAACAGCTTGGCGGTAACATTTCGCGCAACTTCGGTTTCGCGCTCCTCCAGCTGAGCGATCGAAGTCGGTAATAAAACATGTGTCAGAACAGACATCATCAAAGCGGTAATAACACCAAAGGCAAGCGCAGGGCGCGCCATCTGCCATGGGCTGGTTCCCGTCGCACGCAGAACTGTCAGCTCGCTTTCACTGTTTAGGCGGTTGGTGACCCATACAGCAGATGCAAAAGCCGCAATTGGCAAAACCATTCGAACAAGATTGGGCAATGCCAAAGCGGTAAACTCAAGAAAAACAAGGGCCGACTGCCCATCACCAATTAACCGGTCGAACAGGACAACAGCGCGGTTGATCCAGAACACGGCCACCAGAATCAGCGCGAAAAAGCCGAAAAATAGCAGGTATTGGGACAGCACGTATCTGTCAAATCGTGACACTGCGACCCCCCCAGATCTTGTCATTCGTATTTTTGCCGACCTTAGATGAATTTTGTGTCGGGGAAAACTGCAATTTGCGTTGCAAATGAAGAACCTCGTGCCAGACGGGCACTGGCCAATTGATACACCGCAGGCTAGCTGTTGGGGCAAACCTATTAAGATGAACAGGAGCCTTCCCAATGAGCAGTCTGACACCGATCGAATTCACTGATTATGATCCTAAAGTGCTGGCTGATCTGGAAGGGCGCTTGGTGGTGCTGGTCACGCCCGAGGGAACGATGGATCAGGCTGCACGCAGCGCCAACCGTCTGACCAAGGGGGCACTTGCACGATTGATTGCCAGTGATGCCTTTGCAAAAGCAAAGACTGGTCAGGTAATCTCGTTGGCTTGGCCGACTGGCTTGAAAGTTGAAACTCTGGATATCTTGGTGCTGCCAAGACGGGTGACCCCAATTGAGGCACGTAAAGCTGGTGCTGCATTGGCCAAAACAGGTGCTGGCAAAAGCATGACGGTGATGGCCGGGTCTATGCCAAAAGCCGCTGAACTTGGGCTCGGTATTGCGCTGCGAGGTTACACCTTTGAAGCCCACAAGACAGCAGGAAACGAGAAAGCAGCCGTCACCATAAAAATCGCGCACAAAGCCCATGAAGACATGAGCGAGAAATTTGCACCACTGTTGGCGGTAGCCGAAGGGGTCCACATGACCCGTGATTTGGTCAACGAGCCAGCCAACGTGTTGACCACCACTGAATTTGCCAACCGCCTCGTCGATATGGAAGCGCTTGGGTTGAAAGTCGAAGTTCTGGACGAGGCCGAGTTGGAAAAGCTGGGCATGCGGTCTTTGCTGTGTGTCGGCCAGGGATCGGATAGTCCTTCCAAAGTTGTGGTCATGCAGTGGAATGGCGGCGTCGAGGGCGAGGCTCCGGTGGCTCTGGTGGGCAAGGGCGTGGTGTTCGACACGGGGGGTATTTCTCTGAAGCCGGCCGGTGGCATGGAAGACATGACCATGGACATGGGCGGCGCGGGTGTTGTGGCAGGGACAATGCGTGCTCTGGCGATGCGTGGCGCTAAAGCCAATGTTGTGGGATTGGTTGGACTGGTCGAAAACATGCCATCCGGCAATGCGACACGGCCCGGTGACGTTGTGAAGTCGATGAAAGGCGATACCATTGAAGTGATCAATACCGACGCCGAAGGGCGTTTGGTTCTGTGTGACGTGATGTGGTATGCGCAAGAGCGTTTCAATCCAGTGGGCATGATTGATCTGGCAACCTTGACCGGGGCGATTGTTGTAGGCTTGGGGCATGAAAATGCCGGTGTGTTCTCGAACAATGATGCGCTGTGCAATGTCTTTTTGAAAGCCGCCGCAGCCGAAGACGAAGGCGCGTGGAGAATGCCGCTTGGCAAAGGATACGATGATTTGCTGAAATCCCGTATCGCGGACATGAAAAACATCGGTGGCCGCCCGGCCGGGTCGATCACCGCGGCGCAGTTTTTGCAGCGGTTCACCAAGGATGATACCCCTTGGATCCACTTGGATATTGCAGGCGTTGCCTCGGTGAAGTCGGATACCGCATATGCGCCAAAAGGGGCAACTGGCTGGGGCGTTGCGGCGTTGAGCCGGATGATCCAAGACGGATTTGAGACTGAGTGACGCAAACATGGGTGCGGTTTACTTTTACCACCTGACACGCGGCCCGCTGGACCAGACGCTGCCCGTGTTGCTTGAAAAAGCACGCGGTGCAGGTTGGCGCATTGCGGTTCGGGGCAATGACCCGGATCGCATGGGCTGGCTGGATGAGCGGTTGTGGCAGGGCAGCAAAGACAGCTTCCTGGCGCACGGTCTGCAGGGCGGGGCGCATGATGCGCTTCAGCCGATCTTGCTGACAACTGGTGCCGAAGCGGCCAACTCACCCGAGTGTATTATGGCGATCGAAGGTGCCCCGGTGGCCCCAGACGAGGTTGAAGCGCTGCAACGGGTCTGCGTTTTGTTTGACGGCACCGACCCAGAGGCAGTGCAACACGCGCGCGGACAGTGGAAAACGCTGACCGATGCAGGGTGCAGTGCGCAGTACTGGTCTGAAGAAAGCGGCGGTTGGGAAAAGAAGGCAGAGAAATAGCGAAAAGGTCAACGCCGAAAGGCGCTGACTTTGTTAGCGTGTAAGCAGCAAAGATCCGTTGCGAATTTCAATGCTGGACCACCGTTGCAGGTAGGTCATCCCAAGCAGGGATTGCTCAAGCTCCCCCTGATTTACCCGGACCCGCACGTTTTCGTCTGTGACATTTCCCAGTGAAATGCTGTCGAGCCGAACAGAGGCTGTTCGCACCTCTCCATTGGCGGTGCTGGCGCGGCCCAGATAAGCAAGACTATTGGGGTCTAGTCCCACTTTGTGCGCATCAGTTGCGTTCAAAACGATATCTGTGGCCCCTGTATCGACCAGAAATGTTATCGGAACGGAGTTTACGTCTAAAGTCAGATAATAGTGGCCATCGGATGAGCGCGGAACCTCAATTTGACCGCCGTTACCAATCACGGCTTGCCGTGGACTTACGGTGTGGCGAATGTCGTCCCACAGTCCAAACCCCGCAATTGTGCCCAAGAAAATGAACGCCCAAATAGCCGCCTGCTGCAAGGTTTTATTTAATGTTTGGCGATTTTGAACAAATACCCAAGAGCCAACAACAAGCAGCAACAACACCAGATAAGCCATCCGGCCGAAGTCGAGATCTGCCATTTTTAATCCTCCCAAAACGCACTTTTTGTAATAGGGCGGGGCTACCCGGCAAAGCCAAAATCCTTAAGGCCATCAAGGATAAATTGCACCGAAAGGGCAGCCAGCAACATACCCAGTAAACGTGTAATTACATTGATACCGGTCTTGCCCAGCAGGCGTTCAAATACGCCCGATGCAAGGAACATCAGAACCATGACCGCCAATACGGCCAGCATTACAGTGATGACCATGGCAAACCCTTCAATACCGGGCTTTTGACCGGCCAGAAGGATCATGGTCGCTATCGAGCCCGGACCAGCAATCAGTGGCATCGCCATCGGAAAAATCGACGGATCTTCGATATCGTCTTCGCCACCTTGTTCCTGGCGGCGCTTGGTGCGGCGCTCAAACAGCATGTCCAACGCAGTCAAAAACAACAGCGCACCGCCGGCCACGCGGAACGCAGCCATCGAAATGCCGACAAAACCCAGCACTGCTTCGCCAAATGCGGCAAAAACAGCCAGCAAGATTGCAGCAGTGAAGCACGCACGCAGGCCAACGGATCGGCGGCGGGCAGGGCTCATGCCTTGAGTCAACGCCAGGAAAACTGGCGTCAGGCCAATCGGATCAACGATGACAAACAACGTCACAAAAGAGGTGATCAGAAAGGCGGTATCAATCATGAGGCTTCAGCTTTTTCCAGCTTCTCCAGCGCCTTCATCCACATGGCTTCGGCGCGGTTCAGGGCGACCATGACTTCGGCGTGCTTGCCCTGCCAGACTTTGGCCTGATCTTTGTTCTCTGGTTCGTACATTTCCGGATCACCCAGTTTGGCGTCCAGTTTTTCCTTCATCTGCGTCAGCTTCTCTACCCTTTGCTCGCTTTTGCGGGCTTCGGATCGAAGGGCCAGAATGGCATCGCGAGAGGGGCGCTTGGGCTTTGGCTTGGGCGCCGCCGCCTTGGCGACGGGTTTGTCCTTGGCCAGTAGCAGGTCGCGATAGGACGCGAGATCACCCTCATACGGGTTCACGGTGCCCTTGGACACCAACCATAGACGGTCAGCAACCAGGCTCAGCAAGTGCATGTCGTGGCTGACCAGAATCACTGCACCGCTATAGGCGGTCAGCGCCTCGACGAGGGCTTCGCGGCTTTCAATGTCCAGGTGGTTGGTCGGCTCATCGAGGATCAGCATATGCGGAGCGTCGATGGTGGCCAGCAGCAGCGACAGACGGGCCTTTTGCCCACCGGACAGGCGACCAACTTCGGTATCGGCCTGATCGGCGCCTAGGCCAAATCCGGCCAATCGGGCGCGTAGTTTGGATTGGCCCTCGTTAGGGCGTTCGCGTTGCAAGTGCATCAGCGGCGTTTCATCGATGAACAGCTCATCCACCTGATGTTGGGCAAAGAAACCAATGCGAAGTTTGTTCGATTGGGTCATCTTGCCCGACATCACCTGCAGGCGTGCCGACAGCATCTTCGCCAAGGTGGATTTACCCTGTCCGTTTTTCCCCAGCAGAGCGATCCGGTCGTCCTGGTCGATACGCAGGTCCAGCTTGCTTAGAATTGCCTTGCCATCATACCCAACCGAGGCACCCTCGGTTGCGATAATTGGTGGCGACATCTCCTCGGGCTCGGGGAAGGTGAATACAGTGCGCGCCGCATCTTCGGGCGCGCGGATGGTTTCCATCTTTTCCAGCATTTTTACGCGGGATTGTGCCTGTTTGGCTTTACTTGCCTTGGCCTTAAACCGGTCAACAAAGCTTTGCAGGTGGGCGCGGCGTAGATCTTGTTTCTTGGCGGCAGCGGCCTGTACCGCACGGTTGGCGGCACGCTGTCGGGCAAATTGATCGTAGTTGCCCGAGTAGAACGTCAACCCGCGGTCTTCCAGATGCAAGATGCCATTGACCGAGCGGTTCAGCAGTTCGCGGTCGTGGCTGATGATGATCACGGTGTGCGGGTACTTCACCAAATAGGCTTCGAGCCACAATGCGCCTTCAAGATCGAGATAGTTGGTCGGTTCGTCCAGCAACAACAGGTCAGGCTCGGAGAACAATACCGCCGCAAGCGCTACCCGCATTCGCCAACCGCCGGAAAAATCAGAGCAGGGGCGTTGCTGGGCTTCGACGTCGAAACCCAAACCCTTGAGAATCGAGGCTGCACGCGCTTCCGCGGACCAGGCGTCGATATCGGCCAAGCGGGTCTGGACCTCGGCGATCCGGTGAGGGTCGGTGGCGGTTTCAGCCTCGGCCATCAGGCTTGCGCGCTCGGTGTCTGCTGCCAACACGGTATCGATCAGCGAGACATTCGACGATGGCGCCTCTTGCGAGATACCGCCAATACGGGCTTTGTTGGGCAGCGAAATGTCGCCAGACTCCAACACCAGCTCGCCATAGATCAGGCGGAACAGTGTGGTCTTCCCGGTGCCATTGCGGCCAACAAGGCCCACTTTGTGCCCATTGGGAATTGTGGCGCTGGCGCCTTCGAACAGGGGCCGACCTTCGACCGCGTAATTGATATCTTGGATGCGTAACATGGGCCGGACGTAGCAGACCATGAAGGACTACGCCAGCCTCAGTTCTTTGCTCGCAAATGATCTGTCTGACTGTGTTGTTTGGTTCGCCAATAAGCCAACAGAAGCCTTTCCAAAGGCTGCCCATCGTGTTACCGGAGCGCCAAATAAATTCACCGACGCTCGGGCGATTTGTCCGAACTCGATAAACAGGAGAAGCCCAATGGCTCTGGAACGTACATTTTCGATCATCAAGCCTGATGCAACACGTCGTAACCTGACTGGCAAAATCAACGCCAAGTTCGAAGACGCTGGTCTGCGCGTAGTTGCGCAAAAGCGTATTCACCTGACCAAAGCTCAGGCTGGCGAGTTCTACAAAGTGCACGCTGAGCGTCCTTTCTACGACGAACTGTGTGAATTCATGGCGTCGGCTCCGATCGTTTGCCAGGTTCTGGAAGGCGAAGGCGCCATTGCAAAGAACCGTGAAGTCATGGGCGCAACCAACCCTGCAGACGCAGCTGCTGGCACCGTTCGTGCCGACTTTGCTGAATCTGTTGGCGAAAACTCGGTACACGGTTCCGACGCTCCAGAAACTGCAGCTGTTGAAATCGCTTACTTCTTCTCCGGTCTTGAACTGGTTGGCTAAACCTTAGCCGTCAAAAAATTAAAGGGCCGTCTGTTTGATACAGGCGGCCCTTTTTTGTTTGCAGATCCAGAAAGTTCAGCGGCGCTTTTCGATGACGCCAATTTGGTTCAACACGGTCTCAAGTTCTGACAGGCCCTTGTCGAACGCGCTTTCTTTGATGGCGTCGAACCGAACACGCAGTGCCTTTTTCTCTTCACCTTTGCAATCGTTCCAAGGTCGCCCCTGAAGGCCCATCACCAGAACATAGTATCCAATGAAGTGCGGTTTTGAGCCGGTCCTCAAAAGTCGAGAGTACGTTTCATCTGCTCCCAATTCACGTAATTCTTCTGCTGTGGTGATGCCTGCCCGGGCGCAAGCTTCTTCATATGCCGGGCCCAAGTTTCGGATGGATGAGATTGGTGTGTTCATGTTTCGTTTCTTACGATGCTTACTTTCTGATGTCACCCATAGAATGAACTTCTAAAACTTGCTCCGAATCTTGCCGTCGGATAAGCCGTCCACAGCATTTAGGGGGCGCAAATGAACTTACTTCGGCAGATTTTTTACAAGAAACGTAAATTCTATGACGATGATTTCGATTGGGAGCACTACACGGCGGACAGTTATCATCGCAGGTTAAAGGGCGATGTCGAAACCGAGTATCGTGCGATTTCCGATAAAGACGAATTGCGTTTTGATGCCGAAACCGGCGCCGTTATATCTACGGGCGAAGCGATCCATCCGAACCCTCATTTGATTCTTGAAGTGATTGGCCAGCTAAACGTCGCCTCGGCACATGAAGTAGGCTGCGGAGGAGGGGACCATGTGGCTAACGCTTCGACATTGTACCCGGATGTTCAGGTCACCGGAGGCGATCGGGGCGAAACCCAGCTGGACTTGGCTCTGCAGCGTCATCCGCAGCTAAAAGGAAAAGTTGGGTTGCAAGATATTACAATGCCCTTTTCCAACCAGTGGCCGAACCCTGAACTGGTTTATACTCAAGCCGTCATCATGCATATCCACACAGCGGTAAGCCATATGGTTGCTTTGTCCAACTTGATCAGGATGGCACAGAAACATGTGCTGCTTGTGGAAAATCAGCAATGTCACAATTTTGTTAGTGATTTGAAATCATTGCATGAGGGAGGGCATCTTGAGTGGCCCGTTCTCAATATCTACCAAGTTGTCGGGTCCACCGGGGCACGAGGGATTTTGTTGTCCAATCAGGAATTGGATTACCCAAAGCTAGAGACGGATGCTGATATTCGCAAGGATATGAAACCTTCGCCGCGCCGGTTGAAACGTTCAGATGAAGACAGCGCGCGTGGGATATTTGGATTTACGGGACGCTGATAAATGACTGCAAGCCGACAGAGACACCTTTAATTTTCACCTTTTCCTATGCTTTGGAGAAGGTGAAAAATGTCGGAAAGGGAAGTAAAAAGAACCGCGGCGCTTGTTCGCTCTCATGACGGAGCGCGAATGCTGGTAATGCACTGGTCGAAACTCGGGTTCTATCGTGGGTTAAAAAAGCCCGGCTTCTTTTGCGGTTAGTGCAGCCTGAGTACGGTTCTTAGCGTCTAGTTTGCGACAAAGCGTGCGCACATGTAACTTGATGGTGACTTCCTGTAGCTCAAGATCTCGTGCTATTTCTTTGTTCGACTGACCGCGGCAAAGACCGCTAAGAACTTCGAATTCACGTGGGCTTAGCTTTTCAGCCATTGGGTGAACAGACTCTTCTGACTGATTGCGCAATAGCTCTACTGGCACATAAACTTCACCTGCGCTCATGAACCGTACTGCGTTTAGCAAAGATTTGGCCCCCATCGTTTTGGGGAGATAGCCAATGGCGCCTGCATCCAGAGCTTCTTGCGCAGTATGAGATGGTGCACTGCCGGATAAGATAGCAACGCCTTTTCCGCCGTTGCTTTTGAGGGCGCGCGATAAACCCTCTAATCCAAACATCCCAGGCATGTTGTAATCAAGGAGGACAAGATCAAATGGGCCAGTACTTTCGATTTGATCCAGAGCATCGGTGAGGTTGACCGATGAAATAACCTCAGCCCCACCCACTGAGTGAAGATAGGCTGATATGGTTTCGCGGACCATGTCATGATCGTCTGCCAAAAGTATGCGCATGAAACTCACTGAGTGGATTAAGTTCCTCACACCAGCCTACAAGGGTAGGCGCTTCAAATCCATCTACTTTTTTTTGGAAGGGGAGCGTTTATTTTTTAGGAAGGGGAGCGGCGATTTTTATTGTTATACCTGGCCCCCTTCAGCGCCTGGCCTCAAGCAAGTTTTAGTCGAATTGTATCCCATTGCATACCTGCCAATAGGTGGGCTGATCCTCAAATATGTTTAGTTCAACTATGCTAAAGGATAGTCAGCTATACCTTGGTTATAATGCGTTTAATGTGATTTTGTGGCACAATCGCTTTGGGCGAAATTATTGGCGCCAAGGAAGGACGTTTTGGGGCGCCTATAGTGGGGGTACAAAATGACACGTTTAACGGCCTTTTTTCGTACTAGTGTTCTCTGGTTGCTTCCAGTGATCGGCTTTGCTGATACAACTAATCAAAGAGAGACGGTTCTGCTGGTGGTTGAAGTGCCGGGTAAGCTTGGCGGCAGTTCAAGCCAGATTCAGTTTACCATGGAGGATCTGCGTAAGATGCCCACGGTTGATTTTGAAACAGAGACCATCTGGTTTACCGGAGCCCAGCATTTTGCGGGGGTACGTCTGGTAGAGCTTATGGAGGCCGTCGGCGTGACAGAGGGAACACTGGCAGTGTCGGCCGGTGATGGCTTTACGATTGATATAGATATGTCGCTTGCAGCTGAATTCGGCACGGTTATTGCCTATAAGCGCAACGGTGAACCGATGACGGTTCGCAAAAAAGGCCCCCTGCGTTTGGTTTATGATTATGATGAATTTCCACCTTTGGTTAGGGAAAAGTTGTATTCCCACACCATTTGGCAGATCACCAAAATCCAAGTTGTGCCTGAGGATGGCAAAGAGGGCGCGCGCCGGTGAAGACCGGGCGAGCCTCAACGAGTACTCGGCTGGCCCTTTCGCTAACTGTTTTGTTTTTAGCGTCGCTAACAGCACTTTCAGTTCTGTTAGGTCGCATGGTTCTCACGGAACTCGAAAAAATAGGAACGTTCGGAAACGTTGGACCGATAGCATCGGAACGGTTGGTTTGGAATTTGGCACAAGTCCAGGTTGAACATATGCAGTTAAAAGAAAGCATCTATTTAGTCGACCAGGGTGGAGAGCTGGAAGATCTGAGATTTAATTTCGATGTCTACTACAGCCGGATGGCGACACTGCGCGAGAGTCCCATGTTCGCGAATTTACGTGCAAACGAGCACATCTTCAATCTGCTGATAAGGATACAAAGCCGCTTGGATAACATGGCGCCGGTGATTGATGGCCCTGACCAAGGACTTTTGAATGCGCAAACAGAGTTCGAGACTGCATTAGAGGGAAACTGGCGAGATGTAAGGGCGCTGGCACAATACGGACTGCTTACAGAATCGCGAAACGATGCCGAGAACAAAGTGCACTTGTCGTCGACGTTACAAAGGCTTGGCTGGGTGTTGCTTGCCTTGGTGATTGCACTGGGACTAACAGCCCTTATCGTATGGAGATTGGTTCATCGTGGTCAGGTCTTGGCGGATGCAAACAAGGCATCAGCCGCACGTATGCGCACGATGGTACGCTCGTCGTTGGATGCCATCCTGATGGTCGACATGCGCGGGAAGATTCTTAGCTTTAATGGGGCCGCCCAAGCAATCTTCGGGTATACCAGCGACGAAGCTGTTGGACAGCGTATGGTCGAATTAATAATTCCAGACCACCTGCGCCAATTTGTCATTGATAATATGGCGAGTTTTAAAGCCACGGGCGGGGGTATGATTGTCGACCATGGGCTGTTGCAGCTTGAAGGATTGCGCAAAGGCGACAGCGTTTTTCCTATGGAAATCAGTGTGTCCTCGAGCAAAACCGGCAACGACGAAGTGTTTGTCGCCTTTCTGCGCGATATTACGGCCCGCGTAGAAGGGGAGGCGGAGTTGCGACGTGCCCGTGATGATGCCTTGGCCGGCGAAAGAGCCAAAGCAGATTTGCTTACCGTCATGAGCCACGAGATCAGAACACCGCTGAGCGGTATCCTTGGGGCAATCGAGCTGCTGGAGAGCAGCAAAATGCTGCCCGAAGAAAAACGTTATCTACAAGCAATGCGGGATTCTGGCGAGTTGCTGCTTCATCACGTGAACGAAGTGCTCGAGATGTCCCGCCTGGATGCAGGTGTCACGCCCGAGCGGTACAGGGCGTTTCATCTGCCCGAAATGATGCAGAGGCTGGTCGACAGTCAGCAGGCCACTGCCCAGTCTTGCAACATTGAACTCAGTCTCCAGTGTCGCATAACCGATAGGCCCATCGTTCTAGGCAGTGTCGAACGCATTCAACAGGCCCTGTTGAGCCTGATTGCTAATGCGCTGAAGTTCTCTGAAGAAGGAGCGGTACTGGTCGAAATTGAGCGGCTTGGCAGTAATGACATGATTGAATTCCGGGTGAGCGATACGGGCTACGGCATAGCCCAAGAAGACTTAAATCGAGTGTTTGATGATTTTGTAACGTTGGACAGCAGCTACAGTCGCACACGTGAAGGCACCGGATTGGGATTGGCGATCACACGGCGCATCATCGAGAAAATGGGTGGCGAAATTAGTGTAGAAAGCGAGTTAGGGGAGGGGAGCCTGTTCCGGTTTTCCCTGCCATTACGCGCAATCTCCACACACCACGAACAGCAACCCAACAGGGTCGTTGACGTCGTCGAACCCAAGCGTCTGCTGGTTGTCGAAGACAATGACATTAACCGTATGCTTTTGGAAAAAATGCTGCAAAGGCAGGGGCATCTCGTCGACTGCGCCGCTGGCGGGGCTGAGGGCGTCGAGTCGATCCGTAATTCTAGTTATGATCTTGTTTTTATGGATATAAGCATGCCCGGTGTCGATGGGATAGAAGCTCTGAAGACAATTAGATCTCAGAAGCTGGCCGAGGATACCGAGATCGTGGCGTTAACGGCTCATGCGGCGACCGATGATCGGGGCAAAATACTGAGTGCGGGCTTTACAGAAGTTATCACCAAGCCTGTGTCTCAGGCGAAGCTGGCAGAAATGATAGGGCTTTATACCAGCGGCATACAGGTTCTGGCATCAGAGGATGAAAATACTGATATTCAGCAGTTTGTTGCGGCGTTGGGAGCAGAACGCGCTCAGGGATTTCTTGATGATTTTTGCAAAGATGTCGTGCGCCTGCAAAGTTCACTTGATGCAACCGAACGCATAAGCCCTGTTCAGCAAAGCGAGGCCCATCGCCTTGCCGGGTCGGCGGCTGTCTTAGGCCTCAGTGAATTGCGCGCATGCATGCTAGAAATTGAATCTGCCGACCAAGACGAAAGTGTTTCGCTGGCAGCTCTGCAACAAGCATGGACCGAGGCGGGGCGAATACTGGCACTACATCTAGATAGCTCTCGCGCCTAAATGTAAGTTGAGTGGTGGTATTTCCCCAGGGTGCGGAAAACGTCGGCCAGTAAGGTCCTGTATCCATCAAATTCAAATACGCGCTAGACGTTTGGGGCATTGGGTCAGTTATAACAGTCTGAGAGCATGGCCAAACCAGAAGAAACCCCAGTTAAATTGAGACCAAAATTACCAAAATAACAGGTTTCTTGTGGTCGGATTTCCAAGACTACCAACGCATCCAAAAAAAACGATTTATTCGGTGTTTTCTTCTGGACGTGATGATTATGAGGCCCTATACGACGGCTCACATTCCGGCGTAGCTCAGCGGTAGAGCAGTTGACTGTTAATCAATTGGTCGTAGGTTCGATCCCTACCGCCGGAGCCATAAAAAGCCCTTGAGCCCAAAAGCTTAAGGGCTTTTTTGGGACCCAACTTCAGATGGCTGAGTGTGTTTGGGTCCCGAGGTGGATCCCAAAATCTGTATTAGTGAACTATGTAATGTTCCTACTTTGCCAGCGTTGCGATCACCTATCGACCGATACCTGCCCTCACCCCGGCACCTCGCCCAATAGCCAGAGATATTGCGTTATAGGGCCCGCTTACAAAATTCGACATTTCTACACTTTTGACAATTCAGTCAGAGGCCCTTCTGGCTGCCTATAACCAATGTGGCAGCCCTCGCGCGCCTGCCATGGGCTCGAACCAACCTTTCGCCGTCACGGAAAGTGAAAATTGGCACCTCCCAAATCGACTGGCAAAGGTAGCTATCAGCTCTATTTTATGGCGTTAGCATTCATTGGGCGCTAACAACCCGAAATGACATGGTTCTGTATTCGGTTACACGAGGCAGGGTAGGTAGAAACGGATGACAACTGACCTTCGCAGCGCCAAGCTCCGAAGGCAACAATGCGCAGTAGATCATCTTTTGAAAAGCCGCGGCACCAAGTGTGCTGGGCCGACAAGACCGGACCTCAGCCGAACTTCGTGGGCGGCGCAGCGATTGGCCGCCCGGGAAACACAACGCACTTTGACCGAAGTTCAAAGTCGGCCACTAACGCTCCTCGTTCGCCGGTTGGAAATTACTATTATGGGATATTGCCAGCCCAATGATCGGGAGCGACAGGAAATGAGAGCACGGACCATCGCATAAGTGAGCCAATTCTGCTGTAGTGTTTGAGACAAGTGTAATTTTTGTCGCAATCAGCGAGGGAAAATGGAGCGCCGCCTCACAGCAATTCTTACCATAGACGTTGTCGGCTACAGCGGTCTGATGGCGAAGGACGAAGCGGACACCTATGTTAGGTTGCGGGCTGAGCGAAATAACTTCCTCGAGCCTACTGTTGCCACACACAATGGGCACATTATTAAGCTGATGGGCGATGGTGCCCTTATCGAATTTCCCAGCGTGGTCGATGCCGTTTCCTGTGCGATTGCAATTCAGGAGAGCGTCGCGAAACGTCAGGTCGATGTTCCGCCCGATCAACGAATTCTGTTTCGCATCGGCGTCAATGTTGGTGATGTGATCGCAGAGGAGGGAGACATTTATGGCGACGGAGTAAATGTCGCCGCCCGGCTCGAGGCGCTGGCACACCCCGGGGGCATCTGTGTTTCGCGCGCAGTTTTCGAATACACACGCGGAAAGGTCGATCACCCCTTCGAGGCTATGGGCGAGCATCAGGTCAAGAATATCCCCGATCCCATCGACGTCTATCGCGTGGCCATGCAGAATACCGTCGGTAAACCTCCGCGCACGCCACGGCCCATGATGTGGTGGCTCACGCTCGGCAGTGGTGGGACCGCTGTAGTGGTGGCGGGACTTGTACTCTGGTTTCAGCCTTGGCTTCCGCCCCCTTCGCCGCTTCCCTCTCAAGAAATTCAGGCTCCCGCGGATCGGCCTTCGCTTGTTGTGCTTCCGTTCGACAACCTGAGCGCTGATGCCAGCGACGACTATTTCGCAGACGGATTAACGGACGATCTGATTACGGACCTCTCGGGTCTCTCCGGGTTGCTGGTCATCGCACGTAATACGGCGTTCACCCTGGCAGACCAACCTGTGGACATTCGCGAAGTAGGACGTAAGCTTGGCGTCCGCTATGTACTAGAGGGTAGTGTGCGCCGCGCCGGTGATCGTATCCGCATCAACGCCCAGCTGATTGATAGTCAAACAGGTGACAGCCTCTGGGCTGACCGGATTGAGCGCAACGCTTCAGATATTTTTGCGGTTCAAGACGAGGTAATCCGCCACATTGTCGAAACTCTTTCGGTCCGGCTCTCACTGTCTGAGCAGAAGCGTCTCGAACGCCTGCCGACCCAAAATCTCGAAGCATACGACTATTATCTACGCGCCGAACATGCAGCCCGGACAGGCTTTCGTCCACAGCTGAACGAGGCACTGGCTCTTTACACAAAGTCGACGGAACTCGATCCTGAGTTCGCTCGGGCTTTTGCGGCGATAGCGAGGACCGAGGCCTATGTCATGCGTAGCAACTACGACGATGTTTTGGCATTCCCGGTTGCTCGAAAGCGAGCCTATGAACACGCCAGCAAAGCGCTGAAGATCGACGCGGAACTCTCCTTAACCTACTCTGTACTTGCAGAACTACAGGTGATCGACGGTCGCTATGAGGACGCTCTAATCTCTGCTGAACGGGCTGTCGCCTTGGGACCAAACGAGGCAGAAGCCTATGCGGCACTGAATCTCGTACATACCTTTAGCGGCCGCCATGCCGACGCGGTTGCGGCGATCGATGCCGCACAGAAGCTGAACCCAAACCTTCCTAATGGAACCCGCCTCGACGCCAGTTTAGCCTTCATGTTTAGTGGCCAGCCAGAACGTGCGGTCAGCATGCTCGAACAAGCTCGCGATGCGGCACCGAACGTCGATGAAATCTACGCATATCTCGTTGCGGCCTACACATTGGCAGATCGCATAGAGCATGCCCGCGCTGCAGCCACAGAGGCGGAACGTCTAGAAGCAAACATGTCCGTGGAACTATACCGGATGAAGTTTGGACATCTCCGCAGAGCGGAAGACTTGAAGCTGTTTCTTGGCGCGCTCACCCGGGGTGGATTACAAAAATGGCCATGGGGCTTCGATGCCGGAACCCGTGAGCCCCTGACCGGAGATGAAATCAGGCACGTTACTTTCGGCCGCACATGGCAGGGAAATGTCGAAGGGATCGGCCCCGGTGTTACGCAAATCGGTGCAGATGGTTCATTGGCATTTCGTACAAACGCTTACATCGCAACGGGGGAAGTGACCGTTTCGGGCGACATGTTGTGCGAACGTGTCGAATCATTGTCACTCGGTCGAACCGTCTGTGGTCCGATTTATCGCAACGCCGCCTCTGGGGTCGAGGGGGAGTACATGTACACCTACGTCAACGCGACAAAAGTCTTTCATTTTTCGCCGGTCGACTGATCCTGTTTCAGTTGCTCAGTTCCTGCTCAACACGCGCTTTCACTTCAGGCCAATTGGCCTCGGCTTTTGCCAGCCATTCGTCCCGTGAAGGCCCATCAAGCTCACCAACATATTCTGCAGCGTAGACGAAATAGAGCTTGTCATCGATGATCCGCCAAGATGTTTCGGGATCGATATTTTCTGCGGCGTGCCCGTCCAGACCAACACCAAGGGTACAGTAACCGCCATATTGTGGCGCGTACTTGCCGGGATTATACGCGAACATGTCTCGATGTTTTGCGTTGGCGAAATGCCACGGTGTACCGAGCCAGTTGTGGGAGAACTCTTCCGAACCTTTCATTGCTCGACCCTCAGAAAAATATGCGACCGTGTCATAGCCCTTTATTGCCACCCCGCCAAAAAGACCGGTGTTTACCGGGTCGGTCGCAAAAGCAGGGCCGCCGAATACCACCATAATTGCGAACCAAAATCGGAGAAAAACATACATTTTCGACCCTCCTGCTATTTGCCATATTCAACGCATTTCCTGTAATATTCTTCTGTCCCCAGCACCTCACTAGGTTGGCAGACCGCGCCGTTTTGCTTTAGCAATCGCACCATCTCAATCCGGTTTTTTGACCATGCCCCGGTCAGCGCAGAAAATCCGTCTCTGTCCAAAATACTTATATTTGCACCGCGCGCGATCAACAGCCGAGCAACTTCCAAATTGTTTTCCTCTGCCGCTACGATTAAGGGTGTCGCGCCAGAAACATTCCGGACGTCTTCAAGACCAGCGCCGTTGGCTAGCAATAACGCCGCGACTTTTGCACTTCCAGCATAGGCCGCGGCATGCAGAGCTGTGAACCCGCCAGTGTTGCGCGCCATTACATTGGCGCCACGGTCAATTAGGATTTCGGCAATTTTGACATCGTCGCTCAGCGTGGCTGCAGTTAGTGGTGTTTCCTTGTTTGGGCCTAATGCGTCAACATTCTCACCAGTCGAAATAAGATGCTCGACTGACCCCAGATCACCCATCTTTGCCGCATCATAGAGCGCACCGGCTTCAGCAAAACCGGATATCAGAACTAGAGCAAAGGTCGATAGGCCAACGCGTAACATGAACGGCCCTCCGCATTTATCATACCACGAATTGTAACATTCTAACATCGTTTCTTCGACGTCTCCGGCTTGACCTGCCTTTTGCTCGCAGATGCTGGTGAATATTCCAATAGCTGAATGCAAAGCGCACTTTTCTCCGTCGCCGGCTTATGCGGCACGCCATCAATCAGCCATCAATCCTTGCAAAAATCCAAAAACTAAGTAATACTCCGCGCCACGCAGAAAGCTAAGATTCAGGCACATTTTGGGTCCTGAAGGACCGACAAATAGAAGCGGTCCCCATAGCGACCAGCCCATCGTAGTCTCTAGGAGGAGACACTACATGACATGGTGCGGCCTCATATTACGATATGGAATCTGCGCGCTTATTGCGACGCACTTTAGTTCTGCCGAGGCATCGATTGGGAAGGTGCTTGAGGTTAAAAGCGGCGCAAACGTTACGAGCGACGGGCGAAGACAGCGCATTTCAGCTGGTATGCCGGTGGATACCGGAGACGTCATCAAAACCAACAAAACCGGTATCGTTCAACTACTTTTCAATGATGGCACAAAAATTGCAGTGGGCCCAAATTCCACGATGACCGTTGACGCCTCTTTCAATCGTAGAAGCAATCGGGCAAGCCAATTTAACATTAACGCTATTGGAGGATCATTCCGTTTTGTATCAGGAAATAGCAGGCGCAAAGCATACACGGTAACCACCCCAACTGCCACGATGGGTGTTCGAGGGACAATATTCGATTTTTGGGTTTTGTCAGACCGCCAAACTTCAATGGCAATTCTTAACGGCTCAGTGCGCATGTGTGGGAGTAGTGGGAGTTGTTCGTTGGTGAGAGGGTCCTGCAAAATTGCAGCAACTACACCTCGCGGAACCATCGGCGTCCCGAACGGACCGCAACAAGCAAGCGCGTTACTTTCTTTAGGTTTCCCCTTCATCTTGTCTCAGAGGGCGCTCAATGAACAATTGCATGCACCAACAGCCGGTTGCAGGCGGCACCAAGTTCCACCAAATCAAGCAATTTTCAACCCCCTAATCACCCCCCCACAACCTTTGCTTCCCTTTGTGCAACCTCCGGTGCCTGCCCCACGGCCTGAGCCAGATCCAGCTTCGACACCAGATGAACCAGATCCCCCATCGACACCAGATGAACCAGAACCAACTGAAGAGGAACGAACTGGTTTTCCCGGTCAAAGTGGCGATGACGGCCCAAGCCAAGGACGAGGTGGCGGTGTTAGCGAAGGCCAAAATGGTTTTGGCACAGGAAATGGCCAGGGCGCTGCAAAAAGAGAAGAAAATTCAAATAGCAATGGTGGAAAGGGCCGGAACAACGCTGGAGGTAAAAACCGAGGCAACGCAAATGGTCACGGAAATTCTGCGGAAAATGGAGGTAGAGGGAAGGATCGTTAGGTTTGTTTTTCAGGTTCTTACGCCGAAGCCGTGCAGAAAAAGCCCTAAAGTGGCGCAGTCGTTGGCTTCTTCGAATTGGCGGATTAATCTTAATCTGCTTGGGCGTTTATGTGCGGATCTTGGATCCATATCCTGTTATTGCCACACGCCTCATCTATTTCGACTATTTGCAACGTCTCTCCCCTCGATTGTTTGAACCAGATTTGCCGGTTCGTGTCGTCGACATTGACGAGACTTCGCTATCAATCCTTGGACAGTGGCCTTGGCCACGGACATTAGTGGCCGATATGGTTGACCAACTAAACGCCTATGGCGCAGCGAGTGTTGGTTTCGATGTTCTTTTTGCCGAACCCGATAGGTATTCTCCCGCAAGATTTGCCCAAGACCCCAATTATGCAGAACTTTTTACGCGAACAGATCAACTATCACTGCTCGACAATGATGTCAGACTTGCAAATGCGAATGCTTCGTTGCCAGTCATCCTGGGTGTCGCACTAAAACCTACCACAGACGAAAGTAACATTCAGTCTAAGGCAGGAGTCATTCAAATCGGCGACAACCCCAGTAACGGCTTGAATTGGGTAGCCGCGTGGACTTCACTGGCACCTCCACTTGCCGAAACCGCTAGTGGGATAGGCAGTATCAATGTTGCACCGGGGGATACCTTTGGCACTGTCCGTACCGTTCCCTTGCTATGGCAAGGCCCCAATGGCTTGATGCCAAGTTTCAGTCTCGAAGCGCTCCGTGTAGCGATGCAAGAACCCAACATCATACTAGAGGGGGCACATGAGGAAGAGGGAATTGTTCGGTTCATCGAGTTAGGTGGATTGGTAATTCCAACGACCGAACAAGGCGAGCTATGGGTTCGATTTCGCCATGACAACCCAGAATTATACATCTCCGCCGTCGATGTGATGAACAGTTCAAATGACGAGTGGTTGCGAAATGAGATTGAGGGAAAGATCATTTTGGTCGGCACATCTGCTGCCGGGTTGCTTGATATCCGCCAGACACCTCTTGGAGAATCCGTTCCAGGAGTATCCATACATGCTCAAGTCATCGAGCAATTGCTTCTTGGTCAATCATTGCATCGCTCAGATACGGTCGCCGGATTAGAGATCTTGTCCTATGTCGCACTTGGCCTTGTGGTAACAACCGTCATGTCTCTTGGTGGAGCTCTGATGTCTTTTGCTGCTGGAGGTGTCGCGGCAGCTTTGGTTCTGTTGGCCAGTTGGCTTGGCTTTCAACACGGTTCAATTTTGTTTGACGCAACCTTTCCTCTTGCAGGAGGAATGGTCAATTTTGCAGTCCTTTCAGGTTACCTTTATGGCGTTGCCGAACGCGACAAAAGAGTCATCCGTAGGTCACTTTCGCATTATGTCGCGCCAGGAGTGCTAGAGGAGTTAGACCGAACCGGGCAGGAATTACGCCTAGGAGGGGAATCACAAAACATTACAGTGCTCTTTTCTGACATTCGTAACTTCACACCGCTGAGCGAGCGCATTTCACCAACAGATTTGGTTGATCTTCTCAACAAATTGTTCACGTGTCTGGCCCGCGACATCCAAGCTGAAAAGGGTACGGTCGACAAGTTTATTGGCGACGCGGTCATGGCGTTTTGGAATGCACCACTCAATATCGAAAACCATCAATTGCATGCGGTGCGCGCAGCGCTTCGATTGCGATCCTCTTTGGATGATTTCAATCAAGCCTCAATGATGCAAGGGCTCCCACCCATTGAACTAGCTATCGGATGTGCTTCGGGGCAGGCCTGCGTCGGGAACATCGGTTCCGAAAGCCGTTTCAATTACACCGCGATCGGAGATGTTGTAAACGTCGCTTCACGCATCGAAAATATCTGCAGGCACGTAGAATTTGATATTGTTGTCTCCAAAACTGTGATGGAAGCAATTGGCGGTGAAATAGGGATGCTCGAAGCTGGCATCGTTGAGCTCAAGGGCAAAACCGAGCGAGAACCCATTTACATCGTCGTTGGTGGAAACGAGATCGCAAAATCTAAAGAGTTCACAAAACTTAGATCTCTTCACCAACACTTGATCAAAGATCTTTGCGACAACAAAGCTAACAGCAGCTTGGAAACGCAGATTCAATCTTTCATGGCAGTCGCGGGGCAGGTAAACTCGCGCCTTCCAAATTTCTATACAAAAATTATTGCGCGACGTGAGGATTTTTTACAGCCAGCATACAATGGGCTTAGAGCTGTAACGGTTAAAGATCCTATTCCGAACAATAGCCATTAGAGCCATTGCGGCATCGTCAAAATTACAGTGATGTGAGCTTGTTAGACGACAGACAGACGTGGCAAATTCGGCAATCCGCAAGCTGCAAGATCAGCTATCAAGCCAACTCTCAGCAGAGATAAGTGGTCGTGAGTAGATGAACAATTCCAACTAACCAAGCCCACCGGACAAATCATGTGGGCGCTGGTTGATGGCGCGGGGCAGGATGAAATCAACCTGATAGTTGGTGGTGAGGTATTTGAACTGCTGGCATGAACCCTCAATCAAAAATGGTCTATGTGGCGAAGGCCCGGTATCCGCTCTTAGTGTCGAATGCTGCACGACGCACCAAAGTCGTGAAACTGCGGATTTCTGCTGTTGGAGGTGATCGCGTCTAATGGCCGGTTCCAGCCAAAACATGACGTTCATTCACGCGCCTGGCGAAAAACCAGTTCATACTGCAACGGAATAAAACGGCCTTTCACTGTACATTGCTTAGATGTCCATACTGCGAAAAAAATTGATCGTCCTCTCGCATCATCCGAATAGGAAACCAACTTTAAACGCGGCTTAAGCCTACAGAAAGTCGCCCCTATTGTGCCAAAGAATGGCACATCGAAGGCAACAACAAAGCCTGTGTCTCATGTCTACACTTTTAACAAAAAGTTCACGACGCGCACGTATGTCGGTAAGGATGGAGCAGCACTAAAGCTGTGCCATTTTGCGCGCCGCCGCATTTGCGTCTGTGCAGACCGGATCATTTAACCGTGAGAAAGACAGAATAGATGTGAGTATTAGCCATATAGCCCGGAATAGGCTCAACAAGCTTTTTTTGGGTTATGCTCATTTCATAGCCGCTGCCGTTTTCGCCGCCGTCATGGTCGCCGGGTACTTCATCCTTTCTGGGCTCCTGGGAACCGTGATCGAGAGAACGGTTGTCAATAACGCCCAAACGGTAAGTACGGCGCTTACGGCGGTTAGAAGTCTGTACACTAGGGAAGTTGTTGAAGTTGCCCGCGCAGAAGGAATTGAGATTTCCCACCGGTTCGAGGGGAATTCCGGCGTTATACCGTTGCCAGCATCACTAACCATTGAGTTGGGGCAAACCATCGCTGCAGGGCCAACAGGGGCGTCAACGGCACTATACAGTCCTTATCCTTTTCCATGGCGCGAAGGCGCTGGTCTGAACGACAGCTTTCGCGTCGATGCTTGGGAGGCTATCTTACAAAACCCCTCCGAGCCTTTTGTACGGACTGAAATTTACAATGGCGTGGCGACAGTTCGCTACGCGACGGCTGACCTGATGCGGGAATCCTGCGTCAGTTGCCACAATACCCATCCTCAGTCGCCTAAGACTGACTGGCAGATCGGGGATGTTCGGGGGCTGCTGGAAGTCATCCAGCCAATCGGCACCATCCAGCAAAATTTTACACTGCAGGTGAAAAAAATCTTACCTGGGTTTCAGCGTATTGATAGCCCTGGGCGCTCTAGGGATGATTACCGTCTTTCTCGCATATCGAAAACGGATCGCAGAAAACTCGGTCCATTTGACCCGGCTCGAAGACAACAACGCCAACTTGACGGTTCTAAATGACGAACTGCAACAGTTTGCTTATCGCACCTCTCATGATCTCAAGGCGCAGTTGCTCTCAATAAAAGGGCTGTCGCAGTACATCATTGACGATTTCGACGATGGCGATTTAGACGAAGCCAGAGAAAATGTTGCAAAGGTTGGCAAGTTGTCTGAAAATCTCGAGGGCACGATCAACGGTATGCTCAACCTTACGAAGGCCGAGTATATGAACAGCGAAGCCGAGATTGTCCATTTTGAAGAGCTGACCACCAGTGTCATTGATAACCTACAGGGGCTGATCGAAGAGAGCGGAGTTGTAGTTTCAAAAGATTTCAACCACGCATGGAACCCCCACAGCAACGAAGTCAGACTTAAGCAAGTACTAGAAAACCTAATTTCGAACGGCATAAAATATGCATGTAAGACACAGGAATTTCCCAGTGTGACCGTGTTGACTAAAACAACTGAGACCCATTTTGTCATTACAATCCAGGACAATGGTATTGGTATACCTGCAGACAAAAAGGCGGATGTGTTTTCAATGTTTTCAATGTTTTCAATGTTTTCACGGTTTCATCCAACGCAATCTTCTGGCAGTGGCCTCGGTCTCTACTTGGTCAAAAAGCATGTTGATGCTCTTGGCGGCAAAATCGATTTCAATTCGGGCAACGGTACGGAATTCATAATCGAACTTCCGGATGCTGGCCCCAGAGGACAAGGCTAACAGCCATACAGGAGACTATTCGCATGCTACAATCATTGCTTGTAATTGATGACAGCGAAATGGATCAATACATTGTCAAGAGGGCGCTGAAGAAATGGGGGTTTGGCGGTCCTATGTTTCAGGAACGCGACGGCCAAGGTGGCTTGGATTTTTTGAAAGGCCACAGCGAAAACCCAACCGCATGGGAGGATGGTTTCCCGCCAACTGTTATCCTGCTTGATATCAACATGCCTAGAATGGGTGGGTTCGAGTTTCTAGAGGAGTTCCAAAAGTTATTGGAATCTAATGAGAATTTGAGCTCGTCGGTCATCATGATGTTCTCATCCTCCGAGTTGCCGGCCGACAAGGAGCGGGCTTTGAAATACCCATTTGTGCAAGGCTACATCAGCAAACCGCTGACCAAGGAAGACATCCAGAATATTGTGGATTCGCTGGCTGACCCTAAACCGCAAACCGTTCAAACGTCCGGTTAGGGTTTGTTCGGCCAGTTGGAGGCGCGCGGGCGAACCCAACCTCGCAGAGCCTGCCTCCTGCGGCGGTTTTGACCGGTCGCCGCACACATGCTAGGAAACGCTCTGCAGGTGTTGTGAAATGGAGCATTTTCCAGCTCGACACCGAGGTATCTGTCGGTGCTGCCCATCTTTGTATGACCAAGCAAAAGCTGAACGGCACGTAGTTGGCCGCGACCCAGAAAGAATTTTAACATCGAGAGAAAATGGGGGATACCCAATCAACGGCACCAACAGGAAACAACGCCTCCGAGGTATGCCACCATTGCCCGGCACGAGATGAAATGTAAATGTTTGCGCGCCGCATTGAGCATGACATGCGTTCCCAGCTTCGTGTTTTCCAGATCCTGTCTGAGTGGAGTCTTGAATAATTTGAAACGGCCAGCTCCCACATCCCAGCTGAAGTTGGCGAGTATCTGAAAATGATCAAAAGCAAAGCTAACCAAATGGATGGTCTGCCAACTGGGTGCTGGAATACGCTTTGGTCGCAAGTCCGGACGTAGAGGCCAAGAGTGTTGATCCGGATGCAGAGGTAAGGGCGCTGGCCCAAGATGTCTTACAAACGGGAACTTATGAGATCGAGACTGACACAGTTTTTACAGGGGCTAAAGGTTGTTCAAGAATTTTTCGCGTTCCCTTCCAACACCTGCTTTCCAACGCAGTCCGGCATCATAGCCAAGGGACGGCCTATATTCGCATCATAGGGCAACTGGATCATAGCTTGGCAGTTTTCAGATCGAAGATAACGGGTCCGGTATCGAGAAGAAATTTCATCAAAGCATTTTGAGCCCTTTATCGCTTTGAAACCACGGGACGAGGTCGAAGGAAGTGGCTTGGGACTGGCGATTGCCAAAAAATAAACAAGTGGTGGGGTGGCGTTATATCAGTACGCTCGGACCCTGGAAAAAGCGGCGGTTTTTCATTTGAACTTCCCAGTAGAAATTTCCGCCATATCCTATGGATCAGTCCATCACTTCAATTGATTTTCTCGTTCAATGTTAAGCCGTCAGGTCAAACACATCCCCGCCAATCTTCAGGTTGATCTCATCCTGACCGCCGCCATCGACCAGCGCCCAGATGATCTGACCGGTGGGTTTGTAGATCACAAAGGCCTCGATCACATCATCCTCGCCCGATCGTTCGCCCGCATCATTTGCGGTATGGGCCAGGTTGATCTGGAAGTCATCGGCGCTGACTGAAGTGTCACCAAACAACAGCACATCGCCCTCGGCGGCATTGTACTCTTGGACCCAGTCCGAGCCATGGTCGGCAATACCCAGATGATAGAACCTATCGGCGCCCGCGCCGCCATTGATGCGGTCATGACCAAAGCCGCCGTTGACAAAATCATCGCCATCGCCACCAAACACCAAGTCTGACAGAGCGGAGCCGGTGATTATATCATTGCCTTCCTGGCCCTGCAGCTCGTCGGCGCCAAAGCCACCGGCAATATGGTCATCCCCCTCTTGGCCAAAGATCAGGTCATTGCCATAGCCGCCATCGATACTATCGTTGCCCACGCCCGCATACACGACGTCGCGCAGGTCAGCGTCTGTTTCTCCGCCTAGGATGGAATCATCGCCGTCGCCGCCATTCAACGTATCATTGCCGTCGCCTCCAAGCAGGCTGTCATTGCCTTCGTTTCCAACCAGACGGTCATTGCCATCCAAACCGCTGATGGTGTCATTACCTTCCTCTCCTCGTAGAACATCTGCATCGGGTGTGCCGACAAGCGTCAAATGGCGTGGTTCGATGAGCGCCGTTTCAGCACTGCTGACGTTTTCAGCGGTGCCTTGGTTGTCAGTGAAGCTGAACCTTACGGACAGGCGTGCGCCGATGTCATCTACAGTCAGAGTATAGCTGGCGCTGGTCGCGCCTGATAAGGGAGTGCCGTCGCGCAGCCATTGATAAGCCAGGGTGCTGGCGTCAATTCCATCTGGGTCTGAAACTCCGGAGCCGTTTGCAATCAAAGCCTCGCCCCGGGTTGGCGTTCCGCTGATCGTCACTGCTCCGGACGGTAAATCGTTCGTGTTTTCAATAGCTGCCGTGGCGTCACTAGTCAGGTGGACGTCCTCAAACAACCCGCCCAGGAATACAGCGCGCGCTGTAATCGTTTCATCTACATCGTCTTGGGTGAGTGTATAACTGTCTGAGTTAGCACCGGAAATCAAGGACCCAGACCGGAGCCATTGGTAGGTCAAAGTGCCTATGTCATCCGGGTTGATCAATGGACCAACCGTTGCAGTCAGGGTTTCACCCTGCGTTTCGGTTCCGGTAATTGTAACTGGGCCAGCAGACGCCAGACTGCTATCGGCGAAAGTCAGGAACCCGAGGCTGTATTCCAGCCCGGACAGGGTCCATATGAAATCGAGCCCATTGGTCACTGCTTCTGATGTGATCTGCGCGATTTCACCTGCAGAAAAGGCGCTGAAATCCAGCCGGTCGATGCCAAACTGAAAGTCAGAAAACTCGTCTCCCATTGTGATGGCAAACTGCTCACGAGAAACGACAAAGGTATCACTGCCTTCTCCCCCGAATTGGGTATCTTCGCCAATTCCCCCGGACAGAATATTGCTCCCTTCGTTGCCGGTAAGAGTATTGCCCAGCGAATTGCCCGTTGCGTCGGTATCTCCTGTGCCGGTTAGGGTCAGGTTTTCAACATGAGCGCTTAGGGTGCGGCTGACACTGGATTCAACGGTGTCGATGCCTTCATCTTCGTTTTCCGTGACAGTGTCACCGGCGTTATCAACAATATACTGATCGTCATCAGTACCGCCGGCCATGCTGTCTGCACCGGTACCGCCGTCCAGTGTGTCGTCCCCAGCCAAACCCGTCAGCGTGTCGTTTCCTCCCAAACCCTCCAGAAGATTGGAACCATTGTTCCCGACAATTGTGTTGGCCAACTCATTGCCAACCCCATTCAGATCATCCCCCCCAAGCAGGACGAGGTTTTCGACAAATGCACCAAGCGTGAAGGATACCTCAGAATTGATCGTATCATTTCCCTCGCTTGCAGCCTCGGTTACTGTTGTTCCGGCATTGCCAACGACATACAGATCATCCCCGGCATGGCCGGTCATACTGTCAGCCCCAGCACCACCTCCGTCGTCAAGCGTGTTGGCTCCGTCATTTCCGATAATCTCTTGCGACAGCTCATTGCCGGTCAATGCCAACGCGGTTGTCGCCGCACGATCTGCAGCCTTCAGAACTTCGATGTCGTTGTCGGTGGCCAGTGCAAAATCAACCGTCGTATGCACCTGATCGTCGGTTCCCTCACCTGCCAGCTCGGAAATGCTCGTCCCAACTGCATTGACCAGATAGGTGTCGTTGCCTGCATAGCCGGTCAACAGATCCAGGTTTGCACCACCGCCATCGTCGAGCCGGTTGGCGCCAGCATTGCCGTAGATCAGCTGTGACAGCTCATTACCGGTCAAATCAATAGCGGTCGTCCCAGCGGCATCATTGGTGCGCAGTTCCTCAATGCTAAGGCCCGCTGTCAAAGAATAGCTAAGACTGGTTTCAATGGCGTCGGCATTCCCTTCACCGTCCACTTCTTCGATAACGGTTGTGAGATCATCAACCCGGTAGAGGTCATTTCCTATCCCTCCGGCCAGGGTGTCTGTACCGCCGCCGCCATCGAGGATATTGGCTCCTGCGTTGCCCTCTATCCGTTGGTCTCCGGCATTCCCCTCCAGGATCAGCCCCGAGGAGCCCGTGGGGGTAATTGTGCGCAAGATCTCGATCTCTTGTCCCGCGCCCAAGGTGTAATTGATGCTGGTCTCAATGACATCCAGCACGCCTTGCCCTGCAGTTTCGTTCACTGTGTCGCCGGTGTTGTCCACTCTGAAAACGTCATTGCCAAGACCACCCGTCATTGTGTCGGCACCGGTACCGCCGTCAAGGGTATCGTTGCCGTCATTGCCTTCCAGGAGGTCATCTCCGCCAAAGCCACTCATGTTATCGTGCTGCGAGCTGCCGTAGAACCTGTTGGCAACCCCGGTGCCGAACACAACAATCAGATCCTGATCATTGTAAGTGTCATTGTTCCATGTCTGGAAGGTAAAGCCCGTCATATCGACGTCTGGTACCGTTAGCGCATCAATGCGCAGCGTGTCATCGCGGTCATCGCCAAGGTTGCCGTCAACCAACAGGGCATCGAGAAATGCTGCGTCCCCAAGCAATTGATCAGTGCTGACAATCACCATTGAATCTCCGGCCGGGCCGTTGGAGTCAAACTCAATTTCACCGATGTTGGTAAAGGTGACATCCCTTAGGTCAGATGTGCCACTACCGGAAATCAGAACCTTATTTGCACCCTGACCGCCATTGGCGATTTCACCAACTGCGCCATTTTGCCCATCACTATAGCGGAAACTGTCATTACCGGAGCCACCGATCATCTGATCAACACCAGCGCCACCTTCCATGGTGTCATTGCCGCCATTGCCAAGGATGATGTCATCAACAGCAGAGCCGATCATGATTTCGGTGTCCGTGTCCCCGGTTATCGTGGTCCCATCTCCCGGTTGATCAAACCCGGAAAACCCCATACCCGACAGATCAAGCAAAGTTTGGCTAGACATCCGCACGTTAAAATACACGGTCTCCCCGACGTGGGCAGATGCGCTCACATCAAGCAACGGACTTATTTGTGCCGCCAGGAAATAGGCACGACCTGGCCCTGCAAATGATAGTGCTTCGTTGTTGAAAAAAGCTGATGTTTCAAAGTCAAAAGTCGAAGAGGAGCTCAGCCCAAACAGTTGTACTATGTCGTAATCAGCGCCACCGTCATAATAATCGCCCACTGTAGGGTCCAATGGATCGATTTGAATATAGTCGTTTCCGGCCCCTCCCAAAATTCGGTCTGTTCCGCTACGTCCTCCCAAAATGTCGCTGCCGCCCATCCCACTAAGGGTATCGTTGCCAGCTTCGCCGTTGATCGTGTTGCCGCTGTCGTTTCCGGTGATACTATCGTTACCGGCGTCACCATATGCGTTTTCGATCACAACACCATTGGCGATAGTATAACCGCCATAGATGCCATCCACGTGGGATATCCAGCCACCACCGCCTTCTTCATACAGCAAAGTTGCGGCGCGCAGGTCGATTGTTGCACCAGTTGACCCAAACACCTGAATGTAATCAGTACCGCCTGCGTCCCAGATTGTTGTGAAACCGGTTCCTTCGTCATTTGTGGTATCGAGAATATAACCGTCGTTACCCGTTGCGACAGTCATGTCTGCGCCATAGCGGGACTGCAGAATGCCCAAATCCAGCGCCGATGGACCCAGAGCAAAACCATAATTCACAGCGCCCGCAGTGCCGGTCGTGTCATCCCCTTCGTCAATGTCACCCTGATAGTTGTAGCCCATGATGGTATAGGCACCTTGGTTCAACCCATAGTCGCCATAGTCCCCCCTGTTTGAGGTCACCCCATCCATGGTGTCAGACGTGCCGCCTCCCTGATGCGCGTGGGCTAGGCCAAGTGCATGACCAAACTCATGGATCAGCGTGTGATATGCGCCATTTCCGGGATCCCAGTCGTTGGTATAGAAACCATTTGTAAGATAGCTGGTGGAATAAAGGTTCCACGCGCCGACACCCGCGCTTTGTAGTCCTGCGGGATTGAAATAGCCCGATGAATTGTCATTTTGGTTATAGGTGATCAGGAACATATTGGCGGCCCCGGCTGTCAGCGACCGGGAGGCTGTCAAATTAACGCCGCTGACCATCGATTGCAGCGCGTGCATGGTGTCGTCAATTTGCTGCTGGGTGAAGCCGAGCGAGGCCTTGCCATCGTAAATTTCCCCGGCGCCAGCAAAATAAACGTTCACCGTCGTGTCATAAAAACTGCTGCCCCAGTCCAGACTGTCACGGGGGCGCTCTACGGTCTCATCTTCCACGATCAGGGTGTATTCACCTGTTAATGATCCAACCGCCGAGGCCTGAACATAAAGAGTAGTATCGGTGGCGACGGTGAACCTCACATAGGAATTCAGATAGGTTGTCACATTGTTGTAAATAGAATCGTCGTTTTCTATCAGCAAGTTGGTGAGCCCGGCATCGGTAAAGACCCGCAAATAAGAGTCGGTCAGAGAGTTCCGGTTGCCCGAACTATTGCCAAACAGGTTAATGGTATAAGTTTTTCCCGCTTCAACAGCCAGTGTATATTCGTCAAGTTCACCGCTGGTGCTGATCTCTCCGTTGGTATAGCCACCAATCCCCAACGCCCCAACAAGCCCGCCAGAGTCTCCTGCTGTCTGGGTAGATGTGGTGTCGGTCGCCGATTGACCTGAAACCTGGTCGCTATCAAACGCAGTGCCAAACATGTCTGAATGCATAGGGCTGGCAATAACTTCGTTTTGAAAAGCCCCACCAATCCCTGCGAAACCCGATCCCAGTTGCCCATTATGTGAATTGGGGGCTGTCAGGTTTGGTAGTTCCCAGTACTGCAGGGAACCCGTGCCATACTGAGGCAAAAAATTGGCTGTGGCGCCCGACGTGTTATATTGAAAAATAGTCCAGTCAGACGCTACGACGCGCCGGTCCCATCCATAAGCCATTTTCAACTACCTCAGCTAAAGAAACTGGGTAAGACAGCGCAGCCCCGAAAACTCCGGAGGAGTGGCCATGCAGAGTTACCACTCTGGCCGACGGATCGGGCCCAGTTCCCTGATGCGGCCGACATCTCCCGTAAATAGAGCGCAAAGAGCCAATGTCACGTTTTGATTTTCCAAAGCATCAGTCGACGATTTCTGACGCTCATTGCAACTTAATAAACGAAAAGAATAGTCGAAACGAACCTTTGCTGCGCAGAACAACAAGCTCGGCAATGGGCCGTAAAGAGGCTCCCGAAAACGTAGTCCTTACCAAAATTGAACAACAAAAAGTGCGAACCTGAGTTCTTCAGGAGTGGATTCAGTCAGTTTTTTCCATAGCTCGGCACAATGTTGGGTACCCAAGCCCGCATAATTCAAAAATTCCCGACAGCATAATTGCGACCAGAACCGGTCGCGTTGATCGCAGATCGATGGACGAGAATCGATCGAGATTGACACATCTTTCAGAGGGTATGGGCGATGGTTCAGAATAATCATTTTCAAGATATGCTTGAGGCAATCTCAAGGGTCTACGAGGCCGAGACCGACCCACAGGGGCCTCATACGGCAAATACACTTATAGTTACACCGTCCCCTGTGACCTTTGATCCGCTACCACCTTGCTTTCTAGATCAGGGCATTCGCACGGTCATGGCTAGCAGTAACCACCCGACAGCAGGAGCAGTTCTGAAAGCACAGAACCTGCTGCCCCGGGGATCAAACCCCGTCGAAGATAATACTGAAAGAAGTATTGCTTCGATGATTAGCGTAGCAAGCCTATTGGGGCCAGAAGGGCCGATTCCAGCACCGGATGTGAGGTTGGGGTTGGTTTATATGAGGCCGGAAAGCTTTTACCCACTGCATCTTCATGACGCTGACGAGACCTATTCCATTATTGCGGGACAAGCGCTGTGGACAGCCGGAGACGATATCCGGACGCGGGGGGCAGGTGATATGATCCACCACCCCAGCTTGATGCCTCATGCCTTTCGAACCGGGCCTGAAGGGTTCCTCGCAGTCTGGCGCTGGAGCGGGGACATCAACACACATTCCTATGCATTCACAGAAGATCCGGCGACCGAATTGCTGGCCTGAGCAACCGTCGCTTGATCCAAGTTTACGTCTATCAACACCTAACCGCAAAAGTCATGGGATGCTGCAGGTTGCACTGTCGTCCGTAATGGTAAGCTGCATTTGCAGCATTTAGCGCTGTCACCGATGTCAGGTCTGGACTGTACGCGTCAGTGGGGTTGCTTCGATCATACCCGACGAAACTCGTTCGGTCATGAGGACCGTCGTGTTAGAATGGAAATGGGGTGTCTACTGGGCCAGGCTTGGTGATGCCCGCGGAGACCAGCCAGCCATTGAATAAAGACAGGAAGTGGTCGAGAAGCATGGCCACAACACTTTGGCCAACCCGAAGTATCTCAGACATTTCCGAAGGATGGGTTAAGCCACGCGCTACCGATGCAAATAGCGAAGTGTGTCAGGCATCATCTTTGCGGCAAATAGAGAGGAAACGGGCTAAGTACTGATCCAAATTCTACTATATGATAACAGGCAAACGGTGCCCTAGGGCTTCGTCTGCCAAATGCCCAATTAACCAAAAAAGCCACCAAGCTATTGGGCTTAGTGACTTATTATGGCTCCGGCGGTAGGGATCGAACCTACGACCAATTGATTAACAGTCAACTGCTCTACCGCTGAGCTACGCCGGAACGGTTTGTGTCGTATAGCGCCGGTGAATTGGGCCGTCCAGAGGGGAAATGTGATATTTCTGAAAATAATTTGTCTGTTTAGTCGCGAAGCCTGAAACTGGCGGTGGCTGATAAATCTCCAATTGCGGAGATCTGTGATTTTCCTATGAGATCAACCAGATGCGCAAATATGTTACGCTCGGCTGCTGGGAGCAAGGCAGGGGGCGTTGTGATATAAATTGCCTGGCTCAGGGTCTGTGCTGTAGCAGGTCCACTCTCCAACTCCTTTAGAATTGCTGCTTCGCGGGATTGACGGTGCGCAATCAGCCAGTCCAGGCGTTCCATCGGCTCAAAAACCGGGGCGCCGTGGCCGGGGTGGAAGACGCGCCACTGACGTTGGCGCAAGCGATGGCAGGAGGCCATGAAATCACTCAGATCCCCGTCTGGAGGCGAGACGAGGGAGCTGGCCCATCCCATCACATGATCCGCGGTAAAACAGGCATCGTTCCATGCCAAGGCAATGTGGTTGCCCAGATGGCCCGGGGTGTGAATGACCTCTAGCGTCCAGTCGCTGCTGGAAATGATGTCACCATCGGCGACGAAGATGTCGGGAGAGAAATCAGCATCAATACCTTCGCCACCCCCAGCCAGCCCTGCCGCCGCAAGCTCGGCCATCACTGAACTGCGGCCTGCCTTGGCATCTCCAAAGGCAAATACTGGTGCCCCGGTGCGCAGGCTCAGCTCGGCAGCCAAAGGGGAGTGATCCAGATGACTGTGGGTGACAACGATATGGGTGATGGTCTGCCCCGGCTTAACCGCCGCCAAAATCGCGTTGAGATGGTCTGGTAGGGCGGGGCCGGGATCAATGACAGCCAAGGATTTTTTTTGCCCCAGCACATAGGTATTGGTACCGCGATAGGTCATTGGCGACGGGTTTGCAGCCAATATTCGGCGCAATCCGGGTTCCAATTCTACTGCGTCTCCCGGGATCGGGTTGAAATTATCTGGAGCCTGCATCATGCTGCCTCGGTCATTTGCTATTCATTTCAAACCCCTGCAAGTTCTGTGTTTCACAACCCTGCTGGTGCGCTATAGGCTTAACCCATGTTCTTCCGTTGGCTCAAACACTATATGCCGCGCAGCCTGTATGGTCGGGCGGCCCTGATCATGATGTTGCCTGTCGTGGTCCTGCAATTGGTGGTGTCCGTGGCCTTTATTCAGCGCCACTTGCAGGACATAACGGTGCAAATGACCCTTACCGTGTTGCGCGAACTAGAAATGATTGCAGTTCTCGCGGCAGATTCGCCAACTCAAGAAAAAATGCTGGAGCAAACAGCTCCTTTGCTGGCTCCACTACGGATGCGGGCACGCTTTCTGGATGAAGAAGAACTCCCGGTTTATGACATTCTGGCCTGGAACGAGTTCTCCGGTCGTATCGTGCGCGACACCCTGCGCAGCAACTTCCCTTCGGTTCTGGCGGTGCAATTTCCCGACAAAAGACTGGTTCGCTTGGTGTTTCGAAACAAGCTGGGACCTTTGGAAATCAGCTTTGACCGTCGGCGTGTTACCGCAGCAGCCCCGCATCAACTGCTTGTGACAATGCTGTTCTTTGGGATTTTCATGACCGGAATTTCGGTTCTTTACATGCGCAATCAGCTGCGACCCATCAAACGGCTGGCAGATGCAGCTCAGGCCTTTGGCCGTGGGCGCAACGTGACGTACCGACCCGGAGGGGCCACCGAAGTGCGCGCGGCTGGTAGCGCCTTTCTGGACATGCGCGCCCGAATTGAACGACAGATTGAACAGCGCACAATCATGTTGTCGGGCGTTAGTCATGATCTGCGTACACCGCTGACGCGTATGAAACTTGGGCTGGCGATGCTGGACGAAGAGGACGCCGAGCCGCTGTTGCGCGATGTCTCCGAAATGCAGCAGCTTTTGGATGCGTTCCTTGATTTTTCGCGCGGCGTTTCAACCAGCTCACCTGAACTGACTGACCCAATGGCCCTGGTGCAGGACATCGTTGAGAACTGGCGCCGCGAAGGCAAAGACGTGATGCTGGGAGAATTAAGCGGGGCCGGACCAATGACGCTGCGTTCTGTTGCGCTGCGCCGCGCTGTCGAGAATTTGGTTTCCAACGCCCTTAGATATGGCACGCGCGCACGTGTTTCCGTCACCCTGACCGACCGGTCGTTGCGTGTTCGGGTTGAAGACGATGGGCCCGGCATTCCACATGATCAACGGGGAGAGGCCATTCGCGCCTTTACCCGTCTCGATCCAGCGCGAAATCAGGATTTGGGGTCGGGCGTTGGACTGGGGCTTGCCATTGTTGCCGACGTTGCCCGCGCCCATGGGGGCGCCTTGCGATTGGGAAAAAGTGATGATCTAGGCGGTCTGCAAGCCGATATCGTTGTCGGGCGATAGCCCCACAAACCGGTCGCATTACGCGGCTTCGCGCCGAGATAAACAAATTTATTGTGATTTTCTGCGGTACTTGTACCCTTGCCCTGTGTTTCGATTTGATTTTCCAACGGGTTTTCAGCGGTGGTTTGCTAATGCGTCTGTTATTACTGGGTTCAACGGTATTGATAACTGGGATATCGCAATGGGGGGCCGCAACTGCGCAATCGAGCCCTGAAACAGCTCGAGCCTCTGCTTCAATCGACCCTCAAGCCGCCGAAATCCTGACCGCAGCAACAAGCTTCCTGTCCGAGCAGGATACCCTGTCTATGGATTGGTTTGTGTCCTTCGATGTGGTTGTCGATGGGCGTGAGAAAATCACCTATATGCGCAGCGGCGCTAATTTGCTGCAACGCGGTGTTGGGTTTTATGGCTATAGCGAGTTTGGCGACGAAACCCGCGAATTCTTCTTTGATGGCGCTCAGTTCAGCATTTTGGATGTAGAAGAGAACGCCTATGTCTCGGCCCCGTTCATGGGTGATTTCGATGAACTGGCAAACAAGATTGGCGATACCTATGACATCCGTTTGCCAATCTGGCAGGTGATGAGCAGCCACCCTCGTGTGGAACTGCTTGATCGAGCGGAATCGGCGGCCTATTTGGGAACGACGCGAATTGCTGGTCACACTGCGCACCACTTGGCGTTTTCTGACTATGAAACAGATTGGCAGATCTGGGTGGCCGCTGATCCCGAGCAGCCGGAATTGTTGATGTTGGTTGGCACCGATCCCTATACGCAGGGTTGGCCGCAATATCGCGCTTACTTCACCAACTGGAACTTTAGCCCCGAAATACCGCCCGATGCGTTTGTCTATGAGCCGGATGAAGACGCCGAGCTTATGGCCTGGCCAAAACCCGGCGAAGTTGACTTGCAAAGGGAGGGAAACTGATGCGCCAGCTCTTCCTAGGGGTACTTGTCTTTGCATTGTCTGTTGGTACATCACCGCAAAGTGTCATGCGCTTATCGCCCACGACTGATACCGCAGATGCCCGCAGTTTACGTGGTGGAGGAGGGGGTGCCAGAGCCGGAGGTGGTGGGAACCGCGGTGGGTTCTCAACCGCGCCCAGAACCCGTCCGTCTGGTGCGCGCACACGTCCGTCGACCGGAACCCGGCCTGCCACGCGACCGGCAACCAAACCCGCAGCCCGGCCCAGTACAAGGCCTGTAGCGCCTCCCGCAGCAAAGCCTGTGACCCGGCCTGCAAGACCACCTGCAGCAAAGCCAAGCCGCCCAGCGGCGGGGCAACGTCCTTCTACACGTCCTACACCAGGCGTGCGGCCACCCGGTGCGCGACCTCCCGGAACACGCCCACCGGGAACACGTCCGCCCGGCACCCGACCGCCTGGGGCTAGACCACCTGGAACACGGCCACCTGGAACACGACCACCAGTGGGAAGTCGCCCGCCGGGATACCGCCCGCCTGGCTATCGGCCTCCGGGATACCGGCCACCAGCCTATCGTCCGCCCTATTACCGGCCCCCGTACTACAGGCCACCACACTATCACTACGGCCCTTATTACTATAATCCGGCCTGGGGATGGTTCTTCACGGCGGCCATTGTTGGGTCGACGCTGGTTTACACAACCTCGCTGCCGTCAGATCAGGACTGCGAGAAGGTCGTTGACGACGGCGAAACCCTCTATGCCTGTGATGGCGTGCTGTATCGCTCAACCTTTTATGAAGACGAAAAGGTCTACGAAATCGTCTCGGACCCAGCACCTGAACAGGGACAGCAAGCCTCTGTTGTTGGCATGGCGCTAACTGATCCGCTTACGCGTGGTGAGTTGGTACGTGAGCTACAGAACCGATTGGTTGGTGCCGGCTACGATGTTGGCGGTGTAGATGGTGTTTATGGTGGTGGTACTGAAACCGCAGTGATGTGGTTGCAGTATGACAATGGGCTTGAATCTACCGGGGCCATTGATCCGCCAACCGCTCAGCTCTTGGGATATGATGTACCCGGCGCAGCAGCTCCGTCAGGGGCACCGCCACCAACTGAACCGGCGACCCCAGCCCAACCTGAAGCCGCGCCAAGCACCGATCAGGCCGCGCCCGAGGAAGCGGCGACAGAGCCGCCCCCCGCTGCAGGCGCCGACGATCAAGCCGCAGAACCTCAGAACTAGAACTAGAACACCGCCCCCGGGGGCGGTGTTTTCCGTTTGCCCGGGTGAACCAGCCCGATATTGAACGCTTGCTCGATAGCCAGAAATCGCCCACAGTTTCCAACGCAACCAGGTGTTGGAGAACCCAATGGACGCCAGGCAAGAGCTCAGTAAAAATGTTTCAGTCCCCTTTGAACAGGCCAGGGCAATGCCGCCTTCGGTTTATACGTCACAGGCGTTTCTTGAGCAGGAGTTAAAAACAATATTCCGCCAAGAATGGCTGTGTGCGGGTCGAGCAAGCACCTTGCCCAATCCCGGCGACTACACCACCATGGAGATCGCCGGTGAGCCGATCATGATCCTGCGCGACCGGGATGGTGTCCTGCGTGCGCAATCCAATGTCTGTCGGCACCGCATGTCCACCCTGCTCGAAGGGCGCGGCAACGTGAAATCCATCGTCTGCCCCTATCATGCCTGGACCTACAATCTGGATGGCTCGCTGCGTGGGGCGCCTGCAATGATGCACAATACGGCCTTCTGCAAATCCGACATCAAGCTGCCCAGCATCCGGTGCGAAGACTGGAAGGGCTGGATTATGGTCACCTTGAACCCGAATGCGGCGCCAGTTGCCGAAGGTTTGGCAGACTTAGACGCCCTGGTTGGTCGATATAGCATGGAAAACTATGTCGAAAGTTTCCAAGAAACTCACCGCTGGAATACCAACTGGAAGGTTCTGGCCGAGAACTTCATGGAAAGCTACCACCTGCCGGTCTGCCATGGCCCGACCATTGGCAGTACCGTCGATCTGGCACGCATGACATGCCCGCCGGGCCAGCCCGCCTTTAACTACCATTGGATCATGAAAGACGATTCAATGCCGCTGACCCTGGCTCATCCCAACAATACCCACCTGACAGGGGAAGACCGCAACAAGACCTACCTCTTGTCGATCTATCCAGCGCTCTTGATCACCCTGACACCGGGATATTTCTGGTATCTGTCCCTGCACCCCGATGGTCCGGATCATGTGAACATTCTCTACGGCGGTGGTTTAGCGCCCGAGTTTCGCGACGACCCAGAAGCCAAAAATCACTTTGCAGCACTGAAAACCCTGCTGGATGAAGTGAACGAAGAAGACCGCGGCTGCACCGAGAAAGTCTATCGGGGCCTGTGTTCGGACCAAGCCGAATCAGGCCCTTTGTCCCATTTGGAGCGCCCAAATTTCGAGTTTGCCCAATACGTAAACGCGCGGGTTCAGCAGGGAGATTAGAGGTTTCGCTCAGTGTCGGGGCTAGTGGCCTTTGTGAGTATTCTACTCCCACAAAGGAACCATTGCCGGCTATGCGGACGAAGCTGTCGTTCGCTGCGGTTGAACAAACGGCTGCTTTTGTTTCAACCTACGCCGCCGTCCGCCATACCATTGCCCTTGCTGCGTGCAATATGTTTAGGGTCGTAACCGGCTCCTGGAGTGTGTGGCCCGTGAACTTTTGGGGGATTGTTTTTCTTTTGCTTTCTGTAAGTAAGTAAAAAGGCGACGATCAGGCTAATAACCACGACCGTCAGGAGGATCAGGACTATCTGGTTGGCTGTCATGCAAAGTTCCAAACTACTACTTTAGGTTTATTCTCATACTCATATCTGAACTTGGTGAGGAATGCAGCCTTCGCTACTTTGGGCTTATTCTGTTGAAAAACTCTTGTTGATTTAGGGATGTCTGACTGATTCAATTTCCTTATTGATATGAGA
>NZ_JBYAXC010000002.1:626885-995440 GCF_057444295.1 Parasedimentitalea nitratireducens | reverse complement strand
ATCAAACCAACCAGATGAGCCAAACTTTCTCTTAGTTTAGGCTGCCTTTGGACCCAAAAACTCTGCCGACGCACAGTAACTTGCGAAGACATCGAACAATCCGTCGCCTTCTATGGCGGCGGATTGGGCATGGGAATTGTTCGCCTCGATGATGGACGTGTGGAAGTCATGTTTGGGGCGTGTAAACTTAACCTGCAACCTAAAGGCAAGAGGTATGGACCACTAAAAAATGCAGGCCGCAGATGGTCTGCAAATATTTGCTTTCTCGTAAAACAGGGTATTTCTGATGTAGAAGAGCTATTAATAGCGAGAGGTCTCCGTATAGAAGATGGACCGGTAGAACGGCGCGGTGCGCTTGGGTCCATAACATCCCTGTATTTATACGACCCGGACGACAATCTCGTTGAGATAAGTGAGTACCGGACCAATGCGGAAAAAATTTGACCTTGTGACTCTTGAACTGTTTGTGGCTGTCGCGACATTCAAGAGCATTGCACAAGCAGCGGCTTCAGAGAACATAGCAGCCTCGGCGATCAGCAAGCGGATATCAGATTTTGAAACCCAAGTCGGCACAGCTCTCTTTTATCGTCAACAAAAGGGTGTTGAGCTTACGCCTGCAGGCGAGGAAATGCTGCGGCATGCAAAGGATTTGCAACGTCTGTTAGATCGCATAGACAATCATATGGGGGACTTCGCTGCGGGTCTTCGTGGCACGGTCCGCATCGCGGCAAACACATCGGCAATTACCCAGTTCTTACCCGAAGATCTTGCTCTATTCGTCAGAGAACACCCGGATATGCGTATCGATCTGACGGAACAAACATCCGACGATATCGTTGCTGCCGTTCGCGATGGTATTGCCGATGTGGGGATATTTTCTGGATTGATTCCTGACCCTGAGCTCGATGTCTTTGTTTATCGTCGGGATACACTTGTTGTTGTGACACCCTATGGCCATGCATTGGGACGCGACGGCCCAGTCGCCTTTAGCGAATTTTCAAATCACGATCTTGTTGGCCTTCAAAAAGGCAGTTCGTTGCAAGCCTTCCTAGAGAAACGCGCGGCGGAACAGGGGCTAGAACTTAAAACCAGAGTAGAAGTGCTGAGTTTTGATGGGGTGCGACGCATGGTCGAAGCTGGACTGGGCATTGCCATCCTCCCGTTGGGAGCGGTTGAACCCTATCTTACGCCCGCCAACTTACGCATGGTTCCCGTATCAGATTCCTGGTCAGAGAGAACATTGAAGGTTGCTGTTCGAGATGTGGCCGGACTGGCAAAACCCATAAAAACGCTATTGGCGCACCTCGCCAGTGAATTCTCGGGCGCCATTTAAACAGACATAGGTAATCGCGATGGGCCCCGTCGCCAATCATCATTTGTTCCTCAAATGATCTATCATCTATCCTGACAAAAATTCAGGAGCTTATCACATGAAAATTGATCGAGTGGATCATTTCGTTCTTACCGTTGCCTCCATCGAGGCAACCTGCGATTTCTATTCAAGAGTTTTGGGAATGAAAATTGACGAGTTTGCGGGTGGCAGGAAAGCTCTAACTTTCGGGGCGCAGAAAATTAACTTGCACCAGCGGGGAAAAGAGTTCGAACCGCGGGCACTTTCTCCCACACCGGGCAGCAGCGATTTCTGCCTGATTTCGTCTGTCCCAATTGATGAGGTTGTTGCCCACCTTGAAGTATGTTGCGTTGAAATCGAAGATGGTATTGTACCCCGCACCGGGGCTACCGGACCAATCAAATCGATCTACCTTCGTGATCCGGACCAAAACCTCGTCGAAATTTCTGTCTATGGTTAGTAAGCGTTGCAAAATCACGGCTGGACTCAATCAGTATCATCCAAAATCAAACCCAAGGAGCGTAGGCAGGCCTCTGCCGTGAACGATGCTTTACGTCACATGTTGAGTGGTGACGGCAATCATTTCAAATCAAATACCGCGATTTGGACCCATAAGTGCTGACGTCAGACAAAAGGTTGATCAAGCTGGGCGTCGAGCCGTAACCATCATCAGCACGAGGCGACCTTCAGAAACGGCTTGCATGGAGTTGTTACAGCGCACCGGAATGTCATCAACCATGACCATGAAGCGTTCGAAACAAAGGGCGGGTTCCGGACCTTCGCTGCGGTTAGCTCCAACGGCAACAATGCGCAAGTTGTGTACTTTGCAATGTCGCGGCCATCACCACTGGCAACGGGTGCGACCGGCACATACCTGCCGATCATAACCATTGCGCCAAAGGGCCGGATCGAGCTTATCCAACGTTTTTGGCTTATTCACCTCAGCCAATCCACCGTAGTCATCTAGATCAAATGTTGTGTACTGCTCAGCTTCGCGATCATCGATATGCGCACCCCGCCTTCGCCCTTCCAACGAGGCACCGGAGAACTCGTCTAATCAGTGTCAACGCATCACAAATGGGTTGGCCATAGGGGTATCAGAGGTGCTGATCCAGGTTGTTTTGGTCCTGGTGTAATCTAGAACAGCCTCTATTCCAGCTTCGCGCCCATACCCCGATTGGTTGACGCCGCCAAAAGGAGCGATCGGAGAGACGGCCCGATAGGTGTTGATCCAACAAATACCAGCCTTGAGGCGGGAGGACACGCGGTGGGCGCGGGCAAGGTTTTGAGTGAAAACACCGGAGCCGAGACCAAAAGGGGTACCATTTGCGATTGCGATGGCCTCTTCCTCAGTATCAAAGGGGATCAGCGACATCACCGGGCCAAACATCTCAACCTTGAGCGTTTCGGTCTCCAGATCAGTGCATTCCACAAGGGTCGGGGCCATGTAGTTCCCCGGTTGGTCTAGCGGGGCGCCGCCAAAACGGATACGTGCGCCCTGTGCAACCGCGGTTTCAAGGGTTTCCTCGATCCGGGTGATCTGCGCGGTGGTGCATAATGGCCCGACATGGGTGTCTGCGGCCAGTGGATCGCCGACGGTGATCTGGGCCGCTTTGTCTGCAATCTTTTGGACCAGGTCTTCAAAAACCGGGCGGTGGATCAGGCCACGAGAACCGGCCACGCAGCTTTGCCCAGAGGCGCCAAAATTTCCGGCAATCAAGCCGTTTGCTGCGCCGTCGAGGTCGGCATCCTCAAACACCAGAATTGGCGATTTGCCACCCAGCTCCAGTGTTGTGACAGCAAAGTTTTCTGCCGAATTGCGGACCACGTGGCGTGCTGTGTCTGGCCCGCCGGTAAAGGCAATCCGGTCAACGACTGGATGGCGGGTGAGGGGGATCGCACAGTTTTCGGCGTCTCCGGTGATGACCGAAACCACACCGGGTGGAAATCCAGCCTGCTCACAAAGACGGGCAAACTCAAACATCGGTGCAGGCGCAATTTCTGACGCTTTCAGAACCACTGAACAGCCCGCCGCAAGCGCCGGTCCCAATTTGGTGGCCGTCAGGAACATCTGGGCATTCCACGGAACAATCGCGACAACGACGCCGATGGGTTCGCGTTTGGTAAAAACATGCATGTCCGGTTTGTCGATCGGCAAAACTGCGCCCTCGATTTTGTCTGCAAGCCCACCGTAATAGCGGTAGTAATCCGCGACATAGCGTGTTTGGCCAGAGGTTTCAGCCAGCAGCTTGCCACTGTCGGTGGTTTCAATCCGTCCTATATGCTCGGCATTCTCTTCGATGAGATCCGCCAGCCGGTACAGCAATTTACCGCGTTGGGTTTGGGTCATATCCCGCCAGGTGGGTTCATCCAGAACCCGCCGGGCCGCAGAAATCGCACGTTCGACATCCGCAGGTGCGGCACAGGCAAAGGTTGCCCAGCCGTCCCCGGTTGCAGGATTGTAAGTGGTCATGACCTGACCTGTGCTGCCCTCGGACCATGCACCGTCGATGAAGAGCTGGTAATGTGGATTTTGTTCCATTTTGTCCCTCACTTAAACGCAGGCATGACGTCATTGATGAAGCGCGCCAGTGACTCTCGTTTGCGCTCAAAACTCATGCCGCTGTCGATCCAAAAGGAAAACTCGTCATAGCCCAGGTCCTCGTACCGTTTGATCCGGTCAATGACCTCGGCTGCGGTACCTATGTTCAGATCGCGGCGCATATTGTCCGGTGCCATCATGGTGTTGGCGGCAATTTCTTCGTCTGACAGCGGTTCGATCAGCCCCTGTTTCACCGGGCGTTTGTTCTGGAACCAGGCCCCAAAATAGGAATAGAAGCGCGAAAATTCCTGTGCTGCCTGTGCTACGTCAGCTTCGTCAGCTCCAACAAAAGTGTGTTGCAGCAACATGATCTTCGGGCGTTTTCCACTGTGCGTTTCGCAGGCAGTGTTGAACCTCTGCATCAGAGTTTCAACCTCGGCCATGCCTTGCCACATCGGCGTAACCTGGATGTTGAAGCCGTTTTGCACACCAAATTCGTGGCTGTTGGGGTCTCGTGCGGCAAGCCAAATGGGCGGCCCGTTTTCTTGAAGTGGTTTGGGGGCCGAGGTGGTAGAAGGAAAGCTATAGAACTCTCCATCGTGCGCGCAATCACCGGCCCATAGCTTTTGCAGTAATGGCGTGGATTCACGCATACGCTGCCCAGCTTCCCAGGCATCCATCCCCGGCATCAAGCGTTCATACTCATAGGAATAAGCACCACGTGCGATCCCCAGTTCGATCCGTCCGCCCGTCATCACGTCTGCGGCAGCCGTTTCGCCGGCCAGCTTGATCGGATGCCAGAATGGCGCAATCACCGTTCCTGTGCCCAGTTGTATGTTTTTGGTGTGATGCGCCAGATCAACCAGTGTGAGCAACGGGTTCGGGGCTATGGTAAATTCCATTCCATGGTGTTCGCCGGTCCAAACCGCCCGCATTCCCCCTTCATCCGCCATTTTGCACAGGCTGATGAATTCATTGTGCAGCACATCATGGGGCTGATCCGGGGTGAGGCGTTCCATATGGGCAAAGAGTGAAAACTCCATGGGTCAGATCCTTTCAGAAGAGGGGTGAATGTCGCCGCGCTGTGCGTCGCCGAGGTACAGGGCAAAGCCTCCGGTGCGTGCCTCTAGGGCGAACCGCGCCATCATCTGCGCAATGGCGGGTGAGCTGTAGGCCAGGCCAGGCAGGTCTTGGATAGGCACGACTTGCAGCGTGTCGCCCGACGGGGCAGAGGTACTGGTTGCAAGGAAATAGGCGAAGTGCGTACCTGACTGCCGGTCGTCAAACACTGAATAAGCCTGCTCCAGCCGGAGCTCTATGCCGCGCGCTTCGAGCTCTTCGCATAGATGTCGACGGATCTGGCCCCGATCCGTGCTGGTAATTTGCGGAGGGCGGAACCCCTGCGGTGTCTGTTCCAGCAACACGTGGCCAGCGTCTTTGATAATTGCGCCACAGACTGCTGTTTCCAGCGTATCGTCCAACGCGGCGCGTTCCACTCCAAGGCTGAAATATTGCCCGCCAACGTAGCCAAGTCCGGGTGCGCCCGTGTGGGTATAGCCCTGAACCTGACCAATCAGGATACAGTGATCCCCAGCGGGCAGAATTTGGTGAGTAGTGCAGGAAAACTGAGCAATTGCACCATCTATCAGCGGGACACCATTTGGATCAAGGTGGTGGGCCACCTGTGCAAAACGATCCCCCTTGAAGCTGGAAAACGTGTTCGAGACCTCTTCCTGTCCCTCTGCCAGAACGTTGACTGCAAAATGCGTGCAATTGGCAAAGCTGTCATAGCTCGACAAAAACTTGCCCGGACAGACCAGCAGCAACGGCGGGTCCAGCGAGACCGAGGCAAAGGAATTGGCGGCAAAACCAACAGGTGTCCCGTCTGCGCTGCGCGCGGTCACAACCGTGACCCCGGTCATGAAGCTGCCAAAGGCGGTTCGCAGGGCGCGTGGATCTATTGTGCTCATTGTAAAACCTCCCGTGCAAACTCTTGAAGGGCTGTATTCACCTGTCGTGCGTGGGTCATCGGCATCATGTGGGCCGCGCCGTCGACCACGATGGCTCGGCCACGCGGAGCAAGTGCCGCCATGCTGCGCGACATACACGGGGTTGAGTTTGGTTCTTCGCTGCCGGTGACAAAAAGCGCAGGGCAGGGCAGGGACCTGAGGTGTGCTTCGCTTGGGCCGTCCTCGCTGGCGAAGACCCGATAGGCCATTGCGTACCCAGCAGGGTCGACATCTTGCAGCCAGCTACGGCAGGCTTCCCGTTCAGGTGTCAGCGCAGCCCCGAACCAGCGTTCAAGAGTTGCGCTGGAATCGGGTGTTGCCTGCCCATCAAGGCTTGCCGCCCGTGCCATTACCGCATCCCGCGCAGCAGCTGAGCGCTTGTAAATCGCATTCAGCGCGGCCAAACCGCGTACCCGATCTGGGAAGCGGGACGCCATATCGAGCGCTATCATGGCTCCCATCGAATGGCCGACAACCAGTGCCGCCTCAGGCAGGGCTGAGGCGATGGCATTGCTATAGTCGGCCAATGTCATGTCAGCGTCGGGCACCGGGCTGGCGCCATGTCCGGGCATATCGATGGCCATCACTGTGAATTCGGTTGAAAGGGCGTCGATCTGTCCGCACCAGGCGTCGGCCTGCAAGCCGACCCCGTGGATGAGCACAACCAGCGGGCCGTTGCCCGAGGTGACATAAGACAGATCATCCAGATCAAACCGCTGCTGGGTTGTCGACATCATGTCCCAAATCCTTCAGATCCTGATACCGGTCGCCAATGCGGTGATGCGGGCGGCCTCCTGTTGCGGCACCAAGCACAACAACGATTTCATCGTCGCGTGGCGCGTCAGGGATCGAAAACTGGATCGTCAGGTAATGTGAGCGACGGCCTGCATCATTTTTGTCCATCAGGGGCACCATGATTGGCGCGTTGGCCGGGCCACGGGTGTTGGTGAAGGCCAGATAGGATTTCGCGCTTACCGCTTCGCGATAGTGATTGCCAAACCGAAGTGTATGGATCAGTCCCGAGGCATGCTCAACTTCGCCATTCAACCCCACAACCGCGGCTTTGCCATAGGCTTCGATAGCGTCGCCACCACCTGCCAGACGGATCATCCGGTCGGTCATCATCTCGCCCAGAACCGGTCCATAGGCCTGAATTTCTGGCTTCAGGTCTTCGACAAACCGTCCCGCCCACGGGTTTCGGACCACGGCTGCAACCGCAAACATGCGCCACGGCGTGTCGGTTTTGCGAAAACCTTCAACCAAAACCTCTTCGTCATAGGTCACGATTTTTCGGATGTCGGGGTGCATTATCATTCTCCTGTTCGCTGCTGCGCGACTATCGGATCAGCTTGTTTTTGAGACAAACAAATGATTTATGTGCTAAGGTATTAGCAAGACTAATGGGTGACTTGATCAATGGCCAAATCCCTTCCGCCGCTCACGTGGTTCCGTGCCTTTGAAGCCGCTGCGCGCAACCTGAGTTTTACCGCCGCCGCAGAAGAAATTGGCCTGACGCAATCGGCCGTGAGCCAGCAGGTGAAATCATTGGAAGTTCGGCTTCGTGTTGCGCTGTTTATCCGGCAGGCGCGGGGATTGTCGTTGACCGATGATGGGCGAAGGTTGTTGCCGCAGGTCGCCGCTGCGCTGGACTCGCTTGCCGCTGCAACAGATCCATTTGATGTGGGGACACCAGAAAACTTCCTGACCGTTGCAACATCGGTCAGCATGGCCCAATGGGTCATCGCGCCCTATTTGCCAGATTTCTCCAAGCGACACCCGGACATACATCTGCGGATTCAAAGTGCCACTTGGCCAGACGATTTTCATTCAGCCCAGGCTGATGTGGAAATCCGGTTTGGATCACAAAAACAAGGCGGTAAGAATGCTGAGCTTTTGACACCAAACAGGTTGATTGCCCTCAAGTCGCCCGCGCTTCACGGAGATATCGAGGATCTTCCCCTGATCGAGGCCGTTGGGACATCTGGTGGCTGGAAGGCCTGGGCCGAAACCCATGGTGGTGGGCATCCCCCATCGTTTTTTGTGGACTCTTATGGCATGGCACTGAACCTGGCCGTTCAAGGCAATGGTGTTGCACTCGTCAGCGAACTTCTAGCCGATCATGCTATTCGCACGAACCAACTTGCACGAGCGCATGCAGCTTCAATCCCGGGCAAAGAAGGCTATTACCTGTCGATCGGAGAGGCCTCTCGGCCTGCGGTGTTGTTTCGGGATTGGCTGCTGGAACAGCTTTCTATTTAGGCTCGCCCGATACTAAATTCCCATATTGGTCAATGAATATTTACACTGTTGGCGGCGAATGACCACTCCTCGCCTTTCTTTCTTCAGACGTCTTCCTTGCTGCCCCGCGCACCAATGTCGTAGAAGGGCTGGGAGCCACCACTAGACGAAAACGCACCAAGGTCGGCTGTGGGCCATTCACGTCCCATCTGAGTGAGTTGCGGTCAGGCTTTGCAAATGTCGCTATCGGTGCTTTTCTACCGTTGGGGCTGACCGCAGCGAAGGACCGGTGCCAACGAGCCCATCAAGAGCCAGGGAGTCCGAAGAAAACTAAGGCAATCTCCAGCTTCGACAGTGCTCGGAAATTGCATTGACAGATTGGAGAGCAGAGCTGGCCTAAATAAGGCATTCGTTACGGCTAGTTCAGATAGAGCGGTCTATGCATCCGATGGTCTCAAAAGCACAGGTTAGTCGCTTTGCACAATGCTAATACTGGACACAGCAAGGTCTCCTCAGTGAAGGCTTTTGGCTTTTCGCCTACTGCCTGATGATCTGTCTAGATTGGCAGACCTGCCAACCGGGCGATCAGCTCCAGCGAATTGCGCGCCTCGAATTTTTCCAACAACCGTGCTCGGTGCACTTCGACAGTGCGTGGAGAAATGTCCAAATCTCTTGCGATCTCTTTGCTGGTCAGGCCCTCTGCCATCATCTTAGCGACTTGCCGTTCCCGTGCGGTCATATCTGCTATTGGTCGATGGTCCGAAATATCCGCGAAACTCCATACCGACCGTGCAAAAGGTGTTTGCGGATCCATCGACTGTCCGCGCACCCGGCACCAGAAATGCGCCCCGTCACGGCGACTCATGATCCGTTCGTCTTGATATTCACCAGAGCCATGCATCTTGCGTAGGCCCAGATTGCCAATGCGTTCATATTCTTCGATTGAAGGATAAAGCTTAGATAGGGAATGCCCGTCCAACTCGCCATTCCGATAGCCAAACATCTGAGCGAACCGTGGATTGCTCCGGCGGATCACACGGTTTTCAGCATAGATCAATCCAACTGGTGAATGATCAAAGACAAGAGTTTCGAGATCGTCTTTCATGGAAACCTACGTATTTTCACGGATCATCTTGTCGCACATGCCCCGCTACCCTGCAATCAAAGTAGTGGAGGGATCTATGGACGCAAAGATTGTTGGTTGGGGGCACACCCCCTTTGGCGCGCTGGATATGGGGTTCGAAGAGCTCATACAGACCGCAGCGGCAGAAGCGATAGAGAAAGCCGGAATAGATCCCGCTGAGATCGACGGAATCTGGCTGGGGCATTTCAACAGCGGCATGGTGCCGGATGCCTTTGCCTCCTCTCTGGTTCTGGGCTTGGATGATCGTCTGCGCTTCACCCCCGCAACCCGTGTTGAAAACGCATGTGCCTCTGGCTCGGCAGCGGTCTACGCAGCACGGGATGCAATCCGGGCGGGGTCCGCGCGGACAGTGCTTGTAATCGGTGTGGAAAAGATGACAACGCAGGATACCAAAGGCGTGACCAAAGCGCTCGCTGGGGCCTCTTATCAGGGTGAAGAGGCAGGCGTCAGCTTTCCCCAGATCTTTGGCCGTATTGCCGATGGGTATTTTCAGGCCTTTGGCGATCAATCCGAAACACTGGCCCGGATTGCGGTTAAGAACCACACCAATGCGCTGTCAAACCCGCTGGCGCAGATGCGTCGCGAGGTGAGTTTTGACTTCTGCAACACCCCAAGTGACAAGAACCCCTTGATCGCACCACCACTGCGTCTGACAGATTGCTCGCTAATCTCTGACGGGGCTGCCGCTCTGGTGATGGTGGCAGAGGATCGCGATGGCTTCGAGCATGCTGCAGGGTTTCGTGCGGCCCGTCAGGTCAATGATGTGCTGCCCATGTCTCGCCGTGACATGACGCAATTGGCTGGTGCGGCCCGAGCCTTTGAGCTGGCCTATGAAGAGGCCGGGATCACTGTGAATGACCTTGATCTGGCCGAGGTGCATGACTGTTTCACCATTGCCGAGCTGATGATTTACGAGGCCATGGGTCTGACCCCTGCGGGCCAAGGTTCCAAAGCCGTTACAGCTGGGACAGTGATGGCAGATGGCGCCTTGCCTGTGAACCTCTCTGGCGGGCTGAAAGCCAAGGGGCACCCTGTCGGCGCAACGGGGGTGTCCATGCATGTATTAGCGGCACAGCAAGTGACGGGACAGGCCGGAGCATTGCAAAAACTTGGTGCTGAATTAGCGGCTGTGTTTAATATGGGCGGCTCTGGTGTTGCGAATTACTGTTCGATCTTGGAGCCCCACTCATGAACCCAGCTGAATGGCTGCACCGCACTGCACGGGCGAAAAGGGACAGCCCCGCGCTGTTAACGGGTGAAACGCTCGACTTGGACTACGCCCAATTTCGCGACGCCGCAGCACGCCTTGGTGCGGGTTTGGCGGCGCGTGGCGTGTCCAAAGGCGACAGGGTTGCGATTTATATGGGCAACCGGATTGAGTATCTGATTGCTATGTATGGGGTATGGTTTGCAGGTGCTGCGGCCATTCCGATCAATGCCAAACTGCACCCGAAAGAAGCGGATTGGATCCTTGAAAACGCAGAGGCTACGCTGTGTTTGAGCGACGACAAACTTGGGCCTGACCTCACGACACAGGCGATATGCGTGGACGATCAGGACTGGGCTGCGCTTTTGGCCTCTGATCCGATGACGCGCCCTGTGCCACTCGACAGCAATGACATGATCTGGCTGTTCTACACCTCCGGCACCACCGGTAAGCCCAAGGGTGTGATGATGACTTGTGGCAATGTCGCATCGATGACTTATGGGTATTTCACCGATGTGGATGAAGTCTTTGCCGAGGATGCCATCCTCTATGCCGCGCCTATGTCGCATGGCGCAGGGATCTATAACTTCATGCATGTGATCCGTGGCGCGCGCCATGTGGTCCCTGAAAGTGGTGGGTTTGAACCAGATGAGATCCTGTCATTGGGCAAATCCATTGGCCGCATCTCAATGTTTGCCGCGCCAACCATGGTGCGCCGCCTGGTGGACCACGCCAAAGCGACAGGGCAAATCGGTGAAGGGTTGCGCACTATCAGCTACGCTGGTGGCCCGATGTATGAGGCCGATATCCTTGACGCGGTCGAAACAATGGGCGCGCGATTTGTGCAGATCTATGGTCAAGGCGAATGTCCGATGGGCATCACGGCCCTTACCCGCCATGATGTGGCCGACCGATCCCATCCTCGGTGGCGCGAACGGCTTAACTCCGTAGGCACGGCCCAAAGCGCGGTTCTGGTGCGCATTTTTGATGAAACCGGTCTAGAACTTCCGCCTGGTGAAACTGGCGAGATTGTGGTGCGCGGCGCCACCGTGATGAAGGGCTACTGGCAAAATCCAAAAGCTACGCTGAACACTATCCGTGATAGTTGGTTGTGGACGGGCGACATGGGATCAAAAGACGCAGATGGCTATATCACCCTGCAAGACCGCTCCAAAGATATGATCATCTCAGGTGGGTCAAACATCTATCCCCGCGAGGTGGAGGAGGTGCTGCTCTCGCACCCCGATGTAGCCGAAGTTGCGGTGGTTGGTCGCCCACACGCCGATTGGGGCGAAGAGGTTGTGGCCTTTGTGGTTGGCACGGCCGCTTCCTCCGCGCTCGACCAATTGTGCCTTGACCAGATCGCGCGGTTCAAACGACCCAAAGAGTATATCTATGTGCCGCAATTGCCGAAAAACAATTACGGCAAAGTACTCAAAGTAGACCTTCGTGCTCGTCTACAAGAAGGGACCACCACATGACAAACCTGACAGGGCACACAGCATTGGTCCCCGGTTCCCTTCGAGGGACCGGCTTCGCCATAGCGCTTGCAGGCGCCGGGTCGCGTGTGACGGTTCATTGTTTGGGATCCACCTAGGCCTTCCTGTTTAAATCCAGTTCCGTCCAGAGCCAAGGCTTGACGTTGCTCGCAGCTGTTTGGAACCGTGCCGCTTTTGCCATCCATATCCCAAGGTCGGTGCCAAAATCAGCAAGCCGCTAATTCGGCTGTTTGTTACAGATCAACATGACAACAAACTGTAGCACGGTTACTGCGCCCAGAATGGTTTGGGCGAGAGATATCATTACCGCGATTTGTCTGACGTCAGCACCTATGGGGCCAGATAGCGACATTTAAAAAAGGAGTGTTTCTGGCTCATCGTAACTACCGCGGAGTGGATGATGAGAAAGACAGCAGTACCAATAGAGTGTCCCCGCCCAAAGTAGAGTGTCCCCGCCCAAAGTGTACGCTTAAGAAGTTACCGCATGCAGAGCGGTAGGTTCCAAAAAACTGTCTTTGAGTGGGGAATGAAACCACCGAAATCCCGATTGACATCCAGCTTACCTTCATGCCACAACTTGCCGCGATGGTTCCCGGGCGTACAGCGCATTCCGGGATGAAAAGGGAATATGGTGAGGTGTAGCCAACAGGCGCCAAATCCGTAACTGCCCCCGCAACTGTAAGCGGTGTGCGTCCTCCGTAAGCCACTGGGCCAAAGGTCTGGGAAGGTGGGGAACGCCAACAGCCGCGAGTCAGGAGACCTGCCATCTTGAACGTTAACTCAACCCGGGCGGGGTGTCCCGGATAGGAGGCCAAGATGGCTTTTACGGCATTTGAATGCCCTACATTTAGGTTGACCTGTGCGTACCCCGCGACTTCGCGGAGGGCGATATGCACCGGACTACCACACATAGAATTACCGTCTGCACATCCTGCAAACATACTGGAGAGATCTGTCGTCCCGGCTATGCGTTGATTGACCGGCTGCGTGCCGCAATCGAAGCTGCCGGGGATAGTATTGCCGAAGATTTTGAGATTGCAGGGACAGCCTGTATGGCAGGATGCAGTCGGCCTTGTACCGTGGCGTATCACGCCACACGCAAAGCGTCTTATCTGTTTGGCGACATTGAGCCGGATGAAGATATCGGTGATCTCGTTGAATTTGCCCGTCAATACGCCGTGTTACATGACGGTTGGTGTAGTTCCGTAGACCGACCCGGAAAACTGCGCAAGACGACTCTGGCGCGGATACCCGCAGCTTTAATGGCGATCGAAGCGACGGACCAGGCAGTCTCATGAGCGCAACATCGTTAACACTAGAAGCCGTCACATGGGCGCCGCGTAAACGCGCACCACTGCTGCTAAACGAAATCTCCGTTGCCCTAGAGGCAGGAGAGGTGCTGGGAATTGTAGGCCCTAATGGAGCAGGCAAAACCACGCTTCTGCGGCTTATCTATGGGTTTAATCGGCCGATGAGTGGCAGAATCCTGATTGGTGAGCAGCCGATATCAACTATGCCGCCCCGCGCCCTGGCGCGCAAAGTGGCTGCTGTTTTGCAGGAACAACCGACTGATTTGACACTCTCTGTGCGTGAAATCGTTGCCTTGGGACGTATCCCCCACCGTATGGGGTTCTCTACGTCCGGCCCACGCGATGCAGAGCTGGTCGACGCTGCAATTGATCGTATGGAACTGCATGACTTGGCAGACCGCAGCCTATCAACCCTGTCTGGCGGCGAACGTCAGCGTGTCATGGTTGCCCGGGCACTGGCGCAGGATCCTCAGATATTGGTGCTGGATGAACCCACTAACCATTTGGATATCCGGCATCAACTGGAAGTTTTGCAACTGATCCGCGATCTCGACCTGACGATCGTGACATCCTTGCATGATCTGAACCTGGCGTCTGAGGTCTGTGACCGTGTCCTGGTCCTGAAAAATGGCACTCAGCAAAGCTTTGGCACGCCACAAGAAGCACTGACCGAACAGTTAGTATCTCAGACCTTTGCGGTATTTGCCCAACGAGATGAACTGACCCTGAGCCGCAAGACACACCTAACCTTTCAACTTCCCAACTAAAATCTTGAGGACATTATGAAATACACAACTCTGGCCCTAGGGCTGAGCCTGATCGCGAGTGCAAGCAGTGCAGAAACCACAGTCGATAGCTGCAACCGCCAGGTCACATTTGACACCCCGCCCAAGGCCGCCATATCCAACGATGTGAACCTGACCGAAATGATGCTGGCGCTGGGTTTGGCGGACCGAATGGTCGGCTACACCGGCATCTCTGGCTGGAAAACACTGGACGAAGAGATGCGCGCCGGTGTCGAGGCTTTGCCTGAACTGTCGGCCAAATACCCAACCAAAGAGGTGCTGATCGGCGCTGACGCGGATTTCTACTTTGCCGGCTGGAACTATGGCATGAAGGTCGGCGGCGAAGTGACGCCTGAAACTCTCGCCCCATTCGGAATTGATGTCTATGAGCTGACCGAAAGCTGTATTCACATCGGCGAGAAGCCCAAGGTCAGCATGGACGACATGTACAATGACCTGTTGAACCTTGGTAAGATCTTTGATGTCAAAGCCAAGGCCCAAACCCTCGTTGACGGGTATCAGGCTGAGTTGAGCGCCTTCACCAACGGTCTGGAAACCGGTGATCCACTGCGGGTGTTTGTCTATGACAGCGGCGAAGACACTCCGTTTACAGCCGGTCGTTATGCGATGCCAACCGCGCTGATCGAGGCTGCCGGTGGTCAGAACATTATGGATGACTTTGAGAAAAGCTGGGCTACTGTGACCTGGGAAGCTGTTGTCGAGCGTAACCCCGAAGTGGTGGTCATCGTGAACTACGGCAATGTCACCGCCGAAGAAAAACGTGCATTCATGATGAACAACCCAGCTTTTGCTGAAATGGATGCGGTGAAGAACGACCGTTTCGTCGTGCTGGAGTATGTCGAGGCCACCCCTGGGCCACGCAACATCAAAGCGGTTCAGAAACTGGCTGCTGGGTTCTGGGGCAACTAATATGGGCCAAGGGCAACGCCACACATTTCCGTTGGGACTGACCATCGTTCTGAGCCTTTTGGCGCTTGCGTTGTCCTTGTCCGTTGCAATCTCGGTGGGCGCGGTGTCTGTGCCCATCGAAACCGTCTGGGGTATTTTTTTCGACAAGATTGGAATGGGGTGGAGCGAGCCTAATTGGTCCAAAGGCCGCGCTGCCATCGTCTGGGACATCCGATTTCCGCGCGCATTATTGGCGGTTCTGGTTGGCGCGGGGCTTGCTATGGTTGGGGCGTCGTTGCAAGCAGTCACGCGCAACCCACTGGCTGATCCCCATCTTTTGGGCATTTCTTCGGGTGCAGCCTTTGGTGCAATCTTGGCACTGTTGCACACAGGATTGTTTTTGGGACTGCTGACGGTACCAGTTCTCGCCTTTCTGGGGGCGCTTGCAGCGACTGCCTTAGTATTGGTCGTGTCGCGTTTTGCTGACGCCACCAGCGCCGACCGCCTGGTTCTAACCGGCGTCGCTGTGTCTTTTGTCATTATGGCTGGTGCAAATGTTCTTATTTTCCTAGGCGATCCACGGGCTACGCATACGGTGATTTTTTGGATGCTAGGCGGACTGGGCTTGGCCCAATGGTCCCATCTGATCTATCCGCTAGCCGTTTTGCTGCCTTGTGCGCTTTGGCTGCTGGCCCAAGCGACGAGGCTCAATGCTATGACCATCGGTGACGAAACAGCTGCGACGTTAGGAATTCCCGTGACCCGGTTCCGACTTGCTACCTTTGTGATCGGCGCATCGATTACTGGCGTGATGGTCGCCTTTTCCGGCATGATTGGATTTGTGGGCCTTATGGTGCCGCACATCGTGCGCCTGATTACCGGCGGCGACTATTTGCGAGTTCTGCCGGTTTCGGCCTTGTTCGGAGGCATATTCCTATTGTGGGCTGATATTGCTGCACGCACCTTGATGGCCCCAGAGGACATGCCTATTGGCATCGTAACAGGGCTTGTCGGAGGAATGTTCTTTATCGCGATACTAGGGCGCAAGTGACGCGAAGACGAGCTATGTAGCGACGATGGTGAGTGACGGTGTTAGTTAAGAACTTGGACTCAGCTGTAATTGAGACTGTTTTCGCCTCCCAACCGCTGCTGTTTATGGTCGGGAGCACAGCGTCGGTGTTCGATTGGGGGAGGCTCAGCGGTTCAAGGTCGAATGCACCATTTGGCACACACATGTCAAAGACCGAAATGTTCTTCATAGCGGCTGTTGAGGATCGCTAAGTGGACACGTCCCAGCAAAGTTCACAAACACCATTTTCGCGACCGTGGCGCTAAATGCGCATCTTTCCCGATAGGCGGAGACTGATCATTAACGGCAGTTTGCATGAGCTGCGGGTATGCGTTGGTAGCAGAATCTGTAAAGCCGTGGACCACGCATGGTTGGCTGAGATGAAACGGCCAAGTGTGAATTTTGACTGCTACATTTCACTAAAGAATTGCCACCCACCTAAGGAAAAACTCACCGCAACAGAATTTGGAACGAGCGGGCCACTACAGCCCACCCGGATGCTTTGATTACTCGGCGGGTGCCGTAACTGCGGCGCTGTGTTTATCTCGCAGCCCGTCTCGATAAAGGGCTTTGGCAAGTGACACGCACATCAGGCCCATAACCATAGTGAAGGGCAGTGCACCGATGATCATCGCACTTTTTAACGCCTCCATCGGATCTGATCCGCCATTTGTTTTACCAGCGATCAGCAAAGTACCAATCACCAGCGTCAGGATCACGCCCCAAACAATACGGTGCTTGTGGCCTGTTTCCTGTTCGCCGCCGGACATAATGGTGTTCATAACCAAAATTCCTGAGTCTGCTGATGTTACCAGGAAGGTCAGGATAAGAACCACGCACATCACGGTAATCGCCGACAAGAAGCCACCTGACAGCATCTCGCTGAGGGTAACAAACAGCTTTGCTGTGTTCGACGCGCCGATGATCGCACCATCTGCGCCACCGCTCAATTCAAGGTCGATCGCGGTCCCACCCAATATTGCCATCCAGGCAAAACAGACCAGGGTTGGTGCAAAAACACAGCCAACAATGAATTCCCGCACTGACCGGCCTTTGGAAATTCGTGCAAGGAACAGGCCGACGAAGGGGGAGAACGCGATCCACCAAGCCCAATAGAACGTGGTCCAACCGGCCTGCCAGCCAAACTGACGTCCAGCGTTGCCTGCTTCGTAGACAGCTGCCAGTGTTGCCTCGGGCAGTTCTGCGGCGGCACCTTCAAGTCCCGATTTGAACCCGTCAAAGGATCCCCAGGCGTTGGTTGCACCCGCCATCAGATCACCAGAAAGGGGTTTGGCTGCTTCAGGTAGGGCCGCAGCAAAGGCATCCGCAGATTGTGGCCCATATGCGCCAAAGCTGAGCGAGACAAAGTGCAGGATGTAATCGACCAGTGCGGTTGCATAGGTGGTCATTGCGAACAGGAATGAGCCAAAAATCACAAAGGTCAGCAGCAAGATGATCGAAAGGACCAGGTTCAGGTTCGAAAGGTATTTCACCCCGCGGCCAACCCCGGACACTGCCGAGATGATCGACAGACCCATGATGACAACCAGCCCTGAGACCAGTCCTACAGTGCCCGGTGCCGGAGCATCTCCAGACATGTCCATCATCCACTCCATACCTGTGATTGCATAGAGCCCGTCAATGAACTGGCTGACACCAAATCCGATGGTCACTGATACGCCCAGAATCGTCGCAACGACACCCAGCACATCAACAATGTGACCAAACAAGCCGTTCACATATTTGCCGAACAGTGGCGTCAGCGCCGACCGGATCGTCAATGGCATGTCCCGTGTGTAGGCGTAGTAGGCCAGTGACAAGCCGGTCACCACGTAGATAGCCCAAGCATGGATGCCGTAGTGCAAGAAGGTGTAGCGGTAGCCCGATTGCAGCGCCTCTTCGGTATTGCCCGCAACTTCGCCAGCCACAACCACAGGGTTCGATCCCCAAAGGCCCATTGGTTCAGCGGTGGCAAAGACCATAAGCCCAACACCCAACCCGGCACCAAACATCATTGAGAACCATGAAAAATTAGAGAATTCAGGCGCTTCTCCTGCTCGGCCCATAATCCGTTTCCCAGTTTGTGGCAGGGCCGCGACGATAAACAGAAAGAAGGCAAATGCACCGACAATCACGATATAGAAGGCGTTGAAATCACCTAAAATACGCCAGTTCAGGCTGCCCAAGGCACTGTTGGCGTTGGCGGGCCACACAAGGGCCCAAATAACCAGCAAAGCCATGCTGATCTTACTGATGAGCGCAATCGGCAGACTGTATCCTTCATAGAATCCAGACCCCGCCTTCTTGATCTCCAGCTCCGTAAATGGAGGCTTGATTGACATTGGAACTCTCCCTTCCACTGTTGGCTCATTCGAGCATTTGGAACAGGCCTTATTCTGACCTGCCCAATTTGCCTGCCTCCCCCGGCAGGCATTCCCTTAACCGAGCAGTTGCTCGATCCGGGCAAGGGTTGCGGAGTTGACCGCAACGCCCTGTGTCTGCGCCAAAGCGCGTTTTTCACTGCGCCCGTCCCCTGGTAGATGGGCGCCTTCTTGCTCGTGCACCGCGTTAGCCAGATCCGTGATCCGTGAGGTGAACAGGCCGCCTGATGTTGCTTCCGGATCTATGGCCAAGAAGAACTGCCCTGTCTTTGGAGAGCCGCCTGCAGTTCCGGAAAATGGAGACGCATGGATGCCTAAAGAGGCACCGCTGAGAGCGGCTGCCATCATCTCGACCAGCAATGCGACTCCGACGCCCTTGTATCCACCCGAGGGAGCCATCGAACCTTTGAGCCCGACGTTCGGATCTGTTGTTGGGTTACCGTCGCTATCCAATGCCCAACCAACGGGTATGGGTTTTCCTTCGCGCGCATGTTTCATCACCTCACTCTTGGCGATGGTGCTGGCACTCTGGTCGATCAATATCGTCGGTTTTCCATCAATTCCCGGCGCGGCAATCGAAAATGGGTTGGTCCCAACGACGGGTTTGTATCCTCCCGATGGCGCAATCGAGGCTGGAGCATTTGTAAACCCAAGCCCAACCAGCCCCGCAGCAGCCAGCCGGTTGGTGTGGTATCCCAGAACACCGCAGTTATAGGAGTTGTGGATCGACAGTGCCGCTACGCCTTGCTCACGTGCCAGCGGAACTAATTTTTCAAACCCTTTGTCGATGGCAGAGTGGGCAAAACCCGTTGCCGCATCCACGGTGATTATTCCTGGGCGGGGATTTTCCAGTTTGGGAACAGCCTGGCCATCAACTTTCCCGCACTGCACATGCTCGGCATAGATCGGGATATAGGCCAGGCCGTGACTAGCCACGCCATCAGCTTCTGTAGCTGCAGTCGCAACCGCGAGCGGCCGCGCATTTTCGGGGGAGGTGCCTGCAGCAACAAGCGCGGCAAAGGATAACTCTTCGATTTCTGCAAGGCTGAGGGTTCGGGTATTAATCATACGTCCTCCAAATCAGTCATTATCGGATTGCCCTGCACCCGCCCCAAACCGACGTGATGCTTCGGTTGCGGGGGCGTAGGTCAGCGCGGCAAGTGAATTGAGTTTGTCTAAGACCAAGCTGTCGGAGTGGGCACGGACAGCCTTACGACCTGATTGGGGTGGCGACGGTGCCAAGGTGATTTCGACGTGTTCAACCTGTTCAGCATAAACGTTGCTGCCTGTTGAAACCGTGAGATCAGCGTAGTTCCCATTTGTCGTGACGGTTACGCCAGCCCAGTGCATTTGCAGATTGGAATTGGTCTTGCGCGCCGCTGCGGCGACGAAGGGAAGCACCAACAGTGGATGAGACAGATTGCGGATTTTGGCCCCATCCGTGCCGACCTGAGTTGCGCACTCTGACAGTGCAGCTCCAGTTCGCACCGGGCAAAGACTGCCGGTTGCTGCGTGCCATTCTCCATCTAGTGATTGTGGGCCGCCAGTGACGAGAGGTGCTGTCAGCAGGTTAGCCAACACGCGACAACCATCCAAACCTTGCGCGCAAAGCCAACGGGTTGCCTTGGCTGCCTCTTCGGCAAGACCCCAGTCCAGCCCAGCTCCTCGAGCAGAACGTTTGCTTAGGGCTTCAACCTCGTTCAAAGAGTAGCTCATGGAGTGTCCTCCACGTTGGGGTAAACCCAGAGGTCAGCATTCTCTTTGGTCAGATCCTGTGGGTAGGGCGCGCCCTGGAACATGCAAATGCGCACCCAGCGATCAGAGCGCGGATCAAAATGGGTGGCGCCAAAAAATGACAGTTTGGCGCGCAGCATGTCGATCGGCAGAATGCCTTCACCGATCGTGTTGTCCTGAATCTCGCTATAGGGCGCATTGGCACTGATTTGGCTGCGCCTGACAGTGTGGCGGTGTTCAGGGTGATGCAGCAAGAATTCTGAAACCGTCTTGTCGTGTTCCCATTCTCTTAGCGTGTCAAAGGCCCGTGCCGCATCACGTGCTGGCGCCAGGGGTTGTTCATAGGCGCTGATTGGTTCCTCAAATCGGGATCCGATACGGGGTTCCAGTTTTTCGGCAGAAACATACCAAGCCCGTTCACAGTTTTCAGGCGCAGACCAATCCAGGCTCAGAGCCCAGCCAAAACTGCTTTGGATCAACTCCGTTAAGGAACCGACTGTCATGTCGCCGTCGATCAGAAATGCATCTGAATTGTCATCCGACAACCCCCTCGACAGCTCATCCACAAGGTAACCATAGGGTTCCATGATGACCGAGTTCAAAAGCTCCTGGCCTTCTTCGCTTAGTGTGTCTTCGGACCAGCGAACCAGCTGATCCCAGAGGTAATCAGTTGAGAGGTCTAGCGTCGAAAGATGGCTGAACAAGGCGTCCAGATCGTTGCGGAGGGTATTGAGTTTTTCGACTTGGACAGGGTGTTCAGAGTGCCACTGGGCGACGGACTGAGAGCTCCGCTCCAGTATTTCCTTGAACTGATTGATCTCAACCTCTGCCGCGGTCTCGACTTTTCGGACACGCAACAAAGCCTCTTCGCGCACCATGATCCAGTTGTTGAACAGCACGGGATGGTTGACGATAAACGGTGCCATCCCAAGCCCGGTTGAATTGCCGATACCAAGCTTTCTCGCGATCTCGGGGTCTAGCTGAACTGCTGATTTACCCCCCTTTAGCTGAGCCGCATGTTCAACCAAATCGCGAACAAACGCGCGGGTCAGAAACACCGAAAGCATCTCCGCTTGGAAGGGCACAGAGAATTCGGGCCTGTCCGCAATCAGCTCGCGATCCGCTGCTCCAAATTTGCCAGACCCGTAGACTGCGGTTGTGCGCATCAGGTATCCGACTTTGGCGAGTTGATCGGCCTCGGGTTGCCGACCGCTGGCTAGCGCATCAACCACATGCTCCCACAGGCGCACTGATCGATTGGCACGCGACAGCGACAACTCGCTTTCGCTTATACGTCCGGCTTCTTGCAGGGGAACATTCTTTGACAATCGTGAAATGTCGTCAGCGGTTGGAACGCCGTCAAACAATGTGAACGTCGCATCCCAAGCCTCGGCGATAACCCGGTCTGACCGTAGTTCCGATGGCAAATCATGAGCAAAGGCTACCAGAGAGTAAGTGTGTTCTGGACCTTTTGCACAATAGACAGCGTGGCCTGTCCCATCAGCTGCGATGTCGAATACGGGGCAGGTGAATTCCCAAGCCTCCTCGGCCAAGCGCCGGGTCAGGATCCGCATAAAGCTGAGGCGGCACTGGTGAAGAGACCCTAAGCGCTTTAGTCGCATGACCTGGCTTGGGTCCCGACGGGTAAGGGGCTTAGAGGTCCGGCCAGCCATCACGTTACACCTGTGGGGTGAAGTTTGTGGCAAAGAACCGATGCCAGTTGTCACCAAGGATCCCAGAGATTTCAGCGCCGGACATTCCGACGTTGCGCAATCCGTTCTCTAGATTCCCGAAATCTCGGTTGTCTCGAAACCATCCAGGCATGTCCGGGAAACCTGGCTTGTCTGCCGAGCCTTCGCCATAGTCAATGTCTTTGGTCCATCGCCCAACCCGCATCCACTCTACAACAGAATCCGGTTGATCCTGACACAAGTCGCTGCCAATACCCAAATGATCGATACCAAAATTGTCAGCACAACGGGCGATCATTTCGCAAAAATCCTGCAACGAACAGGCCGACTTATTCTTCAGATGATGGGGATAGAGAGAAAAGCCAAACATGCCGCCGTTCTCGGTCACGGCTCTGATCACGTCTTTTTTCTTGTTTCGCAGCGCTGGCGCCCAATCATACGGGTTGGCGTGAGTGATGGCGATTGGGCGCCCGGATAGATCGGCCGCCTGTATGGTCGACCGATCGGCGGAATGGCTCATGTCGATAACAAGGCCGACCCGGTTCATCTCTTTGATGACCTGCCGACCCATACGGGTAACGCCTGTGTCTTCGCTCTCGTAGCACCCTGACGCCAGCAGCGACTGGTTGTTGTAGGTGAGCTGCATAAAGCGAGCACCAAGGCTGTGCAGGATTTCTATCAACCCAATGTCGTCTTCTATTGGGCTGGGGTTCTGAAAGCCAAAGAAAATCGCGGTGCGGTTGGTTTCGCGTGCCTTATCGACATCGCTGGCCCATTGCCCCTTCATGATCAGGTCAGGGTGCTGCTCGAACCAGCGGTTCCACTTCTCAAAGTTCAGCACCGTTTCCCGAAAGTTCTCGTGGTAGGCGACGGTAACATGTACCGCGTCCACGCCGCCCTCGCGCAGTTGCCGAAAGATCTTTTCCGACCAGTTGGCGTATTGCAGCCCGTCGATCCGCATCAGCTTGGTGACCCCGCGCTGATATAGGCCGTTTTGACGGTGGTGTAGAATTCAGCCGCTGATTTTCCCTGCTCGCGAGGACCGTAGGAACTGTCACCGCGTCCACCAAAGGGCACGTGGTAATCGGTGCCTGCGGTTGGCAGGTTCACGGTCACAACACCTGTGCGCGCGTTGCGGCGGAAATGCGTGGCTCGGGCCAGATTTTGGGTCACGATGCCTGAGGTCAGGCCAAAACGGGTGCCGTTGACGACACTCAGAGCTTCTTCATAGCTGTCCACTTTGATAACCGAGGTCAGCGGGGCAAACATCTCCTCACGGTTGATACGCATGTTGTTGGTGGTGTTCAGAAATACGCCCGGCGACATGTAAAACCCATCGTGCGGCATGTCCAAACGGGTACCACCGCAAGCCAGTTCAGCGCCCTCGGATTGCCCCAGATCAACATAAGCCAGATTTTCATTGAGCTGCTGCTGACTCACAACGGGCCCAAGTTGTGTTCCTTCTTCCAGCGCGTGACCCACCTTCATCGATTTGGTGCCAGCGATCAGTTTCTCGACGAAACTGTCGTGCACGGCGTGGTGGACCACAAGCCGGGAGGAAGCTGTGCATTTCTGACCAGTGCCGCCAAACGCGCCGCCCAGGGCGAGCGAGACAGCCAGATCCAGATCTGCGTCATCCATCACCGCCAAGGCGTTTTTGGATCCCATCTCCATCTGTACCTTGGTCAGGTTCTGGATCGCTGCGGTGGCAATGCCTTTGCCCACTGGGACCGAACCGGTAAAGGAAATTGCGTTTACCTTGGGGCTTTCGACCAGCTGTTGACCAATCGAGCGCCCAGAGCCCATCACAAGGCTGAACAAGCCCTTGGGAATGTCTTGTTTTGCGATGATTTCTGCCAACGCCACGGCCGAGGCCGGGGTGATATTGGCAGGTTTCCAAACCACTGCGTTGCCATAGCAGAGCGCCGGAGCAATTTTCCACGAAGCGGTGGCGGTTGGAAAGTTCCATGGGGAGATGATGGCAACAACCCCCACCGCTTCTCGGCGCACGTCGATTTCGACCCCTGCGCGCACCGAATCTGCATTTTCGCCAAGCTGGCGCAGGCACTCAGCTGCGTAATAAGTGAAAAACTGTCCGGCGCGATAAACTTCACCTTTGCCTTCGGCGAGGGGTTTGCCTTCTTCACGACTAAGCAAGGTCCCTAGTTCTTCGGCCCGCGCCATCAGCTCGTTGCCGATATTCATCAACACCGATTGCTTGCGTTCAATACCATAAGCCGCCCATTCGGCCTGCGCGACCTGCGCCTGATCCAAAGTGTCTTCCAACTGCTGGATGCTTGCCTGGGCAAACATACCGATCAAATCGCTCAGATCAGAAGGATTGCGATTTTCAACTTCGCTCTCTCCGGCAGTCCAGTTTCCAGCGATCAGGTTCAGTTTGGTCTCGGACATCAGTTTTCCTACATTTTGACTTGGGAAAAGCATGGACGTGTCGGATGATATCAGTCAAATTTAATTAACTTAATCAAATTTCAGGAATTTTGAAGTTATGGCGATCAAGATTGAAATGTTACGCTGTTTCAGTGCAGTAGCCGAGGCCGGGAACCTGTCAGATGCCGCAATCCGGTTAGGGAGAACCCAGCCAGCAATCTCGATGATGCTTAAACAGCTGGAAGAACATCTGAATCAGCGGTTGTTTGTGAGTGACAGAAAGAGCCAACTGACGCCTGTCGGGCATCAGATTTTTGAACTGGCCCGCACCGAACTACGCCAATTTGATGACACCATCAAAGCCATTCAGACGGCAGCGGTCTCACCTCAGGGGCTGGTTCGTGTGGCGTCGGTTCCGTCGGTTGCAGGGCTGGTCTTCCCGTCTATGGTCCAAAAATTTCAAAGTGTCTGCCCCGGTACACGAATTGAGTTGCGCGACACTGATTCACAGCAAGTCATTGATGCGCTGAGCCGGGGTAAAGCAGATATCGGTATTGCCTCTAATGACCACACCCTGAATGGAATTCAGCAGACTAAACTGTTTTCGGATCGTTTCGGCCTCGTCTGTTCTCCCCGGCACCGGCTTGCACTTGCGAAAGGGCCAGTCGAGTTGGCAGATGTGGTTACTGGTCAGTTCATCAGGAATGATCTGTGCTTATCGATTAAGTCTGCGACTTTTCAAAAGCTGACGTCTCACACAGATCTATCCGCGCGAAATACCCTGTCACTTATCGCGATGGTTCGTTCTGACAATTGGGTGACTATACTGCCCAAGGCCGTGTTGCATATTGCCCCTTCGGATCTTGTGTTCAGAGAGATCTCTGATCTGACCGCTTGGCGTGAGGTGAACTTGTTGTTGCGAGAAAAATCACCATTTCAGGAGTATGCTGAAAAGCTGAAGAACGTCATTCTTTCCGTAAACTGGGAAATGACAATGAACTCAGTTTGACAATCTGGGTAATGCAAACTGGATGCGTGCGCACCGTTTGTATTTCCTGCGCATGCCTTTACCCAAAGTAGTTCAGTCGGCCGTAATTTATGACAAACTTTTCGGGCTAGGGGCCCCTAATTGCATCTCCGGAATTCCGCTTTCCTAGTCATAAGGTAGCCCTTTTCAATAGGGGAGGCTCAACGCCGGATCAGGGAGACGGATATCATCAGTATGCGAGCTTGGGTCTATAGGTTTTTGCTCAACAACGGTTCTGCTTAGTAGCGAAACACTTGTTTGTTCGATCAATTTAAAGCCGGATGAGGGGCGCAAACGCTGCAGCTAGAAAAGTGACGGGCCGGGTTCTATGTGGACCGCTGTAAAAAAACTTACGTTAACTTCAAAAGAAAACGCAGCCGGGCTTGACCTCCATTTTTCTTTGAAATAGGACGTGCCTCAGTTGAGCGGGCGTTGTGTAGTGGTAAGACCTTAGCCTTCCAAGCTAATGACGCGGGTTCGATTCCCGCCGCCCGCTCCAACTATCTCCCAAAATTTCCGCTGAGTATAGATGGTGTTAGCTGTTGCTGTTTGATCGGCGAGGTCACCCCAACCCTTGCTGCAGTTTGTCTTTTTTGAGCTGAGTAGGAAGGGGAAGCGGCGAATTCTATCCCTCTAACTAAGGAGGCAATGTCGGCTATCCGGATCATGCTGCAGCTCGCTGCAGGTGCGACCTGGGTGCTCTCGCGCGTTAGCAATGCGCAGGAAGTTGGCTTTGCCCAATCATACTGGCGCTGCCAGAACAACAGGCCGCAGGCGACCCGCTGCGGACCTTCAGGTGCTGCGCTGCTTACGGCTGGTCAGAGCACTTGCCCTACCCGAGTTCACGTAACGACACTTGGCAGGGAGTTTATTGTTAACTTCGTGAATGTTGGTCCCATAAAAGATGACAGTGGGCGTGCGCAGTCCGTAATAACGCCACTAATTGCTCATAGGTAACCGTAGACCATTAACCCAAACATTGGAGAAAACAACGCGAGCATTCCAAGGGCTGGCCATCCAAACTTGGAATTCCGTTGCAGGCTTGCAGGATGGCTTTGGTTCAACTTGTTGACATGGGCCACGGCCGGCAGCCAAGCGAGCATAGACGCCATGGACAACAGAAACAGCCAATCAGGCGCCTCAGGTGTGTTGTTGTAGAAATAGTCGATCGTTTCTCCCAGCAAGAGAATAACAGCAAGTGGTATTCCTGCGTAGCTAAACCAATCATTTCCACCTGGTTTGCTGGCCATTCGTGGAAATAGGCTGAAATTGGTTAAGGACATAAAGAATGTGCGCCAGCCTGGTGAAATATCCTCTGAGCCAACCTGTTTAACCCAGCGCCAGTTCATGTAGGTCCAGAACAAAGGGTAAATTCCTAGTGTTATTGTGGCCATGACAGAAAATTTTGTAATTGAAACCGGATAGTAGATTTGCTCGGCCAGAGTGGCATCTTGACGCTGAGCTAATTTGAGCGCGACGATCAGCGACAAAAAGAATGCCCCAAAATACCAGAGAAGAATTGTCGTCTCGAGATCCTCATCCTCAGGGAGCCAAGTATCGACGGGATTGGCTTGGATACTGTTGTCAATGTTCAGCGATACGCCGACCAGGTTTCTGGCTTCCCGTATGGCAGCCATCGTTTCGCTGAAATCTTCAGCAGCAATTTCATTTGACCGGGTCTCGTAAGTGACAGCCATCGTGTAAATATTGTTGGTAAAATCGTCGGTCCGAGAAAACTTGAATGCAGGCTTACTGATGAGTTCAAATTCGTTGTCTATGGCCCAAGTGTCATCCAGTATATACTTCAGTGTTTGCCTGGTGCGTATCGGATGCGGAAATTTGTAAGGCTCTTTACGGGTTGCACCGATAAATGTTGGGATGTCCTGCAGCGCATCATCGGCTTGAGTATAGAAGAACTCAGTGTCAGGGGCATCCCCACTCTGCCAGGCATCTGGAATGCGATACTTAACCGTGAAAGCAACTTCACTGGTAACCTCATCTACTTCCAGCTTGAGTTTCCCCAATTGTTCGAGTTGAGGGAACGAATTCTGAAAATACTCCAAGAAGGATTTTTGAACAGCGGCCGCCCCATCACGAGAATGCCATGCCAGCATCCGATCGGCCTGACCCATACGGTATTTTGAAACACTGGTCAGCAATACGGCATCCGGCTCGCTGACAACATCGTAAGTGTCAGTGATATCCTTCCAAAATTCGGGCATTGGTACAGGTGCATCAATCAAACCAGGTCCGTGTTCGGCAACGACAACGCCCTTGCCGAAATCACCCTGTTGCAGATGGTCGAGATCGCCAAGCTGTACGCCACGCGTCGGATCAAGAATGTAGGTCCGTCCGTTCAGTGATGCGGAGACTACGATATGGTCAAAAGCACCGTGAGAGGGAATTACGGCATCAATCGCATCGGTGTTTTCTATATTGACAAGAAACGGGACCGCTTTGATGTCTAATTCAGCGAGAAGGGCAATCAAGAGAAGCGTCATGTCCTTGCAATCGCCAAATCGGTTGCGCAGCACCTCGTCGGGTTGGCGTGGAATGTACCCACCCTCGCCAAGTTCGATTCCAAGATAGCGAATTTCGCGCTGTACAAATGCTAATGCTGAGCGCAGTTGCGCCGCCGGATCTTTATGCTCCAACCGGATGTCAGAGGCGATTTTCTGGAGCTCTACCGAGTTCAGATTGGTAACGTCATAGAAAGGTGCAAAATAAGTGCCAACCGCCTGCCAGCTGTCGAAGGTGCTGAACAGCGTTGTAGGAAAAGAAAAATGTGATGGCGGAGTGTCGGATTCAGCCGACACAGACGCAACATTTTTTTGATCCCAGGCATATTCCGTCATTTGGCCAATTTGTGAAATACTGGGCGGCTCCGGTTCACCCAGTGTTTTGACGTGGATCTCATTTTCACTCGGAAACAGCACGCGTTGAAAATGATGTTGGACGGGAACTCCAAAACTATGTTGAAGGCCGCGCACATAGTGGGGCCCGATTGCTGGGTTCTTACCGCTCACCGTAAAGGAATAGTCTAGGATATCGCCCACTCTCACATCTGGAATCAGATAGGATAACTGCAGCGTCCCATTGTAAATGAGCTTTTCCCGGTCGGTCTCGATACGAAAGATGTCAAACCTAGAAGGATCAAGGATATCAGCTTCTACGCCGTCCCGAACGCGAAGCAGGCGGTGGAAGGTTACCGTTTGATAGTCAGGGTCAAAATCGACCGATATGGTCGAACTCCGTTCAACACCGTTAGGGGTCAATAGTTGATCGGCATAATGAGCGTATTTTTCCGCTTCTGTGTCACTGTACCTGGACTGCCTATCGACGAGTAGGTAATTTATATCTCTGTCACCACCCAACTCAAAATCTTGCGTCGGACGGTCGATCAATCTAACCCAATCCGCGCTTGGTCCAATGGCGAGATATTCGTTGATTTCCTGTGCCGTTGCCGACGACAAAAAAGTAATAGCGACGCTGAACGCCGCAATAATAAAATTGCGCAAATTCATTCCTCAAAAAGTGCTTGATCGCATCAATGCCAGATTCCCAATCACCAATCAATTCTCATATTCAGCGATCTCTTGATGGGAACTAGAGCTTCAATTGCAAGCACATAGCTTCCCGCCAGGCCGACGGCCGCGAACGTCAGTTCATTGTCCAAGCCGCTTCGCCTGCACTTTATCCCTACATAGATTACTTGGTTTCCGACCAAGAAAGCGATAATTTGTGTGCTATCATCTCGGGTTTTCACGGGCTGTTGGGGCTAGTCCAACAGCACAGGACCGCTGCGGCACATCAATAAATGCCCCGCAGCCCTGATCTGTCATGCCGAACGCAATGTGGCTTCCTGTACAATGCTGTGATGTAGAGCTTCTGAGATATTGCCAGCTGAAATGATCTGCCCATACTTGCGCACAACCTGGTCAATCCCGGCATCCAGATCATCCAAACTGCGACGCTCACCGCTTGTCCTTACCTGTTAAGACCTTTCATTGGCGGTTTGGTTCTCAATGCTTGGGACAACGAGCAGCACGGTAAACATTGCGCATCAATTGCATGCAAGCAATGAAATCTGGGGACCTGGCCGGAAGCCAGATGGTCAATTTATGTGGCACTTCGTGGGCTTGCTACTCGCCTCAATGTGGCAGGGGAAGCTAAAAATACAGACCTTTCATTCCGGCCAGTTTGAATGTGGGTCTACCATTAATTAATAGACAACAGCTTGCGCCGGCTTGTGGTTTTAAGCCGCGCAACGCCGTTTAGCAGGCGAAGTTTCCAGGCACGGAAGCCGGGCGCGGCACTTGGCCGCTTGACCTGCATCAATTGCAGGGTCATGAACCAATGCCATATGCAAGGCACGGCCAGCATGCCGACAAGATTGACTAAAGGATCCCAAATGGCGCGATCGCAAACCGCACCCAATGCCCAAGAAGAGCGGGAAGGTTCCAAGAAAATTGGCGTTCTGAGCGCCCTGTGGCCCTTCATGAAGCCGTATCGGCTGCTGATGACCCTGGCGACCTGTGCCCTGGTGCTAACCGCCAGCCTGTCGCTGACGCTGCCATTGGCTGTGCGCCGGGTGGTCGACAACTTCCGCCTTTCCGACACCGAGGTTCTGAACCAGTATTTCCTGGCGGCTTTGGCTATCGCTGCCTTACTGGCGGTGGGCACCGGGCTGCGCTATGCGCTGGTGACCCGACTGGGGGAACGCGTAGTGGCTGATATCCGCATGGCGGTGTTTGACCGCGTCATCGGCATGAGCCCCGAATTCTTTGAAAAGATCATGACTGGCGAAGTGCTCAGCCGGATCACCACCGACACCACGCTCATTCAGTCCGTTCTGGGCTCGTCGGTGTCGATTGCCTTGCGCAATATGCTCTTGTTCATGGGCGGTATGGTGTTGATGTTGCTGACCTCGGCCAAACTGACCGGTTTGGTGCTGTTGATCGTACCCGCGGTAATTGTGCCCATTCTGGTTTTGGGTCGTCGCCTGCGGGTGATCAGCCGTGAAAATCAGGACTGGATCGCCGCCTCGTCGGGCAATGCCGGCGAGGCTCTGACAGCTGTGCAAACTGTGCAGTCCTTCACTCATGAAACCGCCAGCCGTACCCAGTTTGCCGAGATGACCGAGACTGCGTATCAGGTGTCACAGCGCCGGATCAAAACCCGCGCTTATCTGACCGTGATCGTGATCTTCCTGGTGTTTTCCGGCGTTGTTGGCGTGCTTTGGATGGGCGCAAATGATGTCCGCGCCGGGCTGATGAGTGAAGGCACCTTGATCCAGTTTGTAATCTACGCGGTCTTGGTTGCAGGCTCGGTTGCCGCCCTGTCAGAAATCTGGAGCGAGCTGCAGCGCGCAGCGGGGGCGACGGACCGGTTGATCGAGCTGTTGAATGCCAAGGACAATGTCAAAGACCCAGCCACCCCCAAACCGCTTTCACATCCGGTACGCGGCGAGATCATTTTTGACGATGTGTCGTTCCACTATCCCTCACGCCCCGAAACCTCGGCACTGCAGGATGTCTCGCTTACCGTGAAGCCCGGTGAAACCGTGGCCTTTGTTGGCCCGTCAGGGGCTGGCAAAACCACCATCATTCAGATGATCCAGCGGTTCTATGATCCCATCCAAGGCGCAGTTAAACTAGACGGCATTGCCCTGCCAGATCTGCAGCGGGACGACTTCCGCAAAGCGATGTCGATGGTGCCCCAAGACCCAGTGATTTTTGCTGCATCCGCCAGTGACAATATCCGCTTTGGCCGACCAGACGCGACCGATGCCGAGGTCGAAGCCGCCGCCAAGGCCGCTGCGGCACATGACTTCATCACCGCACTGCCCGATGGCTATGACAGCTTTGTTGGCGAACGCGGCGTGATGTTGTCGGGTGGGCAGAAACAGCGCATCGCCATCGCCCGTGCCATTTTGCGGGACGCGCCGGTTCTGCTGCTGGACGAGGCCACCTCGGCACTGGATGCCGAAAGCGAACGTTTGGTGCAGGCCGCGGTTGAGAACCTGTGCCAGGGACGGACCACATTGATCGTGGCACACCGTCTGGCCACGGTGAAAAAGGCCGACCGGATTGTCGTGCTGGAAGAGGGCAGGGTTGCTGCCACGGGCACTCATGATCAACTGGTTGCCGAAGGTGGCCTTTATGCCCGTCTGGCCCGGTTGCAGTTTACCGAAGGTCTGGCGGCTGAATAGCCCAACGGACATGTGAAATTACCCAAGGCCCCGGAGTGATCCGGGGCTTTTTTGTTGACTGCTGGCAAATTGCGCAGCGTCACATCCCAGCTTCCTTTAGGTGAACTTCGCCCTATGCTTGCGCCTTTGTGCGTTTCCCCCCATCTTAGGCGCATAACGGACAGGCCCGCATAGACGGGCGCAGGGGAGGGACAACATGGCATTTGCCGGGTTTGAGGATCGCAACGCGATAGAAAGTGAAATGCCATTTACTGATCGGAACATGCCGGTCTCGTTATATGGCCTGTTGTCACGGACTGCTGGGAAGTACCCCAACAACAAGGCCGTCAGCTATCAAATCACCTCTGGCCCGACTGACAAAGCCGAAACGCTGACCTGGAGCCAGGTCAAGGACAAGGCAACCCAAGCCGCAAACCTGTTCCGCTCGCTGGGAGTCGGCGAGAAAGACGTGGTCGCCTATGTGCTGCCCAACTGTCACGAGACCATCCACACCCTGTTGGGCGGCGCGGTGGCCGGCATCGTCAACCCGATCAACCCACTGCTGGAGCCGGAACAGATCGCGTCGATCCTGCGCGAAACCAAGGCCAAGGTGGTGGTCACACTCAGACCCTTCCCAAAAACCGAAGTGGCACAAAAGGTGGCCGAGGCCGTGCGCCATGCGCCGGGCGTCAACACCGTGCTTGAGGTCGACCTGAACCGCTATCTGACCCCGCCCAAGTCCTGGATCGTACCGCTGATCCGGCCCAAGATGGACGACCGCGAACGCGCAGCCCATGCGGATTACAAGAACTTCAACAAGGAACTAGCCAAACAGCCCACCTCGCTCAGCTTTGCCGACAGCACCGAGGACCGGGTGGCCTGTTACTTCCACACCGGCGGCACCACTGGCATGCCCAAGGTGGCACAGCACAAGTATTCCGGCATGATGTACAACGGCTGGCTTGGCAACAAGCTGCTGTTTAACGAAAGCGACAACATCATGTGTCCGCTGCCGTTGTTCCACGTCTTTGCCTGCCACGTCATCCTGATGCCCACCATTGCCTCGGGCGCGCATGTTGTCTTCCCCACACCGCAAGGCTACCGCGGCGAGGGCGTGTTCGACAATTTCTGGAAACTGGTCGAGCGCTGGAAAATCACCTTTATCATAACCGTTCCCACCGCCATTTCGGCCAAGATGCAACGTCCAGTCGATGCGGATGTCTCCACTGTTAAAACTGCCTTTTCCGGTTCGGCCCCCTTACCGGTTGAGCTGTTTCACCGGTTTGAGAAGGCAACAGGCATTGGCATCGTCGAAGGTTACGGCCTGACCGAAGCCACCTGTCTGGTGTCGTGTAACCCGCCAGAAGGCGAGAAGAAAATCGGCTCGATTGGTATTCCGTTCCCCTATACGGATGTCAAAATTGTCAAAGGTACAGCGGATGGCCCCGTTGAGTCGGCAAAGGACGAGATTGGCGAAATCTGTGTGTCCAATCCCGGTGTATTCGCAGGCAACACCTATACCGAAGCCGCCAAGAACGCAGATCTGTACTACTTCGACAAATACCTGCGCACCGGCGATCTGGGGCGTATCGACGAAGATGGCTATCTGTGGATCACCGGCCGCGCCAAAGACCTGATTATCCGGGGTGGTCACAATATCGACCCCGCCGAGATCGAAGAGGCGCTGCTGGGCCATGAGGCGGTGGCCTTTGCCGGTGCCATCGGCCAGCCAGATGCCCACGCAGGCGAGCTGCCCTGTGCCTTTGTTGAATTGGTCGCAGGGGCCTCTGTCACGCCCGAAGAGCTGATGGAGTATTGCCAAAAACACGTGCATGAACGCGCCGCAATCCCCAAGCACATGACCATATTGGATGAGCTGCCCAAAACCGCCGTGGGCAAGGTGTTCAAACCGGATCTGCGCCGCAACGCCATCACCCGTGTCTACAACGAGGCCCTGTTGAAGGCCGGGCTGCCAACGCGGGTTGAAAGCGTTATCGACGATAAGAAACGTGGTCTGGTGGCCCAGGTCGCGGCCAACGGTGCTGATGACACCAAGATCGCATCGGTACTGGGCAGCTTCACCCGTCCGTGGGAGCATCTGCCTGCGGAATAGGCCAATCTACAGGGGTGTTGCGCACCCAGCGTACGCCCCTGTAACGCGAAATTCGCATTTGTATGGCAAAAACCCGTCATTCGCGAATACCGCCGGGCCTATCAACCCCGGCACTTGGAACAGGGTCCCATCATCACCGGGGCGCGCAGAGACAACGTTTAGCACGCGGGGTTTGATCCCCGTCCGTATCCGCTTGGCGGTACCGCCATTCTTAACTCTGACCAGACGACATATTATCTACACTGATCATCAACAACGATGACAACCGACAGGCAGCGGCCTTGTCGGTGTGAACCCACGTGCTTTGCCATGTGGGGATTTCTTTGCTTGGGGTTTGGGGCGGTTTTGATCTAGGCTCAGTCAAACTCGGTTTAGAGGTCTGGGATGGATTACGAAAAACTGATTGATGCCGAAACCTGGGCCTTTATTCGCAGGACCTGCGAAAGCTACCCGGATGACGCGGTTGATCTGAGCATCGACGAGCAACGCGTGGTCTATGACGCCATGTGCCGCGACTTTCATGCTGCACACCCAGCCGGGGTGGAAACCGAAGACCTGTCAGCAAACGGCGTTCCGGTGCGTCATTACTGGGCAGGTGATCCCACCCGGACAATTATGTATTTTCATGGCGGCGGCCTGGTCGTTGGCGGATTGGAGAGCCACGATGATGTCTGCGCTGAAATTTGTGCGCAGACCGGTTATCGCGTGATCTCGGTTGATTACCGGTTGGTTCCCGAACACAAACACCCGGCCAACTTTAATGACTCCTGGACTGCAACCCAGTGGGCGCAGGATCGGTTTGAACAGGGCCTTGTTCTGGTTGGCGACAGTGGCGGCGGGAATTTGGCCGCAGCAGTTGCCCATCACGCACGTGGAAAACTCCAGCGGGTGATGGGAATGGTGCTGATTTATCCGGGATTGGGAAGTGACTGTAACACTGGATCCTTCATCGAGCATTCGCATGCTCCAATGCTGACCCGCGAAGAATGTCTGTATTACCATGAACTGAGATTTGAGGGCTCACCACCGGAAGCAGACCCAACCAGCGCGCCGTTGAAGGATCGCGATTTCTCAGATCTCCCACCCACGGTGCTGGTCACCGCCGACTGCGACCCGGTACGTGATGATTCAAAGGTCTATGCCGAGAAGATTCACGAGGCCGGAGGTCAGGCGCACTGGATCAATGAACCCGGATTGGTGCATGGCTATCTGCGCGCGCGTCACACGGTGACCCGTGCCAGAAACAGCTTTGAACGGATTTCGGTCGCAATCGAGGCGCTGGGGCAGGAGCTGTGGCCCTACGACTAACCGCTACTGATAATAGCTCTGCAGCCGTTTAAACACCACGGTCTGACCGTTTCGGGTATCGGTGCTGGTCAGCGGCCAGCCGTAAGGGTCATCGGTTCTGTAGGTCTGTGAAATCAGCGCACCATCATCGGTATATGTGGTGATTTGATAGCCTTGGTCCTGAGCCTGCATGCTCTGCACACGGTCTTCGCGTCGCCCATCCGAATAGACCACTGTATAGCTGCATTGCCCCATCACGTTGGTACAGCCATGAGGCTTGTACTTTTGACTTCCACCATTCGCCTTGGTGGCCTTGATCAACTGGCCATCGCGATTGAACTGAAACCGGGCAAACTCGGTTTTCTGCCCGTCGGCAACTTCGAACACCGTCACGATGTTCTTGCCCAACCGGCCCTTGCTGAACACATGTTCCAGCACCAGCCCGGTATCGCTGCCAACCACCACAAAGGATCCCGGCGCAATACTGTCAAAGCGGTAACCCGGTTCCTGAGCCTGCACCATCGAGGCACAGCCCAGCAAAAGGAGGGGAAGGCAATACTTCATGAAACGGCTCCGCACTGATGACAGCTAAGAGCAGGCTAGGGCGCGCTCACCCTCAGGTCCAGCAACGATTGAAAAGCAGACCCCTAGCGTTGGGGCCTGTTGTTCGCTGGTTTCACCACAAAAACGGCTCAGCCTTCATGGTATCGGCAATTGGCGCGCCCATTCGCGACAGGATAGTGGGGGCCAGTTGCAGCTGGTTGATCACGGTATCCGCATCCGGGCCTTCTGCCGCGCCAAAGTAATACAGCGCGGTTTCCTGCTGCAGCGGGCTGCGCCCGCCGTGGTGGCCGCGTTCGTCCTGACCGTGGTCGGCGGTGACAATCACCTCATACCCCATCTGCCGCCAGCGCGGAATAAACGGCGCCAGCATCTCGTCCATCACAAAACAGGCGTGATCCATTTCCTCGCAGTCGTGGTAGAACCGGTGCCCCATGCTGTCGAGCGTGCAGGTGTGCAGCATGCCATAATCCAGCCCATGTCGCAGGCACAGGTTGGTCAGACTGGCAAACAGATCCACATCCGATGGCGTCATCTGGTTGACCTTGCCATAGCCGGTCATGCTGTGGAACCGACCGTGGTTGATGGTGGCGCTGTCCGGCTCGTCATATTCCACATCGCGCACATGGTCGAAGGGGGAGCGGTTGAAGAATTCCGACCAGAAGCTGTGCGCCACACCACCGGTCACGCCGCCGCCCTTGCGGACTTGGCTGAACACGTCATCCTCTTTCAGCCGAAACACATTGGCATTGCCAGTGCAGCCATGTTCTTGCGGCGTCACGCCGGTGTGGATCGAGGCATAACAGCTGGCCGAGGTCGAGGGCAGCACGGCGCGGTGTTTCCACACCCGTGCCTCACCACTGTCGACCCAGCCTTCCAGATTGCCGAACAGGCGGCGGAAATTGCGATACGGTACGCCGTCCAGAATGATGAGGAGAAGTTTACGGTCCATCGCGAGCTCCATTTTTCGCGGTCATGGTTTTGGCCCAACCTAGGGGTTGGCAGCAAGTAGGCTGGTCAGTTTGCGGCCAAGATGTAAGAAACCCGACAGGAATACGCCTGCGGAATAAAAGCGTCCTAACTAGGCGGTCTGAAATTACAGCGATCTCTTGCTTCCCGGTGCCGAGCCTGAAAGATTGCGCGTAAATTCCGGCCGTTACAATGCCAAGCTGGGCTGGACCATAAGGGGCAGGGCATGAGCGATCAGAAAATGAAGTGGAAGCTGGGCGGTACCACCTATCTGCGTGAGGTGCCCGATGGTCAGGTGAAACGCGATGCCTGCCTGTATGTGATGTATACTAATTCTATAGAGGGGTTTATCGGGCCAAAAAAAGTAACCAAGACTAAAATGTTTGGCGCTGGCCGAACTGGCTGGGCGCAAGACGGAGCGTTTCGGAAACGCCAAGACATGCCGGAAATCCCGTTTTGGCACTACGAGCATTTTGACTGTGATGCCAATGGTGCGTCTGAAATGCTGACGGACTATTTGATCACCGATGAGCGTGCCGATTGGATGACCGATATTTTTGCATGGAATCCCTTTAGCATCGTGCGGGAGAAGGTGCGGGATTTTCTGGAGGACACGGATCCGGGTGGGAACCTGTTTTTTCCAGTCCAGTTGATCGCTGAGACTTCGGGCAAAAAACTACCCGGAACATTTTATCGCTGGCTATCAAAGCGACGGTTATTTTTGTCACTGGATTTCCCGACAGATCATCAGAAAGAACGGGCATGGACCCCCTTTAGCCTAGAATTCGGCACCCGTAATGTCACTGCGGAATTCACCCATAACCAGCGCCTTCGTGAGTTTGCAGGTAGCCTGCCTTCGTTTGGATTGATTTTTGGTTTTCAAACAGCCTTTAACCCGGCCATGTTCCGGGCGCTGAAGGCTGAAAAATTCACAGGATTGGTTGAGCGGGAACACTATGAGCAGTTCAAGAAAGACAACAAGAACTGGAACGTCGGACATTTTGCATAGGGCAGGCGGGCGACCGCACGAGCGCTATTTTCAGATGGGCTGAGAAATGAAAATCCCGACCTTGATCACGAAGATCGAGGCCGGGATGAAGAGTGTCTCGATCAGCCAATCTTGGGGCCGGTCGAAAGGCCGGGCCGCGCCTGACCTTCCCCCCGGGAAGGCGCATTCGCACCTCCCCAAGGTCAGGCGCGACCCTTGTTTGTATTAGGCGAAGATCAGTTCCCCGCGCTCTCCATTTTGCGGTGGGCGATCACCTCTTCCAGCCAGCCCAGTTTCATCTCGGGGACCGAGCTGAGCAGCAGGTCGGTGTAGTCGTCAAACGGCGGGGTCAACACCTCGGTCTTGCCGCCATAACGCTGCACCTTGCCCTGATACATCACCGCTATATTGTCCGAGATCGCTTTGACTGTGGCCAGATCGTGGGTGATGAACAGATAGGCCACATCCTCGATTTTTTGCAGATCCAGCAGCAGCTTCAGAATGCCATCCGCCACCAATGGGTCCAGCGCCGAGGTGACCTCGTCGCAGATGATCAGCTTTGGCTTAGCGGCCAGCGAGCGGGCAATACAAACACGCTGTTTTTGACCACCGGACAGTTCCGCCGGATAGCGATCCAGGAACTCTGGTCCCAGCTCGATTTCCTCTAGCAGTTCCAGAATACGCTTACGCTTCTCAGCGCCGCGCATACCAAAATAGAACTCCAGTGGGCGACCGATGATAGTACCAACGGTCTGACGTGGATTCATCGCTACATCTGCCATCTGATAGATCATCTGCAACTCGCGCAGATCCTCTAACGAGCGGCCATCTAGATCAGATGACAGCTTGCGCCCAGCAAAGGTGATCTCACCCTCACGTGGAGGCAGCAACCCGGTGATGACGCGGGCGAGGGTGGATTTGCCCGAGCCGGACTCGCCTACTACGGCCAGCGTTTGACCGGGGTACAGATCGACGCTCACGTCATGCAGAACATCAAATTTGGTGCCCTTGTAGCGAGCGGTGATGTTCTTGACGCTGAGCACTGGTTCAGCTGTAGGGGCCTTCTCCTCGTGCTCGATCGAGCGCACCGAAACTAGCGCCTTGGTGTAGTCTTCCTGCGGGTTGTTGATGATCTGGTCGACATTGCCGTATTCCACGGTGTCGCCCATCCGCAGCACCATGATGTCATCACTGACCTGTGCCACAACGGCCAGATCGTGGGTGATATACAGGGCTGCGACACCGGTGTCTTGAATGGCCTCTTTGATGGCTTTCAGAACGTCGATTTGCGTGGTCACATCCAGCGCGGTGGTCGGCTCGTCAAACACCACCAGATCCGGTTCAGGACACAGGGCCAGCGCTGTCATGCAGCGTTGCAACTGACCGCCCGACACCTGGTGCGGATAGCGTTCACCAATATTGTCCGGATCGGGCAGACCCAGCTTGGCAAACAATTCACGCGCGCGGGCCTCGGCCTCTTTGCGCGAGAATTTACCCTGCACAATGGCGGCTTCGGTCACCTGCTCCATGATCTTCTTGGCCGGGTTGAACGATGCGGCGGCGGATTGCGAGACATATGTCACCTCGCCACCGCGCAGCTTGCGCACATCACCAAGGCCAGACTTCAGGATATCGCGCCCGTTGATCCAGACCTCGCCACCGGTGATCCTGACACCACCGCGGCCATAGGCCATCGCGGCCAGACCGATGGTCGACTTACCAGCCCCGGATTCACCAATCAGACCCAGCACCTTGCCAGCCGCCAGATCAAAGCTGATCCCATGTACAATCTCGATGTCATGGGGCTTTTCACCGGGCGGATAGACGGTTGCGCCGATCTTGAGGTCGCGGACTTTTACAAGTGTCTCAGACATTATCCACGTCCTCCTTTCAGGCTGGTGGTGCGGTTCAACACCCAGTCAGCAACCAGGTTCACCGAGATCGCCAGCGTGGCGATGGCAAAGGCCGGGATCAGCGCGGCAGGGATGCCATAGATGATACCATCCTTGTTCTCTTTCACGATGCCACCCCAGTCAGCCTCGGGCGGTTGCACGCCTAGGCCCAGGAAGGACAGGGTCGAGACAAACAGCACCGCAAAGATAAACCGCAGGCCCATCTCGGCGACCAGTGGCGACAGCGCGTTGGGCAGGATTTCGCGGAACACGATCCAGGCAAGTTTTTCACCGCGAAGGCGGGCAGCCTCGACATAGTCCATCACCGAGATATCAACAGCAACGGCACGGGCGAGGCGATAAACCCGGGTTGAATCCAACAGACCCATAACCAGGATCAGGGTTGGGATTGTCACCGGCATCACCGACAAAACCACAAGGGCAAAGATCAGCGTTGGGATCGACATGATCAGATCAACAAACCGCGACATCACCTGATCAAACCAGCCACCCAGTACAGCGGCGACAAAGCCCAGGATCGAACCGGTTGTGAAGGAAATGATCGTCGCAGCGGTGGCGATAAAGATGGTGGTACGCCCACCATAGATCATCCGGCTTAGCAGATCGCGGCCGATATTGTCGGTGCCAAGCCAGTAGTCAGACTCGGTAAAACCTTCTGGCGCGATCCCAAGCATGATTTCAATCTTGGACGGCTCCCAGACATCACCGACAACTTCGGCCATGCCATAGGGGGCGAGCAACGGCGCAAACAGCGCGGTGAGGAAATACAGGGCAGTGAAGAACAGCCCGATCATTGCAGCAAGGGGAATGTTCTTCATTTTGGATGCCTCAGACGCGGATTGGCCAGAATGGCAATGATGTCAGCGGTCATGTTCAAGCCGATATAGACGGCGGCAAAGATCAAACCACAGGCCTGCACCACTGGCACGTCACGTTTGACCACGTGGTCCACCAGATATTGGCCCATGCCTGGATAAACAAACACCACCTCGACCACTACAACGCCGACAACCAGATAGGCCAGGTTCAGCATCACCACATTGACGATGGGCGAAATGGCATTGGGAAAGGCGTGTTTGCGGATCACGGTAAAGGTGCTCAGGCCCTTTAGCTCAGCCGTTTCGATATAGGCCGATTGCATCACGTTCAAGATTGCCGCACGGGTCATCCGCATCATGTGGGCGAGCACCACCAAGGTCAGCACGATAATGGGCAGGGCGATTGAGTGCAGTTTCTCCAACAGGGTCATCGAGTCTGAAATCATCGCAACGGATGGGAACCAGCCCAGTTTCACCGCCACAACATACATCAGCACATAGCCGATCAGAAATTCAGGGATCGAGATCGAGGCAAGGCTGACGGCCGAGATCATTTTGTCGGGCCAGCGGTCTTTGTAGCGGACTGATAACAGCCCAAGGAAAATAGAAAGGGGGACAGCGACCACTGCGGCCCAGAACGCCAGGAACAGGGTGTTGCCTAGTCGGCCCTTCAGGCTGTCGGCGATATCGCGGCCATTGGTCAGGGCAGTGCCCAGATCGCCTTGCAAGGCGTTGAACAGCCAGCTGAAATAGCGTTGAAGCGCGGGTTCGTTCAGGCCCAGCTCTTCTCGTAGGTTGGCAAGGTTCTCAGGCGTCGCAGCTTGGCCAAGAAGGGATTGTGCTACATCGCCGGGGAGGATCATGGTGCCTGCAAAGATCAAGCCCGAAGCGGCGAACAGCAGGAGGATGCCCAGCGCAAAGCGCTGAGCAACAAGTTTAACAATAGGGTGCATCTATGCTGCCCCTATGCGTCCAGCCAGCAACGTACGCCGGCCATGCAGTTCATCAAGGTCAGGTTTGGATCTTCGACCCAGCCACCAACACTCTTCGACACACCTTCGACAGAGTCGTTGAACATTGGACAGATCAGGCCGCCTTCGTCACGCAGGATATTGGCCATCTGCGAGTAGATCGCCTTGCGATTGCCTTGGTCCAGCTCGTCACGGCCCGCGTACAGCAGCTCGTCGAACTTCTCGTTCTTGAAGCGGGTGTCGTTCCAGTCTGCAGTCGACAGGTACGCTGTGGTGTACATCTGATCCTGAACAGGACGGCCACTCCAGTAGGACGCACAGAACGGCTGCTTGTTCCAGACTTCCGACCAGTAACCATCGTTTGGCTCACGCTTGATTTCCAGTGGAATGCCAGCCGCCTGGGCCGACTGCTGGAACAGCGCTGCTGCATCAACCGCACCTGGGAAGGCGCCATCTGCAACGCGCAGAATGATCGGGCTGCCGTCGTGGCCAGACTTCTTGTAGTACTCGGCAGCCATAGCGGCGTCATACTCACGCTGAGGAATGGTCTCGTCAAACAGCGGGTAGGCTTTGTTGATTGGGAAGTCGTTGCCAACCGAACCATAGCCACGCAGGATTTTTTCGACCATTTCCGAACGGTTGATCGACAGTTTCAGCGCCATGCGCAGATCGTTGTTGTCGAACGGGCCGGTGTCGGCGTGCATGATGAACACGTAGTGGCCGGGGCCAGATACGGTTTTGACGTCCAGGTTGGGCGCGCGTGCTAGCAGTTTGGCGATCTTTGGCTCAACACGGTCGATCATGTGCACCTGACCGGACTGCAGCGCAGCGGTACGTGCTGTGGAATCGTTCAGCGCAATCACTTCGATCTCATCGGCGTGGCCGCGCGAGTCATCCCAGTAGTTGGCAAACTTCTTGAAACCGTGGCGGATGCCAGGCTCGTTGACTTCTACAGTATAGGCACCTGTACCGATACCCGCTGCCGGATCGTCAAAGCCACCATCGGGCTGGATCTGCAGGTGATAGTCAGCCATCAGGTATGGAAGGTCAGCGTTGCCGCCTTTCAGAGTGACCGAGAAGTAATCGCCATCAACCTTCATCGACTCGATGCCCTGCATGATGCCCAGGGCACCCGAGGTTGCATCTTCGTTCGAGTGACGCTGCATGGTTTTTAGCACGTCTTCTGGTGTCAGCGATTTGCCGTTGTGGAATTCAACGCCTTTGCGGATCTTGAAGTTCCAGGTCTTGGCGTCAGCCGAGGCTTCAACGCTTTCCGCCAGGCGGTGCTCGATGCTGCCATCGGCGCCCACGTTGACCAGACAGTCACCATAGTTACGCAGGTTGACGGTTGGAACGGTCGATGCCGCCAGTGCCGGATCCAGCGAGTTGGTGCTTTCGCCGCCCTGAACACCCATCTTCAGCGTGCCACCTTTGACTGGGCCCGATGCGCGAGCCGCATCGGCAAACATGCTGCTGGCGACAACGGCGCTGACACCCAGTGCCGCGGCCTTGCCCATAAATTCGCGGCGGGTCATCTTGCCGGCCGTCACACGGCTGGTCATGTGATCAAGTTGGTTATTCATAAAGGTCTCCCAGTTGAGTGAAACGCTGTGCGCGTCTTATTTTTTTGTTTGATGGTACAAGATTTGCGTATTTCTGGCACCCGGGCAAGAAATTTCGAAGACAGGCCCAGCGTTGTTTCAGACGCTAACACGTACTCTATCGGTTTAAGAGTCGTGTTCGTGAGGTATGGAGTCGTTTTTTAAGCGCAAACCGGGGTTTAGGACGGTGGATACGACCTGTTTATCCACTATCTGATACTCAACTTTTTTCTGAGCCGACCGAAATTGCTAAGCTGAAAGACAGCAAACTGTCTGCTTTTGCCCAAAAAAGCAGCAGATCATGTGAATCGTCTGACATTTAATGCCATTGGACTTAACTGATGATCGGTCGAGCTGATTCAGCTTCCGCAGCGTTGCCTTCGAGGGTTTAAAAGCGACATCATGACAAGCTCGTGGTGGCTTGGATCAGCTGTCTTCGGTATCCATCCAGATGGTCACCGGGCCATCATTCAACAGTCGCACCTTCATATCCGCGCCAAATTGTCCGGTGGCGACTGGCAGCTCCAATGCACCCAGTTTGGCTGCGAAATACTGATAGAGTTCCTCGCCAAGCGCGGGGCTGGCTGCGGTGGAAAATCCTGGTCGATTGCCGCGCCGGGTGTCGGCCGCCAGCGTGAACTGGCTAACCACCAGCACGCTGCCGCCAATATCCGCGACCGAGCGGTTCATCTTGTCATTGTCATCCTTGAAGATCCGCAGCTTTGCGATCTTGGCAGCCAGGTAATCGGCTTTCGCTTCGGTATCACCCTCCATAGCGCAGATCAGCACTAACAGGCCGGCCTCAATCTCACCAAATAACTGTCCATCCACGGTGACCGAAGCTTCGCTGACCCGTTGAACCAATGCGCGCATTTTGAAGGCATCCCTGTTTGATGATAAATTGCTTTAGGAGCTAAAGCACTTATGGGCCTGCTGGGCAATGGCGCACGAACTTGCCGGGATAGGCCCAAGCTACGTGAGGCAGCTCGGGCCTTGGGGGTTATGCCGGGGTCAGAACCTTTTCCCAGCTTTTGATATGGTCCTCGACCGAGGTCAGCGTCACGCCAAAGGTCTCTTCGATCTTGGCCAGATCGATCACCATATCGTCGTCTCCCATCTGGGCCAGGGCCCCATACAGGTCGCTTAAAGCAAAACCCGCGCCGGGGTTGTGGATGGCCTGCGCCACACGGTCGCCAAAATCAGTTGGCGACATCGGCTGGTATGTGACCAGCTTGCCAACCCAGCCCGACAAGAGCTCTGCCAGTTCATCGCCTGTCAGCGCTGCCGGGGTGCCGATCTCATAGCTGTTGCCAGCCAGATCAGGGCGCGACAGGGCGGCAACGGCCACCTTGGCTTGATCCAGATGTGAGGTCCAGGTGACCTTGATCGAGTTTGGCAGCGGCGGATAGTCTAGAATCCCGTCACTCTTCAACTGCGGCAGGAACAGATCCGGCTGCAGGTTTTCCAGATAGACGGTTGGCTGCAACACGATGGATGGAATGCCGCTGCCCAGCACCGCCTGCATCCCGGCGGTAGACCCGTCAATCATCGCAGATGAGGGGTAGCGTGACCCGGCGGTGCCGCTGGTGGAATAGACCAGCAAGGGCAGGGACACCTTGTGTGCGGCTGTAAACAGGGCTGTCATCCACTTTTGCGGGTCGTCTGGCGACTGCGGCATGGGCAAGTGGACAAAGGCAGCCTCAACCCCGTTCAGCGCAGAAATCAGTGCGTCTTGATCGTCGAGAGTGGCCGCAACGGCTTGCGCCTCGGGGTGCATCGCTTGGATCTTGGCGGCATCGCGCGCCACGGCGCGTACGGTCAGCCCCTTGGCAATGGCTTCGCGGACAACGGGGGCGCCCTGTGCGCCGGTGGCTCCAAAAATGGCTACTGTCTGGCTCATCGTGGTTCCTCATGATATGATGGTTACTGTTAGGAACCACACATAGGAGACCTGCTTTGACCGCAAAAGGAGGCATGATTTCATCTGATGGGCACACCGAAGTAACCACCTGCTCGGTGGATCAGGTCATTGATGGCGCTAATCAGTGGATCAAGAACGAGTTCAGCGGACCATGCCCGGTGCGCGATGTGTTGGACCGGGTTGGCGACAAATGGAGCGCCCTGGTGGTGCTGCGGCTGGGCCGACAGCCCGAACGATTCCGCGCCTTGCTACGCGCCGTCGAAGGCATCTCGCAGCGTATGCTCACCGTGACCTTGCGTGGGCTGGAACGCGACGGGCTGGTGCACCGCGAGGTGTTTGGCACAAGACCGCCATCGGTTGAATACAGTCTGACACCACTGGGTGTTTCCTTGTTGGATCACATCTCGGGGTTGGCGCATTGGGCGATGGCACACACAGATGAGATCAAGATCGCGCAGGCCGATTATGAGCAGAGGAACGGACAGCGTTAGCTTGATGTACGTGGCCCGCCTTGGGCCTGTAATATGACCTGTTGTTCTATTAAATAAGACCTGTTCGGAGCAGGTCTTGCGTCAGATCAAGGCGCAAATTGCCAGTCTATCCTATAATCAAGCCTGTAACGAAAGGAGGATAGACCATGGTAGAAAAAACCGAAACCGGAGGCTTCTGGCCATCTCTCTACGATCCGTTTCGCGGGTTTGGTTCCCGACTGGCGGATTGGCTCAGCCCGGCGACCGAAGCTTCGTCAGGTGAGGAATCCTATGACATTGCGATGGAGTTGCCAGGGGTCGGGCAGGAGGATATCGACCTGTCAGTGGACAACGGCGTGTTGACCATTCGCGGCGAGAAAAAGACCCAGTCCGAGAAGTCAGGCGATACATGGTTCTTTAGCGAACGCCAGTATGGCGCTTTTCGGCGGTCGTTCCGCCTGCCGGACGACGCAGATGGAGCAGCGGCATCGGCGCAGATGACCGAGGGAGTTCTGCATGTGATGGTTCCCAAAAAGGCGCTTGAGACACCGGAAACAGCCAAGAAAATCGAAATCGCGCAGAACTAGGCCTTGAAGATCAAGGTTCGGTAGAGTGGCCCGTGTTTGCCTGCACGGGCCGTTTCTTATTGTTGCGCCGCCAGATAGCCGATGCCTGCGGCAACAATCAGCCCCACAACCACAGCCCCTGCAATCTTCCATGCGGAATAGGGGCGTTCCCCCTGCACCCGTCCAGATTGGCCGTTGACCACAAACCGATAGGTCTTGCCGCGGTATTTGTAGGCCGCCAGCCAGACCGGAAGCAGCACATGCTTGAACGTCACATCGGTCACCGTAGTGCTGATGTCATGAATGCGCTGTCGGTCTCCGCCGATGTCAAATCGCACATCCCGTTCGATTACCCTGTCCATCTTGGAGCGGGCCTCGGTGTATCCGTCCTCTAGCTCCACCGCATAGGCCTCGGCCCGGAACCCGGCCAGATACTGTGGCTGATAGGGTTCCATTGACGACAGATCCCAGGGCTCCAGCGCTTCGGTGTATTTTTTGGGCAGGCTTTTAGAAGCCAGCACCAGCACATCATCAAACCAGCGCTTCACCCGGCCTGAGGCGGGCGTCCAGCGCACCTTGGCGACCTGCTGGCTGACGGTCTTGCCATCCACCTGCCGGGTTTCGGTGACGTAATAGACGGTACCACGTTGGCCCGAGTAACTGGATTTTGTATCAGCATCAAAGGTCCAGTAGGGCACATAGATGCCCTGCATCTTGCGGCCCTTGCGCGCATATTCCTTTAGTCCGTTCGGGGCGAACCACAACCGCCCCAACCAACTGGCCATTTCTTTATGGGCGCTGCGTTCATCGACGCCAAAGGGCAGCACGCCTTTGGGTTTGATATGCCGGTTTTCACCAGTGTCCACCACTACAGGCGTCGCGCAGAACGGACATTCCTTGGCGTGGGTTTGCGGGTCAAACTCTACCTGTGCTGCACAGCTGGGACAGGCCGAAACTCTTGTAACTTCGATCTCAGCCTCAGGCAGCTGGTGGGCAATGGCCGCCTCGAAATCCAGCTCACGCAGGCCTGCGCCTTCCCACGGCCCGCCCCCAATCTGATCCGTATGCCCACAATGATCGCAGGTCAGAGTGCGGTTTTGGGGGTCATACCGGTAGTCGCTGCCGCACTGCTCGCAAGGGAAAAGATGCCGCTCATCCGGAGCGGCGGGGCTGTCTGGTGATGCGGGTGGCGGTGGAGGTGTGGTCACGGCAGGTCTCGGATTTGCAAAGGTTCAAAAAATGAGGGTCACCCGCCGCCAAATGGACGTCGGGTGCTGACGTGGTGTTATCCAGCCGGGGGGGGCGGAGGTGGTGGCATGATGGTGAACAGCTGCGCCAGTTCGGCGACATCACCAGCGCGTTTCCAACCGTCCTGACCGGGGGTCCAGACATGGGTTTCGCGGGTCAATCCACCCTCAACAGCCATACGCCCAAGCCGGGCTTTGGAAAACGGTCCGGTGGTCTGGCCGTTTTCTGCTAGGTGCCAGACATGTTCCACGGGAGGTGGTGGTGGGGCAATTGGCGCAGCCGCAGGTGCCGGTTGCGCTGCCGGTGCGGCAGCAGCTGGGGCAGAGCGGGCGCCCCATGGACCAGCGGCCTGACCCGCTGCCATCTGTTGCGCCATGCCCATACCCATGCCCATGCCAAGACCGGCACCCATGCCACCATTTGGGTTTTGCGCTGCGGCGGTCATCGCCTCGGCGGCTGAAAATTGCGTGTAGCGGCCCAGGTCGCCAACAATGCCCATCTGGGTGCGCTTATCCATCGCTGCCTCAACCGCAGGTGGCAGCGAGATATTTTCGATATACAGCTCGGGGATCGACAGCCCGTACTCGCTGATGGTGCTGGAAATCTCGGCGGCAACCAGCTTGCCCAGATCTGCGGTATTCGCAGCCATGTCCAGCACTGGTAGGCCAGAGCCCGCCACCACGCGTGAAAATTCCTGCACGATGATATTGCGCACCTGGAACGAGATTTCATCCATGGTGAACTCACCATCGGTGCCAACAATCTCGGTCAGGAAGCGGGCGGCGTCGGCCACCTTGACCGAATAGGTGCCAAAGGCACGCAGGCGGATCGGGCCAAACTCGGGGTCGCGGCAGATGATCGGGTTCTTGGTGCCCCATTTCAGATCATTAAACCGGGTGGTGTTGACGTAATAGATCTCGGATTTGAACGGTGACTGAAACCCGTGATCCCAGTGCTGCAGCGTGGTCATCACCGGCATATTGTTGGTCTCGAGCATATAGAGACCGGGGGTGAAGACATCGGCCAACTGACCTTCGTGGACAAACACAGCGGCCTGACCTTCGCGCACGGTTAGTTTGGCACCATATTTGATTTCATGGTCTTCGCGTTCAAACCGCCAGACCATGGTGTCGCGGGTGTCGTCGGTCCAATGGATGACGTCGATGAATTCACCGGTCAGAAAATCAAAAATTCCCATAGTCAGGTCCTCTTATTAATAGGCACGGGGCATCGCTTCTGCGGGCACCCCCATCAATTCATTTGCAATGATACGGGCGATTGGGCGGGCCTGCTCGGCGCTCATCCCCGGTTGCAGCCGTCTGTCATATAACATGGATAGCAGTTTTTCGTCATGGCTGGTCAGCAGCGCAAATTCGTCGTCGTCGTTAAAGATAGACGGACGCGCGCGCGGGCTGTCATTACGCAGGCCCAGCCCCTGCGCCACTTCCTCGTGCACGCAGCTTTGCCGGACCAGATCCGGGTGCTCATCCCGGATCAGCGCCACCCCACGGGTATAGGACAGTGGATCTTGTTGCGGACCACCAGCCAGCACCAGACAGTAAAAACTGCGTGGCGGATTGGCAAAGACCTCAAGGTTCTCGGCACTGATGTTGGGCAAAATTTCCCGCACCCGCTTGCGGATGAATTCACCGTCATCCTTGCCCGCATAGATAACGTGGAAATTGCCGCGGGTTGATGAGGTGCTGACCGAATGCTCGGTAATCCGTGCTAGGCGTGCGGCGTAATTGGTCAGGAACTCGCGGTCTTGTTGTCGTCGATCTGCGGCAACCGACGGCCCGAATTCTGCCTGCAGCCGCACCGGCCCCGGCCAGCGGCTTAGCCCACCTGCGCCACCACTGCCACTGCCGGCGTATTCGTCATAAAAGGCGATGGCCTCAAAATTGCGAACCAGCTTGTCAGAGTCATAAGGCGTATCCGGCCCGCCGCCATCAGTACGCAACAAGCCGCGGGTCAGTAGATCGCGTTGCAGCACAGAATAGTAGCTCACCAATTGCTCGCTCTCAGCCGAACGCGGCGGTGGTGCCAAATCCTCAGGCCGCTCGCGCGGTGTAAGTGGCGGATTGTCTTGGGGAAAGAACGGCGTGCAGGCCACCAGAGCTGTCAGTCCGATCAGACTAACAGCACTACGTGGCAGATTGCGCAGCGTATCCAGCCCCCCGGCCTTCATTGCTTAAGCAGGCACCGAAGAAGAAGCAGTATCGCCGACACCATCCTTGCGGGCCTTGGCCGAGGCCAAGGTGTCGCGCAGCTCGCTCTCCATCTTCTTCAGTTCTTCTTCGGCAGCCGCACGTTTGGCTTTGCCTTCGTCGGCGATGGCCAGACTGTCTTGGATGGTGCCAATCAGATCAGCATTGGCCTGTTTCACCGCTTCGATGTCGAACACACCGCGTTCCATTTCTTCGCGCACCATTTTGTTGCTGGACCGCAGGTTGGCGGCATTGGCGGTCAGCAGCTCGTTGGTCAGGTCGTTGGCTTCGCGCACGGCTTTGGCTGCCTCGGCGCTGCGCTGGATGGTCACCGCCTGGGCCAGCTGGGTTTCCCACAGCGGCACGGTATTCACCAGAGTCGAGTTGATCTTGGTGACCAGCGACTTGTCGTTTTCCTGCACCAAACGGATCGAGGGCAGCGACTGCATGGTGACCTGACGGGTCAGTTTCAGATCATGCATCCGGCGTTCCAGATCATCGCGAGCAGCGCGGATGTCGCGCAGTTCCTGCGCCTGCATCACCTGCTCGCCTTCTGGTGCGGCGTTTACTTCGGCCTCTTTGGCGGGGATGGTGGTGCCATCCAGCTCAGTAAGCTTTTCCTGACCAGCGGCAATATACAGGCCCAGCTCGTCATAGAATTCCAGCGTTTTGGCATAGAGCACATCCAGCGATTTGATGTCCTTTAGCAGCGTGTGTTCATGACCCAGCAGGTTGTCGGTGATCTTGTCGATCTGGCCCTGTACGGTTTCAAAGCGGGCAGTGAACTTGGCAAATGGGGCAGCCTTGCCAAGGATACGCTCCCAAAAACTTGGCTTGCGGCGCACATCCAGTTCCGAGACAGAAAAGCCGCGAATGGTGGTGACAATATCGCGCAAGCTATCGCCCGCAGGGCCCACATCCTTGTTGCGCACATCTGCCAGCATCGCCTGCGAGATAACCTGCAGCTCTGCCTGAGCAGCTGATCCGAACTCGATGATCGAGTTGGTGTCTGCCATGTTCAGCTGATCCATGCGAACACGGATTGCTTCGCTTTGTGGCGCGTCAGCCTGTTCCAGCGTCTGGATCTCGGCCACGGGCTCAGGCAGTACAATCGCGGTGGTTTCCTTGACCAGAGTTTCTGCTTCGACGGCTTTCTGTTTTACAATCTCGGACATAAAGTCATTCCTTATATTAATCAGGTCAGATCCAGATGGACCCCTTCGCGCTGCAAACGATCGCGCAGCACGTCAATTTCAATGGTCAGATCGCTGCGATCTTCGAGCAGCATCTTGCGGTTGCGGGCGGCAAAGTTCTGTTCCAGATCATCCAGCAGTGACAGATAGTCGGTACGGGCCTGAGCGTCACCGCTGCGGCCATAGATATCGGCAAATTTCACCGTCGCATCACGCGCACCCTGCAAATACACGGTCATGTACTTGCGCGCGGCGGTCAGGTCACGCGGGTCTTCCTCAACCGTACGGAACAGGTCGCGGGCGACGGATTGGAATTGCTCAATGCGGGCCTCGACCTGACGGTCCTGGGCGCGCAGGGCGGCGTCCTTCATTTCAGCCAGATACTCTTCGGCATCATCCACCACACGGGCCACGCGGGATTGCTGAAAATCGTCAATGCCCTCAACACCTTTGTCTTGCATTGGGTCCAGACCAAACGACGCCATATGCAAACCCAGAGCCGCAGCTCCATAGGTGGCGGCGATCAAAATGCCGGGTTCGGCTTTCCAGGCGGCAATTGCGCCGCCAAGTCCGGTTAGGACGGAGGCGATGATCTTACGCGGCAGGGCCGGGCGTTTGGCCACGCGTCGGGCGTTATAGGCCGTTTCGGCACGCAGGCCTTCGCGCAACATCCAGGCAGCGGCGGTCCAGACGCCAGCGCCAACCAAACCTAACGCAAGGCCGCTGGCCCCATCCAGCAGGGAAAACAGCAGCAACACCGCAGGTGGCACAAACATCAGATTTGAGCGCAGGCCAATTGGGTCTGTTTGCGCATTTTTATAAGAGTTCTGCACAGGTGAATTCGCCTCGGCAGAGGTTCCATCGGGGCTGAATTGTCCGCCAAATCGTTTGGCCATGTGATTAAGCTCCCACAATCCAGCCGGTGCTCAGACCGAACATCAAGATCAATAGGGCCACAAAGGCAATTTTCCGCACGCGGGTTCTCCCGAAGACACTGTTCTGCCAAAGAAACTAAGGGATAGCAGGTCGTGTTGCTAGGGGGAACTCGCGCGCAATGCGATCATCTGCGGGGATTCTTGCCGACGGGTGTTGTTCATTGGCTGCAAAGAAGCAGCAGCAAAAATGCTAGATGTCTTCGTGCCGAAGGCACGGAAAAGCGATGCTAAGCCCGTGTTGGTTTGGGTATCGCTCCACCAAGTGGTCACACTCCGCCAAAGACGTTTCGGCAGGGAGGCAGACTGAAAGAAGAAAATATTTGCGTAGCCCTTCGAAGGTGCAGCTGAGGTTGGTCAACTGTTTCGAAAGGCTGTCAAATGCAGCATCATCTTTTACAGCCATCCAAATTGTCGTGTTTCCTGAGTGGCTAACAGGGGTGTGTCCGACAACTTCGCCATCAGCACTTTTCTGCAATTTCACGGCATCCGAGATGGCAGCCCCTTTTATGAAAAAGGGCGATGACAGAACACGAAAGACATTTTCTGTGCCGGTGCTTTCAACCCAAACATGTTCAATGTTGATGGGAGGCCAGCCCTCATCAACATCCAGAAGAGACGGAATTTGCAGCACAGAAACGTCCTTGAATGGGGCCGATCAGCGCGTACGGGGATTCTTGCCAACGGGCTTGCCACCTGAGCGCCCGCCAGAACGCCCATCGGGGCGTCGGCCGGGTTTACCCGTAGGCTTTCCACCGGATCGGCCACTGGGTTTTCCGCCGTCAGACCGACCCTGACCCTTGTTGGCAAAACGACGACCATAGGGCCGTTCATCCTCTTCGGGTGGCTTGGGTCGGCCAGGTCTGCCTGCCATGGTGCTGGGCTTCTTGCGCACCACGCGTCTGGCGTTCTTGGGCTTTTCCGGTTCCGGCTCAGCCTCAAGCCCCAGTTGGTCGCGCATCACTTTGCGGCGGATTTCTTCAACCGCGCCCAGTTTCAGCTGGCCCAGCTGGAACGGACCATAAGACACCCGCAACAGCCGGTTCACGGTAAAGCCGATGTCTTCGATGGCGCGGCGGATCTCGCGGTTTTTGCCTTCGCGGATACCGATGGTCAGCCAAGCGTTCGCACCTTGCTGACGGTCTAGCGCCACTTCCATCGGCTGGAAGCGTTCTCCGTCAATCACCATGCCCTTTCGCAGCGGCTCGAAGTCTTTTTCTTGCGGGCGACCATTGATCCGCACCCGATACTTGCGCAACCACCCGGTTGAGGGCAGTTCCAGCTGGCGCTTGATGCCGCCATCGTTGGTCAGCAATAGCAGGCCTTCGGAATTCAAATCCAACCGGCCCACCGTCATCACCCGTGGCAGATCCTCGGGTAGCTCGTCAAAAATGGTTCGCCGACCTTTTTCGTCGCTGTTGGTTGTCACCAGACCCGAAGGCTTGTGATACAACCACAGCCGCGCTGGTTCCGGATCACCCACGGGTTTGCCGTCGACGGTGATTTTATCCTGAGGCGTGACGTTCAGCGCTGGGCTATCGATCTGCTTGCCATTGACGGTCACAAGGCCAGCATTGATCATGCGTTCCGCCTCACGGCGTGAGGCAATACCGGCACGGGCCAGCACTTTGGCGATACGATCACCAGTTGGGGTGGCGCCGGCGGGAGGGGTCTGAGATTGGGTCATAACCCGCCCTTAGACCATTCTGAGCGGTTGCGAAAGCATACTTTCCAAGGCAATTAGAGGCATGGTTTTCAAATCTCATATGGAACAGGCGCTTAGCGAGGCGCGCGCGGCGGCGGATCGGGGGGAAGTTCCGGTGGGGGCGGTGCTGATCGACCCGCAGGGGCAGGTGGTGGCCGTGGCGGGTAATCGGACCCGTGAGCACTGTGATCCCACCGCCCATGCCGAAATTCTAAGCATCCGCGAAGCTTGCGCTGCTACTGGCTCGGAAAGACTGACGGGCTATGACCTGTATGTGACGCTAGAGCCCTGCGCTATGTGCGCCGCCGCCATTGCCGCCGCGCGAATTGGGCGGGTGTATTACGGTGCGTCTGATCCCAAGTCTGGTGGCGTGGCCCATGGGGCGCGGGTGTTCTCACACCCGCAAGCACATCACTCTCCTGAAGTTTATGACGGCATTGCTGAAGATGAAGCAGAGAAAATGCTGAAGGATTTCTTTGCTGCCAAGCGCTGAATTGCCCCTTTTCTGATAAGCCTAAATCTAAGTCGAGATGCGCATTAGGTCGATTGTCCTAATTTTGCCTTTTCATGTTAGGTCAATTGTCCTAGTTTGCGTGGAATCACTTTGGAGGGACATCTGGTGCCCAAGACCAGTACGCGGGATAAAATCGTCGAAGCTGCCGACCTGCTGTTTTATCAGCGCGGGTTTGAGCATACATCATTTGCTGACATTTCTGGCTCGGTTGGGATTTCGCGGGGCAACTTTTATCACCACTTCAAAACCAAGGATGAGATCCTGACGGCGGTGATTGATCTGCGGTTGGCCAAGACGCGCGCGATGCTGCGGGACTGGCAAGCAGAGGGGCAGGGCCCGGCAGAGCGCATCGGCTGTTTTATCCAAATCCTGATTGCCAATCAGGCCAAGATTGTCTTGTACGGCTGCCCGGTTGGCACGTTGGTGTCCGAGCTGGCCAAGCTGGATCATGCCTCGCAAGATCACGCAAACGCCGTGTTCACCTTGTTTCGGGACTGGCTACGAGCGCAGTTTACGCAACTGGGGCAGGGCGAAGAGGCTGATGCCTTGGCGATGCAGCTCTTGGCACGCAGCCAAGGCGTTGCCACTATGGCGACGGCCTTTCGGGATGCCGACTTTATCGAAGCAGAAGTCAGCCAGATGCGGGGCTGGGTACAGTCTTTGGCTGCGGCATAGATCTACAGAACAACAAAAATATAAGGAGTGCACCGATGTTCATCGTGCTGTTGAGATTCTCAAACAACAAAGACCGCGCCAGCGAATTGATGGAGGGGCATAAGGCCTGGATCCAGCGTGGGTTTGAGGCCGGGGTGTTTTTGCTGGTCGGCAGCATGAAGCCCATGGCGGGTGGCGGTGTGCTGGCACATAACATCTCGCTGGAAGAGCTACAGGTTCTGGTTGCCGAAGATCCCTTTGTTGTTGAGGGTGTGGTAACGTCTGAGATCATCGAGATCTCACCAGCGCGCGCTGACGAGCGCCTGAAGTTTTTGATGGATTAAGCAGGGAAAGCGCATTTTATGAGCAATATTACCACAGGCCCCGATGGTCTGGATCGTTGCAGTTGGAGCGGTTCGGTGCCGGAGTTTCTGCCGTATCACGACAATGAATGGGGCTATCCGGTTAGCGACAATATCCGTTTGTTTGAGAAGGTGTGTCTGGAGAGTTTTCAGTCGGGCCTCAGCTGGCGGACAATCCTGAACAAGCGCGAGAATTTTCGCGCGGCGTTTGATGGGTTTGACTACGGCAAGGTGGCGAAATACACCGAGGATGACGTGGAGCGGTTGTTGCAAGATGCGGGCATCATCCGCCATCGCGGCAAAATCAATGCCGTGGTCAACAATGCCAAACGCGCGCTGGAGCTGGAGGCCGAGGCCGGTTCATTGGCGGCGTTTTTCTGGAGCTTTGAGCCGGATCCCAAAGATTTGCCAGAGCCACAGACCCAGACCACCAGCCCCGAATCTGTGTCGCTGTCGAAAGCACTGAAAAAACGCGGCTGGAAATTTGTCGGCCCCACCACCGCCTTTGCTTTCATGCAGGCGATGGGGCTTGTGAATGATCACGCCCGGGGTTGTGTGTGTCGAAATAAGGCCCAGAAGGCGCGGCAGGCGTTTGTGCGGCCTGAGTGAAATGAACTAGTTATCATTGATGATTTTCAATGCCTGTTCGTGAGCCTTTTCAGTCAGCTCATATGGGAATAGGCATTCGCTGAGAGCATCAATGATCTCTTTTTACGTGGTGGCCAGCCCGGCATCTTTTATGTCCTTGGCGGCGAGGATGGCGGGGAAGAGTGGTTCAAGCTCCCAGCGTTCGGGTTCCTTGAAGCGATTGAAGACGGATTTTACACCGGGATCAGTTACTGGGGCCTCAAGGCAATGTTTGATTACTTTGTTGATTACTTCTATCCCGCAGAGGTCTCGTGACTTCTCAGATTGAAATTTCGCAGTAAGTAAAGTTGAAACGAGTTGCCATCGTTCCAAGTCGTTCAATTCAAGCATTTTATCACTCTATTTGTGCTGAGGGCAGCATTTGTTTGTGTCTCAATCGTTCGGGCAATTGGCCCGGACCGCGCCTGAACTTCGCCCCGGGAAGGCGCTTTGCACCTCCCAAAGGTCAGGCGCGGTCCTGCTCTTTAGATCTCGATCGCTTGCATCACTTCTGGCTCGATCACGTCAACATCTGGCAGGGCTTTGGTAAGAGTCTCGGCGCTTTGCTCCAGAATGGGGAAGCTTTTGTAATGGCAGGGGATCACGGTTTTGAAGTTGAAATACTTCTTGGCGGCAAAGGCTGCGCCGCGCATATCCATGGTGAAATGACCGCCGGCACATAGGATGCCAATATCGGGCTGATAGTATTCGCCCATCCAATCCATATCCGCCATGATGTCGGTGTCACCTGAGACATAGATCATGTGCCCCTCGGCGGCGATCATATAGCCGCATTCGCTGCCGCCAGCGCGAGGACCGTCTTCGGTTGCAAAGGTAGATGAGTGTGTGGCGTTGACCATCGAAACCTTAACCCCACCCAGATCAACCGTGCCGCCCTTGTTGAAGCCAATTGTTTTGATCTCTTGGGTTTCGGACCAATAGCCAATCAGGTCGTACTGACCGACCACTGTAAGACCCAGCTTCTTGGCCAGCGGCAGAACATCCACCACATGGTCAAAATGCACATGGGTCAGCAGGATATGCGTAGCCCCTTCGATGGCCTTGTCATGGGCGACCTCGGGTAGCACCGGGTTACCGGTGAGCCAGGGGTCGATCAACAGCACCTTGTCGCCGGTCTCAATTCGGAAAGAGCCATGGCCGAGCCAGATGATTTTCATGTCTAATTCTCCCGTTCACCGCTCTGGGTGGTTTTGTCCCAAACAACTGAGTGTGTTTGAGATCAAAGTGACCGCAGATCCGGCTTCCCGACAAGCCATTTTTGCTCAAAGGTCGATATCCGTTCGACCTAGGCTTGCAGCAGCGCGCCCAGAGCGGTAAATGCCAAGGCAACGTATATGAGGTTCCCATGTCGATTGACCAAAGCACCGCCGCCAAAGTGGCCAAACTGGCCCGGATTAAGGTAGAAGATGACGCGCTGCCTGCGCTGGCAGACGAGTTCAACACCATCCTTGGCTTTATCGAGCAACTGAACGAAGTTGACGTCGAAGGCGTTGAGCCGATGACTTCGGTCACGCCGCAGCGTCTGAAACGCCGCGAGGATGTGGTCAACGATGGCAATCAACAGCCCAAAGTGCTGGCCAATGCCCCCGACGCCCGCGAGGGTTTCTTTGCTGTGCCTAAGGTAATGGAATAAGAGCATGACTGATCTGAACAAACTGGGCCTGGCCGAGGCCCGCGACCTGCTGCGTAAAGGCGAAACCACTTCTGTTGAGCTGACCCAGTCCTGCCTGACGGCCATTGATGCTGCTGGCGCACTGAATGCTTTTGTCCACAAAACACCTGAGCTGGCACTGGAACGCGCTAGAGCAGCAGATGAACGCCTGAAGGGCGACGATGCGCCTGCCATGTGTGGCCTGCCGATTGGCATCAAAGATCTGTTCTGCACCAAAGGTGTCGACACCCAGGCTGGCAGTCGCATTCTTGAAGGTTTCAAGCCCGAGTATGAATCGACTGTATCGCAGAACCTGATCGACAATGGCGCGGTGATGCTGGGCAAGCTGAACATGGACGAATTCGCCATGGGCTCGTCTAACGAGACCTCAGTTTACGGCAATGCTGTCAGCCCCTGGCGTCGTGACGGCAGTGAATCTGAGCTGACACCGGGTGGTTCATCCGGTGGGTCTGCTTCGGCTGTGGCCGCTGATTTGTGTTTGGCCGCAACCGGCACCGACACTGGTGGCTCGATCCGCCAGCCTGCAGCCTTCACCGGCACTGTTGGCATCAAACCCACCTATGGTCGTTGCTCGCGCTGGGGCACTGTTGCCTTTGCCTCGTCGCTGGATCAGGCTGGCCCGATGACCAAGTCGGTGCGTGATGCTGCCATCATGTTGGAAGCCATGTGTGGCCATGACGCCAAGGATTCGACTTCGGCTGATCTGGCGGTGCCGAATTTTGAGGCGATGCTGACTGGCGACATTAAGGGCAAGAAAATCGGTATCCCCAAGGAATACCGCATGGACGGTATGCCCGGTGAAATCGAACAGCTCTGGGCCGATGGCACCGCGATGCTGAAAGCTGCTGGCGCCGAGATCGTTGATATCTCGCTGCCGCACACCAAATACGCGTTGCCTGCCTATTATGTGATTGCGCCAGCTGAGGCCTCGTCCAATCTGGCCCGTTATGACGGCGTGCGCTATGGCCACCGTGCCACGCTTGAGGCGGGTGACGGCATTACCGAGATGTACGAGAAAACCCGCGCCGAGGGCTTTGGCCACGAGGTGCAGCGCCGGGTGATGATCGGGACTTATGTTCTGTCGGCTGGTTTCTATGACGCCTATTACAACCGCGCCCGTCGCGTGCGTACGCTGATCAAGAAAGATTTTGAGGATGTCTTTGCTGCGGGTGTGGATGCGATCCTGACCCCTGCGACACCTTCGGCGGCCTTTGGTCTGGGTGAGATGACAGATGCGGATCCGGTACAGATGTATCTGAACGATGTCTTCACCGTGACTGTGAACCTGGCAGGTCTGCCGGGGATCTCGGTTCCGACTGGTCTGGATGCGCAGGGTCTGCCGCTTGGTCTGCAGCTGATTGGTAAGCCATGGGACGAGGGTGATTTGCTGAACACCGCCTATGCGCTAGAGAACGCAGCCGGGTTTGTAGCCAAACCGGGCAAATGGTGGTAAGCATCCGCGCAAACACGAGCAGAACCGGCAGGTAATAAATATGCGTAACTTTGTATCCCTCATCACTGTGGGCAGTGTACTGGCCTTGGCTGCCTGTACGCCGCCTATTCCCGATAGCGGGGCCGAAGCCGGTTTTGACACCAGTCCCTTTGACGCGCCGCTGCCAGCGGGGAGCACCATCACGGGTGAACCGTTGGTGCCGCCGATCAAGGTGGACAGCACACCGCTGACCACACCCACGGCTGCACCACGTAGCCCAGCCACAACAACTTCGGCTGGTACTCTTAGCGGTGCGGATATCGCCAACGAAACCGCAGCGGCGCTGTCGGCTGCGCAATCCAATTCCGGTCAGGCTCCGGTTGAGGCCAGCCCATCAAATCCGGCGCCAGTTGTGGTCGGCAATGCTGGCATTTCGGATGAAAATAGTTTTGACGCTGTTTCAGCTCGGCAAACCATTGAAAGTGATGCCGACAGGATTGAGCAAAACCGTTCACAGTATCAAGTGATCGAACCGACACCGGTTCCTGTTCGTCAGGGCACTGCTGGCCCCAACGTTGTAAGTTACGCGCTGAGTGCGACCAATCCGCTGGGCAATCGTATTTATACGCGTGCGGGTATCAATCTGCGGACCAAGGCCGAGCGCAATTGTGCCGGTTATCGGTCAGCCGACATGGCGCAACAGGCGTTTCTTGAAAATGGCGGCCCGCGCCGGGATCGTCTGACCCTTGATCCCGATGGCGATGGCTATGCTTGTGGCTGGGATCCATTGTTGTTCCAGCACGCGGTGCAGAACTGAGCGGCGCGGCAGATACCGCTGCAGCTTGCTGGCATCCAAGTCCGAATTTCGGGCCGCGCCGCGATGGGCTGACGCCCAAACTGATCGTGATCCACTATACTGCGATGGACAGCGCCGAGGCGGCGTTGCAACGGCTGTGCGCCCCTTCTGTCGAGGTCTCGGCCCATTATCTGATTGGTGCTGACGGGACTTGCTGGCAGATGGTGGCCGAAGATCAGCGCGCCTGGCACGCCGGTGCCGGGGAGTGGTGTAGGCTGGACGACATTAACTCTCGCTCCATTGGCATTGAGTTGGACAATCGCGGCGATCATCCCTTTGCCGAGCCGCAGATGGCAATGCTGGAACAGCTGCTGTCAGAGATCATGACACGCTGGGCGATCCCAAGCCAGAATGTGATTGGTCATTCCGACATGGCACCGGGGCGCAAGTTTGATCCGGGGGCTCGGTTTGACTGGTCTCGGCTGGCGCGTCGCGGTCTGGCACGACCAACACCAGCTGGCATTTCCGGGGCAGACCTGCCGTTTGTAGATTTGGCTTTGGCAGCTGGATATAGCTGCGCAGCCAGCGAAACAGAGCTATTGCGTGCTATTCGTGATCGTTACCGGCCCTGGGCCAAAGGGGAACCGTGTGAGGCGGATAAGTCGCTGGCACGTGCGCTGGCCCTTGACCCGCCCATCACTTCGACCTAACCACGCCCTGCGCAGAGGGCTGGATGGCCGCGGGGGGCGTAAGCCCCGCGAGGAAAGTCCGGACTCCATAAGGCATTGGTGCCGGGTAACGCCCGGGCAGGGCAACCTGACGGATAGCGCCACAGAAAACAGACCGCCGCGGCGTGTCAGAGGTTCGCCTTTGGCAAAACGCGGTAAGGGTGAAACGGTGGAGTAAGAGACCACCGCGCTGCTGGCAACAGGAGCGGCACGGCAAGCCCCACCAGGAGCAATGCCAAATAGGACCCCCGCGTGGGCTGATCCCGGCAACGGGATATCGCCGCTAGGTACGCTTTAACCGAGAGGGGTCGGGTTGGCAGCTTGAGGTTCGCAGCAATGCGCGCCCTAGAGGAATGGTCATCGAAGGGGGTAACCCCGGAACAAAATCCGGCTTATAGGCCCTCTGCGCAAATATCCCCACCGAATCCTATTGACTTGGGGGCTGGGGAGGGTACAAGCCGACCTCGAATAGAGATTTACCGGAAGGCCCCTGCCTTTTCGGACGCAGGAGAAGCACAATGGCGAAGCCTACCACAATCAAAATCCGCCTGAACTCGACCGCGGGCACCGGCCACTTCTATGTGACCAAGAAGAACGCACGGACAATGACCGAGAAAATGGTCATCCGTAAGTATGACCCGGTTGTACGCAAGCACGTCGAGTACAAAGAAGGCAAAATCAAGTAAGCCTTTTTTGTCAGGATTGACAGACAACAGGGTCTCGCAATTGCGGGGCCCTGTTTCGTTTTGCAGGAGCCCATCATGAGTTTTACCGTTCGTGCCTCGACCAGAGCCGATTTTGCTGCGGTTGATGCGCTATTGGCCCGTAGCTATCCGATCCTTCTTAAGCCAGACTATCCACCATCGGTGCTGGTAACGGCGTTGCCTATCATTAGCCGGGCCCGGCCCGAGCTGATTGAATGTGGCAGCTATTACGTTGCCGTGGAGGACAGTGATATTCTGGGGGCTGGCGGATGGACTCGGGATCGCCAGAGGGCGGACAAGGGGCATATTCGCCATGTGGTAACCGATGACCGGGCGCTGCGCCGCGGGGTAGGACGTGCGATCCTTGGGCATAGTATCAAAACGGCGCGTCAGTCGGGGTTGCAAGAGTTGGAATGTGCTTCGACGCTGACCGCGGTTGCGTTTTACCAGTCGGTGGGATTTGAGGTTGAAAAGCAAATTGATATTCAACTAGCCCCTGGTATTCATTTTCCTGCCGTTACGATGCGGCAGTTCCTTAGCTGAGCCAATTGCCCCACTCATGCCCCATTTGTCGCGTAGGCCTGCTGCATATGCTTGCTGCCAAACAGGATCGCCATGACACGTATATTTGCTCTGACTTCGCTAACTGTTCTTGTTCTGACATCTTGCGGCCCGGCGCCGCAGGGGGCAGGATTTACCGGGATTGGCAGTGAACCTGTTGGTCTGTCCTCTTCTGCGCCAAGTGCTGACGCGCGGCTGATGGCCTCGCAGTCCGGCTCTGCATCGACGTCGCTACCGCGCTACCAGGTTAGCAGTTCCTCGTATAATCAGGCTGAGCTGGCAAATCTGGCGATGGCTGCAGGGGGGGGCAGTGCCTCGTCTGCCAATTCGGTGCAACTTGCCGGGCACAAAATTATGGTTAGCATTGCCGAAGTTGGAGGTGAAGCCTTTCTGGTGGGGCGTGGGCCAAGATCTCTGGGGGCGGATGTGCTGGAGCCGGGTGCTGACAAAGCCCTGCTGGGCGGCGTGACACAGCTGACCGGCTGTCACCATCAGGGCAAGGTCTATCGCACGGGCCGGTCACAGGTCCAGCCCGAGGCCTTGGCGATCCCTCTGTCCTGCGGTTAAGCAGAAACACGGTCCTGACTAGAGTCAATTCCAGCTAAATTGCTGATAGAAACAGCGTTACCGTTAAAAGAATGGCATGGTCTTGCCGCAATCATCGCACAGCCTATCCTTGAGATGGAGGTGCGAGATGCAAGTTTGTTTGCGAGTGATGCGTGTATTGGGGCTGGCGATGCTGGCCCTGGTGATTGGCGCAATGCGATTTGATCCGGCCAATGCGCCCCAGCATGTAAGCGCCCCGCCTGCTGTGATCACACAGGACTTGGGGCCGCAGGGGTAATTGGCTGAGCTGGCGACCTTGTCAGGCGCGCCATTCCGCTATGGTCAGAATCGGGGCAAGCCCCATGCCTGCCATCAGCGCTGCTGAGGCTGCGTTGAAGGGCGCATAGGTGGTGGCAATGATCTCGATCCCCTTAGCTCGGACCTGGGCTTTCATCTCTGTCATCAACGCTTTGCCCACACCCATGCGCTGCCAGGGGGCCTGTACACTAATTTGATGCAACATGGCCCGTGTCTCGGCGGCCCGTACGGGCAGGGCGGGGCGGTGTTCAACTTGATAGATCAGATATCCAAGCAGGGCGCCAGTGGGGCTTTCAGCACCAAGCGCATATGTCTCATCGCTGCTGAGCCGGTCCTGCAGCCAGCTTGCCAGTTCTGGGTCGCTGGGATTGGCAGCAAAGCGGTTGGGCTGGTGTTCCACGTGCAGGGAATGCACGTCTTGCAGCAAGGGCACCAGACGCGCGGCTTCGGTTGCGGGGATATCGATGATCTTCATGACAGGTCTCACTGGTTCTAAAACGAGAAGGGGCGGATCACTGTGATCCGCCCCTTGCTAAACTTGGTATGGGTGGTGCGGTTATTCGCGGTTACCAAACAGCTGGAGCAGGAACATGAACATGTTGATGAAGTCCAGATAGAGGTTCAACGCGCCCATGATCGCGGCCTTGCCCAACCACTCCTGATCTCCTGAGTGGGCCATCTGCAGGTAAGTGGTTTTGATTTTTTGGGTGTCATAGGCGGTCAGGCCAGCAAAGATCAGCACGCCGATCGCCGAGATGGCAAACATCACGGCTGTAGATTGCAAGAAGATGTTTACGATCATTGCAACGATCAGACCAATTAAACCCATGATCAAGAAAGTGCCCATAGCGGACAGGTCTTTCTTGGTTGTGTAGCCATACAGGGACAGGCCCGCAAAAGCGATTGAGGTGATCAGGAATACCTGAGCAATAGAGAAACCGGTGAAGGCGACAAAAATCCAGCTAAGTGACAGGCCCATTACCGAGGCGAATACATAGAAGAACGTTTGAGCGCCTGCCGCGGACAATTTATTGATCATGCCGCTAAACAGGAAGATCATGCCAAGGGGGGCAAACATCACGATATAACCCAGGATATTGGGCTGCAGCGTCATAGGATCGCGGAAGATGCTCAACAGCTGAGGGTTGGAGCCAACAGCCCAAGCAACCGCAAAGGTGATCAGCATGCCGACGGACATGGTGCCGTAGACTTTGTTCATGTGGGCGCGAAGGCCCGCGTCGATCTCGGCAGCGCGGGAACCCGCGGCGGATCGGATAGTGTCAAATTGTGACATTTGTCTTGGTCTCCGTTAAAATCACTTGCATCGCCACGAATGGCTGCGCTCCCGCTAAATATCGGGTGAACGCAGTATATATTCAAGTATTTCGTAGTCAATTTGACGGAAAAACGCGAAAGGACGGGGCCATTCTGGGCTCCCGTCCTTTTCATCATGTATTTAGGCGGTGTTTTACCGGCTTAGCAGCGCCATGTCTGTGGTGCATCCCAGAAGGCACGGCGGGCTTCAGTGTTGGCTTCGCGGCGAGTCAGGCCGATGTCTTCCAGCGCGCTGTCATCCAGAGCTTTCAGGGCACGACGCTGTTTCCAAGCGTCCAAACGCGCAGTCAGGCCTGAGATCAGGGATGGGCGAGTTGCTGTCGGGGCGCAGGTGTTTGTGATATAGGTCATTGTCTTTGTCCTTTCCGGCGATTTTGATGTTTAGCGATCTGTTGATCAATTCTGTTGATGTATATGGCGGAATGTGATTGATATTGGAAACGAATGTTTTTGAACTGACTCATCAAGGATTGTGATCATGCGGAATCTCGACATCACCACCCTGCGATCTTTTGTAGCCGTGGCCGACAATGGCGGTGTGACACGTGCAGCTGGATTTCTGCATTTGACCCAATCGGCGGTGTCGATGCAGCTGAAGCGGCTTGAGGAACTGCTGGGGCTACAGCTGCTGGATCGCTCGGGCCGGACCATTGCGCTGACGGCCTCGGGCGAGCAGTTGCTGGCCTATGCGCGCCGTATGGTAGCGCTGAATGACGAGGTGATTGGACGGCTGACCGACCAGGTCTATGAGGGGGAGATCGTGCTGGGGGTACCGTATGACATCGTCTATCCGGCGATCCCCAAGGTGCTGCAACGGTTCAATGCCGCCTATCCCCGCGTGCGGGTGCAGATGGTCGCCAGCAATACCCGGCAGCTGAAAGAGCAGTTTGCCAAGGGGGAGTGTGACCTGATCCTGACCACCGAAAGTACCAGCAATGATGAAAGCGAAACCCTGGCCGAGCGTCCGCTGCGCTGGATTGGCGCGCCCGGTGGGGCAGCCTGGCGACAGCGCCCACTGCCGATGGCGTTTTGCCGCTATTGCACCTTTCGCCCCAAGGCGGTGGAACGGCTGGATAAGGCGGGGATCTCGTGGGATATGGTTGTCGAGACCGAGAGCGACCGCACCATTGAGGTGACCGTTGCAGCGGATCTGGCGGTGCAAACGATGATTGATGGCACCGAACCACAGCACCTGGTGCAGATCGACCATGGTGGCAGCCTGCCGGACCTGCCGGTACAAAAGATCAACCTGTACGGCGCCGAAGTAACCGGTTCTCATATCGTGGGTGAGATGTCTGAGTTCCTGCGGCAGGCCTTTAGCAGTGTGTCTACGCCACTTGCGCCTGCCCAGTGGCATGCGGCCTAGGGGTGATGGTCACGGCTGGTAGAAAAGCTCTGATGATCAGGGGCTGTGTTGAATAGTTGATTATTGGTGAGGTTATCTAACGCGTGCATACAACGGCAGCATTTCGGACTTTGCTGATATTTGGATTTGTTATTCAGAGGTCCGTTTTTCGTCGGCATTTCAATTTTCAAGAATACAAACTGGTGGATCCCGGAGTACCTTGACTAAGTCAAATACCGGGCTTCTTTTAAGCCGTTTTTGATGTACAAAACTACAAGCCAGCTAAGTGCCGAATGGAAGCCAAACAGATCTTCGCTCCTCTCTATTTCGTCGTCGCTTAGCCAAACACCAAAGCGCCAGCGGTTTGCGAACCATCCTTCTAAGGAAAGTGATCCGCTTTTTAGGCTGGCTAGAACATGATTTTGGTCGGCTTGGGAAGCTGTTCGCCAAGTGTCTTCTGCAACCTCTTCCAAAAACGCCTTCACTTCGATGGATGGCTCGTTGGTCTCCCGATCAAAAAAGTGCCATCTATCGATTGCATCAAGAAGTAAGGGCCTAGTAGGCATACCATCTGAATCAAGCAACTCCAATTCTCGGAGAATGGGTTCTAGCCTCGGATCAAAGACCATTGGATCAGATAGTGTTTTGCGCCAATTCCGTGGAAATGGTTGTTCATACTAAGTGCCACATCCAAGAAGACTTCGATGGAAGGAAGCGAGGTCAAACTCATTACATCTATCGCATGCTGGGCTTGAGAACACGTCACTGTTGGGCTGTAGCCCAACTCTGTCTTGCCTTGCGGATCGAAATGCAAAAGAAATTGGCATGCATGTTCCCACGTCGAGTCGAAATGATGGTTTAACGTACCCGAGCTTTCTACCGCTTTGGAATGAATGTAGCCAAAAAGACTGTTCATCGACCTGCGTTCTTCGGTTTCGGTAAGTCGAAATAGGGCCACTTGGAAATCTCACATAGTTTTTTTGGGGCGTACAAAGAGCAAGGGTGGTATCCCTCACCTCAAAGTTCAACCAGTTAGAATGGACACTAGCTACGGCGCAGCGTGGGTGACTTTGGGCGCCAAGCAGACATTGGCCAGTTTTGGAGGTTGATGAGCATGAGCGCAATACAGCCCCGCTCGCCAACACTAAACCAAACCCACTATCCCCCCATCGTAATCACCACCTTGCCAGTCGATTTGCGGCTGCGCAGCAGCTCCATGCCCTGTTCTACCTGTTCCAATGGCAGGGAATGACTGATGTGAGGGGTGATCCGGCCCTGAGTATACCAATCGAGTAAGGTGCTCATAGATTTGTGCACCACGGCGGGGTGGGACTTCAGATAGCCGCCCAGATAGAAGCCGATCACCGACAGGTTTTTAACCAACAGATGATTGGCCGGGATTTTGGGGACTTCGCCACCGGCAAATCCAATGGGCAGCAACCGGCCGCCGGGATTGGTGGCGCGAAAGGCGGATTTCCAGACGTCCCCACCAATCACGTCATAGACCACATCCGCCCCACCTAGCGCCTTGACCGTCTCGCGGAGATCTTCGCTGGCGTCCACCAGATGATCCGCCCCGGCAGCCTGCGCGACCTCGAGTTTTTCCGGGCCGCGGGCCTGGGCAATGACCCGTGCCCCCATCAACTTGCCAATTTCAACCGCCGTAAGACCCACACCGCCAGCGGCGCCGGTGACCAAGAGGGTCTCGCCGGGTTGCAGCCTGGCGCAGTGATCCAGTGCCAAGTGGGCGGTGCCGTAGGTAATCTGAAAGGCGGCGGCATGCTCAAAACTCATGTGATCGGGGATTTTCATCACGCGGGCGACGTCAAAACAGCCGAACTCAGCCAGGCCACCTTGGCCGCCAAAAACAGCGACACGATCACCAACAGCGAAGGTCGAAACCTGCTCGCCCAGAGCGGTGACCACCCCGGCCGGTTCCATTCCGAGCGTAAAGGGAAGGGGCGGTGTGTCTTGGTAGGTCATATTTTGCATTAGTAGATCTGCAAAGTTCAATCCACAGGCGAGTATCTTTATCTGAATTTGCCCCTTCTGCGGGTCACTGCAATTAATTTTAGCAAGCTGGGCTGGAGAACCTGAGGCAGGCATATGATAGGCAAGCATATTATAAATCCATATTTTTTCTTAGTTAGGGGGAATTTAGCGTTTCCTGTCAAATGAGAATCACGCTAATTCTGCCCTCGCTATTTTTGGGGAGGAGCGAATGCGCCGAATCTCGCCAGAAACGTGAAAAAAAAGACTGTTCAAATCAGTTATTTGGAATATTGGCACCGGAAACCGGGTGGTCTTGGGCTTGAATTCAACCTCGAAGAGCGTAGAGTTAAGAACAGTGGTTGGGTTCGGTTGATTGGATGGGGATGAAGCAGAGACAGAACGGTTTAGAATAGACCGGTTTTTGTTTCGATTTGGTCTCCCGAACACAAGACCCATTGATTATTATAAGGAGAGAAGCATGGCTCATCCCGTGGACGTGCATGTGGGAAAGCGGATAAGACACCGCCGTTGGTTGACTGGCATGACGCAGCAGCAGCTCGCCGAGCAGGTTGGCATCAAGTTCCAGCAAATTCAGAAATATGAGACCGGTGCGAACCGTGTCAGCGCTTCTCGGTTGTGGGATATCGCCGACTCGTTAACAGTTCCGGTGAGTTTCTTCTTTGAAGGCCTGGATGGCGAAGACAAGGACAGCGCTGAGGCTTCGGCGGTTCCAGCTGATCTGATGGGTGACAAAGAAGCACTCGATCTGGTTCGGTCTTACTACGCAATTCCGGAAAACCAGCGCCGTCGCCTGTTTGAACTGGCACGCGTGCTGAGTGACGTCGCCTGATACGCGACCTGCCTTAGGGCTTGCAATAAGCGCGGTTGAGTGGCAACCGATGGGGATGACCTTAACCGCGTTTACTGATCTTGAGATTGCCCACAAGCTGGCGGATGCCGCCCGTAGTGCAATCCTGCCCCATTTCCGCCGTTCCGACCTGAGTGCCGAGAACAAACTGGCGGATGGATTTGACCCCGTAACAATCGCTGACCGCGCCGCTGAGCAGGCGATGCGAAGCGTTTTGGCAGAACACCGCCCAGATGATGGCATTTGGGGCGAAGAATTTGGCCAATCGTCAGGGGTATCGGGGCGCACTTGGGTTTTGGACCCAATCGACGGCACCCGTGGTTTTATCAGTGGCACCCCAACCTGGGGCGTATTGATTGCGCTGTCTGATGACAACGGCCCGTTTCTGGGCATCGTTGATCAGCCTTATACCGGTGAGCGGTTTGTTGGCAGTGAAGATGTTGCTGAAATGACGGGTCCACTGGGGCGTTGTGCATTGAAAACGCGTACAACGGCGGACTTGGGTCAGGCAGTGTTGTTTACGACATTCCCCGAAGTTGGCACGCCTTCGGATCGCGCTGGGTTTGAGCGGGTTTCCAAGCAGGTCAAGCTGACCCGCTATGGTATGGACTGTTATGCCTATGCCTTGCTGGCTGCCGGGCAGGTGGATCTGGTGATCGAAGCCGGGTTGAACGCCTATGATATCCAAGGACCAATTGCGGTGATCCAGGCGGCGGGTGGCATTGTTACCGATTGGCAAGGCGGCCCGGCACATGACGGTGGACGGGCGCTGGCAGCGGCCAATGCGCAGATACATGCCGCGGCACTCGATCTTTTGAAAGACGCTTGAGCGGATCAAGGCTCTGCGCTATTTTGAAATGGCGCCGAGTCCTTTGCCCCTTCTGTCGGCCATAATCACACTTCGTACCGAAGCGGGCCTAAATGAAGTGTGAGGGGCCTATGCCAGAAATCCTTATTCAAAACGCCGATACAATTCTGACCATGGATGATGATGGTCGGGTGTTGCACGGTGCTGACTTGTTGATCCGTGACGGGGTTGTTGCCCAAGTCGGGCAAGGGCTGCAAGCCACGGGCGAGGTGGTCTCGGGGGCGGGCTGTGTGGTCACGCCCGGCTTGGTCAACACCCACCACCATCTGTATCAGAACCTGACCCGCGCAGTGCCAGGGGCGCAAGACGCACTGCTATTTGGCTGGTTGCAGCGGCTGTATCCGATTTGGGGCCGTTTTGGCCCGGACGAGATGTTTGTCTCGGCCCAGTTGGGGCTGGTTGAGCTTGCATTGTCAGGCTGCACGCTGAGCTCGGATCACCTGTATCTGTATCCCAACGGATCGAGGCTGGAAGATACCATTCACGCGGCAGCTAGTGTTGGATTGCGCTTTCAACCGACACGCGGCGCCATGAGCATTGGCGAGAGTGAAGGAGGCCTGCCACCGGATGCGCTGGTGGAGCGGGAGGAATACATTCTGAACGATATGATCCGGGTGGTGGATGCGTTCCATGATCCAAGTGAAGGCTCGATGTGCCGGGTTGGCCTAGCGCCCTGTTCGCCGTTCTCGGTCAGCCGCGACTTGATGCGCGATGCGGCGCTACTGGCGCGGGACAAGGGTGTGATGCTGCACACCCATCTGGCTGAGAATGACGAGGACATCGCCTATTCGGAAGCGCAGTTTGGTTGCCGCCCCGGCCAATATGCCGAAGAGCTGGGATGGACCGGTGATGATGTCTGGCACGCGCACTGTGTGAAGCTGGATGTCACCGAGATTGACCTGTTTGCCCGCACCCGAACTGGTGTGTCCCATTGTCCCTGTTCCAATTGCCGACTTGGCAGTGGCATCGCCCCAGTGCGGCAGATGCGCGACGCTGGGGTGCCGGTGGGGCTGGGGGTTGATGGATCAGCCAGCAATGACTCCGCCAACCTGATATCCGAAGCGCGCCAGACCATGTTGCTGCAACGTGTGGCCAACGGGGCTGACGCGATGAGCGGCTATGAGGCGTTGGAAATTGCCACTCGGGGCGGGGCGGATATTCTGGGCCGTCCGGACTGTGGACGATTGGCCGCTGGCAAACGGGCAGATATCGCGGTTTGGGATACCACTGGGGTGGCTTCGAGTGGCAGCTGGGACCCGGCGGCGTTGTTGCTTTCCGGTCCTACTCAGGTGAAACATTTGTTCGTTGAAGGGCGCCAGATTGTGCGAAGTGGTGAAATCACTACGTTGGAGCTACCGCAATTGCTGCATCGCCATGCAGCGTTGGCGCGGCGTCTGATGGAGAACTGATACATGATGCAGTTGAAGGCCCTGGTGCTTGGAACAATAATCTGGGCACTGCCCCTTTCGGGTGCCTCTGCCTTTGACCGCACTGCTGCAATCAACAGCCTTAATGCGTTGCGCGCCGACAAGAGATTGTCGGCGCTCACCTATTCTCCGCAGCTTGAAAAAGTGGCCCAACGCCATGCAAATGACATGCTGCGCAATGATTTTCGTTCACATACCGGCAGTGATGGCTCGACCATCGGCTCCCGGTTGAACGAAGGCGGTTATGGCTGGTGCGCGGCTGCCGAGAATATTGCCTGGGGACAGCGAAACCTGAACGAGGTGATGAACGGCTGGAACCAGTCTCGGGGGCACCGCAAGAACCTGCTGAACCGAAAAGTCAGCGAGTTTGCGCTGGTGCGGGTGGCGGGAGATATCTGGGTTATGGTGCTGGCCAAACCCGGCTGCTAGGCCTTGGTTTGCGTCATGCGATCTGGATAGGATTTGCCAAAAGCTTCAAATTGTATCGGCTTTACAGATGAGAAATCGGGGCAAATTTGCTACATTGGCCCGGTTGCTCTGGCCGTGGTCGCAATGATCACCTTGGCGCATAGGGCAGAAAACCAAGGGATCGTTATATGAAGCTGTTTTGTAGTCTGGCACTCTCTCTGATCCTCACGGGTTTGCCTTTGTCTGCGGCAAGTGTGGACCGTTCTGCGGCGCTCAGCAGCCTTAATAACTTGCGGGAAGACCGCAATCTAGCCTCGCTGCGCTATTCGCGTGCGCTGGAAAAGACTGCACTTCGACACGCCGAAGATATGGCCCGAAACGGGTTTGTCTCGCATACGGGCAGCGATGGGTCTGACGTGCCGACCCGACTGGCGCGCAGCGGCTATAACTGGTGCGCCTATGCCGAGAATATCGCAGCAGGTATCGACAGCCAGCGTGAGGTTATGAAAGCTTGGTACAAATCCCGCGGCCATCGTAAGAACTTGCTCAACCGGCATGTCAGTGAATTTGCGCTGGTAAAGACGGCAGGGGACATCTGGGTGATGGTACTGGCGCGACCGGGTTGCTAACCGGCACGTAAAACGCGCCATCCAGCGGATGACGCGTTTGATTTTCTTGTCAAAACGACTTCGGCAGGCGTGTTACGCGGCTTTGTTACCACCAATCCAGACCTCGGAAATGGCGCGGTCGTCGCCCATCATGATGGTTGGGAACAGGGCCTCCCACAGATCCTTGGCGCGGGTTGACCGCTGGGCAATGGCCGGGGTGGAGGCCAGATCCAGCACTACCAGATCAGCCTCCATGCCCGGTGCGATGTTACCGATCTTATCGTCCATGCGTAGTGAAGCAGCGGAGCCTTGGGTCGCCAGCCAGATCAGTTGCGCCGCATGCAGAGGCGTGCCGCGCAGCTGGCCAACCTCGTAAGCCGCCGCCATGGTGCGCAGCATCGAAAAGGACGAACCACCACCGGTGTCGGTGGCCAGACCAATGCGATGACCCTCAGCCATCAGGCCCGCCATGTCGAACAGGCCAGAGCCGATAAAGGTGTTTGAGGTGGGGCAATGGATCAGCGAGGACCCGTGTTCGCGCAGCCGATCCCGTTCACGCTCTTCCAGATAGATCGCATGACCATAGAGGCCGCGCGCGCCAAGCAAGCCAAATTCCTCGTAGGTATCCAGATAGTCGCGCGCCTGTGGGAACAGGGATTTCACCCATACGATCTCATCCGTCTGCTCGCTGAGGTGGGTCTGCATCAGACAGTCAGGGTTTTCGGCCCAAAGCGCGCCCATCGCCTGAAGCTGTTCTGGGGTCGAGGTCGGCGAGAAGCGCGGGGTGATGGCGTAAGACAGGCGGTCCACCCCATGCCATTTCTCTAGCAGGCGCTTGCTGTCGTCATATCCCGATTGTGCGGTATCACGCAGGCCCTCGGGCGCGTTGCGGTCCATGCAGGTTTTACCGGCCACCACGCGCTGGCCACGAGATTGGGCAGCGGTGAAAAAGGCGTCGACGCTTTCGGGGTGGATGGTGCAGTAGCTGCACACAGAGGTGGTGCCATTGGCGATGGTCAGATCCAGATAGCGGTTGGCGATCTCATCCGCATAGGCGCGATCCCCAAACTGCATTTCCTCGGGGAAGGTATAGGAGTTGAGCCAGTCAATCAGCCGCTTGCCCCAGCTGGCGATCATTGCGGTCTGCGGATAGTGGACATGGGCGTCGACAAAGCCAGCGGTAATCAACTTGTCGCCGTGATCCACCACTTGGGACGTGGGTTGCAGGGCGCGCATCTCTTCAAGTGTTCCAGTGCCAGCGACTTTGCCGTCACAGATCGCCACAGCCTCGGACACTTGGGCCGCATCCTGTGGATCGCCTTCACCAAAAGGCGAGCGGCCAAAGGAGAGTATTTGCCCTTTGAGGATGATTTCTGTGGTCATGGCGCGCGTCCTTTTGTTGCCAAACTGCATGACACAGGATAGCGGCCACAACAGTTTCGGTAAATTCAACCATTGTCATTGTTTTCCGGTAGCAGCTTCTTCTAGTTTGCGAACAATCAAGCGGAGGCAGCCCATGAACCCAGGTAGCGACCAAAGGAGCGGTGATCTGACCCGCGACGATGGATATGAGCTGGACCGCAGTGCGGTTGCGGCGATCCTTTATGCTGTCGACGTGGAAGATAAGGATCAGCTGACCAAGCTGATGGAGCCTTTGCATGCGGCCGACATCGCTGACCTGTTGGAGCAGATCAACTCAAACGACCGGGAACGGCTGATCCATCTGTATGGGCGCGAGTTCGATGGCGAGATCCTGACCGAGCTGGAAGAATCCGTTCGTGAAGATGTGATCCCCATCCTCAACCCGCAAGTTTTGGCCGAAGCGGTGCGGGATTTGGAAACCGATGATGTGGTCGATCTGGTTGAAGACCTGGAAGAGCCGCAGCAGGAAGCCATTCTTGAGGTGCTGGAAGACGCTGACCGGGTCGCGGTCGAACAGTCGCTGGCTTATCCGGAAAGTTCCGCTGGGCGATTGATGCAGCGCGAGGTGGTGATGGCGCCCGAGCACTGGAATGTGGGTCAGACCATCGATTTCCTGCGCGAGTCTGATGACTTGCCCGAGCAGTTCTATCACGTCATCTTGGTTGATCCACGGATGAAGCCGATTGGCAATGTCACCCTGGGTAAACTGATGGGCGCGCGCCGCGAGGTGCCTTTGGTTGATCTGCAGGAAGAGGTGTTTGAGGTAATCCCTGCCGACCAGGACGAAGAAGAGGTGGCCTATGCGTTCAACCAGTACCATCTGATCTCCGCCCCTGTTGTGGACGGCGATGACCGGTTGGTTGGGGTCATTACCATTGATGATGCCATGGTGGTGTTGGATGAAGAACACGAAGAGGATATTCTGCGTCTGGCAGGGGTTGGGGAAAGTGCCCTGTCGGACAGTGTAGCAGAGACCTCGAAGAAACGTCTGCCGTGGTTGGGGGTGAACCTGTTCACCGCAATCTGTGCCTCGCTGGTGATTTCTCAGTTTGAGGCCACCATTGCCGAGCTGGTGTCGCTGGCCATTCTGATGCCCATTGTCGCCTCGATGGGTGGCAATGCAGGCACCCAGTCGCTGACCGTGGCTGTGCGGGCCCTGGCGACTAAGGATTTGACCGGGGCAAACGTCTGGCGGGTGATCCGGCGAGAGCTGATGGTGGGGATGCTGAATGGGTTGTGTTTTGCGGTGGTGCTGGGTTTGGTTGGCATGCTCTGGTTCAGTTCACCCATGTTGGGTGCGGTGATCGGCACCGCCTTAGTGTTCAACATGATTATCGCGGGCTTTGCTGGTACGGTGGTGCCGGTGACACTAGACAAGCTGGGGATTGACCCGGCGCTGGCTTCGGGCACTTTTGTGACCACCACAACCGATGTCATGGGCTTTTTCATTTTCCTTGGGTTGGCGTCAAAGGTGTTGCTATGAGTGAGATTGATCTGACTGCAATAAAGGCGCAGGCCCGCAAAGAGGGGTTTGCCCGCCGTAAAGAGGCGTACGCGATGCACAAACCGGGCGTTGCGGGGCATCTGTCCGAGGTGCTGGCCGGCTATCGCGGTGTGCCGCTGTCGGGCTATATGCCGATCCGAACCGAGATTGACCCGCTGCCCGCCATGGCCGAGGCGACGGCGCATGGCAGGGTTGGTGTGCCAGTGATCCAAAGCGCGGGGCTGCCGCTGAAGTTCAGCCGCTGGCTGCCGGAGGCACCGCTGCGCGATGGACCCTTCGGGGCCCAGGTACCGCAAGTGGATGATTTCTTTGAACCGGAGATCCTGATTGTGCCGCTGGTGGCCTTTGACGCCCGAGGTGGGCGGTTGGGCTATGGCGGCGGTTTTTATGATCGTACGCTAGAAGGCCTGCGCGCCAAGCGTTCGACGCTGGCCATTGGGTTTGCCTTTGATGCGCAAGAAGCGGAAGATCTGCCATTGGAGGAGACGGATCAGCCGCTGGATATGCTGATTACGGAAAGCCGGGTGTTGCAGTTTGAGCGCTGAGCGTGCGCTCCCGCCCGTCGTTGACCTGCCGAGGCAGGTCTGCCGCCCGTTGGGCGTGGCGCCGTGCTGACGCACGGCGAAGGGAAGAGTTGCTGAGAGGCTCTGAGGAGCAAGTTTGCCCCACAGGAGCCATGTCGAGTGTTCTGTCCGTCACTTTGGCCTCAAGGGCGAGCCGCGCTTGCGCGCGGTCGCTATGCGACCCTTGACCCCAATGTGACGAACGGTTTGCAGTAGGGGGTTGTCCTAGCCTCCTACAGTGGCCTAAGGACTGAGATATGAGAATTCTGTTTCTAGGCGATGTGATGGGCCGCGCTGGGCGTAAGGCCATCACCGAGAACCTGCCGCGTTTGCGTGACGAATGGCGGTTGGATTTTGTTGTGGTAAATGGTGAAAATGCCAGCAATGGCATGGGGCTAAGTGGTGATCACGCCAAGGCCCTGCTGGAGGCTGGGGTGGATTGTCTGACCCTGGGCGACCATGCGTTTGACCAAAAGGACATGCTGCAGTTCATCGAGAAAGAACCGCGCATCATCCGCCCCTTGAACTATGCCAAGGGTGCGCCGGGCAAGGGGTATCGTTTGTTCAACGCACCGGGTGGGCGCAAGGTTCTGGTGCTGCAGGCACTGGGGCAGGTGTTTATGAAGCGCGCCTTTGATGATCCGTTTTCGGCCGTTGAAACCGTGCTTAAGGCGCATCCGCGTGGCGGGCTGGCGCAGGCGGTGATTGTTGACATGCACTGCGAAGCCACATCCGAGAAAATGGCGATGGGCCATTTCTGTAATGGTAAGGCGTCTCTGGTGGTGGGAACCCACACCCATGTGCCCACCGGCGATGCGCAGATTCTGGAGGGTGGCACTGGCTATCTGACCGATGCGGGTATGTGTGGCGATTACAATTCGGTGATTGGTATGGAAAAGGCCGAACCGATGCGCCGGTTTATCACCGGTATGCCCAAAAGCCGATTTACCCCGGCCAATGGCGAGGCGACCCTGTCGGGCGTATTTGTGAATACCGATGATCGCACCGGTGCTGCGAAAGAGATCCGCATGATTCGGGCGGGCGGGTTGCTGCAGGCAGCAGCACCATAAACCACAGCGTTCCCGCTGTCTGGGCGCTTGCACCAATTGGCAAAGCGGGTCAGGATAAAGTGCAATGAAGATGACGGACGGTGGCATGAATTTATTGAGTTTTTCGGACACCGGCAGCGCGGTTGCGACCCTTGTCGTTGTTGTTGTTATGTTCATCCTGTTCATGCGCGAGTCCTATCCGGCCGAAGTGGTTGCGATTGGCGGTGCTGCGACGATGCTGGCATTGGGCCTGTTGCCCTATGACGATGCCCTGCATGTGTTGTCGAACCCGGCCCCCTGGACCATTGTGGCGATGTTCATTGTGATGGGCGCGCTGGTGCGCACCGGAGCCTTGCAATGGTTTACCCAATTGGCCGAAGCCCAGGCTGACGCAAGGCCGGCGGTTGCCATTGGCGCACTGATGCTGTTTGTGGTGATTGCCTCGGCTTTTGTGAATAACACGCCAGTTGTTGTGGTGATGATCCCGGTGTTTGTGCAGCTATCGCGAAAACTGAACATCTCGGCCAGTAAGATGCTGATCCCGCTAAGCTATGCGGCTATCTTGGGCGGGACACTGACCCTGATTGGCACCTCGACCAACCTGCTGGTGGATGGTGTGGCACGGGCGCAAGGTCTGCGACCTTTTACCATTTTTGAGATCACACCACTGGCGATCATCCTGGTGATCTGGGGCGCGATCTATCTGCGCTATGTTGCGCCACGCCTGCTGCCGGATCGTTCCAGCATGGCAACGATGTTGTCTGGCAAGCACTCGATGAAGTTTTTTACCGAGGCGGTGATCCCGCCCGAAAGCAACCTGATTGGCCGCGAGGTGACTGGGGTGCAGCTGTTCAAACGCGCTGGCGTGCGCCTTGTTGATGTGATCCGCGGTGATGCCTCGCTGCGGCGCAATCTTGAGGGCGTTGAATTGCAGGTTGGCGATCGGGTTGTTTTACGAACAAAAATGACCGAATTGCTGAGCCTGCAGCGCAACAAGGAATTGAAGCGGGTTGATCAGGTTTCCGCCGTGGAGACATCGACCGTTGAGGTGCTGATTACTCCGGGATGCCGCATGGTGGGCCGGTCGCTGGGCGCACTGCGTCTGCGTCGTCGTTATGGCGTGTATGTCTTGGCGGTACATCGGCGTAACCAAAATATTGGTCAACAGCTAGATGATCTGGTGGTGCGGGTTGGCGACACCCTGCTGCTGGAGGGAGCCGAAAGCGATATTCAACGGCTGGCGGCTGATATGGACATGGTTGATGTCACCAAGCCGTCGGAACGTGCTTATCGCCGCAGCCATGCGCCCATCGCCATTGCCGCGATTGCGGGCATTGTGATCTTGGCTGCACTTGGTGTTGCGCCAATCCTGTTGTTGGCGGTGCTGGCGATGGCGACCGTTTTCCTAACCCGTTGTATCGACAGTGAAGAGGCGTTCTCATTCATTGATGGACGTCTGTTGGCGTTGATCTTTGCCATGCTGGCGGTGGCCACGGCGCTTGAAACCTCGGGTGCAATTGAATTGATTGTGCATGCTTTGGCACCGCTGATTGGAGATTTGCCGCCGTTCTTTATTGTCTGGGCGGTTTACCTGCTGACCTCAGTCTTGTCCGAGCTGATCAACCACGCGGTGGCGGTGGTGCTGACACCGGTAGCGATTGGTCTGGCGTTATCGATGGGGGTTGATCCACGGCCGCTGGTAATTGCCGTGATGGTGGCGGCCAGTGCCACCTTTGCCACTCCGATCAGCTATCAGACCAATATGATGGTCTATGGTCCAGGCGGCTATCGCTTTACTGACTTCATGAGGGTTGGCATCCCATTGAACCTGAGTGTTGGATTGCTGGCATCAGCCCTGATCCCGGTGTTCTGGCCACTGAACTAGCGCGGTCACGCGGCGTATTTATGCCGATCAAATCCGGCGCCTGATGTAATCTCTAATTCAATCCTTAGATGTCTGGGGATTGAGTTTGTTACGAGGCACAGACAATGGATTTCAAAACCGGTTTCATGACCCTGGTGCTTGCGGCGTCCACGGCAATTGCAGGGGTTTCAATGGCTAAGGCTGGAACAGTGGACGGCAGCGTTACCTATTTGCAGCGCATTGCGGTTCCGCCGGGGGCCGATCTTGTGGTTGAGTTGCGCGACGTGTCTCTAGCTGATGTACCCTCCAGATTGCTCGCATCTCAGACCTATGACCTGTCGGGTGTGCCGACTGACTATTCGCTCAGCTTTGACGACGGTGATATCGTTGAAAATCACAGCTATGCTGTGTCGGCTCGGATCACGCTGGATGGAGAACTCCTCTATATTACCGACACCAACTATCCGGTGCTGACCCGGGGTGCCGATGATACCGCAGATATGATTGTCAGACCGATCTCTGCATTGGCACCTGAGAGTGCTGACATGAAACTGGACAATACCAGCTGGACCCTGTTCGAACTAAACGGCACTGCCGTTGAGCTGGGGCGTGATCCTGGGTTTTCTTTCTCAGAAAATGGACAGTTTTCTGCTTCGGGCGGATGTAACCGGTTCATGGGACAAGCCGAGCTGGACGGCAACAAGATCAGCTTCCCGGACAAGATGGCTGGCACAATGATGGCCTGTGTGCCGGGGTTGGATCAGCAGGAACAAGATTTCCTGGCGACCTTGCCATTGGTCAAAACGATTGAGCGACAGGGACCGGTGCTGAAATTGCTGGCTGAAGACGGAACTGTTTTGATAGGGCTGACGCTGAAAGCCTAGGCCCCGCACAAGCCGCAGTTGTTGCTACATGGATTAACCGCCCGCCAACAGGCTGGGCGGTTACTTTGTCTAAGCAATCTCAACTGAGCGCCCAGCGTTGCGCCCCGAGAATATGCACCCGCCCAGAAACGAGCCCTCGAGCGCGTTGTATCCATGATAACCACCGCCGCCAAACCCGGCGGCTTCGCCAACCGCAAACAGACCAGGCACCACTGCGCCATCTTCACCAACTATCTGGCTATCCAGATTGGTCTGCAAACCGCCTAGTGTTTTGCGGGTCAGGATGTTCAGGCGTACCGCGATTAGTGGGCCGTTTCGTGGATCAAGAATGCGGTGTGGCTTGGCGGTGCGGATCAGCCGGTCGCCGCGGTAATTGCGCGCAGCGTGAATGGCGATGATCTGGGCGTCTTTGGCAAAGGGATTGTCGACTTGGCTATCCCGCGCCTCAATCTGTTGGCGCAGGTGGGGCTCGTCCAATGGGACCTCGGCAATCTGATTCATGCCCGCCACCAGTTCGCTCAGGTTATTCGCCACCACAAAATCGGCACCATGCTCTTTGAAGGCCTCGACCGGGCCCGGTGCCCGCCCACGCGACAGCAGGCGCGAGCGGATCACCTCTAGCCATTTGCCCGAGGTCAGGTCCGGGTTTTGCTCGGATCCGGACAGGGCGAATTCCTTTTCGATGATCTTTTGGCTTAGCACAAACCAGCTGTAGCCATGTCCAGTTTTCAGGATCTCTTTAAGCGTCGCCAGCGTATCAAAGCCCGGCAGGCAAGGGGCGGGCAGGCGGTCGCCCTTGGCATCGAACCACATGGATGACGGACCGGGCAGAATGCGAATGCCGTGGTTGGGCCAGATCGGATCCCAGTTACGCAGGCCTTCGCAGTAATGCCACATGCGATCGCCATTGATGACATGGCCGCCGGCGTCTTCCGCGATGGGGATCATGCGGCCATCGACGTGGAACGGGACACCTGACACCATATCCTTGGGCGGGTCACCCAAACGGTCGCGCGGCCAGTTCTTGCGCACCCGCTCCAGATTGCCACCAATCCCGCCCGAGGCCACAATGACCGAGGGCGCATGGGCTTCGAACTCTCCAATGATGTCTCGGTTGGTCTTGGCACCCTGAACCGCATTGTCATCCGCAAGAACTTTCCCAGCTACTCCGGTGGCTGCTCCATTCTGCATCAGAATGCGACTGGCACGATGACGGCTGCGTAGTTCGATTAACCCTGCCTCGATATATGCGCGGACCCGGTTGGCAAAGGGAGAAACCACACCGGGGCCGGTGCCCCAGGTGATATGGAAACGCGGCACCGAGTTGCCGTGACCCTCGGCACTACTGCCGCCACGTTCGGCCCAGCCCACCACTGGGAACCAGCGAAATCCCATGTCATGCAGCCAGGGGCGCATGTCTCCGGCCGCAAATTGCAGATAAGCCTCGGCCCATTTGCGGGGGTAGTGGTCTTCGGGCCGGTCAAATTGCGCGCTGCCCATCCAGTCGCGCCGGGCCAGATCAAGGCTGTCGCGGATGCCCATGCGGCGTTGCTCGGGGGTGTCGACCATGAACAATCCACCCAGGCTCCAATGGGCTTGGCCACCTAGAAAATGCGTGGGCTCCTGGTCCAGCAGGATCACCCGTTTGCCCCGGTCGCCCAATTCAGCGGCGGCCGCCAGACCGGCTAACCCGCTGCCTATGATAATCACATCTGCGCTGTCGCCCATTTCGTGCCCCTCTGATCCGGTTTCAGCCAGCCTAGAGCTGGGCATGGCGTTGGGGCAATCGTTTCGCGAGGTGTCGTCGCGGCAACCGTGGCTACATTGGCCAAAACACCAGGATCGCTGGGATGCTGACTGCCACAATCAAAACCTCTAGGGGCAGGCCAATCCGCCAGTAGTCACCAAACTGATAGCCGCCGGGCCCCAGGATCAGGGTGTTGTTCTTGTGCCCGATGGGGGTGAGGAAGGCCGCCGAGGCCGCAACTGCCACTGCCATCAGAAACGGATCGGCCGAGACCTGCAACGTATTGGCCATCTGGATACCGACCGGTGCTGCCACAATTGTGGTGGCGGTGTTGTTCAGCACATCTGACAGGGACATGGTCACCACCATCAGTACCGTCAAAATGGCCCAGGCGGGCAGGCCCTGGGTCAGCCCGATCAGGGCATCGGCAATTAGCGCAGTACCACCAGAACTTTCCAGCGCGGCGCCCAGTGGGATCATGGACCCCAGCAAAACCACCACCGGCCACTCAATGTGATCATAGATCTCGGCCACCGGCAGGATTTTGGTCAGCACATAGCCTATCACCACCAGACCCAACGCCACAGGCAGATACAGCAGTCCAACCGAGGCCGCCAATACGGCGGCAGCAAACATGGCAATGGCCAGCCAAGTCTTGTCATTGGCGGTAACAGCGAGGCCACGTTGGGCCAAGGGCAGGCAACCCAGCCATTCGGTGACATCTGTCGCTTGGTTGCGGGGGCAGAGCAGCAGCAGGATATCACCTGCCTCAATCTCGGTCTGGCGGATGTGGTGGGTGATCTGGCGACCTTGGCGCGACAGGCCCATCAGCACCGTGCTTTGCCGCCAGGCCAGCCCCATGGATTGGGCTGTGCGCCCGGTAATGCGGGCGGTTTCTGGCACCACAACCTCGACAATTTCCAGGCCTTCTCCTTCAGCGGTTAGCTTTTCCTGCCGGGCTTGATCGGAAAAATCCAGCGACAGCGCGGTGCGGAACTCGTCTAGTGCTTCGGGGGTTGCTTCAAGAACCAGCGCGTCTCCGGCCAGCAGGTGAGAGCCTGCGGCCCGGCCATACCGCCGCCGCCCCTCACGGATCAGGCCAAGAATGGCCACATCCGCCTTCTCGGCTTCATCGTCCAGCTCTCCCAGCCGTTGACCGATCAGGGTCGAGCCGTCTGGCACTGTCAGCTCGGCAATGTACTGCGCCAGTTGCGCCTCGGCAGATCCTGCGTCATCGCGGGACGGGATCAAACGCCAGCCAACCAGCGCAACAAAGGCTAGCCCAGCAATCGCAGCGATACCGCCCACCGGGGCAAAATCGAACATGTGAAACGGCTCACCAAAATTTTCGGCACGGATGGCGGCGATGATGATATTGGGAGGCGTGCCGATCAGCGTCACCATGCCGCCCAGGATGGTGGCAAATGACAGCGGCATCAGGCTAAGCCCCGGTGAGCGGCCCGCCTTGCGGGCGGTTTGGATGTCCACCGGCATCAGCAGGGCCAGCGCAGCAACGTTGTTCATAAACGCCGACAACACCGCGCCGATCCCACCCATCAGTGCGATGTGGCTGCCCAGCCCGCGCGAGGCATCCACAAGTGTGCGGGTGATCAGGAACACGGCGCCGGACCGGACCAAGCCAGCCGAGACAATCAGCACCAGTGCCACCACCAGAGTGGCCGGGTGGCCAAAGCCCGAAAAGGCATCTTTGGTTGGCACCACGCCCAGCACCACGCCAGCCATCAGCGCAGCAAAGGCCACAAGATCATAGCGATACCGCCCCCAGACCAGCAGAGCAAATACGGTGGCGAAGAGCGAAAATAATATGGTTTGATCTAATGTCATAGGGGCACTTTAGACGCTGGAGGGGCTGGAACAAGCACGGATCGCCCAGCAGTGCTTGAAAGCCATGCCCTGTCGGGGCTATATGTGCGCCAAACATGTAATCAGCATAGGGATGGACCATGGCAGGCCACTCAAAATGGGCAAACATCCAGCACCGTAAAGGTCGCCAGGACGCCGTTCGCTCGAAACTGTTCTCGAAACTCTCGAAAGAAATCACCGTAGCCGCCAAAATGGGCGACCCGGATCCTGAGAAAAACCCACGTCTGCGTATGGCTGTCAAAGAAGCCAAGTCGCAATCCGTGCCCAAGGATGTGATCGACCGCGCGATCAAGAAATCAGCCGCCGGTGAAGGCGACGATTACGAAGAAGTGCGCTATGAGGGCTATGGCCCGAACGGCGTTGCTGTCATCGTTGAGGCAATGACCGACAATCGCAACCGCACCGCATCTACCGTGCGTTCCACCTTCTCTAAGAACGGTGGCAATCTGGGCGAAACCGGCTCGGTTGGTTTCATGTTCGACCGCAAGGGCGAAGTGACCTATGGCGCTTCGGTGGGCGATGCGGATGCTGTTTTTGAAGCCGCTATCGAAGCGGGTGCCGAAGATGTGGAAAGCTCGGACGAGGGCCACACCATCTATTGCGAAGACACCGATCTGAACGAGGTGTCAAACGCGCTGGAAGCAGCTTTGGGCGAATCTGAAAGCACCAAGCTGGTGTGGAAGCCAACCACCACCACCGAGATGGATCTGGTTGCGATGGAAAAGCTGATGAAGCTGGTGGATGCATTGGAAGATGACGATGACATTCAGCGTGTCACCACCAACTTCGAGGCCTCGGACGAGGTGATGGAGCAGCTGTAAAAGCCGCTTCATGTAAATGATTTAAGGCCTGCCAATTGGCGGGCCTTTTTTATGCGCAAGTGAGTTGCCTTTAGGGGCTGTATGCGGGCTGCGAGGCGGAACCGTCAAATCTCAGATACTCGGGCGAGATCAGTGCACGGGCGACTGGATCTGATATGGACTCCCCCTGAAACACCGGCCTATTGAAATCAAAGCCCTTCAATAGCCGAAACAGCATGCGCCGCCGCAAAGCGACCTCTTCGTACTCTAGTCCGTCTAGCATTGTGTCGGGTCCCCACGTCTTCGCAAGACGTTAAGGTGCCAGACAAGTGCAAAGATTAGGTTTCAGAATTCATCTGCATGGTTCTAAAAATTTACGATATTTTATTGGGAAAAATGGCGCGTTTGGCTCGGCTCGACAGCTATTGCGTTAGCAATCCGGCCTCTAAGGCCTCTTGGCGGCTGGGGTGCCACAGTTCATTGCTGGGTTCATCAAACATCTTTGCCAAAAAGGCTTCACTCACGCCTTGGCCGCGGAAGAAACTGCGGTCTTTGTCCTGTTCCTTTTGCAGGTCAAGGTTTGGCAGGGCTGATCCAAATTCAAGCGCATAGCTGTGGAAGCCTAGTTGGGCGCCAGCAGCCAGCTGTCTGTCTTGTCCGGCGATGAACAATAGGGTGCAGGCTGAACTGCAGTCCTCGGTTGCAATGGTGTTCAGGCCTGTGTTGCGGATCAACTGGGCAAAGCCGCGTGCCTCATAGATGTGGCCACCGGCACCGGCTAAGCTGACCGCGACCAATTGGGGATTTGTGGCTAGCAAGGCCTGTGTCCGTTTGGTCAGGCCAAAGGTGATGGTACCGCTGAAGTGCAGGATCTGTTTGTCTTCGGACAGTGAAAGCTCATAGCTGGCGGCGTGTTCGCGGTCCATGCGGTCGGTGAACAGTTCCGGGTTGTCAGGCTGGCTGGCAAATAGAAATGCCCCCCACCACAGCGAGAGCGACGCAAAGCCGCCAACAAGGACCGCCAGATAGCCGCCCCAAACCGGGGCCATATTGCCGGTGCTGCGCAGATGATCATCAGCGCTGGCCTGAAATCGCAGGAACTGCCAGATGAATAGCGCAGCATCTGCCGCCAGCAGGGTGTAGAGCAGCGGGACCGGGGTTTTGAGTAAAGAGCCGAGGGCCGCCAATAGCGCCAACACCATAAGGCGTGGCAGAACAAGGTGCAGACAGAAGCTGCTAAATAGGGGGCGCACGGTTTGGGTGGTCATGCCGCAGCTTGGCGGATCTGGTGCTGTGGATCAAGCCTGCACCAATTGCCGTCGCCCCGAGGCCAGTACCGCACGGGTGACTTCGGCCAGCGCCGGGGCCATGACCCGGCTGACTTGCCAGGTGAGCGGCACGGATAGCTCGGTTTTTGGTAGCAGCGGCACCAGTTCACCACTCTGCAACAAGGGGGCAACCAGATGCAGCGGGTTCATACCCCAGCCCATCCCAGCCAGCGCCGCATCCACAAAGGCATGGGTAGAGGGGATAAAATGCGCAGGCGGCGACAGGTTGGGCGCGACATTGAGATCCAGCCACCGACGTTGCAGAGCGTCCTTGGCATTGAAGACCAGACAGGGGGCTTGCCTAGCGGTGTTTGGTGTCACACCATCTGGGAAGTAGCGCGCCACGTAGGCCGGACTGGCGCAGGCGACATATTGAAAGGCTCCCAAGGTGTGGGCATCGCAGCCGGTGACAGGCCGGTCATGGGCGGTGATCGCCGCTGAAACCTCGCCGCGTTTCAACCAATTGGCGCTGTGGTCCTGATCGTCGATCACCAAATCGAACATGACGCCGTCCACCGCCGCCATCGCCTCGACAAACCAAGTGGCCAGACTGTCGGCGTTCACCGCCACCTTGAGCCGCGCAGTGCTGCCCGATGTGTCCAGCGACAGGGTTCGGGTCAGTTGCGCCTCAAGCAGGCCAATGTCCTCGGCATGTTTGGCAATACGGACCCCGGCCTCAGTCCCGGTACAGGGCGGGCCGCGCCGTATCAGTGTGGTGCCGGTTTGGTCCTCTAGTGCCTTGACCCGTTGCGATATGGCCGAAGGTGTCACCGACAGCGCCGCTGCGGCCCCCTCAAAACTGCCAAGGCGCAGAACCTGTGACAGGGCCTCTAGCTGATTGGGGTGAAAGTGCATTAGCAAAACTTAATCTGGGTTATGATCTTTAATTGGATTACGCTGATGCAGCGGTGTAGTCAAACCTCAACACGAAAAGAGGACCAGACATGCCGCCTAGTTTATTCGCCGGATTTGCCCTTGGCTTTAGCCTGATCATGGCCATCGGCTCACAAAATGCCTTTGTTCTGCGGCAGGGGCTGCGGCGGCAACATGTGTTCTGGATCTGTCTGACCTGCGCCACGTCGGACGCGATACTGATTACAGCGGGTGTGATGGGGTTTGGCGCGCTGATCTCGGCCAATGAATGGGTGTTGACCCTGGTGCTTTATGCCGGAGCAGCGTTCTTGTTTGTCTATGGTGCGATGAACTTCAAGGCGGCTTTTACAGGGGGCGGCAAGCTGGAGGATAAGGGGCGCACAGCAGGCAGCCTGGTAGCGGCCTTTACAACCTGTTTGCTGCTGACCTGGGCCAATCCGCATGTCTATTTGGATACGGTGATCCTGCTGGGCGGGATTTCGGCGCAATATGATCCGTCTTGGGCCTTTGGTCTTGGCGCGGCCATCGCAAGTTTTACATTTTTCTTCAGCCTCGGCTTTGGCGCGCAACTGTTGCAACCGTTGTTCACCAGCCCACGGGCCTGGCAGGCTCTGGACGGTTTGGTTGGCTTGACTATGTGGGCTATCGCGCTCAGTTTGTTGTTGAAAGTTTGATTGAGACGGGGCTGAGAATGCTAAAGAAATTACTGGCAACTATCGCCGCGATGACCCTTCCTGCAAGTGTTTGGGCAGATTGCACACCGTTTGAATCCGATGCGTCGATTGCGGAGAACCAATGGCTGGTCATCTGGCAGGATGACGAACCATATGCGGTGAGCAAAACGCACACCTCTGCAAAACTGCCTCTGTTCATGCACTCGCCGTCCAAGCCGCAGTTGCTGCATTTTGATCTACCCGTCGCAGGCAAGCCAAACGTGGCGAGGCTGGTCTATTACGCGGGCTCGCCTGGCACCTCGGTCTTGGTGCCGATTGTAGAGCAAGTGGTTTTTGATCTTGCCAATGGTGGCAAAGAGATCCTGCGCGGCATCTATAGTGAAGACTGCGAGCGCGTGGAGTGGAGCTGGAGCAAGGACATGATTGCGGTGGATGACCCTATTATGGGGTATCAGGAAGCCAAGCTTCCGTGAGCCTGCGCACATGAGATGTGATTGCGTGATGGGTTTGTGCATCAGCTAAAAGCTCATATCTTCTTGGTAGCAAAGCAAGGAGACCATCATGAGCTGGAACCCAAGCCTGGAACCGCAATGCCCGGATGCGGGCAATCTGGATGATATCGAGACGGTGATTATCCCACGCGCCCGCGATCTTGGCGGGTTTGAAGTGCGCCGCGCCCTGCCAGCGCCACGCAGACAAATGGTGGGGCCCTTTATCTTCTTTGATCAGGCGGGCCCGGCTGAATTTCTGACCGGGCAGGGGATTGATGTGCGACCGCACCCCCATATCGGGCTGGGCACTGTGACCTATCTATACGACGGCGAGTTTGAGCATCGCGACAGTCTGGGCACCCATCAGATGATCTATCCGGGTGAGGTGAACTGGATGGTGGCGGGCCAAGGTGTGACCCATTCCGAGCGTACTTCGGCGGCAACCCGGCGCGGTGAAAGCAAACTGTTTGGCATCCAGACCTGGATTGCGCTGCCCGACAGCCACGAGGACACACCGGCCAGCTTTGAACATCACGGCAAAGGAGCGCTGCCGCTGCTGGAAGGTGAAGGCAAAGAGGTGCGGCTGATCTTGGGCACGGCTTGGGGAGAGACAGCGCCTGCGACGATGTATTCGGAAACCTTCTATGCAGATGTGGTCTTACAGCCCGGCGCCAAGCTGCCGCTCCCTGATGATCACGAGGATCGCGGACTGTATATCACCCAGGGTTCGGTAGAAATTGCAGGGGACACCTTTGAAGCCGGTCGGATGATGGTGTTTCGCCCCGGTGATGCGATCACGGTGACGGCAGGACCACAGGGTGCGCGTTTGATGGCGCTGGGCGGTGAGACGATGAATGGGCCGCGCCATATCTGGTGGAACTTCGTTGCCTCCTCCAAGGAGAAGATCGAAGAGGCCAAAGCGGCCTGGGCTGCTGGAGACTGGGAGCAGGGGCGGTTTCAACTGCCGCCGGGTGACGATCAGGAGTTTATTCCACTGCCCTGAGCAAAAGGCTTTGCAGGGTAAAACAGCACCGCCGCCCACCCCTGTTCCGCCCTGCAAAGCCGGGTGGTGCGTGGTTTCGAAAATGATTGCCATGTGAAGGGTTGTCACGTCGGCTGTTTGGGTGTTGGGTCCGGATATGACACAGAATCCCCAATATCAGCCTGTGATGGGCGTTGTCTGGATGCTGCTGACGGGGTTGTGCTTTGTCGCGGTGACGGCCTTGGTGAAATATCTCGGTACCCGTATTCCGCCCGCTGAATCCGCCTTTTTGCGCTATCTGCTGGGGCTGGTTTTTCTGGTGCCGATGCTGGGCGCGGTGCGCCGCACCAATCTGACACCTAAACTGTGGGGGCTGTTTGCCGGTCGCGGCTTGGTGCACTCATTGGGTGTGATCTTGTGGTTTTACGCGATGACCCAGATCCCGTTGGCCGAGGTCACGGCGATGAATTACCTGTCACCGGTCTATGTGACGCTGGGTGCAGCCCTGTTTCTGGGCGAACGTCTGGCCCTGCGCCGGGTTGGTGCGATTGTGGCGGCTTTGATCGGCGCGCTGATCATCCTGCGGCCTGGATTTCGCGAAGTCTCACCGGGGCACATCGCCATGTTGTTTACTGCCATGGCCTTTGGTGCGTCATATCTGCTGGCCAAATTCACCGTGGATGGCACCAACCCCACGGTGGTGGTGGCGATGTTGTCGATCTGGGTGACGGTTGGGCTGACGCCTTTTGCCATTGCGGTCTGGGTGACGCCGACACTGGGTGAGGTTGCGATCCTGTTTGGCGTGGCCTGTTTTGCCACAGCGGGGCATTATGCGATGACGCTGGCCTTTGCTGCAGCCCCGATGACGGTGACCCAACCGGTGACGTTTCTGCAACTGGTCTGGGCTACGGCGCTGGGCGCACTGGTTTTTGCCGAGCCGGTGGATATCTGGGTTGTTTGTGGAGGCGGGCTAATTTTGGCGGCGGTGAGTTTTATAACCTGGCGCGAAGCTGTGCTGAAACGCCGTGCCATCACACCACCGGATATGGCGACCAAAGTTTAGAACCTGTTGAACAGGGCTTGAAACACTAAGGGCAGTGCCGGCCGAGGTGGGGGCAAAGCACCCGCCGTGGGGGCGGGCGGGTGCTGCCCGGCGTTCCGCCGGACGAAACAGTTCTAGGAAACGAACCAAGTCAAGATAACACCAGGTCCACAACCCGGTGCGCCGCCGTTCGTGCAATTCGTGGATCCAACGGGCGCTCAGACAAGGCGGCCTGCAACCAGGCCCCGTCCATATAGCTTTGCAGGGCTTGGCGCGCGGTTTCGATTTCTTCGGCAGGCAGTAGGCGACGCAATTCAGCGCGGAAATGGCTGCGTACGCGCGCGCGGTTCAGGTGGTGCAGACGGGCGAGATGCTTGGAGTAGGGCGCATTGGCCCAGAATTGCATCCAGATGCTGCATTGCTCGACCGTGAACAGCTGATCCGAAAAATTGGCATCCATCACCGCATAAAGACGCTCGGTTGGAGTTTCGGCCCGGCCATAGCCGTTGATCATTGCGGCCTGCAGTTTACGCAAAAGATGGCGCATGGTGGCTTCCATCAGGCCTTCTTTGGAGCCAAAATAATAATTGATTGAGGCCGCCGAAGCCCCGGCCACCTGGGCAATATCTGCCATGGTTACAGCGCCATAGCCGTGTTTATGCACGGCGATGATGGTGGCCTCAATCAGCTCTTCATTACGAATATCACGAATACGTTTTCTGCTCATGCCGCATGATTGCCGAGCTGGCCCGGGGTTGCAACTCTTGTTGTTTGGAACAAGAAAAACTTGTATAGCCATTTAAAAAACGGTTTTAGTAGTCAATAAGCGCTTCGAAGCGGGCATGATGGGCTGTCTGCGATTAGGCTGAGCGCGGCTGGAGAGACAAGATGAACGCGGATTATGTGGTTGTTGGGGCCGGTTCGGCTGGCTGTGCGCTGGCCTATCGGCTGAGCGAGGCTGGTCATCAGGTGCAGGTGATCGAGCACGGCGGCAGTGATGTCGGGCCGTTTATCCAAATGCCGGCGGCCCTGAGCTACCCGATGAATATGGGGATGTACGACTGGGGATACAAAACACTGCCCGAGCCACATCTGGGTGGGCGGCAACTGGTGACGCCGCGCGGCAAGGTGGTTGGCGGATCGTCTTCTATCAACGGCATGGTTTATGTGCGTGGTCACGCGGGCGACTATGACCACTGGGCCAAAAGCGGCGCGCAGGGCTGGAGCTATGCCGATGTACTGCCCTATTTCAAACGGATGGAAACCTGGCACGACGGCGGCCACGGGGGCGATTCTGACTGGCGCGGCGGCGACGGCCCGCTGCATGTGTCGCGTGGTCCGCGTAACAATCCGCTGCACAACGCCTTTGTCGAGGCTGGGCGTCAGGCCGGGTATCCGGTGACGGATGACTACAACGGTCACCAGCAAGAGGGTTTTGGCCCGATGGAGCAGACGGTCTACAAGGGCCGTCGTTGGTCTGCGGCCAATGCCTATTTGAAGCCCGCACTTAAACGGGAAAACTGCTCGCTGACCCGTGCCTTTGTGCGCCGCGTGGTGATCGAGGAAGGCCGTGCTGTTGGGGTTGAGGTTGAGAAGGGCGGTAAGATTGAGGTGATCCGTGCCAACCGCGAGGTCATTATCTCTGCCAGCTCGCTGAACTCGCCCAAGATCCTGATGCTTTCTGGTATTGGACCTGCGAAACATCTGGCGGAACATGGGATTGATGTAGTCGCAGACCGTCCCGGCGTGGGGCAGAACCTGCAAGATCATCTGGAACTTTATCTGCAAATGGCCTGTTCCCAGCCAATCACCCTGTTCAAACACTGGAACCTGTTCAGCAAGGCGATGATCGGGGCGCAGTGGCTGTTCACCAAGACCGGTCTTGGTGCGTCAAACCAATTTGAATCGGCTGCCTTTATCCGCTCGCAGGCGGGGGTGGATTACCCGGATATCCAATATCACTTCCTGCCAATGGCTGTGCGTTATGATGGCAAGGCCGCAGCCGAGGGGCACGGGTTCCAGGCGCATGTAGGGCCGATGCGCTCGCCCTCGCGCGGCGAGGTGACGCTGGCCAGCAGTGACCCCAAGGATGCGCCGAACATCCTGTTTAACTACATGTCGCACGAACAAGACTGGCAGGACTTCCGCCGCTGCATCCGCCTGACCCGCGAGATCTTTGAGCAGGATGCCTTCAAGCCATTTGTGAAAAGCGAGATCCAACCGGGTGTTGATATGCAAAGCGATGATGAGCTGGACAGTTTCATTCGCGAACATGTCGAAAGTGCGTTCCATCCCTGTGGCACCTGTAAGATGGGCGCAGCAGATGACAAGACCTCGGTGGTCGATCCCGAATGCCGTGTCATCGGGGTGGAGGGGCTGCGGGTTGCCGACAGCTCGATCTTCCCGCGCGTGACCAATGGCAACCTGAATGGGCCGTCGATCATGACTGGGGAAAAGGCTGCGGATCATATTTTGGGGCGCCAGTTGCCTGCCTCTAATGCCGAGCCGTGGTTCCACCCTGAATGGCAGGAAATGCAGCGGTGATTTGATCCCGGTCAAAGTGTCCGAGTCGTAGCTGAACTAGCCTGTGTTCGACCCAAGAAATAAGGAGCGAACACATGGCAAATACCCCGCATGAATTGGCCGAGGAATTCCCGGATAAGGTTGGTGAAATCAGCACGCTGAAGCAATCGGATGCGCATTTTGCCAAGCTGGCGGATGAGTATCACGAGGTGAACCGTGCGGTACACCGGGCTGAGACAAATGTGGAGCCGGTTGCAGATCTGGCCGAAGTGGACCTGCGCAAAACGCGGGCTGCTCTAAAGGATGAGATCTGGGGTATTTTGTCTAAGGCTTAGATAGGGACAACATGGGCTGTGGCGCATCGCGGCACGGCCCGCGCCAGACCTGGAAGGAGCTTTGCACCTCCCCAAGGTCAGGCACGTGCCTTGGCCGAACAGAAAATCGTCCGCGTTAACTCACTTCATAAGGCAAAACGCCACGTGTATTGGTGTTGATGGTCAGCCGCCGTTCCAGCGGTGGAACCGATCGTTGATGGCAATGCTGGCGTTCGCAAATGCGACAGGAAATCCCAATCGGTTCATAAGCGCTCTCGTTATCTACCCCCATGTTGTCGGCATAGACAATCGAATCCGCATGGCGCACCTCGCAGCCCAGAGCAATGGCGTAGCGCTGCACGGGGGAGCCAAAAGAGCCGCCGGGTTTTGAGACATCCCGCGCCAGTGAGATATAGCGCACGCCGTCTGGGGTTTCGGCCAGCTGGCGCAGAAATCGGCCTGGGGTTTCAAAGGCGCGGTGGACATTCCACAGCGGGCAGGCGCCACCAAAGCGGGCAAATTGCAGCCGCGTGGCCGAGTGGCGCTTGGTAATTGTCCCGGCCTGATCCACCCGCACAAAGAAAAACGGAATACCCTTGGCGCCGGGGCGTTGCAGTGTCGACAAACGGTGTGCGACCTGTTCGATCGAGGCGCCAAACCGGGTCGATAGCAGCTCCAGATCGTGGCGACACTCCTGTGCAGCGGCCAGAAACGCGCCATAGGGCATTAGGGCCGCTCCAGCGAAGTAATTCGCCAGGCCGATCTTGGCGATCGATCGGGCCTCGTCGCTGTTGAAGCGGGCAAAATCCAGCGTGGCCTCCAGGAGCTTGTTCTGGCGCAACAGAGCCACCTGCAGCAACAGTTGAAACACCTGCGTTTGCGGCACGGAGCGGTTTGACAGGTGCAAGGTGCGGCTGTCGCTGTCATAGTGGCGCAAGCTGTCCAGGTTGCTTTCCTGAACGGTGATGCCGGCGGCCTTGAGTGCTGAAATTGCAGCCTTGCGGCCATCGCCGACATTGGCGAACTTCTCAGCCGCGCGATCCACCGCATCAATGTAGTTGTCGCAATAGTGAAAAAAGTCACGCACCTCTTCCCAGGGGCTGGCCTGAATGCGTGAATCCTCGCGCCCCAAGGCCTCGTCGAGCGAGGCCAGACGTTCGTGGGTTTGGCGGTAGGCACGGTGCAGCTCGAGAAAGGCGCGGGCGAGCGCTGGGGCGTTTGACGCGGTTAGGCGCAGATCTGCCAGCGGCGGGGCATCATCGGCAAAGACCGGATCGGCCAAAGCCTCGCGCATGTCGCTGACCAGGCGTTCACTGTCGCCGGTGCTCAGCTCGGTGACATCCAGACCAAATTCCTGCGCCAGTGCCAGTACCACCGTGGTGCTGACGGGGCGATTGTTGTTCTCCATCTGGTTCAGATAGGGCAGCGACACGCCAAGTTTTGCGGCAAAGTCCTTTTGCGTCAGCGCCAGCCGGGTGCGCATCTCGCGCAGCTTGGCACCGGCATAGAGTTTTTGAGGGGCCATAAAGCTGCCTTTGCAAATCCGAGTTGTGCGAACTGTAGAATTGCAAAGTCGACGCCGCAAGGGGCAGGGCGTCGCACCCTTTGCGCGTTATTGCAGGGCCAACTTCTTCTCGCGTGAAATGACCAGCATGATTGAGGTGATGCCAAGGACCGCAGTGACAAGCATGATCACCAGCAGTGGCGTGGCAGTTGAACCTGCGCCCAGCACCCAGCCGGCAAAGGCGCTGAGTGCGGCGCCAAGGCCCAGCATCAGTGCGCCACTCAATCCCGAAGCCGTGCCGGCCAGATGTGGACGGACCGACAGGGCACCAGCGGTTGAGTTGGGAATTGCCATGCCGTTTCCAACGCCGACAAACGTCATAAAGCCAAAGAAGGTGTAGACGTTATCCAGACCAGCAAAGGCCAGTGCCAGCGATAGGGCAACGCCAATCCCATTAATCCAGCAGCCCCAGAACACCATGCGGTTGATGCCAATCCGCATCGAATATCGGCCAGACAGGAAGTTGCCTGCGAAATAGCCAATTGCTGGAGCCGAGAAGTAAAGGCCGAGTTGTGCGGTGCTCAAGCCATAAATCTCGGTGCCGACAAAAGGTGCGCCGCCAAGGTAGGCAAAGAACGAACCTGATGACAGCCCCGAGGCCAGTGAGTAGCCCCAAAAGCGAGGGGAGCGCAGAAGTTCCGGGTATTCGCGAAACTGCGCCACCAGTGTCTTGCCGCTTTTGTGGGCGGTTTCGCCAAAATCAAAATAGGTAAAGGCCAGGATCAGCAGGCCCATACCAAACAGCAGCCAGAAGTTGGCGGTCCAGCCAAAGGCCTGATCCAACGCGCCACCAATAGCGGGGCCAATCATCGGCACCACGGCCATACCCATGGTGACATAGCCAATCATGCTGGCCGCCTGGTCTGCATCATACAGATCGCGCACAGCGGCACGGCTGAGCACCATGGCGACGGCAACAACGGCCTGGGCCATGCGAAAGAGCAGGAAGATCTCGGCCGTTGGTGCCATAATGCAGCCCAGCGTTGCCAGAAGGAAAAACACGATCCCGGCCAGGATCACCGGCCGGCGCCCCACTTTGTCGGAAATCGGCCCGACAATGATCTGTACCACTGCATTCACAGCCAGATACAGTGCAACAGATAGCTGCATCAGGCGATAGTCAGCCTCAAAATACACCGCCATACCGGGCAGCGATGGCAGGAACACATTCATCCCTAGAGCAGATATGCCTGCTAGCAGGATCAGGGTTGAGATATGAGGTGGGCTGTTGCGTTTGAAAAAACGGCGCGATGAACTCTGCATGTGGTCTGGCTTAGGTCAGATGGGCACTCTTGTCCATTGCTCGGCACAAGAAAATCTAAGTACACCTATTAGCATATTTGCAGTTTGCGACGCTGCCTCTGTATTGAATTTGCAAATTTGCGAAAATTGCCTTGGGTCCGCCCGTTGCGCAAGATAAGGTCGCGCCAAATCAATAGGGGATATGGGCCATGAAAGATATTCTTGCTGAGTTGGAGAGCCGCCGTCAGGAAGCGCGATTGGGGGGCGGTCAGCGCCGTATCGACGCGCAACATGGTCGCGGCAAGCTGACAGCTCGCGAGCGTATCGAGTTGCTGTTGGACGAAGACAGTTTTGAAGAGTTTGACATGTTTGTCGCCCACCGCTGCACCGACTTCGGTATGGAAGAGCAGCGCCCAGCCGGTGACGGGGTTGTCACCGGTTGGGGCACCATCAATGGTCGCATGATCTATGTGTACTCTCAGGACTTCACCGTTTTTGGTGGATCGCTGTCGGAAACCCACGCGCAAAAGATCTGCAAGATCATGGATATGGCGATGCAGAACGGCGCGCCTGTCATCGGCATCAATGATTCCGGAGGGGCGCGTATCCAAGAGGGCGTTGCCTCGCTGGCTGGCTATGCCGAGGTGTTCCAGCGCAACGTGATGGCCTCGGGCGTGGTGCCGCAGATTTCGGTCATCATGGGGCCATGTGCCGGTGGCGCCGTGTACTCGCCAGCGATGACCGACTTTATTTTTATGGTCAAAGACACCTCATACATGTTTGTCACTGGCCCGGACGTGGTGAAAACCGTGACCAATGAGACGGTAACAGCCGAGGAACTGGGGGGCGCATCAACGCACACCAAGAAATCCAGCGTTGCCGATGGTGCCTTTGAAAACGATGTTGAGGCGCTGGCCGAAGTGCGCCGCTTGGTCGACTTCCTGCCGTTGAACAACAAAGAAAAGCCGCCCGTGCGCCCGTTCTTTGATGAGCCGGGCCGGATCGAAGCCAGCCTCGATACTCTGATCCCTGACAATCCCAACTCGCCCTATGACATGAAGGAGCTGATCCACAAGGTCGCGGACGAGGGGGATTTTTATGAAATCCAGGAAGACTTTGCCAAGAACATCCTAACCGGCTTTATCCGTCTTGAGGGGCAGACCGTGGGTGTGGTGGCCAACCAGCCAACTGTTCTGGCAGGCTGTCTGGACATCGACAGCTCGCGCAAGGCGGCACGGTTTGTGCGCTTCTGCGACTGTTTTGAAATTCCGATCCTGACCCTGGTCGATGTGCCCGGATTTCTGCCCGGTACATCCCAGGAATATGGCGGCGTTATCAAACACGGCGCCAAGCTGCTGTTTGCCTATGGCGAAGCCACGGTGCCCAAGGTCACTGTGATCACCCGCAAAGCATACGGTGGGGCCTATGACGTGATGTCGTCCAAACACCTGCGCGGCGATTTCAACTATGCTTGGCCCACGGCCGAGATCGCAGTGATGGGGGCCAAAGGCGCAACCGAGATCATCCACCGCGCGGATCTGGGCGATGCCGACAAGATCGCGCAGCATACGGCCGATTACGAAGACCGCTTTGCCAATCCGTTTGTCGCGGCCGAGCGAGGGTTTATTGATGAGGTGATCCAGCCCCATTCCACCCGCCGCCGTGTCAGCCGCGCCTTTGCCTCGTTGAGGGGTAAGTCGCTGAAGAACCCGTGGAAAAAGCACGATAATATTCCGTTGTAGGAGGCGTTCTGATGGTAGATGTCGTTTACGTTCTAACCAATCAAGCAATGCCGGGTTTGGTCAAAGTCGGGCTTACTTCGTCCAGCGTGGAGCGCCGGATGAAGGAGCTTGACACCACAGGGCTTCCTTTACCTTTTGAGTGTTTTTCAGCTTGGGAAGTGGAAAATGCTCTTGTCGCAGAGAAGGCCCTGCACGTTGCCTTTGGTGACCATCGAGTGAGAGAACGTAGAGAGTTTTTTCGAATTTCTCCTGATAAGCCCACAGCTATTCTCAAAGCCTTTGGTCTCAGAGATGTTACGCCTAGAGAAGACGTTATCGACGATCAAGACGATGCACGAGCGTTGGAACGTGCGCGCGCACGGCGTCCAAGATTCACGTTTGACATGGTGCCAATCGTTGAAGGCTCTCAATTGCACTCAGTCTTTGACGATGACACTACCTGTGTCGTCGGCCCTGCTAACAGCGTGATTTTCCGTGGCGAACAAATGAGTTTGAGCCAAAGCGCGATGATTGTTGCCCGAGAGACAGGGCGAAATTGGAAAACGCTTGCAGGCCCGGACTATTGGAAGTTTGAGGACGAAACTTTGACCAATCTGAGAAACGCTGAGGAATCAGCGGGATGATGCAGGTTTGGAAAGATCAGACGTTTGGGACCTCCCATGCGGGCTTTAGCAACCCCCTCGATCTCATATGGAAGTCGCTCAATCCAAACTCACTAATTGACATGTGCAGTAAATTCACATCATGATCCGCCGCAGCCGACATAGAACAGCGCGCGCCACTGGCGCAGCGCCAGCAGCCCTACCCGGAGGAGCCCACTTGTTTGGGGGGTGGGGCTGCGGATGTCTGGCCCTTTTGCTCAGTCTGACAGCCCCCGCGATGGCGGATGAACCCTTTCCTGTGCCCTCGGGCCAGGATGTCACTCTGACCGAGGTGCTGCTGGACGAAGCCCCGGGTGAGCTGTGGGCTCGGTTCCGCTTTATTGCGCCTGCGATCACCCGTGAAACCGGCAGTGTCAGCTATGATCTGGCCGGACCGGATATGGATCACTTGTGTGACGAACTGGCAATGCCCTATCTGGCCAGCCACCAGATTGCCCCTGTGCGCGTTGTGATCTCACTGATGGATCGACATGTGAGCTTTGGCGATCTTGACCCGGATGCCACCCAGTTTTTTGAGAGCTACACCCCTGACGGCAGTCGCTGTCTCTGGGAGGAGTTCTGATGTCTCCTCAATATCTTGCCAAACTTGGCTTATCTAGGCGGAATGTTGCGGCTTTGCGGCCACATGCCCCGCTGATGCCGCGATTTGGATGTAATCTGGCTGAAATACACGTTAACATGGCACCGAGCTGCAATTTCGCAACTCGTCATATGAGGTCGGAACCACTGGCAATCCAATGCCAGGTTGGTTTCTATATTTCAAACAGGAGACAGAAATGTCCAAGAGCATCAAACTATTCGCTATGGTTGGCCTGCTGGCCGCCGTCGCTGCCTGTGGGCAGCAAGAAGAAGAATTTGTCATTGTCGAACCCGAGCCCATCTCGGAAGAGCCAGTATACACCGGCAAATACAAGTAATACCAATTGGGGCCCGGCCCTGCGGTCGGTCCCCATATCTCCGCGCAGCGCCGGGCGAAAGGCGCTATCATGCTAAAACATCGCGGATTCCCCGGCCGACTGCCGGGCACAGATTTCCAATTCACAATTCGACGGCCAAACCCCAAAGGGGTCACTTCAATATCGCGACGCGAGCGGTACCATGACCGGCGCCCGGCTGATCGCCGTGCCGATGCCGGATTTATCAAGGCATTGTGGGAACAGTTCGGCGATCAGCCTTTTGAGCGTGGTAACCTAGACGCCGGCCGCATCAGCTGGCTGTTTGAGCGCGAAGTTCTGCCTGCCGAAGATCCATTTGATCCGGAAAGCTATGACGCACTGCTGGTGCTTGACCTGCGGGCGGCTGCGCTGTCGTTTCCGGACGTCTTTGGGGAGTGATTGGCCAGATGTTGCAGATGCGGTTTAATAACCACCCAGAGATGGCCCTGAAGATGGCGGTTTCTTGCGCGTGTGGCAATGTTAAGCCGACCTGCGATGTTGTGCGGCCATCATTGGCGAAAGGTTGCCAGCGTAAGTCTCTGTTTGGGCGTCATTTTGCGCATAATATTCAAGCTGCCCTGATGGTCTTGAATACCCAGTGCTGGCAAGCTTTGACCACCGTCAAAGCAATGTCTCAGCATAAGGGAAGACAGCAATGCGGGCAGTTAATATCACGATCACACTTGGCTTTTGCGCAGGTTTGGCCGCCTGTGGCAGCACCACAGGTGAACAGGTTGCATACGGCGCAGGGGCAGGGGCACTTGGCTCGATCCTACTTGATGGCAACCCGGTCACGGGTGCGGCCGTTGGCGTGGCGACCAACCTTATCTACTGCAAAGAAAAACCCCGTAACTGCTAGTTGGGTTAGCTGGCCTTTTGGGCTGGCTGTTCAGCCCGCAATTACCGCCTTGAACACATCGCAATCACCGCACCCGGCACCTGACCGGGATGCGGTGTTTTGCGTTCCGACATCCAGAAGACAAAGGACTGCCCATGTTTAACAAGATCCTGATCGCCAACCGCGGCGAGATTGCCTGCCGCGTTATCAAGTCCGCGCGCAAGATGGGTATCCAGACCGTCGCCATCTATTCGGATGCCGACCGCAACGCGCTACATGTGGAAATGGCAGACGAGGCCGTGCATATCGGCCCGCCACCCGCCAATCAGTCTTATATTGTCATCGACAAGGTCATGGATGCGATCCGCCAGACCGGCGCACAGGCGGTGCATCCCGGCTATGGTTTCCTGTCGGAAAACTCCAAATTCGCCAGTGCCCTGGCGGCCGAGGGCGTCGCCTTTGTAGGCCCGCCAGTGGGTGCGATTGAAAAGATGGGGGATAAGATCACCTCCAAAAAGATCGCTCAGGACGCTGGCGTGTCTACGGTTCCGGGCCACATGGGCCTGATCGAGGACGCTGACGAGGCAGTGAAAATCTCGAACGAAATCGGTTATCCGGTGATGCTCAAAGCTTCAGCCGGTGGCGGTGGCAAAGGTATGCGGATTGCCTGGAACGATGACGAGGCCCGCGAAGGCTATCAATCTTCCAAAAACGAAGCCGCCAATTCCTTTGGGGATGACAGGATTTTCATTGAAAAGTTCGTCACCCAACCGCGCCATATCGAAATTCAGGTTCTGTGTGACAGCCACGGCAACGGCATCTATCTGGGCGAGCGCGAATGCTCGATCCAGCGCCGTCAGCAAAAAGTTGTGGAAGAGGCGCCAAGTCCGTTCTTGGACGAAGCCACCCGCAAGGCGATGGGAGAACAGGCCGTCGCGCTAGCACAAGCGGTGGACTATGCCTCGGCTGGGACCGTGGAGTTCATCGTCGATGGCGACAAAAACTTCTATTTCTTGGAAATGAACACCCGCCTGCAGGTGGAACACCCGGTGACCGAGCTAATCACTGGTGTGGATCTGGTCGAACAGATGATCCGAGTTGCCAATGGCGAAGAACTGACCATCAAGCAGGAAGACGTAAAGCTGAACGGCTGGGCGATTGAAAACCGCCTGTACGCCGAAGACCCGTATCGTGGTTTCCTGCCCTCAATCGGGCGTCTGACCCGGTATCGCCCTCCATTCGAGGTGGTCGAGGAGAGCCACGTGGTACGCAACGACACTGGCGTTTATGAGGGCGGCGAGATTTCGATGTATTATGACCCGATGATTGCCAAGCTCTGCACATGGGCGCCAACCCGAGGGGAGGCCATTGAGCACATGCGCAATGCGCTGGACGGGTTCGAGGTCGAGGGCATTGGCCACAATCTGCCATTTCTGTCAGCAGTGATGGATCACCCGATCTTTATCGCGGGTGAAATGACCACTGCCTTTATCGAAGAGCAATACCCAGACGGCTTTGATGGTGTTGAGTTGCCGGAAAAGGCTCTGCGCCGCATTGCAGCGGCCTGTGCAGCCATGCACCGCGTTGCTGAAATTCGCCGTACCCGCGTGTCGGGGCGCATGGACAACCACGAGCGCCGGGTTGGTGTTGAATGGGTCGTGTCCTTGCAAGGTGAAGACTATGCGATGACTATTGATGCAGATCGTGACGGGTCGACTATTGTCTTCGCCGACGGCATCGAAAAACGCGTCACCAGCAGTTGGAGCCCCGGCGACCAACTGGCCGAGTTGGATGTGGACGGCGAGAAGCTGGTGCTGAAGGTTGGCAAAATCTCCGGTGGTTTCCGCATCCGGTCCCGCGGGGCAGATATGAAAGTGCATGTACGCACCCCGCGTCAGGCAGAACTGGCCAAGCTGATGCCTGAAAAGGTTGCGCCGGATACATCCAAACTGCTGCTCTGCCCAATGCCCGGCCTAATCGTCAATGTGGCTGTGCAGGTGGGCGACGAAGTGCAAGAGGGCCAGGCCCTGTGCACCGTTGAGGCGATGAAAATGGAAAACATCCTGCGTGCCGAGAAAAAGGGCGTGGTGTCCAAAATCAACGCCGCCGCGGGCGATAGCCTGGCGGTGGATGATGTGATCATGGAGTTCGAGTGAGCCTCTGGCGCTTCATAGTTGCACTCTGTGCTGCGGTCCCCGCCTTTGTGGGCGGGGTCTATTTGGCCGGGCGGGCGTGGAAGTTTGTTGTGGGTCAGCTGCCAACGTCCGTAGAGAAAATTTCTATTTTGATCTTCGTGGGTGGTTTTTTGTTTGCTTGGCTGGCGCTCTGGTTGGTTACTAAAAAACGCCCCAGTTTTGGTTTGTTTTTCGTGGGCGGAGCCATTTGGACTTTGGTTCTCTACATCATGGAAAAGTCCAATCTAATTTCGATACTGGAAACAGATCATTGGACCAGCTTGCTCCCTGTAATGCTGATCCTCTCAGCCTTTGCTGTGTTTTGGCTATCTGCGGTTGTCTACCGAACCCAGATTCGCCATGCAGTGAAGGTTTCGCTGGCATCTGGCGCAATTGTCCTGATGGGGGCCGGATCAATCGCAGCCAAAACCTATGCCTTTTATCATCCTCCGCTTCCCCGGCCTGATTGGAAAATACCCACCGGAGTACCCGACCATCTGTCTGTTACCTTGGCGAGCCTGAACGAACGGGCAGACCGGGTTCGAACGCCTTGCAGCTACCGATTTGGCTTCTATCCTCTGACCAAGATCAGCGGACAGCCTGACCTATTGTTTCTTGATGTGAGTGATCATGGAGAGGATCATATCAAATGGGCGGTTGATATAGCGGTTCTGACAACGAGCGGGGACTGGATCTGTAAGTCCACCCTTGGAGAAGAACTGACACTTGGGGGAGCTGATCAGGGATTCGACCCGCACGCAGTTTACGTCAGGACATCGGTCGAGGCATCTATGCCGGGTGCTGTTGGGACTTTACAGTTTGTGGCGTGTCCTACTGAAACCATCTGTTCTCTAAATGCGCAGACGTCTCAATGACTAGGGCGCAACCATACCTCCGGCTCGCAAAGGCACTATTGGCGGGGCTGCTCCTGACAGCTCTGACCGCTTGCGCCATGGACAAAGAGAGTGAGGTGCGCGCGCGTCTTGCTGATTGGGTGAACCTCGGTGATACCGCTTATTTCAAATCCTCGATGAGCTGTACCGCAGCCGTTTTTGAGGTTGAAGAGCTTCGCGTTAAGTCGCTGATTTCCAAAGCGCGTTCTATTGCTACCGGTATGGTCCTGTTGGATGACGGCAAGCCCGTTGCGTTTGACGTTAAGGGGCTTTCGCCCAATGCGGTGTCCGAACAAATCATGTCCAAGGACCTGCCGCAGGGATTGGGTGTGCTGTCCTCAGGTGTGGCGGGTAAAGATTGCATGAGTGACGAGATCAAGGAGGCCTACCTGCGGGCGCTACTCGATCCCAATTCGGTGCTGATGTTTGACCCCAACGGTAATGTGATGGCGGTGCTGGATCGGGCCAACGAACAACTCTTCTTTTCCCGGGGGACGGTGTGATGGCTCAGCTGCCGCGCCGTTCCTCGATCTCGCGTATCCGCGAGGGGAATTTATCGATGGTGCGGGTCAGCTCGCGCACCGTCCATGGGCTTGGCTTGCGTAATTTAACACCGCCATCCTTGCCCACCAGAACCAGCATGAACCCGCGTGGCCGCAGCTTTTGGCGCAGCGCGGAATTGGCGCTGGGATCAGTGTCGACCAGAACCACCACATCGCGTTCAAACAGCGCCTCGACCCCTTGCGACAGGCGGTCGATCTGCTCATGGAAACGCGGGTCATCCGGGCTGTCGGCAAAGACAACAATGGGCCGGTTTTTCCACAAAAACTCGCTCAGATCGCTGTCAGTTCCAGGCTGTATAAATGCTGGGATAACCGGATTGGCGGTTTCCTGTGCAGTAAGGGGTGCTGGGATTAATGTCGCCAGAACAAGGGCTAGGAATGGTTTCATTATGTCTCCTGTCCCGATGAATATATGCACCTCAGCGGAAATTGCGATGGGAGAATCGCCACTTAGCAGCAAAAAAACATTCAACGTTAATCGGTTTGAGAGGGTCTGTAGGTAATGATCTTGCAGTTTTCTTCAAATCGGCCGCTTTGTGTGGCCCGTGGCCATAGGACGGGCAAATCGATGAACGTGTTTTTGCATATTGGGGCACACCGCTGCGCCACCACTAGTTTTCAGGAATATCTACAGCTGAATTCTGACACATTGCGGATGCGCGGAATTGAGGCTTGGGGGCCAGATCGGACCCGAAATGGTCTGTTCAACGGGATCTTACCGGGGCCAGCTGCTGCCACGGGTCGTGATCCACAGCGCCGAGGCGAGGGCCGTGTACAGATGCATTTGGCCCAAGCTGCGGAGCAGGGGTTGGATCATCTGTTGATCAGCGATGAAAATATGATGGGCACCGTGCGCGAGAACCTGCGACTGGGTGAACTGTACTGTGGCGTTGGCGAACGGATGGCGCGCTTTGCTCAGGCTTTTGACGGGCAGGTTACGGATGTTGTCGTCAACTTGCGCAGCCTCGAGAGCTATTGGGCGTCGGCGCTGGCTTACGGTGTGTCACGTGGCCACCGGGTGCCAAGTGCCGCGATGCTCGATCGGTTGGTGACCAGTCCACGCAGTTGGCGCGATGTTTTGACCGATGTGGCCTGCGCAGTACCTGGCGCCCAGATCTGGGCGATGACGTTTGAAACATTCGGCGGCCGCCCCGAGGCGCAGCTGACTGCAATGGTCGGAGAAGAGATGCCAAGCAGCAATGCGCGCATCCGGCTGAATACGACGCCTCAACTGCCAGAGCTGCGCAACCAATTGCAAAGCTCAGTGGCCAGTCAACTGCCACAGGGCGAGGGGCGCTGGCAGCCCTTTGACGAGGTGCAGATTGCGGCGCTTCGCGAAGCCTATGCCGATGATTTGATGTGGCTCGCCGCCGGTGGCGACGGGTTGGTGCAGTTGAAACAAGATCCAGACAAAGCAGGGCAGGGCACGAACCCAGCTCGCACAGACCTGACAAGAGGAAGACCCCATGACGACCAAGACAGACGAATGGCGGGCGCTGGCTGAGAAAGAACTGCGCGGCCGCGCCGTTGAAGACCTGAACTGGCAAACCCTCGAAGGGATCGAGGTCAAGCCGCTCTATACTGAAGACGACACCGCAGAGCTGCCTCACATGGGCTCTGTCCCCGGGGTAGGCCCCTTCACCCGTGGGGTGAAAGCGACAATGTACGCAGGCCGCCCCTGGACCATCCGGCAATATGCCGGTTTCTCTACCGCCGAAGAGAGCAACGCCTTTTACCGCCGTAATCTGGCCGCGGGTCAGCAGGGTGTTTCTGTGGCGTTCGACCTTGCCACTCATCGCGGATACGACAGCGACCACCCCCGCGTGGTTGGTGATGTGGGCAAGGCTGGCGTGGCCATCGACAGCGTCGAGGATATGAAAATCCTGTTCGACGGCATCCCGCTCGACAAGGTCTCGGTTTCGATGACCATGAACGGTGCTGTTGTGCCAATTTTGGCCAGTTTCATCGTCGCCGGTGAAGAGCAGGGCCACGATAAGTCACTGTTGGCTGGCACCATTCAGAACGACGTTCTGAAAGAGTTCATGGTCCGCAACACCTATATCTACCCGCCGGAACCCTCGATGCGGATTGTGTCGGACATTATTGAATTTACCAGCAACGAGATGCCCAAGTTCAACTCGATCTCTATTTCCGGCTACCACATGCAAGAGGCCGGGGCGAACCTGGTGCAGGAGCTTGCCTATACGCTGGCCGATGGCCGCGAATATGTCCGCGCCGCGATCGAGGCCGGCATGGACGTCGATAAGTTCGCTGGCCGTCTGTCCTTCTTCTTTGCCATCGGCATGAACTTCTTTATGGAGGCTGCCAAACTGCGCGCCGCCCGCCTGTTGTGGCACCGCATCATGACGGAATTCGGCGCTAAATCCGAACGCTCCAAAATGCTGCGCACCCACTGCCAGACCTCGGGTGTTTCGCTGCAGGAACAGGACCCCTACAACAACGTTGTCCGGACCGCGTACGAGGCGATGGCGGCCGCCCTGGGTGGCACCCAGTCCCTGCACACCAACGCATTGGACGAGGCGATTGCCCTGCCAACTGATTTTTCGGCCCGCATCGCCCGCAACACCCAGCTGATCCTGCAAGAGGAAACCGGCATCACCAATGTGGTCGATCCTCTGGCCGGATCCTATTACGTCGAAAGTCTGACTGCCGAGCTGGCCGACAAAGCCTGGGCCTTGATCGAAGAGGTCGAGGAAATGGGCGGCATGACCAAGGCTGTGGCCTCAGGTATGCCAAAACTGCGTATCGAAGAAAGTGCCGCCAAGCGTCAGGCGATGGTCGACCGTGGCGACGAGGTGGTTGTGGGCGTCAACAAGTACAAACTGGACGAGCAAGACCCGATCGACATTCTGGATGTCGACAACGTGGCCGTACGCGAAAGCCAAGTTGCACGTCTGGAGCAAATCCGCGCGACGCGGGATGAGGATGCCTGTCAGGCCACATTGGATGCCCTGACAACCTGCGCCAAGGAAGGTGGCAACCTGTTGGCTGCCGCTGTTGAGGCCGCCCGCGCGCGGGCCACAGTTGGAGAGATCAGCATGGCGATGGAGAAAGAGTTTGGCCGTCACCGGGCTGAGGTGAAAACCCTGGCGGGTGTCTATGGTTCCGCATATGAAGGCGACGAAGGCTTTGCCGCCATTCAGCAGAGCATCAATGAGTTTGCCGAAGAAGAAGGCCGCCGCCCGCGTCTTCTGGTGGTAAAGATGGGCCAGGACGGTCACGACCGTGGCGCCAAAGTGATTGCCACTGCCTTTGCCGATATCGGCTTTGATGTCGATGTTGGTCCGCTGTTCCAAACCCCGGCCGAGGCGGCTCAGGATGCGGTGGACAACGATGTGCATGTGATTGGCATCTCGTCACAAGCGGCCGGGCATAAAACGCTGGCACCGCAGCTGGTGGCCGAGCTGAAAGAGCAGGGCGCCGAGGATATCATCGTGATCTGCGGTGGGGTGATCCCACAGCAGGATTATGATTTCCTCTATGACAATGGGGTAAAGGCGATCTTTGGCCCCGGTACCAACATCCCCGAAGCGGCGCAGAACATTCTGCAACTCATCCGCGACGCGCACGCCTAACGTTTGCAACAAACACAACGTCTGCCCTCCCACGATGTATGGGGAGGGCAGGTGTGGTGACCTTAAGGTCTTGGCGGATAGATGCCTTGGATTGCGACGCACCAGTTCATGGCGAGACGGGGGCCCTCAACATTAAAGGGTATCCCGCCCGCGTTATTGGCAATGACCCCCGGATCCATTTGACGGGTTGGCGGGCCGTCAGCATAAATGTTGAGTTCACTTCCATCGGCGTGGTATGGGGCGGCTAAATAATCAGCGCCTGGACCGTGTTTTGTTGCCGCTGCATTGGTTCCATTTACCAAGTGACTGTGCGCACCAACCTCCGCCGCCGTTTGGAGGTGATTTGCCTCTCCATATCTCTTGCCGATAGGATGGGTCCCTAGGCCAGGGCCGGTACCCATAGCGACCGGTGCCCTGCCGCGCAGGTCAGGCAAGGCAAATGTAGTGCGCCCATCCCCGCCATAGATTGAACCATAAAGAGAGAACAGGGCTTGGTAATCGCGGACAGCCATGAGGCGCCCATCCGCCGGGAACCAGCCCCCAGGGCAGAAATTGAAGCCAAATAGGCTCACCTGGCCAATGTAGGGGTCTGCTGACGCTTTTGTGGTGCCAAGGGTCAACGGCAAAGCCAATGCAAGTGCCGAGAATATGCCCGTTATAGATTTTAATTTCAAAGAAGCCTCCATAGGAAAGGGTAGTGGTATTCGCGGGTTAATGACCAAAGAAAATGGGCTGAGCCAATTGGTAGCAGAAATTCATGTTTTGTCAGAATACTTTTTAAGTTGTTATTCAAACTCATGGGAGTAATTATCTTGGGTTGATTTATAGTATTTAATATCCTCTTTTGGGCGTGCTGGGTCAGATGGTGTCACCTTTTTTCTATGTGGTTTGCAAATGGAACAATTAGCAAAGAGCCGTTGTTGAATTACTCCTAAAAATAATGAAAGTGGTTTTGACTTGTGGGCAAGAAACCTGGTTTTAGAGTGTGCTCTAGAAAAGGAATGTTTAACTGGATACTGGTTTTGACTTGCACGATGCGGCCCACCGGGGCACCTGTATTGCCATCATAAAGCGGAGGGTGTGTCTTGGGAAAACGCAATAAAATCGCGCTGGGAATGGTCGGCGGGGCCCTTTGGGGGGTACTGCTGGTTGGCGGACCGCAGTGGTTGGGGGTTAAATACATTCCAACTCCAATGGCCTTGCCCTTTGCCTTTGTTGCGCCGGGGCTGTTCCTGGCTGCGGTAATTGGGTTTCTGGCACAGCGGCGTTTCTTTGATGATGGCATCATCGACGGCGAAGCTTTTGCCCCCGGTTCCTCAAATGAGATCGCGCAACGGGTTTTGTCCAACACAGTTGAACAGCTGGTTCTTGCTTTGGCCATTTGGCCCCTTGCAGCCGTGTCACTAGGTGGCGCTGTGGCAATATCACTGGGGCTGGGTTTTGCCGCCATGCGTGTGCTGTTCTGGATTGGTTACTTGGTCTCGCCACCGTTGCGAGCATTGGGGTTTGCCGGAACGTTTTATCCGACACTGGTGGCTGCAGTCTGGTCCATTTGGGTTTGGGCATAACTGGTGATCTAACTGAGTTTAGGACGGGACATGTTTGTCAGCGGGCCTGTTAACGAGTTACATGTATTCAATAGCCCATGGCTGTCTGATCAAACTGGCAGCCCTGTGTCGGCGAAATGTCGTGGTGCTGTCGTGGCCGTTTTACTGGCCCAGTGGCAGTGAGTGTTTATGAACTGCAGGACGGTATTCAGTGATCATTAGAAAACTCCGCTTGGACAAAGGCTATTCGCAGGAACAACTGGCCAGCATGGCTGGTGTGAGCACGCGAACATTGCAACGCATCGAACGTGGCGCAAACGCCAGCCCCGAAACACTGAAATGTCTTGCTGCGGTTCTGGAAGTCGACTTCATGAGCTTGAGCAAGGAACACACCATGTCCGTAGAAGATACCCAAACAGTGCCGGAACTGGCTGCTGAGGAACGTGAGGCCATGGAATACGTGCGTGATATCAAGGCTTTTTACATGCACGCCATTCAATACGGCATTGTTATGACTGGGTTAACCATTTTGAATCTTGCCACAAGTCCCGACAACTTCTGGGTAGTCTGGCCTGCACTTGGCTGGGGGATTGGCCTTGCATCTCATGGGCTCAACGTCTTTGAGATCGTCAACTTCTTTGGCGGCGATTGGGAGAAACGCCAGATCGAACGCCGTCTGAAGCGCAAGTGACGACCGGGCGACACATCTACATCAACACCTATGGCCCAAGGCATTTAGCTCAGCACCAGCTCCATTTTGGGCAATACCCGCCCTTTGATTGATCCAGACGGGACCTCTCCAACAACTGCAAGCCCCATCGCGGTGTAGAATGGAACCGCAGCGGGTTCCGACGCCAGTGTGAGCGATTTTAGTCCAAGGCTGTGGGCCTGTGTCACAATCTCTTGCCACATAAGGCGACCAATGCCCTGGCGTTTTAAAGCCGGGTCAATAAAGAAAGAGGTCACTTCAGCAGTGCCCGTGTCTGGCTCAACGTCCAGTCCAATGAGGCCACACACCTGACCGCTCTCAGCCACCCAATAGTGTTTATGTTCAATGTCTTCTGGCTGGATCTTGAGCTCGTCTCGGCAGGCTTCCATGAAGGCATCATCATATCCGGCCGATTGTTTGGAGCGCATTGAGATGTCGGTTAGAATTTCAGCTTCGTCGGGCCTTGCTTTGCGAATTTGAATAGTCACCTAAAATTTCCCGTTTTCATTCTTCCACTCACTGCGTGGGGCGATCTTTTCGGTGGTGTCCCAATGCTCTACCAGCTTTCCGTTATCGATACGGAACAGATCATAAAAGGCACAATGATCCGTGCCCCGATATCCCTCGCTCACCGACAGGACAAAATTCCCCTGTGCTAGCACCCAGTACAGGGTCTGGTAATCAATGCGCTGATCGCTGCCCTGATTTCCTCCTAAACGGATCCGCAGAGCAGTTAGGCCATCCTCGGAATCTGGATTGTGCTCAATGAAATCCTCGGCAATGAAGTCAGGTAACTGATCCAGTTTTTCGCCCACCAACACTGTGCGTATAAAATCACGCACCAATGCCCGGTTGTCTTCGGTACGGTCCAGATCGGTAACCTCGGTGGCGCCATCCACCATGCTGCGCCCCGAGGGGTTTGGGGTTTGGCGTTCCTGGATGTTGTCCCAGTGCTCCACTGCTTGACCATCCTCAAACCGAAACACCTCGAAACAGATCTTGCGGCTGGAAAAATCGTATTCCATCTGGGCAAAGACAAAATCGCCATCTTCAAACCCGCGCACCATGTTCACCTTGGGGCCGGTTTTTGACAGGCGTGCAAAGAGTTGCGCCAGACCTTCGCTACCCTCATGGGTTTGGGGGTTGTGCTGGATATAGCGATCCTCGTTGACCACTGCGACTGCAGCCGCGTCGCCGGTCTCGATGCTTTTCAGCAAAGCGTTGATTTGTTCAACTTTTCTCATACAGGTGATGCCTCCTTAGTTTTTAATGTCAGGCAGGCAACTGAACTTGTTATTTCAGCAAATCACCAACAATTCCAACCGCATCGACGACTGTACTCAGATCATCAGAGACTTCAAGAATATCATCTCCGACACGAATGTAGCGGTTACCTTGCCCTGGTGGTTTGAGCTTCCACTTCGATAGATCTCCAATGTTTTCAAAGTTTAGATCGCCTGGGAGTTTTGCCCCGCGTGTATAGCGCCTGATCTGTCCTGGGGGTACGGCTTTGGGTCCATTCCCCGGCTTAACGATTTTTGCGTTGTTGGGCTTGTTGCCTCTGTCTTTGGCATAGGAATCAATTGGGAAACTTAGCGCCAGGGCCACTGCTGCGCCGATTGGAATGAAGCTCTTCATGTTGCACCTGTTCAAACGTTTACGGAACCAATGGCTTCATTAAAACTGTGAAAGGGTTCGAAGGCAAGAAATAGCGGAAAAGCGGGCGGGTCTGGGCATCGTTAGTCCAGAGCGATCACAACAGCCACCGCCTCACCATGCACAGGTCTGGCTCCATGGCCTTTGCCAGTGGTGTCTTCCATCAACAACCTGTCTCCCGGTCTGAAAATGCGGGTCTCGCCAGTGCTGGTCCAGCCTTCTACGGCTCCTTCCAGAACGATGAACAACTGCCGACGAGGCGACGGATGTGCGGCGTCTTCCCAATCTGCGGGAAAGCGAAACCAGAAGACCTGATTGGCTGCTGTTGGCGCCGAGACATCCAAAGCCGGAGCGGGTGGGGCGTATTGCACCGAGGCCATATCAATCTCGACATCCTCAAAATGACTCTCACCGGCGCTGTCGGCAAACAGCCGGGCGCATTTAACTGGGCTTGGCATGGAACTCCGATCACGGTTGGGATGTGTTCGACCAACCATCAAACCGGCAGGTCGATGTGTCAAGCGCCGCTTTCTCGGGCAATTGCAAGGGGTTTCATAGCTTTGACTGTGTTTGTTCTTGTACGCCAAGGACGCGGGGATAAGGTGGCCCCAAACAGAGGAGCGCGTGATGGAACTGGATCATCTGGCAGTGGCTGGCGAAAGCCTTGAGGCGGCGACGGCCCATGTAGAACAGGCCCTGGGGGTGCCGATGCAGGGTGGTGGACAACACGCGATGTTTGGCACCCACAACTATCTTCTGGGGTTGGCAGACGGTTTGTACCTAGAGGCCATTGCCATTGATCCTGACGCAGAACCGCAACGCAGCCCGCGCTGGTTTGATTTGGATCGCTTTTCTGGCTTGCCGCGGATCAGCAACTGGATTTGTCGTTGTGATGATATGGTCGGCGAGTTGACGGGCTTGCCAGATGGGGCAGGTCACCCGGTTGCCCTGACCCGTGGAGATTTGCGCTGGGATATGGCGGTGCCAGCCGGTGGTATCTTGCCCTATGACAATGTTTTCCCTGCACTGATCCAGTGGCATTGCCCACACCCAGCCCCAAAACTAACCCAACAGGGGGTACGTTTGGAGCGTTTGACCCTGTCGCATCCCAAGGCGGATGAATTGCAGTCCCTGTTATCCTTGCAGGATGATCGGGTGGCCTATGAAAGTGGCGAGGCTGGGTTCGAGGCTCGTTTCGCCACCCCACATGGGCGGCGGGTTCTAACGTGATCATCCGTCGTGCGCTGGCAACAGACGCCCAAGCTGTGGCGGGCATCCATGGTCACTATGTCCGCAACACGCTGATCACATTCACCACCGTTGAAAAACCGCTCAGCGATTGGGAGGACGTGATCCAAGCTGATCTCCCGGTCTTTGTGGCCGAGCAGGATGGCCTGATTTTGGGCTATGGCTTCTACGGCAGTTTTCGCGGTGGTCCCGGCTATGCGCATACAGCCGAGCATTCGATTTATCTTGCACCCGATGCGCAGGGAATTGGGGCAGGGCGCGCGCTGTTGGCAGCCGTCGAAGAGGCCGCGTGCGCAGGCGGCATTCATGTGCTGGTGGCCGGCATCAGCAACGCCAATCCTGTTGGTTTGAAGTTTCATGCCGCCATGGGCTACAGTGAAACCGGTCGGTTGCTTGAGGTTGGATTTAAGAACGGCCAGTGGTTAGATACGATATTCATGCAGAAATTTCTGTCGCCCAGGTCGCAAGTCGCGCCTGACGGCTCGGACAAAAAGGGTTAACCTCGTCATATGTCACTCTGGTCACGCATATCCGACGCGCTCGCCGCGCTTGCCAAAGGCGAAGGCCTGTCGCAGGTCTTTGAGCACCTGCGGGGCTCACCCGAGAAATCGGTGGGTTTTGCCATCGCGGTGATTGCGTTGGGGGCCAAGATGGCCAAGGCGGATGGGCATGTCACCCGAGACGAGGTCACAGCCTTTCGCGAGGTGTTCCAGATTGCCCAGAATGACGAGGCGGGTGCTGCGCGTGTGTTCAACATGGCCCGCACCGATGTGGCGGGCTTTCGCGAATATGCCCGCCGTATTCAGGCGATGTTTGCCGATGATCCCACCACCCTAAGCGACCTGATGGAAGGGTTGTTCCACATCGCCATGGCGGATGGGTTCTATCACCCCAATGAAAACGAGTTCCTGCGCGAAGTGTCGCAGATTTTTGGACTGGAATTAACGCAGTTCCGGGCTCTTCGCGCGCGTTTTGTGCCGGATGCGCCGCAGGATCCCTTTACCATCTTGGGTGTAAGCCCCGATATGCCGCGCGATGAAATCCGCAAACACTGGCGCCAGCTGGTGCGCGAAACCCACCCGGACGCGATGATCGCGCGTGGTGTTCCCGAAGAAGCGGTACGACTGGCGGAAAAGCGGATGATCGATATCAACCGGGCTTGGGACCAGATCAACGGATGTGCAAAATATGCGGCTGGTCAGCTATAATGTAGAGTGGTTTGCGTCCCTGTTTGACGAGCAGGACCACCTGATCCTGGATCAGGAACCCTCGGGGCGGCATGGCATTGACCGCTATACCCAAGGCCATGCCCTGGTCGAGGTGTTTCAGGCACTGGATGCCGATGCAGTCATGGTGGTCGAGGCCCCCAATTCAGGGCGCACCCAAAGCACAGTTAAGGCGCTTGAACATTTCGCCGAACGGGCTGGCGTGCGGGCGCGGACTGTGTTGATGGGCTTTGCCAATGACACCCAGCAGGAAATCGCGCTGATGTACGATCCGGACGTACTGAGCGTGCGCCATGATCCCTTGCAAACCACCGATGCGCCGCAGTTCGATGACGTGTTCAAGATCGACCTGGATATTGATGCCAAGCTGGACCATGTGAAGTTCTCCAAACCGCCACTAGAGCTGGCCATGACCACCAAGTCCGGGCGTGAACTTCGCCTGATTGGTGCACATCTTAAATCCAAGGCCCCACACGGTGCCCGCAATGACGCTGCGGTGATCCGGCTGTCGATTGCCAATCGGCGCAAGCAGTTGGCGCAGGCGATCTGGTTACGTCGACGGATAGAGCAACACCTTCAGCAGGGCCAGGATCTCATCGTGATGGGTGATCTGAACGATGGGCCGGGCCTGGATGAATACGAACGTCTGTTTGGCCGCTCTTCAGTCGAGATTGTAATGGGGACCGAATTGCTGGATCCAAATGCGCGGCAAGCATTTCAGCCTCGGACAACGGCCATGCCCAGCACGTCGCGGTTTTATAACGCGCAGACCAAACGTTATTTCCGCGCCTTGTTGGACTATGTGATGATATCACCCGGGCTGACAGGCCTGTCGCCAAATTGGCGGATCTGGCACCCGTTTGAAGACGCAGAAATTTACGAAAATATAGAACTGCGCGAGGCACTACTGGCGGCCTCGGACCATTTTCCAGTGTGTCTGGATATTGATTTGTCTTAAATTTCTAGTCCACAGGACCTATATCGATCTCATGAAACAGTTATTGCCCCTCACGTTTGTCACTTTTACCGCCATGCCCGCTATTGCTCAGGACACCGGCGAAGATCCCAGCCTGATGGAACAGGGGTTTGAGCTGTTCTTTGAAGGTCTGCGCGAGGAAATGGCGCCGGCACTGGATGATTTTCAGGCCATGGCCGAGCTGGTTGGGCCAGCCATGCAAGAGTTCCTGGCTGAAATGGGGCCTGCGCTGGCCGATATCGCCAGCCAGGTTGAGGATTGGAGTGTTTACGAGATGCCCGAGATCCTGCCCAACGGTGACATCATCATCCGCCGCAAACCCGCAGATGAAACTGAGGCGCAGCCCGAAGAGAGTGGCACCACCGACCTCTGATCAGTCTCGGAACTCAACGGTGGTTTCCGCCTTGAGCGATCGCGCCAGTGATTTGAACCGCGCCTCGGCGACCTCGCCGTAAAGCGGGGCAACGGATGCAGGCAGGCGTAGGCGCAGGTGCTTTTTGCGCGGTTGCCACTTCAGACTGCCTATGTCGCCATCTTTTGACACCATCAACATGGCCCCAAACCGCATCGCTTTGCCCAGAATCTCAGCTTCTTTTTTGCCGTTTTCGTCCAGCAATTCATACAGGTTTTCAAAGGCGGTGCCTTGGCGCTTGTTGCGGTAACGATGCAACAGCGCCAACCCCAGGAACACCCGCTCTGAATGCTTCAGCCCTCCCAGATTGGCGCGGGTGGCGTTGTCAAAACAGACCTCGGCCCGGTAGTCGGGATGCGCGCGCCAGCTGACATCATGCAGCAGGCAGGCGGCCTTGAGCAGGCGCTTGGTGGCGTCTGGGTTAGATTTGAACAGCGGCAAAACAAAATGATACAGCGTTTTGCCAAAGCCAGGCATGCGGGCATCCTTGGCCTCGGCAAAGCGGCAGGATTCCACCAGCGGATCCCGTTTGCGCAGACGTTGCGGCATTTGCTCATACAACATGCCCTCGCGGATACCATAGCTCGAGATCGCAATGTCTTTGGGTTTGAAGGTTCGTACCAGCCGGGCCAGCACATCAACAGCATAGGGCACCAGTGACATCCGAGCCGTGGACAGGCCGCAGGCGGTGCGGATCTCTTCGATGTCGTTGCTCTCGATGTATTTGATGGTGTCACGCACACTTTGCGCGGTCATCCGATATTCATGCAGCACCTTCAGTGGATAGCCACGCCGCTCCATGTCGACACGGGCAATGGCCCGCCAACTACCACCGACCAGGAACAGTCGGTCCTTTTGTGGGCCCATCTCATCCTTTAGCTGGGCGATGACTTCTTTGATATGCGCTTTGCGGCCCTTACGTCCGCCAGGGATATCCCGCAGTTTCAGCGGCCCGAGAGACGAGGTGACACGTTTGCCAACCCGGCCGTCTTGCAGCTCAGCCAGCTCCATTGAAGAGCCACCAATGTCGCAGATCAACCCATATGAGCCGGGCCATCCCAGCAACACACCCTGCGCCGAAAGGCGCGCCTCTTCACGGCCATCAATCACCCAGATTTTTAGCCCGGTTTCATTCAGAACTTCGGCACAGAAGTCCGGCCCGTCGCTGGCGTCGCGCACAGCAGCTGTGGCCACCACACTCAGCGGAGGTAGCCCCATGCCCTTGGCCAGATGTTGAAACCGCTTCAGTGCTGACAAGGCGCGCAGGCGTCCCTTGGGGTGCAGCTTGCCGGTTTCCGACAGGCCAGCGCCCAGGGCACACATGATTTTTTCGTTGTAGAAATAGGCCGGGCTGCGGGCTGCGCCGTCAAATACCACCATCCGGACCGAGTTTGACCCGACATCCACCACGCCAACCCGCGACAGCGCACGGGCTCCGGGATCTTCAAACAGCGGGCGCTCAAAGGGCCCCCACTCGGCAGCAGCAGGATCCGGTTTCACGTTCATGATCTTCCCCAGGTCGTCTTGGCGGTAGGATGTAAGATCAGCAGGCGCTGGTCAATCATCCTTTGGATCCGTTTCTAGGCTCATTTCATATTGATTTTGTGACAACAGTCGGATCGCCAGCGGCCGCGACAGGGTATGGCCCTCGGCCAACGAGATTTCATCCATCTGTTTAACAATCTGCGCTGCGGCTTCGAAGGAGCGATCCATATGGGCCACCAGATAGGGGATGACATCTGGCTTGGGCATAATTTGTCGATCATTGAACAGTTTTGCCAACACCACGGTGAGCAACGCATCGTCAGGTGCCTCAAGCGCCACATGGGTCGCTGCCTGCACCCGGCTTTGCAGGTCGAGCAGGGACAGGCCCCAGAGGTTTGGGGCTGCTCCACCGGTCAGCATCAGCGCATGACCATTGGCTAACACCATGTTGTGCAGGTGAAACAGGGCGTTCTGTTGATCAGGGCGGCGGGCAATCTCGGGGACGTCTTCGACGGCTATTGAGCCTTGCGCTAGCTCTGGCACCATGTCCTCGGTTAGGTCCTTGGCATTAATAATGCGCGCACCGGACTGGCTGGCCCAAACATGCACCAGGTGGGTTTTGCCCGCGCCGCGCGGGCCGCTTAGCACTAGCTTACCGCTAGGCCAGGTAAAGCTGCTGTCGAGCATCGCCACCGCCATAGCGTTTGAGGGGGCAACAAAGAAATCATCCCGTCCCAGCGCCGGTTTAGCGGGGAGATCAAAGCTTAGCTGTTTGGGCATGTTACTCGGCGTCCTGGTGGTCTTGGCCTTGGTATAGTCGGCTTTCCAGATACTGCTCGGTAAAGAAACGTGCAACCACACCTAGGGCTGCGGCCATGGGAACTGCTACCAACATGCCGACAAACCCGAATAGGGACCCAAAAACAGACAGCGCCAACAGCAGCCAAACCGGGTGCAAACCAACCGAATTGCCCACCAGTTTGGGCGTCAGCACGTTGCCTTCGATCACCTGACCAATGGCAAAGATGACCGCAACCGCGCCAATGGAATACCAATCCCCCCAGAACTGAAACAGCGCCAACCCGATGGCCAGTGCGCCGCCAATCAGCGCGCCCAGATAGGGGATGAATGTGACCAGGCCCGCAATGAAACCAACGGCCAGGCCAAAGTTCAGCCCCACCAGCATCAAGGAGACAGCGTAATAAGTGCCCAGGATCAAACAGACCGTGCCCATGCCGCGAATAAACGAGGCCAGCACCGCGTCGATCTCACCCGCCAACCGGCTGATGGTTTTTGCGTGATCGCGGGGCAGCAGCTCGCCAATACGTGCGGTCATCCGGTCCCAGTCTAACAGCAGGTATATCGACACCACCGGCACAATAACGATCAAGATCACCACGTTGAGAAGCGACACGGCCGAGCCAAGCACGGTTTCCAGCACCCCAACCCAATGGCTCTTGAGCGAGTCGAACAGGGTGGTAATAGTCTGGTGCATCTGGCTTTTCTCGTCAAACAGTGACGGGAACTTCTCAAAAGCAAAGGCGCGGGCATCCCGGAACAACTCAGGCAGCACCTGCACCAGTTCGATCAATTGAAAGATCAGCGTTGGCACCACCACCAACAGCAGCACCAGAAATACCACCACCGACCCCACCGTGATCACCGCCGTGGCTCCCGCGCGGCTTAGCCCCAACCGCTCAAGCCGGTCGGCAATGGGATCAATCAGATAGGCCACCGCGCCGCCCAATACAAAAGGCAGCAACACATCACCCAGCGCCCACAGCACAACTGCAAAGACAAGGGCCGCAATGCCCCAGTAACTCATCTGCTTTTTTGCCGGTAATGCCATGATGCAGCCTCATCTTGAGCGAACTATTTGTTTAAAACCAGTTTTTGTTGATGCAACAGCCGCATGCACCCTTGTCGTGTTGCCGGATTCCAGAAGAATAATCAACCAATCTTACGCAGATTAGTTGGTGGCAGCCGTGCGAAAAGGCGGAAATCTAGGAAATCGCGATTTCTATCATTTTCAGAAGTATATTAGCTTTCCTTTTAGTGTGTCCTTTACATTCAGGTTCCCTGAGTAAGGCTTGCACAACTGACCTCATCGAGAAGAAGGTCTCGGTTCCAGTTGCTCCGTTCTCCATGGCGGAAATCAGTTCTGAACCGAAGTTTTGAAGTTCGGTTCCTGCAAGTATTCGAGCAAGTTCCCGAGCTTCCTCATAATGGTTGAATTTTTCCGCCAAAAACTGATCGCTTTCACTAACAATGAGGTTGGGAATTCACTGACAGAACATGATATACAATGGCGGTCCAATCCCATCAACCAGCAGACGCAACCGATAAACGGAAAGGCGTTTCTTGGTTGCGCTAATGCTTCCGCCGTAATGATGCCGATTCAGCTTATGCCAGATGTCTTCGCCGCTAATTCACCGAGTTGTGCCATTTAAATGGGGTAAGGGTAATGCTTGATTGCCTGTGACGCAGCTATGGCTTAGAGGGTTTCGGAACCCTATCTGAGATTGAGACCGTCATGCGCCTGTCCCGCTATTTTCTGCCTGTTCTGAAAGAGACCCCATCCGAGGCCCAGATTGTCAGCCACCGGCTGATGCTGCGCGCCGGGATGATCAAGCAATCCTCGGCTGGGATTTATTCCTGGTTGCCGCTGGGCTTCAAGGTTCTGAAAAAGATCGAAACCATCGTGCATGACGAACAGATGCGCGCCGGTCACGTGCCAATGCTGATGCCAACTATTCAGTCGGCTGACCTGTGGAAAGAGTCCGGCCGGTATGATGACTATGGCAAGGAAATGCTGCGTATCAGTGACCGCCATGGCCGTGATATGCTCTATGGTCCCACCAACGAAGAGCTGATCACCGATATCTTCCGTGGCCACGTCAACAGCTACAAAGACCTGCCGCTGACGCTGTACCACATCCAGTGGAAATTCCGCGACGAGGTCCGTCCGCGTTTCGGCGTGATGCGTGGCCGTGAATTCTACATGAAAGATGGCTATAATTTCGACCTCACCAAAGAGGACGCGCTGCACGCCTATAACCGTCACCTAGTCAGCTACCTGCGGTCCTACGAACGTATGGGTTTGCAGGCGATACCGATGCGCGCTGACGGTGGCCCAATTGGCGGCGACTACACCCACGAATTCCTGGTGCTGGCCGATACCGGTGAATCCGAGGTCTTCTATGACAGCGACGTCACCGATCTGAGCTTTGGTGACCGTGACATCGACTATGACAGTGTCGAGCAGTGTCATGGGGTGCTGGAAGAGTTCACAACCAAATACGCCCGCACAGACGAAACCCATGATGAGGCGTTGTTCAACGAGGTTCCAGAAGAGCGCCGCCGCACTGCGCGGGGTATCGAGGTTGGCCAGATCTTCTATTTCGGTACCAAGTATTCCGAATCTATGGGCGCCACAGTGCAGGGGCCGGATGGCAGACCAACTCCGGTCCACATGGGCTCACACGGGATCGGCGTGTCGCGTCTGCTGGGTGCGATCATCGAGGCCAGCCACGACGACAAGGGTATTATCTGGCCCGAAGGCGTCACCCCATTCCACTGTGGTATCGTCAACCTGAAACAGGGCGACGACGAGGCCGATGCGGCCTGTAACCAGATCTATGCAGCAATGACCGCCGCGGGTCTGGAACCCCTGTATGACGACCGCAAAGAACGCGCGGGCGGCAAGTTTGCCACCATGGATCTGATCGGTCTGCCATGGCGCATCACCGTTGGCCCACGTGGCCTGAAAAATGGTGTGGTCGAACTCACCTCGCGCCGCACTGGCGAAAGCGTTGAGCTAAGCCCGGAAGAGGCCGTGAAGAAAGTCGTCGAGATCTACGCGCCGCACATGACCAGCCGCGGGTTTTAAGGCTTGGGATAATCTGAATTGAGAGAAGGGTAGATCGCAAGATCTGCCCTCTTTTATTCGCGTGGTGCAACGCCCATTGTCGACAGACACTGCGGAATTGGATCTTTCCGTTTGGATTGATTTCATCGGAGGGATGCATAGATAGGTGTTTGAAATAATAGGATTTGAATATGTTTTTGAAGAAAGCGCTTAGCGGGAATCTCCCGACAAAGTTACTTAGAATCGCATCTGTTGGTCTGACCTTGGGGTTGAGCTGTGCGGCGATCACCGCAGAGGCAAAGGATTCAAGGATCGTCATTGGGACCGGCGGTAAGGCCGGTGTCTACTACCGGGCAGGTGAAGCCCTGTGTGGCTTCGTCAACAGCGCGCCATCAGATATCAACTGCAAAGCAAAAAACACGATGGGTGCTCAAGAAAACTTCCCTAAAATCAGACAGGGGAAGTTCGATTTCATAGTCGCCAGATCAGATTGGGCTAAGGATGCATTGAACGGTGCTGCTGAGTTTGCTGCAGTGGGACCGGACAAAAACCTCAGGTCGGTGTTTGCACTTTACGGCGAGCCGGTCATTGTCGTCGCCAGACAAGATGCAGGGGTAACAAGCCCTGGGAGTTGGGCAGGCAAGCGGATTGAACCGGGGTGGGTGAGCCGCAGTTTGTTCGAAACACTTCTAAAAATGCACAACGTTCCCAAGGCTGAATTCCCCACCGGCAGATCGGTCAAATCTGGGCACTGGGGTAAGGCTCTGTGTGGGGGGCAGATTGACGCCTTGGTCCTCATCGGTGCCAGCCCGTCCGGTTTGGTTCAGAAGATCTCCAAAGGCTGTAGTGTTACGTTGGTGAGCATGAGTGGGAAACGCGTTGACAAGCTGGTAAAAGGCGCCAGAGAACTGAGCCATACAACCATTCCCGGTGGCATCTACGATGGCGTGGGAGCATCAACTGAGTCTTTTGGTTATAATGCCACGGTTTTGTCCAGCGCAGATGTGCCTGAACAGGTTGTCTATGAATTTGTCAAAGCGACATTCCAGAACGTAGATGAAATGCGCAATCAGAACCCAGTTTGGTATGATCTGCAGCCTTCGAGAATGATCCGCGATGGCCTAGTCGCACCGCTACATCCCGGCGCGATCAGGTACTACCGCGAGAGAGGCTGGCTCAACTAACCCGCCGCCGGAGCTGCGGGGAAGGGTCTTATCCCGTCCGGTGAAAACTCTTCCTGTAATCCGCCGGAGACACATCCAAAAAACTGCGAAAGTGATAGCGTAGCCTGTCGGCGCTGTCGAAACCCACGGTCTGACTGATCACGTCAACGGACTGGGTTGTGGTTTCCAGTAACTGAGAGGCCCGTGTCACGCGTTCACGTGCGAGCCATTGCATGGCGGGCAGGCCCACATGGTTCTGAAACTGGCGTTGAAAGGTGCGCGGTGACATGCCCGCCAACTGCGCCATGCTGGAAATGCGGTGCGGGTCCGCCAGAGTATTGCGGACCTGATCCATCATGTCAGACAGGCGGTGCGGAGCTCCAGATTTGGCGACAGGTTGTTCTATGAATTGCGCCTGTCCGCCGTGGCGGTGCCCGTGCATCACCAAACGTCGGGCCACTGAATTGGCAATCTCGGCCCCGTAATGGTTGCGTACAATATGCACCGAAGCGTCAATCCCGGCTGAGCTTCCAGCTGATGTGATGATGTTGCCTTCGTCTACGTATAGCTCGTTGGGGCGTAGGGTGACATCGGGGTATTTCCGCGCAAAATCATCAATATAGCGCCAGTGAGTGGTGGCGCTGTGCCCATTCAGCACGCCTGCCGCTGCCAGCACATAGATGCCTGAGCATATTGAAAACAGCGTTGCACCACGGGCATGGGCCTGTTGGATCAACTTACATGTCTCTACCGGAACAGGCGCATCCTTGCCACGCCATCCCGGCACCACAACAATGTCTGCCTGAGCCAGATCCTGCTGGCCTCCGGTGGCCTGAACGATCAATCCACCCGCCGCTGCGCTGTGTTTGCCCTCGGTTTGTACGGATGAAAACTGAAATAGCTCACCAGTCAACTCGGGACGGCTCAGACCAAACACCTCGGCGACAATGCCGTATTCAAATGTACATAACCCATCATAGATCAGCGCCACAACACGGGGGGGCGTAAGAGAGGTCCGGTCTGAGATTGGCGCTTTTTGCACGGGGTTTGGCATGATCTGATGTGGCATTATTTCACCGTATCGTCGAATTACGTCATATCATTAGAAGGATACCAAACATGGTTCAAGACCCAGATCTCTTTGCCGCCGTACAGACCTATTTTGACGGGCTGTACTACTGTGACCCGGACCGGCTGAACGCGGTGTTTCACGAAAAGTCGAGCCTGTTTGATGCAGAGAGTGGTGAGATTTTTGCCGAGCCGATTGCTCTGTTTATTCGGGACGTAGGATTGAACGAGCCAAACTCTCCGTCGAATTTGGGTCAATCGCCGGAAAGTGAGATCCTGTTGGTGGACTGGCTGTCGCCGAAATGCGCCACGGTCAAAATCCGCATCCGCGCCCGTGAGAAGATCTATCAGGACCATCTTGGCCTTGTAAAAGGTTCGGACGGCTGGAAAATTGTGTCCAAGATCTGGTTTTTGGAACGCACTATTGGGTGAGGATAATTTACGATCTAGGCCCGGATAGGCAGAACTGTCCGGGCCAGCTTTTGGGGGGAAGTTTACGCCACTGACACACGCCGGATCGGCAGCGATTGCAGCACGGCAAAGGTGAGCTCTAGCGCTAAGAAGATGCCGACCAGCGGGCTGGCACCGTTCAGCAGAGCGTTGACCATCCAGGCCGAAAACAGCCAACGGCCCACCGCGTCCCAGCGGGCCAATTGTGGATCATTCAGTTTCAATCGCAGCACCGACCACAGAATGACGATAGTGCCAAAGAAGTTGCCAAACACAATGGCATAGGGGCTGAGATCGGGCAGGGGGCTAAGACCTGAAATGGCATGGGCGCTCCCCATCATCTGCCACATCATCGCCAGCGTCAGTGGCGTAGCATAGGGCCAGGTGATCAGCAGGTCATACCAGGCTGAAATTCGATACAGGCGGTGAAATTGGGATTGGGAGAGCATTCGTCACTTCCTTGTTGATCTGCGAATGCGGATGCTTGTAAACCTTGGACTTAAGTCCAGGGTCAAGGAGAAATGTCATGCGGATTGGAGATTTGGCAAAACGCTGCAAGGTAAGCTGTGACACGCTGCGCATGTATGAAAAACAGGGGCTGATCCGGGCTGACCGCTGGCCCAATGGCTATCGAGACTTTCCCGAGGGCACCGAGGATGTGGTGAACCTGATCCGTCAGGGGCAGAGCATGGGGTTTTCACTGGCCGAGATTGGCGCGCTGATGCGGGATATGCAGGGCGCGATGAGCGGCGAACAGGTGGCCGAGATGTTGCAGGGCAAGCTGGATGAGATTGACGCTCGCATCGCTGCTATGCAGGACCTGCGCAATATGGTGGCCGACCGTTTGACCCAGGCCTGTCCATTGGGTTGGGGGTTTACCGCGCAAGACAGTTCGGCGGCCTAAACGTCCCAATCTGCAAGAGCTGAGCTGGGAAAAATCAATCGCCCACCGGAGGGACAGTCACTGTCTGCTCCTGCAAGTAACCTGGTAGCCGTTTATACGATTTAGCATCAAAGGGATCGAATTCTTCCCAGAATGTTGGCTCATGAAATTCAAGGTTCAAAAGGAAGGTATCAAGACAGGACTTGAGTGAAATGTCCTGTCCCATTGATGCTCTGTACACAATGACCTGAAAATTCCCCGTTTCACTTTCAGGATCAAACCTTGGTTGGCAGATGCTGTTTGCAACGACTTGCCGATAGTCGGCTACCAACATCGACAAGTCCTGCTCAATTTTTTGTTGCTCAGAAATGACCCTGACGAGATCTACTGACAGATCTTGGGGAAGAGGAGTGCAGCCACCAGCAAAAGCCTGATCTTCGGTCATAAAAAATACCGTCGGCCGATCCTGTTCAAATGTATGGCTATAGAGCTGGGGTCTAAATATGGTAAAAGCAGTTCCTTTGTCTGTTTCTTTTGGTGTTTGATTGATTTGGCTTATGAATGTTCTGTGATGGCGTTTTAGAATTTCGTCAAATAGCCCAGTGGCAAAGGGATCGATTTCATCTGAGCAGATAACAATCTGACTACTCGATGAAATTTTCACGTCGACAGTGAAGCGAGGTTCCGCAAAGGAAATCTTAGGGAGGACAAGCAGGCTGGCCCCTAAGATCAGGATGTGACGAAACAATTTCATTTATGGCATTCGCGCTCAAATTTGTGTTGCTGAGACCTAGCGCGGGTGATCTGGCTTGTCTACGTCACTGACAGAGGGAGGAAATCCGCCTGATTGCAACGCCTTGCCTTGACCCCACCGTTGCAACCCCTCATTTTGGCGGAAAATTTTCGGGCAGGAGCCAAAATGGCCAGCACACCACCACCCTTTGCACGTTTCGAATGGATGATTGCCTGGCGCTATTTACGCGCCCGCCGCGCCGATGGCGGTGTGTCGGTGATGACCTGGATCAGCCTGATCGGCATCACTCTGGCCGTTTTTGCGCTGGTGGCCACATTGGCGGTGCGCGAAGGGCTGCGGTCGGACATTGTGCAGACCATGCTGGGGGCCAATGCCCATGCGGAAATCCACTATCGTCGCGATTTTACGGCTGAAATTCCGGTGGATCATCTGATCCGCGACTATGACGAGTTGGTACAGCGGCTGAGCGAAATGCCCGGTGTGACGCTGGCCTCGCCGCTGATCCGCGGACAAGTGATGGGCAGTTATCGTGGCCGTAATGTGCCGGTGGATGTTTTTGGCATCGGAGCAGAGGACCTGCAGAACTACCCCAAAATTGCCGTCTCGGACGAGGCCATCGGTGATCTGGCTGACTTTGAGAAAGGTGCCGCCATCGGTGCGATGATGGCGCGTCAACTGGGGGTGACGGTGGGGGACAAGATCAAGCTGATCTCGCCCAATGGCGTCAAAACTGCCATGGGGACCTCACCCCGGGTCAAAGCCTATGAGGTGGTCTATATCTTTTCCTCCGGCCAAGGTTTTGTAGACCAAAGCCGCCTTTACCTGCCACTGGCTGAGGCACAGAGTTTCTTTAACCGCGAGGGCGCGGTGGATCAGGTGGATCTGCGGCTGGATCGCCCGCAAGAGGTGCGACAGATGGTGCTGCCCTTGCTGCGCAACAGCAATGAGCGCGCCTATGTCAGCACTTGGGAAGACCGCGCGGGCGGCATGATCCAGGCGCTGAAAATGCAGGACAATGCGATCTTTATCGTGCTGTCGATCCTGGTGTTGATTGCGGCGCTGAACATCGTGTCGGGCTTGATCATGCTGGTGAAAAACAAGGGCCGCGATATTGGCATCCTGCGTACCATGGGGCTAAGCCAGGGATCGGTGTTGCGGGTGTTTTTCCTGTGCGGGGCTTCGGTTGGCACCATGGGCACGCTGTTTGGCGTGATCCTGGGCGTGGTCTTTGCCGCCAATATCGACAGTGTCTATGGCTTTGTCGATTGGGTCACCGGCAGCGGTGTGCGCGATCTGGAGGCCAACGGCTTCTTCTTCCCCTCGGCGGTTGTGACCACCGGCGACGTCGTCGCCTCGGCCCTGATGAGCATGGGGCTGAGCTGGTTTATCACCTATTTCCCGGCGCGCCGTGCGGCCCGGATGAACCCGGTTGAGGCGCTGCGCTATGAGTAAGATGATGCTGGAACTGAACGGGATTGTGAAATCCTATAACCGGGGTAAGCCGGGGCAGGTGGATGTGCTGCGTGGCGCTGAACTGCAACTGAAAGCAGGCGAGGTGGTGGCACTAGTGGCGCCCTCGGGGGCGGGCAAATCCACCCTGCTGCATATCGCCGGGCTGCTGGATACCCCAAACGAGGGCACAGTGCAGCTGGGTGGAGCTGAGCTGACCGGCAAAAGCGACCGCCGCCGCACCGTGACCCGCCGCCGGGATGTGGGGTTTATCTACCAGTTCCACCACTTGCTGCCGGAATTTACCGCTGCCGAAAACATCATATTGCCGCAGCTGGCCAATGGGATTGGCGAGAGGGCAGCGATGGCACGGGCGATGGACCTGCTCACTCGGGTTGGTCTGGAGGCCCGTGCCGGGCATCGTCCCGCGGCGTTGTCAGGGGGCGAGCAGCAACGTGTCGCGTTCTGTCGGGCGATGGCGAACAGCCCCAAGGTGTTGTTGGCAGATGAGCCGACCGGCAACCTGGACCCGGGAACATCGGACCAGGTGTTTGGCGCGCTGATGGAGCTGGTGGCAGGCAATGGTATGTCAGCGTTGATTGCTACACATAATCTGGAGTTGGCGGCCCGGATGGACCGGATGGTGAAGCTGGAAAATGGGGTGTTGGTGACGGTTTGAGATCACCCGCCATTTGCGGATAAGTATTTTCAATGAAAGAATTTACGGATGTTTCGGATCCGAGAATACAGCCATTTGAGACCTGCCAATATCTGTTGACCGAGCAGATTGATAAAGTGGTAGGCCAGTATGTGGAAATTAGTGTTACGACTGCTGGGGTGGGCGATAAGACTTTTAACGTCGGGCCAATCGAGGATGTCAAAGCGATCGAGGCGACACCCGAAAGTGACATCGCAATCTTTGGGTTTGCAAATTATGTTGCCTATGCAGTCACGGCTGAGACCTTTGTTCAAAACAACGACGACGAAGTGTTTGTTGGCAATCGGATACGCATTTACAGTAAGTCCCACTTTTTGGATTTTGTGCGGCGGTCGACATGGGCAAGCGCCGCGTATCCCGGCCCGTTGGTTCATTATCAGATCAATACATTAGACCATTCAATAGATGTTGTTACGAGCCAGCCGCCAGAGCTGAAGATCAAGCAGGGGGCAGCCTAAGCGGGCCTTTTTGTTTAGATTACGCAATGCGTCAGGATCGAATGTTGAAGCAAGGACAATGGGGTGGAGATAAACTGACGTTCGCCACCAATGAACCAATGCAGCAGGTCACCCAGCTAGGGTGTTTCGTCCCCTCCATGCAGGCGCATGTAGAGGCCTGCGGCAAGCGGTAGGTCCCAATCGTCATGTGGTATGTTGCACCACTCGACTTGGTCCGACCATCCATCACCAGTCCAACGCGCAAACAAGAAACGTACAAATTCGGGTTGAAAGGTCTCCCCAGATAAGCGTTCTCTTAGTTCTGGGGGAATTTTGTCCAGCGCTGCGTCTATCTCGGCGTCTGGTGCAACTTCGAAGTCGGTCAGATGCCACGCACTATGCCGCACAAGCCACGGGCCCATATCATCCGTCCACTGATAGGTGTTTTTGGTTAGGGGGCTCATATAGTCGCACCGCACCATCGCGTCGCAGACCTGTTTCAAAGCTGGGGTGCTGGGGCTAATGATATCGCTATGTCGATACAGGTCTTCGACATAAGAAGCATGGCAAGCTACGGCATCCAGAAAGAGGTCCAGCCCCTTGCGGCCAAAATTAACAGGCAACTCCAGACCGTCGAAAGACCTTTTCACCACCCGCCAATAGTCGTCCTCGGGCGTGAGAATCCCCACAGTTTCAAGCGCATCACACCCCATTTCAAAATTGGTCTGGGCTTGATCACATAACAGATCAGGAGAGGGCGTATCGTGACCAAGCCGCGAGATCATTTCATGTGCGAGCCAGGGAATGATGGCTAGGGATAGCTCCCTTTCGCTTTCGGTAAGTGGCTGGCTCATCTAAATATGTTATCCCGTGGGTTGTATGATGACTTGGTTATTGCACCAATCTCAATACTCTGTCGAGGTGATCAGGTAATCGGTGGACTGGAGATGATCCCAAGTACACTTGCGGGATGACTTGTTGTGACGGATTGAATAGCCGTTACTGGTTAAAGTGAAAAAGAAAGGGACATCATGCTGTCTGGCGTTTGCATCGGCACCAATGACATCGAGGCGGCACAAGTGTTCTATGACGCGGTTCTGGCCACAATCGGCATGCGCTGCGTGTTGTCTGAGCCGCGCGAGCGGGGCTATGCGGGGGCGGATGGGCGGATCAGCCTGTTTGTTTTGCTGCCCTTTGATGGTGAACCCGCGACATGTGGCAATGGCACGCAAGTGATGTTTTATGCGCCGGATGCGGCCTCAGTCCGGGCCTTTCATGCGGCAGCGCTCGACTGTGGTGGTACGGATGAGGGCGCGCCTGGGCCACGGGCATATCACCCCGACTACTACGGTGCCTATGTGCGGGATCTGGATGGCAACAAGCTAAATGTTTCGGTGAGCTTAGAGGGCGACACCAGCGATTGAATGTGCGGATTTGGGTTCAGCTGGTTTGGGTTGTCCTCCCCCTCAATTGAACCGTGTCTATTGTCATAGCTCAATTTTCCAGGGTGCGAATTGCGCTACGATGTCGGCAAGAGAGATGTCGATAGAGGCTTTGCCATGAGTTCTGACCGTATCATTGCCGCTGATAATCAGGTGCAGGCGGCACCGACGCTGAAACGGGCGCTGACACTGCCTTTGCTGACCCTGTACGGATTGGGCGTCACCGTGGGGGCTGGCATCTATGTGCTGATCGGCGCGACGGTGGCACAGGCCGGGCCGCTGGCCTGGGTGGCCTTTTTATTGTCGGCCTTTGTGGTCAGTTTTACCGCCTTTTCCTATGCCGAGCTGGCGACACGGTTTCCGGTCAGCGCAGGCGAGGCGGCTTATGTCGAGGCGGGGTTCAAACGGCCTGAGATTGCGACGCTGGTGGGGGTGTTGGTGGCCTGTTCGGGTATGGTTTCGGCGGCTGCGATCTCGGTTGGGGCGTCGGGTTATCTGGGGGGATTGACGGGGCTGCCGTCCCCTACGCTGATTGTTGCCATTGTGACAGCCATGGGCTTGCTGGCTTGGTGGGGGATCACCCAGTCTGTGACGGCTGCGGCGGTGGTTACAGTAATTGAAATTCTGGGTCTTGTGTTTGTCATCGTCTGGGGGCTTGGCGTGGCTGAGAAACAGGGAGCTACGGCGGCGGAGCTGCTGCCGAGCCTTGAGACTGGCAACTGGGGCGGCGTCATCGGGGCCTCGCTGTTGGCCTTCTTTGCCTTCATCGGATTCGAGGACATGGTGAATGTCGCCGAGGAGGTTGAGGAACCACGCCGGGTTATTCCGCGGGCGATCCTGATCACGCTGGTGGTGGCCACAGCGCTGTATGTAGCGACCTGTATCGCAGTTCTGGTTGCAGTCCCGACTGACGTGCTGGCGGGATCATCCGCGCCGCTGACACTGGTTTTTGCCAATGCACCCAAGATGATACAGGTGGGCTTTGCAGCCGTTGCCATTGTTGCCACCGTTAATGGTGTGTTGATCCAGATGATCATGTCGTCACGGGTGCTTTATGGGATGGCGGACCGTGGGCAGTTCCCAGCTGCATTTGCCCATCTGACCGCCAAAACCCGCACCCCCAGTGTGGCAACCGGATTTGTGACCGTCTGCATCCTGAGCCTTGCGTTGTTTTTTCCAATCGAGCGGCTGGCAGAATGGACATCGCAGATTGTGCTGGGGGTATTTGTCTGCGTGAACCTGGCACTGATCATGCTGAAGCGGCGATCTGACGTCGCGGGTGATCATTTCACAGTGCCTGTTTTGGTACCGTATTGTGGAGTGATCTTTAGCCTTGTTTTACTGGCAACGCGTTAGCTGTGGCGATTGCCCTGAGGGCGGCATATTACCCGCCGGGATGCGCCGATATTCCGAGGGTAAAGGCTAGATATCGAGATCGGCACTGAAGCGTAGACAGTACAGGCACTGCGTGACAGGATTGGGGAATTCTGGATGCAGGTGCTTTCTGGCCTGACCCAAGCTCGATTTTATTTTGGTATTTCTTATGAACATTGAAATTTCGCCCATCACCAAGTCCCACATCGAAGGGTTTCATGCCTGTGTTGACGTGGTTGCGAAAGAGCGAAAATACCTCGCTACTACCGAGGCACCTTCGCTGGATTGTGTTCGTGCGTTTGTTGAAAACAACATTGTCGAGAACAAGCCGCATTTTGTGGCCATGGATGGAAGCCGTGTGGTGGGGTGGAGTGATATCATCCGCAAGGAAAGACCGATCAGTCGCCACGTTGGAGTTTTGGGGATGGGGCTGCTGCCGGACTATCGCTCAAAGGGGGTCGGGCGCAGGCTGTTGCACACTGTGATCCAAGAGGCCGTTCCGGCAAGAGATGATCAGAATAGAACTGCTGGTTCATGCCACGAACACAGTGGCGATTGGGCTGTACGAAAAAATGGGTTTCCAGCTGGAGGGCACGATGAAGGATGATATTTTCATCGACGGCCAGTTTGACAGCACCCATTGCATGGCGCTGTTTGCGGATAGGTTTGAGCAACACACAAAGGCTTAGCTCTCATGTGATTGATAGCATTTGTGTGATCTGATCTTTTGCAAAAGGCAGTACATCTGAGTGCAGTCGATCCAGACGGTTCACAGTCAGGCTGTTTTGGTAAAGGTTGCTGACGTCGTGATCGATGCCAATACCGGCGACAGAAAACCCCGGCGTGTTCTGCACATCTTGAATGACGGATTCGAGGTGGTTCCACAGGTAGCGTGGCCCGTTTTCATTGAGCGTTGAATCATCAACCGGTACCCCATCCGAAAGCATCAGAATTAGGTTCCTATCAGCATCAAGATGTTTAAGACGCTCGGATGCCCAGAATAGAGCCTCTCCGTCGATGTTCTCTTTCAAAACATCCTGTCTCAGCAGGTTATAAATGGCATGGGGCGCACCCGGGGATGTGGCCTGTGCTGCCCGGTATTCAATATGCAAGATATCATTGAGACGGCCCGGGTTTCGGGGGCGGCCCGCGTTCAACCACCGTCGCCTGGATGTCCCGCCCTGCCATTCAGCTGTGGTGAACCCCAAAATTTCATAGCGAACTCCAAGCCGCCCTAGAAAATCAGCCAGCAATTCAACCAACAGGCAGGCAAGGATTGCGCGTTGGCCTTTGAGAGACCCCGAGTGATCAACGACAATTGAAACGGCGGTTTTGGATGGGACAAAACTGTTGTTTTGGAGGGCGCTGTCTACAAGTTTCATGCCGTCGAATGATGCTTGGGTCCTGATCGCTCCCACTGCATTTTCATAGTTCCGAATTTGCTCGTCCCAGACTTTTCTATCTTCTGGCGGCAAAGACCGAGCAAGGGCATCTCCGGAAATTTCGATGTCATTTGCCGTGGTGTAAATTTTGTAGTCCGTGACTGGGTCCGGAGTGTTCCATGGCCATTTCATATAATGTACTCCGCGAAAATTGGGCTTGGGTTTAAATCTACGGTTTCTTGGGTGCCGTTGGGGCCAAATATGCCGAACTGGTTGGTGTTGAACTTTAGGCCAATTGGGTAATCCAGACCCCCACCGCCATCACTGATACCCCTGCAGCACGGGTTAGGGTCAGCGGGCTGACCTGGGCTCCGAACAGGCCAAAGTGATCAATCGCGGCGGCGCTAAACAATTGGCCAAGCAGCACAAAGAACACCGCGTTGCCGACGCCGAAATGTGGCGCAACATGGGTGATGGACAGCACGTAGAATGCAACCAGCAGCCCAGCCAGCAGCAGGTGCTTGGGCGCGCTGGTGACCTGCATCAGGGTATGCGGGCCAAGCAGGAAATAGGTCAAGAGTGCAGCAGTGAAAGCAACCGCAAAGAGCACCACGCCTGCGGCCATTGGCGAGCCGATGTATTGCCCTAGCCCCGCGTTAAGTGCGGCTAGAACCGGGATGCCGACACCTGCGGCAAGCATGATCAGGGCGTAGTGGGTCATTGTGCTCTCCGGCTTTTGGTGGTGGATTTCTGCGACAGGGGGCGGAAATGTGCAAGTGGTGTCAGCCGCTAATCACAGATCCCGCGCACTTGGAGGCCGTCCCAGGGCAGATACAGATCATCTTCGCGGCTTTGCGGCAGATCTGTCACCGGCATCACCGCACCGATCATGTCATGCAGGCGGCGGGTGCGTTGCGCTTTGGGGGCAAGTGCGCGGCAACAGACATATTCCTCGACAATTGAGCCCTGCTGTTCGTAGCCAAAACTGAGAAAATCAGCGTCCGACTGCAGGTCAAACAAATAAGGGTCAGTACGATTGCCATGTTCGGCAGCGGCGCGCAGGGGGTGGTACCCTGTGGTCTTGCGGTTTTGCCATTGCCAGACATGGGTCAGCTCGTGGGCGAGCAACATGGCCTCGACCAGATAGAGCTGCCCTGGGTAGTCCGGCGTGAAATCCTCGGCGTACCACTCTTTGGTGAAAAAGATTTTGTTGAAAACCGCCAAGGCGGCGGGGGAGGCGGTGACGATTTCGTCTTTGACTGGTGGCAGGATGCGTTCACGGCAGGCCAGGCGCGGGCGGGGTTGACGGCGAAAGGTGACCGATCCCACCGGGGCGCCGCGCACCAGGCGCACGCGGTCCATGTTCAGGGTGTCGCCGTGGATTTGGGCAGCAAAGGCCCGCTCGCTTTCGGTCAGGGGGCGCCCACAGGAGGCGACGAATATCAGGATCAGAAAAGCGCGCAGGATCATAAGGCTAGGTTAGCCGGGCTTGGCCGAGTGTGACAACCGATACTGCGCGGCAATGGTGAAAATATATCCACCAGGCGCATCAGCAGCTAAAGGCCAGCACCCGGCTGATTTCGGTCAAGCCGCGGCCAGATTGATCCATCCAGCTGTTAAACGCGCCCTGAACCGCGCGCATAGCGGTTTTAGTGGTGGCGGGTTTGTCGATCACCCCTTCGGAAATCAGCCTTGCGGTGACATCGCGTGACAGGATAAAGGCATCGCGCCCGGCAAAGCGCATGGCATATTGCCCGGTCATTGCCCCCAACCGGCTGCCGCGTTTCTTGAGCATCTCCAGTAGACCGATGTAATCGTCCGAGGGCCAGTCACCCAGCACCTGACCCACACCGCCCTCATCGCGCAGTTCCAGCAGGAATGCGGCGTTATCGCGCACTGTTGCAATCTTGGTGCCATTGCGGACGATGGATGTGTCGCCCAGCAGGGCGTCGAATTTCTCGTCATCCATAAAAGCGCAGCGGCCGACGTCGAATCCGTTGAATGCGGTTTCAAATCCGTCCCATTTGGCCTCGATCACCTTCCAGTTAAATCCAGCCTGAAAGATGCATTTGGTCATCACTGCCAGCCAGCGGTCCTCGGACAGGGCGGTGATGTTGGGGGTGGGCTTGATCAGCTTGGCCTCAAGCGCGTCGGCGCCGCCGTGGCGGTCGGCGGAAATGGCGTAGATATCGTCAAATGTGCGCATGGAGGCCCCCTGATTTTGCAACAGCTTAGCGGGCTGGCCGGTAGAGCTCTACCAGGGATTTGCCCAAACGAAAGGGTGCTGCAAAGCTGAGCAGGCAGAGGGCGAGGATCTGAAGGATCAGGATTGGCGCGTTGTCCTGCAGTACCTCCCATTCGCGTTTTAGCTGGGTGACATGGATGATCAGCTCGTCATAGGCGCGGGCTAGGATCAGGAAATCGCCAGCAATGGCGGGGACTTTGCGGCGCATATTGTCTACGGCGGTTTGGGTGGTGTCATCCAGCGCGGTGAAAACCAGAAATGCAGTGGGATCAAAGGCATCCGCCTTGGCGCTCATCTCTTTCATATCGTCCATCGAACTGCGCTGACCCAGCAGAAATCCTAGGCTGCGCAGTGGTGCGACCTCATCCGTCACGGCCAGAAACAGCGGTAGGTCGGCGTTGCTGGCGGTGGAGGCAGAGAGGAATTCGATCTTGTCGCACAGGGCGGCGATGTCGGCGTCATAGGCCGGATCACAGAACCGCAGGCGGAACCGTGCGGCGTCGCGGTCAAAGGCGGCGGTGGCGGCATAGGCGATGTCGATCTGGCGTTCCAGCCGCGAGCTGTCAGCGGCATAGATACCGGTGATCACCGCCACCAGCGCACCAAAGCCACCCAGCACCACCCAGACCAGATCTGCCAGTTTCCAGGCGCGATGGCCTGCAGGATGGCGGAACAGGAACAGGGTGCCCAGCCCGCCAAGCGCAAAGCAGAGCAGGATCAGCAGCAGTTGGTTGTCGGCAATGAACATCATAAAGGGCCCCGCGTTTGCTTGGTGTCAGCCTAGGGACAGGCGGGGCAGCGGGGCAAGCGGGCTCACGGGGTTGTCAGGTCATCGTGTTTTGGTGTTGGGCCTTAGGTAAAGAGGGCGGTACCGCCTGGGGCGGAGGATCGGGGCCGGTTGCCCCATTGCAGGGACGGCTGGCCATATGCGCCATGGGTCCCCCTGCACCTGGTTGGTGGTGGTCTGAGGGGGCCGAGGTCTCCTGGGTATTGGTCCGGATGCCAAACCGGGCCGGTGTCGCGACGGGAGGGTTATGGCATCACCGGGTTAAGATAGCCCAAGCAGGGCGTACGCTGGGTGCGCAACACCCCACTTTTGCCAATTTGGCGGCAACCTGCTTTGATGGCACTGTTTCTGTGTATGAGGTGATTTATGGGTTTGTTTGATTGGTTGACCGGAACAAAAAAGCCAGCCGACGGGGTGGCGGCGGCCTCTGCTGAGGATGTGCGGGCGGCTATATTGGCGGTGAACCGCGACACGGCGCCGTTTAGTGTGGCGGACTGCACAGATGGCAGTTGTGACATTGTAGCCGAGTGGAAGATTGTGGATACCAAATGGGTTGAGGTGTTTGCCAAGGCGGGATTGGAGCGGGCGGCGCAGATCAAGATGCGGCTGGACGTGGACAAGTGCGAGGTGCGGGCGGTGGATCAGGATTACACCATCAGCTGGCGTGCCGGGGTGCCGGAGCTGTCGTTTTCAGCCTCAGCCTTTCGCGGACAAAAGAAAGAGGTCTCATTCGGCCGCGCCTATGGGTTCACCGAGGAGCTGCGGCCCGGTGAGATCTACAACTATCACTTTGACAGCAAAGAGATGAAGGCGCCGCTGCAAGAGGCGGTGACCACATATGGTTGGGTCTGGCGCGGGGTGGCGTTTGGAAAGTTGTAGAGTTCGAACTGGTCCGCGCAGCGGCAAACAATCTGGGAGATTGTTTGAAGTGAGAACGGGCGGAGCCCCAGAAACCGGGCGGCGTAAATAAAATTCCAGATTTTCCGGGCATTCTCCTTTGGGGACGTAAGGCATAGCCTCACGGCCCGCGCCTGACCTTCCCCCCGGGAAGGCGCATTCGCACCTCCCCAAGGTCAGGCGTGGGCCTTATGTTGAGTGTGAACAAAAGGGGTTTTTTATCTGAAAAAAATGGTTCCCGTACTGGCCTTTTCCTGGCTGCCCTTTTAGTTGTTTAGGGAGGGGTACTAACAACAAAAAGCAGATCATGGACAATACAACTTTTATTATTGGGGCCGGAGCTAGTGTGGATTTTGGGATGCCTACTGGTGACCAATTGATTTCGGTCATTTCCGAACTTTGCCTTGGTGTGGACGCCGACAGTGGTATATTTGAATTTAGTGAATTTGATGAAGTAGTTCGAGAACTTCGCCATGCGTCTGAGATTTCTATCCAAAACCGGGACGCCGGCCTGTTTTATGACGACGAACCTGTAGATGATCATCTCTTTAAGATCGGGAGTTCTCTGTGGTTGTCAAAAAGCATTGATAACTTCCTAAGGGAGCAGAATGACGAAAGGTTAATCAAAATTGGAAAGAGGGCTATTGTTGCTTCAATTTTATATTATGAACGCAATCAATTAGCTGCAAAGGGGCAAGGTGATGAAGCTGGGGGAGTTCGAAATAATCCGCTGTATAGTCCTGAAAGCTCAAGGAGACGAAGCCTCAATTTTTCCGCTTTGAGAGAAACTTGGTTGGTCCCATTTTTCCGGTGCCTACGCGGTCAAATCGAGGTAGGGGAGTTGGAAGAAAGATTGTCTCGTACCAATTTGATAATCTTCAACTACGATCGTTGTGTAGAGCATTTTCTTTTTCACGCGTTTAGTGCTTTTGACGATCTTGGACACTCTGAAGCGGCAAAACTGCTGTCGAGAATGAATATTATCCATCCATATGGTAAGATCGGCGATCTTCCGTGGGAGGTTGAGACGGATCTAAACGTTGATTTTGGTGGTATAGAAAACTTAGAAAAAGCCCTTAGGAAGGCGGATCGTATTCGTACTTTCATGGAAAGCCGTGATGCAGAGGTGGAGTTCAGAATACAAGAAGCAGTGAAGCGCTCAAAATCACTAGTTTTCTTGGGCTTTGGGTTTGCTCAACAAAATATGGAACTCATAGGAGCTAACCAAAACTTGGGGGCTGATTACAATTTCAGACGGCAAGTTTTCGCAACTGGCTACGGCCTGAGTGCATATCAGTCTGAAAAAGCAAAGCGTAATTTAGCACCACTGCTTAACGGGGACTTACGACCGGAGTTGAGATCTTCCAACGCCGATCCGAATAGGGTCAAACTCCTAAAAGGAACTTGTAGTGATTTGTTCAGCGAATACGAAAGCGAATTTTTCCTCTAAACATCCAACTCCTCCACAAACCGCGCGTTCTCCTGAATATATTGGAACCGCAGCTCGGGCTTTTTGCCCATCAGCTGCTCGACCAAATCACCGGTCTCACCGGGTTCATCCTCGTCAATGGTGATGCGGATCAGTTTGCGGGTGGTGGGATCCATGGTGGTCTCTTTCAAGTCCTTGGCATCCATTTCACCAAGACCCTTGAAGCGGGAGACATCGATCTTGCCCTTGCCGCCCAGGCCTTTTTCCAGCCATTCGTCGCGTTCAGCCTCGTCCAGGCAATAAACCCGGCGCGCGCCCTGGGTCAGGCGGAACAGCGGGGGGCAGGCCAGGTACAAATGACCGCCGTCGATCAGCGGGCGCATCTGGGTAAAGAAGAAGGTCATCAACAGCGCGGCGATGTGGGCACCGTCGACATCCGCATCGGTCATAATGATGATCTTGTCATAGCGCAGATCGTCGGGGTTGAACTTGGTTCCCAGCCCGACGCCCAAGGCCTCGCACAGATCGCGAATTTCGGCGTTGGTGCCGAGTTTGGATGACGCCGCGCCCAGCACGTTGAGGATCTTACCCTTCAGTGGCAATAGCGCCTGATTTTTCCGGTTGCGGGCACCTTTGCCCGAGCCACCCGCCGAGTCCCCCTCGACGATGAACAGTTCGGTGCCAGCACGGTTTTTGGCGGTACAGTCGGTCAGCTTGCCGGGGAGGCGAAGTTTCTTGGTGGCTGACTTACGCTGGGTCTCTTTTTCTTGGCGGCGACGCAGGCGTTCCTCGGCCCGCAGCACCAGGAAATCAAGGATGGCGCCGGCGGATTTGGTATCCGAGGCCAGCCAGTTGTCGAAGTGGTCGCGGACTGAGTTTTCCACCATCTTGTTGGCGGCCTCGGTCGACAGGCGGTCCTTGGTCTGGCCCACGAATGCAGGGTCAGCGATGAAACAGGAAATCAGCGCACAGCCGCCCGCCATCAGGTCGTCGCGGTTGATCTGGCTGGCCTTCTTGTTGCCGACCAGTTCGCCGTAGGCCTTGATGCCCTTGAGGATCGCGGCCCAGAAGCCGGTGACATGGGTGCCGCCCTCGGGCGTGGGGACGGTGTTACAGTAGGACTGGGTGAAACCGTCACGCGACGGGGTCCAGTTGATCGCCCATTCGACGTATCCCGCCTCGCCAAATTTCTCGCGGAACTCGACCTTGCCTGCAAAGGGCTCGTCGGCATAGATCGAGGATTTTCCCAGCACCTCGGTCAGGTAGTCTTTGAGACCGCCGGGGAAGTGGAATGTGGCCTCGGTTGCGGTTTCACCGTCGTCGATGGCGGATTTCCAGCGGATTTCAACGCCCGAGTAGAGATAGGCCTTGGAACGGACCAGAGTGAACAGGCGCTTGGGCTTGAAGCGGTGGTGGCCAAAGATCTGCTCATCCGCGTGGAAGGTGACAAAGGTGCCGCGTTTGTTGGGGGCAGCGCCGACTTTTTCCACCGGTCCCTGTGGGATCCCGCGTGAAAACCGCTGTTCGAACAGCTCTTTGTTCTTGGCCACCTGCACCACCAGGCTATCAGACAGAGCGTTCACCACAGACGAACCCACGCCGTGCAGACCACCGGATGTCTGGTACGCCTTGCCCGAGAATTTACCACCGGCGTGAAGGGTACACAGGATCACCTCAAGCGCGGATTTGTCCGGGAACTTGGGGTGTGGGTCGATTGGGATACCACGGCCGTTGTCGGTGATGGTGACTGAGTAGTCCGCGTTTAGGATGACTTCGATGCGGTTGGCATGGCCGGCCACCGCTTCGTCCATCGAGTTGTCGAGGATTTCTGCCACCAGGTGGTGCAACGCGCGCTCATCGGTGCCGCCGATATACATGCCCGGTCTTTGGCGAACGGGTTCCAGTCCCTCCAGGACCTCGATCGAGGACGCATCATAGGTTTCCGTTTCGGAAGGGGAGAGGAGATCGTTGGCCATGTGGGGAGCTGCTCATTGGTCGTGGTGGTTGCGGGCAGTATGGCAGGTGTCGCTGTTCGGGGGAAGGGGCAGACTAGGTGTTGTGGATAAGTGGGGAGAAGGGGGCAGAGTTGGATGGATTGGGCTTTGGTCCTATCGGATGTGAAATTTGGCTGTACATGTGGCGGCGGCAGCGATGATCATCGGTAGCAGACCCAGCAGAAGGAAGAATGGTGTGACACAGAGCGATTTGAGCAAGGACACATTGGACCCTCTAAACTGGGACGATTTCAGGGCTGAGGCACGGCAGATGCTGGAGGCCTCGATAGATCAGTTGCAACAGGTGGCTGAGCGCCCCTGGCAAGAGGTGCCGGAGGATGTGAAGGCGGGCTATGCGGTGCAAGCAGAGGGCAGCGATGCCGGGGCTTTGGTTGAGCGGATCACCAAGGAGGTGCTGCCCTATCACGGAGGCAATATTCACCCGCGGTTCTGGGGCTGGGTGCAGGGCACGGGGCTGGCATCGGATCTGATTGCGGGCATGGCGGGGGCAGTGATCAACGCCAACACTGGCGGGCGTGATCATGGGGCCAATTACATGGAACGCGCGGTGATTGACTGGACGCGCCAAAAGATGGGGATGCCCGAGGGCAGCAGTGGGGTGCTGGTGGCCGGGACCTCACAGGCGACAGTGATAGCCTTTCAGGCGGCGCGGGTGCGGGTGCTGCCTGATGTGCGCAAGTCCGGGCAAGGGACGGCGCGGTTAACGGCTTATGCTGGCGAAGGTATTCACAATGCCAGCCGCAAGGCTTTGGAGCTGATGGGGGTCGGGTTTGAGAACCTGCGGCTGGTGCCTTTGGTTGACGGCCAAATGGATCTGGCGGCACTGCGGCAGCAAATCGTGCTCGACCGGGCTGCGGGAGCAAAGCCGTTTTTATTGGTGGGCATGGCTGGCTCGGTTGATCTGGGCACCTATGATGACCTGAACGGGTTGGCGGATGTGGCGGCGGATGAGGATCTGTGGCTGCATGTGGACGGGGCATTTGGCGCCTGGACGCGGATTGCCGAGGCACCTTGGCGAGGCCTGAGCGATGGCATTGGCCGGGCTGACAGTATTGCGCTGGATTTCCACAAGTGGATGTATGTGGGCTATGACTGCGGGCTGGTGCTGATCGCGGATGAAGCCGCGCACCGGGCAGCCTTTGCGGCGCGGCCCAGCTATCTGGAGGCGGCTGAAAGTGGGCTGGCCGGCGGCGATCCTTGGTTCTGTGACTATGGCATCGACTTATCGCGGGGCAATCGGGCGCTGAAAGTTTGGACCGCGTTGGAGATGTATGGCGAGGCGGCGCTGGGGGCAGCGATCTCTGATAACTGCCGCTTGGCGGCGCTGATGGCCCGGGAGGTGAAGGCACAGCCTAAGATGCGGCTGGTTGCGCCGGTGGTGTCCAATGTTTGTGTCTTTACAGCCCGAGAGGATTTATCGAGCGAGGCGCAGTCGGTGTTGAATTCGGAGATCGCGCAACGGCTGCAGGCAAGCGGCGAGGCGGTGTTGTCCACCACGCGGGTGAATGGAGTGGTGGTGCTGCGGGCTGCGATTACCAATCATCGCAGCCGCGACAGCGATGTGAAGGCGGCAATTGAGGCGGTGATGCGCTTGGCCACAGAACTTGGCGGTTGAACGCGCTACATCTGGGGGCTTTGCCCCCAGACCCCCAGGAAATTTTTAGCCAGATGAAGCAGGCGGGGCCAATTCGCCGCCTCGCACATAGGCGCGTTGGTAGGCGGGGCGGGCTTGGATGGCAGACACAAAACGGGTGAGGGCTGGATATTTTTGTGCGCCACCCAGGCCGATGGCAATTTCGGCTGGGAAGCTGAGCAGGATGTCGACGGCAGAAAGTTGATCCAGCACAAAATGTCCCGACGGGCGCAGTTGGTCGTTCATGTAAGAGAAATGGGCGTCGAGCTGTTGCTGGATGCGGGGGTGTAGTGGTGCACCAGCTTCGCCGAGACTGCCGACATAAAGGTTCAGCAGTATGGGCGCCATCGCCGATCCTTCGGCAAAATGCATCAGCTGGGTGTGGTGGATGAACTCGGGCATTGGACGCAGCGGGATCATCTGCGGCGCAAATCGGGTGCAGATCAGTTCAACAATAGCACCGGATTCAGCGATGGTATGGCCGTCCATTTCGACAACTGGGGATTTGCCCAGAGGATGGATTTTGCGTAGCTCGGGCGGTGCCAGATGGGTGCGGGGATCGCGTTCGTAGTGGATCACCTGATAATCCAGTTCCAACTCTTCGAATAGCCACAGGATCCGGTGGGAGCGGGATCGGTTGAGGTGGTGGACAGTGATCATGCGACGTGGTCCTGCGTTGCTGACCAGTCTACGATAATATGGGCGATCTCGGCGGGATATTCGTGGCAGAGCCAGTGGGAGGCTTTGGGGAGATTTGCACGGGTCAGGTTTGGCGCAAGATGTTCCAGATCATGCGTGGCCTCGGGCAACAAAGCGGTGTCCTGTTCGCCCCAGATCAGAAGATGGGGCTGCAGCACCATGAAGTTCTCAATAGGTAGGTCTGGAACATCAATGGGTTGACCGGGACGGGCCACCTGTATTTGCGAGGCGCGGTACCAGTTGAGCATGGCGGTCAGGCGACCGGGGCGAGACCATTCAGATTTGTAAGCGGCCTGTGTATCGGTGTCGAACCAGGTGGTCGCCGGTTTTTCTGAGAACATTGAGATCAATTTCCCAAAGTCATTCTCGGCCAGTTTTGCGTCGCTGCTGGGCTGGCGCAGCCAGTTGATATATTGCGAGGCGGCAGACTGAGCGCCCCCCGCTGCAAGCGCGCGTTGGAAGGGGATCGGATGAACGCCGTTGGCGATGACCAACCGCTTGACCAGGTTGGGATGTGAGATCGCCAGACCATAGGCAATAGCCGCGCCCCAGTCATGACCCAGAACTGTAACGGGGTGATCCAGCTGCTGGATCAGTGCGGCCATATCGCCAATAAGGGTGGTGGATGAATAGTGCTCAACCCCGTCCGGGCACCAGCTTTGGCCATAGCCGCGTTGGTCGGGGGCAATGCAGTGAAAATGGTGGGACAGATGCGTTGCCAGATCCTCCCATGCACCGCTGTATTCGGGGAAGCCATGTAGCATCAGCAATGGTGGCAGCGCGCGGTCGCCCCAGCGTCTGAGATAGAACGGCTGCCCTTGTAAGGAAACAAACTCATCTGTCATGGGTTGCCCGCTAAGATGTCGGACAGCAAAGCGTGCAGTGGGAGTAGCTGGGCAAAGGCGTTGTTGACGGTAGTCAGGGGCTGCGCCCACTGGGGGGCTGGCAGGTCAGTCCAAACTGACAGGGACTTGCGTCGCAGCAGCGGGGCTTGTGGGTTGTCCTTGGCATATGGGGAGGGGACGCGTTTTAGCTCGGGCTCTTCTGGGGTGAACGACTCTTGGCCCAATTTATCCAGGACAGTAGCTGCCGTTTGACCCTCACTGCCGCTGACGGCGTCGCGCCACTGTAACAGCTGGTTTTTGTCAAACCCCATAAGACCGCCGCCAACCCGGCAGTAGGTCGGAGAGATGCCAAGAAAGAACCCGGTTTTAACCTCTGCCTCGAGCTGCCAAAGCATATGCAGGTGGGTGTGATAGGGTGTTTTGTCCTTGGAGAACCGCACATCGCGGTGGGGGCGGAACAGTTTTGTAGTGACCCGTTGGCCAGAGGATTTTGTCAGATCTGCTGCGACCTGATCCAAAAACAGTTGCGCCGGAGACTTGAGCTGAGCGTCGTAGCGCGTTTTGTGGTCGGTAAACCAGTCACGCGTGTTGTTGGCAGCCAGCTCTGCAAGAAAGGCGCGGGCTTCAGGGATAAGCTCAGCAAAGGGATCGGTCATCAATGGCTCCAACGGGTAATATGTGCAGCCTAGCACAGGTTGGTCTCAGCCCAAGAGGGATAGTTTGTCTTGCCCCGGATGATAGCTCTGCTAAGGCTTGGTTATGAATAGTAAGTCCCCCTCATATTCGCCGATGACCCATTCCGGTCATGTCCGTGCCATTGCCACCCTAGGCCTGCCGTTGATTGGAGGTCACGTGGCGCAATTTGCCATTGGGTTGACCGATACAGCCATGCTGGGCTGGTACGGTGTTGATGCGCTTGCAGCGGTGACGATTGCCTCGACTTATTTCTTTGTATTGTTCCTGTTTGGCGCGGGCTTTGGTTTTGCGGTGATGCCGATGGTGGCAGCCGCTGCTGGCGCGGGCGAGGATCGCCAGATTCGACGCTGTACCCGCATGGGGCTGTGGCTGTCACTGGCCTATGGCGTGATTGCCCTGCCAGCCTTGGTCTATGCCCGCCCCATTTTGGATTTACTGGGGCAGGAGCCCAAGATTGCTGAGATGGCAGCAAGTTACCTGCAGGTGGCAGGTTGGGGTATTTTCCCTGCGCTGTTGGTGATGGTGTTGAAATCCTATTTGGCGGCATTGGAACGGACACAGATTGTGTTGTGGGTGACGTTGGGTGCAGCAGTGATGAATGCGCTGGTCAATTATGTGCTGATCTTTGGCAACTGGGGCGCGCCAGAGCTGGGTGTGCGGGGGGCGGCGATTGCCTCGTTCAGCACTCAGGTAGTGTCGTTTGTGGCGATCATCATCTATGCGCTGAAAGTTCTGCCCGAGCACGAGATCCTGAAAAACTTTTGGCGTCCTGACTGGGAGATGCTGCGCGAAGTGTTCCGGCTTGGCATTCCCATTGGATTGACCACCTTAAGCGAGGTGAGCCTGTTTGCCGCCTCGGCGACGATGATGGGTTGGCTGGGAGCTGTGGCACTGGCGGCCCATGGTATTGCCGTGTCGCTTGCGGGGTTGACGTTCATGGTACATTTGGGGTTGAGCAATGCCGCAACGATCCGGGCAGGCAACGCCTATGGACGTGGTGACCGGGATCATATGGCGCGTGGCGGTAAGGTAGTGACAGTGTTGTCGCTGGTGATGTCGGTGGTTGCCACGATATTGTTTGTGACCATGCCCGAGACTTTGATGTCACTGTTTATGGCGGGCGATGAACCGCAGAAACCCGAAATCCTGGCGGTTGGGGTTGTGCTGATGGCCATGGCGGCGCTGTTCCAACTGGTGGACGGGGTGCAGGCCATCGCGCTGGGCCTGTTGCGCGGCGTGCAGGATACCACGATGCCTATGATCATTGGCATGTTCAGCTATTGGGTAGTTGGGATCTCATCGTCATATGTTCTAGGGTTCGTGCTCGGCTATGGTGGCGTTGGAGTCTGGGCTGGGTTGGTCTTGGGATTGGGGTTCGCCGCGGTGCTGCTGACGTGGAGATTCTGGTTTGGGGTGATCAACAAGGTGGGCACTAAACCTTAACTGCATTCTAGAGCAATGGCGCCAGCAGGTTGGTGGCGTCACTCTGTCCCGCCAAAATCTGTGTTGAAACAAGTTGTGATGGCATGCCGAGTAGGTCGCCAAAATCCTGACTGTAGAGCAGGGGCTGCTTCAACGCTTTGCACTGGCCCTCGATCCGGGCGGCGGTGTTGACGGCTTGACCCATCACGGTGAAGTCAATCCGGGTTTGAGAGCCAATGTTGCCGTATAAAACCTGGCCAAAATGCAGGCCGATGCCAAAATCGACCTCGAGCGGTGGTTTGATTTGATTGGCCTGATAGAATGCATCCTGTGCGGCTGTCAGGGCACTGTGGCAGACGGATGTTGCCTGGGCACTGTCTTCAACGGCGAATACCGCCAGAACACCATCGCCGAGCAGTTTCAGAATCTCGCCGCCCTGTTCGGTGACGCTTTGGTCGATGACCTCGTAGTATCGGTTGGCCAGTCGTAGAGCCTCGGTTGCGCCATGGCGGGCGTTAATGCCGGTCCAGTCGCGGATGTCACTGACCAGAATGGCGGCCTCGATCATCTCGATGTCACCTCGTGTGATTTGCCCGTCCAACACCCGGCGGCCTGTGCGTTTGCCTAAATAGGCCTCGGTCACGGCACCGGCGATCGTGCGCAGGCTGATCACTTCGGCGATGGGGGCCAGCACGGCTGCAATTTTGGTGAAGCCGTCGATATCCTGGTTGGAAAACCCTGAAGGATGTTTGGAGACAAAGACCAGAATAAGGGCGCGGCCATCGGAAAATTCGGCAGGCAGGCCAAAGTAGTCAGTGGCACCACGTTCTTTCAATTCGTGCAGGACACCGTGGTCCTCAGAACCGAGTAGGGTGATCAGGGATTTGCGATAGGAGCGCCGGTTTTGCGAGATATAGGCCATCGGGCTGCCAACATAAGCAGCGCTGCGTTCCAGCCCATGCGGCGAAGAAATGGTTTCAGCCAGGCCGCTGTCGCGCTCCCAGATCGAAGAGATAGCTGTGGTCAAAGGATGCAGAGTGCGCATGGAGAGACGCAACCGCCAGAGGGGCGCACCGGCGTTATGAAGCTGCTCACCCAGCTGCTGAACCACGGTATCCAAATCCCGCAACATACGGCCCTTGGACAAAAGCCATTGAATGATTTGGTCGGGTTGCCAAGTTCGGAATGCAGAGGAGACAGATGTGGTCATTCTGCAAGGCTAGCTCAGGTTGTGGTTGATTTCAAAGGCTACGCGTGGGCGCTGTTATTGCTGTATGGATTGCATCCAGACGATCAGGTCTCCCACGGGACGGTTGGTTAGCATGGGTTGGCCTGTGGGCAGTTTCATTGCCACCACGTCATCCTCGAACAACCAGCCAAACACCGGCATGTCGCTTCCGTGGCTCACCAGCGGGTCGCGGCCATCAATGCGCGAGGCGACCCGTTCCAGCGGAAACTCACCGCCATGGCGCTGGGACAGTGTGGTGAGGTCAGCGGGGGGAACCAACAGAACCGGGGCCATGGGGCCGCTTCCTTTGGCGTCTTGTCCGTGGCAGCCAGCACAGAAATGTTGGAACAGATTTGCGCCTGTTTCGGCATCTTGGGCCGAGCAGACGGACGCAGAAATGGACAGCAAAGTTGCAAAAACCAGACGCATGGAAAATCTCCGAACCAACTAGAACACACGTAAAGACTAACAGGGAGGAGATAGTGCGTCCTTGATGCAAGTCAGGGTTTTAAGCCGGTTCCTTGGTTAGGTTCCGTCAGCCTGTTGATTTGCCAAGCGGTTCTGAGGAATTGATCTTGAAAGTGAGGGGGAGTAGGCGCGCAACTACCGCTAGCCGTTGCCCTTCATCAGCCGATCCGCTTTTTTGCGCACTAGCACCGTGCGTAGATCGTGCATGGCCAGCAGCAGGTCATCGGTGACCATCTCCAGCTGTTCCGGGCTGGCCTTGGACTGGACCCAGTGGGCGGTGGTGTTGAGGTAGTCCACGGCGCGGTGGATGTCGTCGATGTCGCGTGCGGCTAGCAGGGCCATGCGGTCGGCCATCCAGGTCTTGATCTCGGTTAGATCTTGATCCGATAGGGTGCGGCCGCCGTGGGGTTTGATCTCGCCGTTGCGAATGTTCACAACGGCAATCTGATCCATTTCGATGCGGCGCTGACGGTTTTCGGTGTCGACGCGGTACACAAAGGCCCCGTTGTCGCGCACGCGAAAATAGTAATCGGGTAATTCAGCGCTCATGTGTTCTGTGTGCCTTCCATGACTCGCCATAGGCTACCATCTGGATCCACAAGCGCAAACATGCGTGGTGCATCTCCACCCAGCTCAAACGGTGTGGTCATGCGCGGGACATTACCCTGTTCGCTGGGCAGGTTGAGGGCCGTCCATTCACCATGCAGGATATCAATGTCCGGAAGGCGCATGCTGGCTGAGAAATAGCTTTCCTCTGGGTTCAGATCGGGATGGGGAAAGAACTCGATTATCATGCTGTCACGTGACAGGATCATCCAGCCATCACCGCGGTAAACCGTGGCAAAGCCAAGATCGTGGTAGAACGTCTCGGTCTTGTCGAAATCTCGGCTCGGCAGGTTGGCCGTGATCTTTCCCTGTTCCGTCATACTTATGTCAACTCCGCACAGAAGCGCTGGATGCGCGTGCAGGCTTCGGTCAAAGCCTCGTCCGAGGTAGCGTAGCTGACCCGGAAGTTTGGCGAAAGACCAAAGGCTGCGCCAAAGACTACAGCCACATCTGCCTCGTCCAGCAGGGCGTTGGCAAAGGCCTCGTCATTTTCGATCACGGTGCCTTTGGGGGTGGTTTTGCCGATCAGCCCAGCGATCGAGGGGTAAACGTAAAAGGCGCCTTCGGGTGTTGGGACTGTCATGCCGTCGATTTTGGACAGCATCTTGATCACCAGATCACGGCGGCGCACGAACTTTTCGTTATTCGGGGGCAGGAACTCTTGGGTGCCGTTCAGCGCCTCGACCGCAGCCCATTGGCTGATGGTGCAGGGGTTCGAGGTCGACTGAGACTGAACTTTGCGCATGGCGGCGATCAGTTCCACCGGGCCAGCGGCGTAACCGATGCGCCAACCGGTCATGGCATAGGCTTTGGAGACGCCATTACAGGTCAGGGTGCGCTCATACAGGCCAGGCTCGATCTGGGCTGGTGTGCAGAACTCAAAGCCGTCATAGGCCAAGTGTTCATACATGTCGTCGCTCATCACCCAGACATGGGGGTGGCGCATCAGCACATCGGTCAGCGCCTTAAGCTCGTCCCGGCTGTAGCCCGCGCCAGTTGGGTTTGAGGGCGAGTTGAAGATGAACCACTTGGTGTTTGGCGTGATTGCGGCCTCTAGCTGTTCGGCGGTCAGTTTGAAGTTGTTTTCCAGCGTGGCCTCAACCGCAACCGGGGTACCACCAGCCAGTAGCACCATATCGGGATAGCTGACCCAATAGGGGGCGGGGATGATCACCTCGTCACTTTCGTTCAGGGTGGCCATCAGGGCGTTGTACAAGGTTTGCTTGCCGCCGGTGCCAACCGAGATTTGGGCTGGGGTATAGTCCAACCCGTTGTCGCGGCTCATCTTGGCGCAGATGGCTTTCTTGAGCTCGGGGATACCATCGGGGGCGGTGTATTTCGTTTTGCCCGCTGCGATGGCTGCAACTGCCGCGTCCTTGATATTCTGAGGGGTGTCAAAGTCAGGCTCGCCCGCGCTGAGACCAATCACATTGCGACCGGCGGCTTTCAGCTCAGCTGCTTTGGCGGTCATAGCAATGGTTGGTGATGGTTTGACGCGAGAAAGGGTTTTGGACAAGAACGGCATTGGGGCCTCGATTTGAATGTTGCGCCGGACTGTCATAGGGTGCGGCCAATGGTCGATCAAGCGTTTACGGTCGCCCTGGCACAGGAGATCAGACATGAGCGATATGGACTATGATTGGTACGGCCCCGATGCCGCAACCTTTGGCGATCGGGTGGCCGGGGCACGTGAGGTTGCCGGGATGACGCAGGCACATCTGGCACGCCGGTTGGGGATCAAAAAGGCCACGTTGTTGGGCTGGGAACAGGATCTGTCTGAGCCGCGCGCCAACAAACTATCGATGTTGTCCGGAGTGCTGAATGTCTCGATGACCTGGTTGATTACCGGCGAAGGTGAAGGCATGAGCCAGCCCGTGGACGACCTTATGGTTTCCGGAGACTTTACCGAGATCCTGAGCGAGTTGCGGGAAGTCCGCGCCGAGATGAAGGCCAATATGGATCGCACGGCACGATTGGAAAAGAAACTGCGGCTGGTGCTGGAACGCGGAGTAGAGGTGTGAGCGAGACCTATGAACACCGTCTGAAACGGATGCAGATGCGTTCGATGCGACGGGGAATCAAAGAGATGGATATCATCCTGTCAGCCTATGCTCAGACCAATCTTGCTAGCATGGATTCGGCCCAGTTGGACCTCTATGATCAGTTGCTGGAAGAGAATGATCAGGACCTGTATCAATGGGTCACTGGGCAGGCAATGGCGCCAGAGCCCTTAAAAATATTGGTGAACGAGATATCGCAAACTTTTCAAAAATAACACTAAAACGACTTAACTGATTCTTCGGAAATTTTCGTCAAACTCTGTCTCAGTTATTCGAGTCGGAGAAACGAATGAGTATGGAAATGCCAATTGGCCAGCAGGACCAAAAAGGGTTCATGACTGGTTATCTCGAAGCACTGGCGCTGGTCGAACGCCTGCACCGGTTGCTGTTGGATGTAATCAAGGACGAGTTCGAGCGTGTCGGCGTGTTGGAAATCAACGCTGTTCAGGCGCTGTTGCTGTTCAACATCGGTGACAACGAAGTAACTGCGGGCGAATTGAAAAGCCGCGGCTACTATCAGGGTAGCAACGTCAGCTACAATCTGAAGAAGCTTGTTGAGATGGGCTTTATGCACCATCAGCGCTGTGAGATTGACCGCCGTTCGGTGCGTGTCCGTCTGACCCAGAGCGGCCGTGAAGTGCGTGACATCGTAACCTCGCTGTTCTCGCGTCATGCGGAAGGCCTGGAAGGCAAGGGTGTGATCGGTCTGGACGGGATCGAAGATATCACCAACTCGCTGAAGCGTGTTGAGCGTTACTGGAGCGATCAGATTCGCTACATTTACTAAACACTCCGTTGGGGGCCGTAGTTCCCATTGGAGTAACCGATGCTTTAAGCAACCGGTGACTAAAACAAAGCGGGCTTTACTGGCCCGGGCCAAGCACCACAGGCTTGCCTCTCAGAACGAGACGGACACGCAGGTGGATACGGTTGCAGAAGTAACCGAGACATGGCTTAACAGTTCCCAGATATTCAGGTGGTGGTGCATCTCTTTGACTGCTCAAAGAGACGCACCACACTGACTTCTGGTGTTGGAACCTTACCAGTGACCAGAGTTTTCCATGCTTGCCCAAGGTTCTGCCGGGGCAAGGCGTTCGCCGTTTTGTAGTAGCTCTATCGAAATATTGTCGGGCGAGCGGACAAAGGCCATGTGACCGTCGCGGGGCGGGCGATTGATCTTCACGCCATTGGCCTGAAGATGCGCACAGGTCGCATAAATATCATCAACTCCGTAAGCCAAGTGGCCAAAATGACGGCCGTCGCTGGGCAGTCCTTCGTCCCCATCCCAGTTATAGGTCAGCTCGATCGGGCATTCCTCTTGTCCTGGCGCAGCCATGAAGATCAGTGAAAAACGGCCCCCCTCGCTGTCGTGGCGGCGGGTTTCTTTGAGCCCGAGCAGTTCAAAGAACGCAATGGATTTTTCCAGGTCTTTGACGCGAATCATAGTGTGCAGATAGGTGAGTGGCATTACGGTCTCCATTTGGTTTTTGCGCGAGCTTACTGCAGCGGGTGAAACACGCCAGAGGCAATGCAGGCCCTGGGCGAATTTTGACGCAATGTGAGATTGGCGAGATGTGACAGCTTGTAGCTTGGCGGCGGCGAGTGCAGACGTTATGACCAAGGCAAGGAATGCATGCTGGAGGGCCGCACCGTGAAGCAATACCATGATGCCTTGAGACAAATTTTGGACGAGGGCGAGCCGTCGGGTGATCGCACCGGCACCGGAACACTGTCTAGTTTTGGTATGCAAACACGGTATTCACTGGCGGATGGGTTTCCATTGATCACGACCAAGAAACTGCATCTGAAATCGATCATCCATGAACTGTTGTGGTTCCTGTCGGGCGATACCAATATCGGCTATCTCAAGGATAATGGGGTGCGGATCTGGGACGAATGGGCGGATGAAAACGGTGATCTGGGGCCGGTCTATGGCTACCAGTGGCGCCAATTCCCCAAGCTAGAGCTGGTTGAGGGCACCACTGGGGATGAGCCGCTGTATCGCGCTGGCAGCGTAGATCAGATTTCGGAACTGGTTGAAAATATTCGCAAGTCTCCGGATAGCCGTCGGCTGATTGTGACCGCATGGAACCCAGCGGATGTGCCGGATATGGCGCTGCCGCCGTGTCACAGCCTGTGGCAGGTGCGGGTGCTGAACGGCAAGATGCACCTGCAACTGTATCAGCGCTCGGCCGATATGTTCCTGGGCGTGCCGTTCAACATCGCGTCCTATTCACTGCTGCTGCTGATGTTGGCGCATGTCACTGGCCACGAGGCCGGGGATTTTGTGCATACTCTGGGCGACGCCCATATTTATAGCAACCATTTGGATCAGGTGCAGTTGCAATTGTCTCGCACCCCAAAACCTTTGCCAAAGGTGCAGATCAAACGGCAGGTCAGCTCGATCTTTGATTTCAAATTCGATGATTTTGAGGTTCTGGACTACGATCCAGACCCTATCATTCGCGCACCAGTGGCGGTTTAAACTATGATTACATTGATTGTTGGCCGAGACCGGAACGGAGCTATTGGCAAGGGAAACACTATTCCCTGGCATGCGCCCGAGGATTTGAAGGCGTTTCAGCGCGAAACTTTGGGTGGGGCGCTGATCATGGGGCGCAATACTTGGGACAGCCTACCGGTAAAGCCGTTGAAAAACCGTTTGAATTTGGTGGTGTCGTCGAACCCTAAAGCGGCGGATATCGTTTGCCCGTCGCTAGACGCCGCGATCAATGAAGCAAAAGCGCAGGGCTACCAGAGGATCTATGGGATTGGCGGTTTTGGCATCTACCGCGATATGTTGAAAGTGGCGGATCGTTTGCTGATCACTGAGATTGATCTGGCTGTCGAAGACGCCGATACGTTCTTCCCAGAGTTTGACGAGACGGATTGGAAAATCGTCAACAGGACAGAGCTAAGGTCTGAAGCGCCTGCATGTGTGATGGTTGAACATCTTCGCCGTGTAGACTGAAAAATCAGAGTAATACAGTCGCCCGAGCATAGGTTGTACTGCGCCCGGAGCGGATCTAGGCGCAGTAGAGTTTATTACAGGGAGGTTAGTTCGCCCGCCATTTGGCGTCCGTCTCGTCCTTCTTGGAGCTCGTAGCCGACTTTTTGATTGTCGCTCAGCCCAGTCATTCCTGATCGTTCTACAGCCGAGATGTGTACAAACACGTCTTTGCCGCCCTCATCGGGCTCAATGAACCCAAAGCCTTTAGTTGTATTAAACCACTTCACGGTACCGCTTGGCATGCCCCGTGTCTCCTTCTACCTTGCACTTCACTTTGAGTAATTTCAAAGTGGTCTCAATTCGCAAGCTGCCTGAGAATTGTTTCGCGCCTAAGCAACCAAACCCGTTTTCGGGCAACCATTGAACCGACACCAACTTTTGCATGGCTGCAAAAAAAATCAAGTAAAACAAGCGACTCAACTAAAAATTGTGCTTCTAGATGTATCTAAAAGGAAAAAGTGTTGAAATTATATGGCCTGAAAAACTGTGACACCTGCCGTAAGGCTTTGAAGTTGATTGATAAAGCTGAACTGGTGGATGTTCGGGGCGATGGCGTGCCCAAAGCCGTGTTAGAGCAAGCACTGGGGCAATTTGGCGACAGTTTGCTAAATACACGCTCTACAACTTGGCGAAATCTACCAGAGGGAGAACGATCAACGCCGCCGTTGGAGTTATTACAAGCTCATCCGGCGCTGATGAAGCGCCCATTGATCGAGTGTGACGGTGAGCTGTACCTGGGCTGGACAAAAGAGACCCAAGCTGCCCTTGGCGTTTGCTGATTGCTTCCTTATCTGGAGTAGGGACTTACACGGAGACGTCTGATGCGGAATGCAGCCTTGGTGCTGGGGATTATCGCCGGCTTGTTTGGCATGATTGTTGGCTTTTTTGGATATGGCTATTCAACTGCGGTCGAGCAGTTTGGTGAGATCGAGGGGATTGCCGAGCAGGTCCAGAACGTGAACCAGCTGCGGGTTCTAGCTGTGCTGTCACCAATGCTGGCCATCGCGGGCGGGGCAATGGCGAACGCGCGCGCCTTGTGGGGCGGTATCTTACTGCTTGGGTCCGCGGCCGGGATGTATGTGGGCTTTGGCTTTAACGTCTTTACGCTGTTTCCAATCTGCTTTGCCGGGCTGGCAGGCGTGCTGGCGATTGCGGCTGGTAAACCGGACGAGCCCAAAGCGCATTTCTAGGAATGCTGGGAACCAACCGGCGGCTTTCTGGCATACGCAAAACTTGGCAGCTGATTTGGCTGCCTTGTTTGATGAACCGAAACCCTTCGCAGTACTCAATGGCATACCCTCACTTGCGTGGTTGGCACCTGAAGACACATAAAAAAGGGCGCCAGAAGGCGCCCTGATACTTAATACAGCACAGTTTATTAGTCCACCGTCGCACCGATGCCACGTCGTATAATGGCATCTAATGAAATGGCTCCGGCGCCTTTGAAGACCAGGACCACAAGCAGGAAGCTCCACATTAGGCGCTGGTCGACAAGGCCGATGCTGGTGTCGAACAGACTGCCAAGTTTGACCCCATGGCCCATGACATCGACAATAGTTTGAACCCAGATAAAACCGATGGTGCCAAGGGCGGCCAGACGGGTGAACAGGCCCAGGATGATCAAAGCGGGGAGAACATATTCGGCTAGGGTTCCGGCAAAGATCACCAAACGTTGAAGGATGTTGAGCTGGGTAACATCATACAGAACCGCTTCGGCTGCCTTGGGAAAGATTTGTCCAAAGGCGCCTGCTGAGGGGGAAAAGATTGATCCGTCAATCTTTAGCCCGGCCGAATTCCAGTAGTAGAACAGCAAAACCGCGGCAAAGACCAATCTGGCCAGGGTGGGGACCAGCAAGCCTGACATCCTGTCGAGCCTGCCAGCGATTGAATTGTATGTGTAGATAAGCGCATGCATCGCCTTATCCTTTCGAACTTAGATTGCTAATGGCACCGCCTTGCAGCAGCAGTGAAAGGGTCGCCCCAAGGTCAAACTCGGGTGTTGTTGCCAGCGTGGTCTCATGGGCTTGGCCGATGGTTTTGCCCTGCATCTGGGCTGATATCCAGTCAGCGCCTCCGGGTGGCAGCGGATGTGGGGTGGGGTCGAACTCAGGTCGGGTGATCAATACGTCCTGTGCCACGGCTTGGGGTTTTGGAGCACCTTCTTGTGTGTTGAACCGCCAGATGTCGAAGATTGGCCAGGGGGATGGGATCAGCTGAACAGAAGGGACCAGTTTAACCTGTGTCTGCATCAGGGCTTCAGGAGCGATTTGCGCCAGCTTGTCCGGGGTAATCGGCGCGGCATCTGCCGCGTGGTAAGAACGGCGCAGGGCGAGCTCTAGCCGGGCGACATCGGGTAGGTAGCCTAGGTGGCTGAGCTGCTCCATATCGGCCAGAAACGCGGGGAAATGTTCGCCGTAGAACATCATCAGTGGCGAGGATGGCGGATGGGCGCTCAGGTAGAGGCCGGATAGTCCGTCCATGTTCTCTTTGCCCAGCAGCTTGGCAATCACCGGAAAGGCGCTGTGCATGGCCTCAGTCAGCGAGACCGAGATGTTGTTGCGGTAGACGTCGAACCGGCGACCAGCTGGGCGGCTGTGGCCATCAAACAGGCCATCGGGCACGGGTTGCGCAGCGTCCATCATGGCGCGGGTGAATGTGGTCTGGCTCATGCGGGGATCTTTTGCAGGGCTGTATCAGCGCGGGTGGCCTCAGCTGCTAGAATTGGCCATTCGGGGACATCGTTGTCCCATTCGATCAGCACAGGCTTGGGGCCTGACCGATCCAGCGTATGGTCCAGCAGCGCCCAGACCGGATCGGCTACCTCGCGCCCATGGCTATCGATCAGTAGCGGCGCGCCGTGGTCATCGTGATCATGGTCGTGGCCGCCAAGGTGGATTTCACCCACCTGATCCAGCGGGAAGGCATCGATATAGCCTTGCGGCGAAAAGTCGAGATTGGTGGCCGAGACAAAGACATTGTTGACGTCCAGCAACAACCCACAGCCGGTGCGGCGGGTGATTTCGGCTAGAAACTCAGGCTCGGACCAGGTGCTTTCTCCAAAAGCCAGATAGCTGGACGGGTTTTCCAGCAGGATGCGGCGGCGGATGGTTTCTTGCAATTGGTCGATGTGATCGCACACCCGGGTCAAGGTTGCGTCGGTATAGGGCAGGGGCAGCAGGTCATTGTAGAAATGACTGTCGTGGGTCGACCAGGCTAAATGTTCGGAGAAACTGGCTGGGTTCAGCCAATCAACCAGGTGTTTGAGCCGGGCCAGATGATCAGGGTCCAGTACAGCTTCACCACCGATACTAAGGCCGACGCCATGAACCGAAATTGGAAACTGCTCGGACAGACGGCGCAGTTGCGCCAGGGGTCGTCCACCATCCCCCATGTAATTCTCGGCATGGATTTCCAGCCAGCCGATCACACCGGGATCTTGGATGATCTGCGCAAAATGCTGCGGCTTATAACCCACACCTGCCGCAGCGGGGAGTTCGCTCTGGGAGAGGGGGCTGTCCAGCATGTCGGCTTTCGTGTGGTCTGTGGCTGAGTGGGCGTGGCAGAGGTTGCGGGGAAAAAAACTCATCCCCCGCAGAAAACAGTTTAGGCTGGCAGATCGCGATCCAGAGCTTCCAGAGAGCCTTTGCGATCGGTGCCGTCTGCCATTTTTGGCAGATCCATGCCTTCGCAGGTGCCCGCATCGACCAATGTCCACGCGTTGCCTTGGTAATCGGTGACAGAGGTGCCGGCGCAGGTGGTGCCGGGGCCTGCGGCACAGTCGTTTTGACCGGCTAGCGAGACGCCATAGCATTTCTCTTTGGACTGAGCGGCAACTGGTGTTGTGGCAGCAGCAGAAACAGCGGCGGCAACGGCGCTTGCGACGACCAGAGATTTAGCAGTATTCGACATTGGGAAGTCCTTTGTGTTGTTCATTCGGGTCGGTTTGATGTGACAAGAAAAACCTAGCCGAGGGTTTGATCAGTTTGAATACACGAGCTTGTGTGTCACGTCCGCGTCAGATTGTGTGACATAGCTGATGATCAGAAATGGTTTATTTTTAAGGGTTTGAGTGTTTTTAAATAAAACCGGCCCCACGTTGGGGGCCGGAAAAAGGTCTGGATTTCTGCAAATGTTACAGAAGATCAGGGGCTGTAGCTTCCAGCGCAAGAAGCTTTGTAACATTTTCGAGGCTGTCTACGCTGCTTTGCTTTTGACCCAGACGACGGATCGAAACGGTGCGCTCTTCGACTTCGCGTGCGCCAATGGCGAGGATAACCGGCACCTTGCCAACCGAGTGCTCGCGGACCTTATAGTTGATCTTCTCGTTACGGATGTCGGCCTCGGCACGGACGCCAACAGCTTTCAACGCCGCAACAACTTCGTGCACGTAGTCGTCAGCATCCGAGATGATCGAGGCAACCACGACCTGACGCGGTGCCAGCCAGAACGGCAATTTGCCAGCGTGGCTTTCGATCAGGATGCCAATGAAACGCTCAAACGAGCCCAGACAGGCGCGGTGCAGCATGTAGGGACGGTGCTTGGATCCGTCTTCACCGATATAGTTGGCGTCCAGACGTTCAGGCAGGTTGGGGTCGACTTGGAAGGTGCCACACTGCCAGACACGGCCAATGGCGTCGGTCAGTTTGAAGTCCAGCTTTGGTCCGTAGAACGCGCCTTCACCTTCGTCCAGCGTATAGGCGTGGCCAGTCTTCTTGATCGCGTTTTCCAGCGCGTTCTCGACGTGATCCCAGCTTTCCTCGGTGCCAACCCGTTTTTCAGGACGGGTGGCAAACATGATCTCGAACTTTTCAAAGCCGAGATCCTTATAGACCGAGGACAGGAAGTCGATGAACTTGGCACATTCTGCTTCAATCTGATCTTCTGTGCAGAAGATGTGGGCGTCATCCTGAGTGAAACCACGCACCCGCATGATGCCGTGCAGCGCGCCAGATGGTTCATAGCGGTTGCACGAGCCAAATTCGGCCATGCGCAGGGGCAGATCCCGGTATGATTTCAGGCCTTGATTATAAACCTGTACGTGGCAGGGGCAGTTCATGGGCTTCAGCGCGTTGATCGACTTTTCGCGTGCATGCTCCTCGTCCACTTCGACGATGAACATGTGCTCTTGGTATTTATCCCAGTGACCGGATGCTTCCCAAAGTTTGCGATCTACTACCTGTGGGGTATTCACCTCGACATAGCCATCGGCGCGCTGTTTGCGGCGCATGTAGTCTTGGAGCAGGGTGTAGATGGTCCAGCCGTTGGGGTGCCAGAAGATCTGACCGGGGGCCTCTTCCTGCATGTGGAACAGGTTCATCTCTTTGCCAAGCTTGCGGTGGTCGCGCTTGGCGGCTTCTTCCAGCATGTGCAGGTGAGCCTTGAGCTTTTCCTTGCCGGTGAAGGCCACGCCGTAAATCCGCTGCAACATGGCGCGGTCGCTGTCGCCGCGCCAATAGGCACCCGCGATGGACATCAGCTTGAAGCTGTCGCCTGGTACTTGACCTGTGTGCTGCAGGTGCGGGCCTCGGCACAGATCCTGCCAGTCACCATGCCAGTACATACGCAGCGGTTCATCGCCGGGGATGCTGTCGATCAGCTCAACCTTATAGGGCTCGTTGTTGTCGGTGTAATGCTGGATCGCCTTTTCACGCTCCCAGACCTCGGTGGTCACGGGCTCGCGCTTGTTGATGATTTCCTTCATCTTCTTTTCGATCACACCCAGATCTTCTGGGGTGAACGGCTCGGCGCGATCAAAGTCATAATACCAGCCGTTGTCGATGACGGGGCCGATGGTGACCTTGGTGTCAGGCCAGATTTCCTGAACGGCGCGGGCCATTATGTGTGCGAGATCGTGGCGAATCAGTTCGTTGGCCTGTTCCTCGTCCTTGAGGGTGTGCAGGGCGATGGTGCCGTCAGCTGTGATCGGCCATTGCAGATCCCAATGCTGATCATTGTAGGTCGCTGAGATGGATTTCTTTGCCAGCGATTTGGAAATGCTTGCGGCGACCTCGGCGGCGGTTACGCCTGCATCGTAAGATCGTGCATTACCATCGGGAAAGGTGAGAGAGACTTGGGCCATGTATCGGCACTCCTCGTCAGTTTGGCGCCCACTGAACGCCCGGTTGCGGGTATATGTGTTTGGCTGATTTGGCAGGCTGTGGCGCAGCTGTCAAGCGTTGAGGGGCGAGGGACTAGCCCCTTGCGCTGTTCTAGGTATTTCCAACAAGAAGAAGGGTTAAGGCTTTGGTACATTCTGACGGATAGCCGCGCTGAACCCTGTGGTCAGACCATGGGCCTGAGCGGCGGTGTTGATGTGCGAACGGTCGCGCAGGTCCTGCATGGTCAGGCGGCTGTCGAGCACACCCCGGTCATAGGCGTATTCAGGCAGATAACCGTTGGCGACCACGCGCCAGTCCAGCGGGACCTCGTCGACAATGGTGCGGATCATGGTAAGCACAACGGTGGTGCAATTGGTCATCAGCGAGTTGTACCAATGGGGATTGGCCGCCAGCCGGTTAGAGGCCTGAACATATTGCAGCAGCAGGGCACGGGCCTTTTCCGGGGTGGTGTTGATGCGGTAGAGCTGGACATCTTCGCCGCGCACATTGCTGCGGGTGCCAACTACGTCGCGCTCATCTGCCGCGACAATCACCAGAGTGTTGGATTTGAACAGGTCAGCAATGGGAGAGAAGCCCCCGCCTACTTGGCGGCGGACCTCGACCGACCAGGCGATTGGGTCGGCATCTGCAAAGTCAAAGCTGACGATCATATGGGCCATTTGTGGGCCTGCCCAATAGGACATGAACAGATCGACCCCTTGCAGGTTGGCAAGATCGTAGCTGCGGGTTTCCCAGTTCTCCGTGGCCTCGGTTTTTGTGTGCCAGTCAAAGTTGCGCACATTGGTCAGGGTTAGCTGGTCGCCGTTGAGCTCTCCGGTGACTTGGCGTGCGACGTCGGGGGCCCAGTTTGCCTCGGACGGGGGCGTGATGGTGGACCACCAGAAGATGACGCTGGCCAAGGCCAGACAATAGGTGGCCAGAGCGCGTAGGCGGCGGGGGCGGAACTGGGCGATAATCACAGCGAGGCCAAACAGGGCAAATCCCCCTGCAAAAACCGCGCGGATCGGGGTGCCAAAGGGGAGGCGATACCACATGGCGAGGGAGGCCCATGTGGTGACTAGGGCCAGCGCCAAAATTGCGATGGCGAACAGAATGATCTTAAAGAATTTTGACACGAAATACCTCGGGCTTTTTGTGACCTTATGGACCAGAACGGGCCCCATGCAAACTGTTTAGGGGGCAATCACCAATTGCAGGGCCGTGCCGGGCGTGTCACATCTTGGGCAAAAGCAGGAGAGTGGACATGGGTGCGGTTACATTTCTAGACAGCCCTGAGGGGCGCCGGATTGCCTATCATCGCAGCGAAGGCACAGGCCCCTGGATTGTATTTCTGGGTGGTTTGAAATCGGATATGGAGGGCACCAAGGCGGTGCATCTGGAAGCCTGGGCCAAAGCGCAGGGACGCGCGTTTTTGCGGTTTGACTATTCGGGACACGGCGAAAGCTCGGGCCAGTTTACCGAGGGCTGCATTGGCGATTGGCATCAGGACACGGTGGCCGCGATTTCCGAGCTGACCGAGGGTCGGATTGTTCCGGTTGGCTCGTCCATGGGGGGCTGGCAGGCGCTGTTGCTGGCCAAGGCGATGCCCGAGCGGGTGCATGGACTGGTGACCATCGCCGCAGCGCCTGATTTTACCGAGGATGGCTATTGGGCCAATTTCACCCCGATGCAGAAACTGGAGCTGGAGAAGGTGGGCCATGTGGAGCTGCCCAGCGATTACATGGAACCCTATATCATCACCAAGCGGATGATCGAGGATGGCCGGGAGCAACTGGTGCTGCGTGATCCGCTAAATCTGCCATTCCCGGTGCGCTGTTTGCAAGGAACGGCGGATACTGCTGTAAGTACTGAAACTGCGCTGCGGCTGATGGATCATGCGACCTGTGACGACATGCGGCTGAACCTGGTCAAGGATGCGGATCACCGGTTCTCGGACGGGCCCTGCCTACAAATGATTGAAGACGCTGTTGAGGACGTGCTGGGAGAGGTCTGATGCGGTGGATTGGTTGGCTGCTGGGACGCGTACTAATGGTTTTGGCGGTTTTGGCCGCTGTGTTGTGGGCGTTTGGTCCTTATGAACCTGTTGACCTAAAAGCCTCGTTTGAGCCGCGTCGGTTTGGCGAAGGCGTACAGGTTTATTTCGAAAGCGTTGAAAGCAATGTCGCGGACCTGAAACCGGGCACCGAGAAGCGGGTGATCTGGCAGGAGGGGTACAAGGAGCAGCGTACGCCCTATTCTGTGCTGTATGTGCACGGGTTTTCCGCGAGTTCCGAGGAAATTCGCCCGGTGCCTGACCGGGTGGCAGATGCACTGGGGGCCAATCTGGTGTTTGCTCGTCTGCGCGGGCACGGGCGGACAGGTGAAGCCATGGTAGAGGCCACGGTGAATGACTGGATGATGGATCTGGCCGAGGGATTGGCGGCAGCACGGCAGGTTGGCGAACAGGTGGTGGTGATTGCCTCGTCAACCGGGGCGACACTGGCGACGGCAGCGGCATTGGACCCGGAATTGTCGAGCGATATCGCTGCGATGATCTTTGTGTCGCCAAATTATGGGCTCAAAACCGCAATGGCACCTTTGCTGACCTGGCCTGCAGCGCGGTATTGGCTGCCACCACTGGCTGGGCGGCAATTGTCGCTTCCTGCGCGGAGCGAAGATCACGCCAGATTTTGGACACGGTCCTATCCCTCAGTTGCGGTTCTACCTATGGCGGCGCTGGTTGACAGGGTGGTGAAAATGGATGTAGGTCAGATAAAAGTTCCTGCTTTGTTCTATTTTGCCGACACGGACAAGATCGTACGTTCAGATCTGACTGACCAAGTTGCGCAGAACTGGGGCGGGGCGGGTGACGTATACAAGGTAACACCGGGCGAAGATGATGATCCAAATGCACATGTCTCTACCGGAGATATTCTGTCGCCGGGACAAACGGATAAAACGATCCAGGTTTTTCTGAGCTGGTTGAAAGACAAAGGAATTGAATGATGGAGCAACGGATTAGCCTGATCACGCTTGGGGTTTCCGATATGGAGGCGGCGGCCTCTTTTTATGAGACACTGGGCTGGAAGCGGGTGGAAAGTCAGGAAGGGATCATCGCCTTTGATATCATCGGCCAGACCCTGGGACTGTACCCGTTGCAAGCCCTTGCAGATGACATTGGTCTGCCGGTTTCGGAACTGGGCCAGGGCGCTGTGACCTTGGGGTATAACACGCGCAGCAAAGAAGAGGTCGATGATGTGTTGGCGCGGGCCAAGGCCGCCGGTGCCGAAATCCTGAAACCAGCGGCAGATGTGTTCTGGGGGGGATACCACGGCTATTTCCAGGCACCGGACGGATCGGTGTGGGAAGTTGCCCACAATCCGTTCTCGCCACTGGATGACAACGGCGCGTTCCGCTGGAACGGCTACTAAAATGCGCCGCCCGGGCAGCATGTGGAGCCTGGAAACCCTAGGCCGCGTGCGCCTGTCGAAACATTTCTATATGCGCGAGTTTCTGTATTCAGAGATCGCCAATTTTCACCAGCTCCAGAACATCCCCGATGATCCGGAGTTGGCGATTGAGACCGGCAGCGCCTTTTGCCGCGCGCTGCTGGACCCGCTGCAGGACACCTTTGGCCGTGTGGCAGTGCGGTCGGGCTATCGGTCGCGGGCGGTGAATGAATTTGGCAACCAAAACCAGCTGAACTGCGCGCGCAATGACAATCCGCTGGAATGTCACATCTGGGACTGGGCAACTGGTGATGCACAGGTGGCAGGGGCGTCGATTGTGATCCCGTGGTTCGCAGATCAGTATGATCAAGGGCGGGACTGGCGTGACCTGGCTTGGTGGCTGCACGATCATCTGGACTACTCCGAGATCTGGTTCTTTCCCAAGCTTTGTGCGTTCAATCTGGTGTGGCGCCCCAAGCCCATGCGCCGGATCGACAGCTATATCGCCCCACGTGGGCGGTTGTTGTTTGCCGGACAAGAACCTAGCGAGACATTGCCGCAACGGCAGGAGCGCTATGCGGACTTTCCAAAATTCCAAGGTTTGTTCGGGGCTTAAGTGACTTTCTCTGGCGTGACGCTAGAGCCAGTGTTAAGCTGCGCGCAGAAACGACCTTGGGGCGGGTAAGATGGAACAGGTTGGGCAGATTTCGCAGGATCCTTTGGTGCTGCTGCCAGGAATGATGTGTGACGCACGGATCTTCCAACCGCAAATTATGGCCTTGTCCGCACATGTGCCTGTAACCGTTGCCCCATTGATCGGAGGCGAGCGGATCGAAGACATCGCCGTCCACCTGCTACGTCAGTTGCCTCAGAGATTTGTTTTGGCGGGGCTGTCGATGGGCGGTATCGTGGCGATGGAGATCCTACGGCGTGCCCCGGAACGGGTTAGCAAACTCTGCCTGATCAGTACTAGTCCGCTAGCCGATACACCCGCCCAGGCTGCAACCCGCGAGCCACTGATCATCAACGCCCGTACGGGGCGGTTGGAAGATGTGCTGCGCAAATCAATGCTGCCTGAATACCTGGCGCCTGGGCCGCAGCGTATTGAGATCCTCAATTATGTGCAGCAGATGGGGATCGAGTTGGGGCAGGCGCTGTTTGTGAATCAGACACGGGCCTTGCAGCGGCGGCGGGACCAGCAGGGGACGCTGAGAAAATGCGCCGTGCCAACGCTGATCCTCTGTGGTGAGTATGACCAGCTGACACCAGTAAAGAGGCATGAATTTTTAGCGGAACTGATCCCCACAGCGACGTTGGAAGTGATCACGGCTGCCGGGCATTTGCCTACGTTAGAGCGGCCGGATGTGGTGAATCGGGTGCTGAAGGATTGGTTGGCGGTGTAGTCGTGCCTGAGGCCGAATTGCAAAGCGCCAGTAAGAGAAGAGCACGACAAAGGTTAGGGCGTTGGTTAGGCCGCTGACCTTTTAGGTAGGTTTCGAATCTAATGAGGCGCGGTGGTGGACTTTTGACAAGTCGAACGCCTCGTTCATACAGGTTAATTAATATTTAAAGTTGGACAGCCCTCATGTGTGCGTTTGGTGAGACAGCATGTGGGTAATCAGTCTGAACTAGGAAGCGAATGCGTTTTAACGAGTGGTGAGTTGGGTACTAGTATGAAGAGAACACGGGAAAAATCCAAAGTTGGGTCGGATCCAACCAACATCGCCAAAATACGGAAGGCTGAACCCGAGCTGGGGTTCATTCTGCTGAATGTGGCTATAATTTTCTGTCCTCCGATTGTTTCAATCCTGATGCTGATCAACGGATAACAAGATTTGGTCTAGATGAGACCTGCCAGTGGCCTAAAACTTGTTTCAGGGGCTTAAATCGGCCCCCACGGCACGATCGGTTTCTGCCAAAATTGGTTTCAACTGGACCAGTCTGAATTTGAATCGAGAAATGTCGTGTTTGCATTTGCCAAGGCCAGCGCAACTGGATGTGGTGAACCGGGCGTTGTTTGATTAGTTGGCGGGCTAGGGAAGCGGTTATGTGTCGGGTTTCCAATCCGGTTGCGTTGCAAAGGCCATGACGTTCTGCTCAAGTTGATCCCAGTGCTGCTTGTCACGCTCAAAAATCACAACCTGGATATTCAGTTCACTGGCATCGTCCATCGTGCCAAGTGAGAGTGTTAAATGATCTGGTGTTCGCGAGTTTGTGCCAAAGATTGGGCTGTTGCAATTTGTGCAGGAGGCTTTGGTAACTTCAGAGCCCTTGCTTGATTGATAGGCATAATTGCTCATTTCGCCATGCAAGATGACTTTATCCATGGGGAACATGGCGCCAATCGTATGGCCTGTGCCACTTAGTCTGCGACATTCTTCACAGTGACATTGAGCGACGATGATCGGCTCGCAATTCGCCTCGTAGGTGACTAATCCACAAAGGCATTTACCGGTATAATGATGTTTCATGGCCGGGAGGATATGGAGGTTGCGAATTGACGCAACTCACAACTCGGTGACATCGAGTATTGGCTGATAGGGTGCGAAGGCTTAGTAATATTTGGCCCGTTCTTCCTTGGAAGGGATCGTTGCCTCGGCCACCGGTTTGCCGGTTTCCACATCAAAGAACGGCGTTTCGCGCCAGCGGCCTGACATGCGGCTGGTGGCCATGCGGCTGATGATGCCAAGCGCCATGCCCGCAGCGCCCTTGGTTTTGGCGGGCTTGCCATGTTGGGGGATAAAGGCTTTGGCCTTGATCTTACCCAAAGCAGCCTTGTCTGCGAACATATTGGCGCACAGGCCTGCAAAGGGCAGGGTGGGTTTGGCCAGGGTATTGGCAAACGGCGTGCCGCAGCAGCCCGCATACCAGCGCAGGGTGCCTTTGGGGCTGAAGCGCATCAGCGCCAAGTGTTCGGTGCCCTTGGTTATAGTGATGGTATCAGGCGACAGTTGGAACAGGTCTACCGGCTCTGGGGCTGGGTCAGGTTGGCCATGATACAGCTCGTTGGCGCGGCAGTCAGGGCAATAGCAGACCACGCGGGTGCCGGATTTGACGCCATGGGCCGAGACATGGCCCTGAAACTCACCGCAGTTGCAGGCAAAACTCTGTTCACTTGCGGCCATGATCAGGCCGCCGCGTTTTTGTTGGCCGGTTTGCGCTTGGTCTTGGCTTTTGCCTTGGGCTTGGCGCTGCGGCTGTTGGCATCCATGAAGTCAATGACCAATGGGCGGATGTTGTTGCGCCAGCTGCGGCCTGCAAAAATGCCGTAGTGGCCCGCGCCGGGCTCGACATGGCTGGCCTTGCGGCTGTCATCCAGGCCGGTGCATAGGTCAAGTGCCGCGATACACTGGCCGGGGGCCGAGATGTCATCATTGGCACCTTCGACGGTTTTGACTGCAACATCGGTGATTTTGCTGAAATCAACCTTGTGGCCGTCGATGGTAAAATCGTTGCGGGCAATCTCGCGGGTCTTGAAGATACGTTCGACTGTCGACAAGTAAAACTCAGCCGTCATGTCCATCACCGCCAAGTATTCGTCATAGAAGCGGTTGTGGCTGTCGTGGTCCGAGCTTTCCCCCTGCGCGGCGCGCTGGATCTGGTCGGTAAAGGCCTTGGTGTGGCGCTCGCCATTCATGGAGATGAACGAAGAAAGCTGCAGCAGGCCGGGATATACCATGCGGCCAACGCCGGGATATTTGAAACCAACTTGCTGGATCATGGTTTCTTCGAGTTGGCCCATAGTTACACGGGCGCCAAAGTCGGTGACCTCGGTTGGGGCGGCGTCGGGATCGACTGGGCCGCCGATCAGGGTCAGGGAACTTGGTTGTGCAGCTGGGTCAAGTTCGGCCAGATAGGCGGTGGCCGCCAGGGCTAGTGGAACGGGTTGGCACACGGCGACAACATGGGTGTCAGGACCCATTTCGCGCATGAAATCGACGAGGTACAGGCTGTAGTCTTCGATGTCGAATTTACCAGCCGAGACCGGAATGTCGCGGGCATTGTGCCAGTCGGTGATATAGACTTCGCAATTGACCAGCAGGCTTTTGACGGTAGAGCGCAGCAGAGTGGCGTAGTGGCCGGACATTGGCGCCACCAGCAGAACTTTGCGGGGTTGTTCCTCGCGGCCCGAAACCTTGAAATGGATCAGATCGCCAAAGGGGCGCTCGATCACGGTGTCAATCTCAACCAAATGGTCTTTACCATCTTCGCAGGTAAAGGTGCGGATGCCCCAGTCGGGTTTCACGGCCATACGCTGGAAGGTACGCTCGGTGACTTCACCCCAGGCGGCCATCCAGTTCAGCGCGGGATTGGGTATCGCAGAGAACATCGGGTAGGATGCCATCGCTCTTGCGGTTGCGCCCAGCCACTGGTTGGTGTTGCGGGCGGTTTCCATCAAGTCGTATGTCATCATATAGCGCATGCTCGAGTCCCTCAGATTTTGTCCGATTTTTATGGTGGAGCAATATCTACCCATCGGACTTTTGGTCGCTTTGCCCTAACATGGGGACGACGTTATTCTGCATAGCAGAAAATTAAGGGGAATTCCTTAAAATGACAACTAGTGACGATTTTGGTTCCATTTGCGATCCGGAACATATTGAAAGACTTCAGAAAAATATGAATCATGTCGAGCAGCTTTCTAAGCGGTTGCTTGACGTTATGGCTAATAAAAAGTCGCATAACGAGGCATTGGATGGTCCGAATCAGGATCTCTTTGCGCGCGCAGCAACGGCATATTGGGCCGGGGTCGTGCAAAATCCGGCCAAACTGCTCGAACAACAGGTTGAATTCTGGGGCAAATCGGTGATGAATTTTGCTGAGGCGCAACAGATGCTCACAAATGAGGCATCTGACAAAGGGGCGCGGCCTGCCTCGACCGACCGGCGGTTTTCCAACCCTTTGTGGCAGAACAACCCTTATTTTAGTTTCGTCAAGCAACAGTACCAAACCAACGCCGAAGCCATCCGACAATCGGTAGCCGAGGTTGGTGATCTGGAAGGCACTGACAAACAGCGGCTCAGCTATTTCGCCGATCAGATCGTTGACATGATGGCACCGACCAACTTTTTGGCGACCAACCCGGATGCACTGGAAAAGGCGGTTGAGACCGAAGGGCAATCGCTGATTGATGGGCTGGAAAACCTGGTTGAGGATCTGGAGGCCAATAACGGCGAGTTAGTGGTTAAACTGGCGGACGAAAGGGCCTTTGAACTGGGGGAGAATATTGCCACCAGTGAGGGTGAAGTTGTCTATCGCAACCGGATGATGGAGCTGATCCAGTACAGCCCCAAGACTGACACTGTGTTTGATACGCCGATTGTGCTGTTCCCGCCCTGGATCAATAAGTTCTACATTCTGGACCTGAAGGCGCAGAACAGCCTGATCAAATGGGTGGTCGAGCAGGGGTACACCTTGTTTGTGGTGTCTTGGATCAACCCGGACGAAAGCTATGCCGAGGTCGGCATGGAGGACTACATTCAGGATGGGTTCCTGACTGTGATTGAGAAGGCCAAGGAGATCTGCAAGGTTAAGCAGGTGAACGCTGTGGGCTATTGTATCGCTGGCACCACGCTGAGCCTGACCCTATCGTTACTGAAACAACGTGGCGATAAATCGGTGAAGTCGGCCACTTTCTTTACAGCGTTGACGGATTTTGCTGAGCAGGGGGAGTTCACACCTTTCCTGCAAAACGACTTTATCGACGGGATCGAGGAAGAGGTGAACGAGGTTGGTATGTTGCGGTCCTACATCATGGCGCGCACCTTCTCGTTCCTGCGGTCCAACGACTTGATCTATGCCCCAGCTATTCGCAGCTACATGATGGGGCAGACTCCACCTGCGTTTGATCTGCTGTACTGGAACGGAGATGGGGCCAACCTGCCAGCCAAGATGGCGGTGCAATATCTGCGGGGCCTATGTCAGCGAAATGAGTTTGCCGGTGACGGGTTTGAGCTGATGGGCCACACCCTGCGTCTGAGTGAGGTGGATGTGCCCTTGATGGCCATCACCTGCGAGACGGATCATATTGCCGCCTGGAAAGACTGTTATCGCGGCGTTCAGCAGATGGGCTCGCGTAGCAAGAGTTTTATTGTGTCTGAATCCGGCCATATCGCTGGCATCGTCAATCCGCCAAGCAAAAAGAAATATGGCCACTATACCAATGATGATCTGAAGCAGGATGCAGACGGTTGGTTGCAAGGGGCCAAGTTCAACGACGGCTCGTGGTGGCCGCGTTGGCAGGCCTGGCTGAAAAAGCGGTCGGGCAAGCAGGTCGAGGCGCGACAACCGGGTGATTCTGAGCATCCACCGCTGTCACCGGCCCCTGGTACCTATGTAAAGCTAAGCGCAAGGCGCTGAAAATGCTGGAAAGTTGAAAATATTCTGCAGTGCAGCAAGAAATATCTTGAAATGCTGCGTTGCAGAAAGCATATTCTCACTATGCCAAGCAGCCGGGATGGTCCCGACGGCGGCATGATGAGGATTTGGAACTATGGCTTTGAACCAAGACTTTACCGCCGTCATGAAAGACATGATGGGTGCATTTCCTGTGGACACCACTGCTATGGAAGACGCAGTTAAGAACACTGCCGCTTTGAACGAAAAGCTGTCGAACGTTGCTCTGGACGCGGCTGAGAAATCCGCTGAAGTTTCCAGCAAGTGGACCAAAGAAACTCTGGCCAAGCTGGGCGGTATGTCCAAAGCTCAGGCTGATCCGGCTGACTACGCCAAAGCTGTCACTGATTTCGCCAGTGCCTCGGCTGAAGTTGCTGCTGAAAACATGGCTGCTTTTGCCGAAATCGCCAAGAAGGTCCAGATGGACACTGTTGAGCTGATGATGGCTGCTGGCAAAGAAATCAGCGAAGAGACAGCGACTGCAGTTAAGAAGGCCACTGATGATGTGACTTCGGCAGCCAAAAAAGCTGCAAAGAAATAAGATAGTCCACAAGCGACACCTGCTCCTCCCTCTAGGTGTTCTTGTGTTGACGGGCAGGTCGAAAGACCTGCCCTTTGTCGTTTCGGGTGCTTAGAACTGGGCGTTCTGAAATTGGGTATGGCGAGGCTGCCAACCACAGGCGCTGCGAATTTTATCGGCGCTCATCTGTTGGTCTAATGTCGGCCCCTCGGCCCAATCCCCGTGCTTGGCAACCACGTGTTTCAGGTTTCTCACCAGGTATCCTTCTTGATGGCTATGGCGCTGGGTGATTTCGGAGATGATGTCAGACACTGAAATCCCATGTTGTGCTGCGACATTGAAGCTACCGGTCAGGTCAGTGTTTTCCATCAGCAAGCGATAGGCCACGGCCAGATCATCGCGATGCACCAGTGGCCAGCGGGTAGTGATACTGCCCCAAACCTCGATCGGGTCACCGGCTTGTGCCTGTTGGATAAAGCGTGTGAACACACCGCCTTCTTGGTGGTAAACCATAGCAGGGTGGAGAATTGCGGGTGAGATTTGTGGCGCATCAAACAAGGTGTCACCATTTTCCGTCATCCAGGCAAAAGAGGAAATGGGGCGCAGAGGCCGGGTTTCGCAGGCAACCCGGTTGCCGGTTTCTCCGTAGAGCCAGCAACCGCCGGTATAGAGCAGCCGCAAAGGTGTGTGCCGTCGTGCGGCCTGTCGCAGTATCGCATCCATCGCATGGCTATCGACCTGGGCCATGTCGTCGTCAAACGTGGTTGCCAATTGGATCAAACCGTCAATTTCGGTCACCAGCTTGGCCCAGACTTCTGGGTGCCGCAGATCACCGCGGTGGGGCGTTGCCCCCAATTGTTTCAGCTTGTCGTCTGACCTTGTTGAGCGGCTAAGGCCGATTACGTCGTGCCCATGTTGGACCAATTCCTGTGTAACGGCTGTGCCTATCGAGCCAGTTCCGCCCAAGATAAGAATTTTCATGTGTTGCCCCATGTGTTGTTCTCTGGGGTAACTCTCTAAAAGCTCAAGCCCACTTTAGGTCAAGAAGAAAAAGTCGCCGGTGTCGTTAAAGGACCGGAACAATTTGTTTAGCGGGACCTACAGTGCTTTCTTTTTGTGCTGCGCTCGCATAGGCTTTGCTGCAATGCATCATATGCCGGGAGTATCGACATGGCGGAACAGGAAAAACCCTTGCTGATCAAGCGGTATGCCAGTCGTCGACTGTATAACACCGAGACCAGCGACTATGTCACACTGGAAGATATCGCTGGCTTTATTCGTGCGGGGCGCGAGGTTCAGATTATTGATCTGAAGTCGGGTGATGACCTGACCCGGCAATACCTGCTGCAAATCATTGCAGAACACGAAAGCCGGGGAGAGAATGTGCTGCCGGTGGATGTGCTGAACGATCTGGTACGTAGTTATATGGTGCCGGGTGGTGGGATGATGCCGCAGTTCCTGCAAAGCTCGTTTGAAATGTTGCGCGACAGTCAATCGCAGATGGCCGAAACGATGACGGCGATGAACCCAATGGCGCAAATACCCGGCTTTGAAGCGCTTAAAGCTCAGCAAGAGGCGTTCTTGAAGGCCATGACTGGCGGTATGGCAGGCGCAATGGGAAATGGTTGGGCTGGAGGATCTCGTGAAAGTTCCAAGCCTGAGAGCGATAGCGGCGAAGACCTGGATGATATCAAAAAGCAATTGGCAGAACTGCAGGACAAGCTTTCAAAACTGAAATAGCCCCCGCGCTGGTGGTGCGCGCAAGCACGCACTCTACACAGGCTGACAGGTGGCCTTAAACAAAACCCCGGAAAACTCCGGGGTTTTGTTGTGTTAGGCTGCGGCCCGGCCTTTTACTTCGGCGGCGGATTCGAGCAGAACATCGGCGATGACATCCAGCTCATCACGTGTCAGCCTGACTGGAAGGCGCACATCGCAGGCCTTCATCAGCATTGCGCGGGTTTGTGGCAGTTCTGGCAAGTCTTTGATGAACTGCCAATTCCAGAAGGCGCGTGCATTATCGTCGGACAGACCAAAAATCTGCACCTTGAGGCCGCGCGCTTCGGTTGCTGTGGCAAAAGACTTGATCTCTTGGGCAGACATATCAACCAGATTGAACTGGATGGAGTCCGGGGCGCGTTGTTCTGGTGGCAACGCGGTGGGGACGTGCAGAACAGGGGAACTGTTCAAGCGTTCGGCGACGTAGTCATGGTTGGCGCGCCCGTCCCGTACCCGGCGCATCAGCTCGGGAAGTTGCGGGCGGATGACCGCAGCCGACAGGTTGCTTAGCCGCAAGTTATACAGGGGCAGCTGGTTCTGCCATTTGACAAAAGCCTGCGCCAGATCGTCGGAGTTGTCGCCACGGGGGCCCTTGTGCTTTTGCCAATTGTGTTCGTAGGCGCCCGACATGACTACAGCACGGGCGACGAGTTCGGCGTCGTCGGTGATCAGGATCCCTCCTTCGCCAGCGTTGATCATCTTATACGACTGGAACGAGAAGCAGCCGATACGGCCAATGGTGCCGATGTTGCGATCATTCCAGGTTGTTCCCAGCGAATGCGCTGCGTCTTCGACCACCGGGATATCCCGGGCATCACAAAGCGCCATGATGGCATCCATGTCCGAGGTGTGACCGCGCATATGGCTGATGATCACAGCCTTGATATCCTGATCCAGCTTGGCCTCGAAGTCGGCCAGATTGATCCGGTAATTGTCGCCGACTTCACACAGAACGGGCACACATTCGGCATGTACCACCGATGAGGGCACCGCAGCAAAGGTAAAGCCGGGGATCATAACGCGGGAGTCGCGGGGCAAATCGAGGGCTTTGAGCGACAGGAACAAAGCGGCGGAACAGGAGGATACAGCCAGGGCATATTTGCATCCCAACAGCTCGGCAAACTCCTGTTCGAGCAGCGCAACTGGGGCGTCTTGTGGCGCGGTATAGCGGAACAAGTCACCGGATAACATCAATGCATCAATGGCTTCGCGCGCTGCTGCAGGGATGGATTCGGCTTGATGTACGTTGGGGAGGGTCCGCATATTTCAAATTCCTGAATTTAACCTTTGGAAAAGGTAAAACAAAGGGCGGGGCGTGCCAAGAGGAATCCGTACTTCACGCCGAAGATTTGGCAAGAAACTACTGATCTGTTGCAAGGATAACGAGTTTACAGGCCCAGGCGGTCGCGCATGGCGTACCATGTCATGGCCAAGACCAAGAGCGGTGAGCGCATGCCTGGCCCGCCGGGGAAGGAGGGGGCCGGAACGCGTGACATGGCGTCGAATCCTTCGCTTTGCCCTTGGATCGCCAAAGCCATCAGCTGGCCCGCATGGGTGGCCGTTCCAACGCCATGCCCGGAATAGCCCGAAGCCGACAACACATTTGGGCCAAGACGGGCCAGATAGGGCATTCGCTTCATGGTAATGCCAAGTGTGCCGCCCCAAGTATAATCCACCTTTACGTCACGCAGGTGTGGGAAAATCTGGCTCATGGGTTTGCGTACAACGGCGTCGATGTTGCTTGGGAACTTGTAGCCATAGCTTTCGCCGCCACCAAACAGCAGCCGTTTGTCAGCGCTGAGTCGGAAGTAATTGACGACAAACTTGCTGTCGGCCACCGCAACATCACGAGTTAGAACCTTGGCGGCGTCATCTCCCAGTGGTTCGGTTGCGGCGATGAAGTTGTTGATCGGCATGACCTTTGCGGCCACTTGACCATTCAATCCGCCAAGGTAGCCGTTGCAGGCCAGGACCAGGTGATCGGCGGTGACGCTGCCTGCGCCGGTGTTGACTTTGACCTGCGCGCCCGGCTCTAACTGAAGAACTTCGCTTTGCTCATGAAGAGCGGCGCCTGCGGCCGCCGCTGCCTTTGCCAGCCCAAGTGCATAGTTCAGCGGATGCAGATGCGCTGCGCCCATATCCAAAAAACCGCCCTGATAATCGGGCGAGGGGCACATCTCATGACAGGACTGCTTGTCCAGTATTTCAAGCTCGTCATAGCCATAACGGTCCTGCAGATGCGCGCCGTATTCATGTAGATGCGCCACGTCGCTCTTGCTGGAGCCGGTCCAGGCGACGCCGGGTTTCAGGTCGCAATCAATGTCGTGGCGCTTGATCAGATCCTTGACCAGATCCTTGGCATCTTCGCCCAGCTGCCACAGTTTTGCAGCCTCTGGATCTCCCATCAATGCCTCAAGACCATCTTGGTCCAGACGTTGACCACTGCCTAGTTGGCCTCCATTACGACCAGAAGCTCCAAAGCCAACGCGATGGGCTTCGAGCAGGACCACGCTCAATCCGGCCTCAGCCAGATGCAGCGCGGCCGAAAGGCCGGTGTAGCCACCACCAATGATACAGACATCGGCGCGCGCGTCGCCGTTTAAGGGGGCAAAAGGCTTTAGCGTATTTGCTGTCGCGGCATACCAGCTATTGGGATACTGGCCCTTGCGATCATTGCTGTGCAGCAGGTTCAAACCCATAGTGTGCCCCCGTGTGGTCGGGCCCGACCCGTTGGTCAGGCTCCAGATGTTTCTTTTTGCTTCAAATACTCAATTCGCAACCGCCGAACCTGGCCAGCGGTTGCGAATCTGCCTCAGACATTCAGCAGCAGATGTTCGCGTTCCCAAGGTGAGATGACCTGCAGGAACTCGTCATACTCGGCACGCTTCACGATGGAATAGACACGGGCAAAATCTTCACCCAGCACCTTATGAAGCGCCTCTGCACTGTCGAAAAGCTCCAGCGCCTCACCCATGACCTGAGGGATGTCTTCGTCGGCGGCATAGGCGTCGCCTTTGAACTCGGCACTTGGGCTGCGGTGTTCGGTCATGCCAAGATATCCGCAGGCCAGCGAGGCTGCAATGCCAAGGTATGGATTGCAATCCATGCCTGCCAGACGGTTTTCAACACGACGGGCCGAGGGACCAGACAGCGGCACACGAATACCTGTGGTCCGGTTGTCTTTGGCCCAACTCAGATTGATCGGCGCAGCTTGGTCTTTGACGTAGCGACGGTAGGAGTTCACATAGGGTGCCAGCACAGCGATTGCTGCGGGTAGGTGGGTTTGCAGACCTCCAATGAAGTGATGAAAGGCGTCGGTTTCCTCGCCATTCGGGCCGGAGAAAATGTTATCACCCGTAGCTGTATCGATGATCGAGTGGTGCACATGCATGGAGGAGCCAGGTTCGTTGGCGATCGGCTTAGCCATGAAGGTGGCATAGCAGTCGTGGCGCAGAGCGGCCTCGCGAATCAGGCGTTTGAAGTAGAACACTTCGTCGGCAAGTTTGATCGGATCGCCGTGGACCAGGTTGATTTCCAGCTGACCGGCGCCGCCTTCCTGGGTGATGCCATCAATTTCGAACCCCTGCGCCTCGGCAAAGTCATAGATGTCGTCGATCACCGGGCCAAACTCATCCACGGCCGTCATCGAATAGGCCTGACGGGCGGCGGCGGGGCGGCCCGAGCGGCCCATCATTGGTTTGATTTCTTGTAGCGGGTCGGTGTTGCGGGCCACCAGATAGAATTCCATTTCCGGCGCCACAACAGGCTTCCAGCCTTTGGCCGTATAGAGATCAACCACTCGTTTCAGCACATTGCGGGGTGAAAATGGGATTGGCTCGCCAGCGCTGTTAAAAGCGTCATGGATCACCTGAAGAGTCCAATCGCCGGTCCAGGGCGCAGCTGTGGCTGTGCTCATGTCCGGGCGCAGCACCATGTCCTTTTCGATGAAGCCATCTTCGCCTGCGGCCTCACCCCAACCACCAGTGATGGTCTGGTAGAACACGCTGTCGGGCAGGTGAAAATAGTCTTGCCGGGCGAACTTAGAGGCAGGAACCGCTTTGCCGCGGGCGATGCCGGGCAGGTCAGAGACGATGCATTCAACTTCGTCCAGGCGACGGCCATCCAGATAGGCCTTGGCAGCTTCGGGCAGGGTGGATTTCCAATCGGACATTAAGCCCTCTCTTTCTTCAAGAATGACGCCATGAAACTGGCGATTTCGTCGCTGTCGTTAGGCACTTCCAGTTTGGTCTGGGCCTTGTCCAGAATTGGGTCAGGCACCACACCGCGACCGCGTTTTTCGATCAAGCCGCCGACAAAGTCAGATTTGAATTCGGGGTGGGGCTGCACGGTCCAGATGGTGTCACCGTAGGCAAGGATGCCATTCGGACAGAAGTCGTTACCTGCCAGAACGCGGGCGTCCTTGGGCAGTTGCGTCACCTGATCCTGATGCCAAGCGTTCATCGACAGAGAGCGACCGTCTTGATTGTATTCAACCCGGCCAATTGCCCAGCCACCCTCGTATTTCTCGACCTTGCCGCCCAGAGCCTGTGCGATGATCTGATGGCCGAAGCAGATACCAAGCGTGGGCAGCCCCTTGGCGTGGATGTCGCGGATCAGCTCTTCGAGCGGGGGGATCCAGTCGTGATCTTCGTAGACCCCAAACCGGGATCCGGTGATCAGCCAGCCGTCGGCAGCGTCAGCACTTTCGGGAAAGACCCCGTCCAGCACCGCGTAAGTCTCAAATTCAAATCCGTGGCCATCCAGCAGGGTGCGAAACATCTGGTCGTAGTCACCCGAGGTTTCGATCAGCGCATCAGGGGCGCGGCCGGTTTGAAGTATTCCGATTCTCATGTGTCACCTAAATTTGATCAAATTCAGCCTAGCGGAGGCCGAACGGTCGGACAAGGGGGCTCAGACTGCTTCCAGCAAGGACAACCAGTGCGTCTCTTTAGGGCGCTCTGCAAAGAGGCGCATCTCTTGCCGTTTGGTCATCACCAGATTGCGGATTGTCATGTCTGGCAGGATCCGCGCGATCAGCGGATCGGTTTCAAAGGTATCAATGGCGGCGCCCCAGCTGTCTGCCAGCTGTGGCAGATCTGCGATCTCATACGCATTTCCCGTGATCGGGGCCGGGGGCATCATTTGATCTTCGATACCCACAAGGGCTGCGCCTAGAACAGTTGCGAGCATCAAATAGGGGTTGATGTCGCCACCGGCCACCCGGTGTTCGATACGTCGCGACACAGGGGGGCCACCGGGGATGCGAATAGCCGCTGTGCGGTTCTCATAGCCCCAGGCGGCGCTGGTGGGTGCATGGGCCCCTGGCACCAACCGTTCGTAGGAATTGCCATGCGGCGCAAAGATCAATGTGCTGGCAGGCATAGCTGCGAGACATCCGGCGACGGCATGTTTCAGCAGGTCAGACCCGGTGTCGCTGCCATCGTCAAAGACGTTGTTTCCATCGCTATCTACCACCGAGAAATGGACGTGCATTCCATTACCGGCTTCCTCGGCATAAGGCTTGGCCATGAACGTTGCAGCCAGCCCATGCTTGCGTGCGATGCCTTTGACCATGGCTTTGAATAACCAAGCATCATCCGCCGCACGCAGGGCATCCTGGTGGTTCAGGTTGATTTCGAACTGGCCCAAGCCACCTTCAGAAATGGCGGTTTGGGCGGGGATGCCCATAGCCTCGCACGCGTTGTAGAGGTCGGTGAAAAAGTCATCAAAGGCATCTAATTCGGCCAGAGATATTGTGGCGTGGCTGTCAAGCGCACGTCCTGTCACAGGGTTCTTAGGAGGGCAGGGCTGGTCACCGTTGGCATCAACCAGGTTGAATTCCATTTCGGTGGCTGCAATGACGGTCCAGCCGCGGTTGGAGTATTTTTCCAATACGGTTTCAAGCGCATGGCGAGGGTCACCCAAGAATGGTTTCCCATCATCATAGTGCAGGGTCATCGGCACCAGTGCTGAGGCATTGGCTAACCAGGGCATGGCAACAGGGCCGCGATCGGTTGGCAGCAAAACGCCATCTGCATCACCGGATTCAAACACCAGTGGGCTATCGTCGATATCGCTGCCCCAGAGATCTAGGTTCAGGGCGGACAGCGGCAAGCGTGCGCCACCCTTGTCGAACTTTGCGGCCATTGTGGAGGGCATGCGCTTGCCCCGCATCTGACCGTTCAGGTCGCAAGCGGCAATGCGAATGGTGCTGAGGCTAGACAGATCCATAGTGGGCTCCCTTAGTGATTAAGAGAGGTGTAGCGCAGGACTTTGCCCGCGCCAAGATAATTTGATCAAAAGTTTCAGTTGAAGGGGCTGCGTAAACAAAAATGGCTCCCGAAGGAGCCATTTGAACGAAAACCAATACGGTGATTAGCGCATGATATTTGGCTTGAACTTGATTTTTGCTCGCCGTGCCTGGGGCAAATGCCGGTTCAGGCGTTTGTTCACTATTCCAAACAGCGAGATGATCAACAGCGTCAGCATGATGAAGTAGAACGCCAGGATCGGGTAGGGGATAAACGGGTTGAACGTTTTATCCGCAAAGTAGCTGGCATAGTACAGCGCATCGCCTTTTTGACGCCAGGCCGGAAAGCCCGAGAAATAGACCAGCGTGGTGGCATGGAACAGGAAGATTGCCTCGTTTGTATAGGCAGGCCAGGCGAGGCGAAGCATGGTGGGCCAGACAATCCGTTTGAACCGGGGCCAGCCGGACAGGCCGTAGGCATCGGCAGCTTCTACGTCACCCTTGGGGATCGACTGAAGCGCGCCGTAGAAGATCTCGCCAGTATAGGCGGCGGTGTTCAGGAACAGCACGATCAAAGCACCCAGCCAGGCTGAGGTGAACGGATCAAAGATCGGTGAAACACCCTTGAGGCTAAGAAACAGGAAGTAGGCAAAGAAGAACTGGATGAACAGTGGCGAACCACGGAACAGGAAGATGAACCATTCAGCCGGTTTGCGGTATCTGGCGTGGCTAGAGTTCTTGGCCACGGCGAGTGCAGTTGCAAAAAAGAACCCGGTGACGACGGCCAGAACACCAAAGTAAACATTCCAGATCATGCCGGAACCGATCAGGGTGAACTGTTCACACAGGGTGAAATCACTGCGCGGCAGCAAACGTTCGCCGTAGCCAAGCGAACGGAATGCATAGTCTTGTACAGTCTGAAAGCAGCTCATGACGCTTTCCTTTGTGCTTCGCCACCCAGGGTGGCCTGCCCGTGAGAAAGTCGTGTCATTAGTTTCTCCAGGAAAACTTCGGAGACTTTGGTAAAGGCAAGATAGAAGACCAGAAGCGCCAGGAAGTACCACATGCGCCAGTCACCATGGGGATAGGCGGTGAATTTGGCGGTCTTAGATCCACCCATTTCGCGGGCCCAATAAACAATGTCTTCGACGCCCAACAAGAACAACAGCGGCGTGGCCTTAATCAGAACCATCCAAAGGTTCGACAAGCCGGGTAGGGCATAGACCCACATCTGCGGCACCAGAATGCGCCAAAACGTTTGGCGATGTGTCATGCCATATGCTTCGGCGGTTTCGATCTGGGCGTGGGGAACCGCGCGCATCGCCCCGTATAAAACATTGGCGGCAAAGGCGCCAAAAACGATGGCAAAGGTTATGACCGCGAGGGAAAAGCCATAGACCTCGTGCATCCACTGGGGAGAAGATCCCAATGGCATCTTGGCTATGTCGCAGACGACAAAGTCGCTGCCCTGGCGAATGGGTTCAGCCCAGTCTGGGCATTTTGCCTTGTGCAGCAGCCATTCAATGCCCTGGTCCAATGCAATGACAAAGAACATGAAGAAGGCGATGTCAGGTACACCACGGACGATGGCGATATATCCTTTGCCCAGCCAGCTAAGCGGAGCAAACCGTGCGCGAGCTGCCATGGCGCCACCAAAGCCAAAGGCCATTGCGGTGGGGGCCGTGATGGCCAAGAGCAACAAAACTGTCCCAAACGAGACATAGAAGGACATGTGCTTACCTGTGGTCAGGTAGCAGCTTAGCCACTTGATGCCCTCAAGGACGGCAGGATCAGAGCAATAGGAGAAGATGGTGAGCCTCGAATTCTAGAGCCGTTCAGGATCGCAACGGGAATAGTAAGGAGAGGGAGCAAAGCCCCCTCTCACAGGTCTTGATGTTAGATCAGGGCGATCAGAATTGGCCCTCGATCTCCCATTTTGCCAGCAGCTCGTTCAGCGAACCGTCTTCTTTCATCGAAGCGATCGCTGCGTCGAACTTACCGCGCAGTTCAGCATCGGACTTGCGGAACGCCATGCCGATGCCGCCACCCAGCAGGATGTCTTCGATCAGCATCAGATCGGTTTCTGCAACGATTGGGTTCAGGTAGTCTTTGTCAGACAGAACCGCGTCCGCTTCGCCTGATTTAACAGCAGCGATGGTTTCATCCGGTGTTGGGAATTCAACCAGAGTCGCACCTGATTCAGCAACGTGAGCCGACTGGATGGTCGAAGCCTGAGCTGCAATCACCGCTGTCTTCAGGTCAACGTCAGCAGACATTGCAGCGAAGGAAGATGGCGACGGCTGAGTGTAGCCCTGGGTGAAGTCAACAACTTCAGCGCGCTCAGCAGTGATCGACATGCCAGCGATGATGGCATCGTAGTTGCCCGAGGTCAGGTTAGGGATGATCGAATCCCAGTCGTTGGTGACCCACTCACAAGTCTGGCCAGCGCGTTTGCACAGCTCGTCGCCCAACTCGCGCTCAAAACCGTCAACTTCGCCTGAATCGTTCAGGAAGTTGTATGGAGGGTAGGCGCCTTCGGTGCCCAGGCGAACAGTGTCGGCCATTGCAAAGCTGGCGGTCAGTGCCAGAGCGGCGGTGCCCAAAAACAAGGATTTCATTGGATTACTCCCATTAAGGTTGGTTATTGATTATTGTTCTTATCAGTGACGTGTGGCGGACAAAAAGCCACGCAACCGTTCGGATCGGGTATTGCCGAACAATTCGTCCGGGCTGCCCTCTTCTTCGATCAGACCTTTGTGCAAGAACACAATATGGTCAGACACATCAGCGGCAAGCTTCATGTCGTGGGTCACGATCAGCATGGTGCGGCCTTCGGCTGCAAGGTCCTTGATCACTTTGACCACTTCCTGTTCCAGCTCTGGGTCCAAAGCCGAAGTAGGTTCGTCAAACAGCAGGGCTTCGGGTTCCATGCACAGGGCACGGGCAATGGCTGCGCGTTGCTGCTGGCCTCCAGAAAGCTGAGCGGGGTAGACGTCGCATTTGTCGCCAATACCCACTTTTTCCAAATACTTGCGCGCTGAGGCTTCGGCTTCGTCGCGGTCGCGCCCAAGAACGGTCACTGGGGCTTCCATTACGTTTTGCAGGATCGACATATGCGCCCACAGATTGAACTGTTGGAACACCATGCTGAGATTGGTGCGGATGCGAAGTATTTGTTTTGCATCTGACGGGCGGCGGTTCAGCCCATTTCCACCCCAGGAAATCGGCTCACCTTTGAACAGGATCTCGCCCTGTTGGCTGTCTTCCAAAAGATTGCAGCAACGCAATAAAGTAGATTTTCCCGAGCCCGAAGAGCCGATGAGGGAAACAACGTCGCCGCGTTTAGCAGTTATATCGACCCCTTTGATGACCTCAAGTTCACCATAAGATTTGTGTAAATCGCGGATTTGCAGAACAGGTGTTTCGTCGGTCAAGGGTCTTAGTATCCGCTTGTTGTGAAGTTAAAGACAGTATTGGACCTAAAAATGGCACTAATGCAATGTGCAAAACGGGTAATGCGTCGAGTTAGGTGGCGATTTGACCATAATATGCGTCGGAACGGAAGTGGGGGCTTCTTGGCTGCTGGTTTGGAAAACCACGATAAGTCACCGTCCGATTTATGATTTTATTCAGGATGCAGTTGCCGGTTGAAACTTGGCTGTACGAAGTCGTCGGAAAGGGCAGTTTTGTGATCAGGATTCTGGGGCACGCAAGCACTTCAAAATCCCAAGATCCAGATGCCTCGTCAGTTGAGAGCGCTTCGACCCTGCCGAACCATCAGGGTGGGTCCCAAAGGTGTTGGCACTGCCAGATATTCCGCAGGGGGAATTTCCATCATGCCTGTTAACTGCAGAGTTGCGCGATCACTGTCAGTTAGGTTTGCCACTGCCGAGGTTAGAGCCCCAAACAGCGACTGCCTATCCTTGTCAATTGACGTGATAAAGGGGAGGGCCGGAGTGGGACTGGTACGCGTGATCTCGGTGAGTTCTGATGAGAAATCATCGTAACGCTGAATCATTGCCCAGGTTACTGCGTCCAAAGAGGCAAAATCGGCGCGTCCTTCGGCAACGGCAAGAGCTGAGTTTTGGTGGCTGCCGGTTTCAACAAGTTCGCCAGGCATAAGCCGCTGCTCGCGCATGTGCATCACAGGGGCCGCCCAGCCTGACTGGGACAGCGCCTCGTTATAGGCAAAGCGCTGGCCATCAAATGCGGCCAGAGAGTCGCCTTCGCGGTTTTTGTGGGCGAGGATGACGCTGTTGTAATGCCCCGGAGGGCAGTCAGGCAGGCCGTAGTCGGGGGTTCCGACCAACTGAACATGACTGTAGAGCCGGGTTCGATAGGGCATACCGCAGGTCTGGGCGAGCAGCAGATCGGGTGATCTCCAGATGTCCCAGACATCTGCATCGCGTGACAGGTGATCGGGGCCTTGCCCCAGCTCCGTTCGGATTGCTTGCCAGAATGCATCGTTTGCCGCTGCGGTTTCAGGGCGGTCATACATTCCGAGATAAGCAATCACTGGGCTTTCTCCATCCGGCGCCGGGCCAAGGCGCTGTCCACATCACTAACGCCTAGCAGGTTGGCGGACAGACGCAAAATAGCATCTTCGCCTTCATCACGGTGGCCATCAGCCAGCACCACTTGCCACAGTGATTCGATCACGCCGATACGGTCTTCGTATGCGACCGCCTCTTTGATGGCGCGGGTAAAGCGAACCGTGTCTGGGGCCTCGGCCTCCATTGCCTCGGCCTGTTCGCGCAAAATGATCGCTTCGCCCATATCCAGACCGTAACGGGCTGAAATAATGCGATCAATGCGGTCCTGCTCGACGTCTGCATAGTTATGATCTGACCGTGCAATGCGAACCAGCAGCGCAGTCAGCGCAAGGCGCGCATCCTGAGGATCCAGCGCTGAAGGGGCCGGCTGTAGTAGTTTGTTCAGGAGGTCTTTGAACATTAGTTTTCCTCGGACTGAGTTGCGAGTTTGGCCTTGGCCTTGGTGCGGGCCGCTTGACTGTCGGCGTAAGACAGGCCCATTTCGCTGCGGATTTCTTCGATGATGCTGACTTCGCCGGGGTGTTCGCGGCCATCGGCCAGCACTACTTCCCAAAGGGCGTCCATTGCAGCCAAACGTTCGTCAATTCCTGTGGTTTCACGGATCAGGCGGCCAAAAGTATCGCTTTCGGGTGCTGCAGCCTGGAGCTTTTCGCAAGTAGCCCGCACTTTGGCGGCTTCGATTGCGTTGTGCTGGTAGAGCCGCGCAAGGGTGCGATCGATCAGGCTGATCTCTTCGAGCTGATATTCACGATCCGATTGCGCCACCCGCACCAACAGGGCTCCCAGGGCTAGTTCGGCATCTGGATCAGGTAGTTTGGTCTGGCCCTGCGGGCGAATGGCTTGAAATAGTTTTTTCAAAAGTGGCATGAAACTCTCCGGAACGAGTATCTTGTCAGTATGGGGTTACCCATCATAACCCTCAATGATCTCCATGTCGCCAGTTGAGACCGGATCGCGCAGAGATTTGGCATCTTGGTAGGAAACAGAGTCGTAACAGGCTTTGGCCGTTGCAAAATCTTTGAATTCGATGACCACAGTACGGGCGCGTGTTTGGCCTTCACGCACTTCTTTGTGTCCACCCCGGACAAGAAATTTCGCACCATATTCGGCAAAAGGCGCTGCATTTGCAGCGACGTAGTCCTTATAGCGGTCCATGTCATCCACATCGACATGGGCAACCCAATATCCCTTTGGCATCTGTCTCTCCCTAATTCTGGAGTGCAGGCTGGAGTAAAACTGTTCTTATATCAATGAGATGCTGGAACAATTTTTCCCCCTGTTACGATTGGCAAGGAGTGGTGCGTGCAAGCACACACCCTACACAGATAGGACTGGACCGGGTTTGGTGCAGCTAAAAGCAAAAACGCCCACCAAAGGGCGGGCGTTTTAATAACAAATCGGCGTGGGATCAGCCGATTTCAGACAGACGTGCCAGCGCCTCTTTGATCTTGGCTTCTTCCTCTTCGCGCAACTCCAGGTTAGCGCGGGTTTCGGCGACCACTTCGGCTGGGGCCGAATCCGCAAACTTGGGGTTTTTCAACCGGCCACGCAGGCCACCGAGCTCTTTCATCAACTTGCCAAGGTTCTTTTCCTGGCGGGCTTTTTCGGCTGCGACATCAATGATCTCGGCCAGTGGCAGCGCGAAGGACGCGCCGGGGGCACCGATGGAAATACAGCCCTTGGGCAGGGTGTCGGCCGCCTCAAGGCTTTCAATGCGAGCAAAGCGTTTGATCAGCTCGCCGTTGCGATCCCAATAAGCCTGACCAGCGGCGTCAATCTCGGTCACCAGCATCGGAACTTTGGCACCGGCGGGTACGTTTAGCTGTGCACGGGCTGAGCGGATGTTGTCGATTACTGCGATCACCCAGTTCATCTCGCGCTCGGCATCAGCGTCCACCAGATCGGCTGCCGAGTAGGTTGGCCATGTGCCATGTGCCAACATCTGCGAAGCGTCGCCAGCCTCGTAGCCACGGCCCTGGGTGACGTTCCAGATTTCCTCGGTCACAAATGGCATGATCGGGTGCATCAGGATCAGCGCCTGATCCACGGCCCAGGCATACACCGCCTGAGTTTCGTCCTTGGCGGGTTGATCGTCGGCAAAGAAGATCGGCTTGGTGAATTCTAGATAGCGCGCACAGAAGCTGTTCCAGAAGAAGGAATAAAGCGCATTGGCGGCGTCGTTAAAGCGATAGGCCTCAAACGCGCCATCCACCTCTTCACGCAGTTTGGCGATTTCACCAATGATCCAGCGGTTCAGGGGCAGGGTGGCTTTGGGTGGCTCGGCCCCACGCTCGGCACTGAAGGCATCAATCTGGCTGTCACCGTAAGAGGACGCTTGCCAGATCTTGGTGACAAAGTTGCGATAACCCTCGATCCGTTTCATGTCGAGCTTGAGCACACCGCCAAGGCTGGCCATGGCCGCATTGGTGAACCGCAGCGCGTCGGCGCCGTATTCATCAATGATTTCCAGAGGGTCAACAACGTTGCCGGTGGATTTCGACATCTTCTTGCCCTTGGCATCGCGCACAAGGCCATGCAGGTAGACTGTGTCGAACGGGATTTTTTCCGCAACTGGACGGTCCGACAGAACCGCCATTTGCATCATCATCATTCGCGCAACCCAGAAGAACAGGATGTCCTGACCGGTGACCAGGGTCGAGGTTGGGAAGTATTTTTGCAGCTCTTCGGTGTCTTCGGGCCAGCCGAGGGTGCCGATGGGCCAGAGGCCGGAGGAGAACCATGTGTCCAGCACGTCGGGGTCGCGGTCTAGCAATACCTTTTTGTTTGCCAAGAATTCGTCTGCAATTTCTTGATCGGTATATTCACCAGAATCTGTAACTGGTTCAAATCCTGTACCATTGTAGTACTTACCAGCGAGGGCAAGGGCTTCTTCAACAGAAGCAGCACAGAATGCCTTCATTTTGCCGTAAGTGATTCCTTCTTCATCGTCTGTAAGCGCTGGTCCATACCAAACCGGGATTTGGTGGCCCCACCACAGTTGGCGCGAGATGCACCAGGGCTCGATATTTTCCAGCCAGTGATAATAGACCTTTTCACCGCTTTCCGGCAGGATCTTTACATCGCCATTCTTCACCGCATCCAGCGCCGGGCCGACGATTTTGTCGGTCTCAACAAACCACTGGTCGGTTAGCATCGGCTCAATCACCACTTTGGAGCGATCGCCAAAGGGCTGCATGATCGGCTTGTTCTCGACATAAGGCACGGTTTCCGAAACCTCGGTCTCGTTGCCGTCCTCGTCCTTGACCGTCTTGGTGACGGTCTGCATCACGGCCAGACCTTCGGCGGTGATGTCGGCCACCACACGTTTGCGGGCCTCAAACCGGTCCAGGCCACGGTATTCCTCGGGCACCAGATTCATCGCGGCGATGGAGGCCTCGGTGAACTCAGCCTCACCATTGGCGATGGCCTGCGCGGTGGCGGCCTCGTCAACATAAGGCGCACCATCGGCGCGCATATTGGCCTTGGTGTCCATCAGGTTGTACATCGGAATGCCGCCGCGCTTGGCAACCTGATAGTCGTTGAAGTCATGCGCGCCGGTGATTTTCACCGCGCCCGAGCCAAAGTCTTTGTCCGGGTACTCATCGGTGATGATCGGGATCAGACGGCGCTGCGCCTTGGGGCCAACCGGAATTTCGCAGAGCATGCCTACGATGGGCGCATACCGCTCGTCCGACGGGTGTACCGCAACCGCGCCATCGCCCAGCATGGTTTCCGGGCGGGTGGTGGCGATGGAAATGTAATCGCGCTCTTCTTCGAGCACGACATTTCCGTCCTCGTCTTTTTCGACGTAGGTGTAGGTTGCGCCACCTGCCAGCGGGTATTTGAAGTGCCACATGTGGCCGGCAACTTCGATGTTTTCGACCTCAAGATCAGAAATCGCGGTTTCAAAGTGCGGGTCCCAGTTAACCAGCCGCTTGCCGCGATAGATCAGGCCCTTGTTGTACATGTCCACAAAGACCTTGATCACGGCATCATGGAAGTTGGGCGAGTTTTCGTGACCTGTGCGGGTATCACCCTGAGCGCCGGACATGGTGAATGCAGTGCGGTCAAAGTCGCACGACGCACCAAGGCGCTTCAGCTGCTCAACAATAGTGCCACCGGATTTCTCTTTCCATTCCCAGATCTTTTTCAGGAACTCTTCGCGGCCCAGTTCTGCGCGCGACGGCTGTTGGGTGCGGGCCAGTTCACGCTCGACAACCATCTGGGTGGCGATGCCTGCGTGGTCAGTGCCCGGCTGCCACAAGGTGTCAAACCCCTGCATGCGCTTCCAGCGGATCAGGATGTCCTGCAGGGTGTTGTTGAACGCATGGCCCATGTGCAGCACGCCGGTCACGTTGGGCGGTGGGATCATGATCGAATAGGAAGAGGCGCCGGGCTTGGCATTTGCCCCTGCCTTGAAACAGCCTGCTTCATCCCAGGCCTTGTACAGCCGGTCTTCGGCTTCGGCCGCGTTGAATGTCTTTTCCATCGCCATTGCGTTTGTCCTGCGTCGGTATCCTTGGTTGTGTCCCACTTACCCAATAGGCGCGCCAAGGGGAAGGGAGAAGGACATCGCTGGACCAACGGCAGTGAGAATGGACGAAACAGTTGTTCAGGTGCGGTCCAGCTTGGTGGCCAGGTGGATCAGGCTTTCAGAGGACTTCACGCCGCGCGCCTCGCCGATACTATCGATGGTTTCATCCAGCTCGGTTGTGGTTTGCGCGACCACTTGGGCGAGCAGATCAAACCGACCCGAGGTGGTATGGACCACCTGGACACCGGGCAGGATGCGCAACCGGGCGAGGACTTCGGGGCCGGAGCGAGGTTCGATTGAGATCAAGACCGTGGCCTGTAGTGGGGGGCGATCAGAAAGAGAGGCGCGCAGTGTGTAACCAGAAATGACGCCTGTGGTTTCAAGCCTGTCGATCCGGGCCTGTACAGTGGTGCGTGCCAGCCCAAGCAGGCGGGCCAGTTCGGCCACCGGTCTGCGTGCGTTCTCGCGCAGCAAATTCATCAGTTTTTGGTCGGTTTCGTCAGGTTGCATGGTCGCCTCGTCGATGTGACGTAAGTTTTGGTCAAAATAGTCGGAGTGTCGGGATATTTCGACGGGTCATTTTCCGAAACTGGGGAAAAACTACGAGGTGTATTCGAAATGCAGCAAATTTCTCCGCTTTGGCATGATCCTGAAACACATTTGGCGCGCCGTCAGCCGGATCATCCTGTGCTGTATTTCTCGCCTCGGGTTCTGCACCAGACCGCAGCGCGGTTTCAGTCCGGGTTTCCTGGCTTGGTAACCTATGCGGTTAAGGCCAATCCCCATCCTGCCGTGTTGTCTAATCTGGTGGCAGCTGGGATTGGTGCGTTTGATGTGGCGTCGCCTGCCGAGATGGCAGCGGTGCGTGCTGCTAGCCAAACCGCGGCTATGCATTACAACAATCCTGTTCGCTCGATTGAGGAAATCAAGGCCGGTATTGAGCATGGCATTGATAGCTGGTCGATCGACGAAATGAGCGAGCTGGAAAAACTGGCTGACGTTCCGCGTGACTGCGAAATTGCAGTGCGGTTTGCCATGCCGGTGGAAGGGGCGGCTTATGATTTTGGCAGCAAGTTTGGTGCCGAGCCGGAGCAAGCAATCGAGTTGCTGAAACGTGTCGCCGAAGAAGGCTGGACGCCGTCACTGTGTTTCCACCCCGGTACGCAATGCGAAGATGCAAATGCCTGGGTTGCTTACATCGCTGAGGCTGGTCGGATTTGTCAGGCCGCAGGTGTCAAGATTGACCGATTGAATGTAGGCGGTGGCTTTGCAGCAAATCGCGATGGTATTGCCCCCGACTTGGAGCATACGTTTTATGCAATTGCCGATGCTGTCGAGGCTGCGTTTGGCAAAGATCTGCCAACATTGATCTGCGAACCGGGGCGGGCAATGGTGTCCGAGGCCTTTACCCTGGCTGCACGGATCAAAGGGATCCGCGATGGAGGTGAGTTGGTGTTCCTGAATGACGGCATTTATGGCGGGCTCGTTGATATTCGTGATATGGGGCTGCCTGGGCGTGTTTTTGTTGTGGCTGGTGACGGCTCACATCGTACCGCTGCTGCGAAGCCGCGTGTGGTGTTTGGACCCACATGTGACAGCCTTGATCGCCTGCCCGATGGGTTGCCACTGGCGGCCGATGCCGAGGCTGGTGACTATGTTCTGCTACCGGGATTGGGTGCTTATTCTTCATCAATGAGCACCCAGTTTAATGGCTATGGCCTGTCTGATGTGGTGACGGTGATTGAACTGGAAGCACCAGCTTCGACTTAACACGAACTGAGGTCCGCAAAAGCGCGGGCAATGGCTATCTTGTGTAACAAAACGCGCTTGCCATCTGATTTCAGGGGGCAAGCAATTGCTATGGTCGCAAGAATGACTCCCAAAAGTTCCAAGGTGCGACCATGTGGAGCGGCACGGCGTTCTCAATCGTTACGATATAGAAAGAATTTTCGGCAATTCTGTTGCTAAGGCGCAGTAGAGTTTCTCGCGTCGACCCGGCTGTGAAACCGCGGTGAGAAACAGAACAGGGGCAAGGGGCCATAATAGCCCTACCTATATTCTTGTAGCTCAAGAAACTCGAAATAAAGAGCTGGGTGCTTTGCTACCTACATTTTTGCTTCTGGCATTCGAAGTGTCGAACCGATGCAGAAGCGTACCTTGGTTGCGCTACAACGCGCGATTAGCAGGGCTCAAGTGAAAGAAAGAAGTTGGAATGTTCCTGACGAAATTGAGTAGACGGGTTTTGGGGTGGCTTGGTCGCCCCCTTCGCTCAGAACATTCGGCAGAAACTAAACAACGCGGCCCAATGGCCCATGTGATTATTCTGGACGGGACTATGTCGACACTGGAACCTGGTCACGAAACTCATGCCGGGACAACTTATCAATTGTGCCAACAGATGAGCGGCCAGGTGTCAGTGTTCTATGAGGCCGGGGTGCAATGGCAAAACTGGCGCTCGACACTTGATGTCATGATGGGACGTGGAATCAATAGGCAGATCCGCCGCGCCTATGGCTATCTTGCGTCGCGCTACCGACCTGGTGATCGGATCTATCTGATGGGCTATTCGCGTGGCGCTTTTGCTGTCAGGTCACTTGCTGGAGTGATTGACCAAGTTGGATTACTAAAGGCTGAACATGCCACGGTGCGAAATATCCGCACCGCCTATCGGCACTACCAAGGGGAGGGGAGCGAAGCGTCGGATCAGTTTAAGCGAGCCTTTTGCCATGATGGTGCTGAGATAGAAATGATTGGCGTGTGGGAAACCGTTAAGGCGTTAGGGTTGCGTTTGCCAATTTTGTGGCGCTGGGCAGAAATGCAACATGACTTCCATGACCACCAACTGGGTCACAGCATTCGAAATGGATTTCATGCGTTGGCACTGGATGAAACCCGCCAAGTGTTTGAGCCAGTGTTATGGGAATGCCCTGCTGGATGGCGAGGACATGTGGAACAGGTTTGGTTTCGCGGTGCGCATGGTGATGTCGGCGGACAACTGGGCAATCACGAAGAGACACGTCCTTTGGCCAATATTCCGTTGGTTTGGATGCTGGAAAAAGCAGAAAACTGTGGACTGCCGCTGCCTCAGAACTGGCGGTTGCAGTTTCCGGTCGACCCCAAGGCACCCTCGGTTGGCACCTGGCGCGGCTGGGGTAAAATATTCCTGCTGCGCAGTCGCCGCCGGGTCGGCTTGGACAGTAGCGAACGACTGCATAGCAGTGTTGGTGCAGCTTCCGAAAGCAAAGCGACGGGGATGCAAGCCCTGCGTTCAAGAGCGGCGCGCTGAACTTTCACAATTGATCAGTTTGCGGCGCCTTTCAGATTCATCACGATGCACGTCGTCGAACCTGTGGCGTAAAGCTTGCCATCTTCGACACCGCGAATTTCAGCCCGCGCAACCCCGGTTGAGCGACCAACGTGTTCGGTCACTCCGATGCAGTCTATGATCATACCCAGTTTGATAGGGCGCAGGATGTTTATCTTGTATTCAAGCGTTGTATAAACGGATCCCTTGGGAACACGTGTCATCACCGCACAGGCCATCGCGCTATCCAACAAGGTTCCGTACCAGCCACCGTGCACAGTTCCCATTGGGTTGGTCACTCCAAACTCAGGCGTGCCGCGAAACACTACCTGTCCCGGCTCGACACTCAACAGATGATAACCAAGGGTTTGGGCAATGGGCGGACCAGGTAGCCGCCCTTCAAGCATGCCGGTCATAAACTCCAGTCCTGATATTTCAGAAATCTGGCTGGGCTTCAGCAAGTCGTCAAAAGACTGGGCATAGTACATGGCGCGTTCCTTTTGAGCGGACCCTAGGAACGCGCCGGAGCGCGGGCAAGTTTTACGCCACGTTCTCGAGCGAGACTTTTGGTGTCACGCCCAGAGCGTGGCACACATCACGGGTCAACTCGGGGCGGTTCAGCGTGTAAAAGTGCAGTTTCTCTACACCGCCATCCAGCAGATCCGAGCAGAGTTCGGTACACATTGCTGTGGCCAACAGATCTTCGCGATCATCGCGCTGGGCCTTTTCAAACGCCTCTTCGACCCAGGCCGGAATATGCGTGCCGCAACGGCGCGCAAAGTTGCGGGCACCTTTCCAGTTTTCAATAGGCAGGATGCCGGGGGTGATCAGGTGATCGATACCGGCCTTCACACATTTGTCGCGGAAGCGGAAAAACGTTTCGGCCTCAAAGAAAAACTGGGTCAGGGCTTCGGTTGCGCCTGCATCCATCTTGCGCTTGAGCCACTCTACATCAGCATCGCCATTGGCAGCCTCAGGGTGGGGGTCGGGATAGGCACCAACGCAGATATTGAACTTGCCGGTTTCGGCAAGGGCCTCGATCAGTTCAACTGAGTTTGCAAAGCCTTCTGGATGCGGTGTGAAACCGCCTGCGCCCTTTGGCGGATCGCCACGCAGGGCAACGATGTCCTTGACGCCAGCCATTGCAAACTGATCAGCAATGGCCAGGGTTTCTTCTTTGCTGGCGTTGACGCAGGTCAGGTGGGCCGCGACGTTTAGGCCAGATGACTTGTGCAATGTGGCAACCGCATCACGAGTTAGGTCTCGGGTTGTTCCACCGGCACCATAGGTCACCGACACAAAGCGCGGGTCCAGTGGAGAAAGCACCTGTACGGTATCCCAGAGCCGAAAGGAGGCCTCGAGGTTCTGCGGCGGAAAGAACTCGAAAGAAATCTCGGGCGTCGTCATTTGGGCATCTCCTATTCAACTCACCCCTTGTTGCATGTCACGTATTGTGAAACAAATTCATAATTCTCAAGAACAACATGAGTGAAACGACAGGATGCACATCGAATTTCGTCATCTGCGAACAATTAAGGCCATACATGAGGCCGGGGGGCTGGCGCGTGCAGCAGATCAGCTGAACATCACCCAAAGCGCACTAAGCCATCAGATCAAAGGGTTAGAGGATCAGGCCGGGGTCGAGCTGTTCATGCGTCGCACCAAACCGATGAAACTGTCGGCGGCTGGATTGCGGTTGTTGCGTTTGGCCGAGCAGGTGCTGCCGCAGGTCGAATCCATGCAGGCCGAGTTTACGGCGTTGCGCGATGGCCATACGGGCCGAATGCACATCGCCATCGAATGCCATGCCTGTTTTGAGTGGCTGTTTCCCGTGCTCGAAGGCTTTCGCAAAAGCTGGTCGGATGTGGATGTGGATATCAAGCCCGGTCTGGCTTTTGACGCGCTGACAGCGCTGCAAAAGGAGGAGGTGGACCTTGTTGTGTCATCAGACCCCGAAGATATTGCGGGTGTCGATTTCATCGAGCTGTTTGATTATGCCCCGGTATTTGTCGCCTCTGCTCAACACCCGTTGGCGGTTAAGCCTTATGTCGAGGCCGAGGATTTCTTGGGGCAGACGTTGATCACCTATCCGGTCGAGAAAACCAAACTGGATATCTTTAGCCAACTATTGATTCCAGCCGGGGTTGAGCCGACTGCTATTCGTCAGGTGGAGCTGACGGCGGTTATTTTGCTGCTCGTTGCATCTAATCGCGGCGTGTCGGTACTGCCGGATTGGGTTGTGCGCGAGGTGAAGTACTCGTCTGATTATGTCACCCGTCCGCTGACCGAAAAGGGTATAACCCGCAGTTTGTATGCAGCGATCCGCAGCGAGGATCGCGACAAGCCTTATATGCAGGAACTGATCCGCCTGGCGAAGGTCGAGGCGCGGAAACTGCAGCTGCAATAGTTGCGAATGGGACCAGCATTGGTGCGTGCTAGCACACACCCTACACAAAACGCAAAGCGTTGAGACAGGTGTAGGGGGCGTGCTTGCACGCACCACTGGCCTTCTGGCTCAGATCAGTTTTACCATTTGCTTACCCATATTGCCGCCTTTTAGCATCGACATGAAGGCCTCTGGGGCGTTCTCCAGGCCCTCAGCGATGTCTTCGATAAAGCGGATCTCACCTTTGGCGACCTTTGGTGCGACCTCCTTCAGGAACTCTGGATAGCGGTCGAAATGGTTTGAGATGATAAATCCGTTCACCGACAGAAATTTCACCAGAATGTTGCGCCAGATCCCCGGAGCCGACAGCCCGAGATCTGATGCGCCAGCACCCAGTCCGCCAGCATTGTACCAGCTGATCATGCCACAGATGGGAATGCGGCCGTTGCTGTTCATCAGCGGCATGACAGCCTCAAGCACCTTGCCGCCCACGTTTTCGAAGTAGACATCGATGCCATCGGGACATGCAGTCGCCAGATCTTTGCGTAGCGAGGCTGCGTTCGGATAGGCGCGGTGGTCCAGGCAGGCGTCAAAGCCAAAAGTTTCTGTTGCCAGTGCACATTTTTCGGCGCCACCAGCAATTCCAACTGTACGTAGGCCTGCCAGCTTGGCCAGCTGTCCAACCATGGATCCAACCGGACCAGTGGCCGCCGCGACAACCAGAGTTTCCCCCGCTTTGGGCTTGCCGTAAGCGTTCAAGCCATGCCAGCCGGTAAAACCCGGCATGCCCAGGACGCCTAGCGCGGCAGTGAGGGGGCCATGGGTTGGGTCGAGTTTTTGCAATTGATTGGCTGGCAGACAGCCATGGCTGGCCCAGCCAAACATCCCAAAGGCAAAGTCCCCGGGCTGAAACGCGGCGCTGTTAGAGGCGATCACCTCGCCAACGGCGCCGGCCTCCATTGTACCACCAAGGGGCACGGGGGCGGCATAGGATTTGGCGTCGTCCATCCGCCCACGCATATAAGGATCCAACGACATATAGTGGGTTCTGACCAAAACCTCGCCTGGGCCTGGAGCTGGTAGATCGCAGGTTTCGAGTTTGAAATTGTCGGGTGTTGGGGCGCCGGTGGGGCGACTGGCCAATACAATTCTTTGCATCTTATCTGACATGGTTTCTCCGGGGCTGACCTGTAATTTTCTGAACTGTGTAGTTTAGTTGCCGAAGGGGCAAGTGCGGCAATCGTTAACGTTGCGGAAAAGCTGAATGGGATTGCCCCTTGGCAAGGGAGGGAAGGCGGCGTATAGGCAGCTTTTGACCAACATCTCTGTGACCAGACAGGAGCCCGATATGATCGGCAGCGCGAATCTTAACATCATGCTCAAGGCCGCCCGCAAGGCTGGCAAGTCTTTGGTCAAGGATTTCCGTGAAGTGGAAAACCTGCAGGTGTCGGTGAAAGGCGCTGGGGACTTTGTGTCCAAGGCGGATATCGCGGCTGAGAAAATCCTGAAAGAAGAACTGCTGGGTGCGCGCCCAACCTATGGCTGGCTGGCTGAAGAGAGTGATGAGATTCCAGGACAGGATCCAACCCGGCGTTGGATTGTTGATCCGCTGGATGGCACCACAAACTTCCTGCACGGCCTGCCACACTGGGCAATCTCGATCGCGCTTGAGCACAAGGGCAAGATCGTTGCTGGCGTGATTTTTGATGCCGCCAAAGACGAGATGTATTTTGCCGAAAAAGGCACAGGCGCCTGGATGAACGAAAGCCGCATCCGCGCCTCCGGTCGGCACCGGATGATCGAGAGCATTTTTGCCACTGGTCTGCCTTTTGCTGGTCGCGCTGATCTGCCCGCGACATTGAAGGATCTGGCTCGACTGCTGCCTGCGACTGCAGGTGTGCGCCGTTGGGGGGCTGCGTCACTGGATATGGCTTACGTTGCGGCTGGCCGTTACGAGGGTTTCTGGGAACGCCGTTTGAAACCGTGGGATCTGGCTGCTGGTATCATTCTGGTGCAAGAGGCCGGCGGTCTGGTGCAGGGCATCGACCCCGAAGATAACATCGTTGAAGACGGCGAAATTATCTGCGCCAACGAGCCGATTTTTGAGACCTTTGCCAAAGTGATCCGCGGCTAACATCGCTAACAATTGAGTATCGAACGCGCGTCCGGGGTTCCTGACGCGCGTTTTTGTTTGCGCATTTAGATGCTATTCCCCATTTTTACCCCAAGGCGTCCGTGCTGTGCCTTTTCGCGGGATACGGGGTATACGGCTGGCGCTGTATGTTGTTTCGGGGTGGGGCGGGTGCCCCTGTGTTTTGCCCCAGAAATCCGGTCCTCCGCGTTTTAACCACAAAGGGATGGTCAACAGAAAGCCAACAGCGAAACCACCGGTGTGGGCCCAATAGGCGACACCGCCCTGACTACTGTCTGCATTGAGAGAGCCTAGGAATTGCATGCCAAGCCACACACCTAGCATCAGATAGGCAGGGATAGTGAAGATGCGGAAGAAGATGATAAGGATCAGCAAGATGTCGATACGCGCACGTGGGAACAGCAATAGGTAGCCCCCCATGACACCGGCAACTGCACCCGATGCGCCAATGGTTGGAATTTGCGACCAGGGGTTTGAAGCGACGTGGATCAACCCAGCCCCGATACCGCTGGCGAGGTAGAAAAACAGAAAGGGCAGGTGGCCCATTTCGTCTTCCATATTGTCGCCAAAGATCCACAGGAACAGCATATTGCCCACCAGATGCATAAAGCCGCCGTGTATAAACATAGAGCTAATAAGCGGCGAGAGGCGGCTGGAGCCGTCAATCTCGGTCGGGATGAGCGCATATGCGTCATAGAACCGCGCAAGTTCCACCTGAGTGTCAAAGGTGACAGAATAATAGCCAAAGGCCACAATGTTCAGTGCCATCAAAGTGTAGACGACGTAGGGGGTGCGGCCGGACGGATTGTGATCGCGTAAAGGAAACATAGGCCGACGCTGGGCCGAAAAAGACCCAGCGTCAAGAGGTTAAGCTTTACTCTTCACCACCAAGAAGAGCGGCGTTGCCGCCTGCCGCGGTGGTATCAACACAGACATGGCGCTCGCCAACCACGCGGGCGCGGTCTGGGTGACCGGGGATCATAGGGATAATCGGTCCGTCACGTTTGGCCAGGGCTTGCTCAATCGTCCGGCCTGTTTCTTCGTCACCCCACCACAGAACACCCGAGATACCCTGGATCTGTTTCAACTGCTCAGAGGACAGCATGCCGGTGGCTTGCATCACTGTGCCGCCATTTCGGACAACCTCTTTGATTTGAGCCGTCACAGTGTCTGGGCCAGGACCCATGCAAAGCAGCGGAGGACGTGCTTCTAGCGTAAGCCGGTTGCTCTCGCCAGTTGGGCCAGGCAGGCTTTGCGTGATTGGGCTGTCAGGGGAGCCGGTTGGGGTTGGCATATCGTCTTGGTTATGCCGCCAGTTGACGTCGCTGGCTTGGCGATCAGGGTCGCAGAACCGGGCCAGGTAGTTGGGGCCACCTGCTTTAGGACCGGTGCCCGACAAGCCTTCGCCGCCAAAGGGCTGGCTGCCAACCACCGCACCAATTTGGTTGCGGTTGACGTAGATGTTACCCGCCTCAATCCGGTCGGTGACATGTTGAACCCGGTCGTCAATTCGGCTGTGGAGGCCGAAGGTCAGCCCATAGCCAGTGGCGTTGATATCGTCGATCACCTGATCCAAGTGGCTGGCTTTAAAGCGGACGACGTGCAGAACTGGGCCAAAGATCTCTTTCTCTAGCGCCGCGATGCCCGAAATTTCGATCAAGGTCGGCGGAACAAAGGTGCCTTCGGTTGGGGCGGCGACCTGTTTCAGCAGGCGACCCTCGGAACGGGCTGTTTCAATATGCGCCAAGATACCTGCGCGTGCGGCCTCGTCAATGACGGGGCCACTGTCGGTGCTGAGCTGCCACGGGCTGCCAAGGCTTAGAATTTCCATAGCACCAGTCAACATGGTCAACACGTTGTCGGCAACATCATCCTGCACGTACAGACAACGCAGGGCCGAGCAACGCTGACCTGCGGATTGGAAAGCGCTTTCGACGATGGACTGCACGGCTTGTTCGGGCAGGGCAGTGCTGTCGACAATCATCGCGTTCAGACCGCCGGTTTCTGCAATCAACGGAGTGCCAGGGCGCAGGTTATCAGCCATGGAGGCGCGGATTTTCAGTGCGGTTGCAGTGGAACCGGTAAAGGCCACGCCATTCACACGGGCATCCGAGGTCAGAGCAGCCCCAACTGCACCACCACCGGGGAGCAGTTGAAGGGCCGAGCGGGGGACACCCGCCTCATGCATCAGCGAAACTGCGCGATAGGCAATAAGTGGGGTTTGTTCTGCTGGTTTGGCCAGAACGGCGTTGCCGGTTGCCAGCGCAGCAGCAATTTGTCCCGAGAAGATGGCCAGCGGAAAGTTCCACGGCGAGATGCATGTATACACGCCTGCGGGTTTACCTTCGGCCGGAATACGGGCGGCGTAATAGCGCAGAAAGTCTACGGCTTCGCGTAGTTCGGAAAGACAGTCGGGCAGGGTTTTTCCAGCTTCTCGAGCGAGTAGCGCAAACAACTCCCCAAAGTTTTCTTCATATAGATCAGCGGCTTTGTTCAATGCCGCAGCGCGAACCTCGGCAGGCGCGTCCCATGAAGTGGCAACTGTCAAAGCCGCTGCGGTGTCTGCCTCGCTAGCGGTAGTCACTTGACCTACCGATGTGAGGTCACTGGGGTTGGTGACATCTTCGGGGTCTCGTGGTGCGGCGTCCTGAGCGAGCAGCGGGGCAGCGTTCCAGCTGTGAGTGATCCACGGCGCGCGGGCCTGTTCAATGTGCTCCAGTGATGGCGCATGGGCCAGATCGAACCCTTTTGAATTGATGCGCTCAGGCGCAAACAGCTCTGGGCCAGTGGCAATAGTGCGGCTGACGTCTGCAATCATGTCAAACGGATCAGCGGCAACAACATCGGGCGAGACGTCTTCGTCGACGATCTGGTTCACGAATGAGCTGTTGGCTCCATTTTCCAGCAGGCGGCGTACCAAATAGGCTAGCAAATCATGGTGGGCGCCGACGGGTGCGTAGATGCGGCAGTTGGTTTTGTTCTGCTCCAACACCATCTGGTGCAGGGTTTCACCCATGCCGTGCAGGCGCTGGAACTCATACGGTTGACCATCTTGCGCCATGTGCAGAATGGCGCTGACGGTATGGGCGTTGTGGGTGGCGAACTGCGGATAGATACGATCTGTCATGCCCAGTAGCTTGCGGGCGTTTGCGATGTAAGACACGTCGGTCAATGGCTTAGAAGTAAATACCGGAAAACCGTCGATGCCCATTTCCTGCGCACGTTTGATCTCGGTATCCCAATAGGCGCCCTTGACCAGTCGCACCATGATCTTGCGGTCATGGCGTTCGGCAATATCGTACAGCGCATCCAGTGCCAGCCCAGCACGGGGGCCATAGGCCTGAACCACAACGCCAAAACCATCCCAGCCGGCCAGTGCGGGGGACGCCAACACGGTCTCGATCACCTCCAGCGACAGCGACAAGCGGTCGGCTTCTTCGGCGTCCACGTTCAGCCCCATGCCTGCGGCCTTAGCCAGCAGCGCCAGCGCCCGCAAGCGTGGCACCAGCTGTTCCATCACGCTGGTCTCTTGCGCCAACTCATAGCGTGGATGCAGCGCTGACAGCTTGACCGAAATACCTGGGTTTTCACGGATGTCATCGCTGGTGCAGCCATCCGCAATTGCGGATATTGCGCGGGAATAGCTCAGGTGATAGCGGGCTGCATCAGCCTCGGTGCGAGCAGCTTCGCCCAGCATGTCGTAAGAATAGGTATAACCTTTGGCTTCCATGCCGCTGGCGCGCTTCATGGCACCTTCGATGCTTTCCCCCAGCACAAATTGTCGGCCCATTTCCTTCATGGCACGACTAACGGCGGTGCGGATAACAGGCTCACCCATGCGCTTGATCGCACCGCGCAAGGCACCAACCGGGCTGCGCTCTTCGTCCAGCACCTTACCGGTCAGCATCAGTGCCCAGGTTGAGGCGTTGACCAGAGACGAGGATGACTTACCCAGGTGCTTGCCCCAATTTGATGGCGCGATTTTGTCTTCGATCAGCGCGTCGATGGTCTCGGCATCAGGCACCCGCAACAACGCCTCGGCCAGACACATCAAGGCGACGCCTTCGTCGGTGGACAGGCCGTACTCGGCCAGGAACACTTCCATCAATCCAGGGGCCGAATGCCCGCGGATGTCGCGCACCAGAGCGGCTGCATTAGAACAGATGCGAGCGCGGTCATCGTCGGACAGGGCGGCCGTTACCACCAACTGATCACGAACATCGGCCTGATCGGTATAGGTCATCGCGTCGATGGTGTGGCGAAGGGAAGTGGTGTGTGCCATCAGCGGGTCTCCAGTAACTCGGGTGTTTCAGTAAGGTTACTGACAATTCTGCGGGACATTCGCCTGAATATTTGAAATTATAGGGTGATCGTGTCGAAAATAGAGGGAATGGCAGTGCAAATGAACTCTTCAAAGCTGGATCAGTTTGATCAGGCGATTCTGAACGTTTTAGGTGGCGAGGGGCGGATATCGATTGCAGATTTGGCGCGCCGGATTGGCCTGTCGAAATCGCCCACACAAACGCGCCTGAAACGGTTAGAGGCGGAGGGGATCATTACCGGATATCGCGCCCTTGTAGACCCGATCCAGTTGGGGCTGGACCACGTTGCATTTGTCGAGGTGCGATTGAATGATACCAGAGAAACTGCGTTGAAGGCTTTCAATGCCGCTGTTGCCAAGGTGCCCGAGATTGAAGAGGCACACATGATTGCGTCAAACTTTGACTATCTCTTGAAAATTCGCACGCGGTCGATGGTGGCCTATCGTATGGTGTTGGCTGAAAAAATCTCGACCCTTCCGCATGTGTCATCAACATCAACCTATGTTGCAATGCAGGCCGTCAAAGAAGAAGGGGCGATTGCCTCCCTGTGATTGGCGCAACACCACCGCACGCTCAGTTGACTTGATAGTGACAATTCGCGGTGCAGATTATTATCTATGTTTGCAATGACGTCATGGCCAGCCGCCCCCCGCTTAGCGCTGTTGTGCTCTGTCTTGATGCTGCCTGCGAAGCACACGTGGGCCCAAGACTGTCCGCAGCCCCCGGATCACTCTGCCTTGCTGGAACAACTGATCGAACAGGTTCAGCAGGCACCAGATGAAGTTTCCGCTCTGAACTCGTTTCATCAGATGTGGGAGTATTGGGCGGATGCGCCGAATGAGCAAGCGCAGCAAGTTCTAGATAGGGGGATGTCGAGGCGGTCAACCTATGACTTTGCTGGCGCAATAGAGGACTTTGATACTCTAACGGCGTATTGTCCGACCTATGCCGAAGGCTACAATCAACGGGCTTTTGTCCACTTTATAAAAGAAGACTACGAATCGGCACTGACGGATCTGAACCGAGCACTTGAGCTGTCACCCAGACACGTCGCTGCATTAAGCGGGCGTGCGTTGGCATTATTCGGCCTGTCACGCACTGACGAAGCACGCGAGGCACTCAAAGCGGCCTTGGCGCTGAACCCTTGGTTGCCCGAACGGTCCCTGCTGGCTCCGGGCGGTCCTCTAGCACCGGTTCCGGTCGAAGAGATTGAGTTGTGAGAAAAATTTACAAGTCGCCATAAAACCGATTGTCCCCAGCGCAGAGCAAGGCTAGACCTGAACGGGTGATTTGCCTTGGCAGATCGCGCGCGGGCGTGATGGAATGGTAGACATACCAGACTTAAAATCTGAGGGGCGTATGCCCGTGTGGGTTCGAGTCCCACCGCCCGCACCACTTCCGCTCTTTAGTGAATTGTTTTTTAGCGGTTTTTTTGAAAAAGTATTCTACCCGCCACCTAGCCCGCCATCTGGACTTTGCTAGGCTGCCAGTCTTCAATGAGGCTTTTGAGCTTACATATTTTGGTCAATATGCAACCGCCCTCGTCTTGGACTGAAAGTGCGGAACTAGCTGCAGGATGGCTTCGTCACAGACTGCTGGGTAAATTTCTGCACCGAGGCTTACTGTTATGTCGTTAGTGTTTGGAACTTCTGTTAGGGCGAAAAGTGAGGTGTTCGGTCCGGCGGCAGTCTTCCCAACTTGGAATATGATGAAATACTGCGCAATAAATCGCCAGTTGTAGTGTACAGCTTGGTTGGTTCTTGAAACTGGCAGTGTAGCTAGCACTGAAGGTTGGCACTCTGACATGCATCTGCTTATCTCGGTCGAAACAACTCAGACAAGACATTAGACGAAGTCTTCGGGCAAGTGGTTGGAACCAATCAGAGATGGAACATTTTGAATTCGGGCCAAGGCAATCCCCATTGAGTAAGGTCAGCTTCGGTGGTTTCATGAATAGTGACTTTGTTTTGTGTTGCTCCTTGGTGTGAAATTTATTTCATCGATTGCGATTTTTTTACAGAGCCGTTGACCCGTCCCAACTTGGCTTTTACCCATCAGTGGTGAAGTTTCTTGCGGTATGTGAAATAAATACCGAAGTCCGGCGCATCCGTGCCATCGTGAAAAGAACCTTCAATTCAGATGCTCTAGGGAGGAGTAAGATGATGAAGCATAAAGTTACTGGAATTCTGGCGTCTCTCGCCATGACGGCCTCGGTTATTTCCGTTACCTCGGCACAGGCCGAAGGTGGATTGCGCTGTGAACCGGGAGAGACATATATCATGAACGTCATGGTCTCGGGACACCCCTATTGGGTTCCGGTCTACCAGGGGTTCAAGCAGGCCGCCGAGGCCTTTGGCTGTGAGACTGTGTTCTCGGGCACTCCGGATTACGACATCACCAAGCAGATCGCGTCGTTTGAACAGGATATGGTCAAACAACCGGCCGGCATTCTGGTGCATCCGATGCAGTCGGATCCGTTCATCGAACCGATCGACCGCGCAATCGACAGTGGTACTGAGGTTGCAACCTTTGCCGCGGATTCACCCAAGTCAAAGCGGACAGCCTATATCACGTCGGACAACCTGGCCGAGGCCAAGTTCGCCGCAGAAGAGATCGTGAGCCAGATTGGCGACAGTGCTGAATTTGCGGTGTTGGAAAACCCGGGTCAGTCAAACCACGATCTGCGGGTTACTGCGCTTCTATCCTATATGGAAAAGCACTATCCAAACATGAAGCTGGTCGGTCGTCAGGCCACCAATCAGGACAGCACCGCTGCCTACCGCGCCACCGCATCTATCTTGCAAGCCAACCCAAATCTGGGCGCTTTGTGGATCCCTGAAGCGGGCTCTGCAGAGGGTGCAGTCGCAGCCATTCTGGAAGCTAAGGCCGAAGTTCTGGTGATGCATGCCGATATTACTCCAACCACTCTGGAGCATATCAAAGCGGGCAACATCCACATGGCGTTGAACCCGAACCAGGCTATGCAGGGGTTCATGGGTTTCATGTCCACCTTCCTGGCAGCGCATTCAGAAGTCTTTGATCCGTTCAACGACTACAAGACCTCGGGCTACAACCCGATGCAGATCCCCTTTGTTGACAACGGGTTCTCCGTCATCACCAAGGCGAATGCAGATAGCTTTGATCTGAATGTTTACATGGACGGTCGCGATCCTAGCTGATTGCTAACCTGACCATTCTTGGCGGGCCGCTTGCCCAAATATGCAGCGGCCTGCCAATTTCTGAAACCCAACCAGACTGAACCCTGACCATGCCAGACGACGTGATCCTCAGAATTTCAAATGTCAGCAAATCCTTTGGCGCCATTCGCGCGCTTCGGGGTGTTGATTTTGAACTGCGTCGCGGTGAAATCCATGCATTGGCGGGCGAAAACGGGGCAGGGAAGTCCACCCTGATGAATGTCATCGACGGCATTCTAAAACCGGACAGCGGAGAGATTGTCTGGGATGGGAAACCTGTCCGGATCAGTTCTCCGACCAAGGCGCAGAAGCTGGGCATCGGATTTGTGCATCAAGAGATTGCGCTATGCCCGGATGTGTCTGTGGCTGAAAACATATACATGTCGACCACCAATATTAGTCGGTCGTTCCTGATGGATTACAAAGGTCTGGAAGCCAAGGCACGCAATGTGTTCCGGCAGTTGAGCGACATTGATCCATCTGTTCTGGTGCGAGACCTATCGATTTCGAACCAGCAGTTGGTTGAGATCGCCAAGGCGCTGACGCTGGATTGTAAGGTTTTGATCCTTGATGAGCCCACTGCGGCGCTGACCGAGAAAGAGGCGCAGGTGCTGTTTGGTATCATGCGGCGGCTGGCCGACAGTGGCATAGCTATCATCTACATCTCGCACCGTATGGTCGAGATTTTTGACAACTGTGATCGGGTAACGGTGTTCCGCGATGGTCAGTACATCACCACGTGCAATGTCGATGAAATTGAACCCGCCGATGTGGTGAACGCCATGGTTGGCCGGGTGATCGAGAACCTGTATCCGGACAAGCAGGCGCTGGCAGATAAATCAGAAGACATAATCCTCGATGTGCAGGGGCTGACGGATAACAAACGATTCAGCGATGTCTCGTTCCAGCTGAAAAAGGGTGAGATCCTCGGCATTGCCGGGTTGATCGGCTCTGGGCGCAGCGAGATCGTCAAAGGCATTTGCCGGTTGGACGGGGATGTTTCCGGAGACGTTAGCCTGAATGGCGAGCCGCTTGATCTGAAACATTATCAAGACAGTATTGCCGCTGGGATGGTCTATCTGTCCGAAGATCGAAAAGGCGATGGTATCTTTCTGGATATGCCGATCTCTAACAATGTGTCCGCCCTGAAACTGGAACAGGTGGCCAGTCCGTTGGGGCTGATCAATCGCGAGTTAGAGGACGGGCAAGCCGAAAGACTGGGCAACAAGCTGAACCTGAAATGCGGTCAGCTGTCAGACTCAGTTTCGTCGCTGTCGGGTGGCAATCAGCAAAAGGTCGCAATTGCCAAGATGCTGTCGGTGAACCCCAAACTCATCTTCTTGGATGAACCCACGCGCGGCGTTGACGTCGGCGCCAAGGCTGAAATCCACCGCATCCTGCGCGATCTGGCCCGCAGTGGCGTGGGCATCGTGGTGATCTCGTCTGAACTGCCCGAGCTGATCGGGGTTAGCGACCGGGTACTGGTGGTCCGCGAGGGACGCATCGGCGGGGTGGTCGAGGGCGACATGATTACCGAAGAAAACATTATGCATCTGGCTTCGGGCCTGGATGCCCAAGAACTGATGGCCTGAGGGAGAGCAAGGTGGACAACTCGATGGAAATAGCAGCTCCGGCACCCGCAGAGCCAACGACCAGTACGTTGCACAAACTGCTGCGGATGCGCGAAACCGGGTTGATTGCGATCATTCTGGTGATGTTTGTGATTATGTCCTTTGCCTCGCCCTATTTCCTGACCTGGGTGAATATGCGGGCCATGGTGATGGCCTTTGCGGTCGAGGGCATTGTGGTGGTTGGAATGACCATCTTGCTGATTTCGGGCGGGATCGACCTGTCGGTTGGCTCGGTCACCGCACTGTCGATGGTGATTGCTGGTTGGCTATTCCTGCAGGGTATTGACCCCTGGGTGGCCTCGGCCATTGCGATTGCGGCCTGTACCGCCATTGGGGCCTTTATGGGGTTCTTTGTCACCAGAGTTGGGCTGCATCACTTCATTGTATCACTGGCGATTATGGTGATCGCACGGGGGGCCTGTTTGCTGGGCACTGGCGGGCGACCGCTGGGGCTGTACACGCTGCCGCCTGAATTCAAATTCATTGGTCAGGGCACAATCGGGCCAATCCCGCTGGTGATTATCATCTTCCTGGTTGTGGTACTGGTGTTCGATTTCATGCTGCGCCGTACCACCGTGTTTCGCAAAGTTTTCTATACGGGCAGCAATGAAAAGGCCGCAGCCTATTCCGGTATCCGCACCAAGAAAGTGATCTTTCTGACCACCACACTGTGCTCGGCGCTAGCTGGGTTTGCAGGCATTATCTACATGGCACGGTTTGGTTCGGCGCAGCCCACCTTTGGGTTGGGGATGGAACTGAACGTGATCGCTGCAGCGGTAATTGGTGGCGCCAGCCTGACCGGTGGGTCCGGGACCATCTTTGGCGCCATCCTTGGTGTGGTGCTGCTGTCTGTAGTCTCCAGCTCGCTGGCTCTGTTGGATGTGTCGGTCTACTGGCAGGACATCATTCGCGGCTCGATCTTGTTGGCGGCGGTGTCGGTTGACCACTACCTGCACAAGAAACGCGGATAGGGGAGGGCAGAGAAATGTCAGAACGTATCCCAGATTTCGAACTCTCGCGGCAGATCCACACCGTGTTGGTGCTTCATTTCGTCGAAGGCCTAAAGCAGTCAGAGATTGCTAAACGGTTGAACCTGTCAACGTCCAAGGTGAACCGGTTGATTGCGCAGGGGCGCAAGCAGGGCATGGTCAAGATTGATGTCACAAGCCCGTTCCAGCGACTGGCAGATTTGGAAAACCGCTTGGTCGGGGCAACTGCGCTTAATGGCGCGATGGTTACACCAACAGTGTCGGGCAATCCGAACACCACGCTGCAACAGGTTGGTCGGGCCGCTGCAAATATGCTGCTGGAAACTGTCCGCGATGGTGATGTCATTGCGATCACCGGCGGTAAGGCGGTGAGTGCCGTGGTCGAGAACCTGTCACCTGAGCGTAACATAGACGTGACTGTTGTGCCGCTGACCGGCGGGGTTCAGGGCAAGTTCTATACGGATGTGAACCATCTTGCGACGCAAATGGCCGAACGGCTGGGTGGTACACCGATGCTGATCCACGCGCCGCTGTTTGCCGAAAGCCGTAACCAGAGGGATATGCTCAAAGGCATGGCTTCGACCAAAGAAGTGTTCGATCTGGCGCGCAGTGCCAATGTGGCGCTGGTCGGTGTGGGTTCCGTCGAGCCGAGCGGGTCCAGCTATTACGATCTGAACCCAGTGCCCGAAGCAGACCGCAAGATGCTGGTCGGCATGGGTGTTGCCGCTGAATTCATGGCGCATTTGATCGGCGAAAACGGGCGTCTTGCTGAATATGAACTGAACTCGCGTCTGGTGGCACTGGACCCGAGCGAGCTGGAAGCCTGCCGCACCGTGATCGGTATTGCCGCCGGGGAACAGAAAACACGGCCCATACGGGCAGTCCTTAATGGAAATTTCCTGGATTCACTGGTCCTGGACGAAGAGACCGTCAACGCGGTGCTAGAGACTATGGAAAGGTCAAAACATGTCGCATGAAATGCTAACACGCCCAATTGGGGCATCCGGGATCGAAGCCTCGGTGATTGGTCTGGGCACATGGGCCATTGGCGGCTGGATGTGGGGCGGCACTGACGAAGCGCAGTCGATCGAGGCTATTCATACGGCCGTAGACGAAGGTGTCACCCTGATCGACACTGCGCCTGCTTATGGTCAGGGACTGGCAGAAGAGATTGTCGGCAAAGCCTTGGTTGGGCGCCGTGATAAGGTTGTTTTGGCAACCAAATGTGGGCTGGTCTGGCATAGCCAGCAGGGCAATCACTTCTTTGATTATGACGGTCAGCCAGTGCACCGCTATCTAGGTAAAGATGCGATCATCTACGAGGTTGAGCAAAGCCTGACACGGCTGAAAACCGACTATATTGACCACTACATCACCCATTGGCAGGATCCGACTACCCCCATCGCCGAAACGATGGAGGCGCTGGAAGCCCTGAAGCAACAGGGCAAGATCCGCTCGATTGGGGCCAGCAACACCAGCGCAGATGATGTGGCTGCCTATGTTGCAGCGGGGCAGCTGGATGCAATCCAAGAAGAATACAGCATGGTCAAACGTGACATCGAGACCTCGCTACTGCCGCTCTGTGCGGAACACGGTGTTTCGGCGCTAAGTTATTCGTCGCTGGCACTGGGTCTGCTAAGTGGCAAGGTTGGACCGGACCGGGAATTCTCGGGCGATGATCAGCGCAAGGACAACCCGCGGTTTTCAATGGCAAACCGGCAAAAGATTGCGGCGCTGATGGTAGAGATCGCACCTGTTGCCGATGCCCATAACGCAACCTTGGCGCAGACGGTGATTGCCTGGACTGTGCAGCAACCCGGCATCACCTTTTCACTCTGCGGTGCCCGCAACGCAGACCAGGCCCGCGAGAATGCCGCTGCAGGACGCATCAGACTTTCACAACAGGACATCGAGCTTATTACCGCCGCCGCCGGGACTCATTTGACCAACCTCGACGGCTAACCAGAACTGAAAACCGACAACAAGAAAACGTCAGAGGCTACTCTGGCGAACGGAGAAGTTATGTCTGTGCAACGACGCAACAGCTTTCAGCGCATCCGCGATAACGGTGCCTTTGACGTCATCGTCATTGGCGGCGGTATCAATGGGCTGGGCGTCTACCGCGAACTGGCCCTGCAAGGGCTGCGGGTATTGCTGGTCGAGCGGAATGATTTCTGTTCGGGCTGTAGCGCGGCTCCGTCACGGATGATCCACGGAGGGCTGCGGTATCTGGAAAATGGCGAGTTTGATCTGGTACGCGAGTCACTGGCGGAACGGGATGCGCTGTTGCGCAACGCACCGCATATGGTGCGACCACTGCCAACCACGATCCCGATCACCTCTCTGTTCTCTGGCTTGTTTAATGCGGCGACCAGTTTCTTTGGCGGCTCGGGCAAGCCGTCGAACCGCGGTGCTTTGCCGATCAAGGCCGGTTTGACCCTATATGATTTGGTGACCCGCAAACGCCGGATCTTGCCGAAGCATAAGTTTCGCAGCGCCAAATCGACCTGGAGGCAGTGGCCAAACCTGACACGCAAGCTGCTGTTCTCGGCGACCTATTACGACGCCTGGATTTCACACCCAGAACGGTTAGGGCTGGAGCTGATTATAGACACCGAAAAGCTGGCACCGGATTCAATTGCAGTAAATTATGCTGAATTGAACCCAAAGGACGGGACGTTTTTGGTAACTGACCGAGAAGCGGGTGACCAATTCCCGGTGACGGCGCGGGCAGTGGTGAATGCGTCGGGGGCCTGGTTGGACGAGGTGATTGCGCAGCTATCCCCAACAGAGACCAAACCAACACCACTGGTGTCTGGCACCAAGGGGTCGCATCTGATCCTGGACAACCCGGCGCTGCTGAAGGCGTTGGATGGTCACATGATGTACTTTGAAAATACTGATGGCCGGGTTTGTATTGTATTTCCTTATCTGGGCAAGGTGCTGGCTGGCTCGACCGATATCCGGGTGACCGCAGCCTCGCGGACCCGCTGCGAGCCAGAGGAAATGGACTATATCCTGACGTCACTGCGTTTGATCTTTCCGCAGGTCCCGGTGAGCGAGGACGAGGTTATGTTTAGCTACAGTGGTATCCGGCCACTGCCGTCGAGCGATCATGATTTCACCGGTCGCATTTCACGCGGACATTTCACCCAAAAGATCGACGGCACGGTGCCGCAGTTCTGCATGGTCGGGGGCAAGTGGACGACGTTTCGCGCCTTTGCGCAACAGACAACGGACGAAGTGCTGGCCGAGTTGAGTAAGCCTCGCAAGCAGGATACAATTGACCTGCCCATCGGTGGTGGAGCTGATTTCCCGGCGGGCGATGGTGCGATGGCGCGGGCGCTGATGGTGGAGTTCTCACTGGCGGCAAACAGGGCCGAGCATCTGGTGCAGGTTTATGGCACCCGATCACGTGAGCTTATGCGATATAGCGTTGCCAGTGGCGATGATCAGACGCTGACGCAGGACTGTCACTATACGGCTGCAGAAATCAGGTTTCTGGTGCAACGGGAACATGTTGTGCACCTGTCCGACATCGTGCTTCGGCGCACAGATCTGGCCATTACGGGCCGGTTAAGCCTGCCCCTGATTGATGCCATCGCTGACCTGATGGCGCAGGACCTGGATTGGAGCCAAGATCAGTTGGTGGCCGAGCGGGCAACGTTGTTGAATGAGTTGGAAAAATTCCACGGTGTCTTGCTGTCAGAGCAAGAGCCGAATGCAAAATCAAGGAGAATGGAATGCGTGTAAGTACCAAAGCCCGCATGAACCGGATGTTCACCAATGGTGGCTGTCTGGATGTCGCGATTGATCACGGGGTCTGCAATGAACCCAGTTTTATGGTCGGGCTAGAGGACATGGGCGGTGTGGTGAACACTTTGATTGATGCCCGCCCGGATGCAATTCAGATGGCCTATGGTCAGGCTGATTTGCTGCAAGCCCGGCCCGAGAAAGACAAACCAGCGCTGGTGATGCGGATCGACATGGGCAACCCCTATAACGATCAGCGCCATCGGGTGATGTGGTCGCTGCTGCAAAATGCGGAAGAGCCGATTATCGGCGCGCTGGAAATGGATGCCGCTGCGGTGGTGGTCAACCTGTTCATGTTACCGGACGAGCCTGACCTGTTCCGCCAATGTGTCGAGAACATCTCAAAAGTGCGGGCTGCCTGTGAAAAATACGGCATGCCATTGATGATCGAGCCGCTGGTGATGCTGCCCAATGACATTCGCGGGGGCTATCAGGTGGATGGCAATGCCGACAAGATTGTCACTCTGACCCGGCTGGCCAGCGAAATGGGCGCGGACATCATTAAGGCCGATCCGACCGAGCACGCAGAGGATTTCCACCGCGTGGTTGAGGCTGCTCGGGTGCCTGTGTTGGTGCGGGGCGGCGGCAAGGAAAACCTGAAAACCGTGCTGATGAAATCAGCGGCGCTGATGGGGCAGGGCGCCAAAGGCATGGTCTATGGTCGCAATATCTATCAGCATGACAATCCTAAAGCGGTGGTCGCCTCACTGATGGCGATGATCCACGATGGCGCCAGTGGCGACGAAGCATGGGATATTTATAATCGTGAGTGATCAACAGACATATCTGCTGGGGCTGGATGCAGGCAACACTGTGATCAAGGCAGTGTTGTTTGATCTGCAGGGACGTCAGGTCGCGATGCATGCGCTGGATGGGCAATCCTCGACGCCGCAGCCGGGATATGTTGAGCGTGACCTGAACGAGTTGTGGGCCAATGCCAAAACGGCAATCCGTAGCTGTATTGATGCCGCCGGTATCGAGCCAAGCCAGATTGCAGCTGTTGGCTGTGCTGGTCATGGCAACGGGCTGTATCTGGTGGATCGCGATGGCGAACCACTGATTGGCATTCAGTCGCTAGACACCCGTGCGGCGGATTTAGCGACGGAACTGGCCGAGGCACACGGTGATGCTCTGCATGAGATTTGCCTGCAAAAACCTTGGCCCTCGCAAACGCCTGTGTTGCTGGCATGGATCAAACGGCACCGCCCTGAAATCTATGCGCAGGTTGGATCTGTGATGCTGTGCAAGGATTTCATCAACTTCAAACTGACAGGTCTTCGCACAAGCGACATTTCGGACATGTCAGGCTGTGGGCTGCTGCGAATGCCAGACTGCGTTTATGATGACGATCTGCTGGCGCTATATGGGCTGGAAGATGCACGCCCTATGTTGCCCTGGTTGTTTGATCCCGCGGATGTTGCGGGCACGGTCAGCGCCCAATCTGCCGAGGCCACAGGATTGGCGGAAGGTACACGCGTGGTGGGCGGGTATTTTGACGTGGTCTCTAGCGCGATGGGATCTGGCGTGGTTGAGGCAGAACAAGCCTCGATCATCTGTGGCACCTGGAGCATCAATCAGGTGTTTTCATCAGCGCCTGTGGTCGATCCGGGAGTGTTCATGGTTGCCGGTTTTGGTCGCGCTCGATTTGTGAATATTGAGGCCAGCGCCACCTCGGCAGCCAATCTGGAATGGTATGTTCGTGAGTTCATAGAACGCGGCGAACACCATGACGACCCGTTTGGATACTGCAACGTAAAGGTGGCAGAGGTCACGCCTGCGGCAGACGATCCGTACTTTCACCCCTTCCTATATGGGTCGGGGCGGGGGGCTGAATATCGCGCTGGGTTCTATGGCATTGCTGGCTGGCATGGCGAAGGCCACATGCTGCGCGCCCTGTTTGAGGGCGTGATGTTCGAACATCGCCGCCATATCGAAGTGCTGCGCAGTGCAGGGGTTGAGTTCAACTCAGCCGTGCTGTCCGGCGGTGGGTCCCGCAGTCCGGTCTGGCCACAGATGTTTGCTGACGGGCTAGGCGTACCTGTGACGGTCGCCGAAGCTCAGGAAACCGGTGCCTTAGGGGCTGCCATCGGCGCAGGCCTGGGGGCTGGGCTGTTTGCAAATTACGAGGCTGGCATCGCGGCAATGACCCGCAGTCGTGCCGCGTTCATGCCGGATGCCGGGATGCAGTCCCATTATGACAAACGCTACAGCCGCTATCTGCAGTTAAGCGAAGCCATGAAACCACTGTGGGCCCAGTCCTGACACGAACCAGTCCTGATACCAAGTTTTACAAGTAAGGAGTACAGCCATGCGCGCTGTTGGATTTTTGAACTCACTACCAATCGATGCCGCCGAGAGCCTGTTCGATGTGGATCTGCCGGATCCAAAACCCGAAGTGAATGATCTGTTGGTCGAGATCGAGGCCGTCTCGGTCAATCCGGCAGATGCAAAGCGGCGCATACGCACCGCGGTAGACGCACCACATGAGACACCGTTTATCCTTGGCTATGATGCGGTGGGCATCGTGGTCGAATGCGGAGCCAACGTGACCGGTTTCAAACCGGGCGACCGGGTGTGGTACGCAGGTGATGCAAATCGCCCCGGTTCTTACGCGTCGTTGCAATGTGTTGATCACCGCATCGCTGCCCATGCACCCAAAAATGTTTCACCCGAGGCGGCAGCGTCTTTGCCGCTGGTTTCTCTCACCGCTTGGGAAATCCTGTTTGAGCGGCTGCAAATACCACAGGGCGAAACACCGTTTTCGCTGCTGATCATTGGTGGCGCTGGCGGTGTTGGGTCAATCACCGCGCAGATTGCTCGAAAATTGACCAATGCAACAGTGATCGCCACAGCCTCGCGGCCTGAAACGGCCAAGTGGTGCCGTCAAATGGGGGCTCATCATGTGGTGAACCACCGCGATCTGGTCAAGGATATGAAGCAGGCCGGGCTTCATCAAGCAGGCTATATCGTGCAATACGCTGACACCGCCCAGCACTGGGATGCCATGTGTGAACTCATCGCTCCTCAGGGCCGGATCGGTACTATTGTTGAAACCTCAGAAAAGCTGGATGTCTCGGCGCTGCAAGGAAAATCTGCTGCGTTGATGTGGGAGCTGATGTTCACACGCTCATTGTTTGGGACGTCGGATATGTACAAGCAGGGACAGATATTGGCGCGGATGGCGCGGATGGTTGATGACGGGACTATTGCCACAACGGAAACTAAGGTCCTGCATGGATTGTCTTCGGACACCTTGAAAGAGGCCCACCAGATCATCGAAGGCGCTGCCATGATCGGCAAACTCGTGATCAAATACTAACCTCAAGACCCGGATCAATGACTATGGCGCAGGCGCAGCCCCTTGATGGGCAATATGACTATATTATCGTAGGGGCTGGCACCGCCGGCTGCGTGTTGGCCAATCGGCTAAGCGAAGATCCCACCACGCGGGTTCTGTTGTTAGAGGCCGGGGGTAAGGATAATTACCACTGGGTGCATATCCCAGTGGGGTATCTGTATTGCATCGGTAACCCACGCACCGACTGGATGATGAAAACCGCGCCTGAACCGGGGTTGAACGGACGCAGTTTGGTTTATCCGCGTGGTAAGGTATTGGGAGGCTGCTCGTCAGTTAATGGCATGATCTATATGCGTGGCCAGTCCACGGATTATGACCATTGGCGTCAGCTGGGTAATGTTGGCTGGGCCTGGGACGATGTACTGCCATATTTCCTTAAGTCCGAGGACCACCACGGCGGCAGCACTGATCTGCATAGGTCAGGTGGAGAATGGAAGGTCTCAAAGCAGCGATTAGAATGGGACATTCTGCGGGCGGTGCAAGAGGGGGCTAAGGAGTTCAACGTCCTGCCGCGCAAAGACTTTAACGATGGCAGTAACGAGGGCAGCGGCTTTTTTGAGGTCAACCAGAACAATGGCGTGCGCTGGAACACTGCTAAGGGTTTTCTACGTCCGGCAATGAAACGGCCCAACCTGCGTGTGATCACTAAGGCAGAGACTGAACGGCTTGTGATTGAAAATCACCGCGTCACCGGCGTTCTGTTCCGCCACAAGGGCAAGTTGCTGCAAGCCAATGCCAGTGCTGAGGTGCTGTTGGCCGCTGGTGCAATCAACTCACCCAAGGTGCTGGAACTGTCAGGCATCGGCAATCCAGACTTGCTGAGGGGGCTGGGGCTGGATGTGGAGCATAATTTGCCCGCAGTGGGAGAGAACCTGCAAGACCATCTGCAAATCCGCACTGTGTTCAAGGTAGAGAACGCCAAGACGCTGAACACGATGGCCAACAGTCTGTTTGGTAAGGCGAAGATTGCGATGCAATACGCGCTAAACCAAAGCGGTCCCATGTCGATGGCGCCCAGTCAGTTTGGTATGTTTACCAAATCGGATCCGTCGCTTGAGATGCCCGATCTGGAATACCACGTACAACCGCTGTCCACTGATAAACTGGGTGATCCGTTGCATCCGTTTCCAGCTATCACTGTGTCAGTGTGTAATCTGCGTCCTGAAAGCGTCGGTGATTGTCATATATCCAGCGCCCAAACGGGCACCCAGCCTAATATCCGCCTGAACTACCTGTCGGCGGAAAAAGACAGGCGCATTGCAGTGCAATCCATAAAACAGGCCCGTCAAATTATGACGGCAAAGGCGCTGCAACCCCACCTGCCACAAGAGATCCTGCCCGGCCCAGAGATCCAAACCGACGAGGAAATTCTGCAGCAAGCCGGTAATATTGCCACCACCATTTTCCACCCTGTCGGAACCTGTAGAATGGGCAGTGATGATCAGTCGGTGGTGGATCCGCAGTTGCGCCTACGCGGGCTTGACGGGTTGCGCATCGTTGATGCCTCGGTGATGCCAAAAATCGTTTCAGGCAATACGGCGTCTCCCGTGGTGATGATCGCCGAAAAAGCCGCCGACATGGTCCGTCATGAAGCTGGATAGTGGAGCTAAAACGCTGCCATAACACTGGAGTTTCTATAGCTAGATATCCGTAAAGGAGAACTTGGTGCGCAGGTCAGTGCGGATAAATATCCCTGCCGATCCAGTGGTGTCTGTCGGCACCCAAATGTGCAAACGGCCCTCACTCCCGGATCAGTTTTTGGCGGAACAGGGCAAATATGCGCGAGCCTTCTAAACAGCTGAAATCACTCGGCTGCCCGTTGTTTTTCTCAATGCGCTTGTTACGCCCACCCGAGCTGTTTCAGAGAGTGGCCATCATTCCAGATCTTGGTCATGTGTTTAATCTTGTCACCATCAAAATCCATCACATAAACATAATCGGCAGAGACTGACTTGCCCGTTGGCGCACCCGACCCAGCATCAACGGTATGGGTTCCGTGGAACACTGCCGCAGCTGTCACATTGCCTCGCTCATCGTCCACGGCAAAGGACTTTAGTTCGTAGTGACCATCGGGAATGGGAGTAAGCAAGCCTTTCATCCAATCTGCGTAATCCGCAAGCGTCGATACATCAGCTAGAGCATCTGCCTGTGCAGAGAAAGTTGCGCCATCATGGCACCACTGTTTGCAACTGTCCCAGCCTTTTCCAGTTTCACAGGCGTCAAAAAAGTCCCAGGCGGTTTGTTTGATTGTCATGATGTCCTCCGGTCTGAATAAACCGTCATTATGCGGTTTGATCGCGTTAAGGTAGCGCGCTTCAATCGGTTCGCCAGACAACATGGCGGAGATGCAATTTTGGGCCCTAAACCCTGCCGGTCTGACAAGAGCGAGAGGAACATGAACATCTGCTTAGGTGAGCTCATGCCCTTCCATCTACTTCACTTTGCTAAGCATGACCTCCATTTCATCAAAGCAAATTGGCCAGAACTCAGATAGAAAACCCACCGCCTCCTGTTCTGAAACCTCGGACCTGTTGCCATCGGCATCATATGCCTGACCAATGGTGTAGCGAAAATCGGTTCCAGTTTCGGTGGGTCTCAGACTGTAAGTCTCAGGCATGCTGATGCCCTCGCGTCCTGGATCGTGGATGCGGGTGGAGAAATACTCAAAGGGCTCCCAATCAGTGACCCAATACCGGAAATCAGCGGCCTGATGAGCACAATGATACCTTGAACCGGCGCCAATACGCCCCTTGGGACGATCAACCGTTACTGAAATCATTCCATCCATCCAGCGTTGTTTGAGTTCCGGGGCGGTCAGGGCGTCCCAGACTGCGACAATCGGCAGATCAAAATGGCGTCGGTAGGTCCAGACACCATCCTTTTCGTCCAAGAAAAAATGTTCGCAGCCGGCCCGGAAACTCTTCCAGGCTTTGGCCAAGTCATAAACCTGCATACTCACCTCACCGAAATGCTCGAAGGGTTGGGAGTAAGGGACCAGTGCGGCTTTGATCTCCATAGCGTTCACCGCCGCGTCACTGAACAGGGCGTAACTGCGGATGCCTGTGACAGTGCTCACATCGGTCTTTGTCATTCGATGAACCAATATCACATCCGCGCCCGAGATGTCTTTCATGGGGCCAACTTGCATCTCGTCGAATTCCCCGTGGTGGGCAATGATCTTCAGGTCCAACCCATTTACGTTGGCGCAGGCCTGGCAGGTGCAGATGGTGTTGGCGATGATGTTTTGCCGACGGGTTGCAAAAGCATTGTAGAGATTCTCACAGGTAGCCAAAAAGGTCTCGCCGGTGGGAAACCCCTGCTGGGTCGAATAGGCCAGTATTGCGTCACCTTCCATTTTCCAGAACTGCAGCGGTTCACCGACTTGTTCAACCATGGCACTCAGCAGTGATTGCAGGATTGGATTGGCATGCTCAAGTTCCGACGAAGTCAGAAACTGGGTGTAGCCTGAAATATCTGCGATCAATAAATATCCGGTGTGAGTGGTCATCAAATTGCATCCTCAAGCGATTGGCGCACTGCAGGTCTTACCTGAGGAAATGAACTGAATTGAAAGGAAGGAAAGGCCAGTATTTGCTGACAGAGCGAACCATTGCTTCGCGCTGGACTTTCCAAGATGTTTAGGAAACCCTGTTGGCAGTTCGTTTAATCAGTAGGGCCTGCTATGTATTGTCTTCGAAACATATCTGTTTTTTCCGTCGTGGTCCTAACTGCAGCCTGTGACAATTCAGGGGCGAACTACACTCCGGTCATAGATAATACGAGCAACCCAAACTACACCAATGACTTGGCCGAATGCCAAAGACTTGCGGCGTCAGGGGCCACGGTTGATGGACGATTGGTTGGTACTGCCGCAACTGGCGCGGTGGTCGCTGGCGCCTCATCGGTGATCTGGGAGGGGAACAGTAGCAATGCTGGTGAAGCGGCGGCAATAGGGGCGTTGGCGGGGTTAACGTCTGGTGCAATCCGTAAGAACGCTGAGCGCGAAAATATAGTGAAAAACTGTATGCGCGGACGAGGCTATAACGTCTTGGGCTAGACCCTTTTCGCAGCTTATCTCGGTGACAGGGCGTTGAGAGAAACACTGTTTGTCCCAACTGATGGTCAAAGCCTTCGTTAGGTGATCGTAATACGCTACATTCCGTGGTTGTTTCAGCAATGGGCGAGCATATCGATGAAGTGTGTTGCTGCTGCCTAAACAACTTTGTTCTGTGAATGGAGCGCAGGGTGGCATCTTTCGCGCCCGATTGACCTGATTTGCAAGGTGAATGATCTGAATGGGCGTACTGATTGGCATATGCTGCCAGTATTTTGGGATATTGTGGCATAATTGGCAATAATTTTTCGAACCGCGGGCCTATGCTTTCCAAAAGAATTCAGGAGAGACACATGCGCAACCAGTCCAGCAGCTTTGCAACCCGAGCCATTCATCACGGTTATGATCCGATGGAGAACGAGGGGTCTTTGGTCCCACCGTTACACCTGACATCGACCTTTGTTTTTGAAACGGCCGAAGCTGGCGGGGAAATGTTTGCTGGTGATCGTGAAGGACACATCTACTCGCGTATTTCTAACCCGACTTGCGCTTTGCTCGAGGCTCGCATTGCCGAGCTGGAAGGCGCAGAAGCCGGGTTGGCGCTGGCATCCGGCATGGGTGCAATCACCTCGGCAATCTGGACACTGGTTGCCCCCGGTGACGAGGTTATTCTGGATAAGACCCTGTATGGCTGCACCTTCTCGTTCATGCAGCATGGTTTGGCGAAGTTCGGGGTTACTGTAACCCATGTCGATCTGACCAACCCGGAAAATCTGCGCGCTGCGATGAGTGACAAGACTAAGGTTGTCTATTTCGAGACACCCGCCAACCCGAACATGCGTTTGGTAGATATCCGTGCAATTTCCGAGATTGCTCACCAAGGCGACGCCAAGGTGATTGTCGATAACACCTATGCAACACCTTATCTGACCCGCCCGATTGAGCTGGGCGCGGATTTGGCCCTGCACTCGGCCACCAAATACCTGGGCGGCCATGGCGACGTTGTTGCAGGCCTGCTGGTCGGCAGTGCCGAGCTGGTCTCGGAAATTCGCTTGTACGGTATGAAGGACATGACTGGCGCAGTGATGGCGCCGTTCAACGCGATGTTGATCCTGCGTGGTTTGAAAACCCTTGAGCTGCGGATGGATCGTCATTGCTCCAGTGCCCGGACCATTGCGGAAATGCTGGAAATGGCCCCAGGGGTTCAAAAAGTATGGTACCCAGGGCTTGAGAGTTTTGAACAGCATGATTTGGCTAAACGTCAGATGGCGCAGTTTGGTGGCATGATCGCTTTTGAACTAGAAGGCGGGCTGGATGCTGGCCGTGCCATGATGAACAAGCTGGAACTGATCACCCGCGCAGTGTCGCTGGGCGATGCGGAAACACTGATCCAGCACCCGGCCAGCATGACCCATTCCACCTATACCCCTGAAGAGCGAGCCGAGCATGGCATCAGCGAAGGCTTGGTGCGTTTGTCTGTTGGTTTGGAAGGTGTCGATGACATCCTTGCTGATTTGCGTCAGGCCTTGCCACAAACACCAATGTCCAAAGCGGCCTAAGCAGAACTAAAGGGGGGAGAGGCATGTCCGATCAAAACGCACATCTGAAAACCATCGAACAGCGGCTGCTGTGGCTGTCGCATTGGATGGTCCATAACGCCAACCATATCCGTCCTAAAGAGGACGGGATCAAGATTGGTGGGCATCAGGCGTCATCGGCGTCGATCGTGTCGATCATGACCGCACTGTATTTCTCGGCGCTGCGGCCCGAGGATCGGGTTGCGGTTAAACCGCATGCCTCTCCGATCTTTCACGCGATCCAGTACTTGATGGGCAACCAGACCCGCGAAAAAATGGAGAATTTTCGCAGTTTTGGTGGTGTTCAAAGTTACCCATCGCGGACCAAGGATATCGACGATGTGGATTTTTCCACCGGGTCGGTTGGGCTTGGTGTTGCAATCACCTCATTTGCGTCGATTGTGCAGGACTACATTCAGGCCAAGTCCTGGGGAAAAGAACAGGCTCTAGGCCGGATGGTTGCCTTGGTGGGTGACGCTGAACTGGACGAAGGCAACATATATGAAGCTCTGCAAGAGGGCTGGAAAAACGATCTGCGCAATTGCTGGTGGATTATCGACTATAACCGCCAGTCGCTGGACGGTGTGGTGCGAGAAGGCTTGTTCAAGCGGATTGAACAGATCTTTGACGCCTTTGGCTGGGACGTTGTGCGGGTGAAATACGGTGCGTTGCAACGCGCGGCCTTTGCCGAACCCGGTGGCGAGGCGTTGCGGGACTGGATCGACAATTGCCCGAACCAGGAATACTCGGCGCTGACCTTTATGGGCGGCGCAGTCTGGCGCAAACGCCTGCTGGATGATCTGGGCGATCAGGGTGACGTCACAGCGCTGATCGAGCGTCGTTCAGACGAACAGCTGGCTGCGCTGATGGAAAACCTCGGCGGCAACTGCGTCGACACCATGGCCGAGACCTTTGCCGCCATCGACCACGACCGCCCAACCTGTTTCCTGGCCTATACGGTCAAGGGCTGGGGCACGCCGATTGCAGGTCACAAGGACAACCACGGTGGTCTGATGAACAAAACCCAGATGGCTGCTTGGCAGTCCCATATGGGTGTGTCCGAAGGGCAAGAGTGGGAGCCCTTTGCCACCGTTGATGACCCGGCCGCGCTGCAAGGCTTCCTTGATCAGGCACCTTTCTTTGCCAAGGGCCGCCGCCGATATAATGATGATGTTTTACCGGTTCCGCCCGTATCGATTAGTGCCGAGCGAGACATCTCGACCCAGGCTGCATTTGGTAAGGTTCTGGATGACCTGTCCAAAGGCGATTCCGAACTGGCACAGCGTATTGTGACAACGTCACCCGATGTGACGGGCACCACGAACCTTGGCGCATGGGTCAATCGGCGCAAGCTGTTTGCGCGCAAAGCACAGGCCGACGCCTTTATCGATAACCGGATACCGTCAACAGCCAAATGGGAGTTTACCCCCAGCGGCCAACATATCGAACTAGGCATCGCCGAGATGAACCTGTTCTTGCTGTTGGGCGCAGCTGGACTGTCGCACAGCCTGTTCGGCAAGCGGTTGATCCCAATTGGCACGGTCTATGACCCCTTTGTCTGCCGTGGCTTGGATGCGTTGAACTATGCCTGTTATCAGGATGCGCGCTTCATGATCGTTGGCACCCCGTCTGGCGTGACACTTGCCCCCGAGGGCGGTGCGCACCAGTCGATTGGCACGCCACTGATCGGTATGAGCCAGGATGGGCTGGCAGCTTTTGAACCCGCCTTTGCGGATGAGCTGGCGGTGATCATGGAATGGGCGTTCGACTATCTTCAGCGAGACGGTGAGGGCGACCCTTGCGAGCGCACATGGCTGCGGGATGAAACCGGTGGGTCTGTGTACCTGCGCCTGTCTACCAACCCGGTCGAGCAGCCCGGCCAACGTGTTGATGATGACTTCCGACAGGGGGCCATTGACGGCGCATATTGGTTGCGTAAGCCTGGGCCAAACTGCGAGGCAGTGATCGCCTATCAGGGGGCAGTTGCGCCTGAGGCAATCAAGGCTGCGGGAATTGTTGGTGAGGGCCGCCGTGACATTGGTGTTCTGGCCGTGACATCGGCGGATCGCTTGAACGCTGGCTGGACCGCAGCGCAACGTGCGCGGTCAAACGGAAACCCGGCGGCAGAGTCCCATGTGGAAACCCTGCTCAAGGACCTGCCGCGTCATTGCAAGATCGTCACCGTGATCGACGGCCATCCGGCTACCCTGTCTTGGTTGGGCGGCGTTCATGGGCATCAAACGGTGTCTCATGGCGTTGAACACTTTGGTCAGACCGGGACGATTGGCGATCTCTACCGTCATTTCCGTATTGATGCGCAATCGCTGGTTCGCTCGGTTAGCGAGCTGATAGATGGTCGGAAAATACCCTATATTGCAGCGGCGTCTTGATCGCGATCAAAGTAGCTTAAGCGGCGCGGGGCTATCTGTTGGTCAGGATATGATCAACAGATAGGAGAGGCCAATGTTGCGCCTTGCGATGATACTTTATTCCCTGATTGCCACCAGCCTGGCCGGCATGGGCGTAATCGCGGTTTTGGTGGTTGGGCTTGTTTCAGTACCGGCCATATTTGGGGCTGCAGCAGTGGGCGCAATGCTGGCCCTTCCAGTGTCTTGGCTGGTTGCGCGTCAGATCGTAAACGCCTGAGCATAGTCAGGTCATGGCAAATGAAAAAGGGCGGGGATAATACTCCGCCCCATTGTCGTTCAGGAATGCCCAAGTTTAGGCGTTCAGGAAAATTCGCGCGGTGTCTTCAAAGGCGCGGGGCTTTTCGGCGTGAAGCCAGTGACCGGCATCCGGGATCTTGGCAAAACGAGCCTGCGGGAAACGGGCGCGGATGACGTCGCGATGCTCGGGCAAGACGTAGTCAGAATTTGCCCCAGACAGGAACAGCACCGAGCCAGGCCATGAGGCCTCAGTCTGCGGGAAAGACATGATGTTGGGCATCTGGTCTGCCAGTGTGTCCAGGTTCAGCCGCCAGCGTTTGTTGGGGATGTCGAGCGACTGGGTAAAGAAGCTCTGCAAAGCAGGTTCCACACCAGCTGCAGCCAGTTGCTGTTCCGCCTCGGGGCGGCGTTGCAAGTTGGCCAGATCGACGCTGCGCATAGCTTTGATAAACTGGATCTGACTGTGCGAATAAGCAACTGGTGCGATGTCAGCAACCAGCAGACGGTTTACGCGGTCGGGGTGGTTTAACGCCAGCATCATCGCTGCCTTGCCGCCCATCGAATGACCGATCACGTCCACTGGTCCGCCCTGCGCATCAATCACATCGGCCAGATCCTGTGCCAGCTCAGGGTAGGTATGGCTCGCCTCCCAAGCGCTGTGGCCGTGGTTGCGCATGTCGACGGCGATAACCTGTCGCTCGTTTGAAAGACGCTTGGCAATGACGCCCCAGTTGCGTGCAGAACCATAAAGGCCGTGCGCAATCAATAGGGCGGGTTTGTCGGTGGCTGTGCCATGAGTGATCGTGTTTAACATGCCCCTTTGATAACGACGCTGATGCCGCGCTGCCAGCCCCAATAGGGTGTATTGAGCCCTGCCACAGCAAGGGGTAGTGTGGCGCAGGTTTCACACAGGAGAGTGCCAGAATGGCCCAGACGATCGCCGAAGACATTGCCGAAGTTCGTGAACTGCTGAAAGCGCGTGAACATGCCGGTGGCGATCTGGTTGTGGCGTTAAAAAAAGCCCGTCGCAGGCTGCCGCGACGGGTGTTCAATCAAGGCATGCTGTTGGCCAAGGCTGTTCCTTTGATGGACCACCCCAAGCTAAGATTGACCCTGGATGAAACTGCTCTCCACAAAGCCGCGCGTGAAGTCCGGGACTATCTGAAATCGATCGACCTGGCGGATCGTCGCAAAGGGCGGGTTCTGGACATCCTGGGCAGCATAGCGTTTTCGATCCTTGCGGTCATTGTGCTGTTGCTGGTTGTTCTGCGCTGGCGCGGATTGATCTGATCCTATCTTTTCTTCTGCGACTGGCAAAGTTAACTTGAACCAAGTTCAAGACATGGGGAAGACATGACCACCAAAGCCCAGCAGCGCCGAGCAGATCTGCGTGAAAAACTGGTAGAAGCCGCCGAACAAAGAATAGATCGCGATGGCGCGGCTGCATTGCGGGCCCGTGATCTTGCCAAAGATGCTGGCTGCGCAGTGGGCGCAATTTACACCGCCTATGACGATCTCAATGCGTTGATCATGGCGGTGAACGGGCGGACGTTCAAAAAACTGGGGCAGGTGGTTGCCAGTTCGGTTGATGGGGCAGGGAAGGCGCCTGCGAACCACCGTCTGATATTGATGAGCAACGCCTACCTGGGCTTTGCTTCGGAGAACACCAACCTGTGGCGGGCGTTGTTTGATTTGCAGATGCGCGCAGATGATCAGGTGCCAGACTGGTATTTACAGGCGTTGAAAGCTCTGTTTTCCCACATTGCACGTCCGGTTTCTGAACTGTTCCCAGATCACAGCCACAAGGAATTGGACTTGATGGTGCGGGCGCTGTTCTCTTCGGTGCATGGGATCGTGCTGTTGGGGCTTGAGCAACGGATCTCGGCTGTACCGCTTGCGCAGGTTGAAGTGATGATTGCTCAGCTGCTGAATCAGATAGGCCAGAATAAAATTTGAACGCCGTTCATTTTTGCACTTGAACGCCGTTCAAGGATTCGCTATAGCTATTTTCATGAACGATGTTCACTGAATTGGAGGGCGAAATGTTTGGTACTTTGAGAACTTTATTTGTTGGTGCAAATGCCCGCGCCGAAGAGCAGTTGCGTGATACATTCTCGATTGAATTGATTGATCAGAAAATCCGAGAGTCAGAGGGGAGCCTGAAAGCTGCCAAGCTGACATTGGCCAGCTTGATCCAGCGCCAGCGTGCTGAAATTCGCCAGATCGAAACACTAGAGGCGCGCGTCGCGGATCTACTGTCGCGGGCCAAAGAGGCGCTGGACGGTGACCGCGAAGACCTGGCCCAAACCGCCGCCCAGGCCGTTGCCGAGATGGAAAACGAACTGACCGTACGCCGCCAGACATTGAAGCGATTGGAACGCCGGATCATGCAGCTGCGCCAATCGGTAGAAACTGCAAACCGTCGTATCGTGGATCTGAAGCAGGGCGCAATGTCGGCCCGTGCGACCAAGCGAGAGCAGAATATACAACGTAAGCTGAACAAACATCTGGGAGGAGACAGCCCAATGGAAGAAGCCGAAGCCTTGATTGCTCGGGTGATGGATCAGGATGATCCGTTCGAGCAGGGCGAAATTCTGCGAGAGATAGATGGTGATCTTGGTCACGCCACAATCGCCGAAGATCTGGCAGATGCTGGATTTGGCAAGCGTAGCGGCAGTTCGGCTGCCAGTGTGTTGGATCGCCTTAAGGCCGAAAAGTAACCCTAGCACAACCATAAATCAGTCACAGTTTCGGGCTATCAGAGGCCCATATTTTAGGAAGTGGAACAGAAAATGTATAATGAAAATAGCGATAATAAACTGATCATCATGCTGAACGGCGCCGGCGTTGCCCTGGCCTATGGATTGCTTGCAATCTCTCTGTGGTTGTCGACCGAGGTGCCATTGGCGACAAAAGGGTATTGGGCCATGGGTGTGCTGTTGCTGACCATCAGCCTGATCAATGTGGTGAAGTACCGTTTTGACCACCGCTCCAGCTCGGACCGTATCAGCCGTATCGAGGAGGCACGCAATGAAAAGCTTCTGGAAGAGGCACTGAGCGATCCCAAGTCCCAGATCTGATTGAATTGAACTCTACCAAAACGCCCGAGACATGTCTCGGGCGTTTTGTGTTGAAAATCGACAACCTGTCGTAAGGTGAAACTAAACGCGGGCTTTGGTCAGCTTGGTATCGTGTAAAGGCTTGACCGATAGGGCATCTCGCAACACCACGGTCACAGTGACAAAACTCACAAATAGCAGCAGATACCACGATCCCATTTTGACAAAGCTGACCATTTGGTGACTGTCTTGACCAGCATAAATCCAGGTCTTGGTTCTGGTGCCCACATTCTCGGCGACCCACAGAAAAAAGCTGGAAAAGAACGCCGCCAGTGGCAGAGGCATCCAGTAGCTGCTGTTGCCAATGTGAAACCAGATTCGGGTTCGGGCAAACAGAATGACCGTGGCCGCAAACAGTGCCAGCCGGATGTCGGGCAGATAGTGGTGGGCAAAGAAATTTCCGTAGATCGCTACTGCAAGAACCACCGTGATCCAGAATGGCGGGTAGGGGGCAAATCGCATGTCAAACAATCGGATCACCCGTGCCATGTAAGACCCAACTGCCGCATACATGAACCCCGAGAAAAGCGGAACACCCCAAAGCTTTAGCAGGCCATCGCCGGGATAGCCCCAGCTGCCCATATTGACCTTGAAAACCTCCATCACCGTACCCGTGATATGGAACAGCAGGATCACCCGTGCCTCACGCCAGCTTTCCATGCCTGTGGTCAGAAACAAGACCTGCAATGCCAGGGCGTAGGCGAGTAGGGCGTCATAGCGGGCAAGGGGCCAATCCGTCTGCCAGATCTGACTGCTGAAGATCATGCCGATCAACAACAGCATACCAAATAGCGCAGCCCACCCCTGTTTTAGGGTGAACATGACAAATTCACTGAGGGCGCGTGGCAATCTGGCCCGCATCCAGTCGCCAAGGCGGCGCTCAAGCTGGCGGGTGGAATTGGCTTGAGAGGTCATTGACGCAAAAACGCAGGCGGCACGTGATCGCAAAGCCAGACACCATTTTCAGACAACAGGAAGCTGTGACCCTGGGCATGCATCTTCGCCGCCTCGACAAGAAGTACGACTGGTTTGCCGTGTCGCATACCAACCTGGCGGGCTGTATCGGGATCGGGTGAAAGATGCACGTGGTGTCGGGATTGCCGGGTCAGGCCTTCGGTGCGGATGGCTGTTAGATTGGTCTCAGCGGTGCCATGAAACAAAACGTCCGGCGGTCGGCAGGCTGGCAAGCCCAGATCAATCGGAATGGAGTGCCCTTGATTGGCGCGGATCTTTTGACCATCGGTGGAAATGGCGAACCGTTGCTTGGCATTGGTTTGCACGACTTCCTCTATCTGTTCGCGCGACACGGGCTGTTCAGAATTGGCAATGATCTCATCGATGGAAACCCACCCCTGTTGGTCCATTGTTAATTGCAGGGTTTCTGGCTTGTGGCGAAGCAGATAACTTAGAAATTTGCTGCGGGCTTTTAATTCATTCTTATCCATGAGGGGCACTTAACCAGCGGATCGCATTGCGGTCCAGTACCGAGTGGGGCCGCTCCCGCCAGTTTTACCAGTCTACGACAGGCAGAACTGTTGGGCCGGGCGCCGCGCTGGGGCGCGGCGCGGCGCGGCTGCGAAACTCGGAGAACACAGCCCGCAGGGTTGCTGGGCCCAAGGCCTTTGGTCTGGCATCTTTGATGCCGGACCAGGGCGCGGGAGCATTTGGGCGCGAAAAAACCGCCGCAGCCAAGGGCCATGGCGGTTTCGATGTTTTTAATTCCGACGTTTACAGGTTCGGATACAGCGGGAACTTGGCGCAGAGATCAGCGACTTTGGCGCGCACTCCTGCTTCAACCTCGGCATTGCCTTCTTCGCCGTTGGCGGCCAGACCGTCGACAACTTCGACAATCAGATCGGCGATCTGGCGGAACTCATCCTCACCAAAGCCACGGGTGGTACCCGCCGGGGTGCCCAGACGCAGGCCTGAAGTGACCATTGGCTTTTCCGGGTCAAACGGGATGCCGTTTTTGTTGGTGGTGATGTACGCGCGGCCCAGGGCCTTGTCAGCAATGTTGCCGGTTACGCCTTTGGGGCGCAGGTCAACCAGCATGACGTGGGTGTCGGTGCCACCGGTGACGATGTCCAGACCACCTTTGATCAGCTGATCAGCAAGGGCCACGGCATTTGCGCGCACTTGCTTTTGGTACGTTTTGAATTCTGGTTGCAACGCCTCACCAAAGGCCACGGCCTTGGCCGCGATGACGTGCATCAGTGGGCCGCCCTGGATGCCGGGGAAGATTGCCGAGTTCAGTTTCTTGGCAATTTCAGCATCGTTGGTCAGGATCATGCCGCCACGTGGACCACGCAGGGTTTTGTGGGTTGTGGTAGTTGCGACATGGGCGTGTGGGAAAGGCGAGGGGTGCTCACCCGCAGCAACCAGACCTGCGATATGTGCCATGTCGACCAGCAGATAGGCGCCAACCATGTCTGCAATCTCGCGGAAACGAGCAAAGTCGATCTGGCGCGGAATAGCGGAACCACCAGCGATGATCATCTTGGGCTGGTGCTCCTTGGCCTGTGCTTCGACCTGGTCATAATCGATCAGGTTGTCATCACGACGCACGCCATAGGATACTGCGTTGAACCATTTGCCCGATTGGTTGGGGCGTGCACCGTGGGTCAGGTGACCACCCGAGGCCAGATCCATGCCAAGGATGGTGTCGCCGGGCTTGATCAGAGCCTGGAAAGTGCCCTGGTTGGCTTGGCTGCCAGAGTTCGGCTGAACGTTGACAAATTCACAGCCAAACAGCTGTTTGGCGCGATCAATGGCCAAATCTTCAACCACATCAACATGTTGGCAGCCGCCATAATAGCGGCGACCTGGGTAACCTTCGGCGTATTTGTTGGTCAGAACAGTGCCCTGTGCCTGCATCACCGCTGCGGAAACGATGTTCTCGCTGGCGATCAGTTCAATCTCGTCGCGCTGGCGGGTCAGCTCGTCTGTGATCGATGCAAAAATGTCAGGGTCGCGTTCGGCGAGCGACTGGGTGAAAAAACCGGGGTCACGGGAGGATTGGGACATGAGGGCACCGTTTTTGTTAGACTGGATTTGGCGATTTCCTATAGGAAACTTTGCAGGTCGGAAAGCCTGTAAAGCGACGAATCCCTGCGTCAGAGCGGCAAGTCTGGCTATCTGGGGAAAGGTGTGATTGTTTCGGAACCAATTGCGCAACACCGGAAACTGTTTTTGTGGATATGAGAATCACCTTTTTAGCCAGTCAGGTACCTGTCGCTCAGAATGCGCTTGATGTTCTGACGGCCCGTTACGGCAACGTTGATCCTGATCAAGCTGATGTGATCGTAGCCTTGGGCGGCGATGGGTTCATGCTTCATACCCTGCATGCCACCGTCGACTTACCGGCCCCGGTATATGGTATGAACCGCGGAACAATTGGCTTTCTGATGAACGTCTACGATGAAAACGGGTTGATCGAGCGGTTGCATGCGGCTGAAGAGGAAATCATCAACCCACTTTCCATGCGTGCGATGGACCGTAAGGGCGTTTTGCATCAGGCGCTGGCCATCAACGAAGTGTCTTTGCTGCGCGCCGGTCCTCAGGCGGCCAAGCTGAAAATTTCAGTAGATGGGCGCGAGCGATTGGACGAGTTGGTTTGTGATGGGGCGCTGGTTGCAACACCAGCCGGGTCAACTGCGTATAACTACTCTGCACATGGTCCGATTGTCCCTATTGGCTCGGATGTGCTTGCTCTGACACCGGTTGCTGCCTTTCGACCACGGCGTTGGCGTGGCGCATTGTTGCCCAGCAATGCCAGTGTACGATTCGATGTTTTGGATGCCGAAAAACGCCCTGTAAATGCAGATGCGGACTCTATTTCTAAGTCTATTGCTAATATAGACTGGGTGGAGATCAGCACCGAAACCAATGTGCAGCATAAAATTCTGTTCGACCCCGGCCACGGGTTGGAAGAGCGGCTAATCTCCGAGCAGTTTTCCTAAGAAGTGAGGTTCACGGAAACGTGAATATAGCATCGGCGACATGGTTCACTTTAGCCCTACCTCAAACTGGCTGGAAGCAGCACCGACCTCTTTGTCTAGGTTGGTTTGTTGTGAACGAGTATGTTTGGTAGAAAAGCGTTGGGCGTGAGGCTTTGAACTCACGCCCGCGCATTTTGCTGTGCCCGCAAAACTTGCTGCTTTTGTCTCAAGAGGTTGCGTGTTCCATCCGCTTCCACAACAGATCACACATGCGCCCCACCCGTGCTTCGATTGCGGCGCAGGCGTCCACAGCCAGGTCTTCGCGCCAGCGCTGCGCGACAATCTGAACATTGATTGGTTGCGGTCCTTGCGGCAAGTTGGCCAGTCTTGACGGAACGCAGGCAGCCGGAAGGCCGATATAGTTCATTGCATAGGAATAAACCGCACAGCCCAGCACCTCGTGCACGCCTTCGGCGCCTTCGGTGTCGCGGTTTGGTCTGAAAAACGGCTGTGGTAAAAACGGAGTCAGCACCAGCGGGTACTGTTCTAGGAACAAAGACCATTCGCGCGCATAAAATGTCCGCTTGGCCATCATCTGCAAAAGTTCATTTTCCAGAAATGGCGGGAATTCCTGAAAATAGACCGAAAAAATATCTCGCACGGTCTGAGACCCTGCGGCGTCAACGTCTTTCTTCATCAGCGACCAGACCTCACCCATCAGGGCGCGATAGCCGGCGCGGCCTGCATCAAACACATTGGGCGGCTCCACCTCTTCTACGACGTATCCCGCATCAATCAATGCATCGCGGGCCGTGTCCAGTGCGGCCTCGACTTCAGGGTGTAGATCATACCCAAAGGTGTTCTTGGTAAAGGCAACCTTGATCGGCCCCTCCATCGGAGCGCCGCGCCAGGGCAGGGGGACATGAAACGGATCGCGTGGGTCACGCGCGATCATGGTTGGCATCGACAGATGGAGATCTGCAGCGCAACGGGTCAGCAAACCCTGCACCGACATGGATTGCGCCAGCATGCCCCGTTCAGCAGATTGACTGGGGTTATAAGCGGGCACGCGTCCTAACCCCGGCTTTACAGTCACCGCGCCGTTGGCCGCCGCGGGGAAACGTAAACTTCCGCCAATATCGTTCCCATGCGCCAGAGCACCAATACCGGCCATGACCGAGGCCCCAGCTCCTCCGGAGGAGCCACCGGGGGAGATATGTCGCCCCCAGGGGTTATGGGTGCGGCCATGCAGTGGATTGTCGGTATCCGCGCGAAACGAGAACTCAGGCGTATTGGTGCGCCCGATTACAACGGCCCCGGCTTTTTGCAGGTTTTCGACGATGGGTGCGTCAGCGGAGGCGATCAGATCCTTGAGCGCCGCCACCCCGTTTGATGTCGCATGTCCTGCTTGGTCGACGTTGATCTTAATGGTCACAGGTACGCCGTGCAGTGGTCCAGAAGGCGTGCCAGATGAGCGCGCCTTATCCAAGTTCCTTGCCCGTTCTAAGGCCTCGTCGCTTAGGTCTTCGACCACGGCGTTTAGGGCAGGGTTAACCGCATTCATACGATCGATCGAGGCGGCGATGCTGTCCTCTGCGCTCAGATCACCAGCGCGGGTGCGGGTGGCAATTTCGCTGGCGCTAAGACGCCAAATGTCGTTGCTTGTCATATCACTAATCTCCTGAGCTGCAGGTTAGGCTGGTGTCGGAGAGTTGCAAGCGAATCCGGGCTGTTGAGTAAAGTGACGGAGTGTTCCCTTGCCAATAGAGCGATTTCAGGTCTCTATTCGAAATATTCACATTTGAGATATGACATATGACCAGAACTGCATTCTTCAGCCTTTTCCTTATTGCTCTTTCCAGTGCCACCTTTGCGCAGGGAGAGTTCGTACCGATTGAACAGGTTTTAGGGGAAACCACCTCTAAGCCCTACGAGTGTGGTCAGTACGACCGAAAGAGCAAAACCTGTACATCAATCGCGAAAATGGAGATTTCAAACGGATTTCTAGTCAACGATTCACAGTTCAATCTGGGGACTGCGCCGGTCATCCGTTTTAATGCAAACGCGCGTTATGAGATAAGAAATGGCTGGATCTGCGGCGATCAAGAGAAGGCACAACTGACCGCGACAGGAACGCGTGCACAGCATGAATTGGATGCGGCAACACAATTTGTGCGCAAGGAATACTTGAATATGGGTCAGGTTTGCGTCGGTTACTTCAAACTAGGTAGATCGCGGTTTGAAGTTCGATTTCATGACGCGGCTGGGAAAGTGCTGCCCAACCGAACGACAGAGGTCCGGTTCTTTGCTCAGCCACCAAAGTTACGTCCTTAACGGCTTGGGCGGCGCCTGAGACGCCGCCCGCTTTTTCACGTTGCGTAGCCAATTGTTTGGAGCGCTGTCTTGATTTCATCCAGGATTGCCGGATCATCAATGGTTGCGGGCATCTTGTATTCGGTACCATCAGCAATGCTCACCATGGTGCCACGCAGGATTTTGCCTGACCGCGTCTTTGGCAGGCGATCTACAACAACGGCCAGTTTGAATGCAGCGACCGGGCCGATCTTTTCACGCACCAGCTTGACCACTTCGGCAACCACCTCGTCGTTGTCCCGGGTTGTATTGGCGTTCAGGCACAGGAAGCCCACCGGCATTTGACCTTTGAGCTGGTCGGTTACGCCGATCACGGCACATTCGGCAACGTCCGGGTGTCCGGCCAGTACCTCTTCCATGCCACCGGTAGACAGCCGGTGGCCAGCGACGTTGATGACGTCATCGGTGCGCGCCATGATATAAAGATAGCCGTCGTCGTCCTTCATCCCGGCATCGCCAGTCTCATAGTAGCCGGGAAAGGCGTTAAGATAGCTGGATTGGAAGCGCTCGGGCGCGTTCCAAAGGGTCGGGAGGGTCCCCGGAGGCAGCGGCAATTTGATTGCAATAGCCCCCAACTCTCCATTGGCGACAGGGTGGCCGCCTTCATCCAGGATCTCGACCTCGTAACCGGGCATTGGAACCGCGGGCGAGCCAAGTTTGGTGGGCAGTTCCTCGACCCCCAGCGGGTTGGCGGCAATCGACCAGCCGGTTTCTGTTTGCCACCAATGATCCACCACCGGCACACCAAGGTGTTCTTGGGCCCAAAGGATTGTATCCGGATCGGCACGTTCACCGGCTAAATAGACCTGGCCCAGGTTCGATAGGTCGTATTTCTTTACAAACTCTCCGGTTGGATCCTCACGTTTGACAGCCCGGAACGCGGTTGGCGCGGTGAAGAAACTCTTAACCTTATGTTCGGAGATCACCCGCCAGAAAGTGCCCGCATCTGGGGTGCCGATGGGTTTGCCCTCGAACACAATTGTGGTGTTGCCCGCAATCAATGGCGCATAGCAGATGTAGCTGTGGCCCACGACCCAGCCCACATCTGACGCAGCCCAGAACACATCGCCGGGATCAACGTTATAGATGCTCTTCATGGTCCAGTTCAGCGCGACCAGTTGGCCAGCTGTATGACGGATCACGCCCTTGGGCTGCCCGGTGGTGCCGGATGTATAGAGGATATAGGCCGGGTGGTTGCCCTCAACTGGGACACAGTCGGCAGGTTCAACGCCGTACTGGAACCCATGCCAGTTGACGTCGCGGCCTTCGACCAGCAGCGCAACATCTTGCTCGCGCTGAAAAATTACACAAAAGTCCGGCTTATGCTCGGCCAGATCAATGGCTCCATCCAACAAGGGCTTGTAATGCACCACGCGGTTTGGTTCTAACCCGCAAGACGCGGCAATGATCGCCTTGGGTTTGGCGTCGTCAATGCGAATGGCCAGCTCGTTGGCAGCAAAGCCGCCAAACACCACCGAGTGGATGGCGCCAATTCGGGCGCAGGCTAGCATGGCCTCTAGGGCTTCGGGGATCATCGGCATGTAAATGATGACACGATCCCCTTTTTCCACGCCTTTGGCCCGCAACGCCCCAGCCAGGCTGGCAACCCGGTTGCGCAGCTCAACATAGGAAATCTCGCGTTTGGTCTGGGTAATCGGGCTATCGTAGATAATCGCCGTCTGCTCGCCACGGCCGTTCTCGACGTGGCGGTCAACGGCATTGTAACAGGTGTTCACCTTGGCATCGGCAAACCATTCGTAGTGGGGAGCGTCATCGCCAAACAGGGCTTTGCTTGGAGGCTGGTCCCAGCTTATGGATTCGGCAGCCTGCATCCAGAACCCCTCGGGGTCGGTTTTCCAGCCTTCATAGAGCTCTTTGTATGACATGGGGTGCTCCTCCTAACACGTTGCAATGAGTTAGAAGTAAGTTGCACATCCGAGCAAGGGATCAGCGCCAAACAGCGTCAGATTATCGCGATTTATTTGCAGTTTGCCTGGGGGAGTGGCTGCAAATTTTTGCAAACACCTAAGGTTCGCAGAGTTTTACAGTTCAGAGTGGAGGTTTTGCAAATCTGCTAACCTGCCGATGCAAAGGGGTAACGAATCTTTGCACCCCGCCAAGAGTCGGCGGAGCACAGTTTTTAGACCGGCCTGTTAGCCGTAATGCGTCACCGGGGTACCAGCGATGGCAGCCATATTCAGCAAGCCGCGGGCGGTGATCGATGGGGAGACAATATGGGCGCGGTTGCCCATGCCCATCAGGATTGGACCAACCTCAAGACCATCTGCACGCATTTTCAGGATGTTGCGCACGCCGCTTGCCGCGTCAGCATGGGCAAAAATCAGCACATTGGCTGCGCCTTCCATACGTGAGTTGGGGAAAATCCGCGTGCGCAGGTCGGCATCCAGCGCGGTGTCAATGTTCATCTCACCTTCGTAGACAAAATCGCGCTGTTTCCCATCCAGTATTTCTATTGCCGCGCGCAAGCGGGCACCGGTATCGCAGCTTGTGTTGCCAAACTGTGATTGTGAGCAAAGCGCGATCTTAGGCTCGATGCCAAAACGGCGCACGTGACGTGCCGCACCAATTACAGATTGGGCAATTTGCTCTGGTGTCGGCTCAATCCGGACATGGGTGTCGGCAATGAACAGTGGGCCGTCTTCGAGGATCATCATCGACAGGGCGCCGTGGGGTTCATAGCTGTTGCCGCTCAGCATCTGGTTCACATAGTTCAGGTGCCAACGGTACTCGCCAAATGTCCCACAGATCAGGCTGTCGGCCTCGCCACGATGCACCATGATGCCGCCAATGGCGGTGGTGTTGGTGCGCATGACTGCCTTGGCAATATCAGGGGTCACGCCCTGACGCTGCAGCAGGCGGTGATAGCTGTTCCAGTAGTCGTAATACCGTGGATCGTTCTCGGGGTTGACGATTTGAAAATCGTTGCCGGGGCGGATATCCAGGCCCAGCTTTTCACAACGTGCGTCGATAACCTCGGGGCGGCCAATCAGGATTGGGGTTTCTGTGGTTTCCTCCAAAATCGCCTGGGCAGCGCGCAATACCCGCTCGTCCTCACCCTCGGCAAAGACAATCCGGCGTGACGCCACGCGGGCCGCGTCAAATACCGGCCGCATGAGGAGGGCAGATTTGAACACCGACTGGTTCAGCTTTTGCTGATAGGCATCCATGTCATCAATTTGTCGGGTGGCAGTGCCGGTTTCCATTGCAGCCTTGGCCACGGCTGAAGACACCACAGCGACCAAACGCGGGTCAAACGGCTTGGGGATCAGGTAGTCGGCGCCAAACGTCAGCTGTTCACCTTTATAGGCTGCGGCTGCCTCGGCCGATGTAGTGGCGCGGGCCAGTTCGGCAATACCTTCGACACAGGCAATCTGCATGGCGTCGTTGATTTCGGTGGCGCCAACATCCAGAGCACCGCGGAAAATGAACGGAAAGCACAGGACGTTGTTGACCTGGTTCGGGAAGTCGCTGCGGCCGGTGGCGATGATCGCGTCCGGTTTCACTTTGCGCGCTTCGTCCGGCATGATTTCTGGCGTGGGGTTGGCCAGGGCAAAAATGATTGGGCGTTCACCCATCTTGGCAACCATCTCTGGCTTCAAGACATTGGGACCAGACAGGCCGAGGAACAGGTCGGCATCGTCAATGACATCGTCCAGAGTGCGTTTGTCTGATGCTTGGGCAAACGCAGCTTTTTGCGGGTTCATATCCTCGGTCCGGCCCTCATAGACCAACCCGTGAATGTCACACAGCCAGATGTTCTCGCGTTTAACGCCTAGTTTCAGCAGCATGTTCAGGCAGGCAATGCCCGCAGCGCCACCACCTGTGGAAACGATCTTGATGTCCTCAAAGGATTTTCCGGCCACATGCAATGCGTTCCTGGCAGCCGCCCCAACCACAATGGCAGTGCCGTGCTGGTCGTCGTGGAACACCGGGATGTTCATCCGCTCGCGACACAGTTTTTCAACGATGAAACAATCTGGGGCTTTGATGTCTTCTAGATTGATGGCGCCAAAGGTTGGTTCTAGCGCGCAGACGATATCCGCCAGTTTTTCCGGGTCGCTTTCATTCACTTCGATATCAAAGCAGTCGATGCCGGCAAAGTTCTTGAACAGTACAGCCTTGCCTTCCATCACCGGTTTTGAGGCCAGCGCGCCAATATTACCCAGCCCAAGAACAGCGGATCCGTTGGTGACAACAGCTACAAGATTGCCACGCGTTGTATAGCGGGCAGCGTTTGCAGCGTCCGCTTTGATCTCAAGGCAAGCCTCGGCAACACCGGGAGAGTAGGCGCGCGCCAGGTCACGACCATTGGCCATTGGCTTGGTGGCACGGATCTCAAGCTTACCGGGCTGTGGATGCTCGTGATAATGAAGCGCCGCTTGACGCAGGTTCTGAGTGTCGGACATAGGGCGCTCCAAAAGATGTAGTTTAGTGTTAAACTAATTTGTACGTCTGGGAAACAGCGGATTTTAGCACCACAATATGGGATGGCTTCTTGAAATGTGAACACAAACTTTGCAGTATCAAACTTGATTGTTTTATGTTTGAAATATTTAGGGGTGAAGGATGACTGATACGATTGCCGAAATGCGTTTGCCAACGGATGAGCTGCGCAAGGATATTCCCTTTTATACCAAGGTTCTGGGGATGCGGATGGATATGATATATCCGGCTGACGATCCAAGTGTTGCCGTTTTCTCGGGTCACGGGTTACGGCTGCGTATTGAACGAGGGGCCCCAGAAGCGCCGGGTACATTGAGGGTTTTGACCGAAGATCCTGACGGTTTTGCCAATGGGCAGCGGACACTGACCGCGCCAAATGGGACAAAAATCGAAATCGTAGAGCGCCATCCGCCGATGGTGATGCCTGAAACGGTGCATTCATTTGTGGTGCGTCGACTCAAGGATCAGGCGCCCTGGATCATCGGGCGTGCCGGGATGCACTATCGCGACTTGGTTCCAGATCGGCTGGGAGGTTCAATCATTGCCAGCCACATCCGCATTCCAGATGGCGGACCGGTGCCGGATATGGTGCATTTCCACCGTGTTGGTTTTCAGTTGATCTTCTGCATCCACGGTTGGGTTGACGTGGTGTACGAGGATCAGGGCGAGAAGATGCGCCTGACCGCTGGCGATTGCTTTATCCAGCCTCCTGAAATTCGTCATCGGGTGCTCGAGGCCAGCGATAATGTGCAGGTGATCGAGATCGGCGTGCCGGCCGAACATATCACTGAGATTGATCACGATATGACGCTGCCAACTCCACATCTGCGCCCTGACCGGGAGTGGCAGGGGCAGCGGTTTGTTTACAACAAGGCCGAAGGTGCCGACTGGGTTCCCTTCCGGTTGCCGGGTTATATCTGCCGCGATACCTCGATTGCCGAAAACACAAAGGGCGTGGCTGGGGTGCAAGTGGTTCACCGTGGCGAAGGCGAGCCGCAATGGGCAACGCATGATACCGATATCCACTTTACCTTTGTGATGGGCGGAACGGTCACTCTTGAAGGAGAAGGGAGAGAGTCATACCCGCTAGAGCAGGGCGATGCCTTTGTCATCCCACCGGGAATGAAGACCCGTCTTAGCGATCCTTCGGATGATGTTGAACTGCTTGAAGTGACTTTGCCAGGGACATTCAACACAGCAGTTGGCTAATGACTGTTGATCCGCAACGAAGAAACAGCCTGCTTATGCGGGCTGTTTTTCCATGAGAACAGGCGTTTTTTGGCTGAGGGCTTTAAATCCCCATTGATGTTACCGTAAGCTGCGGCATTCTGACCAGATGATCAAAAATCGGGGAATCGCCATGAGCCTGAAAACCGCCGCCACCGCAGTACGTGAAAACGCCCATGCGCCTTACTCTAATTTTAAAGTGGGCGCGGCGATCCGGTCTGCTTCGGGGGAGACCTATGTTGGCTGCAATGTCGAAAACGTCGCTTATCCAGAAGGCACCTGTGCCGAGGCCGGGGCTATCGCGGCTATGGTTGCTGCAGGTGAAACCAAATTGGCCGAGGTCTTTGTCATTGCCGATTGCCCATCACCAATCCCACCATGTGGAGGGTGCCGCCAAAAGCTGGCCGAATTTGGGGCAGGGGACGTGACCGTAACGCTGGCGACAACAGATGGCGCAGAGCAGGTCACGACAATTGGTGATCTGTTGCCCGGCAAGTTCGATGCTGGCCACATGGAGCGGAGCTAAGCCAATGGACGCGCGCGCCATTATTGCGACATTGCGTCGAGGCGAAACGCCAACCGAAGAACAATTGCGTTGGTTCGCCCAAGGTTTGGCAGATGAGAGCGTCAGTGATGCTCAGGCCGGTGCTTTTGCCATGGCTGTGTGTTTGCGTGGGCTTGGGGCCGAAGGCCGACGGGCTCTGACCCTGGCCATGCGAGACAGTGGCGATGTGCTGGCTTGGGATCTGGACGGCCCGGTGCTGGACAAACACTCGACCGGGGGCGTCGGCGACTGCGTATCGCTTTTGCTGGCACCCGCCTTGGCTGAATGTGGTGCCTATGTGCCGATGATTTCGGGGCGTGGGCTGGGCCATACCGGTGGAACTCTGGACAAAATGGAGGCGATCCCGGGGGTGACGACACAGGTCCCGCAGGAGCGTCTGGAGCAGATCATGCGGGACGCTGGCTGTGCCATTGTCAGTGCAACAGCTCAAATTGCTCCTGCTGACAAACGGCTCTATGCCATCCGAGATGTGACATCGACTGTTGAAAGCCTCGATCTGATCACCGCGTCGATCCTGTCGAAAAAGCTTGCGGCCAGCCCGGACGGATTGGTGCTAGACGTCAAAGTGGGCTCAGGCGCTTTTATGAAAACCGTTGAGGAGGCCCGGACACTGGCCCAAGCGCTCAGCGAGACCGCCAATGCCGCTGGCTGTCGAACCACGGCAGTGATCACAGATATGAACCAACCGCTGGCCCCTGCATTGGGCAACGCGCTGGAAGTGGCCGAGGTCATGAAGGTGCTGACAGGCAAAGCGCATGGCCCTCTGGCTGAGATTACGGCAGCTCTGGGTGGGGTTTTACTGGCAGATGCCGGTCTTGCCAAAGATGAACAGGATGGGGCGACCCGCATTTCCGATATGTTGTCTGGCGGGCAGGTGGCTGAACGCTTTGGGCGCATGATCGCCGCTGTTGGTGGGCCATTGGGTTTTGTCGACAACTGGCAGCGTTTCCTGCCCGAGGCCACAGTGATCCGAGAGGTTCAGGCCAAAGAAACAGGTTACATCACCGCGATAGATGGCGAGGCTTTGGGGCTGGCAGTTGTTCGGCTTGGTGGGGGGCGGATGGTTGAAAGCGATCAAGTCAACCCGTCTGTTGGACTGGCGGGGTTGGTCCAACTTGGGCAAAAAGTTGAAAAAGGTCAGCAGATTGCGGTTGTCCATGCCGCGCGCGAGGACGCGGCCAATTTGGCTGAAACCACGGTTCACTCGGCGATTTCAATTTCGTCCAAGGCTCAGCCCGTGCCTGACTTGATTCACGAAAGGATCTCCTGATGCCGCGCGCGTTTTTGGTGGTGATGGATTCCGTCGGCATTGGCGGTGCTCCAGACGCCGACAGTTTCTACAATGGTGACCTGCCAGACCTTGGGGCCAACACATTGGGGCACATCGCCCAAGCCTGCGCCGAGGGGCGGGCCGAGGAGGGGCGTAGTGGTCCGCTGGCCTTGCCTAATCTAGAGCGTCTGGGGCTGGGTGCCGCGATGCGCTTGGCCTCTTCGGTGCCTGTGCCGGGGCTGGATGCTGAGCCCGAGGGGCGCTGGGGATGTGCTGCGGAAATAAGCCGGGGCAAGGATACGCCATCAGGCCATTGGGAGCTGGCAGGCCTGCCGGTGCCCTGGGATTGGTGCTTTTTCCCGGACACGGTGCCGTCCTTTCCATCTGACCTAAGCCAATATGTGGCCGAGGCGGCAGGTGTGGACGGTGTTCTGGGTGACTGCCACGCACCGGGCACTGCCATTATTGAACGACTTGGCGAAGAGCACATGAACACGGGTAAGCCGATTGTCTATACTTCGGCCGACAGCGTGATGCAGATTGCCGCCCACGAAGAGAGCTTTGGGTTGGATCGTCTGATTGATTTGTGTGAGGCGGTTGCGCCACGTCTCCACGAGATGAAGGTTGGCAGGGTGATTGCGCGCCCCTTTATCGGCAATGCTCAGGATGGGTTTACCCGCACCACCAACCGTCGGGATTTTGCCATTAAGCCTCCGGCTCCGATCCTGACCAACTGGGTGCAAAACGCCGGTGGTGCTGTTCACGCAATCGGTAAAATCGGTGACATCTTTTCCATGCAGGGTATTGATACCCTTGAAAAAGGTGCGGATGCCAAGTTGATGAGTGATCTGGCTGAGCGGATGCAGGATGCCAAAGATGGCAGCCTGACCTTTGCCAACTTTGTCGAGTTCGACAGCGTTTGCGGTCACCGCCGCGATATTTCTGGATATGCGCGCGCGCTCGAATGGTTTGACGGTGAAATTGGAAAAATACTTAGCATGCTGAAAGAAGGCGACATGTTGTTGCTGACAGCTGATCACGGCAATGACCCAAGCTGGCCGGGAACCGACCATACCCGTGAACAGGTGCCGGTGTTGATTGCTGGCCTTGGTACTGGATCGATTGGTCCTATCGCCTTTGCCGACGTCGCGGCCAGCGTTGCAGAGCATCTGGGTGTTGTGTCAGAAGGCCCGGGAAGGAGTTTCTTATGACTGTAGCTGATCTGCCGAAAATCGAATTGCACCTGCATCACGAGGGCGCTGCCCCTCCGAAATTCATTCGTCAGCTGGCGCATGAGAAAAAAATGGATCTGAGCGGAATTTTCCGCCCGGACGGAAGTTATGACTTCCGCGATTTCGCTCACTTCCTATCGGTATATGAAGCCGCAAGTGAGGTTCTGACCGGCCCAGAAGAATTTCGCCGTTTGACCCTCGCTATTCTTGAGGAAAGTGCTGCAAACGGAGTGGTTTACACCGAAAGCTTCATTAGCCCGGATTTCTGCGGTGGCGGTGATATGGTGGCGTGGAAGGATTATCTGGCTGCAATCCAAGATGCGGCTGAAGAAGCTGAAACCAAGTTTGGCATCACATTGCGAGGGGTCGTGACTTGTGTGCGCCATTTTGGCGCTGAGACTGCCAAAAAAGCCGCACGTTGCGCATCGCATACTGCGGGCGACTGGGTTGTTGGCTTCGGCATGGGGGGCAACGAGGGCATGTATACGCAGGGCGATTTTGCCTGGAGTTTTGATTGCGCGCGCGAGGCAGGCTTGCGTTTGACCACGCACGCCGGTGAATTTGGTGGCCCCGAAAGTGTTCGTGACGCGGTGCGTGTTCTGGGCGTTGAACGAATTGGCCACGGTGTGCGTTGCATTGAAGATGCCGACCTGGTGCACGAGCTAGTAGATCGCGGCACAGTGCTCGAGGTTTGCCCAGGCTCTAACGTGGTATTGGGACTGTTCCCCAATTTTGCCTCGCATCCAATTGCCAAGCTGCGCAATGTAGGCGTTCCTGTCACCGTTTCAACTGACGATCCGCCGTTTTTCCACACAACCATGCGCCGCGAGTATGAGATGCTGAACCAGGCCTTTGGCTGGGGCGCTGATGACTTTGCAGCAATAAATGAAACTGCGCTGTCGGCGGCATTTTGTGACGACACCACCCGAGACCGGGTGAAGAAAAGACTGGAGAGCTAAATGAGTGAACATCTGACCGTTGTTGACCACCCACTGGTGCAACACAAATTGACCCTGATGCGGGACAAAGGCACCTCGACCGCTGGTTTTCGGCGCTTGCTGCACGAGATCACGCAGCTACTGGCCTACGAGATCACCCGTGAGATGCCGCTGACCACCACCACCATCGAGACCCCGATGGAGGATATGGAGGCACCGATCCTTGCCGGTAAGAAGCTGGCGTTGGTATCGATCCTGCGTGCAGGTAACGGGATGCTGGACGGTGTGCTTGAGCTGATCCCCTCCGCCCGTGTTGGTTTTGTCGGTCTTTATCGTGACGAGGAAACGCTGCAGCCGGTTCAATATTATTTTAAGGTGCCCAAAGGGCTGGAAGATCGTTTGGTTATCGCAGTGGATCCGATGTTGGCGACTGGAAACAGTTCAGCCGCGGCCATTGATCTGCTGAAAGAAGCAGGGGCGACCAACATCCGCTTCCTGTGTTTGCTGGCTGCTCCCGAAGGCGTTGCCCGGATGAAAGAAGCTCATCCGGATGTCCCAATTGTGACCGCTTCTCTGGACCGTGAGTTGAACGAAAAAGGCTATATTATGCCAGGTTTGGGGGACGCTGGCGACCGTATGTTCGGAACCCAATAGAAACCTGGTCTTCTGGTTGAAAAATTATGGGGCGATTGCGCAACTATTTGCGTGATTGCCACATTATTGTCCACAAACCGTGCTTGCCACTGATTCGATTTTCAGGCATCTTCAATCCATATTTTGTGGGGCGCAGATATGAAAATCACTAGAGTTATTGCCATGAGCATAGTCGTAGGGGCGATTGGCGTACCTGGGGCGCAGGCCCAGTCAAAGCCACCGGCGGAATATCCGCCTGCCTCTTATACGGGTAAACAATACGTCGACAGCAAGGGCTGTGTTTATATCCGCGCTGGGGTAGACGGCAATGTAAACTGGGTTCCACGTGTGAGCCGGTCTCGCAAACAGCTATGTGGCTATAAGCCAACTGCTGTCGCAGGTGCGACCAGTGCCCCAAGCCAAAGTGCTGCACCCGAGCTGATCACCATCCCCACCGCGCAACAGCCTGCTGCAACAACACCAACTCCGGCAAAACCGGCCGCTTCGGTGGCCAGCTCTACGCCACCTGCAACGCCAGCACCAACCAAACCTCAGCGACCTTCGACAACTTCAACCCAAACCAGCGCCGCTCCGGCTGCGGTTCCTATTAAGGTCACACCAACGCCTCCAAAACCGGCCCAGCATCCTGTCGCAACGGCTCCGGTCCCCCGAGCTCCCGCGCCAGCAGTTTCGGACGACTGTGCCGGTGTGTCCGAGATTAGTCGACAGTATATGAACGACGGCGCGCGCTGTGGTCCACAAGCCGTGTCGCCAGTGACCTACGGCAATGGGTCTGGAATTAGCCCACAATCCTCGTTGCGCCTGACACCCAATACGCGGGTTGTGCCCACTCATGTTTATCAGGATCGACGCCATAGTCAGGGGCTATCAGCACCTGCGGGGTATCGCACGGTCTGGACCGATGACCGCCTGAACCTTCAACGTGCCGAGCGAACTTTGAAACCTGCGGTGATTACAGGTCGCGTAGAGGTGCCAGCGGGCTATGTACTGGCTACACGGGACGATAATCGTCTGAATACCCAGCGTGCGTTGCGAACAGCCCAAGGTGATGCGCAGACAGATTTGATCTGGACGCGTACTGTGCCTCGTGAATTGGTGCCACTGCCTGTTGATCGGCCCGTTGTCACTTTGCCTTCGGAAGTGGCACAAGGCCCGGCAGAAGCAGACGAGGGGCTGGTCCTGCGCCTTTCAACACGATCTGCACCGGATGCCCCACAGCCCAGTGCTGCGGTTTCCACGCGCCGCTATGTCCGCGCGGGCACCTATGCTGATCCCACCGTTGCGCAGGCCGCAGCACAGGGGCTCGCTGCCCAAGGGCTTCCGGTAAGGCTTGGCAGTGTCACACGTAGGGGCCAAGTTTATAAGGTTGTCCTAGCCGGACCGTATAATGCAGATTCTGCAGCGCAGACTGCGCTGGTCCAGGTGCGGGATGCAGGTTTTTCAGGTGCGCGACTTAGCAAGTAGTTCATGCACAATTCTCTGCGCACAAATAGTGCAGGGGGGGATGTGTTGGCTGAGCCATTGGTCCCAAAGCCCAGCTGATTTGCAAAGAGTGCCGCGCTAAGTGCCGCAAATATTTTGCAGTTGAACCCAATCGCGATCGTTTAAAACAGGTTCCAGACTGCGCCCCGCCATGGGGTCGGCTTCGATCAAGCCCAACACCTTTTCTCCGGAGACGTCTTGCGAATAGGCGTACGGGGTAGTGGGGATTGCTGCTTGGGCAAATATAGCCAGGATTTTGTCTTCAGGAACGTCCGGGCGTGGGGTGTTCACCACTGATTCTGCGTATTGATCAAGATTGTTGCGGTCCAGCTTCCCAGTTGTAAGGAGCCGGAACGTCGACAGCATTCCACCAGCATTTAGAACTTCTTCCAAAGAGTCACTGGCCTCGGCTCTGGCACGTTCCACCAAAACGGCACCGGCCGCGACCGCGGGATCTTCGTGATCTTCGATCAGCGAACTGCTCAGCAAAATGATGCCGCCGGGTAAGTGAAGACTTGGAGCCACACCTTCGCGCAAGATGACGATCTGCCGTGCGCCGGTCCGCTCGGCTAAGCGGGCAAGGATTGGGGCTGATTCCTGGGTTGAGCACGCCTGTCCGGACACTCTTTCGATGCGTCCCAGTAAGGCTTGGCCAATGGCCTTGCGTTTGATTTCGGGAACAACGCTAACCGTATGACGCATCATTGCGCCTGGTAGCCAGACAACCAGCAATGCGGCGACCAATCCCAGACCGCCAAGGACACTGACGGTGCGCAATCGTCCCGGATGGGCACGTGCACCTTCAATTGCGTTGCGAAGCTTGTCGATGGCGTCGAGCATCGCGGTTTCATCCTGGTCCAGCTCTAGTGTTTCACCCGGATCCCCATCCGGGTGGAAAATTGCGGGGAATTGTCCAGGGTTTAGGCGTTCCAATGCGGCCAGCGACCAATGTGCTAATGGCTGATCTTGCATGTTAGAAATGGTCAACGTGGCATCGCCAATGGAGACAACCACATCACGGCGTTGATCTTCGGGCTTCGCACGCCACAATCCCGCAGCCTCAAGCCGTTGGTATTCTTTCAGTGCCGTCATATGCCCGTTCGTGCCATTTCCTCAATCTTGGTTGACGCTAACACGGCAAAGCAAGGCCGGCAAATGCCTTTGCGCCCACGCCTAGATATCCTTGGCAAGCTTGCGCAGCTCGAACTTTTGGATTTTCCCGGTCGAGGTTTTGGGGAGTTCTTGGAAAACGATGTGTTTTGGAGCCTTGAACCCGGCCAGTGTTTGACGGCTAAAGGCAATCAGCCCACGTTCGTTTATGTCTGCTCCAGGCTTTAGTTCAACAAAAGCACAGGGGACTTCGCCCCATTTGTCGTCCGGTTTTGCTACCACCGCAGCCAGGTTAACGTCTGGGTGCTCCATCAAAACGCCTTCAACTTCGACAGAAGATATGTTCTCTCCGCCCGAGATAATGATGTCTTTGGCCCGGTCAGCGATCTGCACATAGCTGTCGGGGTGCTGCACCGCAATGTCGCCGGAATTGAAATACCCTCCAGCAAAGGCTTCTGCCGTTGCCTCTGGGTTCTTCAGGTATCCTTTCATGACCGAATTGCCACGAATGGCAATCTCGCCCTGGCTAACACCATCCATTGGCACCGGAGTGTGATTACTATCGCGCACCACCACGTGTTCCATCATTGGCATGGCAACGCCTTGCCGTGCTTTGATGGCGGCTACGCCAGATTTTTCCAGTTCATCCCAGTCACCACCTTTCCAGTAGCATTCGGTGATGTGACCATAGGTTTCAGTCAGCCCATAAACTTGCGTGACGTTGAACCCCAGATCCTCGATCTTGGCCAATGTGGCTGGGGCAGGGGGCGCACCTGCGGTAAAGACTTCCACCTTGTGGTCAAAGTCCCGCCGGTCCTCGTCAGCTGCGTTGACGATCATGTTCAACACAATGGGGGCCCCGCCGAAATGAGTGACGCCTTCGTCATGGATGGCGTTGTAAACGGCCTGCGCGGTGACATCTCGGCAGCATACCAATGTTCCACCAATCAGCGGCATCATCCAGGTGTGGTTCCAGCCATTACAGTGAAACAGTGGAACAATGGTCAGATAAACCGGATGCAGCACCATGCGCCACGACACCACTGTCCCCATGGTCATGAGATAAGCACCACGGTGATGATAGACGACCCCCTTGGGACGGCCTGTAGTGCCCGAGGTGTAGTTGAGTGCCAAGCTCTCCCATTCGTCGTCGGGCGTGATCCAGTCAAAATCCGGTTCGCCTCCGCTGAGGAGGTCCTCATAACTCTTGTACCGGCCGCTGGCAGGCCAACCGGCATGCTCATCGGCAACCTCGATTAGGGTCGGGGCCGGGCCTTGCATCTCTGCTATTGCGGATTCGGCGAGCGCGATGAACTGGGGATCGACCAACACCACCTTGGCGCCGCCATGGTCAAAAATATAAGCCACTGTTGAGACATCAAGCCGCGTGTTGATAGTATTCAGCACCGCACCACAGGCGGGCACACCAAAATGGGCTTCGGCTTGGGCAGGCAGGTTTGGGATGAGTGTCGCAACAACATCGCCGGATTTCACGCCCATCTGCACAAGCCCCGAGGCCAGCTGGCTGCACCGTTGGTAGTATTCCCCATAGGTTTTGCGATGGGGGCCATAGCTGACAGCAAGATGATCCTTGAATACAGTTGCCGCGCGCCGAAGATGTGACAGCGGCGTAAGCGCCACATGGTTTGCCGCAGTCTTCTCCAGCCCTGCCTCGTCAGCCATCCAACCCATAGCAATCCTCCGCTTAGTCCATTGTGTTTGAGTAACCAGAAGATACTGCGCAATCTTATTTCACTTGGGAAGGGGTAGAGTGATTTCATTACGCTTTGAAACACTTGTGTGAGACCATGGGTTCCAAGACCGCACCTGAAAAGTCTACTTTCTGGGGTACCCACGCAGAAATTGACAATCAGTTTGGGCTGCATACTACTCCTTTAAAACGCTTGAACGCTCTTTATTAATTAGACTTGGGGAGAAGAAGAATATGTCAGATCACGGTTATGCATCCGGCCGCCTGAACCTGCCTTTTGTCGGCATCTCAACCTTTGCCAAAAAAGAGTATGTCTCGGATTGGGACAGGATTGACGCTGACGTGGCAATCCTTGGGGCACCTTATGATTTTGGCTGTCAGTTTCGCCCTGGGGCGCGTTTTGGTCCGCGTGCGGTGCGCGAGGCCTCGACCCTGTTCAGCTTTGGTCATGCCGGGGCCTATGATCACGAGGACGACGCAACCTATCTGGGCAGCGATGTACGGATTGTTGACATCGGTGATGCAGATATCATTCACACCAAAACCCAAGAAAGCCACGCCAACATTGAGTATGGGGTCAAAAAGATCTTGGATGCAGGCGCGCTGCCTGTGACCATTGGTGGTGATCATTCCATCAACATTCCCTGCATCAACGCCTTTGCCGAGAACTGCGCTGAACAGGGCCCGATCCACGTGGTCCAGATCGATGCGCATCTGGATTTTGTAGATGAACGTCACGGCGTAACAGTGGGGCACGGAAACCCGATGCGCCGGGCGATTGAAAAAGACTATGTCTCGGGGATGACACAGCTTGGCATTCGCAATGTGTCGTCGACTGCCAAAGAGGGCTATGACGACGCCCGCGCCCGAGGCTCTGACATCCTGTCAGTTCGGCAAGTACGTGAGCTGGGAACCGAAGGGGTTCTGGACAGGATCCCACAAGGGGCCCGGTACTATGTGACCATCGATATCGATGCTTTTTGCCCATCCATCGCTGCAGGTACAGGAACCCCCAGCCATGGTGGCTTCATGTATTACGATGTGTTGGAAATCTTACAGGGACTGAGCGCGCGTGGCGATGTGGTGGGTATAGATCTAGTCGAAGTCGCACCGGCCTATGATCCAACCGAAAGCACACAGGTCCTGGCAGCCCAATTGCTGTTGAACTTCTTAGGGTTCATTTTTCATAACAAAGTGCCAGCCGAGTGATCCCGGCTGTGTCAGGTGGTTGTAAAGCCGTGGTTTCCTTTTTTGAACCAATGGCATAGCCTTCGAATATGATCCTCTCTCTTGGCCGTTCTTATGTTTTTATTCACATCCCGAAAACGGGAGGGACGGCCTTGGCTTTGGCGCTTGAAGACCGGGCCATGGCCGATGACATCATGCTGGGCGACACACCCAAATCATCGCGCAGACGACATCGGGTCAAAGATATCACCACCCGCGGACGCAAGTGGAAGCATTCCACAATGGCTGACATCGAAGGGTTGATTCCCGGTGACCAACTGCGAGGCCTGTTTGCCTTTACCTTGGTGCGTAATCCATGGGATCGGGCTGTAAGTTATTATCACTGGCTAATAGACCAGAGCTTTGAACATCCGTCGGTCGATTTGGCCAAGCATCTGAATTTTACCGACTTTGTCTGTCATCCCCAAACGATGGCATCCTTTAGGACCTCAACAGCCTCTTCATATATGCGTCATGCCGATGGGAGTGAACAATGCCAGCTATTTATCCGGCTCGAACACTTCGAAGTTGATGCCCAACCGTTGTTTGATCACTTGGGGTTCGAGCTGAAATTACCGCTTAGCAATACCTCTGTTCGGTCACGCGACTGGCGGAAATACTATGATGATCAAAGCGCCGAGGCCGTGGCCCAAAGCTGCGCAGAAGATATCAAACGATTTGAATACTATTTTAACGATTCACCGTTACCCCTCTGATTAGAAGTTGAGCTGTTGTCATCCAAACGGGGCCCAATTCGTTGCTTTTGAATGCATTGAGCTTTGGATGCCGACAATGACTCCGAGATGCCTTTATTCGGCCCATTTACGGCCCGAAGTTCGGGCTTTTTGGATAGATGAAATTGCGCGCGCTTTTGCCATCGGGCAGGGCCGTCTTTTTAGAAGGAAAAGACGATGTTTGATTGGATCACCAAGCGTAGGGCACCAAGAGTGGCGTCTCGGTTGAGCAGTACTTATCAGATGATGCCAACTGGCCTGGGTGGATTTTTTGCAGGTACCCACGTCGCCTCAAACCTAGGCTGGCGCCCAGTTGAAGCGTTGAGTGTTGGCGACAGAGTTTTGACCTTTGATCATGGTATGCAGCTGATTACCGAGATGCACCGTGAAACGTTTTTGGTAACTGAAGGGGCAATGGATGCAGCTCATAGCCCTATGATGGTGCCAAAGGATGCATTGAACAATCGTGCACCTATGTGGGTCATGCCGGATCAAGGCATACTGTTGGAAAGCGACCTTGCCATTGATGCACAGGGTGATCCATTTGTGGTGGTGCCTGCCTGTACTTTGGAAGGGTATCGCGGCATCGAACGTGCACCAGTGGGTCAGCGGTTGGAAATCATTGTGCCGCGTTTTGCACGGGATGAGGTGATATATCTGGAAGCAGGACTGTTAGGTTTTAGCCCGACACGAAGCAATATTCTGGAAATGGCTGGTATCGAAGAGAGCCTGTATCGTGTGTTGCCGCCCAATGAAGCACGGGAATTGGTCAGCAACATCGTTGCTGAAGAAGAGTTTTGGTCAGGGGACATGACGCTGGGGGCAGCTACGCCTGATACGCAACAGTTCTCTTCGGCGCGCCATTAAACGGTCATCGTAAGATAAACTTGAGTAAACAAAAAGCCACTGCAGAATACCTGCAGTGGCTTCTTTCTTTTGTAAACTTACGCGGCCTGTTTGCTTGGATCAAACCGCCCGTAAAAGCTCTGACCCTTGGCTGCCATTTCACGCAACAATGGCGGGCAAGCAAAGCGTTCGCCAAACTTCGCTTCCAACGCATCGCAGCGTTCAGCGGCATAAGGCGTGCCCAGAATATCCAACCAACTCAGCGGCCCGCCAGACCAGGGCGCAAAGCCCCAGGCCAGAACGGCACCAACGTCACCTTCGCGGATGTCTTCCAACACACCTTCTTCCAGTGCTTTCACGGCTTCCAGAACTTGAGAGAACATCAACCGTTCTTGAACTTCGATCAGGTCGGGCTGATCTTCGGCCAGCGGGTACTTGTCGTGCACGCCCTTCCAATACTCAACACGCTTTCCTTTTTCGTCGTAGTCAAAGAAACCAGCGTTTGCTTTGCGGCCCAAACGGCCCTGTTCTTCGAGCCAGAAGATAAGATCATCCGCCGCACTTTCCGGGTAGGCATCGCCCATGGCTGCCTTGGTGGCGCGGGCAATTTTGGCCCCCAGATCAATCGAAGTTTCATCGGTCAATTGGACTGGGCCCACAGGAAAACCAAGCTGGCGTGCTGCGTTGTCGATCAATACAGGTGATACACCCTCGGTGATCATCCGCGCACCTTCGTTTACATAAGGGATGATGCAGCGGTTGCAGTAGAAGAACCGCGCGTCATTGACCACGATTGGTGTCTTGCGGATCTGACGCACATAGTCGAGCGCCTTGGCCACAGCACGATCACCGGTTTTCTCACCCTTGATGATTTCCACCAGGAACATCTTTTCAACAGGTGAGAAGAAGTGGATGCCAATGAACTGTTCAGGACGAACCGATGCCTCGGCCAAACCGGTGATCGGCAGGGTCGAGGTGTTAGAGGCAAAGATGCAATCCCCGGGAATGATCGCCTCAACCTTCTTGGTCATCTCGGCCTTGACTCCTGGGTCTTCGAACACCGCTTCGATGATCAAGTCACAGCCTTTCAGCTGCTCCAAGTCTGGCGTTGCGGTGATCCGCTCCAGCAGCGCCTCTTTCTTCTCGGGTGTGGCCTTGCCGCGCTTGATGCCCTTGTCCATGTAGGTCGCGGAATAGGCCTTGCCCTTGTCGGCGGCCTCTTGATCGCGGTCAACCAGTACCACTTCCATGCCTGCCTGCGCTGAAACCAGCGCAATTCCTGCGCCCATCATGCCTGCGCCCAAAACGCCAATCTTCTTGACCGACTGGTCCTCGACGCCCTCGGGACGGACCGCGCCTTTCTCCAAAGCCTGCTTGTTGATGAACAGGCTGCGGATCATTGCGGATGACGATGGGTTCATCAGAACATGGGTGAACCAGCGCGCCTCGATCTTCAGCGCATTGTCAAAATCAACCAGCGCGCCCTCATAGATAGCGCTCAGCAGAGCTTTAGCCGCAGGAAAGGCACCCTGTGTCTTACCATTGATCATGGCGCTGGCACCAACAAAGGTCATGAAGCCAGCAGGGTGATACGGGGCACCACCGGGCATTTTATAGCCCTTGGCGTCCCAGGGTTTAACGATGTCCACAGGCTTAGCATTCAGCACCCACTGACGAGCAGCCTCAAGCGGGTTGACATCAACCGCGTCGATCAACTTTGCACCCTTGGCCTTTTTCGGATCCAGCATCTTACCTTCCAGCAAGACCGGAGCCGCCGCCATCGCACCAACCATGCGCGAATAGCGGATGGTGCCGCCGCCGCCGGGGAAGATTCCTAGCATGATTTCCGGTAGGCCAATTTTGGATTTTGGATTGTCGGTCATCACCCGGTGATGACAGGCCAGCGCAATCTCGGTGCCAATGCCAGCGCAGGTGCCGTTGATAGCACAGGCCACCGGCTTGCCGCCCTTGTTGGTCTTGGGTTCCATCCCGGCGCGCTCTAGCTTGCGCAGAATACGGTGGCCGTTCATGGTGAAATCAAACAGGCCCTGGGCTGGCTCGTCGCCAGACTCTTCGCGGATGCTGGCAAGCACGTTCAGGTCCATGCCTCCGGCAAAGTCTTTCTTGCCGCTGGTGATCACCACGCCTTTGACAGCATCATCTGCCAGTGCGCGGTCGATGTAGTCCTCGACCAGACCAAAGGCCTTGCGGGTCAGCACATTCATGGACTTGCCAACGGCATCCCAGGTGATGATGGCCACGCCATCTGCGTCGACGTCATATGTAAAATCGGTCATGTCTCATCTCCGATCTGGTCAGCCGTCAATGGGCTGCCGTCCTTGCGGGTAAAGGCGTAACCGTCCGGGTCAACCTTCACCATCATGTCAATATCGCTGTAAAAAGCAGTTTCAGTTTCGGTGCGCGTACCCACCACCAAAAAAGCGGCGGGCGCATCTGTTTTATTCACCAAGTGGTGGCCATTGGCGTCGCCAGCGGGGAAGCTGGCACAATCACCGGGCAGCATCTCGTGTTCGCCGTCGTCATCGATCAGCGCCAGCTTGCCTTCGGTCATCATCAGGAACTCGTCCTGCTGCATATGGTAGTGGCGCAGCGACGACAGGCCGCCGGGTTCCAGCCGCACAATATTCACGCCGTATTGGGTGATGCCACTGGCATCGCCCAACCGTTGGCTACTGCGGCCTTTGACCTCGGCATCCAGCTTGCCGGGATAAACCGAGCCACTGCGAAACGGGATTTGGGAAAGATCTAGCTTTGGCATCAGATATTTCTCCAGCTCTTTGAAAGCGAGGGTGCCGTTTTTGTTAGGTTATTCATTAACTTCCTCCGTATTCGTTGGAGCACATGCGTGCGCCTCTTCCGGATAGGTCTTTGCGAGTTCGTCTCGAACCTGCATGAGGATTTGACCAAGCAGGTTTTGCCCTGGCCAAAGGTCAGGTGGTGTTTCCTCGGCGGCAGCCCTGTCCAAGCCAATACCCCAAATGGTGTCGACAGGGCTTGCCTCGACCAATTGTAGTGGGATTGTCTGAAACAACTTCCGCCGAAGCCCCTTGTTTTGCCCGTATTTCGACCTGTTGATTTCAGTAACGATCCGGGCCTTAGCTTCGTCCCATTGAGCTTCTTCAAATCCACGCACCCGTCGGCCAAGCGCTTTTTGACGCCCAGGTTCAGGCTCTGCAAGGATCTGCGCGGCAACGTCTTGATCACCAAACAGAATTGCTTTCTCATACATCATTGCTTGTTCAGCAGTTTCAAACTGCTGCCCGGCATGTTCAAATCCGCTACGTTGCCATTGGCTAAACGGGCCCGACCAAAAGAAATGATATTTTTTCGCGTGGTTGCTCATGGCTCTTTAGACGCGTTCAATGATTGTGGCGGCACCCATGCCGGATGCAATACACAGTGTGGCCAGACCCATTTCCTTGTCCTGACGTTCCAGCTCATCCAACAATGTGCCGATGATGATCGCTCCTGTTGCGCCCAGCGGGTGGCCCATGGCGATGGAACCGCCATTGACGTTTACAACTCCGGGATCAACGTCAAACGCCTGCTGGAAGCGCATCACGACAGAGGCAAAGGCCTCGTTGACCTCGAACAGGTCGATGTCACCGATCACCATGCCATTGTCGGCCAGGATCTTCTGGGTGACAGGAACCGGGCCAGTCAACATGATGGTCGGGTCGGTGCCGATCTTGCCGGTAGCCTTGATCTTGGCACGAGGGGTCAGGCCATATTCTTCGCCGAACTCTTTGTTGCCAATCAAAACAGCGGCTGCGCCATCGACGATTCCGGACGAGTTGCCCGCGTGGTGGATGTGATTGATCCGCTCCAGATGCGGGTATTTCATCATCGCGACCTTATCAAATCCGGGCATCTGCTCACCCATCATCTGGAACGCAGGGTTTAACGCGCCCAGTGACTGCATATCAGTCTGAGGCCGCATGTATTCATCGCGGTCCAGCATCGGTAACCCGTTCTGGTCGCGAACAGTAATGACAGACTTGTCAAAGCGGCCTTCTGCCCAGGCCTGCGATGCGCGCCGTTGGGATTCCACTGCCAATGCGTCGGCTTGTTCACGGGTGAAACCATACTCAGTCGCAATAATATCGGCCGAGATGCCCTGCGGCACAAAGTACTGATCCATCGCCAGTGTTGGATCCACGGCAATGGCCGCACCGTCCGAGCCCATCGCCACGCGGCCCATCATTTCAACGCCACCGGCGATATAGGCATTGCCTGCGCCGCCTTTGACCTGGTTTGCGGCCAGATTGACGGCCTCCATACCCGAGGCACAGAACCGGTTGATCGCTAAGCCGGGGATGCGTTCATCCAGATCGGATGCCAACACGGCCGAGCGCGCCAGACAGCCGCCCTGTTCCTTGACCTGGGTGACATTGCCCCAGATCACGTCCTCAACCGCGTGGCCGTCCAGATTGTTGCGTTCTTTGACCGCATTCAGGGTCAGCGCCGACAGGCGCAGCGAGGTCACTTCGTGCAGGCTGCCATCTTTGCGGCCTTTGCCACGCGGTGTGCGCAGCGCGTCATAGATATAAGCTTCGGTCATGATGCTCTCCTCAAACTCGGTCCGACGGGTTGCCGGGCATCAATTCATAAGGGTGTTTCCAGCCGGGCAGGGCGCTGATGCGGTTCAGCCAGGCGTCGATATTGGGGTAGTCCTTGCGGTCAAAGCCAAAGGGCTCTTCGTAGAACAGATAGCCGCAGCAGGTCAGATCCGCGTTGGTCAGGCTGTCGCCAACCATCCACTCGCGGCCCTCTAGGTGCATGTTTAACGTGGTGAACGCTGCCCGCAGGCGTCCCTTCATAAAGGCGATCACATCAGCCGGGCGTTTCTCTTCCGGTAGGAAGTTGATCAAAAAACGGGTCATTCCGATTTGGCTGGACAGTTTGTGGTTGTCCCACAGCACCCAGCGCAGAACTTCGTATTTGTCCTCTGGCGCGCCACCGAACTTGCCAGTCTTGTCGGTGATATACTGCTGGATGACACCAGACTGCGACAGGCGGACATCGCCGTCGATCATCACCGGGGCTTCAGCCATCACATTCAGGTCGCGGTATTCGCTGCTGCGATGAACGCCGCTGAAAAAGTCTACGAACACCGGTTCCCAATCCAAACCCGCCAGTTCCAGCGCCAATGCCGCCTTATAAGAATGGCCACTTTCGCCAAAGCAGTGCAGTTTAATGGTCATGGTCTTCTCCCAATTTATTCTTGTCACAGGTCCAGGACCTGCGTTGATGTCAGAGACTGCGTGAAATCAGCTCTTTCATGATCTCATTTGTGCCGCCATAGATCCGCTGCACCCGTGCATCAGTCCACATTTCAGCAACGGCGTATTCCTGCATAAAGCCATAACCGCCGTGCATTTGCAGGCATTCATCCAGCACTTCGCCCTGGGTGTCGGTGATCCAGTATTTCGCCATCGCGGCTTTCTCGACCGTCAGTTCACCGCGCAGATGGTCCGCCATGCATTCGTCAAAAAACGCTCGCGCAACCTTGGTTTTGGTCAGGCATTCCACCAGCTTGAACCGGGTGTTCTGGAACTGTGTCAGCGGCCCGCCAAAGGCCTCGCGCTCTTTGCAATAGGCGATGGTGCGTTCAACCGCGCCTTCCATTGCGCCGATGGCACCTGCTGCAATGATCAGCCGTTCCTGTGGCAACTGCTTCATCATCTGGTAGAACCCCTGGCCCTCGGTCTGGCCAAGGATGTTTTCAGGTGGGATTTCCACATTGTCAAAGAACAGCTCGGACGTATCGGCCGCATGCAGCCCAATTTTGTCGAGGTTGCGACCACGTTGAAACCCACTGGCCCCATCGGTTTCAACCACCACCAGCGACACACCTTTAGATCCAAGCGACGGATCGGTCTTGGCGGCCACAATGATCAGGTTAGCGTGCTGGCCATTGGTGATGAATGTTTTCTGCCCTGACAAGCGATAGGCGTTGCCTTCGCGGATGGCCTTGGTCTTGATGTTTTGAACATCCGATCCGGTTGATGGCTCAGTCATCGCCAGCGCACCAACGAACTCCCCAGATACCATCTTGGGCAACCAGCGCTGTTTTTGCTCTTCGCTGCCATAGGCAAGGATGTAGTGGGCGACGATGCCTGAATGGATGCCGTTGCCCCAGCTGGCCAAATTGGCGCGGCTGGCCTCAAGAAGGATGGCGGCCTCGTGACCAAAGTCCCCCCCCGCACCGCCGAACTCCTCGGGGATTGAGGGGCACAGCAGACCCAATTCACCGGCTTGGCCCCAAGTGTCGCGGTCCATCATGCCTTGGTCGCGCCACTTGTCATATAGTGGCATCCATTCGTTGGTGATGAACTGAGCGGTCATATCCGCCAGCATTTGGTGTTCGTCCGTCATCCAGGCAGATTGGGTGGTGCTAAATGTCATATCTCTCCCCTAGGCACGCTCGTTCCGGCGCTTATCTATCGTTTCCTGACGTCCAGATCGGCATTGAACAAGCGCAACCGATGAGGCAGATTTTCGGCGTCGGTGACACTGTCAAAATTTTCAAACAAAAACGACAGCGCCTCGCCTTCGTCCAGCCCAGCCTCAGTTGCAAAGCGTTTCAGGCGGCGATAGCCGTCTTCGGTCATGGCAACTGGAAAGCGTCGGGTCAGGCGAAATCGTTTAGGCATATCAGATCCTTGAAACAGGGTGGAAAGGCGGGAATTCCCGCCATCCCTATCTTAGAATTGGTCAGCCTGCAGCGCCATCACAGTATCTGCGCCGCTTTGAATACGGGTCAGATGCATCGAAGTGGCAGGCAGGCGACGTGCCATATAATACCGGCCAGTTGTCAGCTTTGTCTCATAGAACGCAGCGTCAGAGGCCCCAGCTTCAAGCGCGCCTTGGGCTGCCTTACCCATCTGCGCCCACATCAGGCCCAGGCAGACATGGCCAAACATGTGCATGAAGTCATAAGACCCGGCCAGCGCGTTGTTCGGGTTCTTCATCCCGTTCTGCATGAAGTACATGCCAGCGGCTTGCAGGTCCTTGCTCGCAGCTTTCAGCGGCTCAACGAAATCGGCAGTGAAGGCTTCGGAAATGTCGCCATTGTCCTTGCAGAAGGTTTTGACCATCTCAAAGAAGGCCATCACGTGCTTGCCGCCATCGGCACCCAGTTTGCGACCCACCAGATCCAGCGCCTGCACACCGTTGGCCCCCTCATAGATCTGCGCAATACGGGCGTCGCGGGTGAACTGGCTCATGCCGTGTTCTTCGATGTAGCCGTGACCGCCATAAACCTGCTGGGCACGCACGGTCATGTCATAGCCTTCATCCGTCAGGAAGCCCTTGATCACAGGGGTCAGCAATGAAACCAGCCCGTCGGCATCCTTGTCTTCATTGCGATGCGCAGCGTCGATCATCGACGCGCCCCAAAGCAGAAACGCGCGACCGCCTTCGGTGAAACTTTTCTGATCCATCAAAGAACGGCGTATATCCGGGTGCACGATCAGCGGATCAGCTGGCCCATCCGGGTTCTTCGGTCCAGTTACATCGCGGCCCTGTAGGCGATCCTTGGCGTATTCCACCGCATTCTGATAGGCGGCTTCGGCCTGAGATACGCCCTGCATGCCAACACCCAAACGGGCTTCGTTCATCATGGTGAACATGGCGCGCATACCCTTGTGCATGTCACCAAGCAGATAGCCCGTGGCTTCGTCATAGTTCATCACGCAGGTTGAATTGCCGTGGATGCCCATTTTCTTTTCGATGTTGCCAACGGACACGCCGTTACGGTTGCCCAGGCTGCCGTCTTCGTTGACGTGGAACTTGGGCACGATGAACAGGGACACACCCTTGATGCCATCGGGGCCGCCAGGGATCTTGGCCAATACAAGGTGAATGATGTTATCGGCCATGTCGTGTTCGCCAGCCGAGATAAAGATCTTTTGTCCCGAAATCTTGTAGCTGCCATCGTCTTGTGGCTCGGCTTTGGTGCGCATCAGGCCCAAATCGGTGCCACAATGGGGCTCGGTCAGGTTCATGGTACCGGTCCACTCACAAGACACCATGTTGGGCAGATAGGTATCTTTCTGCTGGTCGGTGCCATGTGCCAAAATGGCGGATGCCGCGCCATGGGTCAGGCCCTGATACATCACAAACGCTTGGTTTGCGCCCGAGAACATTTCACCCACAGCAGTGCCCATGACATAGGGCATGTTCTGGCCGCCATATTGCTCGGGCATATCCAACCCGGTCCAGCCGCCTACTTTCATCTGGTCAAAGGCTGCCTTGAAACCAGTAGGGGTGCGAACCACGCCATTTTCCAGCGAACAACCTTCGGTGTCACCGACAACATTCAAGGGTTGAAGAACTTCACCCGCAATTTTACCGGCTTCTTCCAGGATCGCGCTGGTGAACTCAGGGTCCAGCTCGTCATAGCCGGGGACATCTGATGCGGTAACCTTGAGAACATCGTGCAACAGAAACTGCATGTCTTTGGTCGGGGCGGAATAAACTGGCATCGGGGGCTCTCTGATATCTTGGAACTACGGGTGTGCAACAACAGCAACGCAAGGGCGCTATTGGAGCTATTCAGCGGCTTTCTGACCGGACTTGACCGAGGCGATAACTTTCTCGCCCCACTTTAGCTGTTGCTTCAGGTCGTCAATGGCCTCGTTCAGCTCATCTCGTTGACGCTCCATGTCGGCCAGCCGATCACAAGCAATGTCATATGTGCGCGACAGCTGCGTGTGCTGCTGGTCACCCATATGGTAGAGATCCAGAAGCTGACGAATTTCTTCCAGGCTAAAGCCAAACCGTTTGCCGCGCAGAATCAGCTTCAGGCGTGCCCGGTCTCGCTTGGTAAACAGCCGTTTCTGACCCTCTCGGATTGGAAACAACAGTTCTTTGGCTTCGTAAAATCGCAAGGTGCGCGGCGTAACCTCATAGGTGTCGCACATTTCGCGGATCGTTAGGGTTTCTTCATCAGTCATCTCGGATACTCTTGCTACGGGTTGCAGTCATAAGCTGAGCTGTACAGATCTAGCTTACAACATTTTCTTGACGTTTACGTAAGTTGTACGCTGCGTCAATTCTGGATGTGACGTAGGGTCTAAATGAATACGTGCTCGGAAATTGAAAAAATTATGCTGCCCGTTACAGAGTAAGTAACGTGTCAAAAAAGAAAAAACCCTGCACAAGGCAGGGTTTATGGTGCGATATCTCGTAACTTTCTTGCTCAGGCCAAATCTTTTTCGGCCACTTTGCGGAGGCTGCTCAATTCGGCCATGGCCTCATCAATTTGCTCACGCTGAGACTGTAGCTCGATCATTTGCCGGTCAGCCATCTCCAGAAAGGCCTGCGCCTGCGCCTGATCGCCTTCGTTTTCATAGATCAATAGCCACTGGCGGATTTCCTCCAACTGAAACCCAAACCTGCGTCCACGCATGATCAATTTCATTCGGGCACGTTCACGAGCCGTATAAAACCTTGAGCGACCTTCACGATCCGGCTTCAACAACTCTATGTACTCATAGTACCGCAATGTCCGTGGCGTCACATCAAACGCCGCGCACATCTCTTTGAATGACAATCTCGTTTCGGTCATCCATGATCCTCCCTTGAGGGCAAACTAGGCACTTGCTTTGCGTTGTGCAACAGGTTGGGGTTGCTCATTGGTAAGTCGGCTGCGCATAAAGTCGCTCAAATCATAGGGACATCACAATGGTTGAAAAGTCGCAATTGGCCCGCCAGTTCATTCAGGCAATTCCCCATGCCCAAGAACTGGGGATGGTGCTCACCCAAATTGGTGACGGTATGGCAGAGATCACCATGCCCTATGATGTCAAACTTATCGGTGACCCAAGTACCGGTGTCGTTCACGGTGGGGCGGTTTCTGCCCTGATGGACACCTGTTGCGGTGCCGCTGTGATGAGCCATCCCGAAGCCCCCGGCGGCACAGCCACAATTGACTTGCGGATCGAATACATGCGCTCGGCCACCCCTGGGCAGACCATTACAACCAAGGCCACTTGCCATCACATAAGCCGTAACGTGGCCTTTGTGCGTGCGGTTGCACTGGATGATGACAAGGACCGCCCGGTTGCCACCGCAACAGCTGCCTTTTCTGTGGAGGCCACGTTTTGAGCCGTCCTCGTCCCGAGCCCATGCAGGTTGTCAAACAACGTCGCGATGCTGCCTTGTCCGCGCTGGTGTCCTCGGTGCCCTATATCCGGTTTCTGAACATCAGTTTTGACCGGCGTGGGGACGAGTTGACCGGCCAGATGAATTTTGATGAGAAACTGATCGGCAATCCGTTTCTGCCCGCGCTTCATGGCGGCGCAACAGCGGCCTTTCTGGAAATGACCGCGATGATGGCGCTGAACTGGCAGCATCTCTGGCCCAAGATCGAAGCGGGCGAGATCGACCCAGACGATCTGGCGGCAGGTAAACTGCCCCGACAGCCCAAGACTATCGATTTTACTGTTGATTACCTGCGGTCTGGATTGCCGCGTGATGCCTATGCTCGCGCAGTTGTCGCCCGCTCGGGTCGCCGCTTTGCCAGCGTGAGGGTCGAGGCCTGGCAGGACAACAAGGACCGCCCTTTTGCCCAGGCTGTCGGCCACTTCCTGATGCCGCAAGGCGTGGATAAACGCGATGCAGCAAAAAACTGATACGTTTCTGGGGCACCGGAGGGTGCTCAAGATTGCACTGCCGATTGTGCTGTCCAATGCCACCGTGCCGATTCTGGGGGCGGTGGATACCGGCGTGGTTGGGCAAATGGGAGCGGCTGCTCCGATTGGGGCCGTCGGCATCGGGGCGATAATTCTCTCTGCTCTATACTGGGTGTTTGGTTTCCTGCGGATGGGGACTGTTGGTCTGACCAGTCAGGCATTGGGAGCGGGCGAACGCGGTGAAGTGGCAGCGTTGTTAACACGCGCATTGCTGATCGGGTTTGGTGCTGGTCTGGCTTTGATCTTGCTGCAAGCGCCGTTGTTCTATCTGTCTTTCCAGCTGGCACCGGCCACACCCGAGGTCGAAGGACTGGCCAAAGACTATCTGCGCATTCGGGTTTGGTCTGCACCGGCAGCTATTGGGTTGTATGGCATTACTGGCTGGTTGATTGCACAGGAACGCACCCGCGCTGTTCTGGTGCTGCAGTTGTGGATGAATGGCATCAATATCCTGCTGGACTTGTGGTTCGTCTTGCAGTTGGGCTGGGGCGTGAACGGGGTTGCCTATGCGACTTTCATTGCCGAATGGTCGGCGCTGGCGTTGGGCATATGGTTTTGTCGCGGCGTCCTTCGGATGCCGGACTGGCACAACTGGGTACAGGTCTTTGATCGTGACCGCCTACGCAATATGGCCATGGTCAATGGCGATATCCTGATCCGTTCGTTGTTGTTGCAGGCAATGTTTGTAGCTTTTTTATTTTTTGGCGCAGGGTTTGGGGATGTGGTCCTGGCAGCCAATCAGGTGTTGTTACAGTTCCTGCTTATCACTGCCTATGCGATGGACGGGTTTGCCTTTGCGGCAGAATCGCTGGTGGGGCAGGCGGTTGGGTCCCGTCAAAGCCAACTTTTGCGGCGAAGCGCCTGGCTGACCAGTTTTTGGGGGCTGGTTGTAGTGGTTGTCCTGGCAATTATTTTTGCGCTGGCCGGGGGGACGATCATCAACATCATGGCGACATCAGAAGAGGTTCGCGAGACGGCGCGAATTTATCTGCCCTACATGGTTCTAGCGCCACCTCTGGGTTGGGCTGCTTGGATGCTTGATGGGATTTTCATTGGTGCAACAGCAACACGTGACATGCGAAACATGATGATAGTCAGCTTTGCAGTCTATGCCGCTGCCGTTGCTGCGCTTGTCCCATTGCTGGGCAACCATGGTCTGTGGATGGCTCTTTTGATCTCATTTGTGGCGCGCGGGATCAGTTTGGGGCTCCGCTATCCAGCTCTTGAAGCCCGCGCAACGTAACCCGGAGTTTTGAAAAAATCCGGGACGTTTTCTGCGCAGAAAACGGCTTGCTGATCAGAGTAGGGCCTCAAGCGCCTCGGTTGGGCGACCTATTGCGGCCGTGTCACCTGAAATGGCAATCGGGCGCTCAATCAGAGCCGGATTACTAACCATGGCAGCCAACAGCTCCGCCTCCGAGCTGTCTTTGCCAAGACCCAGTTCTTTGAACAGGGCATCCTTGCAGCGCATCATTTCAATAGCCGAAACGCCAAGTGCGGCTTGAACCTGTTTGATCTCTTCCAGTGATGGCGCATCTGTCAGGTAAAGCCGGGTCTGAACCTCAACGCCTTTCCCCTCAAACAGCGCCAGACCGGCGCGCGATTTGGAACAGCGTGGGTTGTGCCAATAACTTATCATAGCCAGTCCTCTCGTTTACTGCCGACAGCCTCGGCCACGGTGTTGAACCCGTCACGGGCCAGCAAGTCGTCCAAGCCGCGGGCAACGTCACCAGCGAGGGACAGACCCTGATAGATCATCGCTGTGTACAGCTGTACTGCACTGGCCCCGGCGCAGATCTTGGCATAGGCTTGCTCAGGTGAACTGATGCCACCAACGCCGACCAGTGGAACCTGTCCGTCCAGCAATTTCGACAGCTGCGCCAGAACGCGGGTGGATTTCTCATAGACCGGCGCACCAGATAACCCACCCATCTCGCCTTTATGGGGGCTGTTCAGCCCTTCACGCGACAGGGTGGTATTGGTAGCAATCACCGCGTCAATTCCGGTTTCCACAGCGACCTCGGCAATGTCCTGTAGCTCTTCAACGGTCAGATCCGGTGCAATTTTCAAAAACACCGGCACCCTGCGCGACAACCCATCACGGGTTTCGATCACGCCAGACAACAGCGCCGACAGCGCAGCCTTGCCCTGCAGATCCCGCAATTTTTCAGTATTGGGAGAGGACACATTCACCGTCGCAAAGTCCAGATGTGCGCCACAGTGCTCCAACACACGGGCAAAATCACCGGCGCGGTCGTCACTGTCCTTGTTGGCCCCCAGGTTCAGACCAATCACAGCATCCTTGGGGCGCTGTGCAAGCCGCTGGCCGATTAGCTCCATGCCCTCGTTGTTGAACCCAAAGCGATTGATTGCCGCCTTGTCTTCGGTCAGGCGGAACAGGCGGGGTTTGGGATTGCCGGGCTGTGGGCGAGGGGTGGCGGCACCGACCTCGATAAAGCCAAAGCCAGATTGGCTCAGCGGCGTCAGCGCCTCGGCGTTCTTATCAAATCCCGCAGCAAGGCCCACGGGATTGGGCAGATCAATCCCAGCCAGTGTTGTTTTTAGCCGAGAAGAGGTGACCGCACCCGGTGTTGGGGTCATCCTCATCTTCAAGGCTTTAATGGCTAGACCATGGGCTGCTTCTGGGTCCATTCGGTGCAGGGCTGTGAGGCCGATTTTCTCGATCAGTTTCATGCCATCTCCGCCGGGAATTGATGTGCGCCGTCAACCAGCGGCAGGGGTTTTACCCACAGCAACTCGGACAGTTTGAGCGTGCGAAACAGATGCGGGAATAATGCATCACCGCGGGACACTTCCCATTTCAGGGCGTCTCCCATGTCGTCGGCTTCAAAGGCCAGCAGCATCAGGCCCTCGGCCCCGGCAAAATGCTTGGCGGCCGTTTCTGCGGCCTGTTTGGCGGTTGAGAAATGAATGAAACCATCGCTTAGGTCGATCGGAGCGCCCAAAGTTTCACCCTGTGAGTCGAACGCGGCCCATTCGTCGGCGCGGAATATCTTGTAAATCAGCATGAAGGCGTGATGCCCTGCGGCTGCGCCGGGGTCAAGCATTTGGCTTTGTAACGCTGCCTAAATAGGCAGCGAAACCGTCATTTCAGCGTCATGTAAGTGGCCTATTCAAAGGGGCAGTTGGGGAAGTTGCGACAATAGTCTTGCGATTCCGACAGCTGGACGCAAGAATGTCATATTCCCCAACGTGGATGCATCATTCGTGTCCATCGGGGCGATAACAAGAAGAACTGGGAGATTCTCTATTATGATGACGCGAATTCTTACTTCGGTGGCGGCCCTTGGGCTGACAGCTGGTATGGCTGCGGCCGACTATAAACTGACAATTCTGCACACCAACGATTTCCACTCCAGATTTGAGCCGGTCAGCAAGTATGACAGCGGCTGCCGTGAAGGCGACAACGCCGAAGGTAAGTGCTTTGGTGGCTCTGCTCGTTTGGTGACGGCAATCGCCGATGCGCGTGCTCGCTCGAACAACTCGATCCTGGTGGATGGTGGCGACCAGTTCCAGGGCTCGCTGTTCTATACCTATTACAAGGGTAAAGTTGCAGCCGAAATGATGAACAAAATGGGCTACGACGGCATGACCGTTGGTAACCACGAGTTCGATGACGGCCCCGAAGTTCTGCGTGGCTTCATGGATTCGGTTGATTTCCCAATCCTAATGTCTAACGCCGACGTCAGCGCCGAGCCTGCTCTGGCTGGTGTTCTGAACAAATCCACCGTGATCGAGCGCGGCGGTGAAAAAATCGGCCTGATCGGCCTGACACCAGAAGACACCCACGATCTGGCCAGCCCTGGCAAAAACATCACCTTTGGTGACCCGGTTGCTGCGGTTCAGGCTGAAGTAGACCGCCTGACAGCCGAAGGCGTGAACAAGATTATCGTGCTCAGCCACTCGGGTTATGTTCTCGACCAAAAAGTTGCCGCCGAAACGACCGGTGTTGACGTGATTGTTGGTGGCCACTCGAACAGCTACCTGTCGAACGTGTCCGACCGTGCAGTTGGTCCTTACCCGACAATGGTCAACGACACAGCGATTGTTCAGGCCTATGCCTATGGCAAGTTCCTGGGTGAACTGAACGTGACCTTTGACGACGCCGGCAACGTGGTTGAGGCCGCAGGTGAGCCGCTGAGCATGGATGCAGCCGTGGCCGAAGACGAAGCCACAGTTGCCCGTATCGCCGAGCTGGGCACACCACTGGAAGAAATCCGCACCAAGGTTGTGGCCGAGTCAGCTGAATCCATCAACGGTGACCGCGCAACCTGCCGTATTCAGGAATGCCAGATGGGCAATCTTGTAGCGGATGCGATGTTGGCACGGGTAAAGGACCAGGGCGTCACCATTGCCATTGCAAACTCGGGCGGCATTCGTGCCAGCATGGAACCGGGTGAAGTCACAATGGGCGAAGTACTGTCGGTTCTGCCGTTCCAGAATACCCTGTCGACCTTTGAACTGGATGGCGCGACCCTGGTTGCGGCACTTGAAAACGGTGTAAGCCAGGTGGAAGAGGTCAAAGGCCGCTTCCCACAGGTTGCCGGTCTGAAGTTTAGCTGGGATGCAAGCGTTGCAGCCGGCGAAGGCCGAATCCAGGACGTTATGGTTGCCGATGGCGACGGTTTCGTTGCGGTTGATCCGGCCAAAACCTACATGGTTGTGACCAACAACTATGTGCGTGGCGGCGGTGACGGCTACAAAATGTTCGCAGGCGACGACAAGAACGCCTATGACTTTGGCCCAGACCTGGCTGATGTTCTGGCTGAATACATGGCAACAAACTCGCCATATACACCTTACGTTGATGGACGTATTTCTCAGAAGTAAGCACTCACGAGAAAGCTAAGAAGTGGCCCCGCTGATCGATGTCAGCGGGGCTTTTTTTACGTGCAATGTCCGTGGTTCCGGGCATAGGCCTTTTGCTTAAATACGGCAATTTCAACCAAAGTCGTATTCCTCAGACACCCGCTTGAGTGATTGGATTGGGTATATCCAGCTTGAGGAAAAGCAAATGTTGAACAAGACAATATTGATGAGTGTCGCTGCCACGCTGATGGCAACAACCGCTATGGCACAGGTCACCAAGGCGGAGATTGTTCAGGAGCTGACCGACGAGGGCTATACTGAGATCGAGATCAGGCAAACACTGTTCGGAAATACCAAGTTCGAAGCCACAGGGCCGGGCGTCGAGCGTGAAATTGTTCTGGGGAAAGACGGGACTGTTTTGCGTGACAGAACCGAGATCGACGACGAAGAAGATGACGATGAAGAGGATCTGGAAGAGGACGATCTGGAAGACGTTGAAGACGAGATCGAAGATGACCTCGAAGAGGAGGACGATGAAGAGGGTGATGATAGCGAAGACGACGACGGTGAAGACGATCCCGAGGATGAGGGAGACGACGACGGCGAAGAAGACGACGATGGCGAGGACGACGATGGTGAGGAAGAGGGAGACGACGATGGGGAAGATGACGACGACGGGGAAGGCGAAGAAGATGAGGGCGAGGACGACGACTAAGCCCTGATCAGCTTGATTAGTTTGGAGCACGTTTAGTTGAAACTACCACTGACATCATCCGCGATGTTCAAGGTTGGGGGGCTAATTTACTTAGCCTCCGCCTTGGCGTTTCTGTCGCAGCTGGTTGGCGAGATTACGGGATACTACCTGATTTCTAACAGCTGGCTGGCACATGAACTGGTGTCTCTTGCCACATTAGTGGGGTTCGTCTCTGGCGCCGTGTTGATCTGGCGCAGCCATCGCCAGCTTCAACGCCGCAACCGCGAAGTTGAGCGCCACCTGCGTGCCGCCCAGGGGCAGTTCTTTGCCATGTTGAATGGTCAGTTTGACCGTTGGGCCCTTAGCAAGGCTGAAAAGGACATTGCCTTGCTCACTGTCAAAGGACTGTCCGTTGCGGAAATCGCCGACCTACGAAAGACCAGCCAAGGCACGGTGAAATCGCAAAACAGTTCGATTTACCGGAAAGCCGGAGTGAAGACACGCACCCAACTGTTGGGGGTACTGATTGACGAACTGTTGCCCGACGATTGAGCGCATTCGTTAGAAAGCCTAGAGGTGGTCTTGTCTTTCAAGATCTGAACCGGTCACAAATCGTACTCGGGCCACAGTGTCGCATCCAGTTTGGCAAGAAAAGGTTGAAGCTCTTCAGCGGCCTGCTTCCACTTGCCAACAGATCTAGATGAGATTTTGCTCCGCACCTGATCAATGCTGGCGGTCTTAACGGTCGAAGTGTTTCGTTCAGGCGCGATCATCGCTGGATCCCAGTCAATCCCACAGTGTGCGGCAACTTGCCTGATAACGGTTTCGGGCTCAGCTATGAGCTGCTCGTATTGAATTGTAAGGATCTGGCCTGCAAACTTTGCCTGCCACATATTTATGTAACGTCGATACAGGTTGGCACTATGGGCCATGGCAGCCCAGTCATTCGCGTGAGTTATGCCGCTGGCTGGAAACCGTTGGATCCATGTGGATAGCGCGGTATCACGGGGATCTCTGAGGATATTGACGACCTTGGCGTTTGGGATGGCCGACAAAATATGACCTACATTCTGGTAGTTATGTGGCATCTTGTCGACAAACGCTTTGCTGCTAGGCAAAAGCGGAGGCAGGCTCTCGGCATAATAAGCGGCAAGTTCGTTCGCCTCTGACACGGAAAATCCATGCGCGCTTTTCAGGTGTTCTCTGCAAAACTGGCCCACAGCTGGTAGCTCGCCACAGGCCTCTGTTGTTTTCGATGATGACAACATCATCTCAAGCAAAGTTGTTCCAGATCTGGGCTGACCAACAACGAAGATGGGAACAACCGAGGCCAAATCAGGATGCCCATCGGCGACAACGGGATCTTCGAACCCCTGTCTTGCAACTTCAAAGAGCTGGTCTTGTTTCACTTCATCATATGGGTTCTTGGCAAATCGAGCGGCGTTTGCTTTGGCAAAAAGAGGCAAGGCGTTCGTCAGGCCTTCGCATGTCTTTACAAGTTGGGCATGCGCATAATGAAGCAGGTCTTCTTGCTGGATGGCATCCGTTGAAATCTGGTCTATGTTTTTGAGCAGCCTTTGGGCCTCGTCTGGCGTTGCCAGCAGAGAAAGCTCGTAGATTGCATTTAGATCGCTCGGGTCTCTATCGACTATCGAAGCAAAGATCTGCTTGGCCTCTTGCTTGTCGCCCCGCTGATGCAGGCTTTGCGCGTATAGTCTGGCAGCCATGGGGTGGGTCGGCGAAAGCTCATAAGCCTGGAACCGATCCTCAAAACTAAGATCATAGCGGTTCATGTGGTTGTAGGCTGTGCCACGCAAGCAGAGCAATTCCACCTTGCCTGGAAACCGGTCCAGCCGATGCGTGGTGAATTTAACCAGTTCAGCCCATTGCTCACTTCTGGCCATCAGGTTTCCAAGCAACGAGACAAAGTGTAGGCGATCGGGGTATTTTTCGATCGTCTTGAACAGATATTCTTCCGCGACGGTTACCTGGTTCGACATCTCAAGAGCTGAAACGAGGTTCTCAACGTCCTTTTCGTCACCTGGGCGTAATTTGGCTGCACCAAGAAAATACTGAGCGGCCTTTTTGTACTGTCCATCGGATTGCAAAACAAAACCAGTCATCGACCAAAAGTCAGGATCTTTTGGGAATTTTTTCACTCCCAGTTTGGCCTTCTTCAGGGCTTGGGAGTTCTTCGCGTTCTCCATGTCTGCTAGGATCTTTGACTTGAGTAGAGAAGCTGGGGGCGCGGACATGAACTTTGGAAATCCTTGAGTTTTGTCTGGACTTGGCAGTGCAGTTTGGGGATTTTTGGACCATGTGTGGACGACTTGCAACTACTCTTCCCAACGATGCCATGGCGCAGCTGTTTGCAGCTGTGCCCGCCAATAATCTGCCCAATGTCCCGAACTTCAATGTCTGCCCTACAAACCCAGTACATGTGGTGCGCAGTGGCGAGTTGGGGCGCCAGCTGCTGTCAATGCGTTGGGGATTTCTGCCGCATTGGTATCAAGCTCCAAACGCTGGTCCGCTGCTGATCAACGCCCGTGCCGAGACAATCGCCAACAAACCCGCCTTTGCCTCGGCCTGTCGCGAACGCCGCTGCCTGATCCCGGCGACTGGTTTTTATGAATGGACCAAGGACGCGCTGGATCGCAGGTTACCGTGGTATTTCCAGCGCCGTGATGAGGCCCCTGTGGCCTTTGCCGGGATCTGGCAAAGTTGGGGCAACGACGATTCCGTTAACAGCTGCGCGATTGTCACCACAGCTGCCAATCAACAGATTTCATCGGTCCACCACCGGATGCCCTTGATCCTGGAACATCAGGATTGGCCACTCTGGCTAGGGGAGCAAGGGCAGGGGGCCGCCACATTGATGCAGCCCGGCGATAACGATGTGCTAGAGTTTCACCGGGTTGACCCGGCGGTGAACTCCAACCGGGCGTCAGGCCCCGAATTGATCGAGCCCTTTGACGAAAATGATATCCCGCGCGGGCAGCTGATCTAGGCGTTGCCCTGGTCTGATGTAGTATCCAGGCTGCGGTGCGGCGCGCGGCTCAAGTCATTTCCAGCCAGAACAACCTTCTGCATCAAATTGACCAGCAGTTCTTGTTCCTCAGAATCCAAGCCCGCCAAAATGTCCGGCTGTGCGTTTTCCACCAGCGGATGCGCTTGCTTTAGCAAAGCCTCACCATCTGATGACAAAAACAGCTCGCGCGCACGCCGGTCGGTGGCTGAGACTTTTCTTTGCACCATGCCCTTGGCCTCCAGGCGATCAATAACCTTGCCCAGGGTGGCACGGTCATAGGCAATCAACCCCGCAACCGAGGCCTGATCGATGCCAGGATGATCCCGGATTGCACAGAGTGCCGCATATTGGACCGGTGTAATGGAAAGCCCGCCAGAGGCCACATGCTCCATGAACTGGGCCACGGAAATTTGGTTCAACCTGCGGATCAGGTGACCCGGCATATTATGAATATCCAAAGGGTGTAATTCCATTGTGTTCCCGCAAATTAGCCCAGTTTTTGTAGGGTGGAAGGACACCCATCTCGCCAAGTATCGTTCAAAATACTCAAATTAAGATTACTTATGCTGGGAACCACTGTGCAAGTAGCTTTTTGTTGCGTGCCGGGTCGAAACGACACTTCCCTCAGGTCAATGCTGCGGGTACAGAGAGCCTATGGCTTTGACTTTTTGCTCGTTACTAGAATTGCTTGATCACTCGTTTGATAGTGTGATCGATGTGCGCAGCCCCGCCGAGTTTGCCGAAGATCATGTTCCGGGTGCTATCAACCTGCCGGTGCTGGACAACGATGAACGCGCCCAGGTTGGGACGATGTATGTGCAAAAAAGCCGGTTCCTGGCCCGCAAGCTGGGCGCGGCCATGGTGTTCAAAAACGCTGCACAGCACATAGAAACAACAATGACCGACAAAGACGGTGGCTGGCAGCCGCTGGTCTATTGCTGGCGCGGTGGCCAGCGCTCTGGGTCATTTACTTGGATGTTGCAGCAAATTGGTTGGCGCGCTGATGTAGTGGAGGGCGGTTACCAGACCTATCGCCGTTTGGTGAAGGCCTATCTCTATGACACACCCTTAGCACATCGCTTGATTGCCTTGGATGGCTATACCGGCACAGCCAAAACCGACCTGTTGAAACTGGTACAGGAACGTGGTGCGCAGGTTCTGGATCTGGAAGGTCTGGCCAATCATCGCGGATCATTGCTGGGTGGGATGGACGGCCCCCAGCCAAGCCAAAAGGCGTTTGAAACAAACGCCGCTGCCCAATTGGCACGGTTTGACCATACCAAACCCGTTTTGGTCGAGGCGGAGTCCAACAAGATCGGCGAGCGCATCATTCCGCCATCGTTGTGGACTGCAATGAAGGCAGCCCCACGTATTCAGGTCAACGCACCAGTTGCCGCGCGTTGCCGATATTTGGTTCGAGCATATGATGACATCTTGTCCGATGCATCAAAACTGCGCCGAAAACTGAACCCACTGCGGGCGCATCGTTCAAATGTGGTAGTAGACAAATGGCTGGATCTGATCGCCACGGGGGACAAGTCAGGATTGACCGAGGCCCTGATGGTTCAGCACTATGATCCGGCATACCTCAAATCACGGCAAACGGCTAACGCCGAGGTCAGGAGCGAAGTGACCGTAGACGAGCTGGATACAGATGGGCTGAATAAAGCAGCTGATCAGATATCTGTATTGGTCCAGTCGTATGGTGCGGCCGAAATTAGTTAATCTTGATACCAGCGTGAGCGTCCGTGACCGAGCCGATTACGGCTGCTTGTTCACCAACTTCGTGTAATCGCGCCATGAGGGTTTGCGCCTCGTCGGCGGCAACCGCGGCCAGCAAGCCACCTGCGGTCTGCGGGTCAAACAACAGCTCCTGGGAGCCGCTGATTTGATGCTCAGGAGCCAAAGCCCGGTTTTCAACAAACAACGAGGATTTCACTCCTTGTCGGCTCAACTCCTTGGCCCCGGACATTAGCGGCACTGCCGCCATGTTCAGAACGGCGCCAACACCGGATGCTTCACAGATCCCAGACAGGTGGCCATACAGGCCAAAGCCAGTGACATCAGTTATGGCATGGGCGGGTTGCAATATCTTCGCGGTCTCCGCCTGTGGGCGAGACATCATCGCCAGGGCCTCGCTCACCCAAGCGCCATCAGCTTGGCCCGCCATTTCAGCTGCCATAATCACGCCCGAGCCAATTGGCTTGGTCAGGAGCAACACATCTCCGGGTTTGGCCCCGGCAAGTGTACTTGCCGGGCGAGGGCACAGCCCCGTCACGGTGAAGCCAATGGTCAACTCGTCCCCCAGCGAGGTGTGCCCGCCGACAATCTCGGCTCCAGCACTCCGCATGACGTCGGTAGAGGCAGCCATGATCTCACTCAGGGTACGTTGCTGCAGTTCAGACGACATGCGCGGCAAGATCAGATTGGCCGTGGCCGCTTGCGGCTCTGCCCCCATGGCCCAGATATCGCCCAGTGCATGAACCGCTGTGATTCGGGCCATTAACACCGGATCATTAGTTAGTGCGCGTAAATGATCCGAGCTGATAACCAGTTTAACCCCGCCAGTGATCAGCAAGGCAGCATCGTCGCCGGGCAGTGGGGTGATGTCATCGCGAACGCTACCGGGAAGCGGTTCCAGCGCAGCCCGCAGCGCAGTGCGCCCCACCTTGGCCCCACAGCCACCGCACATCGGCTTGTCTCCCAATGCTTCGGCCATTCCAAGCGTATGATGCGGGGGTAGTTCTGGCTGCTCCATTTCGGGCAACTCGCGAAACTTGATCATGAAGGTCTGGTCGATGTGATTTTTCCAGCGCCACATCAGCGACCCCGATAGGGTGAGTCCATGCCGTTCGGCCAGGGCAGATTTCTCACCAAGTGAGACCAGCTTCAGGTAATCATTTTGAGGCTTATACGGACGCAGATCTTCGCCGCTCAGAACCGCACATAGATTGTCAAACAGCACCGGTGCCTGCCGCACCGCATAGACCCCAGCTTTGGGGCGCGGCGTGTGGCTTAGATGGGCGCAATCGCCCGCAGCAAAGACCAAAGGGTCCGAGCTTTGCAAATTCTGATCCACCGAGATGAAACCATTGTGCAGCTCAAGTCCGGTCCCTGCGATCCAGTCATAGGGCCGCGCTCCCGCAGCGCCAGTGGTGAAATCCGACAGCACCTCGCGCCCATCCGCCAGGCGTATGTGGTCTGGTTCGATACTTGCGATCTCGACACCTTCCAGCAATGTGACCGCGTGTTCGGTCAAGGCAGTGCGCAACTTGGCGCGGGCCTTGCTGCCAATGGCCCGTAACGCATGGGCGTTGTCGATCAGAGTGGCCTGCGCCAGCCGTCCACGCGCGCGCAGCGAATGGGCCATTGCCAGAACCAGCTCAACCCCGGCAACGCCGCCGCCAATGACCGCAATATGGGCTGGGCCATCGCCATTTCGAAACGCCCCCCATGTCTTAGCAAAGGAACCCAATGGTTTGGCGGGTACGGCATAGTCAGCAAATCCTGGTAGATCTGGCATGTCCGAAGTGATGCCAATATCAACCGAAGCCACGTCATAAGCGATCGGAGGCCGCCCCGGCACATGTATCTGCCGCTCCTCGGTGTCGATGCCCGTAGCAGCCCCGAGCACAACCCGAGCTCCCGCAAAACGGGCCAGCTTGACCAGATCGATGTCCAGTTCTTCACGTTGATAGTGCCCGGCTACAAATCCCGGCAGCATGCCCGAATAGGGCGCGGTGGGGCCAGGGTTGATAACGGTCAGTCGCGCACCGGGCAGGGGAGACATCCCCCATTTGCGCAACACCAGTGCATGAGCATGCCCGCCGCCAATCAGTACAAGGTCTCTGGTCAGCGGCAGGCGTGTATCATGCATATCAAGTGGGGCCTAAAATATAGGAAGTGGTGCTGAACAGAGGGGTTCCGTTCAGCTCTCTTTACTTTCGGGCAGGTCTGTTGTTGCCCAGTCGCCATCTTCACCCGCCGATGGCAGGCTCTCGCGGCTTTCTCGACGGTGGATATGCACCTTGGCAATGAAGTTCGCCGTGATCGGAGCTGTCAGCAGCAAGAACAGGGTGATCATCAGCTCGTGCACGGACATATAAGGACCATTTGCAAAGGCATTGGCCATCGAGGCCAGCAACACGCCGCCCACACCCAAAGTGGTCGCTTTGGTTGGGGCGTGCAGGCGTGACATGGCATCGCTCAGTTTTAACAACCCGTACGAGCCGACAAAACCAAAGATGCCCGCCGTAACCAGGAACACAGTGATCAGGATTTCGAAAAATTGCGCCATGTCAGCCTCACTCGATGATGTTGCCGCGCAGGATAAAGCGGGCATAGGCTACGGTTGATACAAAGCCAAGCATGGCAACAATCATGGCAGCCTCAAAATAGATGCCGGTGCCAAGCGCGATGCCATACAGCACCATAAGGGCGATGGCATTGATGAACATGGTGTCCAGCGCCAGAATGCGGTCGGCGATTTCATCGGCAAACAGCACTTTCCAAAGGTTCATCAGAATGCCCAGGGCAAAACAGCCAAAGGCAAAGATTGCAGCATAGGTGATCATTCGAAAATCTCCATCAGGCGGCGCTCGTAGCGCTGTTTGATCTCGTCGCGGACTTCATCCGGGTTTGGCGCGTCCAGGCAATGTACCAACAGGGCGTGGCCCTCGGCGGATACATCCGCCGATACGGTACCCGGCGTCATGGTGATGGTGCCAGCCAGCGTTGTAATCGCCTCGGGGGTGCGCAGGTCTAGCGGGATGGTGACCCAGTTGGGCTGGCGATCGGCGTTGGATTTGAACACCACGATCTTGGCGACCACCACATTGGCGACAACGATGTCATACAGAACCACCAGAATGTACTCGATGACCTTTAGCGGCTTGGCCAGACGTGGGCGATCGGGCCAATAGGGCTGGGTGAAAAACGGGATCACCAGGCCCAGACCTAAACCAAACACCAGCGAGTTCAGCGACCAGCCATTGACCAGCAGCAGCCAGGTCACAGTCAGCAACAGGGTCAGGATCGGGTGCGGCACCAGCCGTCGTAGCAGCTTCATTGTTCAGCCCTCCGTAGAACGGCATCGATGTAAACGCTTGGCTCAAAAAGCTGAGCCGCAGTGGCTTCGGAATAGTCCATCATTGGCCCCGCAAACACTGTCAGCAAAGCCAATCCGGCGATTAAGCTGAAACAAGCAACAAAGGGCAGAGCAGTAGCCTTGGGGGCCTCTTCCTCGGGCACGGCTTGAGTGTCATCCACGGGCAACTCAGGTTCGGCCTCGCGGATATGCTCGGCGTCGTGGCTTTTCCAGAAAACCTCGGATCCGGCGCGGGCCAGACCGATGATAGTGATCAGTGATCCCGCCAGAATGACCAGCCAGATCCAGCTCACCAACTCGTGGTCACGGGCGGCATCCATAACTAGCAGCTTGCCAATGAAACCGGATAGCGGAGGCATGCCAGCCATTGCAATCGCGCCAATAAAGAACAGAGTCGCAATCAGCCCGGTTTGTGCCATGGGGCGTTGCGCGATGATGGCACCGCCGCGACGTTCCATCACCAGATCAGCCACCAGGAACAGCAACGCCGCGGCCAATGTGGAATGCACGGTGTAATACAGTGCAGCAGCCGTGGATTCGGGAGTGAACAGCGCAATCGCGATCAGCAGGGTTCCCATCGAGGTGATGGCGCCAAAGGCAACCAACCGACCAATCTCACGCGATCCCAATACACCAAAGGCGCCAACAGCCAGGGTGAGCATCGCGGCGGGCAACAGCCAGTCGCCAACCAGTCCGGCAGTGATGGCCACATCGGGGCTAAACACCAATGTGTACATCCGCAAGATGGCATAGGCGCCCACCTTGGTCATGATGGCAAACAAAGCGGCTACGGGCAGGGGGGCGTTGGCGTATGAGGCAGGCAGCCAGAAATGCAGGGGCAGAACCGCGGCCTTGATCGCAAAGACCAGCAGCAACATGATCGCACCCACCCGCAACAACGCGGTGTCATCGGACGAAAGCTCGGCCACGCGCACCGCCAGATCGGCCATGTTTAGCGTGCCAGTGACCGAATACAGGGTCCCCAGCGCTAGCAGGAACAGGCTGGAGCCCAGCAGGTTATAGACCACGTATTGAACACCAGCCTGCAATCGCTTGGCACCGCCGCCGTGGATCATCAGACCATAGGATGCAATCAGCAGCACCTCGAAAAACACAAACAAGTTGAACGCGTCACCGGTCAGAAACGCGCCCAGAATACCCATCAGCTGGAACTGCAACAGCGCATGGAAATGACGCCCACGGTTATCCCAGCCAGATCCGATGGCATAAAGCACGACAGCCAGAGCCAACCCCGAGGTTAGCAACAGCATCAGCGCTGACAGGCGATCCAACACCAGAACAATGCCAAACGGCGCGCGCCAGTTGCCCAGCTCATAAACCTGAACCGTTCCATCGGCAGCTTGTGATGCCAGAACCAGTGTGACCACCAGCAAGGCAACCGTACTGGCAACCGAGAAAATCCGCTGCAAGCTTAGATGGTGACGCAGCACCATGATAATAAAGGGTGCGATGATGGCAGGCAGCACCACCGGCGCAATCAGCAAGTGGTTCATGCGTCGTCTCCTGCGCCGTCGACATCTTCGATCATGTCTATATTGTCATCCTTGGCTGACAAATAGGCCCCCAGCGCTATCATCACCACCACAGCAGTCATACCAAAAGAAATCACGATTGCGGTCAAAACCAGCGCCTGTGGCAGCGGATCGGTATAGGGCACGTCGACGTATTTGTTCAGCACCGCAGGGGCGTTAACCGTCAGGCGTCCGGTGGCAAACAGGAACACGTTGACACCGTAAGTCAGCAACGACAGCCCCAGAATGACGGGGAAGGTGCGTTTGCGTAGGATCAGATAAATCCCGGCAGCAGTCAGAGCGCCCACAGCTGTGGCAAATAGGATTTCCATGCTCAGACCTCCTCTTTAGTAGTTTCGGGCGCGTCATCGCGGGCCGGGTTAATGTCCATGGCGTGTTCGGATGTCATGCCGGGCTGCCAGGCCAGACGGGCCAGGCTTTCCAGTGTCAGCATCACCGCACCGACAACGGCCAGGAAAACACCAAGGTCGAACAGCGCTGCTGTGGCCCATTCAAATTCCTCAAGTGGTGGCCAATGCAGATAGCCAAACGAGCTGGTCAGGAAGGGGCGACCGGCCAGCCACGAGCCAACACCGGTGGCGGCCGCAATCAGCACACCGGATCCGATGATGCCATGGTAATAGAACTTCTGCCGTTCAGCCGCCCAGCCAAAGCCAGACGCCATGTACTGCATGAGCATCGCAATCGCGGCGATCAGGCCAGCGATAAAGCCGCCGCCGGGCAGGTTGTGACCGCGGAAGAAGATATAAGCAGCAACCATTAGGGCCAGCGGCATCATCACACGGGTGGCAACAACCATCATAAGCGGGTGCGGGTCACCGTCCTGCGGCAGGTCGGGTTTGCGGTTCAGCAAATAGGCGCGGACTTTTGAACCCAGAATGGCCTCGGTCAGTGCATAGATCACCAGTGCGGCAATCCCCAGCACGATGATTTCGCCAAATGTATCGTAACCACGGAAGTCGACCAGGATCACGTTCACCACATTGGTGCCGCCGCCGCCTTTGTAAGAGTTGGCAAGGTGGAACTCGGAAATTGATGGCATGGCAAAATTGCGGGTCATCAAGGCATAGATCAGCCCGCCGACACCCGCACCCGCAGTGATCGAAATCGCCGCATCGCGCAGGCGCGTACTGACTGGGGTTTCAACCGGTGTTTCCTTGGGTAGGAAGTTCAGCGCCAGCAGCATCAGGATGATGGTCACCACCTCAACCGAGATCTGGGTCAGTGCCAGATCCGGGGCCGACAGATAGTTGAACGACAGCGAAACAATCAGACCGACAACACCGATCAGCACCAGCGCCAACAGACGGTTGCGGTGATGCACTACGATGAAACCCGTGGCGACGATCAGGCAGAACCAGCCAATGATTGGCAAAGGCCCGGCCTCTTGCACTGCACGTGTCGCGTCGGACATCACACCGGTGCGATAGGCATAGAGCGAGATCGCCGTGGTAAAGACCACCATGATCGCCGAGTAGCGGGTGATAGAGCCATTGTGTAGCGTATCAGTCAGGCCGCGGGCGAACCGGGTCAGCGCGCCAATCAGCCCTTCAAAGATTTCCTTGGCCTCGGGGCGGGGCGCTGCCTCCCACACGGCAGCAAGCTTCTTGTGTGACATCAGCAAGATGATACCGCCCGTGATCGCCGCAATCGACATCATCAGTGCGGTGTTGAACCCGTGCCAAAGCTTGGGCTTGAAGTAGGGCACCTGTCCGTCGCCAATCACCGCAGCCGAAGCAGAGGAGACAACGGGGCCGGAAATGATGCCAGGGGTCAGGCCGATGGCAATCACCAGCGAAGCCAAGAAAGCCGGGGCCAGCCATAGGCCAGGATTTGGATCATGCGGCTGCGTTGGATAGTCGTGCCGCTGCGGGCCCAGGAACACATGAACAATATAGCGGAACGAATAAGCCGCCGAGAACATCGCTGCAAAGACGGCTAGTGCAGGAACCAGATAATGGTTGCCACGCCACAGCGTATTTATAGTTTCCTCCAGCATCATTTCTTTGCTGAGGAAGCCGTTCAACGGTGGCAAACCGGCCATCGACAGCGAAGCAATCACCGCAATGGTAAAGGTGATCGGCATCAGATGTCGCAGACCACCCAGACGTTTGATGTCGCGAGTATGGGCGCCATGGTCGATGATGCCAGCGGTCATAAACAAGGCGGCCTTGAAGGTCGCGTGGTTGACGATGTGGAACACCGCCGCAACGGCCGCTGCCTTGGTGCCAAAGCCCAAGAGCATGGTGATCAGACCCAAATGGCTGACGGTTGAAAAGGCCAGCAAACCCTTCAGGTCATCCTTGAACAATGCGATCACCGCGCCGATCACCATGGTGATCAAACCAGTTGTGGCCACAATGTAGAACCAGGCCTCGGTGCCCGCCAGAACCGGCCACATCCGCGCCATCAGGAACAAGCCCGCTTTCACCATAGTGGCCGAGTGCAGATAGGCTGAAACCGGCGTTGGTGCAGCCATGGCATGGGGCAGCCAGAAGTGGAACGGGAACTGTGCCGATTTAGTAAACGCACCAATCAGGATCAGGATCAGCGCAGGCATGTATAGTGATGAGGACTGGATCAGTTCTTTGTTCTGCAGGATCACAGTCAGGTCATAAGACCCTACGATATTGCCCAGGATCAGCATCCCCGCGATCATCGCCAGACCACCGGACCCGGTAACGGCCAGCGCCATTCGCGCTCCTTGGCGTCCCTCGGGTAGATGCTTCCAATAGCCGATCAGCAGGAACGAACTAAGCGAGGTAAGTTCCCAGAAAATCAGCAAAAGCAAGATGTTGTCGGACAGAACAATACCAACCATCGCGCCTTGGAATAACAGAAGGTAAGAGTAGAACTGCCCCATCGGATCTTCGCGCGACAAATAGAACCGCGCGTACAGAATGATCAGCAGGCCAATACCCAGAATCAGACCGGCAAACAGAAAGCCCAGCCCATCCAGATAGAAGTTGGCGTTCAACCCCAATCCAGGCAGCCAGTCCAATCTCGCTTGAACCACCTCACCGCTTAACACGGCAGGGGCGTTTAGCAACAGACCAACAAAGGCCAGCAGGGTGGTAAAACCAGCAGAAGCCGACGCGGCGTTTCGTCCGGCTCGGATCAGTAATGCAGGCAAGAGCGCGCCAAGAAATGGCAGGGCCGCAATCAGAAACAGGGACACGTGTGGATCTCCGGGCTTGGGCAAGGCAAAATTTCTTGTTGCCTAAGCAATTTTTGACTTTTGTGCCAGCCCCCACCGCCCAATCAAAGGGCGATTTCCAGAAGCTGTGCTGTGTTTGCTGAATTTCTAAGCAATAGATGGGCAGGGGGGCGGCGCTGACAAGAACTTGAACGCTGCGTCATCGGCTTTTTCTGACGGCGGCTCTGGAACATGGTATTTCGCCGGTACAGATTTTAGATAATTGGGAAACCTATGACCCAAATGAACATTTCCAGACGCCAACTGATGCTTGGTGGTACAGCGATGGTCGCTGTTGCAGGTGTAGCTGTTTGGTGGCGCCGTCAACCGCCGGGCCATGAACAGCCAAGGTTAAGCGTGACCGAGGCCTATCAGCATGCGCAATCCGGTGATGTCACCCTGATCGACATCCGAACTCCTGTTGAATGGCAGGCAACAGGTGTGCCGGTTGGTGGCCATCAGATCGATATGCGGCGTAAGGATTTCACCGACGCGGTTGCCAAGGCTGTGGGCGATGACCGCAGCGCGCCGATTGCGCTGATCTGCGCGCGCGGCGTGCGCTCAGCGCGCATGACCCTGGCGCTGACCAAGGCCGGGTTCAGTAATATCATTGACGTCCCCGAAGGTATTCTTGGCTCGCGCCAGGGTCCGGGATGGATTGCCAGCAACCTGCCGGTGGCGCGGTGGCAATCATGAGCCGTGCGGCCTTGGCACTGGCCCTGATGTTTGCCGCCTCAACCGCCACAGCCGATTGCGATGGTTCCGCTGACCCCTGTGAAATCAGCACGGGGGAATACCATATTTCCTTGCCGCACGGGGTTGAACAGCCCACCCCAGCTGTTGTCTTCCTGCACGGTTATGGCGGGTCAGGGGCGGGGACGATGAAAAACACCAAAATGATCGAGGCGCTGAACGCGCGCGGATATGCAGTGATCGCCCCCAACGCCACCCGCCGCCGCAATGGCAACCGATCCTGGGTTTTCTTCCCGGGTTGGGAGGGGCGGGATGAGGCTGCCTTTTTGCAAGAGGTGAAGGCGGATGCGCGCGATAGGTTTGGCATTTCCCAGCAAAACACGGTGCTTGCCGGGTTCTCGGCCGGTGCTTTCATGGTCAACTACCTTGCCTGCGCCCATCCCGATGACTTTGCCGCATACGCGCCAGTGGCAGGAGGGTTTTGGCGTCCCCAACCCGACAGCTGCGCTGGCCCGGTCCGCTTGTTTCACAGCCACGGCTGGGCGGACAGAACGGTTCCGTTGGAAGGTCGGTATTTAGGCGGTAAACAGTTCCAGCAGGGCGATATCTACGCGGGGCTGGAATTGTGGCGGCAAACCAACAGTTGTGAAAGCCATGCCCCTGACCAAGTCCGACAGGAAGGCAAAGTCCTGCGCCGTCGCTGGAACTGCGGCGAGGGGCGCGACATTGAATTCCTGTTGTTTCCGGGTGGCCATACTGTTCCCCAAAGCTGGGCAGGTCAAATGCTGGACTGGTTCGAAGCAAAGGTGAACTAAGGAACGGCTCCCGCCCGTCGTCGGCCTCTTGTCAGAGGCGCTCCTCCCGTTGGGCGTGGCACCGCGCCTGGCGCGGTGCCACGCCCAAGGCCGCCAAGGGATTTCGGCGCAGCCGAATGCCCTGTGGGCGCGGGAGGGTTTGGAGAGGGGCTACTCTGCTGCACTGCGGCTGGGGCTACCGCCGTCCAGAATATCCTTTAAACTAGACCGGTGCGCCCGGGCGGTGCGGGTGATTTGCAGTTCAGCAAAGACCTCGCGCGTGCCCATCCAGGTCTTCAGCCGTCTGACGACGGGCAGACCTGACAGGGCTGACAGCGGCACCGCCAGAACCAGGGAAAGGGCAATTGGTAACAGCCAGACAGAGACCATGCCGGATAGGATCCCAGCCCAAAGCGCCAGCCCGCTTGTGGTTTCCAAAGCATGTGAGATCAGCAACGTACGCCACCCATAGCTGCCGCCATCGCGGGCCTGCGGGGCCCAGCCGCGCTGTAGTCCCAGTGCTGTGCGGATCACCGCGATCATCTGCTGTACCATTAGGATCGGGGCGTAGAGAATGGCAAGGATGATTTCGGACACAAAGGACAGGGCAAAACGGCTAGCCCCACCGTAGTCTGCAAACCGGCTGCCACTCAGGGGCAGGGCAGCGATGGCCAAAAGCTTCGGTGCCAAAAGCATCGCATAGATCAGCAGGATCACCAGTACATGGCGTGGCTCAGACATATCCGGCCAAGAGGGCATCAACGGGTTTGTTGCATTAAAATAGGTCAGCACCGAGGCCTCCTCGCCGCGACCAATCAGTGCCCAGATCACCAAGAGGGCAAACCAGATCGGCGCCATCAGGTAGCCAATCGCGCCGTGTAGCAGGTGAAAGCGCGAAATTGAACGAAACCCTTTGGCCCTCAGCAGGTTCAGGTGTTGCAGGTTGCCCTGGCACCAGCGGCGGTCTCGCTGGATGTGGTCAATCAGAGTAGGCGGGGTTTCCTCATAGGATCCGCGAATGCGTGGCAAGAACCGAACCGACCATCCGGCCCGGCGCAGCAATCCAGCTTCGACAAAATCATGGCTCATGATCAGCTTTTCACCCCGGCCCAGGGCGCTGGGAATGCGAGGCAGGCCAGCACAGGCGGCAAAGGCGCGGGTGCGCAAGATGGCGTTATGGCCCCAATAGTTGCCCTCGTGGCCAATCCAACGGGCCAACCCCTCGGCCAGAGCCGCTCCATGCACGCCGTTGGCAAATTGCTGCATGCGGCCAAACACCGACTGCGCGCCAATCAGCTGCGGAAAACTCTGGATCAGCCCGGCACCGGGATCACGGGACAGCGCATCCGACAGGCGGGCAATAGCGCGGCCGGTCATCAGGCTATCAGCATCCAACACCAGCATCGCCTCGTACCCGCTGCCCCAGCGCCGGACCCAATCGGTGATATTACCCACCTTTCGATCCGTATTCTGGTCTCGCCGCCGGTAATAGAGCTTCAATCCGGGTGGCATGATCGCGTGGAGCGCACGCACTGAGATCAGTTCTTGTGCGGCCAGTTCATCGTTACGGGTGTCGGACAGGATGAACATGGAATAGTCATGCACGCCGCCACGCCTGCGCAGGTCTTCCAGCATGGTCCGGGCATTGCCCAGCACATACCAGGGCACTTCGTTGTGCACCGGGATCAGCAGCGCCACCTTCATCGGTTGTGCGCGGGACAGGCGGCGTGTCTTAGGGCGTTGGGACAGGGAATAAAGCCCTAGTAAAACTGTGGCGACGGTGAAGCAGATCCAGAAAAAATTGAAGGCAATCAGGGCCAACAACGCGACCTCAAGCCCGGAAAAACCACCAACGGCAAACCAGTCTTGCATCACCCAGGTTAGCAACCCAGTGCCTGCTATGGCTGGGGAAAAGGCCAGTACCCGCCACATGGCCACATTTTTAGGGGCGTGCTGATTGGGTGCTGCATCGTCTTGAAAAGAACACCCAAAATCCTGTTCTGGCATGTCCAGCGGTTGTTCCGGGGGCATCAGGTGTGGTTGGCTCATGCGGTCCACCGATACAGCCAGACCTCAGACACCGGTTGTCCATCCCTGCGCAGCTGCGCCCGCAGCTCCACCATGTCGCGCTCCCCTGGATCAAAGGAAAATGCCAGTCTCAGCCCGCCGCTTTCCGGGTTGCGCTGCAATACGCCCGCGCTGGTTTCTACATGCGGTGACGAGACGTGGATGTCGTAGCTTTCTGGATTGTCCGCTAATAGAGGATGCGCGGCCAGATCAAGGGTCATGATCCGCCCCGGATCACCAAACACCCGTGCTCCGCCAGAGGTATTGGTCACACGCGGTAGGTCTAGATCAGGCTCGCTCCCCCAGCCCAGCCGATAAGACAAGTCTACCTGCGACCCAGCCACATAAGGCTGGTGCGGACGCCAGTAGGCGACGATATTGTCATAAATCTCTTGATCCGCAGGAATCTCGACCAAGGTCACTGCGCCTTGCCCCCAATCGCCCTTGGGTTCGACCCACAGGCAAGGGCGCTTGTGGTAATTGGCCTCAAGGTCGGCAAAGTCCGAATACTTGCGCGCTCGTTGCATCAGGCCAAAGCCACGTGGGTTGTCATCCACGAATGAGGAAATCTGCAGGGTCTTGGGGTTGGCTAGAGGGCGCCACAGAACTTCGCCATTGCCATTGTGGACCAGCAGCCCGTCACTGTCATGCACGGCGGGGCGGAAATCATCAAACCGGCTGCGGTTGGTCTGATCATAGAGGAACATCGAGGTGAGCGGCCCAAGCCCCACATGGCTCAACTCTTCGCGAGCAAACAGCGTTGCTTCAACCTCCATCACGCAGTTTTCACCCGGTAGGATATCAAACCGATAAGCGCCGCTCACCGAGGGGCTGTCCATCAGGGCATGAACCACGATATTGCGCTGGCCGGGGGCTGGGGTTTCCAGCCAGAATTCGATGAACTCGGGGAATTCTTCTCCCATCGGGTCACCGGTTTTCAAGGCTAGCCCTCGGGCGGACAGTCCATAGGTGTTGGCCAGACCAATGGCGCGGAAATAGCTGGCACCTTGGAATACGCAGAACTCGTTCTTTAGCCCTGGCTGGTTCAGCTCGGTGCGCAGACGTAGGCCAGAGTATCCAAGTGGACCATCCAGGCTCAGCTCTGGCGCCTTATCGGTCTTGTCAAACAGCGACAGATCAAAGGGCACCAGCTGGGCCACATGATCCTGCACCGTGTTGACCTGAACTGGGCGCGGGAAATACAGCCCCGGCAAAAAGAAATCGACGTTATAGCTGCTGGCGGTATCCGACCACAGCGCGTCTTTGCTGCGGAACCAGCGGGTCTGGTACTCCAGATAGGACATGTCCAGCCAGTCCTGCGGGACTGAGGGGCGCGGGGCATAGTCTCGCCTGGACAGTTCCCGCGCCAGTTGGATCACTGTATCACGAGTGAAACGCAGCGTTCCGGTGGCATGTACCGGCAGGGCAAGGGCTGAGGTGCTGGCGAGCGCAGAAGCGAGGAAGGAACGGCGGGTCAGGGCGGTCATCGCTTGGTCCTCCAGGGTTGGGATTTGAACCAGGCCGCCGCAAAGGCCACCAGAATGATAATTGCATAGCCGGTCAAGTTGGCGGCGGCGGTGGTGATGATGGCCCTGTCGGTCTGGTCCAGCGCAAAGCCGATCAAACGTGCCAGCGCCATCGAGAAGACAAAGACTGCCAGCGACTGTTGGCCAACCTTGGTGATCAATTTGAGTAACACTGCCCAAATTCGTGCCGCCACGGATTGGCCGGTGGCGATCAACCGTTTGCCACCTTCACCGGCAATCACCCAGCCCAAGTAAGCCAGCGACAGGAAGTGGACATAGCGCAGCAAGCCAAAGTCGCTCTTATTGCGCCACTCAGCTGTCAGCGCCCAAACGGGACGTATCGTATCTGCCAAGTCTTGGTTCCAGCCTTGCACCCACAAGAACACCTTCCACGAGCCAAAGGGAGCCGAGAAAATAACAAACCCAGCCGCTGCAACGATCAGAAGATTCGACACCGGAGGCTTGGGCAACCAGCCTTTCATGAAGGCAAAGCCGGTAAAGAACAGCAACTGCCAGCCAAAGGGATTGAAGAACCACTTGCGGTCTGACCAGGGCTCTGCCGAGAGGGCAAGACCATCCGGTCCCAGCCCAATCATATAAGGGTTGGCAGTCAGCCAGATCAGTACCGAGGCTGCGGCAACGGCCCATAACCCAACCTTCTCAAGCCCCATCATCACTGGCATCAGCGCCAGGACCACAAGGTACATTGGCAGGATATCAAAATAGTTCGGCACATAGGTTAGGGTGAAAAGCCCAACCAACTGCTGTGTTGTGTTGTTGAAGAAGGGCCTCAGGTTCAACGAGGCAATATAGCTTTTGTCAAAGCCACCGTAGAGGTCGATCACGGCCATCATAGTGGCGATGAAAAAGAACAATCCGATGTGGGCCCAGTACACCTGCCAGACGCGGTAAATCACCCGCGCCGTTCCCAAGGCCCAGCCGCGTCGCGCATATGAGCCACCAAAGGCAATGGCGGAGGCCATGCCGGAACAGAACACAAAAATCTCGGTAGCATCGGAAAAGCCAAACCGCGCCGGGATCCAGCCGGTCCAGCGGTTGCCGGGGATATGGGCGGTCAGGATGATAAACATCGCAATGCCGCGGTAGAAGTCGAGCCTCGGATCACGAGGACGTGCCGCCCCATGGGCCGGCGCTGCTGTCTGATTGGCAGCAGATCCAGGCAGGGCAGAAGCCTGGGTGTCAGGATGGGGGAGAATAGTCGCCATCTAAATTATTTGCCTTTCAAGGTCACTCAGCGGGGACGCTTTGCGCGGGTGAATTGCTGCGGCCGGCAGTAATCAATTCGCGCCGGGCAATGGCGTAGTTGTCCTCAAACCCACCGCGCTTGCTGCGCCGGTCATCCAAGATGGTCTCGACAGCGTCAAGTTGCCCAGCCCGCAGGCCAGCATCAATGGTGATACGTTCAAACACGTCGCGCTGGGCATGACTGCCCCCGGCCAGTTGCAAAGATCCACGCCCCTGCGACAGATGCCTGAACGCGCCCGTATAGTCTCCATCGCCAAAGGCTTCGAGACCCGAGGCCATGGCACTGCCCGGTTCACCCATGCGCTGACCGGTTTCATCCGGGCGGTTCTGCGCATCCGCGTGGATGCGTTGCACCAGCCGTGTGGTGGCCTCTTGGCGGTCATGTCCAGCCAGCGCCAGAAGGTAGTGAAGGTCAGCAAAGATCAAACAGCCATCTTCGGTTCGATTGGCCGAGAGCTCTGACAGTTCTTCCCAGCGACTGCCAACATCGACGCCCTCCAGCTCTAGCCGCATCAACAACGACGTGCCGTTGGAAATATCGCGATAATCGTCGGTCTGATCCTTGCGCACTTCACGATCATAAAGATCCAGCACTTGATCCACCTGACCCAAATCTAGATGCATCAGCGCCTTGTGCCACCACACGTGATAACGGAAGTTGTTGCAATGGGCCCAGGCCTCCTCACGCCCCTCCAGCCACTCCAAACCGGCCTTGGCGTTGCCGGTCATGTCGTGCACATGCGCCACGGCGTGCAACCCCCAGGCATCATTTGGCGCCGTCCAAAGCGCCTGACGACCTGCAATGCCAGCCTTTTCGTACTCGCCGGTCTCTTCCAGTGTAAAGGCGTGACAGCCTAGCAGATAGCCATGCCCGGCATGATCGGTACCATAGGCAGGCAATACACACTCAACCGAGCGCCGCATCCCGGTACTGTCGCCCAAGATAAAACGGATCGAATGGCTCAGCTTCATGGCCAAGGTGTCTGTGGGATGATCCCGCAAGACCTGCTCCATCTTGGCAATTGCCATCGAAGGTTTACCAGCTAACCAGGCCGCTAAGGCCTCGATATACAACCTCTCGCGGGGCAGGGCGGTTGCTGCATTCTGCTTGGCCGACGCCAAAGCCTCACGCGCGGTGGGGATCAGCTCTGACCGGCCAAGCATCAGATAGAACATCCCTTTGCAGGCCTGACCCAAGGCAAAACCCGGCACGGCGGACAAAAGGGACACAAGATGCGTAGGCGTTGAGGCCGCATGGGCAAGAACACCCATTTGTACGGCGTTCCAATCTTGCATTGCTGCCGCATCCGTCAGGCTGGTGTCTTGGCCAAAAGTATCTTGCATTACAAAGCGTCCGATCTGAGCTGAATAAAGGTCTAGGGTCGTTTCAAACAACTTTAGTTCATGCACTTCCACCCGGCGACGCCGGCTAACGCATTGGTGATGTGGTGTGTGTGCAACGGTGAGTTTTGTTGCGAAGTGGCAGAGAAATAGGGGAAATTGTCACAATAGCGGCATCTCTACCCGCACTAAGGCGCGGGTAGAGCAACTGGCTTGGTGCTTTCTGTAACACTTGGCCGATTTGATTTCGGCTAGCGCCCGCCCGGTTCCAGATCAAACGGCGAGTCCGCCGACAAAACAGCATCACTGTCTTCACCGCACCAACGTGGCGCATGCCGATAGGTCACGGGCGTGCGTGAAAGCTTCAGCGGATTGCCGATCAGATGCACCTGACCAGCGCTGCTCTCCATGTCGATCTGCATCTCACGCGCCGCCACCTGATCCGAGGCAAAGACATCCTTCAAATCTTGCACTGGGCCCACTGGAACTTTGCGCGCCTCGAGTCCGGCAATGATGTCATCCGTACTGAACCGTCGCATGGCTGGGATCAGGATCTCATCCAGCGCGGCTCGATATTCTAGCCGGCTTGGGTTGGTTGCAAATCTAGGGTCTTCGATCAGACCAGACAGGCCCAGAAATTCCATATAACGCGCAAACTGGCTGTCGTTGCCAACCGCCAGTATGACATGACCATCGCTACTTTTGTACACGCCATAGGGCATGATGTTCGGGTGCCCATTGCCGCGCCGTTCAGGGATATTGCCGCTTGTGAGGTAATTGACACCTTCGTTGATCAGCCAGGCAATCTGACTGTCGACCAATGAAATGTCGATCTGCTGGCCTTCGCCGGTCTGGCCCTGATGACGCAGGGCTGCAAGAATACCCACAGTCGCATACATGCCGCACATCACATCGGCGATGCCCACGCCAACCTTCATGGGCTCGCCCTCTGGTGCACCGGTCAGTGACATGACCCCGCCATAGCCCTGTGCCATCAAGTCGTAACCGGGTTTTTGTGCATTAGGGCCGTTTTGCCCATAGCCCGAGATCGAGCAATAAATCAGCCGCGGAAAATCGGATTTCAGGCTGTTATAGTCTAACCCGTACTTTTTAAGCCCTCCGGGTTTGAAATTCTCGATCAGAATATCCGCCTGCGCCGCCAAGTCGCGGATAATGCGCTGGCCTTCGGGGCTGGCAATATCAATGGCGACGGATCGCTTGTTGCGATTGGCGGCCATAAAATAGGCCGACATGTCGGTGGGATTGCCATCTTGATCAGTGGCATAGGGCGGCCCCCACTGGCGGGTGTCATCGCCGCCGGATTTTGGGTTCTCCACCTTGATGACTGTGGCGCCCAGATCGCCCAACAGTTGGGTGCAGGTAGGCCCGGCCAAAATGCGCGACAGGTCCAGCACCTTGACGCCGATCAGCGGCCCGTGGGGCAATTGTTCAGATCCGGCCATCATAGCCTCCAGGTTCGATTTCAGCAGCAATCACGGTGAAGACTTCGGCATGTTGCGCCTCAACCAGTGCCGCACGCAGCTCGTCCCGATTGCGCACGGTCATACCATTACCACCAAAGGCCCGGCCCATCGCAGCAAAGTCATGACGACCAAAGTCTACGGCGGCATTAGTCAGCTGCCGTTGTCGTTGTTTCAACTCGATCAGGGCGAGGCTGGCATCGACAAAGACCAAAAAGATCGGTGCCAGTTTCATCTCGGCAGCTGTTGCTAGCTCTCCGGCCACCATTAGAAACCCAGCATCGCCGGAAAAGCTGATCACCGGGCGGTCCGGCTGGGCAAGCTTGCGCCCAATCGCCATCGGCAGGGCACAGCCCATGGTACACAGTCCCGAAGACTGGATCAGCGCACGCGGTTCAGAACAGGTCCACATCTGTGACAGCAGAATGCGATGCGCGCCGCTGTCAGCCGTGGCAAGGGTATTGACGGGCAGCGTGGCGCGCGCTTCGGCAATCACCGCGGCTGGCCCCCAGGTGTCATCCGTTGGAAAGGCTTGTGAAAGAGCCAGCTTGGTGACCTCGGGTTGTCCTTCGACCCAAGTTGATCTGGTTTTTAAGCCTTCCGACATGGCCGCAAGGGTTGGAGCGATCGAAGTAACAAAACTCAGCCCCGATTGGTGCATGTAATGCAAGTTGGGTTCTGGTGCTATGTCGATGACATTCTGTGAGGATACATCCCAGACATCCCGCCAACCGGGGCGCATCTCAATCGGGTCATAGCCAATGCTGAGCACCAGATCCGCAGAGCGGAACAATGGCAGCAAATGCTTGTCTGCCAGCGGAGACAGTCCGGCCCCACCCAGACAGAGTGGGTGATCCTCGGGGATGATGCCTTTGGCTTTGTAACTGGTGACAAATGGGATGTTGTGATGCTCAACAAAAGCCTTGATTGCGTCTCCGGTCTCCTCCTGCAGGGCATCCAGGCCAATTATGGCAATGGGACGTTGGGCCTGTGCCAACCACTCCCGCGCCTGCGCCAGGTCAGCGCCTGCTGGCGCCGTTTCACTTGCAGGCGCGCGGCGATGTCCGCGATCTCTGGCAGGCATATCCGCAACCGAGATCGGCACGTCGATATGCACCGGTCCATTGCGGGGCTCGGTGGCGATTGCGACAGCCTTATCCGCAATCAGATCCACCGTTTCGGCGTCCAAGAAAAAGGTGGCCTTGGTGATCGGGGCAAACACCGCGCGATGATCCAGAACCTGATGCGTGTAGCTTTGTTCTTCGGCGGCATCGACACAGCCGGTCAGCACCAACATGGGCACCCGGTCCTGATGGGCGTTGGCCACCACATTGACACCGTTCAGCGCACCGGGACCCAGGGTTGCAATCAGAATGGCCGGGGCGCCGTCGCTGTGATGCACCGCCTCAGCCATGAAGCCGGCGCAGTTTTCGTGTTTGGCCAGATGCACTGTGATCCCAGCCGCCTGCAGCGCATCCACCAGGGTCAGCACCTCGCCACCGGGCATGCCAAAGGCGTGGCGGCATCCGGCCTCGTATAGCCGTCGGGCCAAAACATCCGCTGCGCGGGAAGGGGTGGTCATCATTGCTACTCCGTACTCAGTTGTCTGCGAGATTGCGGAGTATGGCCTGGGGCGCAAGCCCGCTCACGCCAGTGTGACCAGATGTTGAAGTCTTATTGAGTTGCCTGCTGAGCCAGGGCCTCAAACCGCATATCAAGCTGCCTGGCCAGATCCAGCAAGGCCGCGCCGCCCTCATCCGCGTAAGGAGCAAAGACATAGCTTGGGGTTTTGTAGGAGAGGGTGGCGGTGTCGTCTTGGTTTTCTGTGACATAGACCCGGACTGGGGCCTCGATCATCGCAGCGGTTGAGGTGGCCAGTATCTTGACTGCAAAGTCGTTATTGAACAGGCCAATCACCCGGTTGCCGGGAATGGTAATACCGCGTTTGGCTGCCGCACCAGTCGGGCCTGCCTGTGTCACAACACCAAGTCCCTGCGCTTTGGCGGCGGTTTTCACATCTGAGATCAGCTGCTTATAACTTTTGGAGGTTTCCACAATCACCCAGCCCTCGCGCGGGGCAATTGGGCCCGCAAATGTGGTGGTGGCAAACAGACATAACAGAGCGGCAGAGAAAAATGATGTGAACGGCATAGATAGGCTCCAAATGAAATTCGGTTCACACTAGATGGGTTTTGCGCAATGCTCGGTCACAATGGCGTGCCTGTTGTGATGGTATGCTGAGACCAAGCCAAACAGGCTGATTTTTTCTGTCTCAGGCGCTTTTCTATGAATGAGTTTTTGGAGTGCTGATTTTATGGATGACCGGATTTCTGTTGCCGCCGAACAAGTCAAAGGCCTGATCGCTGACCAGTTCCCTGAGTTGCAAAACCTCGCCATTTCCCCGATCACACCCGGGGGCTGGAACAACCGAAGTTTTCGATTGGGCAATGACCTTGTAGTGCGACTTCCAGCGGCAGAACGATACCAAGCTCAGGTGGGGCGAGAGAGTCTGGGATTGCAAAAGCTACCCTCCAACCTGCCGGTCGACACGCCAAGGTTTTTTGCCAAGGGCAAGCCGGGTCGGGGCTATCCCTATGAGTGGTCTATTTTGCATTGGGTCGTGGGCAGCGCGCTGGATGCTGAGGTTCTGATCGTAGATCCAGAGCTGGCGGTTGAGATTGGTCAGTTCCTTTGGGGGCTGCACCAAGCCAAAACGCCGGAAAACCTGGCCCCCGGCGTGGACAATTTCTATCGGGGTGGGGCACTTCGTTATTATGACGGTGAGACACGAAGGGCACTGCTGCACTTTTCCAAAGATAATCAGGCTGTGCTCACGCAGCTGTGGGAGCAGGCCCTATCCAGTGAGTGGCAGGCTGCACCTGTTTGGGTGCATGGAGACATAGCACCGGGAAACCTGCTGGTACAGAAAGGGCGCCTGTGTGGGGTGATTGATTTTGGTCTGGTGGCCGTCGGTGATCCGGCCTGTGATCTGGTAATTGCCTGGACCCACATGGATGCAACCTGCCGAGAGCAGTTTGTATCAACCCTGTCGCTGGACCAGGCCTGCTGGCAGCGGGCCAGGGGCTGGGCTTTGTGGAAGGCTTCGATTGTTCTGGCTGGGGAAGACGCCCCACACGAGCAGGTAGCTGTTTCACAACGGGTGCTCGACCTTTTGGCTTCAGATCCCGTACTATCCGACTAAAACGTCGTCGCTGTCGCATGAAAGCCAGCTTGCTCAGCTTATTGGGCAAACTGGGAGTGGGTTAAACGTTAGGCGGCAGCTCAGCAGCCGTCGGAAGTTTAAACGCGCTGGCCTCGGCACGGCTTAGCTGCTCGCCTTGATTACGTTTTAACAACACATCGCGGGCCACTGCATATTCATCACCCTGCCAGAAGATCAGACAGCCGTTGCAACCTTTGCCACAGCACCCGGCGGTGCCCACACGATTGGTCTTGAACCGGCGGGTGCTGGTGTCAGCCTCAATCGCGTCAACCAGCGCATCGCGGCGGCGCTTATAGGCGGTCTCGCCGGTGCTGTCGCGGATCTCCATCGCTTGCGCAGTCTTGTCGAGTTGCAGCCGTTTCCACTGCTCATCCGTCAGGGCGCGTTCCTTGCGGATGACGGTTAACGCCGGGAAGTTGGCTTTCAGATCGTTTTGATCCTCTTGCTCGAACAGAGAGAAGGGCAGGCGGATCATCGATTTGTTTGACCCGTGCACCACCTCCTTGCGCGCACCGCTGGCAGCGATTTCATAGTCATAGGCACGCAGCAGAATGGTGTTGCGGGCAATGGGAGAGACCAGTTCCAGCACATCGCCAGCCTCAAGCTTGTTCTTGACCTCAACCAAGAACGCATCCTCGGTCACTTCGCTCACCACACCGGCATATTCCCAAGTCGAGAGCGGCGCGGTGTGTTCATAGCCATGTGACAGGTTGGTCAATCGCCCCTTGTGGAAGGCCAGCGTGTAGCCCCGGTTGCCGACGGTTTCCAACTCAGCCATGTAGTCAGACGCATCCCAGTTGTCGGGGTCGGCATAGTAGTCATCAATAGCCATGCGATAGGCGCGCGCGACCACGGCGGCATAGTATTCCGACTTGCCGCGTCCTTCGACCTTGAGACTGTCCACGCCAATACGCAGATAGTCATCCAGCTTGGGCATCAGGCACAGGTCTTTGGAGTTCAGGATATAGCTGCCGCGCTCATCTTCCTGAATGGGCAGGAACTCACCGGGGCGCACACCTTCTTCCAGCAGGAATTCAAACATGTCGAAGTTGCTTTCATCGACAATCAGCTCTTGTACGGTGCCATCCTTAAGGCGCATGTGGAACTTGTAGTTCCAGCGGCAGGAGTTGGCGCAGTTGCCCTGATTGGCACCGCGTTCAGCCATAAAGTTCGATAGTAGGCAGCGCCCGGAATAGGTCATGCACATGGCGCCGTGAATGAACGCCTCTAGCATGATATCCGGGCACTTCTCGCGGATCTCTTCCAACTCGGGGAAGGACACTTCGCGCGCCAGTACCGCCAGATCTGCGCCCTGATCTTGCCAGAACTTCACAGACAGCCAGGAACAGATATTGGCCTGAGTGGATACATGTAGGGGGATCTCGGGGGCCCGTTCACGAACATACTGGAACACGCCGGGGTCGGCGATGATCAAACCATCGGGGTTCACCTGCCGAACGGTGTCGATGTATTCATCCAGCTTAGGGATGTCTTTGTTGTGGGAATACAGGTTCAGAGTCAGGTATGCACGGCGTCCGTGTTGATGGCAGAACTTGACGCCTTCAATCACGTCTTCCAGCGAAAACTCGGACTTGGTGCGCAACGACATATCCGGCGTGCCGAGATAGACCGCGTCCGCGCCATACAGGATGGCCATCTTCAGTTTGCGCAGGTTGCCCGCAGGCATCAGCAGTTCGGAACGGTGTTGGGACATTGGACCAGCCGGAATAGGGACGAAAGCCGCCTTCTAGGTCAGAAGGCAGAGCGAGTGAACCCATTTCTAAAAAACAGCTTTAGACCGTTGCATAGAGACCTAGAAGTCTGGCGTGCCGTCGACAGGAAACATGTTGTGTCAAACTAACCGCTACTTGGTATCAAGCCGATACTTGAGGAACTTAGCACCATCATAGGTGACATCACCGACATGCTCCGCCCCAAGCCGCGACAAAGCCCCTAATTTTGTACGAGATGGCGGCAGTAGAAACGTCACATACGGAATCCGACCGTCTGCGGCGGCAAACTCAAGGGCTTTCTTTGAAATACGTATCCCAAGTCCAAAGCAATCCGGTTTTAGCACCAAACCAAAATCCCATTCAGCGCCTTCTTTTTGAAAACCTCCCCAGCCGACATAGGTGTTGTCACACAGGATGGCCCAATGCCCAAGACCGTCACATGCCCAGCATTGTTCCTTGGTAGATACGAACTTGGCTACAGTCTCGTGATCCCACTCAAAATTCAAAAGCGGCATATGCTCTGCGACCCGGGGATCAGACATATGCTGAATAATCTCATCGGGCGCGATTTTTGGTAGCCGAACAAATGTTATTGCTTTGCTTTGCTTAAATGGCATGTCGGGAATATCTGCTCTACGTGGTTTGAAATTACACAAGAGCACAAACCAGCCAGCTCACAACTGAATTTGACCGGGCGTAACGCAGGTTTGAACGGGTGTCAGAATCCAGTTTGTCGCTAACAAAAACTGGCTTGTTATTTTTGTTTAGAAACAGGGCTGACTTTTTGCCTTATTTCTTGTCGCGTGCAGCTTTCTCATCTTTGGTTAGCTTGTTGTTCCAAGCGTTGTTGCTGAGACTAAGCTCGCTTGGCAATGGTTTGGTTTTGCCAATGCTGACTTTACCACCCTTGTTCAGGTATTCTTGGATAAGGGCATCATCGGTGGTTTCTTTTGGGATATGTTTCATAAGTAAGAGCCTAGCCGGTATCCGATGGACAGGCAACGAAACGTTCAAGTATCAGTGTGAACTGCGTTCATAAAATGATTGACCTATATATCTTCGCTGGTTATGTATTGTGAACACCGTTCACATTGGAGCATGGTTATGAACTTTTTCACCTCCCCAGCAGTACTACTTGCCAGTTGTCTTGCCACCTCAGCCAGCGCTGGGCCAAGCAGTCAACATTCAACGCAGGCCTCTAACCACAGTGGCCAGGCCTCTGAACATGGCTCGGCGTCTGTCGCTGAAGCGGCCGCGACCATCGTGGCCGTACCAGTTATGGCAGTGGGTTCCGTGGTCCTGATTACCGGGGCGGCGCTTGAGAAATCAGGGGCGGGGTCACAGGCAGCTGGCCGTGCCTCGGCTGGCTCGGACGATACCACAACCATAACCGTCATCGGCATTACCCCCGACGGCAAACCCATTTTGAAATAAACACTACAATAGGAGGCTCCCATGCCCCGTTTTATTGCATTGACGTATTTATGTCTGGCCTATGCGCTGCCATCCCTGTCACAGGCCGGCAGCAGCGAAGCGGGTAAGTCTTATCTGCCCGAGGCCGAAGTTGCGGCCTTCTCAAACCGTGTTCAGCAAGACCTTGCATCGCGTGGGGCTCATGTTGCGATTGTTGCGCGTATGGGTCGGGACCCCAAGGTGCTGCCACGTGGGGTCAAATACACCCATGTCAGCTTTTGGGTCTATTCCAACATTACCCGCGCCGATGGCAGTACGGGGCGGGGCTATCAGGCCTTCAATCTCTATCAGAACGCAGACAACAAAAGGCGCAGCAGTCTGGTACAGGATAGCCCGGCTGATTTCTTTGCAGGCGCGCACCAGCTGGATGCGGGTATCATCATTCCCGACAAGCGGCTGCAAAAGAAACTGTTGAGGGTGATCACCAGCTCCACCTATTCAGAACTTCATAATGCCAACTACTCGGTTCTGGCAAACCCAAACACCAGCCAGTTCCAAAACTGTACCGAACACACGCTCGATGTGATGATGGCCAGCCTCTATGACACGACCAGTGTGCCGCAGATCAAAGCCAACATTACCGCCCATTTCGATCCCCAACCCATCAAGGTGGGCGGTATCAAGCGTCTCCTAGCGCCGGTCGCCTCACAAGCACTAACCACCTCGGACCATGGCAACAGGATCGAGACCGCTACCTTTGGGTCCATCGCCCGTTTCATGCAAGAAAACGACTTGTCCGATCAAACCTATCGGATCACCCCAGAGCAGGTCATCGCCTTCTAGATTTGACTTGTGTTTCAAGTTGTCTCAAACACTTGGCCTATGACATCACAACCAACCCTCACCAGGCGGGAACGCAACCTGGCTGACATCCGCGAACGGGCTATCCCAATTGCCGAGCGCATCATTCTTGACGAGGGGATTGATGCGCTCACCGCCCGTCGGTTGGCCAAAGATCTGGGTATCTCGGTGGGTTCGCTCTACAATGCCTTTGGTGATCTGGATGGTGTTATCCGCATGGTCATTCACAAATCGACAACTTTGCTGTCCCAAATCCTGCATACGGCTTTGGAAGCAGCCGAGCAGGACGCACGGGCACGTGTGGTTGCACTGGGACAGGCCTACTTTGAATTTGCCTTGTCCGAGCCACGTCGTTGGTGGTTGTTGTTTGAATACAAAACCAATGCGCCGACAGATCAAAAGGCGCAGGACTTTCAAAAGGGTCTGCTCAATATGCTGATCCAGGCAGGTGAGGGGGATCCCAACTCCGAACAGCATCAGCAGTTCTTTTTGTTGCTCTGGGCCTCGGTACACGGGTTGGTTTCGCTTGCGTGTCGCCCGTCCATTGTTGCGATTAATCCGGATATGGCGCGCACCTATATCGGTGATCTGGTCCAGTCGGGCTTCAACTCGTTTCCCGAAGCCTGAAGCCCTGAACGGTAGTTGATTAGTAAAGGAATGGCACAAACTTGGCCGTCTTGGCTGCATAGGCATTGAATTCATCCCCATAGCGCTGGGCCAAATAGGCATCCAGGGGCGGGATGTGAAAGAACACAAAGCTAGCCGTGATAAAGATCGGGATCGGCCAGGCAAAAATAGATGCGGCTAGTATGGCCCACCCGGTAAACAGTACGGCGTCGCCAAAATAGTTGATGTGCATCGCATAGGCAAAAAGCCCTTGGGTATAACACCGCCCTTAGGACGAGGGCTGTTTCTTCCACTGCCAGCGCTGTAATTCCGACCCGGTGTTCAGGAATGACCCAAGCAGCACCAAACCAACTCCGACCCAGTCCCACACACCAAACGGCGTAGGCGAGCCAGTAATGACGCCAGCCCCCAGCACCAGAAACCCGATTTCAAACAGCGCAATAAACACGCTGAGTCCCAACACCTCTGACATCTCTACCCGACGTTTGAGCAGTACAAACAACGTCACAAGATGGCGCATCCCGTATAAAACCGCGCAGGCAGCCAAAACCTTGGCGCGCTGGGCATCGGGCCAGTCAAACCCTCCAAATGCCAGCCACAGGCAAACCGCGACGATGCCAGCATGTAACAGGGCAAAGATCAGCTTGGGGCCAAGTGACTGATCATGGTCACGGTTGATGCCGCCAGATTTGGACATTCGTGATTTCCTTAAATGGGGCCAACCACCGGGGCAGGCGCTGAAAATTTGTTTTAGACCAATTGGACTATTTAAGTCTCCCTAGACCTTTGCCCAAAACAATGTCAATAGTTTTCGACCAATCGGACGAAAACGCATGCCCAAGATAATTGACCACGACGCCCATAGAACCGAACTGGCCCACCGCGCCGCCGCCTACTTCTCGGCCCATGGATATGCAGGGGGGAGTATGCGCAAGATCGCCGAATACCTCGGCATTTCCAAAAGCGCGCTGTATCACTACTTCCCAACCAAAGAGGCGCTGTTTCTGGCCAGCACCGAGCAGGTCATGTCTCGCGTCAGCACCGACCTGGTCCTGGACGAGGGCGACGAGCAGGCGCAGATCCAGCAGCTGATAGATACCTTGCGCGCTGATTTTGGGTCAGAAATGGCGCTGGTGTTTGACTATATACGCGGCAAAAGCCGTGACGAGATCGCGTCGGACGAGGTGATGAAAATCTCACTTGCCGCCTATCAAGGGCTTGTCGAAAAGATCGTAGGAACAGAACGCTCAGATGAAACTCTCGCCCGTATCATGGGCACATTGCTGTTGGATCATCTGTCGGGGAGAACGTGGGAATCCTGATCGGCCTAGAAATTGGGGACTGTTCTTTCGATGCAGGCGGTCAAACCCAGCCTTTGCGAAAGAAATGTGGGCTGGCGCCGAACTTGCGTTTGAATTGGCGCGAGAAGTGCGTGGCGCTGTTAAAGCCCGAGGCAAGAGCGATTTCGGTTACTGACATCGCGGTTTCATTCATCAGCGCATAGGCATGGCTTAGGCGCATGTCGAAATAAACCTGCATCGGGCTTTGATCCAGATAACGCGAAAATAGCCGTTCTAGTTGGCGACGTGAAATATCCAGCCGGTCACAGAGCACGCCAATCGACAGCGGTTCCTCGATCGATTCCTGCATCAATTGCAGCGCCGTCAGCAAGCGCTGGTTGCGGCTACCAATGGCGACGGCATAGTTGGATTTCTGCGGTGCCATTTGCCCACCAGATCGAACATGCAGGCACATATCGGCGACAATGATCGCCAGTTTCTTGCCATGGCGTTCTTCTATCAGGTTCAGCATCATATCGGTGGCCGCATTGCCTCCACCACAGGTCATAAAGGTTTTGGTGATCTCATAGATATTCGGCGAAGGCTGAAGGTTTGGGAACTTCTCGACGAACCCCGGCTGGTTTTCCCAGTGCAGGGTGAACTCATGTCCTTTCAGTAGTCCTGCCTGGGCCAGGGCAAAGGCCCCGGTGCAGATGCCACCCATCCGGCGGCCAAACCGGTGTTCGCGGCGCAGCCAGTTGATTGTTGCCTCACCCGCCGAGTGTTGCGGTTCCACTCCGGCGCAGACAAACACGACTGCATCGGATGGCAATTGCCCTAGTGGCAGATCCGGAGTTACGTTCATGCCGTTGGAGCAGGTAACCGGTTCACCGTCCTCGGTCATGATGAACCAGCGATACAGCGCGGTGTTGGTCACCTGATTGGCGATGCGTAGCGGTTCGATGGCGGCAGCTATCGGGAGCATGGTCGCCTTGGGTAGCATCAGGAAGTAAAAATCCTGCGGTTCACCACTAAATGGGATCGCCAATTTGGCGGCAGCGCCTTTTTGAATGAAGCTATCTGACTGCATGACGGGATCCTGTGGCAAGGATGGCACAATGGTCATCGTGGCCAAAAAGTTTCTGAAGCGGTGTTAACTCGACTTTGACGACTGTAGTTATCATATTGCGACAACGAACCATAGGATTGCGACGGGAGGAAAAATGCATCGGCTAGAAACCGCAATTTTTTTACGCCCTCTTGCAGCCCTTATGCGCCGATACTAAGAATCAAGTAACACTCTGTCGGGTATGGTCCCGATTAAATTCAAAGCAGGCAGGCCCAAATGTTCGATCCAAAAGAAACTTACATGAACACACTCGTCCCAATGGTGGTTGAACAGACCAGCCGTGGAGAACGGGCGTATGATATCTTTTCACGCTTGCTGAAAGAGCGGATCATTTTCCTGAATGGTCCTGTTCATGATGGCATGAGCTCGTTGATCGTAGCGCAATTGCTGCACCTTGAGGCGGAAAACCCGTCAAAAGAAATCTCGATGTACATCAACTCGCCCGGTGGCGTTGTGACCTCGGGTCTGTCGATCTATGACACCATGCAGTACATCAAACCCAAGGTTTCGACCCTGGTGATCGGCCAGGCGGCTTCGATGGGCTCGCTGCTGCTGACCGCCGGTGAAAAGGGCATGCGGTTCTCGCTGCCCAACAGCCGCGTCATGGTTCACCAGCCGTCAGGCGGGTTCCAGGGCCAGGCCACAGACATCATGATTCACGCCGAAGAAACCTTGAAGCTGAAGCGCCGTCTGAACGAAATCTATGTACACCACACTGGCCAAGAGTTGGAAAAGGTTGAAGCCGCGCTGGAACGGGATAATTTTATGGCTCCGGAAGATGCCAAAGAGTTTGGTCTGATCGATGAGATCGTGACGAATCGTTCCAAGGGCGACGACGAAGAGAGCTGAAGCTCAATTCGTAACTAACTTGTACGTCCTGGAATAGGCTGGGGCGTACTTTGCGATTGTAGCGGCTGAGGCACTGGCCTAAGCTGTTTTAGAAGTGGGAGACGCCTAGAATGGGCCCCTCCTAGCGCGGACTGAAAGGTAGACCATGGCAACGAACTCAAGCGGCGACAGCAAGAATACGCTTTACTGTAGCTTCTGCGGCAAGAGCCAGCACGAGGTACGCAAGTTGATTGCGGGCCCAACCGTGTTCATTTGCGACGAATGCGTCGAACTCTGTATGGATATCATCCGTGAAGAGACCAAGGCCTCGGGGCTGAAGGCTACCGATGGTGTGCCGTCTCCTAAGGACATCTGCGAAGTATTGGATGACTATGTCATTGGCCAGGCAATGGCCAAAAAGGTGCTGTCGGTTGCAGTACACAACCACTACAAGCGCCTGAACCACGCACAAAAAGCCGGGTCCGAACTAGAACTGGCTAAATCCAACATCTTGCTGATCGGCCCGACTGGCTGTGGTAAGACACTGCTGGCACAGACATTGGCGCGCATTCTGGATGTGCCGTTCACCATGGCAGACGCCACTACATTGACCGAAGCTGGTTATGTGGGTGAAGACGTCGAGAACATCATCCTGAAACTGCTGCAGGCCAGCGAATATAATGTCGAACGCGCACAGCGTGGTATTGTCTACATCGATGAAGTCGACAAGATCACCCGCAAGTCTGAAAACCCATCGATCACTCGTGACGTATCGGGCGAGGGTGTACAGCAGGCGCTGCTGAAACTGATGGAAGGCACCGTTGCGTCGGTTCCACCTCAGGGCGGTCGCAAGCATCCACAGCAGGAATTCCTGCAGGTCGACACTACCAACATCCTGTTCATCTGTGGTGGCGCCTTTGCCGGTCTGGACAAGATCATCGCAGCACGCGGTAAGGGCTCGGCGATGGGCTTTGGTGCGGATGTGCGTGACAACGACGAGCGTGGTGTGGGCGAAGTGTTCCAGGATCTGGAACCCGAAGATCTGCTGAAATTTGGTCTGATCCCTGAATTTGTTGGCCGTTTGCCTGTATTGGCAACGCTGGAAGATCTGGACGAAGACGCTCTGGTTACGATCCTGTCGAAACCGAAGAACGCACTGGTCAAGCAATACCAGCGTCTGTTCGAGCTGGAAGAGACTGAGCTGGACTTTACCGATGATGCACTGAGCGCCATTGCCAAGCGTGCCATCGAACGGAAAACCGGTGCACGTGGCCTGCGTTCCATCCTCGAAGATATCCTGCTGAACACCATGTTTGAACTCCCCGGTATGGAGAGCGTGACCAAGGTGGTGGTGAATGAAGAGGCTGTGAACTCTAACGTCGAGCCGCTGATGATCCACGCCGATGCAGAAAAAGAACCTGCATCTGCAGGGTAACCCATGGGTTACCTGACTTGATTAAACGGCGCGGTTCATCCCGCGCCGTTTTGCTGTGAAGCGCCTGGTTTTCAGGTTTTTGATAATGATGATTTGATTGGACAGAGTGATGAGCATTAAGCGGATCTCCTCGGGTGGTGAGTTTGAAGCCAAGGTTGGCTATTGTCGCGCCGTTGTGGCGGGCGGATTTGTACATGTTGCGGGCACCGTTGGGCAGGGCGACGATGTTGTTGCCCAATGCCGCTCGGCGCTGGATATCATTGGCAAGGCCTTGGCAGACGCGGGCAGTAGTTTTGAACAGGTAGTACGAATAAATTACTACCTGCCCGAACGGTCCGAGTTTGACGCTTGTTGGCCGATGCTGGCAACGACCTTTGGTGAGAATCCCCCAGCGGCAACCATGATCGAATGTGGTCTGATTGATCCCAAATACCGGATTGAAATCGAAGTTACCGCGCTGGCGTCTTGAATTGCAGGGGGTGAACCCCGCATGACGTGGGAAATAGCGCACAACTTAGGGGCTGTGCGCTATTGGATGGGGCGCAGTGTCTGGACCTCTGCTGCAAACTGCGTCATATCAGGGGGGAATTTACGGAGGCATACATGTCAATCCTGAGCACTCTTTTGCGCGCCGTCACCTGGTGGAACGGTCAAACGCTGAACACTCAGCTCTTCACCGCCCGTAAGGGTATCAAAGTTGGCGACGACGATCAGGGCAATGTGTACTATCGCAATGCCGATGACAGCAAACGCTGGGTGATCTTCAACGGCGAGGTCGAGGCGTCGCGCGTCAATGCGGACTGGCACGGCTGGCTGCACCACACCTTTGACGAGGTGCCATCCGAGAAGCCGCTGGCGCACAAGGACTGGGAAAAGCCGCATCAGGAAAACCTGACCGGCTCAGCCTTGGCCTATGCCCCTGCGGGTTCGATTCGCCGCGCTGCTGAACCAGCTGAGCGTAGCGATTACGAGGCATGGGTGCCGGAGTAATCCGGCGCTTGGCAGAGGCACAGCGAAATGTCCCATAACACTACCGAAGTATTGGTCGGCGGCGCTGTCTTGGCTGCTGCAATTGGCTTTGCCGTTTATGCGGGGCAGGCGACAGGTCTGTCCAAGGGCGGCGACCACTACCACCTGAACGCGTCGTTCCGTTCTATCGAAGGCGTCAGCGTCGGCACCGATGTGCGTTTGGCTGGCGTCAAGATTGGCACAGTGACCGATGTTGATCTGAACCCACAGACGTTTCGGGCCGACACCCGGTTTTCCGTGAAAGAAGGGGTCGAGATCCCTGATGACAGCGCGGTCATCGTGTCATCCGAAGGCCTGTTGGGCGGCAATTTTGTTGAGATCATGCCTGGTGGTTCTCCCTTTGGCTTTGCGCCTGAGGATGAGATGGAAGATACGCAGGGTGCGGTTAGTCTGATTACCCTGCTGCTGAAATTTGTGTCCGGAAGCGGAGAAGAATCGTGAAGCGATTCTTTGGTTGGGCCGTCGCATTGTCCTTTGGACTGTCTTCGTTTGCCCAGGCGCAGGACAACACCACCGAGCCAGAAGCCGCTGCAACCGGGAGTGCCGTGACAGGTAGCGCGGCTGTGTTGCGGGGCTTGGACAAGGTCAATGGTCGCACCGCAGACGCTGAAGTGGCTATTGGCGGCAGTGCTGAGTTGCTGGGATTGTTGGTGACCGTGGTGGATTGCCGATATCCCGCGGACAACCCGACTGGTGATGCCTATGCCTTTTTGACTATTCGCGATCCGGACAATGGCGCCGTAGAGTTTGAAGGCTGGATGATTGCCTCAAGCCCGGCCCTGAGCGCGCTGGATCACAGCCGCTATGACATCTGGGTGTTGCGCTGTAACAGTGTCTGAGCCGTTGGGATCGCGGGTTTGATAAAGTCCGCTTCACCCTCTACCGCCTCAAGAAGCATAGATCTATAGGCTGCACGGCTGATTTCCCGCCCTCCAAGCGATGCCAGGTGTGGGGTGATGAACTGCGTATCACAAAGTTGAAACCCAGCCTGATTAAGACGATCCACCAAATAGGCCAGTGCAATTTTTGAGGCGTCAGTGCGACGCGAGAACATGCTCTCCCCAAAGAAGGCCGCGCCAACGGTGACGCCATAGACACCGCCTGTCAGCTCGCCGTCGTGCCAAATCTCCAGTGAATGGGCCTTACCCATCTGGTGCAGCTCGACATAGCGTTGGTGGATTTCTTCATTGATCCAGGTCTCAATCCGATCTGCGCAGGCGGTCACAACGCCTGCAAAATCACGGTTGATGGTCACTTCAAAACCACCGCGGCGCATACGCCGGGCCAGGGATCGGGAAATGTGAAACCCGTCCAGAGGCAGGATGCCGCGGCGTTTGGGGTCCACCCAGAAAATTTCAGGATCATCTTGGTGCTCAGCCATGGGGAAAACCCCGGCTGCATAGGCCATCAGCAACAAATCAGCTGTCAGCGTCATCGTACAGGCCTACGATGGGGTGTAGGGTGCGTGCTGGCACGCACCGCTACAGTTGTTTTAACTGGCCAGATTGGTTTCAAGCCAGTGCTCCAGCCAGTGGATGTTATAGTCACCTGACAGGATGTCAGCTTCGGCCAGCAGTGCATCAAACAGCGGCACCGTGGTGTCGACACCATCAACGATCAACTCACCCAGGGCGCGGCTTAGACGGGCCAGAGCCTCGTTGCGGTCACGACCGTGGACGATCAGCTTGCCGATCAGGCTGTCATAGTAAGGCGGGATCGAATAGCCATCGTACAGCGCTGAATCCATCCGCACACCCAGGCCACCAGGGGCGTGGTATTGCGAAATCTTACCGGGGCACGGTGCAAAGTTTGGCAGCTTTTCAGCGTTGATCCGCACCTCAATGGCGTGGCCATTGATCGTCAGATCGTCCTGTCCGAACGACATTGGCAGGCCTTCGGCAACGCGGATTTGTTCGCGCACTAGGTCGACACCAAAGATCGCTTCGGTCACCGGGTGTTCCACCTGCAAACGGGTGTTCATTTCGATGAAATAGAACTCGCCTTTTTCGTACAGGAACTCGATGGTGCCTGCGCCGATATAGTTGATCTTGGCCACAGCGTCAGCACAGACTTTACCAATTTTGGCGCGCTCGGCGGCACTGATGCTGGGGCCGGGGGCCTCCTCAAATACCTTTTGGTGGCGGCGCTGCAGCGAACAGTCGCGCTCGCCCAAGTGTACCGCCTTGCCTTTACCATCGCCAAACACCTGAATTTCGATGTGACGTGGGGTGGTTAGGTATTTTTCGATGTAGACTTCATCGTTGCCAAAGTTGGACTTGCCTTCGGCCCGCGCTGTGCGGAATGCCATTTCCATGTCAGCAGCGGTTTTGGCCACTTTCATGCCCTTACCACCGCCGCCAGCAGTGGCTTTGATGATGACCGGATAGCCGATCTCTTCACCGATTTTCTGAGCGGTTTCCAGATCTGGAACGCCACCGTCAGAACCAGGAACACAGGGAACACCCAGTTCCTTCATAGTGTCCTTGGCGGTGATCTTGTCACCCATGGTGCGGATGTGCTGGGCTGTTGGGCCGATAAAGGTCAGGCCATGATCTTCGATGATCTGCACAAAGTTGGCGTTTTCGGACAGAAAGCCATACCCGGGGTGGATCGCCTGCGCACCGGTGATTTCACAGGCCGAAATGATGGCCGGAATCGACAGGTAGCTGCTGGCGCTTTGAGCCGGGCCAATGCAGACCGACTCATCTGCCATCCGCACGTGCATGGCATCGGCGTCGGCGGTGGAATGCACCGCAACACTGGCAATGCCCATTTCTCGCGCCGCGCGGATCACGCGCAGGGCGATCTCGCCGCGGTTGGCAATCAGGATCTTGTCAAACATGTCAGATCCTTACTCGATGATGACCAGAGGCGTTCCGAATTCCACGGCAGCGCCGTCTTCAACCAAAATCCGCTTCACGGTGCCGCCTTTAGGGGCCGGGATGTGGTTCATGGTCTTCATGGCTTCGACGATTAGCAGGGTGTCGCCTTCGCTGACTTTGGCACCAACCGAGATAAAGGCCGGGGCGCCGGGCTCAGCCTGGGTGTAGACAGTTCCCACCATTGGCGAGGTCACTGCGCCAGGGTGGCTGGCAGGATCTTCGGCAGGAGCGGCGGCAGCTGGTGCTGCAGTTGCTGCAACTGGGGCTGCAGCCGCAGCCGCGGCAGGCACTGCAACTTGAACCGGGGCTGCCATTGCTGCCATCTGACGAGAGACGCGCACATTCAGGCTGTCGTCATCGCCGTATTCCCGTTTGACCTGCAGTTCAGTCAGATCGTTGTCGCGCAGCATTTCGGCCAGTGCCTTAATAAAGGCGACGTCTGCTTCGTGAGTTTTGTTTTTCATATTGTCCTCAGCCGGTTCTCAGTGACCTGCGAAAATGGCAGGTCGAAATTTAAGGCGCTTATAAGGCAAGGTTGACTGCAAGGAAAGCACCCTAACAGAGAGTCAACATGGGCTGTTGGCACCAGATTTACAATTCTGTTGCCATCAAAGGGGCATTCCGGTCAGTTTCGCTACCAATTCCGGGAGTTTGCGGGCCCCGAACTTCTTGAGCAAATGAGCCCTATGGGTCTCGATCGTGCGATAAGACAGCTTGAGCTCGGCACCGATTTCCTTGGCTGATAACCCACGGCAGGTCAGAATCGCCACATCCCGTTCACGCGGGGTAAGTGAGACCACGGGGCGATCTTCGGAAATATCAGCAAAGGACCAAATCCCCCCGCGAAAAGGCTGCTCGGGGGTCAGGGAGCGACCGCGCACCCTGCACCAGAACAGATCTCCGTTGGTTCGGCGCATAATCCGCTCGTCATCGTATCGCCCGGATTTTGCATTTTCTTGCTGAAGCAGGGTGCCAATACGATCAAAGTCTTCACGACTGGGATAGAGTGCAGAAATCTCAAGATCGATAAAGGCCTCGGGGCTGTCCCCAAAGGTTTCGGCAAATTGCAGGTTGCAGCGGCGGATGAAGCGATTTTCCAGCTGCGCAAGCCCGATGGGGGCATGATCAAAGGCGATATCAGTCATGGGCGTATTTTTGGACTGATTTGGCGAATATGGAAAGGGGATAAGGGGAACTAGGAACCCAAGTTATGGAATACTTGACTATCTGTACAACTGGTAAACCTGTTAAGTATGGCTTTTGGTTGCATTTGAGTAAGGTATTTCGAAATGTCTGATAAGTTCGAGCAGCTGACCCATATGGTATATGAGGCGTCTTTAGACAATTCGCTCTGGCCGGAGTTGATACTTGAACTGACCGAAGAGGTTCAGCGCGCCCGTGATAGTCGTTTCTTAGAGCACGAGAATAGCAAAGGTCTGGAAAATCTGTCGCGTCACTTTAAACGCGCTTTTGGCATCTCCAAAAGGATGGTGGATCTACAAGAACGAGAAACCTATCTGTCTTCGGTTTTGAACAGCTTTGCCTTTGGCGTTGCCTTGCTAGGTGAAAATGGGCAGCTTTTGATGGCCAACCGAACAATGCAGGAAACCTTGCAGACTGGAACAGTAATAGCCAACGGCAACCAGCCTAGCATCTTGAACGAAAAAGGGGCTCGATCACTATCGAAGTTGGTTGAGACCTGCATTCAAAGCGGAAAAACACAGCAGTTCCAGTTACCAGGTGGCAGCTTGGAGCCATTGATGATTTTGCCTCGGCAAGAGGCCGAGCGCATTGGGTTCCCCTCAATCGCCGCTGCGGTTTTGATCTCTGGAGGGAGTGGTCAAAGCGATGCGCTGCGCAGTTTTTCCAAAACACACAACCTGTCGCGACGCGAGGCCGAGCTGCTCGGGGAGTTGAACAAAGCGGGAGATGTTCGTGGTGCTGCGACGGCAACAGGGTTGTCATACGAAAGTGCGCGAACTTATCTAAAACGGATCTTTGACAAAACAGGATGTCATAGCCAGGCGGGACTAATCTCGGCACTTGCCTCAACTCCTATGTCAGCATTACGCCGCAGTGAGTTGCTAAGAGATGAACGCCAAAATGTCCGTCGAATGCTAACGCTGAGTGATGGCCGAGGTTTAGAGTATTTTAGCCTTGGTCCCGAAGCTGGATACCCGGTTTTGGTTTTTGACGCGCTGTCTGGGGTAGCAATAGACATGTTGGGCTATCCGGATCTTTGCCTGAAGTATCTGGAGCGGTACAATATCCGGCTGGTTACCCCCTGTCGTCCCGGAGGTTTTCGATCCGAAGCCAAAGTCATGCACGGGCTGAGGGATTTTTCGTCGGATATTGAGCAGTTGTTGGACCATCTGGGATTAGACCGGGTAGGTGTCTTGTCGCTGTCATTTGGGTCTGGCAGTGCATTGGCGGTGGCGCATGATTTGGGTCAGCGTGTTGAAAAGATAGTTCTATCCTCGGCCGCTTACCCAACGTACAGGCATCCAAACTGGCGGGAGTTGGATCAGTTTTATCACATGTCTAGCATTCTGGGACGTCACTGGCCGTCCATGCTGCGTCAGGTAATCCCGTTTCTGGTGCGATCCATTTTGCAAAATCGGGACAGCTACTTTGACCGGTACTGCAAGCGGACCCGGAGCAGCGACGATGTGGAAATTCTGTCGCATCCAGTTGTGCGGCGCAGGACCGCCGAAATGCTGGCGCAGCGCACGGCGATGGGGATGGACGGTATGGTCGAGGAGAACTTGCTAAACGCTCAAGGGTGGGACTTTTCTGTACAAGATATCACTGCTCCGGCTGAGGTATTTCAGGGAACGCTGGATAACGTAGCCCCGGTTCAAGGGGCCGAGTTATTGGCAGAGCATTTACTAAACGCAAAGTTCACAGCAATGGAAGATAAGGGGCACTACCACCATATCACCAACTGGCCCTGGTTGATGGCACGTGCGGCTGGGCATGATGTGGCGCCAGGTAGCGACAGGTATTGTATTCCAGACCTTTGAGCGTTTTGTCCCCAAATGGGAATAGGTCGACATAGTAAGGCTTTCTAGGTTGCCGACGTGGTTAACGAGTAACCTCTTTCTAAGGCCTGTCCAAAATGATTGTTGAAAATTTCTATGACGTTTTTGCGTCTCTGCCAGCACAGGTTTCTACCGGCTGTGGTGTCGTTGGTTTTATTTTTTACCTGTCCAATTACACCTTGGTGACCTTTCGTGTCATCGACAGCCAAGGGATAGCATTTTTCCTGATCAATATCTGCGGCGCATGCCTCATTTTGATCAGCTTGGTGCAAAACTTTAATCTGGGTTCAATGTTGATCCAGGTCTTCTGGATTTGTCTGGGAATAATAGCAATTGCTATTCGTTTGCGGGCACGGGCTGCTTGGCGCACCAGCAATGCGCAAATGCAGGATCGAACAAATTCAAGCAATACATTGATAGAAACACACAATCACATCTGACCCCACTCTCTCCAGTTTGGGTTGGGTGAATGCGAGAGACGAGTTTTAGTCCGATCGCAAAGGTTTCTAGAGGTTCAGGATAAGCAAAGGACAAGGCCAACTCTAGCAGAGTTGGCCTTGTTCGCCCGTATTCCCTAAATTTGAGGTCGTTGCGGGTAGGATAGCCAGATTATTCGGCGGGGATGCTCTTGGTGCCGGTAACCATAGCGCGTGGCAGATTCACCTTGGTGCGGTTGCTTTCGAAAATGACGGCAGCAATGTGTGCCAGAACTGAAATCTCGGTCCAGATGACGCAGAATTCATGCAGGTCTTCGATCCAGTCGAGGCTGCCAAACAGAGGTGTGGTTAGGGCGATGCCGGGCAGGCCGATCAGTAAGAGCGCAGCCAGCATGTTATAGATCATCAATGCGCCCAATGGGGTGTGGCCGCGGTGGATGGTCTTGCGGTTTTTGACAATGTCGGCCACTTGCTCGGTTGCGCCGGATAGGCTGGGGGCGAAGCTGGAGAACCGAGCATAGCGGGTGCCGACAAATCCCCAGATCAGTCTGGCCAGTACCAGGCCAACGATGCCATAGCCGATCCACTGGTGCATGGGAGAGTCATCGCTGACCAGAAAGGCGTTGGCCAAAAATGCGACGGCCAGGGACCAATGGAAGACCCGTACAATAGGATCCCAGACTTTTACGTGTTGCATCATGCTTGTCCTTCGAAATTGAAATATGCCGCAGCTGGAGGTTCAGCGTCTTGGTTGCGGTTGAATTCGCGGTTTCTGGGGCGGTCTTAAATAGCAATAAGGTCCTGTTTGGCTGGGGCTAGACCTGGGTTTATGCCTGCGGGATGCAAAAAAGGCCGGTCCCAAAGGAACCGGCCTAGAGTGTGTCTACATTGGCGGTGGCCAATGCGACAGGGATAGTTCGTCAGATCGCCAGGTATTCGGCGCGCAGTTCTTCGTTTTCAAGCACCTCCGAGGCACCGCCGTCAAAGACGATGCCTCCGGTATCCAGAATGACTGCTCTGTCAGCCAGTTCCAGCGCTCTCACCGCGTTCTGCTCGACGATGACCGTAGTGATGCCTTGTTCCTTGATGTGGATAAGTGTTTTTTCAATCTCGTCTACGATGACCGGCGCCAGACCTTCGTATGGCTCGTCCAGCAGCAGCACCTTGATGTCGCGGGCAAGGGCGCGGGCGATGGCCAGCATTTGCTGCTCTCCTCCTGACAGGGTGACGCCTTCTTGCTTGCGGCGCTCACCCAGCCGCGGGAACAGCTCGTACAGGCGCTCTAGAGACCAGCCGATGGGCGGAGCGATTTGCGCCAGTTGCAGGTTTTCCTCGACCGTTAGGCCGGCGATGATACGGCGGTCTTCGGGCACCAGTGCCAAACCGGCCGCCGAGGCCTCATGTGCCGCCATGTTGTGCAATGGCTTGTGGTCCAGCCAGACTTCACCTTTGTTAAGCTGAGGATCGTCAAGTCGGGCAATGGCACGAAGGGTTGAGGTTTTTCCAGCACCGTTTCGGCCCAGCAGGGCGAGGATTTCGCCCTCGTGCACGTTAAAGGAAATGCCCTGCACGATATAGCTTTCGCCATAATAGGCATGCATGTCCCAGACCGACAGAAAGGCCGGGGCGGTGGCCGCCTGATTGGCGCCTTTGGAGAAATCGGGTTTGACGTTCATGGTGGTTTCTCCTTACGCCGACTCGCCCAGATACGCTTCGCGCACCTTGGGGTTGCCTTTGATATTTTGCGGATCATCTTCGACCAGCGGAGTGCCCTGAGCCAGCACTGTGATCCGGTCGGCCAGCGAGAACACTACGTGCATGTCGTGTTCGATGATGGCGATAGTGATGTCACGCTCTTCGTTGATCTGCTTTAGCAGGTCGATGGTGTTGTTGGTGTCAGCCCGCGCCATGCCGGCGGTGGGTTCGTCCAACAGCAACAGACGCGGCTCTTGTGACAGGCACATGCCGATTTCCAGGCGACGTTTGTCACCTCGCGACAGCGAGGCGGCGTTCATGTGCCGCTTGTCGGCCATGTTCATGTCGACCAGCATGTGCTCGGCTTTTTCGATCACATCCTTCTGGCTAAGAACCGAGGAAATGGCATTCATTTCAAATGCGCCATCCCGTTTGGCAAAGCAGGGGATCATCATGTTTTCCATCACCGACAGATCACCAAAGATCTCGGGTGTCTGGAAAACGCGGCTGATGCCCATTTGATTGATCTCATACGGGGCGCGGCCCAGCACTGATTTGCCATCGAACATCACCGACCCGGTGTCCGGGATCAGCTTGCCCACCAACACATTCAGCAAGGTTGATTTGCCCGCACCGTTTGGGCCGATGATGGCGTGGACCGAGTTTTCTTTGACGCTGAGGTTCACATCCCCTAAGGCCTGCAATCCACCGAACCGTTTGTTGACGCCTTTGACTTCAAGAATTCCCATCTTGTGTCTCCTTATTCCGCAGGTTCGGTTGTGCTGGAGGGCGTATTCTTGCCCGCCTTTTTGTTACGCAGCCAGCTGGATACTCGTTGGCCACCTTCAACCAGACCACCGGGGAGGAATACCACCACCAGGACAAACAGGATGCCAAGTGTCATATGCCAGCCTTTGCCGACAAAGGGGTAGACCAACGTCACTAGAATATCCTCTAACGCATCGGGCATGGCGCTGAACCAGCTGTGCAAAACCGTTTCGTTGATCTTGGAGAAGATGTTTTCGAAGTATTTGATGAATCCCGCGCCCAGTACCGGACCAATCAAAGTGCCTGCACCGCCGAGGATGGTCATAAGAACAACTTCGCCCGATGCGGTCCACTGCATACGCTCGGCACCAGCCAGGGGATCCATCGAGGCCAGCAGACCACCAGCCAAACCAGCGTACATGCCAGAGATGACAAAGGCAGCCAGAGTGTAGGGGCGGGTGTTCAAGCCAGTGTAGTTCATCCGCTGTTGGTTTGATTTGACAGCTTTCAACATCAACCCAAAAGGGGAGCGGAAGATGCGGATCGACAGGTAGAACACTGCCAGCATGATCAGCGCGCACAGGTAGTAGCCGACATTGAACTGGAAGGCCCAGGGGCCAACTGCCATCTCGAATGTCGAGCGCATTTCCAATCCAAACAGGTTGGTGACCGGGATCGAGCCGTCAGCTGTTTGCGATACACCCAAAACACGTGGGTCGTTCAGGGTCAGCTGCAGACCTGTTTCACCGTTGGTGATTGGGGTCAGCACTGAATAGGCTAGGTTGAATGACATCTGCGCAAAGGCCAGCGTCAGGATCGAAAAGTAGATACCCGAGCGTCTGAGCGAGACATAGCCGATTAGCAAGGCGAACACGCCAGCCATAGCCACCGAAAGCAAAATTGCCGGGATCACGTTCATCGCAAGCAGCTTGAACATCCAAACCGCCGAGTAGGACCCCACACCCAGAAAGGCCGCGTGACCAAAGCTGAGGTAGCCGGTGAGGCCGAATAGAATGTTGAAACCGATTGCAAAGATGCCAAAGATCACAAACCGCTGCATCAGGTCCGGATAGCCGGCGTTGAATTGAGCCAAGCCGCTATCAGTCGGGAAAGGGTTCAGGATAAAGGGTGCAAGCATGGTCAATGCAGCGACCAGTAGCAGCATGGTTGTGTCGTTTTTGTTCATTCCGAACATGTTCTTAATCCTCCATCACGCCTTTGCGGCCCATAAGGCCCCGGGGGCGCGTGAGCAGAATGATAATTGCCACCACATAGATGATGATTTGGTCGATGCCTGGGATGAGAGATTTGATCTCGTTCATCGAAGCAAAGCTTTCCAGGATACCCAACAGGAACCCAGCCAGCACCGCGCCCGGTAGGCTGCCCATGCCACCAACAACCACCACAACAAAGCTGAGAACCAGAAAGTCCATGCCCATGTGATAGTTGGGTGAGTTGATCGGGGTATACATAACGCCAGCCAGACCCGCGACAGCGGCGGCAATGCCAAACATGATGGTAAAGCGTTTGTCGATGTTGATACCCAGCAGGCCAACGGTTTCACGATCTGCCATGCCAGCGCGCACAACCATACCAAAGGTGGTGAATTGCAGGAACGAGAAGATGCCGCCGATGATGAGCAATGAGAAGCAGAAGTAGACAACGCGCCAGACCGGATAGACGATATCCATGCCTATGATGGCCCCGACATTCATAATACCGCTCAGCGCCTCGGGGGCGGGGGTTTGAATGGGGTTGGCGCCGTAGAAATATTTGATCACTTCCTGCAGCACGATGGCCAGACCAAAAGTGACCAGAATCTGATCCGCGTGGGGGCGTTTGTAGAAGTGCTTGATCAGCCCGCGTTCCATTGCGTAGCCGACAAAAATCATGATCGGGATGGCGAACAGGATTGCCAGTGGCACCGCCCAGTCGATGATTGCACCGCCCATCTGGGGGCCAAACCAGGCTTCAACATAAGGGGTTTTGACTTTCAGTGCATTGCCGAGAAAGTCGGTCTGTGTTTCGTCAATCGTTTCAAAGCTGAGATTGAGGAGACGTTGTAGGGTGACGGCGCAAAAAGCACCGATCATGAACAGGGCCCCATGGGCAAAGTTCACCACGCCAAGCGTGCCAAAAATGAGTGTCAGTCCCAGCGCGATCAGCGCATAGGCCGAGCCTTTGTCGAGCCCGTTTAAGATTTGCAATAGGATTGCGTCCATAGCCCCCACCTTTGGGTTGGTTAGTCTATTTTATGTGCGATTGGCGGCCATTTGGTTGTCAGATCTGAACTGTCTGATCAAAGCGGCGGCCAATTGGGGAGGTCGGGCGCAGCAGTTGCGCGCCCGACAAGGCCAAAGCCTTAGCCCGCGTTACAAGTGCCCAGGGCACCGCCAGCGAACATGGGGTGGTCAACAGGGTAAGTAACCTGTGCCGCCGGAGTAACTTCGACAACTTCGAGAAGGTCGAACTCGGATGTTGGGTTTTCTTTACCACGCACAACCAACACGTCCTTGAAGCACTGGTGATCGCCGGCACGGTACAGTGTTTTACCGTTGCCCAGACCATCAAACTCAAAGTCTTCCAAAGCTTCGGCAATGCCACATGGGTTGAAAGTGCCCGCGCGTGTTGCAGCGTCAGCATACAGCAGGGTCTGGCAGTATACGGTGTGGGCCGCCTGTGAAGGTGGGAAGCCGTATTTGGTGCCGAAGGATTTAACGAATGCTTTGGACGCATCGTCCTGCAGCGACCAGTGCCAGTTGGTGGAACCGTGGATGCCCTTAACGTTGGCACCGGCACCCTTGGCCATCAGGCGCGAATACAGCGGAACAACGATTTCGAAGTTCTTGCCGTTGACGACTTTCTCGCGCAGGCCGAACTGAACCGCGTTGGTCAGCGAGTTCACCATGTTGCCGCCGTAGTGGTTCAGAACCAGAACGTCAGCACCCGAGTTCAGAACTGGGGCGATATAGGACGAGAAGTCAGTCGAGGCGAGCGGTGTGCGCACCTTATTGACTGTGTTCCAGCCCAGAGCTTCGGTTGCGGCTGCAATCGACTCTTCCTGGGTCCAACCCCAAGTGTAGTCAGCAGTCAGGTGGTAGGCATTCCGGTCGGTGCCATACAGGTTCTTCAGCACTGGAGCCAGAGCCGCGCCCGACATGTAACCGTTAAAGAAATGACGGAAGCCGTTGGCTTTCTTGTCTTTACCGGTTGTGTCGTTCGAGTGGGTCAGACCAGCCATAAAGATAACGCCAGCTTCCTGACACAGGCCCTGAACAGCAATCGCAACACCTGAAGATGAGCCACCAGTGATCATCACGGCACCGTCTTTTTCGATCATCGACTTGGCCGATGCGCGGGCAGCGTCAGATTTGGTTTGGGTATCGCCTGTGACGAACTCAACCTTTTTGCCCAAGATGCCGTTGCCCTGCAGCTCTTTGGAGCTGAAGGTGTTCATCATGCCGCCGTCGCCTTCACCGTTCAGGTGCTCGACTGCAAGCTGATAAGCGCGCAGCTCATCCGCACCCTCGTCAGCATAGGGGCCGGTCTGTGGGACGTTGAAGCCCAGAGTGACAGATCCGCCCGTGGGTTCATTGGTGTAAGCCGCAACAGATGACGCGGTAAAGATTGTCGGCATTGCAACGCCTGCACCTGCAATGGCGCTGGTTTTCAGCATACCACGACGCGTGAAATTCGAATTGGACATATAATCCTCCCTTATATGATTGACGCGTCGCAGCTCCTCTACTTCTGCGATGCGCAAGCACAATTGTGCAAAATCAGTATGCGGGCGGGTTGTAAAATTGCGCAATAATTGCCTTGTTTTTCTAGATAATTCTGTAAATAAATGCACAAAGTGGCGCGGTGTTTGTAAATTTTTTTATATTGCGGTGCAGAAAATGTATGAATTGTTAAGGAAATGAAAGGTCTGGGCGATGGGGCGTGACACACTGACAGGGACCCGGATCCGTGAGCGCAGGCAGTTTCTGGAAGTGCGTCAGGCCGCATTGGCGCGCCAGGTTGAGATTTCGGCGTCTTACTTGAACTTGATCGAGCACAATCGCCGCAGAATCGGCGGCAAACTCTTGGTAGATATTGCCAGGGCTTTGGGCGTAGAGCCATCTATGCTGACCGAGGGGGCTGAAGTTGCCTTGATTGCCACCCTGCGGGAGGCTGCGGCCGATGCAGGTAAACCAGTGGCTGAGTTGGATCACGCAGACGAATTTGCCGGACGTTTTCCGGGTTGGGCCGAGGTGTTGGCTGGAGAGCATCGTCGGGTGGCCACATTGGAACGGACGGTTCAAGTGTTGTCGGATCGTTTGACCCATGACCCACATTTGGCGGATTCTCTGCATGAGGTTTTGTCGACGGCTGCGGCAATCAGATCAACCGCCTCCATTCTGGCCGAAACAGGAGAGTTGGAGCCCGAGTGGCGTGATCGCTTCCACCAGAACCTGAACGAGGATTCTCGTCGGCTGGCTGAAAGCAGCAAATCACTGGTGAGCTTTCTGGATGACAGCAACACGCCCGAAACCCGTCGCGGTGTGCCGCAAGAAGAGGTAGAGGCGTTTTTTACCGCGCATGACTACCATTTTGCCGAGATCGAACAGGGCGCGGCGCTGCCAACTGAACTGGTGTCGAATGCCCCGGAATTGATGAGTGACGCGGCGCGTTCCATCGCCAAGGGAGCTCTGGAGCAATACCGGCAGGATGCCATGAAATTGCCGCTGGATGAGATTGCACAGGAAGTTAGTGGCGGAATTGATCCTGCACAATTGGCAAAGACGTTTGGCTGTGGCGTGCCACAGGTTTTGCGGCGGTTGGCGGCTTTGCCGGAAAAAATCTTGGGGCGTCCGTCCGGATTGGTTTTGTGTGATGCCTCGGGCTCTATTCTGTTTCGCAAGCCAATTGCAGGATTTGCATTGCCCCGGTTCGGCGCATCTTGTCCGTTGTGGCCACTGTATACGGCCCTAAGCCGACCGCAGGTGCCATTGCGTCGGCAGGTGGTTCAGCATGGTCGAAATACAGCTGGGTTTGAGTGTCTGGCTGTGGCCTGGCCCAAATCACTGCCCGATTTTGATCACGATCCGATGTATAATGCGGTTATGTTGATATTGCCGAAATCTGATAACAGCGACGATGCTTTGAAGGTGGGGGCAAGCTGTCGGGTCTGTTCAAGTAAAGACTGTATAGCGCGTCGTGAACCGTCGATTTTGGACGAAGAGTTTTGACAGTTCCCCAAACGCAGGTCTAATCTGCCTGAAATTTGGGGATGTGCGTTGGGTTCACTTGGACCGGGAGACAACGTTGGGGGAGGTATGTCAGCGAATGGGCAGGCATGTAGTATTAGTTGAGGATGAGCCGAATATCACCGAGGCCATCCGGTTTCTGCTGACGCGTGATGGTTGGACAGTTGATTCTCACTCTGACGGCAGTGATGCCTTAGAAGTCATCAAGGCGGCGAATCCGGATCTGGTTATTCTCGACCTGATGTTGCCGGGCAAAAGCGGCATGGAGATTATCAAGGATCTGCGTGACCAAGAGGGGATGCGTAACCTGCCGGTGTTGATGCTGACCGCGCGGGGGCAGGCCAAGGATCGCGAGATGGCGGAAAAAGCTGGTGTGAGCCGGTTCATGACCAAGCCGTTTTCCAACACCGAAGTTCTGGCGGCAGTGCGGGACTTGCACGCACAGGCCAATCAGGAATGAGCAGCGACGACGGCGGCAGGCAAACATCAGCGCTTTTTGTCGAGCGCGAAACCTATCGTCGCCGTCGGCTGAGAGATCTTGCACGTTTGCTGCCGCTACTGGGCGGCTTGCTGTTTCTTGTGCCGCTGTTGTGGCCAAATCCCGACCCATATCCAGCCCCTGACACGACTGCAGGTATGCCCATGTCCGAGGCGATCACCTATATGTTTGTTGTCTGGATGTTGTTGATTCTAGCCAGCTTTGGTTTTTCATTTGCGGTGCAACGCTGGGCCGAGGACTGGACCGATGGCAGCGATGGGCCGGACGAGGAGAGCAATTAATGGCCTCGTTGAATGTGCTGGTTCTGGTGTGCCTGGCCTATGTCGTCTTGCTGTTCATCGTGGCCTTTGTGGCGGATCGCAAGGCCACGCGAGGCCATCGAGCGGGATGGCTGCAATCGCCGATGATCTACACGCTTTCGCTGTCGATCTACTGCACGGCCTGGACGTTTTATGGCGCGGTTGGCTACGCCGCGCGGTCCGGGTTGGAGTTCATTACCATTTATCTCGGGCCAACGCTGGTGATGATTGGCTGGTGGTGGGGCTTGCGCAAACTGGTGCGTGTTGGGCGCAGCCAGCGCGTGACGTCAATCGCCGACCTGATTTCTGCACGCTATGGCAAATCCAATACGCTGGCCATTTGCGTTACCATCTTGGCTGTGATCGGCGTGACACCGTATATTGCCCTGCAGTTACAATCAATTACACTGTCTTTTTCAACCTTTGCTGAGGCAGATCCATCACGTCAGTTGAATGAAGATACCACTGTTTTCTGGATCGCTGCTGGCTTGGCTGTGTTTGCGATTTTGTTCGGCACGCGCAACCTGAATGCCAACGAACGTCATCATGGGGTGGTGACAGCGGTTGCACTTGAGGCGGTGGTGAAACTGTTGGCGCTGCTTGCGGTTGGCATATTTGTGGTCTGGGGGCTGTCCGATGGTGTGTCGGAAACCATGGCGCGCATTGATGCCTCCAAGATTGGCCACTGGGAGGTGAACGGGGGCCGTTGGGCAACTATCACCTTTTTGGCAGCTGCAGCTTTTGTCTGTCTTCCCAGGATGTTCCAGGTGATGGTGGTTGAAAACGAAGATGAACGCCATCTGCGCACTGCTGCCTGGGCCTTTCCTTTGTACTTGATGCTGATGAGCCTTTTTGTGGTGCCGATTGCGGCCATTGGGTTAGAGCTGCTGCCGACGGGATCCAACCCCGATTTGTTCGTTTTGACGTTACCGCTAAGCCAAGGGCGAGACGGGCTGGCGATGTTTTCCTTTCTTGGCGGTTTTTCTTCGGCGACATCGATGGTTATCGTGGCCGCGATGGCGCTGTCGACCATGGTTTCGAACCATATTGTGATGCCCATTTGGTTGCGTTCTCAGGGCGCGGGAGCCTCTGTTTCCGGGGATGTGCGCAATGTGGTTCTGTTGTCACGTCGTGTTTCCATCGCGGTGATCATGGCACTTGGCTATTTCTATTATCGGTTGTCGGGGCAAGGGGCGGCACTGGCCTCGATCGGATTGATTTCTTTTGCCGGGATCGCGCAGATCTTACCCGCTCTGGTTGGTGGCTTGTTCTGGCGGGGGGCGACACGGTCAGGCGCGTTGGCAGGGCTGACGGTGGGGTTTGTGCTGTGGCTGTACACCATGTTGTTGCCTGCCTTGGGTGGGGGGCTGTTGCCGGATACTGTGCTTATGAACGGGCTGTTCGGGCTGTCTTGGCTGCGTCCTCAGGCACTATTCGGGATCGAAGGCATCGATCCAATCGTGCATGCGGTCATGTGGTCTATGATGTTGAATACAGTGGCTTTTTGTTTGGTTTCTTTGGCAACGTTCCCAAGCCCGCTGGAACGGCTTCAGGGTGCTCAGTTTGTCAATGTCTTTGACCATTCTGCGGGTCCACGTGGCTGGACCGGGCTGGTGGCGCAGAGTGAAGATCTGATGGTCATGTCGCAGCGTATTCTGGGGGCCGACGAGGCGCAGGTGTTTTTTCAATCCGAGGCGTCTAGGCAGGGCAGCCGGGGGAACCTGCCAGAGCCAACCCCTGCCTTTCTGGAGCGACTGGAACGTGAATTGAGCGGGTCTGTGGGGGCTGCTGCGGCACATGCGATGGTGGGGCAGATCGCGGGGGGATCGTCGGTTTCAGTTGAAGATCTGTTGGCCGTGGCCGATGAGACTGCGCAAATGCTGGAATATTCGAGCCAGCTGGAAATGCAATCGGCGGAATTATCCAGAACAGCGCGGAAGCTGCGAGAAACCAACGAAAAACTGACCCTGATTTCGCAGCAAAAGGATGCGTTCTTGAGCCAGGTCAGCCACGAGCTACGCACCCCAATGACATCTATTCGGGCTTTCTCGGAAATTCTGCGTGATACCAAAGGGCAAAGCGCTGCGGAGCACAGCCGGTATGCCGGCATTATCCATGACGAAGCTCTGAGGCTGACCCGGCTGCTGGACGATTTGCTAGATTTGAGTGTTTTGGAAAGCGGCCAGGTGAGCCTGAACATGACAGTTGGAAGCCTGGGGGAAGTTCTGGATCATGCGGTGTCGACGGCGTTGGCGGGATCGGGGCAATCGCTGCGAGTCCATCGTCAGCTGCAGGGAGAGGATATAAGAATTTCGTCAGATCTGGATCGGTTGGCGCAGGTTTTTATCAACTTGATCGCCAATGCGCAAAAGTATTGTGATGCGGAAGACCCCGAGATCAGCATCGAAGTATCCAAAGAGCATGGGCGTTTGCACATTGATTTTATCGATAATGGCAGCGGTATACCGGCCGCAGCACAACAGCTTATTTTTGAGAAATTTTCGCGGGTTAGTCCGGAAAAGGCTGGTGGAGCCGGGCTGGGTTTGGCGATTTGTCGCGAGATCATGCTGCGCCTGAGCGGCGATGTGCGGTGCATGGCTGGACGGTCTGGCGGTGCTTTCCGGGTTTCTTTGCCATTAACGACTAAAATCGCGGCCTGAATGTAGCTTTATAAAGACTATGGTAACCAACAACGGTCTAAAAGATACCTAATGGGGCGCAGAAGGTGCAAATTGGGAATCTATGGCTGAGACGACTACATCAGATGCGGTGGATAGCGGTACGGGTGTTCTTGCCCGTAAACTCGCTGTTGCGCGTGAGGGTACCAGTGGGCTGACCAGCTCGGTGACCCTAAAGGCGTTGCGTCGATCGCTTGCGCGGGCGGCCGCTGATCTGTGTGAACTTCCCGTTGCAGTTATTGCTGCGCGACAACTAAATTGCGTTCCCGAAGATCTGACGCGGTATCTATCTGACGAGAAACTGCTTGTTGTGCTGGACGGGCCAAACGGTCGCATCGGTGCTGCTACGCTTGACGCGCCGACGGTGACAGCGCTGATCCAGCAGCAAACAATGGGCCAGGTCGTAGGTAAGGCCCCGACCGAGCGGAACTACACATCGACCGATGCTGCGATGACTGCTGAGTTCATTGACCGTGCCTTTGCCAAGGTTGTTTTGATGCTTGAGGGGCAGGGCGATCTGATCCTGTTCGATGGTTTCCGGTTTGGCGCACGAATCGAAGATGTACGCAGCCTTATGTTAGGGTTGGAAGCCGATGACTATCGGGTCATCGAAATGTCTTTGGATCTGTCCTGTGGCGCGATGATGGGGAATATGACCCTGATTTTGCCTGAGCCGACAGCTGCAGAGCTAGGGGAAGATAGCCAGGCTGGATCGCTGGACTTTGGGCCATCGCTTGGTAGCAACATGGGATCAATGCGGGTCGAGCTGGATGCCGTGCTGTGTAAGATGAAGGTGCCAGTACACGAATTTTCCAATTTGCAGATTGGGGATGTGCTGGCCCTGGATCAGGCCTTCCTCTATGAAACTGACATGATCGCGGTGAACGGCCAGCATGTTACCAGCGGCAAGCTGGGGCAAATTAATGGTGCGCGCGCCATTCGATTGAGTGAAAGCCACTCAAATGATGCTGGCGGAGAGGTCGACGGTTTGGCCTTCAATTCTGTCGGCAGCCCTGAAGAACCCATGGGTTTGCTGGAGCAAGCACCGGCGATGGATCTTGGGATCGCTGCTGAGGGGCTGCAAGACCCAGTTGGCGGTCTGGATGCAGCACCTATGGGAGATTTGCCAATGGGAGATCTGCCAATGGGCGACTTGCCAATGGGTGACCTGCCTATGCCTGGTATGGGCGATATGGCGGCAGACGGCGCAATGATGGGCGATGCCGGTGGCGAATTGCCAGAGTTGCTAGGGGCCAGCCCGATGGGCGAGCTGGGCGAGTTTAACCCTGATGATGCGATGGCGGAAATTTCAGAGCTGGCAGGGCTAGGGGATGGTCTGCCGAACGCTGGTTGAGCCGCAAGTCTGCAGTCTTAAGACCATCTAAGCTCCGGTTATTACTCGGAGCTTTTTTGTTTAGCACCTGCTGTTGGTGACTATGCGCTGGCCAGATGTTCTAGCGTCGGTCGCAAATTGTCCAACTGATACCCTGCTGTTGCAGCTTTTTGCAAAATTTCGTCTGCCGACAGTTCTCCGGCCTGGCCAATGGCCCAAACGACACAACAACGAGTGCCTGATGCGCAATACGCCAATACAGGCCCGACACAGTCTTCCGCCAGTTCGCGCTGTTTGGCTGCGACGTCAACGGTCATGGTCTGATGGGTCAACGGCAGTTCTTCAAAGCGTACCCCTGCGGCCTCGCATGCGGCGCGAATTGCGTCTGATTGCAGGTTCGGGGGCACCTCGGCGTTGGGGCGGTTGCAAATGACAGCCTTGAAGCCGGCCTCTACCAAAGCTGGCAGATCCTCGGCTGAGATTTGTGGCGAGACGAAATAGCGGGGGGTGATGCAACGTGGGTCCATTGGGGTTCCTTACGCTTTTAAGGCCAGTCGGTCCAGTTGTGTCCCGAATTTTGGAGCTATAAACATACCTGCCAACATGGCTCCCATGAACAAAACACCTGCCCAGCCATTATATGTGATGGAGGCAATTGCAGGGCCAGGGCACAGGCCAACAAGCCCCCAACCCATGCCAAACATCATAGCGCCAATAATCAGTCGATGATCCAGATTTGAACCGGGTTGGCTTGGGAAGCTGCCGCCGACCATGGGGGCACGGCCTTCGGTAAAGCGCCAGGCGATGAACATGGGGATGATGGCACCGCCCATGACAAAAGCCAGAGTTGGATCCCAACTGCCAAACACATCGAGCCAGCCCTGCACCTTGGCGGTGTCGGTCATGCCCGAGATGTACAGGCCGCCGCCGAACAAGCCACCGGCCAGCAGTGAAAATACGTTGCGCATCAGATCAGCCCCCAGACATGGCGAAACAGCGACAAGGTCACCGCCCCGGCCAGGATGTAGAATATCGTTGCTACGATGCCGCGTATCGACAGACGAGAGATGCCGCAGACCCCGTGCCCCGAGGTGCATCCGCTGCCAATGCGCGTGCCGATGCCGACCAGCAGACCAGCGATGATGATTACCGCGACATTGCTTGTCATGTGGGTGTCAGGAGCAGCAGGCGCCATGAGCGACAGGAGTAGAGGAACCAATACTACCCCAGCCAGAAAAAGCAGGCGTTCACTGGCGGTTGAGCGTTGCGAGCCATCTACCAATCCACCCAAGATGCCACTTGCGCCCATGATACGGCCGTTGCCCAGCAGATAGACTGCGCCGCCCAATCCGATCAGGCCGCCGCCGGCTAGCCCCCATAACCAATCCGTTTCCATGATTACACTCCTTGTCAGTTTAGCCCCGGCAAGGGCGGCCCCCTATGAAAGGAGGAGGCTAGATCTTGTTGATTGGCAGTTTCAGGAACACGTCGCCCTGTTCATCGGGTTCGGGCATCTGCCCAGCCCGCATATTGACCTGCAGCGAGGGCAGGATCAGCTTGGGCATGCCCAGCGTTGCATCGCGGGCGTCGCGGATGCCGGTGAACTCTTCTATGCTGCGACCCTGGCCGATATGCACGTTCAGCGCCTTTTGCTCGCCCACGGTGGTTTCCCAGGCAAACTCATCCCGGCCCGGTGCCTTGTAATCGTGACCAACAAAAATGCGGGTGTCATCCGGCAAGGACAGGATTTTCTGGATGGAATTAAAAAGGTCGGTGGAGGAACCGCCCGGGAAGTCACAGCGCGCTGTGCCAAAATCTGGCATGAACAGCGTGTCGCCCACAAAGGCCGCATCGCCAACCACATAGGTCAGGCAGGCTGGGGTGTGTCCGGGGGTTTGCATCACTTCGGCGCGCATTTGGCCGATGTGGAAACTGTCGCCTTCGGTAAACAGGGCGTCAAACTGGCTGCCGTCACGCTGAAACTCGGTACCTTCGTTGAATACCTTACCAAAGGTATCCTGGATAACTGTGATATTTGCACCGATGCCGATTTTGCCGCCAAGCTGTTCCTGCAAGTAAGGGGCTGCTGACAGGTGATCGGCGTGTACATGGCTTTCCAGGATCCAGTCCACCGATAGACCCTGATCCTTGATCCAGCTGATAACAGTGTCGGCGGAGGCTGTATTGGTACGCCCCGAGGCGTGATCAAAATCCAGCACCGAGTCGACAATGGCGCAGGCTGTGCCCTGTGGGTCCTGCACAACGTATGAAATGGTATTTGTTGCGTTGTCAAAAAAGGCTTTGATGATCGGTGTCATGATCGGCTCTCCATGCGTTGCTTATATCGTATATCATTTATGGAATGTGTTTCAAGGATGATGATGAGGCAGATGATGAAAAGCATTGCAAGTCTGGTTGGCCACCGGTTCAATGACTTTGGTGGTTCTGATCTGAACAAAGAACATTGTTTTGAAATCGGATTGGTCCAAGTGCAGCAAAAGAGGCACGTTGGATGTTACCCTAAAATGACACCAACGATCACCAGCATGAGCCCAAGCATGGAAAACAGAAGTGCGCCAAGGTTATAGGGGAGCACGGATTGCACTACAGCGCGCAGAGCCTCGTCATCGAGTTGTTGTTTGCGCGCGCGCATGACGTGCAAGATGCACCATACTAGGCCACATAGTCCTGCAACGGACATTGCGGCTCCGATCCAGACAAGAATTTCAAACATGGCTGGGCTCCTGTGAGATTGTCCGCATAGGCGCCTAATGGATTGGCGCCGCCCACGCAAGGGAAAGCGGTGTAATCACAACTTGCGAAGTTTTTGGATGGGCTGTATCCCAGCCTCTAAAATCCTACAGCGACGGAGCCAAAGATGGACGTGACTGAACAAGAACAAAGCGACAGCTACCGTGTGACTGCAGGCGAATTGCGCCAGTTTGTCGAGCGGCTGGAACGGCTGGACGCTGAGAAGAAAGACCTTGCGGAGCAAATGAAAGAAGTCATGGGCGAAGCCAAGGGGCGCGGTTACGACACCAAGGTGATCCGCAAACTGGTGGCACTGCGCAAGCGTGATAAAGACGACATTGCCGAAGAAGAAGCGGTGCTGGAAATGTACAAGGAAGCCTTGGGTATGTAAGGCATCTGCTGGAGCGGGGCAGTGTCCCTAATCTCGGCGTTTTAACAAAGAAACGGGGTGGGCCGCAGGGCGCGCCCTTTTTGTTGTCTGGATTGGATATGTTTTAAGCTTGAAACATGTTGGTGAATGCGAGACTATTGCACCGACGCATCAACAGAGAGGCCACGCAATGCCGACGATTTCAGTACATCCTGAAGGGTGGAAGCCTGCCAAGGGTTATGCAAACGGTATGATCGGCGAAGGTCGCATTCTGTTTGTGGGCGGGCAAATCGGCTGGACGGCTGCGCAGGTGTTTGAAACGCAGGACTTCATCGGCCAGATGAGTCAAGCACTGCGCAACATTCTGGACGTTGTGGAAACAGCAGGTGGGGCGGTCACGGATATCACCCGTCTGACTTGGTATGTCACCGACAAGGCCGAATACCTAGCGCACCAAAGCAAGGTGGGTGAGGCCTATCGCGACGTGATGGGGTACCATTTTCCAGCCATGACCATGGTGGTGGTTGCGGGGCTGGTCGAGGACGAAGCCAAAATTGAGATCGAAGCGACGGCAATGCTGCCGCTCTGACCACTTTATTGTGATCCTGCTTTTGTTGGCTGGTATCCGCGCCTAGGTCTTTTGGAGATCAAAAGGAGAGTGTGATGCGGATCAATGCGGATTTTGAAAAGCGCGTGGTGGTGCGGTTTGCAGATACACCTTGGGTGCCAAGCCCGGCACCTGGGGTCGAGCGCAAGATGCTTGACCGTATCGGTGAAGAAGTTGCGCGGGCTACCACAATTGTGCGTTTTGCCCCTGGATCCGCTTTTGATGCTCACACCCATGATGGTGGTGAGGAGTATCTAGTTCTGGATGGGGTCTTTCAGGATGAGCTTGGCGATTTCCCTGTAGGGACCTATGTACGCAACCCGCCAACATCGCGGCATACTCCGGCCGCTGCTGATGGCGCGACTATTCTGGTGAAGCTGCACCAGTTCGATCCAGCAGACCGGGTTCAGGTTGGAATAGACACCACCAAAAATAGCACCTCGACGCTGCAGTTGTTTGACGCCGAGAAAGAGACTGTGTGCATCGAGGTGTGGACACCCGGAACCCATGTCAGCCGACAGAATCCCGACGGCTTAGAGGTTTTTGTACTAGAGGGGGAGTACAGTGAAAGCGGGGATGAGTTTGGCAAGTGGGACTGGTTGAGACTGCCGCCGGGGAGTAATTTTTCTGCAAAAGTTGGACCTAATGGAGCCAGAGTGTGGATCAAGTCTAAACATCTTGCCCAAATGCTCAGCGGCTAAGCAGCGAGCTATGTCGCAAAAACAACAGGTTGCCGCGTACTGCTGAGGTCGATAAAGATTTTTTCGCCCAGTTAAAATTTTACCAGTTGATAAAAAATTGAAATGTGGCACTCTGGATGTAACAAGAACGCATCCAGGGAGACACCCAATGGCACTTGGCCATCAGGCATCCGGTATTCAGGCAGGGCGTTTGCCCGATCAGGATATTGCTGACAATTTCCAAGACCTGCACCCAGCCTATGACACGCATGAAGCGGCTGTTGCAGCAGATCGATGTTACTTTTGCTACGACGCGCCTTGCATGACGGCATGTCCGACTAGCATCGATATCCCGCAATTCATTCGCGAGATTCAGACGGGCACTCCCGAGGCGGCAGCGCGTACCATTCTGACCCAGAACATTCTGGGTGGTATGTGCGCACGGGTCTGCCCGACCGAGACCCTGTGCGAAGAGGTCTGTGTGCGGGAAACAGCTGAAGGTAAGCCGGTTGAGATTGGCCGTCTTCAGCGCTATGCGACTGATACCTTGATGGCGAAAGAGGGGCATCCCTTTAGTCGTGCGGCCAGCACTGGCAAACGTGTGGCCGTGGTTGGCGCAGGTCCGGCTGGACTGTCAGCTGCACATCGGTTGGCCATGCTGGGCCATGATGTGGTGATCCACGAGCGCAAGGGTAAGTCGGGCGGTCTCAACGAATTTGGCATTGCTGCCTATAAGAGCACCGAGAATTTTGCTGCCCGCGAGGTCGACTGGCTGATGCAGATCGGTGGTATTAGCGTTTCACACGGTCAGGGACTGGGCGAAGGACTGACACTGGACAGCCTGAAAGGCGACTATGACGCGGTGTTCCTTTCGATTGGTCTGGCTGGGGTGAACGCTTTGCGTGCTCCGGGTGAGGACAAAGACGGCACATCGGACGCAGTAGATTTCATTGCCGAGCTGCGCCAGTCTGGTGACTTGTCGACCCTGTCGGTTGGCCGCAATGTGGTGGTGATCGGAGGTGGTATGACCGCCGTGGATGCCGCGGTGCAGTCGAAACTGCTGGGTGCCGAGAACGTCACCATTGCCTATCGTCGTGGTCAGGATGCCATGGGCGCCAGCCGGTTTGAACAGGATCTGGCCACCTCGAAAGGGGTCAAGCTGATGTTTAACGTGATGCCGGTTGCAGTGCATGGTGATGATGCCACCAATGAGATCGAACTGGAGTATACTGCGGTAGAGAACGGCAAAGTCTCCGGCACCGGCGAGACCGTTCGTCTAGCGGCCGATCAGGTGTTCAAGGCGATTGGTCAAACGCTGGAAGGTCAGCCCGAGGGATTGGAGCTGGAAGGGCGTAAGATCAAGGTCAATGACGCTGGCCAAACGTCAGTTGCCGGTGTTTGGGCCGGGGGCGACTGTGCTTCGGGCGGTGAAGACCTGACCGTGACAGCCGTGGCCGAAGGCCGCGATGCCGCAATCGACATTCACGCAAGCCTGATGGGCTAAGCCAGTGGTGGGGCCGCTGCAGTTGCCCCAAGCTAGCAATTCAAGGAGCAGACAAATGGCTGATCTGACAACAGAATTTTTGGGTATTAAATCCCCGAACCCGTTTTGGCTGGCCTCGGCGCCACCAACGGACAAGGAATACAACGTCCGCCGTGCATTTGAGGCGGGGTGGGGCGGCGTGGTCTGGAAGACGCTCGGTTCCGAAGGCCCGCCAGTGGTCAACGTCAATGGCCCACGCTATGGCGCGATCTGGGGGGCTGACCGGCGTTTGCTGGGTTTGAACAACATCGAGTTGATCACCGATCGCCCGCTTGAGGTGAATCTGGAAGAGATCACGCGGGTCAAGAAGGATTATCCAGACCGAGCGATCATTGTCTCGCTGATGGTGCCCTGTGAAGAGCAGGCCTGGAAAGACATCCTGCCCAAGGTTGAAGCCACTGGTGCTGATGGCATTGAGCTGAACTTTGGTTGCCCACATGGGATGGCTGAACGCGGTATGGGGTCCGCCGTTGGCCAGGTTCCTGAATATATTCAGATGGTTACCGAGTGGTGCAAGAAGTACTACTCCAAACCAGTGATCGTGAAGTTGACGCCGAACATTACCGATATCCGTCATCCGGCCCGGGCAGCCAAGAAGGGTGGTGCCGATGCGGTGAGCCTGATCAATACCATCAACTCGATTGTCTCGGTTGATCTGGATGTGATGGCGCCAAATCCAACCATTGGTGACAAGGGCACGCACGGCGGCTATTGCGGTCCGGCGGTGAAACCGATTGCCTTGAACATGACAGCTGAGATTGCCCGGGATCCTGAAACCCACGGGCTGCCAATTTCTGCCATTGGTGGCGTCACCACTTGGCGTGATGCGGCTGAGTTCATCTCATTGGGGGCTGGCAACGTACAGGTTTGTACCGCAGCTATGACCTATGGCTTCAAAGTTGTCGAAGAGATGATCTCGGGCCTGTCCCAGTGGATGGATGAAAAGGGCCATAAATCGATTGCCGATTTCATGGGGCAGGCGGTGCCGAATGTCACCGATTGGCAGTACCTGAACCTGAACTATGTCTCCAAAGCGGTGATCAATCAGGACGACTGCATTAGCTGTGGTCGTTGTTATGCCGCCTGCGAAGATACCTCGCACCAGGCAATTGCCATGTCCGAAGATCGCGTGTTTACGGTCAAGGATGACGAGTGTGTGGCCTGTAACCTTTGCGTGAATGTCTGCCCTGTTGAGGGCTGTATCACTATGGAACAGGTGATGCCCGGCCAGGTGGATGAGCGTACTGGGGAAGTGGTGCCTGAGGAATATGGCAACTGGACCACGCACCCGAACAATCCATCAGCAACTGCGGCGGAATAAAACGGCGCCCATGGGCACCTGCCTACGGCGTGAATATTTTCAGAAAAAAGAAACAAAGGCGGCGCGAATGTGCCGCCTTTGTTGTGTTTGCTGTCAGCTGTGTGGTGTCAACATCCGACGGTACAGAGTTTCCAGATAGTCGGCTGCGGCATCATATGGGTCTTCATCCCCCATCAAGGTGCGAACCTGAAATTCGAAATCGGCATAGTGCTGGGTCAGCGACCAAATGGAAAACAGCAGATGTTTGGGGTGGGCGCGGTTGATGCGGCCTGCCTCCATCCAGCTTTCCAGCAAAGCGGCCTTTTCCTCGACCAGCGCGTTCAGATCCGTGGCGATTGTCTCACCTAAGCGCGGTGCGCCCTGGACAATTTCATTGGCATAAAGGCGGCTTTCACGCGGAAAATCGCGGCTCATCTGCAGCTTGCGCTGCACGTAGGCCAGGATTTCCTGCAACGGTTCACCATTTGGATCAAGGGCGCGCAATGGGTCCAGCCAAGTATCCAGCAGAGCCTCCATCAGCTCAGTGAAGATCGCCTCTTTTGATGAAAAATAGTAGAGCAGGTTCGGTTTGCTGAGCCCCGCTTGGGTGGCAATCTGATCCACGGTGGTGCCGCGAAACCCGTGGGCGGAAAACATCTCGAGCGCAGCTTCGAGAATGGCCGCGCGATTCTTTTTCTGTATACGTGTCGGGGCGCGATCGTTGGCCATGGCTTGGTCTCTGTATTTTGGCTGGGCTGACGTTTCTGAAAGCCTGAATTTTGATCATTTCCCCAATGTTTATCTTGGGTTTTTTGCTTTGAAGTGCGGCTATTTCTTGACTGGTGTTTAACCCGTGATAGCGTGAGTTTGACCAGTTGGTCAAATCAAAGCCACCTGACGGCACAACTAATAATACAAAACGCCAAAAGGGCGGGTAAGACCAGGGAAGGAAGCTAGGATGTCTGCGCTTGGACAAAACCTGACAATCAACAGCGAGCGGCTGTGGGACAGCCTGATGGAGATGGCGAAGATTGGTCCGGGGGTCGCCGGAGGCAACAACCGCCAGACGTTGACGGATGAAGATGGCGAAGGGCGCGCCCTGTTCCAAAGCTGGTGCGAGGCTGCGGGCTGTACCATGGGGCTGGATCAGATGGGCAATATGTTTGCTCGCCGCGAAGGCTCTGACCCGGAGGCGCTGCCGGTCTATGTGGGCTCGCATCTGGATACCCAGCCAACCGGTGGTAAGTATGATGGCGTATTGGGTGTGCTTGGCGGTTTAGAGATCCTTCGTTCTCTTAACGATATGAATATCAAGACAAAACATCCCATCGTGGTAACAAATTTCACCAACGAGGAAGGCACGCGGTACGCACCGGCGATGCTGTCGTCTGGGGTCTTTGCCGGCATCCACACGCAGGATTGGGCCTATGACCGTGAGGACGCCGAGGGCAAGAAATTTGGCGATGAGCTGAGCCGCATCGGTTGGCGAGGTGACGAGGAAGTTGGCGCGCGCAAGATGCATGCCTTCTTTGAACTGCATATCGAACAGGGGCCAATTCTGGAGGCTGATGAAAAAGACATTGGTGTGGTCACCCATGGTCAGGGCCTTAGCTGGACCCAAGTGACGGTGACCGGCAAGGATGCACACACCGGGTCCACCCCGATGCCGATGCGCCGCAATGCGGGGCTTGCCATGGCGCGTATGCTGGAAGCGGTGGATGAAATTGCTTGGCGGAATGCCCCCCATGCGGTGGGCGCAGCTGGTCACATCGACGTATATCCCAACTCGCGTAATGTGATCCCCGGCAAGGTGGTCTTTACCGTCGATTTCCGCAGCCCCGAGCTGGAGGTGATTGAGGACATGGAGTTGAACTTCCGCGAACAGGCTCAGGACATTGCTGACGCCATGGGCGTAACTGTAGAGTTTGAAAAGGTTGGCGGATTTGACCCGGTTCAGTTCGACGAGGGATGTGTAACAGCAGTGCGCAATGCGGCGGATCGGCTGGGTTATTCGCATATCGATCTGATTTCTGGAGCAGGGCATGATGCCTGCTGGATCAACCGCGTGGCCCCAACCGCAATGGTGATGTGCCCTTGTGTGGATGGACTGAGCCACAATGAGGCGGAAGAGATCAGCCCGGATTGGGCAGCCGCTGGAACCAATGTGCTGTTCCACGCGGTTGTCGAAACGGCGGAGATTGTGGAGTGACGGCTTCGCCGCCAGATATCAATCCAAACAAAACTGTGAGTATCGATCTTACGGTTTCTGACGCTTTGGTCCTGAGCGCGGTTCTCGATGAACTAGCGGATCAAATGGAGGATGGGGGGCGAAACGCGGAGAAGCAGGCGCTGTGGAATTTGTCCTGTGCGATAGAAAAGTCAGACGAAATGACCTTTCGCGATGACTGGATTGAGTGCGTGCATGCGGCGAAAATGCTGGGGCCGAGAAATGTACTCTCAATCAACACGCTGATGGGATGGGAAGATGATCCTGGCCCCTATCAAACTGGTTTGATTGAATGCTGCGCTCGTGCTTGCATCAAGCCCCTCTCTCTGGTCACCGCTTCCGAAGCTGTAGCTTTGATAGTAAATGATGAGGCGTTGGAACATGTGGTCCCACATGCTCTTAAGTTGCTGAAAAGGAACCCAACAATCTTTGGTCGAAACCTCGATGGAGACCTATTTAAGGCGGTTCTAGAGGTGCCTAAAAGCTATTGGGAGAACCATGAAGAAGACTGGGGGTTGGCTTATGCGCTTCTTGGAGAAATGGAAGGCGCAGTCGAGGAAATCTGGCCTGTAAAGGATGCCTTTCTTGCAGATTTTCATGAATGATCGGGCACCAACAATGCCCAGAAGGCAGACGAATGAAGGGATGTAGAAGATGACGTTTAGATCCTGCAACTTGATTGGTCCGGTTTTCGCTTCGGTGGCCTTATCGCTTGGTGCCTGCACGCCAAACTTGAATGACCAAACTGTCATCTCGGAAGCGGCGCGAGCGGCGCTACCCAAAGGGGTCAGTACCAGCGATGCCTTGCGCGATCCGGACGGATGCTATTCCTACTTTGACCGCCGCGACCAATGGGTACGCACGCTGGTCGATAGCGAGGGAAAACAGATTTGCGACTAGCGCCGAGGAGGGCGCTAATTGCCGAAAAAACAGGGAGTTATTACAATGAGTAAAGTCATCAAGAACGGTACAATCGTCACGGCTGACCTCACCTACAAAGCGGATGTTCTGGTTGAAAATGGGGTGATTACCCAGATCGGTCCGAACCTGAAAGGTGATGAGGAGCTTGACGCAACCGGTTGTTACGTGATGCCCGGTGGGATTGACCCGCACACCCATCTTGAGATGCCATTTATGGGCACCTACAGCTCGGATGATTTTGAAAGCGGCACGCGGGCCGGATTGGCGGGTGGCACCACTATGGTGGTCGATTTTGCGCTGCCAAATCCTGGTGAAAGCCTGCTGGATGCGCTGAAACGCTGGGACAACAAATCGACCCGCGCAAACTGTGATTATTCCTTTCACATGGCGGTGACCTGGTGGGGCGAGCAGGTGTTTGACGACATCAAAACCGTCATCCAGGAACGCGGCATCAACACCTTCAAACACTTCATGGCCTACAAGGGCGCGTTGATGGTGAACGATGACGAGTTGTATTCGTCATTCCAACGTCTTGCCGAGCTGGGCGGCATTGCCATGGTGCATGCCGAGAACGGCGATGTGGTGGCAGAACTGTCCGCTAAGCTGTTGGCAGCAGGCAATAATGGCCCCGAGGCGCATGCCTATTCCCGCCCGCCCCAGGTCGAAGGTGAAGCCACCAACCGCGCGATCATGATTGCCGATATGGCTGGCGTGCCGCTCTATGTGGTGCATACTTCATGCGAGGATAGCCACGAGGCCATTCGCCGTGCCCGGATGCAGGGCAAGCGGGTTTGGGGTGAGCCGCTGATCCAGCACCTGACGCTGGATGAGAGCGAGTATTTCAACCCTGATTGGGACCACGCGGCGCGCCGGGTGATGTCACCTCCATTCCGCAACAAGCAACATCAGGACAGCCTGTGGAATGGCTTGCAGTCCGGGTCATTGTCGGTGGTGGCAACTGACCACTGTGCCTTTACCACCGATCAAAAACGCAGCGGTGTGGGCGACTTTACCAAGATTCCCAATGGCACTGGTGGGCTAGAGGACCGGATGCCGATGCTGTGGACCCATGGTGTGGGCACCGGACGTTTGACGCCCAATGAGTTTGTCGCCGTGACCTCGACCAATATCGCCAAGATCCTGAACTGCTATCCCAAGAAGGGCGCGGTTCTGGTTGGGGCGGATGCCGATCTGGTGGTCTGGGATCCTGAGAAAAGTAAGACTATTCAGGCCTCTACCCAGCAAAGCTCCATCGACTACAATGTCTTCGAGGGGCATGAGGTCAAAGGCCTGCCGCGCTTTACATTAACCCGGGGCCATGTGGCAGTGCACGACGGCGAGATCCGTTGCCAAGAGGGGCACGGCAAGTTTGTGTCGCGCGAGGCAAATACGACGGTCAACAAGGCGCTGAGTTCCTGGAAAGAGCTGACAGCACCACGACCAGTGGAGCGTTCGGGTATACCGGACACCGGCGTTTAATCAGCAGAGGGTCGCTGGCAATGGCGGCCCAATACCCTGTGTTATCAAGGCAATAGAATGAATATTGAAACGACTACCCAGGCTGATGTGACCAAGGCCGTCGTCGAAGCTCGGAACCTGGATCTGGTGTTTCCCACCAATGACGGGCCGGTTCAGGCGCTGAAAGATGTGAACCTGACCATCAATAAGGGCGACTTTGTCAGCTTTATCGGGCCTTCGGGCTGCGGCAAGACCACATTCCTGCGGGTGATGGCGGCACTGGAGCAGCCAACCGGTGGCGAGATTACCGTGAATGGCATGACCCCGGACGAGGCGCGGCGTCAGCGCGCCTATGGCTATGTGTTCCAGGCGTCGGGACTGTACCCTTGGCGTAACATTGCGCGCAACATCAAGCTGCCGCTTGAGATCATGGGGTATTCCAAGGCGGAGCAGGAAAAGCGCGTTAACGAAGTGTTAGAACTTGTTGAATTGTCAGGCTTTGGTGGCAAATACCCGTGGCAGTTGTCCGGTGGCATGCAGCAGCGGGCCAGCATCGCTCGAGCGCTGGCTTTTGACGCGGACATCCTGCTGATGGACGAACCGTTCGGCGCGCTCGATGAAATCGTGAGGGACCACCTGAACGAGCAGTTGCTGAAGCTCTGGGCGCGCACCAACAAGACCATTGGCTTTGTCACCCACTCGATCCCCGAGGCGGTGTATCTGTCGACCAAGATCGTGGTGATGAGCCCGCGACCGGGGCGGATCACTGATGTCATCGAAAGCCCGCTGCCAAAAGAGCGGCCGCTGGATATTCGTGACAGTCCCGAGTTCATCGAGGTCGCACACCGGGTGCGCGAAGGCCTGCGTGCGGGGCATGCAGATGACTGAGGTACGACAGGCCGAACAACGCGATGTGCCAGACATGGCGCGTATCGTGAACAGTTGGATAGATGATACCCAGTGGATGCAGCGCGATCTTCCGGCGGAAGATATTGAGAGCATGCTGAGTGTGGGGCTGTCCCATCGTGAAATCTGGGTGGCTGGTGATCCGGTCCAGGGGTATCTGTCGCTGGAGCGTGAGATCGCCCATATTTGGGGTTTTTACTGCGCGCAGCCTGGCAGCGGCATTGGCAAGGCCCTGTTGGACCGCGCCAAAGAGGGGCGCGATTTTCTATCGCTCAACACCCATGTACCAAACACACGCGCACAGCAGTTTTACATGCGTGAAGGGTTCACTCCTGTAGCTGAATTGGAGGAAGGGCAACCAAGTACCCTTGTACCGCTAGAAGAGCGCGAGAAAACCGGCATTCGTGAGCTGAGAATGGAGTGGCGGGCATGAAGACCATGATCGCCGTTTTGACCGTTCTTACCACCATCATTGCCTTATGGTACGCGGCCTGTTTGCCTATGAATATCAAAGGGGTACTGACAGAAGCTGAACGCGCAGGGGCCGAGGTGACACCCGCTGGTGCTAAAGATCGGCGTGACATGGGAGAGATAGGTCTGGTGCTGGATAACAGCTTTGCCATACCGGCTACTTGGGCACAGGATCGACCACGTCTGCCAGCGCCACATCAGGTGGCGCAAGAGTTGTGGAAGACCACAGGGGCCATGGTGCTGAAAGGCAAGATAATGTCCAAGCGCAGCCTGTTCTTTCATGGCTGGGTGACGCTGAGCGCGACTTTGTTGGGTTTCGCCATTGGCACTGGATTGGGTATTTTGCTTGCTGTTGGCATTGTGCATTCCAAGGTGATGGAAATGTCGGTGATGCCCTGGGCCATTGTTAGCCAGACCATTCCAATTATCGCACTGGCACCGATGATCATTGTGGTGCTCTATTCGATTGGCGTTCAAGGCATCCTGCCCAAGGCGGTAATCTCGGCCTATCTGAGCTTCTTCCCGGTTGTGGTGGGCATGGTCAAAGGCTTGCGTAGCCCGGATGGGATGCAGCTGGATCTGCTGCGCACCTATAACGCCAGCACCAATCAGGGCTTCTGGAAGCTGCGGCTGCCAGCGTCGATGCCCTATCTGTTTGCCTCGCTGAAAATTGGTATAGCTGCTTCGCTGGTTGGGGCCATCGTGGGTGAGCTGCCAACGGGTGCCGTGGCCGGACTGGGCGCACGCTTGTTGGGCGGTAGCTACTACGGCCAGACCGTGCAGATCTGGTCGGCGCTGTTTGCTGCGGCCATTCTGGCGGCCTGTTTGGTGGCACTGTTGGGATTGATTGAGCGATCCGTTTTGAAACGGATGGGGATGGGCGCATGATTATGGTTATCCTGGCTGTTCTCGTCTGGTGCGGCGGCTGGTGGCTGAATAGCCGCTTGGCTAATGGGCCACGCTCGGCAACACGCGAAGTTCAATTACTGGTGCCGCTAATTTTTGGGGTGACGCTGTTGCTGGTCTGGCAATTTCTGGTGCGGGGACTTGAAGTTCCGCTCGTGATCCTGCCGGCGCCGACAGATATCGGTGCTGCCTTTGGTGCCAATCTGTCCAAACTGTGGGAAGACTTCCTGCAGACTTTTGTGAAGGGAGCCTTGAGTGGCTATGTGATTGGTTGCTCGGCGGCATTCCTGATGGCGATTGTGATGGACCGTAGTGATTTTCTGCGCCGTGGTTTGCTTCCGGTTGGAAACTTTGTCGCCGCGCTGCCGATTGTGGGTACGGCACCCATTCTGGTGATGTGGTTTGGTTTTGACTGGCACTCCAAGGCCGCTGTTGTTGTGGTCATGGTGTTCTTTCCGGTTCTGGTGAACACGGTGGCAGGCTTGCGGGAAACCAGCGCTATGCAGCGGGATCTGATGCAGACCTATGCGGCCAGCTATTGGCAGAGCTTTTTCAAGCTGCGCCTGCCAGCGGCGCTGCCGTTTATCTTTAACGGCCTGAAGATCTCAACCACGCTTGCCTTGGTTGGCGCCATTGTGGCGGAATTCTTTGGCTCCCCAACCGTAGGTATGGGGTTCAGGATATCCACTAGCGTGGGGCAACTGGCGCTGGACATGGTCTGGGCTGAGATCGTTGTGGCGGCGCTGGCAGGGTCGATGTTCTACGGTGCGGTTGCGCTGGTCGAGAAGTCGCTAACATTCTGGCACCCGTCGCAGCGGCGTTGAGATTTGAGATACTGCAGCGCCTCGGAGGAGGGGCGCTGTAGAACCGGTTGGGCACTCCGGAGCCGTTTTACGGCTATTGGTGCTCAAAATTCGGGCAAGGCATTAAGCGCTTTGTCAAAGGGATAAGATAAACTTTGAACGGATGGTCAAATTCTTGCAAGCTTTGACCACAACCACAGGGAGTACATACCAATGAAACACATTTTGACAGCTGCTGCTGTAGCACTGGGTGCTGCGGGAACTGCGCAGGCCGCCGACGAGGTACGCCTGCAGCTGCAATGGGTGACACAGGCACAATTCGCTGGCTACTACGTGGCGCTCGACAAGGGGTTCTATAGCGAAGAGGATTTGGACGTGACCATCCTGCCTGGTGGTCCGGACATTGCTCCACCGCAGGTTCTGGCCGGTGGCGGCGCTGACGTAATGCTGAACTGGATGCCGTCGGCCTTGGCGGCACGTGAAAAAGGCCTGCCGGTGGTCAATATCGCCCAGCCTTTCAAAACTTCGGGTCTGATGCTGACCTGCTGGAAAGACACCGGCATAACCAGCCCTGCAGATTTCAAAGGCAAGACCATTGGCGTTTGGTTCTATGGTAATGAATACCCATTCCTGAGCTGGATGAGCAAAGAGGGCATCAGCACCGATGGTGGTGACGATGGTGTGACCGTGCTGAAGCAGGGCTTTAACGTTGACCCACTGCTGCAGCGTCAGGCGGACTGTATTTCGACCATGACCTATAATGAATATGGTCAGGTTCTAGATGCGGGTGTGTCCGAGGACGAGTTGGTGACGTTTAAGTACGAAGACCAGGGCGTTGCGACACTGGAAGATGGCATTTATGCGCTAGAGGCTAATCTTGAAGATCCAGCGTTCCAGGACAAGATGGTTCGCTTTGTGCGTGCATCAATGAAAGGCTGGAAATACGCCGAGGCCAACCCAAGCGAAGCTGCTGACATCGTATTGGATAATGATGCGTCTGGCGCACAGACCGAGGCTCATCAGCAGCGCATGATGGCTGAAATCGCCAAATTGACCGCTGGCAGCAACGGCAGCCTGGATCCAGCAGATTTTGAACGTACCGTATCGACATTGTTGGGTGGCGGATCAGACCCAGTGATTACCAAGATGCCAGAAGGGGCCTGGACACATGCAATTACCGATGCTGCGTTGAAGTAAGCTTTGGCGACTAGAAAATCTAAGCCCGACTAAAGTTAGCCCGCCGTGTCCTGCACGGCGGGCTGATTTATTAAAGTACAAGAAAAGCGCAGCTTGACGTTGAATTCTATCTTGAGTTGCGCGCATGGCGAACTATTAATCAACAAGTAGAATGTATGTTTTGTGTTCTGAGTTCGTTAGCTCTGGCAGCCCAGAAGGGGTGACAATGCCTGATTGGAAACAAACTGATATGTGTTTGTGCCATTTTCCAAATGTGGCAAGCGCAGGACATTGTTTTCGCCACAATAAACTACAGTGGACCAAGAGCGTAACGCTTCAGAGCCCGATGGGTAGGCAGTCAGATTTGCCACTACTGGATATCTGCAACGCTGCATTTTCACGCCATAGGAAAAAACGGCAAACTCAGGTTTTGTTGCTGTACGATGCCGCTGCACGCGGTGATGTTTGTGATGTCCAGAATCTCGGCGTTTCAGCCTGGGTGCATGCGGTTGAAGTGTGCAGTTTAGATCATATCGGCCATGCTGATATCCTGCAGGCATTGGCGTTTGGGTTTGACAGGGTTGTGTTGCAGCAGTTGTCTCTACCAACGTCGAGAGCAGTGCAGCAGCAAGAGGTCGATTTGACAGTTGCCTTGGGTGGCAAAGGCCGTGTTGAGCTTTTTGGGCCGCAGCAAAGTCTTGTTGATGTGATGGTTGCGTTGCCAAAGGTTTCAGGTCGCTGGCGCGCGGATCGGCCTGCTAGCACCACGCGGCGCCGGGCCAGTGTGCAGGCCTGTGCCACTGCTTTGTTGCCTGCAAGCAGATCTCCCGTACCGCTGCCACCAGATGCGCCTTATGGAACGATCTCTCTTGATTTCACGGCCTGTACCGGGTGTCAAAGTTGTGTTTGGGTGTGTCCTACCGATGCCTTGTCCATCGATGAAAGTACTGGCGATCTGACTATGGTAGAACGCCAGTGTATCCAGTGCGGCATGTGTTGTTCTATCTGTCCCTCTGATGCCCTGAGACTGGATCCACGGATGAACCCGCTTGCCGAGGCTGAGGGTGGGCGGCCGCTAAAGCAGGCTGAACCTGCTTCGGACGTTTTGGAAGAGCAACCAATAGAAATCAAATCGGCGATGGATCGGTTGGCCAAGCTGATATGGGGAAAGCAGACCTCGGCCGAGGTGTAGCATCTGATGCTGCACCGTTGTGTTTAAGCCTATAAGGGCTCTGTCAGCCCTGTTCCAAGAAGCCACCATACAGGCCCTGCTTGAATAGCAAGCCTTTACCGGGGCGGGTGGTGACTGTCTGAACTTCGCCAATCAGGATCGAATGATCACCGCCAGGGTGGCAGGCAAAATGGCGACAGTCAAAATGGGCAATGCAGCCGGGGAGAGTGGGAGTGCCTGCTGCGTTTGGTTCCCACTGTGTTGCGTCAAAATCTTCACCGTTGAGGGCAAAGTGCTTGGCCAGATCCAACTGATCTTCGGCCATGATGTGAATGGTGAAATGCTCGGCCTTAACAAAGGCATCATGACGCAGTGATTTCTTGGCAGGACACCAAAGCAGCAATGGTGGGTCCATTGAAACCGATGTGAAGCTGTTCGCTGTAATTGCCAGCGGGCCACGGGCTGTCATGGTGGTCACAACAGTTACACCAGTGCCAAAACAGCTCAGGGCCTTGCGATAGGCAAGGCCGTGGTCTGGTCCAGGTATAAATGTGCTCTCGGACATGTCGCGCGCTCTTAATTGGTCACCGACGTTGACCTGACACGCGTGTGATATTTTGTCCACCTTATTACGTGTTTGAATGTTCGGCCCCGGGGATGCCGGGGCTGAACTGGTTTAGCGAACGGCCTTGTTGACCAGTGTTGCCATGGACGCAGCAATTGCCGAGATTTCGCCCATTGCATCAATTGTCTGCAACGCGCCTTTGTCGCCATAATAGGCAATCAAGGGGGCAGTTAGGGCGTGGTAAGCTTCTAGCCGTGAGCTCACGGTTTCTGCGTTGTCATCGGCCCGACGCTTCATGTCACTGGCGCCGCATTTGTCGCAGATATCCTGTTTGGCAGGTGGTTTGAAACTGTCGTGATAGCCCTCGCCACACATGCCACAGGTAAAGCGGCCCGAAATCCGGGTGACCATAGCCGCATCGTCGACCTCAAGACTGATGGCCGCGTTGATCTTTTGGCCGGTCTCGGTCAGCAGATCATCCAGGGCCTGGGCCTGAACAGTGGTGCGGGGGAACCCATCCAGGATCACACCCTTGGCGCAGTCAGGTTCGCCCAATCGGTCGCGCAGGATGTCGATGACGATCTGATCACTGACCAGATCGCCGGCTTCCATTACAGCTTTGGCAGCCTTGCCTGCTTCGGTGCCAGCGGCTACTGCTGCGCGCAGCAAATCGCCAGTTGACAATTGAACCAGCCCAAACTGCTCTTCCAGCATGCGCGCTTGGGTTCCCTTCCCGGCGCCCGGAGGGCCGAGAAGTATGAGAACGGCGGGGGTTGTGGAGACAGTCGCGTCCATATTGGTCCCCTTATTTGCTAGCGCGATTGGCGATCAGGTCATCCACCACCGATGGATCCGCTAATGTCGAGGTGTCGCCAAGGCTGCCAAAGTCGTTCTCGGCAATCTTGCGCAGGATACGACGCATGATTTTGCCAGACCGGGTCTTGGGCAGGCCAGGGGCCCACTGGATCACATCGGGGCTGGCAATTGGGCCAATCTCGGTGCGTACCCAGGTGCGCAGCTCTTTCAGCAACTCATCACTGGGTTCGGCGTCGTTCATCAGAGTGACATAGCAATAGATACCCTGGCCTTTGATGTCATGCGGATAGCCAACCACGGCAGCCTCGGCGACGGCAACATGGGCCACCAGCGCACTTTCGACTTCGGCGGTACCCATGCGGTGACCGGATACGTTGATCACGTCATCCACGCGTCCGGTAATCCAGTAGTCGCCATCTGCATCGCGTTTGCAGCCGTCTCCGGTGAAATAGTAGCCTTTGTAATCGGCGAAGTAGGTTTTCTGGAAACGCTTGTGATCGCCCCAGACTGTGCGCATCTGGCCGGGCCAGCTGTCTTTGATGCACAATACACCATCGACATCATTACCTTTGATCTCGACGCCTGAAGTGGGGTCCAGAACAACCGGTTCGATACCAAAGAAGGGCTTCATCGCCGAGCCGGGCTTCATGGCGTGGGCGCCAGGCAGGGGGGTCATCAGATGACCGCCAGTTTCGGTCTGCCACCAAGTGTCAACGATTGGGCAGCGGCCGCCACCAACAATGTCGTTGTACCAGGTCCAGGCCTCGGGGTTGATGGGCTCACCCACGGTACCAAGAGTGCGCAGGCTGGACAGGTCGCATTTTTCAACCCACTCGTTGCCTTGGCCCATCAAGGCGCGCAACGCGGTTGGGGCGGTGTAGAACTGGTTCACCTTGTGTTTTTCGCAAACCTGCCAGAACCGGCTGGCGTCAGGATAGGTGGGCACGCCTTCGAACATCAGTGTGGTGGCACCATTGGCAAGCGGGCCATAGACAATATAGCTGTGTCCGGTGACCCAGCCCACATCAGCGGTACACCAGTAGATGTCGCCATCGTGGTAATCAAAGGTGATCTCGTGGGTCATTGCCGCATAGACCAGATAGCCACCAGTGGTGTGAACCACACCCTTGGGCTGACCGGTCGAGCCTGATGTGTAGAGGATGAACAGCGGGTCTTCGGCGTTCATCACAGCGGGTTCAAAGCTGTCCGAGGCCTCGGCAGCCATGGCGTTATAGTCGTAGTCGCGACCTTCAACCCAGTTGATGTCGCCACCGGTGCGCTTGACCACCAAGCATTTGACATCATCTCCGCAGTTTTCCAGCGCGGTGTCGGCATTGGCCTTGAGTGGGGTCTGGCGACCACCGCGAGGTGCATAATCGGCGGTGATGATAGCCTTGGCCTCGCAGCCGTTTACACGAGCGGCCAGCGCATCAGGGCTGAAACCGGCGAACACGATTGAATGGATCGCACCAATACGGGCACAGGCCAGCATGGCATAAGCCGCTTCGGGGATCATCGGCATATAGATGATTACACGGTCACCTTTACTGACCCCCATCGAGGCCAGGACGTTAGCCATACGACACACCGAGCCATGCAGCTGGGAATAGCTGATATGTTGGGCTTCTTCTTCCGGGTTGTCCGGCTCAAAGATGATCGCGGTCTGGTCACCACGAGTTTCAAGATGACGGTCGATGCAATTTGCGCTGACGTTCAGAGCGCCATCGGCATACCAGTTGATCGAGACCTCGCCAAAATTGTAATTGACGTCCTTGACTTGAGTAAAGGGTTTGATCCAATCAACACGTTTTCCTTGCTCGCCCCAGAACGCGTCTGGGTCGGCAATAGATGCTGCATACATCTGTTCGTATTTTCCAGCGTCGACATGCGCGTGCGCAACGGTTTCGGCTGACGGCGGATAAACGGCACTCTCGTGTTGCGTGGTCATCCAGGGTCCCTCCCTAATATTTTTTGCAGTTTGCCACGCGACCGCCCAAGGGGCAGGGCAGGCAAACTGTTTCCATCCTCGGCGACGATCATAGAGTAGGTTGAAAATATGTGAATAAGCGACGGGAAAATAACGATTTGCTTGTAAACGATTTTCCGAATCTTTTTTGACTTTGTAAAGTTGCTGATGCCTGTTTTGGGTTAGTGGTTAAAATACAAACGCTTAGCAGTTAAGGTGTCGGTGCAAAGTTGTTTTCTACACAAGGCCATAAAAACAGCGCGGGATCACAAAAAATGTACTGTACACCTGTGACGTGTTGGGTGGGCTTATAAGGTCATAAGAAACAAGGATGATCGCGCGCGTAAACGGTGCGAGTCACCTTGATTGGGCTGAAATAGGCGGTTTGAAAGGAAACATGGTTTGGTTGCAGGGTCTTGGCAGCGCTGCGGCTAATCGTTAGCTTACGATCAAGCGCCCCGCGACAAGGGCGCAAATTGGGAGATTTATTATGACTAAGATGTTGACTGCGGCTGTTATGGCCACTGCTGGTTTTGGCCTCGTATCCGAAGCGGCCGCGACCGAATGGAACGTTTCTGTTTGGGGCAAGCGCCGCGCCTTTACCGAACATGTTGAGAAATTGGCTGAGCTTGTTAGCGAAAAGACCAACGGCGAGTTCACTCTGAACATTTCTTATGGTGGCCTTTCTAAAAACAAAGAAAACCTGGATGGGATTTCCATCGGTGCATTTGAAATGGCGCAGTTCTGTGCTGGTTATCACCGCGATAAGAACCCAACCATCACCGTGCTGGAACTTCCATTCCTGGGCGTGAACACGCTGGAAGAAGAGGTTGCTGTGAGCCACGCTGTTTACGCGCACCCTGCGGTTCAGGCCGATCTGGCACGCTGGAACGCCAAACTGCTGATGACCTCGCCGATGCCGCAGTACAACATCGTTGGCACTGGTGAGCCTCGTGATGAGCTGGCAGAGTTCAAAGACATGCGTGTTCGCGCCACCGGTGGTATCGGCAAAGCGTTCTCATCCGTGGGGGCGGTGCCAACATCGGTAACAGCAACCGAAGCCTATAACGCAATGGAATCCGGTGTTGTAGACACCGTTGCCTTTGCCCAGCACGCACACCTGGCCTTTGGCACCATCAACCGCGCCGAATGGTGGACCGCCAACCTGAACCCCGGCACCGTAAACTGCCCGGTTGTTGTGAATACTGATGCCTATGAGATGCTGAGCGATGCAGAGCGTGAAGCGCTGGATAGCTCGGTTGATGAAGCGATCGAACATTACCTGGCAAACTATGGCGCATTGCTGTCCAAGTGGGACGATGTTCTGGTGGAAAAAGGCGTTACCAAGGTCGAGATTTCCGAGGCTGAGCTGGCTGAGTTCCGCAAGGTTGCCGCTGATCCGATCCGTGAAGCCTGGATTGCTGACATGACTGCACAGGGCATTCCAGCCCAAGAACTGTATGATCTAGTCATGGACACACTGGCAGATCAGCGCAAGTAAGCGGGTCAAATCTGATTTGGGCCGGGCGTCAATGCTCGGCCCTTTTTTGCACTGAAAACTTGACTGTTCCCACCCGGTCTGATCGGCAACGCACCAAGAAAATTCAAATTTTCTTGTCCGGAATTTTCGAAAATTCCGGCGATTGATGCACCGAGATTTTGCGGGTTTAGGGGCAGCACGTATTGGGGTTCTGATCCATGGCAACAGGCGCAGCGGTTCTGGAAGACGGGAGTTTGATTAGTCGGTTAGATGGCCAATTGTTACGGCTTGAACAATTCTTGGCCCTTGTCAGTGGTCTCGCGGTTTTTTCGCTGATGATACTGGCGGTGGTCTCGGTTGGTGGGCGCAATGCGTTTAACGCGCCTTTGCCCGGGTATGTGGACTGGATTGAACAAGCCATGCCGCTGATTGCGTTTATGGGCATTGCCTATGTGCAACGTGACGGCGCCCATATTCGTATGGATATTCTGATCGGATCGTTGCGCGGGCGTGCCATGTGGCTGTTCGAGCTGATCTCCGTCCTGCTGATCCTGCTGCTGATGATGGCATTGGTCTGGGGCAGCTGGTCCCATTTTGACCGATCCTTTGATTTTGCCGCACCGCTGTGGAGCCGCGACAGTTCGATTGACATCAGCCTGCCGATCTGGCCTGCCAAACTAATGGTGCCGGTTGCATTTTCGGTGTTGTGCTTACGGCTGACGCTGCAGGCCTGGGGCTATGGTCGTGCGCTGGTTCTGGGGCTGGAAACACCAGTTGCGGTGCCATTGATCCAAAGCGCAGCCGCGCAAGCTGCGGCTGAAGCAGAACAACTGAGCGGAGCCGACAATGGCTCGGCCAGCAAAGACTAAGGGGCAGGGACATGGAACCGATTGATATTGGCCTCTGGGTCACTGGCTTTATGCTGGTCATGGTGGTGGCCGGAATGCGGGTGGCCTTTGCCGCTGCTTCCGCGGGTCTGGTGGGCTTGATCTGGATTTTCTGGGCCAAGTTTGGCTATGCGCCTGACAAGTTCACCAAGGCGCTGACTGTCTCGATCAAGGTGGCGGGGCAGGTGCCGCACTCCAAGGTCTCGTCTCAGGCGCTTAGCTTGATCCCGACGTTTATCCTGATTGGCTATCTGGCCTATTACGCAGGGTTGACCAAGGCGCTGTTCGAGGCCGCAAAACGCTGGATCGCCTGGTTGCCCGGTGGGTTGGCTGTGTCGACAGTGTTTGCCACGGCGGGCTTTGCTGCGGTGTCGGGGGCGTCAGTCGCAACCTCGGCTGTGTTTGCCCGCATCGCCATCCCTGAAATGCTGGCGATTGGCTATAATAAACAGTTTGCAGCAGGCGTGGTTGCGGCTGCAGGCACCTTGGCCTCACTTATCCCGCCCTCGGCCATTCTGGTGATCTATGCGATTATCGTAGAACAGGACGTGGGCAAACTGCTGCTGGCTGGGTTTATTCCAGGCGCGTTCAGCGCGGTGGTCTATGTGACGTTGATTGTTGGCATCGCGCTCATTTTCAAAAACGTGGGCCCACCCGTCACTGGCTTTACCTGGCGCCAACGCTTTGAATCTCTGCCCGCAGCTATGCCGATCATCTTTGTCGTCGTGATCATCATTTGTTTTGTCTACAACCCTTTTGGGGACGAGGCTTGGGGAACCCCCACCGAAGGCGGCGCGCTTGGTGCCTTTGTGGTGTTCTGTATGGCCATCTACAACGGCATGAAGTGGCAGCAGTTGAAATCTGCATTGTTGGAAACCGCTAAGCTGACGGTGATGATCTTTACCATCATCTGGGGCGTGCTGATCTATGTGCGGTTCCTCGGCTTCGCCGATCTGCCGGGCGCGTTTTCCGACTGGATCACCTCGCTAGACATGTCGCCGATGCTGATCCTGATCTGCATCCTGCTGGCCTATGCGGTGCTGGGGATGTTCATGGATGCCATTGGAATGTTGCTGTTGACCCTGCCGGTGGTTTACCCGGCGGTGATGGCTTTGAATGGCGGCGAAAGCGTTGCTGCCGTCGACAGTGCCTTTGGTATGAATGGCACCATGTGTGCGATCTGGTTTGGTATTCTGGTGGTGAAAATGGCTGAATTTTGCCTGATCACACCGCCCATTGGCCTCAACTGCTTTGTGGTGGCCGGCGTGCGCGATGACCTGACCGTACAAGACGTGTTCCGTGGCGTGATGCCGTTCTTCATCGCGGATGCAATTACCATCGCCTTGCTTGTCGCGTTCCCGGCGATTGTTTTGTACCTGCCGTCGTTGGCTTGATCGTGGATAAAATCAGCATTCGATGCGCCACCTGGCGCATCGATTTGCTTGTTCGGCGGCGCCTGCAATACACCCCAAGAGTATTTTCGATTTAGAAAAAAACATTTTTGAGGTGATGGATTGAGCGACTTCAACAGTGTTTCTGTATCTGGTGTCACCAAAAACGTTCAGGACCAAGGCGCGGACCAAGCAGGCCGTGCGTGATGTGAGTTTTGATGTTGCCCCGGGCGAAGTGTTTGGCATTTTGGTCGCCAATGGGGCCGGGAAGACGACGATTATCAAGATGATGTCGACCCAACTGGCTCCGGATAGTGGTTCAATCTCGGTTGCCGGTTTTGACACCCTAAAAGACCAAGTCGAGATCCGCAGCCTGATCAATGTGGTCGAGGGCGGCGAAAAAGGTTTGTACCTTTTGCGGACCGCCTATAAAAACAGCTCAAGCTGTTTGCACCGCTTTATCGCGTTCCCAAGTCCGAATTGAAGGATCGCATTGCATCGGTTTTGCGCCGGGTCGATCTGGCAGAGGACGCCTGGCATGCACCCACCATGACATTCTCCAAGGGCGTGAAACAACGGACCTTGCTGGTCAGGGGCTGATCAACAATCCAAAGGTGCTGTTTCTGGATGAGCCCACAGTGGGGTTGGACATTGAGGCGGTGCAGACCACCCGCAGGATCATTGCCGATCTGGCCCAGGCCGGCACAACGGTCATTCTGACCTCGCATAATGCCTCGGATATCGACAGCACCTGCAAACGAGTGGCCTTGATTGTAGATGGGGCATTGCAGGGCATCTACCCGATCGAAGAGCTGCGCGCCCAGTACAGGTCCCGCGTGAGTTTTTGTGCCTCCGACCGGTCAGCTGTGCCGATTTTTACGGCCCATGATCCTCACCATCAGGTCGAAGCCACGCCGGTGGGCCAAAAGCTGACAATGAACTTGGACCGGGCGGGGATCGCACAGATCTATCGCTTGTTTGCGGATCACTCCGAAACGGTGTCGGATATCTCGGTCGAGGGGGCGTCGCTTGAGGAATTTTTCGGCACCTTCATCCGAAGACAGGGATGATGGACAAAACGGCTTCCTTGGTCTGGATCTATACGCGGCTGAATATCCGCCGAAAAATGATGGTATTTGTTGGGGGATCCAGCCGTTCTTCACGGTCTGGCTGTACTATCTGAACACGCCTGCAGGGTTTGACGATGCTCAGGCATTTTGGTTCATCCTGATCAATGCCAGCCTGGTGAACGGCTGGAGCATCTTGGTGTTTTCAACCCTGTCCGAGATCGACCGCGATCGTTGGACCGGTTTGCTTGGGCAATACCTGGTGATGCCAACGCCAATGCTTGAAATTCTAGCGGTGCGAACCCTAGCGAACCTCTGTTTTGTGTTGCTGTCGCTGGTTGTGACCTGTGTGATAGCCTTTGCATTGCTCCGTCCCGAGCTGTCATCGCTTTTTTCGTCAGTCTGGGGTTGGCTGCTGGCGGCGCATGTGGCGGTCTTCTTTCTGGCAACGATCTTTGCTCGCCTGCGAAACTGGGGCGTTCTCCGCTATGTCTTGGTGTCGCAAACCGGGATTTTTGGATTTGGCCTGGTGCAAGTCACCTGGGCGGCTGGTTTTACGGCTTTGACAGTGCTGATCGTGGCTGTTCCGACGTTGCTGTTTGTTGGCAGCGGCCCCATTGTTTTGCTCAACTTCACCATCGTGACTCTAATCATCTGCCTGTCCCTAAGTGCGGTAGGCCTGCTTTGTGCGATGTTCATCATTTCGATGAAGGACTATCTGATTTTCACCAATACTCTGTTCTTTGTGATCATCCTGACTTCGGGGGCGGTGGACAATATACAGTGTCGCCTGGATCTGCTGTTGATGATCAACCCGCTGCGGCCGCTGGTCAGCAGGGTGCAAGACACGGGCGCCGCAACACTCGCAGACTGGCGCATCGCGCTGGCTTGTAGGCTTGGGCTGGCCTATGTGTTTGCAGCCTGGATTGTCGCCAGGATCCAATCCAGGCGGATTGAGATCCATGATATTTGAGGCTTCGTGGGCGCGTTGACTATGAGACGGTCCGTCAAACAGATGGGGGAGTGCTTGGTTCCAGTGAGGCAGCACTCCCGGCTTTTCTGTTATCTCAGCAAATGATGAGGCGGGGCGGGTATCAGCCTTCCTTTACAGCCGCCGTCACAATCACCTCAACCAGCAAGTCCGATCCGGCCAGCCGCGCTTCGCAGCAGGCGCGGGCCGGGGCGTGGCCTTGGGGCACCCAGGCATCCCAGACCTCATTCATGGCGTCAAAGTCGCTCATATGGGCCAGCCAGACCACGGCTTGCAGGATATGTTCGCGCGAGGATCCGGCCTCTTCCAGCAGCGCGTCGACGCGGGACAGGCAATCACGGGTTTGGGTGGCCACATCCGGTCCGGTGCCAACCTGGCCACAGAGGTAGACGGAACCGTTGTGTTTGACGATCCGGCTCATCCGGGTGTTGGTGTGCAGGCGTTCGATCATGGGGTTTCCTTTTGCGATTAGGCTGGTGTTGGGGCTGGTGTGTCGGCTGCAACGGTCTCACGGCGTGTAAGATGCCCAAGATAGCGGCGTTCGAGCCAACGGAATACAGTGGTGATGACCAGCACGATCAGGAAATAGAGCAGTGCTGCGGTGATGAAACCTTCGTAGGCCAGGTAGAACCGCCCGTTCAGCCAGCGCCCGACACCGAGAATGTCCTGCAGTGTGATGGTGCTGGCGACAACCGATCCGTGCAGCAAGAAGATCACCTCGTTTGAGTAGGCGGGAATGGCGCGGCGAAAGGCGCTGGGAAGGATGATGCGCCGCATTCGACCCCAGGGCGAGTGACCGGTGGCGATGGCGGCCTCCACATCACTTGTGGGGGTGTCCACGATGGCGCCGCGCAGCAGTTCGGCGGTGTAAGCCGAAGTGTTAAGCGTAAATGCGATCAGCACACACCACCAGGCGCTGGACAGGATCGGGTCCCACAGCCGAACTGCTGCGCGGCGCTTCAAATTGGCCGAGGCCATAGTAGATCAGATAGGTCTGAACCAGCAGCGGTGTGCCGCGCAGCACATAGGTATAGGACCAAACCAATGGGTTGAGAATGCGGTGGCGCGAGGCCCGGGCAATCGCCAATGGGATCGCCAATAGTCCGCCGAGCACAAGGGCGAGAAATGTGAGCTCTAGCGTCACCCAGGTGCCGTAGAGAAAACGGTCGAAATTCTGGACGATCAGCGTGATGTCGAGCGGGATGTAGGAGAGGAAGGTTTCCATCGGTCAGGCCCTCACAATGCCGCGGCTATAGCGGCGACCAAGTGCGCGCAGGGCCAGATCGGACACCCCGGTGAGCAACAGGTAAATGACAAAAGCGGCGGCCATGAATGTGAACAGCTGCCCGGTAGAGCGCCCGGCGGTGAAGGCGTTGTAGACCAGATCCTGCAGCCCGATGACCGAAACAAGCGCGGTGGTTTTCAGCTGCACCAGCCAGTTGTTGGTGAACCCGGGTAGGGCATAGCGCACCATCTGTGGCCAGATGACGTGGCGAAACACCAGCGAGCGGCGCATTCCGATGCTGAGACCGGCCTCGATCCGACCGCGGGGGATGGCCATGATTGCCCCACGAAAAGTCTCGGTAAAGTAGGCGCCAAAAATCACACCGATGGTTCCCGCGCCTGCCACAAATTGGCTGACTTCGACATAGTCCCATAGGCCGGTGGCATAGCCCACATAGTTCAGCGAGATTTGCCCGCCAAAGAAGACCAGCAGGATCAGAACCAGATCCGGCACGCTGCGCACCACCGTGGTGTAGGCCCCGGCCAGCCGTTGCGCCAGCCGGTTGGAGGAGAGCTTTGCCCAGGCACCAAGCAGGCCGAACACAAGCGAGATGACCAGCGAGAACAGGGCCAACTTGATCGTCATGACTGTGCCGACGATCAGCTGGGGTTGGTATTCGAGGATCAGGTCCATGGGAAAACTCCAGTATGGCAAGGGCCGCGTATACACGGCCCCGCCGTTGCCGATCAGTTCGTGGGGACGGTATCGGTGCCGTAGATGTCTACGGCGAAATACTTGTCGTTGATTTCGGCATAGGTGCCGTTGGCGCGGATGGCCTTGATGGCGGCTCCAAAGGCGTCGCGCAGCTCTTGGTCACCTTTGCGCACTGCAATGCCAACGCCTTCGCCGTAGCAGTCCAGATCGGTGTGATCGCCGCCAAGGAAGGCATAGTTTGCGCCTTCGTCCTTGTTCAGGAATGCCTCATAGGCGATCAGACTGTCCGACAGTTGGGCGTCGATCCGGCCAAGCGTAAGGTCGCGGAACACCTCTTCTTGGGTGCCGTAAAGAACGATCTCGGCGCCAGGGAACATTTTTTCGGCATAGCACTGGTGTGTCGCGCCACGCTGTACGCCGATACGCTTGCCGCTCAAACCGTCAGCGGTGCCTTCAAAGCCAGCATCTTTGGTGGCAACCAGACGGGCCGGGGTTTGGTAGTATTTCTCGGAAAAGTCGATCTGGCGCTTGCGCTCTTCGGTGATCGACATCGAGGCGACGATAGCATCGAATTTGCGGGCCTTTAGCGCCGGGATCATGCCGTCCCACTCCTGTTCAACCAGGGAGCACTCGCGCTTGAGTTCAGCGCAAATGGCATTGGTGATCTCGATGTCGAAGCCAGCCAAAGAGCCGTCTGCTTTTTTGTAGGAAAACGGAGGGTAAGCGCCCTCGACGCCGATGCGCAGCGGCTCGGCAGCGGAGCTTAAGGGTGCAAGAGTTGTGATGGTCGCAGCAAGAGCTGCGCCAAGCAGGGATCGTCTGATCATGGAAAGTACCCTTAGGGGTTGTTGTAGATCTGGAAAGTGTCAGTTCATCCGGGACAGGAAGGACTGGAAGTGTTCGGTCTCAGGCGCAGAAAAGAGCTTGGCGGGGTCGCCTTGTTCGCAGATTCGCCCCTGATGCAGGAACACGGCTTTTGTGGAGACATCGCGGGCAAACCCCATCTCGTGGGTGACGACCAGCATGGTGCGGCCGTCCTTGGCCAGATCGCGCATCACCTTGAGCACATCGCCCACCAGTTCAGGGTCAAGCGCCGAGGTAGGCTCGTCAAACAGCATCACATCCGGGTCCATCGCCAGAGCACGGGCAATGGCAACGCGCTGCTGCTGGCCACCCGACAGATGCGCGGGGAAGTAGTCGGCGCAATCGTGGAGCCCGACCTTGGCCAGCAGCTCCTTGGCGCGCTCTATAGCCTGACGTTTCGGCTTGCCCTGAACGTGGACTGGGCCTTCGATCACGTTTTCCAGAACTGTCATGTGGGACCACAGGTTGAAGCCTTGGAACACCATCGCCAAACGGGCGCGCATCGTCTCGACCTGTCGTGCATCGCGCGCCACGGTTTCGCCGTGGCGGTTTTGCTTCATGCGGATATTTTCGCCGTTCAGGAACACGTCGCCTGAATTCGGGGTCTCCAGCAGGTTGATGCAGCGCAAAAACGTGCTTTTGCCTGATCCAGAGGCGCCGAGGATGGCGATCACGTCGCCTTTTTACGCCTCCAGCGAGACCCCTTTGATGACCTCATGCCAACCAAAGGATTTGTGCAGGTCATCGATCTTGAGCGCGGGCGTGGTGGTCATGGTTTGGTCTCCGGTTCGGGGGCGAGGGCAGCAAGCTCGCCCAGTGGGATCGGTTTGATTGGATTGCGGGCGCGCGGGGGCGTGGATGGCGCGGATGTGTTGCAGGCCGACAGGATGCCGCGCACGGTCAAATCACACATGCGCCCTTGGCAGGGGCCCATGCCCGCGCGGGTGGCCGTCTTGATCTGACGGTGCCCAGCTGCGCCTTCCTCTGCGGCGGCACGCACCTCCTGGGCGGTGATTTCCTCACAGCGGCAGACGATGGTTTCATCAGGGGGCGAAAGAACCTCGGGTGGGGGCGCATAAGTGGCGTCAAGAAAAGGACGGATCGCACGCGCGCGCCAGAGTGCGCCGCGATCCGCCGACGCATTCTGGTTGCGTGTATCGGCGTTGATCCGGCCCATCTGGTGCAGGATATCCTGCGCGGCCAACCAGCCCGCCACCGCTGCCGCCTCGGCCCCGGCAATGCCTGCGCTGTCTCCTGCCACATAAACTCCGGGGATTTCTGTGCGTCCCCAGTGGTCGGTTTGCGGATGAAAGCACCCTTGGGCTGTGTTCCAGCTGTGTGTGATCCCGGCTGCCCGCGTCATATGTGTTGATGGCACGACGCCTTGATGGGTCAGGAGCAATCCACATTCCAGTTGTTGGGGCTTGCCGCCAGACACAAAGCTGAAGTGGAGGGTTCCATTGCTTCCAGCTTTTGCCTGGAAAGACGATGCACCTTTGTACCGGCGGATCCGGTGTTTGCGGATCTTGTTCAGCAGCCCCAAGCCCTTGAGCAAGACTGGCATAGCAAGAGCCGCACGCGGTAGACGCCAGGCACCGCGCAGCGCCATTGCTTTGGTCTGGGTTTCCACCAGCGCCTTGGGAGGTGTTCCTGCGTCGATCATTTGCGATGCGACCAGATAAAGCAGCGGACCGGACCCCGCCAGCACAGCGTCTCGCGGCAGGAGGGACGAGGTTTTCATCAGGATCTGCGCAGCCCCTGCAGGCATCACTCCGGGTAGCGTCCAGCCGGGGAACGGTACGGGGCGTTCCTGGGCACCGGTGGCCAACAATAGATAGGGGGCTGGGGTTTGATGACTTTGCTCATTTTGCGACCAACAAACTGAAGGCCCCTGATCTATGCGCCAGACCGTTGCGCCATGTTCACAGCGGATATTCGGGTGGTCGAGGCCCTCAATCAGCGCCGCTCCGGCGGCATAGTCCTTGCCAAGCCAGCGTCGCTTGTCGCGGTTTTCTCCAACATTGCGAAATATCTGCCCGCCGGGGCGGGGTTGCTCATCCAGCAGCAGCACCCGTGCGCCACCCTGGGCCGCGATGGCGGCGGCGGCCATTCCAGCTGGGCCAGCGCCGACGACGATAAGATCAGGATTGTTCACCAGAGCCTCCCAATCGTGGCAAACCCGTTTGTCGACGTACAACCATGCCGTGGCGAACCTGGGTCATACAGGCCTGAACGTTGGGACGCCCATCAAGCTCGACCAAGCAGTCGAAACAGACCCCCATCATGCAATAAGCGGTGCGGGGTCTTCCCAGCTGTGCGGTGTGGCGCGACGCTTCTGCAGAATGGGCCAAGAGCGCAGCGGCAAGGCTATCACCTGCGCGTGCGGTTACCGGTACACCATCCACCTTTAGCGTCACTGTTTTGGTTTCAGCGTCAGGCAGTCTGTGAAATCTTGAAACGACGGTCATCGAAAGCCTCCAGGTTCGGGGCGCTGCTGGCGCCATCAATCCATTTTGCAAGCGAACCTGCATGATTTGGTGCGAGTGTTATGCCGCTGTGGCAGGTCACAAGGTATGCACTGGGGTGATCTGGTGATTGCGCGTAAACGGGGTAGCCATCGGGGGTCATGATCCGTAGCGCGCCCCAACTGCGCAGAACCCGAACCTCCGCCAACGCTGGCAACACGTCAACGGCGTGCTGGGCCAGCCAGGCGGTCTTGTCCAATGTGTCATTGTCGTCCAACCCAACCTCGGCCTTGGTGCCGCCGATCTGGATCCCACCCTCGTTTACCTGGCGGATGGTGCTGGACAAAAAGGGCAGGGGAGTGCCCAGCTTTTCGGTGATCAGCAACTCACCGCGCTGCGGGCGCACCCTCGTGCTGAACCCCAGTTGCGGGGCCAATGCCATCGCACCCAGACCAGCACAGAGAATAAGCCTGTCAGTGCCGTGTTTCTGGCCCAGTTGGTCTTGCAAGGTGAAGCCGCCACCGGGGGTGGGCGCGATGTGTTCGATTGTTGTGTTGTTGATTACGTTACCGCCTAGGCGCGACACTGCGATCCTGAGGGCGCGCAACAGCAGCAGCGGATTCACATGACCATCACGGGCGCAGTAGGTTGCACCAATAACCTTTGGGCCGATGGCAGGGAAGTGTCGGCGCAGTTCGTCGCCAGATAGTGTTTCTATGGGCAAGTTTAGCCCAAGCGTTTGTTTCTGATTGTTCAGATCCGCCTCAAAAGCATTGAATTCGGCGAGGTTTGTGAAAAACTCGTAGCCGCCGGGTTGCGCCAACTGGACATCCAGGCCGGTGATATCGGCAAGCTGTTCGGCAAATGCAGGCCAGGCAGACGCTGCGGCAGAGGTCCAGTGCGCATAGGCCGGGTAATCGGCCCCTTTTCCCTGAAGCCAAACCAGCCCAAAATTGCCCTGACTGGCGCGCTGATCGCTGTCTGAACCATCCAGCACGGTCACCTTGTGGCCAGCTTGCAGCAGACCCAGCGCAACGGACAGGCCAACAATGCCTCCGCCAATAATCGTGGTCTCTGCGCCCTGAATCTGCATTCGAATCCTCCTAAATCTGTTTTGTCACATGCCTAAAGATTGTAAAAGTTGAGAATTTTGACCTGCTTATGCGGTTAGGCTATGTATCGCCGCATGATAACACGACTAACACATAGACAACTCGAAGCCTTTCGCGCGGTGATGACCAAAGGCAAGGTGACACTTGCGGCAGAAGTGTTGAACGCAACACAGCCCACCGTCAGCCGGTTGATCTCGGATCTGGAAGCCACTGTTGGCTTTGATCTTTTTGAACGACGCGGGCGCAGTGTCATTCCTACACCCGAGGCGCAATCGCTGTATGAAGAGGTTGAAAGATCCTTTGTTGGATTATCCGAGATCAGCCGGGTGATTGATGACATCCGCGACTATCGTCGCGGCAACCTGTTGATCGCCGGAATGCCGGCGCTGGCGCTGAGGTTTCTTCCCCAAGTGATCGCTGAATTCATTGCCGATGAACCGGGGGTGCGGATTTCCCTGCGCGCACGCAGTTCGCAGTCGGTGTTCCGGAATGTGAGCTCACAGCAGTTCGATCTGGGGTTTGCCGAGATCGATGCGGAGCATCCAGCGGTCGATAGGCGAGTGCTGGCGAAGGGAACCATGAAAGCGGTGCTGCCTGTTGATCATCCCCTATGCGCCAAGCCGGTCCTTCGGGCCGAGGATTTCAACGACCAACCCTTCATCGCACTGGGTGAGGAGGTGTCGACCAGAACAGAAACCGATGTCTTTTTAGCTGCCAGTGGTGCGCGGCCCAAGGTTGTTGCAGAAGCGCAGCTTTCGGCATCGATCTGTGAAATGGTGGCCTGTGGATCCGGCGTGTCGATTGTCGAGCCGGTGACAGCGGCGCAAGCGGCAGAAAGCGGGTGGGTTGCTGTCAGGGATTTGGAGCCTAAGCTGACATTTTCGTATGATGTGTTGTTGCCAGCGCTTAGAAAACCGTCTCGCGTGGCGTCACGGTTTTTGGAGCTGGTCGAGACGCGGCTTGAAAACCTGCTTGGCAAATAGCAGCATCGGTTTTGTAGGAGCATGTGACACTGACGCAGGCAGGTATTTTGCGGCCAATGTTATGACCGCAAAACACTTTGCTGGAATCTCGGTGCGATTACTCTGCGGCGTTCAATCCTTCGGTCGACAGATCATCCAGCTTTGGCATCAGGTCCAGAAGTTCCTGTGCGTAGCTGGTTTGTGGATTGGCGAACAAATCATCCGTATTCTGAAGTTCAACAACCTTGCCGGCTTTCATAACTGCAACCCTGTCGCACATCTGGCGTACCACCGGCAGGTCATGGCTGATGAACAGCATGGTCAAGCCCAAATGCTCTTGCAGGTCCTTTAGAATGTTCAGGATCTGCGCCTGGATCGACACATCCAGCGCACTGGTTGGTTCGTCGCAGATCAGGAAACGTGGCTGGGTGGCCAGTGCCCGGGCAATTGAGATCCGCTGCCTTTGACCGCCGGAAAACTCATGTGGGTACTTTTGCCCAGCCCCGGATCCCAGCCCGACTTGATCAAGCAATTCATCCACGCGCTTGGTGATCGCCTTGCCTTCCATCAGCCGGTGGTGGCGGATGGGTTCGGCGACAATCTCGTTGACCCGCATACGAGGGTTCAGCGACGAGAAGGGGTCCTGGAAAATCATCTGGATGTCTTGGCGATAGGCGTTCAACGCAGCTTTGTCGCTTAGGTCACTGACGAGTTTTCCATCAAAAGTAACCGTACCTTCATCAACCGGATGAAGACCGGCGATCATCCGAGCCACCGTGGATTTACCTGAGCCACTCTCGCCGACAATGCCAAAGACTTCTCCGGCACGAACGTCAAAGCTCACATCGTCGACGGCTGTGAAATAGTCACGGTCCCAAGGCAGCAAACCCCGGCGTTGCAGGAAGCGTTTGGTGAGGTTTCGGATCTCGAACAGCGGCTTGTCTGGATCGTTTTCTACCTTGGGCCAATGGCTGGCCAGGTCTTCAATGGCAAACCGCGTCTCGCGCCCGCCATAGCTGATCTGCGGAAAGCGGTGTAGCTTGATGGTAGGGCGTGGCACAGCAGCGATCAGGGACTTGGTGTAGGTATGTTGTGGGTTGCCCATTACCTGTTCGGTAGGACCGCTTTCGACTACTTTGCCCGCATACATTACGGTCACGCGGTCTGTTGTGTCGTCGATCACCCCCATGTCATGGGTAATCAGGATCACGCCGACCTGCCGTTCGCGGGCCAGCTCTTTGATCAAATCCAGGATCTGCGCCTGTACCGAGACATCCAGTGCCGTTGTTGGTTCATCTGCGATGATCACATCTGGTTCGGTACACAGAGCCAAGGCGATAACAACGCGCTGGCGCATCCCGCCGGAAAACTGGTGCGGGTACTGGTCCATCCGGGTGTCAGGATCAGGGATACCAACGCGGTCAATCAAGTCACGCGCACGCTGTTTGGCCTCACTGGGCGTTAGGTCCAGATGCGCCAAAATTGTTTCGGTTAGCTGCTCACGCACGGTAAACAGCGGATTGAGCGAGGTAAGAGGATCCTGAAAGATCATCGAGATCTTTTTGCCGCGGAGCCCGCGCATGGCCTCCGCATCCAATCCGCTGATCTGCTCGCCCTTGAGCATGATTTCCCCGCTGGCAATCCTGCCGGGGCGCTCGAGCAGCCCCATAACGGCCGCGCCGATGGTGGATTTACCTGCACCAGATTCGCCAACCAAGCCATGGATTTCGCCGGGTTCAACGGACAGGTCCGCCTTGTCCACCGCAGTAAACAGCTGGCGGCGTGTGGGGAATTCAACCGAGAGGTTCTGAATGGTAAGAAGACTCATGAGTGTCACCGCAATTTCGGGTTCAAGGCGTCACGCAGCCAGTCGCCCAACAGATTAACCGATAGGGCAAGACCCAGAAGCGTGCAGGCTGGGAAGAAGAGGATCCACCATTCGCCGGAGAATAGGAAACCCTGTCCAACACGGATCAGTGTGCCAAGGGATGGCTGTGTCGGTGGGGCGCCAACGCCTAGGAAACTGAGCGTCGCCTCGGCAATAATGGCCAGAGCGAGAGAAATGGTAGCGATCACCAAAACCGGGCTCAGCACATTAGGTAGGATGTGACGGAACATGATGGGAATTGAGCCCCTGCCAATGAGCCGTGCGGCTTGAACATACTCTTTGTTTTTCTCGACCAGAGCCGCTCCACGCACCACCCGTGCGAATTGTACCCAATCTGAGAGCGCGATGGCTATGATCAGGACCCAGATGGCCATTTCATCGCGGTATTCTGGCGGAGTAAAGCCTTTGGCGACACCAAAGATCAGCATCGCAACCAAGATTGCGGGAAAGGTCAATTGCACGTCGGCAATGCGCATAATGATGGTCTCGACCCAACCGCCAAAGTAGGCGGCTACAAGTCCCAAAACCACACCAATAATCATGGCAATAAATACCGCCGAAGCGCCAACAAATAGCGAGATGCGCATTCCATATAGAATGGTCGAAAACACGTCGCGCCCTTGATCATCCGTCCCCAACAGGAACGTTTCCTGAGTAAAGGCGTTTGGTGTCCCCGGTGCGGTGAACCCGTTCATCAGGTTCAAGGTGGCAGGGTCAAACGGATTATGCGGTGCGATCAGTGGCGCAAAGACAGCTGCCAGAACAAGGACCAAAACCACCAGCGCGGCGATGATGGCCACGGGAGAGTGCCGAAATGCCCAAGCAAAGTCACTGTCCCAGAACTTGGCAAAGCGAGATTTGGGCGCGGTGGCGGGGATGTCTGTAGTCTGGGTCATGTTGTTTTCCCCTCAGTGCGCAGTCGCGGATCAATGGCGTAGTAGAGTAGGTCCACGATCAGGTTGATCGAGACAAACATGACCGAAATCAGCATCAGGTAAGCGGCCATTACAGGTATGTCGACAAACTGGATCGCGTTGATGAACAGCAAACCAACTCCCGGCCACTGGAAGACAGTTTCGGTAATGATGGCAAACGCGATGATCGACCCCAGTTGCAGACCGGTGATTGTGATCACTGGTACCAGTGTGTTCTTCAATGCATGGCGGAAATTGATTACGCGGTCGTTCAATCCGCGCGCGCGGGCAAACCGAATATAGTCGGCGCGCAAAACCTCGAGCATCTCTGAGCGAACGAGGCGCATGATCAGAGTCATCTGATACAGTCCTAGGGTAATTGCTGGAAGGATGAGAGCCTTGAGCCCAGAAGCTGTCAAGAAGCCAGTAGACCACCCGCCGATCATCACTGTTTCTCCGCGCCCAAAGCTTGGCAGCAGATTTAGTTCAACCGAGAAGATATAGATCAACAATATCCCAATGAGAAACGTCGGTAACGAGACACCGACCAAGCTTATGGTCATGATAGCATTGGCTGCAAAGCCTCGCCGTCGAATGGCGGTAAAAACACCTAGTCCAATACCTACCGTAATCGCAAGAACACCGGACACCAATGCCAATTCCAGCGTTGCAGGGGCACGCTCTTTAATAATTGTGGAAACCGGTCGTCCCTGTCGATAGGACACACCGAAGTTGCCTTGGGCAGCGCCCTGCAGGAACTTGAAGTATTGCACGGGGAAGGGCAGATCGAGACCCAGTTCGCCACGCAGCCGTTCAATATCGGCTTGGGTTCGTTCTTGGCCCAGCATGTTGTCGATCGGATCACCGACAAATCTGAACATCGAAAATGCAACCAGTCCCACGACCAGAAGCACGACGAAGGACTGAAAAGCCCTTCGGATAATATATGCAAACATAAAGTTTCCCCGTTGGTTCCACAGTCTTGGCAACCCAAACCCATATGGTCAAGGGGTTGCGGACATGGTTGCCGCCAATCTAGCGGCAACCTTCCAACCGGGTCAGTTCACGGTGACCCAGCGCAAGATGAAGAAGTTATCCGGGCGTTGCGTCAGTTCGACGTTGCTGCGGGCCCCCCAAACCAAAGGCTGGACATAAAGCGGCACGTAGACTTGTTCATCCTGAACAATCTGAGTGGTTTCATCGATCATCATTTGCCGTTTCCCGGGATCAATCTCGGATTGGATCATCGGCAACAGCTCATCGACACGGGAGTTTGAGAACCCACCGAAATTCCAGCTGCCCAGTTTCTTCTCAGCATTCGGTGTCGTAACCAGGAAACGGAGCGGATGTTCGGCATCAAAAGTACCCGGGCTCCAGCCAAGCAGATACATGTCGTAGTTATCTTCCCGTAGCTCAGGCCAGTAATTGCGAACCGGCATCGCATCCAGTTCGGCAGTGATACCGACCTGGGCCAACATACCTACGACAGCCTGACAGACAGCTTCATCGTTCAGGTAGCGGTCATTGGGGCATTTCAGGCCAAAGGAAAATCCATCGCCATACCCGGCCTCGGTCAACAGCGACTTGGCTTTCTCGGCATCATATGCCGGGCGGGCGGCGTTTGAAGCAGAATACCCACTCATCGCCGGGCTCACCAATTGCGAGGCTTCCTCGGCGTTACCGCGCATAATAGTTGCCAGTATTGCAGGCACGTTGATTGCACTTGCAACGGCTTGGCGCACTCGAACATCTCGGAATGGGTTCGGTTTACCAGCGTCAGCTGCATATTTCAGCGTTTCTGCCTCGTGACCAAAACCAAGCATAATAACCCGTGCTTCGATGCCTTGGATAACCTCAACACCATCACTGCTTATCAACCGCGCCGCATCTTGGATTGGGACCGGATTGATCAGATCGACGTCACCCGACATAAGGGCTGCAACTGCGGTGGCCGGGTTTTGAATCGGAGTGAATTCGGCACGTTCGATGTTGTGCTCAACTTCGTCCCACCAGCCACCAAAGGGTTCAAGCACGGTACGCAGCCCTGGCTCGCGGGCTGTCACCTGAAAGGCGCCGGTGCCATTGGCGTTGATGGTGGCGAAATTGCCTGCTTCCTTATCTGGCAGGGCGGCGTTGTTGGCTTCGGCCCAGCCCTGGTCCATGATCATCCAGTTGGCGATGGACGATGGAAACAGCGGGTTGGGCGCACTTGTCATGAAGTCGACGGTATAATCGTCAACCACTTTCACATCGCTCACCGGTGCAAACCAACTGCGGGTATCGGAAACTTCGTTCGATGCCCGCTGGTAGGAGAACAGTACGTCTTGTGCGTCAAAACTGCTGCCATCGTGGAAGGTCACCCCTTTGCGCAGCTTGAATCTCCAGCCTTCACCATTGCCGATTGGCTCCCAACTGACGGCTAAAGCAGGTTCAACACTCATATCCTTGCCACGTCGGACAAGGCCTTCGTAGACATTATTCAAGAATCCAAGCACCGGGGCAGAATTCACTGCATGTGGGTCCATGGTTTGCGGATCGGTGGTTGATGCCCATTTGAATTCCGCGGCCTGTGCGGTGCCTGCTAGCAATAGGGCCAGCCCTACGGCGCTGCTTCGTAGTTTCATTGCGTTTCTCCCCGTGTTTCCGTGATCTTATCGCCAGTCTTGTTGGTTTTCATCCAGCCGTAAAGGCAGGTTGGGCTCGTCCTCACGGGACCGTGACTAGCAGCAAGCCTCATAGGGGGACGCCTGGCTGCTGCTAGGAATAAAATTTGGGGAAAGCGTTCGCTGAGCGCGATAAAATGGGCATGGGGCGCAGCATAGTTGCCGCGCCCCGCCAGTTGATTAGTTCAAGGTGAAGTACTTGAACTTCGCGGTGTCATCCGGAGCAACGCCAGTGCCAACATTCGAGGCCATGCCCCAGTTCAGCACCTGGTGGTGGATCGGAATATACAGCTGTTCATCCTGAACGACCTGCCAGATCTCACCGATCTTGGCATCGCGTGCAGCCAGATCTGTTTCCGAGGCCAGACCTTCGATCTTGGCATCCAACTCGCCGTTGCCGAAACGCGTGCCGTTCCACGATCCGTACTTTTCACCCTTGGAGTGAACCAGGAAGTTGAAGATGTATTCCGAGTCATATGTCGGAACACCCCAACCCAGCATGTAGAAGTCGGTTTCCAGGTTGTTGATCAGCGGGAAGTGCTGCGCCTTGGGCTTGGCATCCAAGTTCACTTTAACGCCAATCTGGGCCAACATGCCAACTGACGCCTGACAGATCGCTTCATCATTGATGTAACGGTCATTCGGGCAGTTCAGCGTGATCGAGAAACCGTCACCATAGCCAGCTTCGGTCATCAGCGCCTTGGCGGCCTCGACGTCTGTAGCGGACGAGCCGTCCATTGCCTTGTCCCAGCCGTTCACAAACGGTGGCGAGATCATGCCAGCCGGAGCGGATTGACCACGCATAACCACCTGTTTGATGGCATCGCGGTTGATCGCCATCGACATGGCCTGACGGACACGTACGTCGGCAAGAGGGTTCTTGCCGTCAATGTTGTCGGATTTCAGGTCAGCATCACCCTGGTTCATACCAAAGAAGATCACCCGGTTCTGTGGTGCGGTACGAACATCCAAACCATCCGTGCTGGACACGCGGTTCAAATCCTGCACTGGCACGTCTTGGATAAAGTCCACTTCACCAGACAGGAGCGCAGCCACGCGGGTCGACGCATTCTGAATAGGGGTGTAGACAATCTCGGTCACTTCCATTGGGAACTCACCTTTGCCCCAATAGCTGTCATTGGCTGCCAGAACCGTTTTTACGTCGGGCTCGCGGCTAACCAGCTTGTAAGGGCCGGTGCCGTTTGCGTTCTTGGCAGCATAGGTGTCTTCGCCACCTTCATAGTCCTGCACCTTGACCGCATTGTTCGCCTCGGCCCAATCTTGGTCCATCATGAACATGTTGGTCAGGTTGTTTGGCATGATTGGGTTCGGACCGTCAGTTTCGATCTCGACTGTATACTTGCCAGTTGCCCGAACTTCTTTGACCGAAGCCAGAAGTTCTTTGTAGTCAGAGTCCTTGGTCATTGCGCGGTTCAGCGAGAAGACTACGTCGGCGCTGTCGAACTCAGCACCGTCGTGGAATGTCACACCTTCGCGCAGCTTGAAGGTCCAGACATTTGGGTTGTCAGCCGATGGCCCCCATTCAGTCGCCAGTGCAGGCACCATGGCACCGGTCATGTCACGCATCACCAGCGGTTCCATGATCTGGTGCGCCAGCGCTGAAGTTGGCCCTTCGTTTTGAGCGTGCGGATCCAGCGTCAGTGCATCACCTGCGCGGGCCCAGCGGATTGTGTCGGCCGATGCGCCTGCAGCCAACATGGCCGTAGCGCTTGCCGCCAGCATAAGTTTGCTCAAATTCATTTTGTTCTCCCTTAATGTTCGTATTGGCACCGTATCGTGCGTGGTTGGTTTGCCAACCTTAGAGGGCCCATCATCCAAATGATTGGGAAATAATCAATATTAGAATCCACTTTTGCGTTAGAACGGCTCAGTCAGTCGCCGCAATCGCGAATGACTATTCCACCACAGGCTGTGCTAGCACCCAGAGGCTGAAGGAGGTCAGCTCGACCATGAACACCATCATCGGCAGTTGGCTTAGAACGGCCTGACGGTGTGTTCTGAACAGGCGGCGGGCTTCGATATGGGCCAGAAGAACCGACAGGGCATGGCCCGTCACCAAGGCGATCACGGCTATCCACCACACGTCTTCTGCCGTCATCACACCAACGTCGATCATTCCGTTTGTGTCACCCAGCAGCGCCCAGCCAAGGTCAAACGGGTCGCTTAGCGCAGGGATAATCAATTGCCCGGCCAGCATGAGAAAAAACACATAATGGGCTAGGTGATATGCAACGGCTATGGGTAACAATGACGTTGCAAAGCCTGTAAATACCTTACCAAATTTAATGCTGCGACCCGCTGCCAGCCATACAGCGAGTGAAAGGACGGTATAGAGCATCCAGGCGACTAGGATTGTGATGAACAGCCCAATGCTAAGGATGAGTTTCAGCAGATCCACGCCATAGTCGCGAAACGTTAGCAGCCAGGGCCGCAGCGTTGGCGACTCTGTCACCCATTGGAGAGTTGACGACCAGATTGGTGTTTCAGAAATCCCGTCAAACAGGACGATTGCAATAAGAGCTACGACAAATGCCGACTGCGATACAGTCATGGATTGCCCGATCAGTCCCGATGTTGGGAGACGGAATTCCAACCGGTTGCGTTGAATGCCAATTGGGGCAAGTCGCCCAAGCAAGCCAAACAGAAGCGTCAGTGGATCAGCTGACTGACACCAGGTTGATCGCCCCAGCCACAAAGAGCCAAGGAAAAGTCCAAGGGTATAGAGCAGGACGATGAGAGCCATGGCTTTGGGGCTTTCTGACCAATCCGACACAAGTTCAATCCAGGACAGAAAGATCAATCCAAATACAGCAAGCCAACCAACCCAAGCGGAGGGGCGAGCACGGCGTTTGCGGGGCTCAAACCGGAGCAGAGCGACATCAATGATTGTTGCAAAGGGGTTCAGGCTCGACCACAGATCAACGACCAATGCGCTTAACAAAACAAAGCCAACCCACCAGATGACCCATATAAAGATCGTTGCAAGGTTCTGAGTAGGGGACGCGGGCCCGAATAGTGCGACAATGAGGATCAGAACCAGCGCAAGCACTGCCAACATGCGAAACAAAGGGGCCGCAAACCGGGTGACTTGGTATGGAACAGGGATGCCAACAGCTGAGCGCATGTGCTTCTCGACACGCAGGAAAAGTGCTGATCCCAGAAATGTAAGGGCCACCGTCAACCCGGCGCCTGCAAGATAAAAGCCAAGTGGCAATGGCAGATCATACCGTTGCCCAAACGCATGCGCCCAGCTTGTTTCTGGTACAGCCACACAGAGGAGGGCGACTGCGTGAAGACACCTGTTCATGGCTTGCGGATCTCAAGATAGACAACGGCTTTCTCTGTCCGGCCCAACAGGTCCTCAACCCCGTGTACGACAATTGCAAAGCGTCCGGAATGAACGGCCTGGAATTCAAAAACCGCCGGGTTATCTGCATTATCAACGCTGATGATGTCATAGCCGTGCAGGTGCAACTCATGTCCGTTAGCCGCGTTTACCGTTAGGTGAACATTGCTACCTTTTGGAATTTGAACCACCGGGGCAGGGGCCGTTTGGTCGACCGTGACCGTCAACTCTAACACAGGTCCTTCAACAGTTGACCCATGTGCATCTTCTAGCGGTGTTTCGTGAGCCTCGGTCTGACCAGTGGTCATGAGAAAGGCAAAGACGGTAATTGCCTTAACAAAAATGGATTTCATGGGGTGCTGCTCCAACTGGAGCTGCGCCAGTTGTTTGGCACAGCTCTCTGTTTGAACCGGCATCAATGCCCGGCGAGTTCATTCCACTCAGGTAGAAGAACAATGACATTTGGGTTCAGCCCTGCATCTTTCAGGGTATCCATCGAAGCTACGACCTCGGACGATTCCAAATCCACCACCGAGACCGAGCCATCCCGCATCTCGGGCAGGTTGATGAACGAGTTTTGGACAAAGCCGTATTTCATGTCCTTGGTAAAGGCGACATGGTGGGCGCCGTTGCCTGTTTCGACTGTATTCAACAGCTTGGGCCCCATAATCCCTGCGGAGACATCGAATGTATGCAGATGTCCTGGAGCAGCGGTGGTGACAAACATTTTGTCGCCTGCCGGGTTAAAGTACATCTCAAGTGGCACGCCAACTTTCAGCGGGGTGAAGTCGACTGCCATTTCAGCCGAAAACCTTTGATCGTCTGCATTCCAGGTCAGTGCCCATATGCTTCCGCCGAACATATTGGTGACAAGAAAAGTTGGTGGACCACCACCCGGTACGCGCAGCAGTTCAACGGGGGCCTCACCCGAGGGCGATGGCTTGGACGACACCTTGATTTCTTCAAGCAATTCCAAGGTGCTGGCCTGTACAATCGAAATGGTTTCACCCGGATCGGTAAGGTCACCCTTGATGGTGCTGGTGACAAGAATGCGATCTATGTTGGTATCAACCGCCAGCCCATGAGGGTTGGTTCCGGGCAGTTTGATCTCTCCGGTGACAGTGTCGTCAGATACCCGTCCTTGCCAGACATTGCCCGAGTTCATGCAGGTCAGATACCAATACTCGTTTGCGTCATCGATAATGATATCCTCACCCATAGAGCAGTTGGGAATGTCGATTGTCGTTAGGCGCGGCGGGAAGTCACTCATTTCCATAACCTGTAGGGCAGGTTGTCCCAAACTGGTCAGGTAGATTTTCGACATCGTGCGATCATAGAAAAGATGATGGGCTACGCCGGTTGCATCAAGCGGGATATCGGCGAGCCATTTACCAAAAGCGGGGCTTTGGGGGTCGACATCAATTATCGCAATCCCCTCACGCCGCTCCTCTGACCCAGAAAGCTTCAAGCTCTTTAGATCTTCCGCCGGTTTGCTTTCATAGCTCATCATTGCCAAGATCTCGGCTGATGCTCCACTGGTTGAGAGAGCCAACGCGCATGTCGCGATTAGCGTCATTCGTTTTTTCATGGGACCGATCCTTCAAACCTATTTTGTGGGCCAGCGCAGCAGGACATGTAGACTTCAAATTGTGTGTCGCAGGGTCACTGCAGGCGATAACCTTTTTGTGATTGTAGCGCGGTCAGGACAATTTTCCCGTTTCGCGTTGTTCAAGGCCTTCGAATGGGCATGGCGCTGCATTACGGCGAAGAATTCGAAATTCAGCACCGCTCAGATCCTGAGAAACTGGACTGGATTGAATTAGCAGAAAGGCCATCTATTTGATTGCAGATCAGAGCACGTGTCGCTGGTCATCAGTTTTTGGCGCCCCAACAATAAAGGCGGATCAGGGCGGAAGTTTGTGCTTTGCCAATTGAAGACGGCCCCAGTGTAAAAGCGAAATTACACAAAGCCTCAAAGAATCCGACTGAATTTACCCCGATTTGCTAGGCAAAGGGACCAAGGATATGATCAAGTCACTTCTTACCGTCTGCACAGCTTTATTCGTCATTCTGTCATCCGTCAGCTTCGCACAGGAGCAGTCACGGGCTATTTTAGTGCTTGATGGCTCCGGCTCCATGTGGGGGCAGATAGACGGCACTGCTAAGATTTCAATCGCACAGGAGGTCGTAGGCGATTTACTCCAGTCATTGCCCGAAAGCCAAGAACTGGGGCTGACGGTCTATGGTCACCGCCGCAAGGGGGATTGCAGCGATATCGAGACGATCATCACTCCAGAGGCTGGTCAGCATGGGTCGATTGTCGAGGCGGTGAACTCGATCAAACCCAAAGGGAAAACGCCGATGATCGACGCGGTGATCGCCGCCGCCGAAGCGCTGCGTTATACCGAAGAAAAGGCCACGGTTATCCTTGTCTCTGACGGGATTGAGACCTGCAACCCAGACCCATGTGCCGCCGCCCGCACGTTGGAAGAGACTGGCGTTGATTTCACCGCTCATGTTGTTGGGTTCAATATCGGAGACCCCGAAGCAATTGCCCAGATGCGCTGTATGGCCGAGGAAACGGGCGGCACATTTAGAACCGCTGATACTGCTGCCGAGCTAAGCAATGCGCTGGCGGTGATTGCTACGCCAGTGCCAGTCCCAGCCCCTGAACCAGAGCCCGATCCAGTCAGCCTGAGAGCCTATGCCATTGATGGGCGACATGGCCCGCGTATCACCGACGGTTTGATCTGGAACCTGACCTCGCTTGATGGCGTAATTCTCGAAAATCAGGCTGTTTCTGACATCAGGGTCGAAGTGGAGCGCGGTGAATATGTGATCTCGGTCCTTCGGATCGCCGACGAGAGTTTTGCCGAACAGCGGTTTGGCATCGGTTCAGTGGACAAGCAGGTTGTGCTGGAACTGCCTGAACTTCGCCCTCCGGCCACGATTGAAGGGCCTGAGACCGCGATCGCCGGATCTACGGTACAGGTGCGTTGGTCTGGACCAGACCAACAGGGAGATTTGATTTCCGTCGCCGACCCGGAAGGCTCCTCACCCTGGATCAACTACGCCTATACAAAACACGGCCTGCTTCTGGATCTGGTGATGCCTTCGGTCGAAGGGGAGTACGAGCTGCGGTATGTTTCAAGTGACCATCGCAAGGTGCTCGCTTCACAACCAATCACTGTCACCCCGGTTGAGGCCTCGGTTACACTGCCTGACGTCCTGCCTGCTGGTGCCACTGTTTTGGTCGACTGGGTTGGGCCAGATTATCAAAGCGATGTTATTGCTGTTACCGAACCGGGAACGGATCAACTGATCAACTACGTCTATACGAAGCATGGATCACCGGCAGACCTCATGCTGCCGCCCGATCCCGGAAACTATGACATCGTCTACCGAATGAGCCAGAAAAACCGAGTGCTGGCGCGCGTGCCGGTAACAGTTACTGGCCTGCAGTATTCAGTGAGTGGGCCAGCGTCTGCGCCAGCAGGCAGCGACGTACAGGTGGATTGGGTTGGACCGGACTATCGCAGTGATATCATCGCGGTGGCCGAAATCGGTGCCGACAATCGGAAATACCTCACCTATACCTATACCAAGGAAGGCAGCCCGCTTGATCTGACTCTCCCGCTGGAAACTGGACGCTATGAAATCCGATATATTCTCGGACAAGATCGCGTAGTGCAGGCGACAGCTGAGATCGAAGTGACTGCAATTACCGCCAACCTGACAGCGCCTCAGTCGGCCCCCGCAGGCAGCACCATAGAAATTGATTGGCAGGGCCCGGATTACAGAGGCGATATCATTGTCGTCAGTAAACCCAATGAAGCAGATCGCAGCTACCTGAACTACAGCTACACCAAGGGCGGCACACCGCTTGATCTTACGCTTCCTGCAATGCCGGGTGACTACGTTGTAAAGTATCTGGCCGGGGCTGCGGATAAATCACTCGCGACATTCAACATCACCGTCACCGAGGTATCAGCCACGTTGTCAGCACCGGCCAGCGCATCCGCCGGGAGCAAGATCGAAGTGACTTGGAGCGGCCCCGATTACCGAGGCGATATCATTGCAATTGGTGTGCCGGGTGAAAACTACCTGACTTACACTTACACAAAAAATGGCTCTCCATTGACGATCACTGCACCGGATAAACCGGGTGATTATGAAATACGATATCTTATGAACGCTGACAGAAGGATTATTGCTACGGCTCCGCTGACTGTCCAATAGTATCAAGGGGGCAAGCGATTTTTGAAGCCTTCGATTCCATCAAGTTGGCGATATTCTCGCCTGGGCTTCTTGCGGTATTTCTCTTCTTCCACCCCTTGGTGGTTACGATGAGCCAGAAACACTCTCCGATCTAATTCCGCTATTTGCCCCCATAAGTGCAGGCGTTAGACATCAATGAATGGAGTCGGACGGCAGCAATGTGCAGGATGCGGATTTTGCATAGTGGAGTTTTCGGCCCTAACCGGGCGTTCGTGGTGAAACTGTCTAACTATTGCTTCCAGCCCTTCAACGACATTTAATCGTGTAAGGTGACTGAAACCCGGACTTGGCAGTATGGGTGCAAAGCAGACATTTCCTAACCCAACTACTAATGTCTGTTCTCTAAGCAAAAAACGAAATGCGTTCTGGTGTTTTTTCAAGTATTCAAACCTTGCTCTACGAAGGGTTCCCACCCGATACCAGCGTTTCGATAAACTTTGAAAACAACTCGCCCTGTGATCTGATCTGAAGCTTGGAGTACACATTACGTCTGTGGATACGAACAGTGCCAGGTGAGATTTCAAGAATGCGACCAACCGCATCAGCTGAATGACCTTTGAGAGTGAATTCTACAACTTGTCGTTCTCTAGGGGTTAAAACGCCCTCACCAAAGTTTGTAAAAGCGAGCTCTACACTGTGATGTAAGCCACCATCTGATGTCGCACTGGCATCCGCCCCAAATTGCGCTGCCAGATCACTCCAGTGGCGCTGACAAGTAGCCCGCACAACCGGCCAAAACTCGCGTAGTTGTCGGAATTCCTTTGCTGAAAACGCTTTCTCAGCCCGCATGAGTGAGAGGACAACGATGGCTTTGCCGGGCATTTCAATAAAGTAACCGATTTCTTCTGCCAGACCTGTGCGCGCATAGTAGCTGCGGAAGTACTCGCCTTGAAAGAACCGGTCCGGTGCCAGATCTTTGATCCGATACAGACCTGGAGCGACCTGATTTCCACAGGCCAGATAAAAGGGATCCAGGAGATAAGGACCCTCTTGATAGTCCTCGACAAATATCTTCCGTTTGCCTCTGGGAAAATCGTCGAACAAATCTTGTGGCCTGGCTGCTCCGAGATACCCAAAAACAACCGTGTAATCGAAAGGTGCAATTCCTTTCAGAGTCTCAGACATGGTTTGCGCAAACCTCTCGGACCCAATTGAATCGATGAGGTTACCGGTCGCCGCTATCAGGGTCTGCATTTGCCAAGCCTCGCTACTACGATTGATATACTAAAAACGTGGTATATACATCGAATGAAGTTTTTCTTACAGTTTTTCCAAATTGGATAGTATCCATCAAATCGGGAAAAGATAGCGTTAAATGGAAACCAGGGGATATATCGGAGCCTTTACTCCAGCAGACAGCAAGACCATTGCTGAGCTTCGTGGCGTAACAAAGTGTTTTGGCGATGTGCTGGCTGCCAGCGATCTGAATCTGTCTATTCACGAAGGTGAATTCCTGTCCTTCCTTGGGCCGTCAGGCTGCGGGAAAACCACCGCTCTCAGAATGTTAGCAGGGTTTGAGACGCCAACCGAAGGCGACGTTCTGCTGGATGGTGAAGTGGTCAATGCGCTGGAAGCACACCACCGTCCGGTCAATATGGTTTTTCAGCAGTACGCGCTTTTCCCACATATGACGGTGGCGCAGAACATTGGCTATGGGTTGCGTCAACGTCGCCCGCGATTGCCCAAAACTCAGATCGCAGAAAAGGTCGGCAAGACCTTGGATATTGTCCAACTCAGCGGCTTTGAAGATCGAAAAATCTGGGAAATGTCCGGGGGACAGCAACAGCGTGTGGCTTTGGCGCGCGCAATCATCAACGAACCCAAGCTTCTGTTGCTGGATGAGCCGATGGCCGCGCTGGATCGCAAGCTGCGCAAAGAGATGCAGATCGAACTGCAGGACCTGCAGCGCCAGTTGGGTATCACATTTGTTCTTGTGACCCACGACCAGGAAGAAGCCCTGTCGATGAGCGATCGTATTTGCATCATGCGCGACGGTCGCATTGTCCAGGTTGGCAGTCCACAAGAGCTGTATGATCGCCCCAATTCCAAATATGTGGCTGATTTTGTTGGCACCTCAAATTTCTTTGACGGAAAGGTCACTGATCAATCCGGCGGGCTGACAGCGGTGCGCTTGAACAACGGGATGAGCGTGCGAGGAACTTCAGTCGGGGAATTGGTCAGCGGGGACAACGTATCCATAAGTGTGCGTCCTGAACAAATGACGCTGCACCGCCAGGGTGACGGTCTGACGGTGGAGGTGCGCAACCGGATCTTTCTGGGAGAGCACACCGAGTATTTGGTGAGCCATGAAACGCTTGGCGACTTTCTGGTGCTTTCACCACGGCAATCCGAACTGATCGAGGGAGCCTTTGCCGTCGGCGACAAGGCGATTGTGTCCTGGGAAGACAGAGCGGCACTCATTCTAGACAGGAACTAAAACAGACTGCAACCGTAGGGAGGAAACGGCAATGACAAGAGACAACGATTACATCTCCAAGCAGAAATTCATGCAAGAGTTGGAGAGCTACAGAAAAGGGTCGGTGACTCGGCGCCATTTTCTAAATGTGACTGGATTGGGCGCTGCCTCGGCCGTTTTGGGGGCAGCCGTTCCCGGTTTGCGTCCAAGTCCTGCATTTGCTGGTGACATTGGGGATCGGGTCATTGTGGCGACCTGGCCCAACTATCACGATCCATCAAACTTTGAGGCCTTTACCGAAGCAACTGGTGCGCATGTTCAGGTCAATGTTTTTGGTTCGAACGAAGAAATGCTAGCTAAATTGCAGGCCGGCGCGACCGGTTGGGACGTTTACGTGCCGACAAATTACACAATCTCGACCTATGTCGATGAAGGCTTGATCGAGCCTTTGGATACCTCGAAGCTACCAAATTATGATGGGTCTGCCTTTGACGCGCGTTATGCCGAAGCAGGATCCGTCGATGGCACGCTATATGCCGTGCCAAAGAACTGGGGTTCGACCGGAATGGCGGTCAATACCAAGCACAATGATGGTAAGCCAATCTCGTCCTGGAAAGAGTTCTTTGACATTGCGCGGGACAAATTCACTGGACGCGCAATGGTGCATGACTATCAGCTGACAACAATTGGCAGTGCGCTGAACTACTATGGATATTCGTTCAATTCGGTTGACGAGAATGAATTGGCCGATGCCGAAAAACTACTGATAGATGTGAAACCGCACCTCTTTGCGATCACTTCTGACTATCAGCCATCGATGCGCAATGGCGATGCCTGGCTGACGATCTGCTGGTCTGGCGATGGCAAACAGCTCAACACCGACATGCCGGAAATACACTATGTCCTGGGCCGCGAAGGTGGTGAAATCTGGAGTGATTACTACGCCATTCCAAAAGGTGCACCACATATGGACGCGGCCTATGCGCTGATCAACTTCCTGCTGGATCCCAACGTGAATGCCAAGGAAGTTTTGGCGCATGGCTACCCGACTGCTGATGCCCGAACCTTCGAACTGCTGCCCGAGGCCCTGAAAAATGATCCGATCCTCTTCCCAGCCCAAGAGCTACTGACGCCGCTCGAGTTTGGTGCAGCCGCTACGCTGACCGATCCGAACCGTGCAGAACTGATGGCGCGTTTCAAGTCAGCCTAATTAAGTAGAGGTGAAAACAACATGACGAGACGTACACGTAATTGGTTGCTATTGGCACCTGCCGGGGCTTGGTTCCTGGTGATGCTGATCATACCACTGACCGTTGTTTTCATTTTCAGTTTTGGAGAGCGGGCGCCCGCCGGTGGTGTTGTGCCCGCTTTCACCTTTGAACAATATGCCAATCTTCCGGCACGCTGGACAGCGTTCAAGAACACGATGACGTTAGCCCCTATTGGTACATTATCCGCGTTGCTGATTGCATATCCGCTGGCTTATTATCTGGCGGTCAAATGCGGCCCTAAGTGGAAAACAATCCTATTGGTGTTAGTCATTGTGCCGTTCTGGACTTCAATTCTGATCCGCAGCTACGCATGGATCTTTCTGCTGGGTGGTCGCGGAATTCCGGCCCTTTTGGAATTGGTGGGGATCGAAGGGGTCCGCCTGATCAATACGCCTTTTGCGGTGTTGGTTGGGATTATCTATGGGTACCTGCCGCTGATGGTTTTTCCGATCTTTGTCAGCCTCGACAAACTGGATAAACGCCTGCTCGAGGCCTCGTCCGATCTTGGTGCCAAACCTTGGCGCACCTTCCTTCAGATCACTCTGCCACTTTCAATTCCTGGCATCGCAACCGGATGTATGCTCGTCTTCATCCTGTTGATGGGGGAATACCTGATCCCGGCTTTGTTGGGCGGTGGCAAGGTGTTCTTCGTCGGCAACGCCCTGGTCGACCTGTTCCTGCAATCACGCAACTGGGCCTATGGTTCGGCGGTGGCGGTCACGCTGGTGGTTGTCATGCTGATCACGGTCACGGTCTACATGCGGCTTATCAATCGTCTTGGCGCTAGCCGCGAAGACGTGTCGATCATGTGAGGTGAACCAATGAGACTATATGCAGTTTGCGTTTACCTGTTCCTGTACATCCCGATCGGTGTGATCGCGCTGTTCAGCTTCAATGCCGGACGTCATGCAAGCCAGTTACAGGGATTTTCAACCAAGTGGTACGGCAAGGCACTGTCCAATCCCTTTGTCATGGACGCACTGGAAACCAGCCTGATGGTGGCTTTTATCTCCGCCCTCTGTGCCAGCGTTTTTGGCACCATGGCTGCGGTTGCGTTGCAGGGCATCAAGGGACCGGTGAGGACAGCGTTCGACCTGTTGATTTATGTCGCGGTTATGATCCCCGGCATCGTGATCGGGATTGCCACATTGATCGGGTTGGTTACGGTCTTTGACCAATTGAACCCACTGATCGCAGCTATCTGGCCAAACGGATTTACACCGCCAAAGCTCCATATGGGGATGGGGTCACTTATTGCAGCCCATACTATGTTCCTGATGGCGCTGGTGGTGATCATTGTGCGGGCCCGGCTTGCTGGCATGGACCGCGCTTTGACCGAAGCATCGTCGGACCTGTACGCTACGCCGATGGCGACCTTTCGCCAGGTAACCTTGCCGATGATTTTCCCGGCTATCTTGGCTGGATTTCTGCTCAGCTTCACCTTCAGCTTTGACGACTTCATCATCGCATTCTTTGTCGCCGGGTCCGAGACAACACTGCCGATCTATGTGTTCTCATCCATCCGCCGTGGCGTCACCCCAGAGATCAATGCGATTGGTACCATGGTGCTGGTTGTCTCCCTGCTGATGCTGATTACGGCCCAATTACTGCTGCAACGCGGAGGCAAGAAACCAAAATGACCCTCGCTGAAAATCCACGTTCTTCTCCTTATTTTCCTACACTTGATGGTAAAGTTGCTTTGGTGACTGGTGCAGGTTCCGGCATCGGACGGGCAGGGGCCATGGCAATGGCGCGGCATGGGGCAAAGGTGGTTGTGACTGACCTTGATGCCGACAAGGCCGCGTATGTGGCCGAGGAGTTGCACCTTGAAGGCACAAGCGTGTTTTCTGCCGGTCTTGACGTGACTGACGACGACGCTGTTTCCGCCGAAATCGACAAAACAGTCAAAGACTACGGTCGTATTGACGTACTGCACTCACATGCGGGTTATCAAACTGAGGGCAACCTGGAACAGGTTCCCATTGAGGGCATGGATATGTCCTGGCGGCTGAATGTCAGGTCCCATTTCATTGCCGCCCGCGCGACAGTTGGACACATGCGTGCCCAGGGTGGTGGCAGCATCATTGTCACCTCGTCAAATTCAGGTGTTCAATATGACCGCGAGATGATTGCCTATGCGACGACCAAGCACGCAGTCGTAGCGATGACCCGCCAAATGGCTGCCGATTATGCCAAAGACAACATCCGCTTCAATTCCCTGTGCCCAGGGTTCATCGACACGCCCTTTAATGCTGGTTTTGAGGCACAAATGGGCGGGCGGGACAAATTGGATCGCTACGTTGCACAAACCATTCCTATGGGGCGATGGGGAACAACCGATGAAATTGCCGATTCAATCCTGTTTCTCGCCTCTGACATGTCCACATTCATGACTGGCCACGCGCTGGTCATAGATGGCGGTGAATGCATTTGAATTTCTGTTTGGAGAGATCAATATGACCAACAGCGTGAAATCCCCGAATGGTCGTCTGGTCGGCAAAGTCGCCGTTATCACTGGCGGCGCTACGGGCATGGGGCGGGCCACAGCAACGGCCTTTGCTGAGGAAGGCGCCAAGGTCAGCATCTTCGATATTCAGGATGAAGAAGGGCGAAAGACCGTCAACATGATACGTGACACTGGCGGTGAAGCCGCGTTTTTCCACGCGGACGTCACCAAAGATGCAGAGATCAACCAAGCCTTTGACGATGCTTTGGAAACCTTTGGCCCTTATAATGTTCTGTTCAATCACGCGGGGACGATCATCGTAAAACCGCTACATGAAACCACTGAGGCCGAATACGACTGGCTGATGGACGTGAACGTGAAATCGGCATTTCTGACATGTCGTCGGGCGGTCAAAGACATGAGCGCCAATGGTGGCGGCTCAATCGTCATTACGTCTTCTATTGCAGCCGAGTTGGGCTATGCGCTTGAATCGGTTTATTGCATGTCCAAGGGCGCGGTTCTCCAATTGGCTCGAACAATATCGACCGAGTATCGAGATGCAGGTATCCGCTGCAATGCGGTATGTCCGGGATTTGTTGAAACAGCACATGGGCTGAAGGAAATCGCTGAGTTGGACGCCGCCGGTCAGGAATGGGAAGATTCCGGAATGGCCGCCACGCAAGGGCGCATTTGTTATCCAGAAGAAGTTGCCGCAGCGGTGGTGTTTCTGGCCTCAGACGAGGCCAGCTTTGTAAACGGCAACGCCACCTATGTTGACAACGGATGGTACGCCAAGGGCTAGCACGGCTCAGTGCAGCAAGAGTGTATCAGTGTAAGACGGCCGATCCTGCTGTTTTGCACTTACTGGTGAGGTGCAAAATGGCGCGGAAAATTGGAATGTAGGTATTGAAATATCTGAGCCTTTGCCATCCCACGTGGAAACTGGTCGGGATACATCAGAATATTCAGCCAGAAACCATCGAACAGACTTTCGAGAGTATGAGCAACCCCTTCAGGCTTCAGCGCACTACCGTCCTCTTTGATGATTTTCCCAAATAGATCAACCAGCACATCAAGCCGTTCAGTATCGATCGAAGTGGTGATGAGGCGGTAAGATTTGCGGTAAGCCGCCTCTCCGAAGAAGGCGAACCAGACAGCCAGTTTTTTCCGATTGAAGATGCTTGGATGAAACTGAGCTTCAATGATCGTATTGACCTGCTCTGTCGGGCTCAAATCGACATTCTCAAGGCGCGTCATCCAATGCGCTCGATGCTCCACTGCTAAGGTGCGCAGAGTTTCTTCCAGCAGTGCGTCTTTGCTTTTGAAGTGAAAGTTCGCAAGCCCTGTAGACAACCCGGCCAGTTTCGCGACCGAAGCCATGGTTGTGCCGGATATTCCATGATTGCTTATAGATGTGATCGTCGCATCAATGATCTGCTTTTTCCGAACTTCTGGTGAAGCTGTGCGGCTTTTTTTCTGTTTGGTTTCAGTCATAAACCTACATCCATTGAACAACCATTCAATCAATGACTTGATTTCTTTCAGCCGTCAATCCAATAATTTGATCAAAAGCCGAATCCCTTGGATTGGAGATGACCATGACGAAGCCTCTTCCCGCGCATGCACAGACCGTGATTATTGGCGGTGGCTCGATTGGCTGCAACACGGCCTATCACCTGGCCAAATTGGGCATGACT
>NZ_JBYAXC010000002.1:0-626875 GCF_057444295.1 Parasedimentitalea nitratireducens | reverse complement strand
GATGTCGTTGTACTGGAACGAGATCAGCTAACTTCGGGCACCACTTGGCATGCTGCGGGGCTGATTGTTGGCGGGTTGTTAACATCAGAGGCCGAGTGCGAGATCTACACCCATGGCCGTGACCTTTATGCGTCCCTTGAACAGGAAACAGGGCTCACCACTGGGTTTCGCGACGTTGGCTATCTACAAATCGCAAACAACGAAGAGCGCGTACACGAGATGCGCCGCGTCGCCCCTTTCATGCGCCGCCATGGCATCCATATCCACGAGGTCTCGCCTCAGGAATGCCAGGACCTGTTCCCAATTGGTGATATGTCAGATGTGCTGGCGGGCTTTTACACCCCAGAAGACGGACGAGCCAATCCAGTGGATGTCACCATGTCGCTGGCCAAGGGCGCGCGTATGCGCGGGGTGCAGGTTTTTGAAGGTGTTACCGTCGCCGAAATTATGGCCAAGAACGGTACGGCCACCGGTGTACGCACCGCCGACGGCCAAACCATCACCGCCGAAAATGTTGTGATATGTGGTGGCATGTGGTCACGGCAACTGGGGGCAAGCGCAGGGATCAATCTGCCACTGCAAGCCGCCGAGCACTACTATTTGATCACCGAAAAGATTGATGGTCTCAGCCGTGACCTGCCGGTGCTGGAAGACCCATCAACCTATACCTACTACCGCGAGGAAGTTGGGGGCTTGATGCTTGGTTTGTTTGAACCCGGCGCTGCCCCGTGGAAGCTTGGCGGTATCCCGGATGACTTTGCATTTGGGGAAATCGAACCAGATTGGGATCGGGTAGCTCCGCATCTCGAGACAGCCTATTCGCGCGTGCCCTCAACTTTGAATGTCGGGGTGCGCAAGCTGTTTTGTGGGCCTGAAAGCTTTACGCCAGACCTTGCTCCTTTGGTTGGGGAAACTCCAGAGCTACGCAATTGCTATGTCGCTTGCGGCATGAACAGTCTTGGGATTTTGAACGGCGCAGGCACCGGCAATGTACTGGCTCATTGGATTGTGGATGGCCACCCACCTATTGATGTGACCGGCATCAACGTGAACCGTTTCACCCGCCATCACGCCACACGCGCTTTTCGCCGTGATCGCGGGCCCGAGCTATTGGGGAAAATGTTTGGCCAGCATTATCACAATGAAGGCTATGAGACCGCCCGCGATTTGAAACGCTCTGCCTTGCATGACCGGCTTGCAGCCTCAGGCGCATTCTTTGCCGAGGGGCACGGGTGGGAGATGCCCGACTGGTTTGCCCCAACACCCGAACAGGCAGAGGTTGAGCAATACAGCTGGTTCCGTCAGAACTGGTTCGATTGGCACGCTGAAGAGCACCGCGCCGCCCGTGAGGATGTGATTATTATGGATATGTCCGCCATGTCCAAATTCATCGTCGAAGGGCCTGATGCTCTTGCGCTATTGAGCAGACTGAGCTGCAATGAGGTTGATGTCCCCAATGGGCGATTGGTTTATACCGCCTGGGTCAATGAAAAAGGCGGATTTGAAGCTGATCTGACCGTCACGCGACTAAGCGGCACCAAGTTCATGGTGGTAGTAGGCGAAAACAGCCACGGTCACACCGAAATGCGCATGCGTCGCCACATCGAACAGGGCGAAGTTGCCGTAATCACAGACGTCACGCCGGGCATCACCCAAATCAACATTCACGGTCCCAAAGCGCGTCAGCTGATGGAGAAAGTGACAAGCGCAGACATGTCTAACGAAGGCTTCCCCTTTTTGACTTGTCAGGACATCGACGTCGGCTATTGGGACGTGAAAGCCTTTCGTGTCACCTTTGTCGGAGAGTTAGGCTGGGAGCTTCAGGTGCCTTCATATGCAGCGGTTCAGATATATGACCTGCTCAAAGAAGCGGGCAACGAGTTTGGCCTGCGCGATGCAGGGATGCAGACGCTCAACTCGTTGCGGTTGGAAAAGGCCTACCGTGATTTTGGGCTGGATGTGGACAACACGGACAACCCAATCGAAGCCGGCCTGGGTTTTGCCGTCAAACTGGATAAACCCGGTGGGTTCATTGGCCGCGATGCGCTAGCTGAAATCAAAGCGGAGGGCGTTCCCAAAACTCGGATGCTGCAGTTCCTTCTGAAGGATCCTGAGCCGCTGCTTTATGGAAACGAGCTTATTTATCTGGATGAAGTCGAAGTTGGTCATCTGCAGATCGGCGGGTATGGCCACACTCTGGGCGCTGCGGTTGGTATTGGTTTTGTATCTCTGGATGAGCCGGTGTCTCTTATCCTAGTGCAAAACGGGAACTGGCAGATTGATGTGGCTGGTCAGGCTATCCCAGCGAGTGCTTCCATCAAACCAATGCTCGACCCAACCATGGAACGCATTAAACGTTGAGAGTGGGATCGTTGCAATCTCTGGCAACGCGGTGACTTGGTCGCACAGCAATTACAGCAATTGGATTACCAGTCTGGCTTGGTGAAGAACGATTTTTCGAGCCCCTAAATGACGGCAATGGGTAGTTCCCGACCAGTCAAAACAGGCTGCGATAAGATTTTGCAAATGTCGCTATCTGCGCATTGCCGCCGTTGGTGACAAACACGCTTAACGGCAACTTCCAGCCCGTTCTCGAGATTGGTGCGGAGTGCAGCATCCGTCACTAAGGGCGAACACCTGCCAATCGCGTCACTTCCCTTCAATGTTTCCACAACCGGCAAACCAATCGATAGAAGCCTTAAATCCAGTGTCTGATCGCCAAACTTAGTATAAATGCAGAAACGCTAAGACGGTACCGGTTAACCGGTGACACATCGGCTTTGGCCTATCCTGATGATCCGTAGACAAAAACTCTGGACTAACGAATTTCAATCGTGTGGACACCAGTGATCATCTTGCACGCGCCATTATTCTCTGGTCCTGGGTCAGCTATCAAACTTCGCCAGTTCACGAACCAATTTCTGAAGGCCTGGCGCACCGGTTGATGCCGAGGGGCTTACGATCCGAATTGGCCATTTCAATTCAACCGTCAACGGCACGCCAATGACTTCGGGTTCGGTAACGAGGTTCAAGGATCCCTGATCTACAATTGCCCGGCCTGCGCCCTGAGCCACCATTCTGATCAGCGCGGATTGGGTGCCTGCCTCTGCCATGACCTGAAAGGGTACACCGGCCTGATCAAACATATGCTCGACGGCGCGGCGGAACGGGCTGTGAGTTGGCAGCATAACCTGAGGTACGCTTGCCAGTTCTGCCAGTGATATCTTACCAAGATGAGATAGTTTGTCATCCGCATGTAAGATGGCAATTGGCAATACATCATCGACCCGGATGCAGGCCAGATTAGGATCGCCGGGGTCCGAGGAAATGACCACGCAGTCAGCACGCCCTTCTCTTAGCGCAGCAAAGCATGAGTCTTCGTTCAGCACATCGACATCAATCCTGAGTGCTGGATGTCGTGCCATGAGGCGGCCGGCTGCACTGGCGACCCGGGTATCCGCCACGACGGGAAGCGCGGCTACTCTCAGGTGACCACCCATTCCTGAGGCAATCTGGCGGGCGGCATCTCTGACACGTTCCAACCCATGATAATGCTTCAGCGCGGCCTCTTGCAGGCTGTGGGCCGCTGCGGTTGGTTCAAATTTACGTCCCGACCGATCGAACAGCGCCACCCCAATTTCTTCTTCAAGTTCCGCAACCGCACGGCTGATCGCAGGTTGAGAAATATGCAATGCATCGGCTGCTTTACGCGTCGATTTCTGGCGATAGGCCATCTGGAATATTTCGATCTGGCGGGCGGAAAAGCGCATGCGGATTGATAACAGGAACGTATCAAATGATGCAACTTTTTGATTTTTTCGGTATCGTAAATTACGATATGTAAGGTGAAACTGCCTGCTGGAAGGAACGCCGTTGCCCCTGGATATCACATTACTGCTGCTGGCAATATTCTTGGGAGCCGTGCTTCAGGTTGGGGTCGGGATTGGCTTTAGCATTGTTGCAGGCCCTCCAATGATGGTTTTGCTGGGAACTTCGATCGCAGTTCCAGTTCTGCTGATGTTGAATACGCTGGTGTCAGCTGTTGCTGTCGACTGGCGCGTTTGGGTGACCGAGAAAAAGACGATCAAGACAGCGGTCATCGGATGCCTTTTGGGTGTGGCACTGGGACTGGTTATTTATCCCTTTTTGTCAGAGCAAATCGTACTAGGCTTAACCGCTATGTTGTTGCTGATTGGTGTATTAACAACGCTGATCCCACTTCGCTCTATGGTCGGGACACCTGGCTTTGCGTCGATCTCCGGATTGTCTGGTTTAGCCACAGTTTGGGCCGCAACCCCCGGACCGCTTATGGTGTTTGGTCTGATCGCAACTGGTCGGTCGGCTCATGATACCCGTAGATTAGTCCAACCCATAGCGCTGGTCGCCTACGGAGTTGCACTGCTGTTGCATAGCCTGGTTGACGGTGGAGGTCTCGCGCAGGCGCCGGGAGTTTGGGCCTTTGTCGCGGCCACCCTTCTAGGCAGTCTAATTGGGCGCGTGCTCGGCCCACTGCTGCCTCAACACCTGATTAAAAATGCCATTCGGGTCATCTCTATTCTGGCCTGTTACGCGCTTTTCCGGCGCGCCTATTTGCTGAGTTAGACAAGGGGCAAAATGATGCAAAACGACGAGCTTCTGGCTCGCTTTCCACGCGCTGCACTCATGAATGGTGAAACGCCTTTGGTCCGTTTGGATCGAATGTCTGAACGCCTTGGAATTGAGCTGTGGCTCAAGCGGGATGATCTTACGGGCCTCGGGTTTGGTGGCAATAAGACCCGTCAGCTTGAGTTCTATTTTGGCGACGCGTTGGCAAAGGGGGCTGATACGGTTCTCATCACCGGTGCTGTGCAATCAAACTATGTACGTTCAGCGGCGGCGGCGGCAGCAAAATTGGGGCTTCGCGCCATTTTGCAACTGGAAGAGCGGGTCGCGGGTATGGGAGAGCCATATTACACCTCCGGCAATGTGCTGCTGGCCAAAATTCTAGGTGCCGAGCACATCAGTTTTCCAGACGGCGAAGACGAAGCCGGAGCCGATACCGCGCTTCATGCACGCTCTGATCAGATCAAGGCCAACGGGGGTAAACCGTATGTGATCCACCTGGGGATGGATCACCCGCCACTCGGGGCCCTTGGGTATGTGGCCGCAGGATTGGAGCTCAGTGAGCAGATGAATGATTTCGACGCTGTTGTTGTTCCATCAGGCAGCGGTGCAACGCACGCCGGGCTCTTGACTGGGTTGCGCCTGTCGGGGCAGTTGGCTCCGGTCCATGGGATATGTGTGCGCCGTGATCACCAACAGCAGCAGGCGCGGGTAAAAACCGTGCTGCACAAATTGGCCAGCCTGCTGGATATTGACCCGCAATTGACCTCGGATGCTGTTCTTACCTGGGGCGCCTCATTGGCCCCAGGCTATGGAAAAATGAGCCCAAGTACTGAACATGCCCTAAGTCTGATGGCGCGCACCGAGGGTGTTTTCCTTGATCCGGTGTATACTGCAAAAACGTTCGCTGGCCTGTTGGACCTGGTTGAGAACGGTCACATTCGAACAGGGCAAAAGATTGTCATGCTGCATACGGGGGGATTGCCTGCACTCTTTGGTTATCAAGAGGAATTTTGAGCGGCGTAAACTGATCTGATGAACCAAGAAATATGCTGCAGCGAAGACCTCAACTCGAAAATGCTTTCACCCACCATTTCTGATCGCTGTGGAAAGCAAAACAAACGACCGACCCGAAGTTTCTCATCCTTAATCGGAGTATTCTCGATGCCAAACCAGCCACCTCAAGATCTATCCGATCTTCCCACGCGCATCACCGGACCGGCTGCATGGATCGGCCTCGAGATGGCAGACAATCCTGATGCCTGGCTTTATCAACTCAGCTTAGAAGACATTGCCGACCTTGAGAACGCCGCCCGGCATTTTCTTGCACTAGGGCTTGATGTTGGAGAGATCTCTAAAGAAACTTTTCCACTCACAACGTTTTCCACGCATGTTCAGGAATTGAGTAGGATCCTGTTGACTAGAGCGGGCATCCAAGTGCTTCGCGGTCTGCCAATCGCAGGGTACTCTCAGAAATTTGCTGCAACCATCTTTTGTGGTCTGGGCGCCCATCTGGGAAGTGCACGGTCCCAAAATGCCCAAGGTCACATCTTGGGGCACGTCCGCGATATTGGTGGCGATGTCAACGATCCCAACAGCCGCATTTATCAGACCTGCGAACGCCAAACGTTTCACACGGACAGTGCTGATGTTGTCGGCTTACTATGCCTGCGAGAAGCCAAGGAAGGGGGGCGATCATTACTTGTAAGCGCTGAATCCATCTACAATAGAATGAGAGCCGAGCGACCCGATCTGCTGGAAAAGCTCTTTGACCCAATCGCCACTGACCGGCGGGGCGAAATTCCAGAAGGTTCCAAGCCTTTTATGGAAATACCTGTTTTGAATTGGCATATGGGGCAATTGACGGTTTTCTACCAACGTCAATACATTGACAGCGCCCAACGGTTTGACGGCGCTATGCCTTTGACGACTGAACATGTTGAAGCGCTAGACATGTTCGATGAACTGGCCAATGACCCAACACTTTGTTTTGGGATGCAGTTAGAGCCGGGTGACATGCAGTTTGTCTACAATCATTCACAACTACATGATCGCACAGGTTTTCTTGATTGGCCTGATCCCAGCAAGCGCCGTCACTTAATGCGTCTCTGGCTCTCGATCGATGGCGACCGGCCACTGCCTGAATGTTTCAAAGAACGCTATGGCTCAATCGAAATTGGCAATCGCGGTGGAATAATCACCAAAGAAACCAAGTTACACGCACCGTTAGACTGACAACGGGCACAGGATGTTGTGCAGTTTCCGGCATTAGCTCTTCGCGACAAACCACATCACCGCCGTCCTGCCACCGTAACAACAGACAATCACCTGGTTGGCTTTGCAGGGCCGCAGCTTTCTCGGACAACCAGGTCACCATGTATCAGCGTCTCTTGCGGTGCTGGAGAGGCTCCACTCAAGCCACCCAAAAGGTATGACATTGCCATTTGGCCGATTTGGCTTCTGGGTTGCCGAACGGTTGTAAGAGCAGGGGTTATGTTGTTGGCAAAAGGAATGTCGTCGAAACCGATGACAGAGAAGTCCTCGGGAACGCGATAACCGCGTATTTGCAGGGCACTGATGACACCAATTGCGGTATCGTCATTGTAGCAGAAAAAGGCGGTTGGCAGGGTGTCCTTGATAAACAGTCTTTCGATTGCTGCGCGACCACCTTCGCTGGAACCGTCACCTTCGATGCGCCATTCCTCAATGTGCTCGGCTGCTTCGGCAAGCCCCTTAGTGTATCCTTCCTGGCGTAGATCCGAAACAGGATCGCTACTGCTTGACGACACATACCCGATTTTACGGTGTCCAAGTGAAATCAGGTATTCGGTTGCCATTTTCGAGGCTCCGACATCATCAACCCCAACATATGATACGTCTTTGTGATCTACGGGGCAGGTCGCAGCGACCATGGGTGGAAAGGCTGAAATTGGGTTCTTGGGTTGACCAGCAACCGGTAGGTGCCCGGTTAGCAGAATGAGACCGTCGACCATTCCCGATGACAAAAATCTCATATGGTTTTCTTCTAGCGAAATTGTCCCTTCGGTGTTTCCGATGAGAACACCGTAACCCATTTCGTTGGCCGCTTTTTCAAGTCCTATCAATATTCCCGGAAAGTTGGGGTCGGCAATTGACTGGGTGAGAACCATAACCATGCGAGACCGTTTCATGCGGAGATTTTGCGCCATGGCATTGGCGGTGTAACCAGTGCGGGCAATGGCAGAAGTGACTTTTTTGCGCGTGCTTTCTGCAACCTTTTTCGGCGTTCGAATCGCGCGGCTTACAGTCGCAATCGACACGCCAGCTAACTTGGCGACATCTTCAATTGTAGCTGGCCGGTCCGATGATCTGCTCAAAATCTTTATCCTTGATCCGGTGGGTTATTGGGCCGGATTCAGTATTTATTTCCAAACTGTTAGAGGCGTCTATATCGTGAAAAAGCTCGACTGAGAAGGTTTACATGCGATAATGTAAAGGTTTACATCGCTCGTGAAAAGGTTTACATGGGTCAAAGTGGCGCAGTTGTTTGGTTGCCATTAGGTACAGGGTGGGGTGACATGCTTGACGGACAATCCAATAGGCTCCTGGTTCTGGAAGCAGACTGTATCAGCAAATCTTTTGGGACTGTTCCGGTGCTGTTTAGTGTGAGCATGGATATTTGCGCGGGAGAAGTTCACGCCCTTATCGGTGAGAATGGGGCTGGGAAATCCACGCTGATTAAAATCCTATCAGGGTTTCATCGACCAACCTCGGGGCGCATTCTTTTTGATGGCAAAGAAATTGAGCTCCCTCCAAATGGTGGGGCCGAAGAGCTCGGCATTGTCCTGATCCATCAAGAGCTGAATCTGGCTGAGCAGATGACAGTGGAAGAAAACATCTTTCTAGGCCGCGAGCTAACTCGTCGTGGTGTTCTAGACCGCGTGGCAATGCGGAAAAAGGTGCAAGACTATCTGGGTGATATCGGTCTGGACATTTCCCCGTCTGCGCGGATTTCGGACCTGTCCATTGCGGAAAAGCAAATGGTCGAGATCGTCAAGGCGATCAGCCGCAATGCGCGGGTTCTTATAATGGATGAGCCAACCGCGGTTTTGACAGAAGCAGAAACCGCGCTCTTTTTCCGCCAGGTTGAGAAATTGAAAGCCTCTGGTGTTGCTGTTGTGTTTGTGTCGCACAAACTGTCCGAGGTGAAACAGATAGCAGATAGGGTTACAATCCTGCGTGACGGCCAATGGATTGGGTCCAAACAGGCGGACTCACTGTCGCCAGATGCCATGGCGCAGATGATGGTTGGTCGGGAATTGTCCGACCTTTATCCTCCCATGCACGAAGTCGACGTTGACGCCGAACAAGTACTAGAGGTTCGCAATCTATATGCCGCCGGAGTAAAGGATGTCAGCTTCGACCTGCGTAAAGGGGAAATCCTCGGGTTCTCCGGTTTGATAGGTGCAGGGCGTACAGCTGTTTTCGAAGCAATTTGTGGTCTTGAGCCAATTGAGAGTGGCCAGATTACCTTTGGTGGGCATGAAACCCGTTTTGCTTCGGTTGCTGATGCGCGGGATGCCGGAATTGTCTATTTGACCAAGGATCGCAAGGCCAAGGGATTGCTGTTGGATAAGCAGATGCGACCCAATCTGACCCTGTTTGCACTTCCAAAATTCGCGAAGCACTTTGGCCTTGATACCAAGGCAGAGGACAAAGCGATGGCCCGAGCGATCCGTCGCTTTGACATTCGGGCCCGTGATCCCAAGATTGATGTTGGTGACATGTCCGGCGGCAATCAGCAAAAACTGTTGCTTGCCAAGATTATGGAAACCGACCCGCAGATTGTCGTCATTGATGAACCTACACGCGGCATCGATGTGGGAACCAAGCAGCAAGTCTATCATTTTATTGTAGCACTGGCGGCCGAAGGCGTTTCGGTTGTCGTCATCTCTTCTGAGATGCCCGAGGTGATCGGGGTCAGTCACCGCGTTGTTGTGATGCGGGATGGCCAGGTTATGGGCGTGCTCACAGGGGATGACATCAACGAAAATGAAATCGTGCGCTATGCCGCCGGTCTGAAACGGGAGGGCAGGGAATGACTGTCTTGGCAAACAGTAGCCTTGAGAAGGGAAAACGGATGAGTTTTGACATCAAAACGGCTGGTCCGGCGATTGCCCTGATCCTGCTGTGCATCATTGGTTTTTTGCTTAATCCGGCTTTTCTGAGTGAGGGCAACCTGTCCAACCTCCTGACACGGTCGGCCTTTATTGGCATCATCGCGGTTGGGGCCACCTTTGTTATCACCGCAGGCGGTATCGATCTTTCAGTTGGGTCAATGGCCGCTGCGATTTCCGGGGTGATGATCATCATCATGAATAATGCCGTGGAAACGCTGGGTGCGGGACTAACAACAGTTTTGTTGGGGTGCGGCTGTTCTATCCTGCTTGGGATTGGAGCTGGCTGGATCAACGGTATTCTAACGACCAAAGGCAAGATCGAAGCCTTTATCGTTACTCTTGGAACAATGGGCATCTATCGCTCGCTGGTAACGTATTTTGCTGACGGCGGCACGCTGTCGCTGGATTTCGCTATCCGCGGCACCTATCGCCCCGTGTACTACGGCAGTTTTCTTGGTCTTCCCATTCCAGTCTGGGTATTCATCGTCGTTGCAATCTTGGGCTGGATCCTGCTGAACCGCACCGCCTTTGGTCGCTATTGCACAGCCATCGGCTCGAACGAGGCCGTGGCGAAATACTCTGCCATCAAGGTCGACCGTATCAAAACCATGACCTACGTCATCCAGGGGCTTTGTGTGTCACTCGCTACGATCATCTATGTACCTCGGCTTGGGTCTGCGTCGTCTTCGACAGGCGTGTTGTGGGAACTGGAAGCGATCGCGGCGGTGATCATTGGCGGCACCGTACTCAAAGGCGGATATGGCCGGATTGGCGGTACCATCCTTGGCGCTCTTATCCTGACCACCATCGGTAACATCCTGAACTTTACCGACCTTATTTCCAACTATCTGAACGGCACGATGCAAGGCCTGATCATCATCATAGCTGTCTGGTTGCAGCGCGGTGACTGGGGCAAGGCTAAGACCAAGACAACCTAAGATTACAGATACCAAACCGGGGTCCTGTCCCCATGTTGAAAACGAACCGGGCGCTACCGGACAGGAGAGGTGTGCCCAAAATCTCGGGAGGAGATTACGATGAAACGCTTGAGTACAATTGGTGCAATGGCCCTGACAGGGGCAATGGCAATCACTGCTTCGCTGGCTAGCGCTGAGAACATCAAAATTGGTGTGAGCTATCCAACACCTACCCATGCCTGGGCTGCTGGTATGAACTGGCACGCAGAGCAGGCTGAAAAACGGCTTGAAGCACTATATCCTGACGTTGACTTGATCCTGGTGAACTCACCAGACCCAAGCGCGCAGGCAAGTGCGCTGGAAGATCTGGTTTCGGTTCACAAAATCGATGCGCTTATCGTTCTGCCCTTTGAATCTGAGCCGCTGACGGACCCGGTGTTGAACGTGAAAAACACTGGTGCACGGATTACGGTTGTGGACCGGGGGCTGAGCCAGCCGGGGATCGAAGATATCTATGTTGCCGGTAACAACCCGGAAATGGGTCGGGTTTCAGCCGTCTACATGAAAAGTCGGTTAGAATCTGGAGACAACATCGTGATCCTGCGCGGCATTCCAACGCTGATCGACAACGAGCGTTTTGATGCCTTCATGGCTGAAATAGAAGGTTCCGGCATTAACGTTCTGGATCACAAGCACGCCAACTGGAACCGCGATGACGGGTTCGAAGTGATGCAGGATTTCCTGAGCCGCTTCCCGGACATCGACGCCGTTTGGGCGCAGGATGATGACATCGCAATTGGTGTTGTGGCTGCGCTAAAGCAAGCGGGCCGTGATGGTGATGGTATGTTCGTTGTTGGCGGTGCTGGCATGAAGGAAACCATCAAATCCATCATGGATGGTGAAACACTGGTGCCCGTTGATGTGCTGTATCCACCATCAATGATCGCAACCGCGATGGATGTCACTGTTGCGTCATTCAAATCCAATGGCCCAGTTGCGGGTCGCTACATTCTGGGTGCGACACTGATCACTCCAGAAAACGCGGCTTCCTTCTACTTCCCCGACTCTCCGTTCTGAGACGTGAATGCCTAACACAGAAAGGGGCATTCGTGCCCCTTTCCAACAACCGGAGGACAGGACGATGAAAACGCTAAAAGGCCCCGCGCTGTTTCTGGCGCAGTTTGCTGGCGATGAAGCTCCATTTAACAGCTGGGACAGCATCACCAAATGGGCGGCTGATTGCGGTTACAAAGGCGTACAGGTTCCAAGCTGGGATGGCCGCATTTTTGACCTTCTCAAGGCTGCAAGCTCACGCTCTTATTGTGAAGAAATGGTAGGTGTCGCCCGTGAAAACGGAGTGGAAATCACCGAATTATCTACTCATCTACAAGGGCAACTGGTGGCGGTTCATCCGGCCTATGACACAGCATTTGATGGCTTTGCCGTTCCTGAGGTTCGCGGCAATCCCAAGGCGCGGCAATCTTGGGCGACCGAGCAGGTCAAACTTGCTATTACCGCCAGTCACAATATGGGGATTTCCGCGCATGCGACGTTCTCTGGTGCATTGGCCTGGCCCTATGTCTACCCTTGGCCACAGCGGCCTGCAGGGTTGATCGAAACTGCATTTGACGAACTGGCCCGACGTTGGAAACCCATTCTGGATCACGCTGAAAACATGGGTGTGGATGTCTGCTATGAAATCCACCCGGGCGAAGATCTGCATGATGGTGTGACATTCGAGATGTTTTTGGACCGGGTCGGCAATCATGCCCGTGCCAACATGCTGTACGATCCATCGCACTATGTTCTGCAATGTCTGGACTATCTGGATAACATCGACATCTACAAAGACCGCATCAAGATGTTCCACGTCAAAGATGCCGAGTTCAATCCAACCGGGCGCCAAGGTGTCTATTCAGGCTATCAAAACTGGACCAACCGCGCCGGACGTTTCCGCTCGCTGGGCGACGGGCAGGTGGATTTCGGCGCCGTGTTTTCCAAGATGGCCGCCAATGACTTTGACGGCTGGGCCGTAGTGGAATGGGAATGCTGCCTGAAGCATCCGGAGGACGGAGCCCGTGAAGGCGCTCAGTTCGTCAAGGATCACATCATCCGTGTTACCGAGAAAGCGTTTGATGACTTTGCTGACGGCGGCACCGATGAAGCCGCAAACCGGCGTATGCTAGGACTAGGAGGCTGAGATGACAGGCAAGAAACCTATTCGCCTGGGTATGGTGGGGGGGGGCAATGATGCCTTCATCGGTGCTGTTCACCGCATCGCGGCGCGTCTTGATGGGGAATACGCTCTGATTGCAGGCGCTCTGTCTTCTACGCCCGAAAAGGCTCAGATCTCGGGTGCCGCGCTTGGGCTTGCGCCGGACCGCACTTATGACGATTTCAAATCCATGGCGATCCGCGAGGCTAAGCTGAAGGAGGGGATCGAGGCGGTGGCTATCGTCACCCCGAACCACATGCATGCCCCAGTCGCACGCGAGTTCTTGCGCCGCGGGATACATGTGATCTGTGACAAACCCCTCACCGCAAACCTTGTTGACGCCCGTAAACTGGTGAAATCAGCCGAAACCTCGAACGCGCTGTTTGTGCTGACCCATAATTACACCGGCTATGCGATGGTCCGGCAGGCTCGGGATATGGTTGAGCAGGGTGTTCTGGGAGATATCCGGGTCGTTCAGGCTGAATATCCCCAAGACTGGCTGACCGAGGCCGAAGAAACCAAGGACAACAAGCAAGCCGAATGGCGCACCGATCCGGAACGTTCCGGGGCAGGTGGGTGCATCGGCGACATCGGCACCCATGCCTTCAATCTGCTGAGCTTTGTCACCGGGCTGGAAGCCGAAAGCCTATCTGCTGATTTGCAAAGTTTTGTGCCGGGTCGCCAACTAGATGACAACGCCCATGTGATGCTGCGTTTCAAAGGTGGAGCGCGCGGTATGTTGTGGTCCAGCCAAGTGGCGCCGGGCAACGAAAACGGCCTGATGCTCCGCGTATACGGTTCCAAAGGCGGGCTTGAATGGGTGCAGTCAAACCCGGACATGCTGTGGTATACTCCGTTTGGTGAGCCAAAGCGTCTTCTGACGCGTGGCGGTGTTGGAGCGGCTGGTCCTGCCAACCGTCTGACACGCGTGCCCGGCGGGCATCCCGAGGGGTATTTGGAAGCCTTTGCCAACATCTATACCGAAGCTGCCGCAGCCATTCGGGCACATAGAGCCGGTGAAGCTCTTCCAGCAGATGTTCATTTTCCGACCGTCCACGATGGCCTTCTTGGCATGCAGTTTATTGATGCCTGTGTGAAATCCTCGCAGCGAAATGCTGCCTGGGTCGCGGTCTGACAGGGCGCTTGGGAATGTACATTGGCATTGATCTGGGGACATCTGGTGTCAAAGCGGCTTTGATGACAGCTGAGAAATTAGCACTAGCCGCAACTGGAACAAAGATCACCTCTCACCTCTCAGCTTGCCGTTGGTGGTGGTACTGGCTCAGACTATTGGCTCCAGGCACTGGCAATGGTTCAAAGACGCCAATTCCAGTTCCATTCTCTGGCAATTTTGGCGCTGCGTGGTTGGGCCTGATGGCCGCCGAAGGTGCCGGAGCTGAAGTCGCCATAGCGTCAAAGATACAAAAACCTTTCACCCAGATAAAAATCTTACCGCCGCTTTTGACGCTGCATATGCGCGGTTCAAGCTGGCTCAGACTACGATAGGGGACATTTTATGACCGACTTTTTTGCAGGCATCGAGCCGATACGCTTTGAAGGCCCTGACAGCGAAAACGAATTCGCCTTTCGCCACTACAACCCAGACGAGGTTGTTATGGGCAAACGCATGGAGGATCACCTTCGGTTTTCCGTCGCCTATTGGCATAGTTTTGCCTGGGAGGGCGGGGACCCATTTGGCGGGCAAACCTTTGAACGCCCTTGGTTTGGTGATGGGATGGACCAGGCCAAGAAAAAGGTCGATGTTGCGTTCGAGATGTTCGATATCCTAAACGCCCCGTTCTTCTGTTTTCACGACGCCGATGTGCGGCCCGAAGGCGCAAGCTTTGCCGAAAGTCGCCGCAACCTTGAGGAAATCACCGATCTCTTTGGGCAGAAGATGGAGGAAAGTCAGACCAAGCTGCTTTGGGGCACGGCCAACCTGTTCTCGCATCGCCGTTACATGTCGGGTGCTGCAACCAACCCAGACCCCGATGTTTTTGCCTATGCCGCTGCAACGGTTAAGAGCTGTATGGATGCGACCCATAAACTAGGCGGCGCAAACTATGTGCTGTGGGGCGGTCGCGAAGGATATGAAACGCTGTTGAACACTGACCTATCGCGCGAGGCCGAACAGGCCGGGCGGTTCCTGTCGATGGTGGTCGAGTACAAACACAAGATTGGTTTTGACGGTGCAATTTTGATTGAACCGAAACCGCAGGAACCGACCAAGCATCAGTATGATTACGATGTGGCCACGGTTTATGGCTTTCTGCGCCGTTTTAGTCTGGAGAACGAGGTTAAAGTGAACATCGAACAGGGTCATGCGATTCTGGCGGGTCACAGCTTTGAGCACGAATTGGCATTGGCGTCGAGCCTTGGGATATTTGGGTCAATCGACATCAACCGGAACGACTACCAATCAGGTTGGGACACCGATCAGTTCCCCAACAACCTGCCCGAGGTCACATTGGCCTATTATGAAATTCTTCGGGCTGGTGGCTTCTCATCGGGTGGAACCAACTTCGATGCCAAACTGCGCCGCCAAAGTCTTGATCCCGAAGATCTGATCTTGGCCCACGTTGGAGGCATGGATATCTGCGCGCTTGCCTTAAAAAAAGCAGCGTCCTTGTTTGAAAACGGTGCGTTGGAGGATGCGCGTGAGAGCCGGTACGCAGGTTGGAAAAGTGCCAAGGCCCAAGAAATGCTGGAGCGAAATACATTGGACCAAATAGCAACGAGAGTAGAGGCCGAGCAGCTTGATCCGCAACCACGGTCAGGCCGCCAGGAAAGATTGGAAAACTTAGTGAATTCCAAGACTTGGTCAGCTGTATAGCATATCCGTCGTCTGCTGACCCAGCTGCAAACTCCCAAGTCTCACGTGCTTTCAAATCTTGCAGCCGGAATGACGAATAACGCAGTGGCCCCCGCAGTCCGCAGCGTCTTTTCCGTCTTTTTCCTCCGCGACTTGCGCTCACATGCCGATTAAACATTGAACTCCGTGTCCCGTCGATCGTGACCTTGGTTTCCGCTTTGTCGACTTCGGTTCCATTTGCCTTTTCCCGACCAACAATGTGTGCCATACGCTTTTCCTTCTTCGGTGGTTTTGGTGGCGTATGCCGTCTCACTGAATCTCAATTATGCCCCCCAATTGGGGGGCTAGTGCCAATAAGTGCGGGAATGTCCTGAGAATGTCGGAATTCAGACAAACTACATCTGACGCTAGAGGTGTTGAAAAACAGCAGTTTAGCAATATTCACAAGGCTGCCCGCCTCTCAATTGCACCGATGATGGACTGGACTGACAGGCACTGCAGGTTCATGCACCGGTTGCTGAGCCAAGAGGCGCTGCTCTATACCGAAATGGTAACTGCTCCGGCTCTGGTGCGGGGAGGGGCGTTGCATTTGTTGGCCTATAGTCCCGACGAACATCCTGTGGCCTTGCAGTTGGGTGGGTCTAACCCGCAAGAACTTGCGCAGGCCGCAAAAATGGGGGCGGATGCGGGCTATGACGAGATCAACCTGAACTGTGGCTGCCCGTCGGACAGGGTGCAATCCGGTGCTTTTGGCGCGGTACTGATGCAGCAACCCGATCTGGTGGCAGACTGTGTTGCCGCAATGAGGGATGCGGTTGATGTCGAGGTGACGGTTAAATGTCGTATCGGCGTTGATGAGCAGGAACCACGTGATGTGTTGCCAAATTTTCTGGAGAAGGTCCGTGCCGCTGGGTGCGAGCGCCTGACCATCCATGCGCGCAAAGCCTGGCTGCAGGGGTTGTCCCCAAAGGAGAACCGGGATATCCCGCCGCTCGATTATGATCTGGTGCACCAGATGAAGGCAGATTTTCCGGATCTACACATCTCAATCAATGGCGGTATTACCTCTTTGGAGGAGGCCAAGGTGCATCTAGACCGAGGCTTGGACGGGGTGATGATCGGGCGGTCTGCTTATCACCAGCCCGGTGATGTTCTCAGTGCCGCTGACCCCGAGATTTACAGGGTGGGAGAGGCCAGTGATCCGATTGAAGTGGCCCGACAGATGTTGCCCTATATCGAGGCGCATCTGAGCGACGGCGGCCGGTTGCACCAAGTGACGCGCCACATGCTGGGTCTGTTTGCCGGGCGTCCCGGTGCGCGGCAATGGCGGCGTACCCTGTCCGAAGGTGCACATCGTGACAGCGCTGGCCCCGAGCTGGTCGAGCAGGCAATGCAGCCGGTCATTGGCTGAACGCGAATTAATCAAAGTCACACCTAGACATTTCCTTGCTGTCGCAGTTTGGTCCCCAAGACCAAACACCCAAGGAGTGCCCTGATGCCGGATGCAATGTTGTTGACCCAGATGCTGGTGATGCTGGCGGTCATTGGGGCGGTGGCCGGCGTGCTGGCGGGCTTATTGGGCGTTGGCGGCGGTATCGTTCTGGTGCCAGCCTTTTTCTATGCCTTTCAGACACTGGGCTACGGCGGCGATCAGTTGATGCAACTGTGTCTGGCGACCTCGCTGGCCACAATCATTGTCACCTCGTTGCGGTCGGTGCATAGTCACCACAAAAAGGGCGCAGTGGATTTGGAGATCTTGCGCAAATGGGGGCCGGGTATCGCGGTGGGTGCCATTGCTGGGGTACTGGCCGCGTCCTCGCTGCGATCCACAACCTTGCAGGGGCTGTTTGGCGTATTGGCACTGGTGATCGGTCTTTACCTAGGATTGGGGCGCAGTGAATGGCGGCTGGGTGAAATGATGCCCAAGGGCCTACGCCGGATGACTATCTCTCCAATGGTAGGATTTCTGTCGGTGCTGATGGGCATCGGTGGTGGCAGCTTTGGGGTGCCTCTGATGAGCCTGTATAACACGCCAATCCACCGGGCCGTTGCCACAGCCGCCGGGTTTGGCGTGATCATCGCCGTGCCATCTGTCATTGGCTTTCTGTTTCTGCCAATTGATCCTGCGGTGCGACCGCCCTTGACCATAGGCGCGGTGAACCTAGTTGCCTTTGGCATCGTTATTGCAATGACCCTAATAACGGCCCCTTGGGGCGTTCGCCTGGCCCATGCCATGGATCCCAAACCATTGAAACGCGTGTTCGCGGTGTTTTTGGTCGCAGTGGCTTTGAACATGCTGCGAAAGGCCGTGGGATACTGAAACTAGCGAGACATCGCTTGTTTCTACATCCAACTAGAGAGGGTCATGGTGGTCTCTACGGCACTACTTTAACGTTTTGATTGATTTTAGTCGAAGAGGATTTCCCGATGATCACGATCAAGAGTTTTGACCAAGGCGCACAGTTAGAAGTTGAACTATCGGGCAAGGTCAGCCGGGAGGACTATGAAACAACTTTGATCCCAGCCATCGAATCTGCCCTGATTGAGCAAGATCAATTCCGCATTCTAGCGCTGATGGGTGAGGATTTTGAGGGGTTCGAGCTTGGTGCCGCTTGGGCCGACATTCAGATGGGGCTGACCCACTGGCGGGGGTTTGACAGGATCGCGGTGGTGGCCGAGGCAGGCTGGATCAAATCCGGGGTGCGGATCATTGCTCCGCTCATGCCTAGTCCAGTCCAGCTTTTTGCTCCAAACGAAGCGGATGAGGCCCGGCGCTGGCTACGTCAGTCGCTGGGGGCTGTGCATATGCGTGCCTTGGACAGTGGGGCAATTTACGTGCAGCTGATGGGAAAACTGGACCCTCAGGTTTTGGACCGGGCCGAAGAGGGGCTGGATGCCCATATCCGAGATAGCGATGATGTCCGCCTGATGCTGGATCTCAGCCAATTTGACGGTTGGCAAGGCCTACCAGCGTTAGGAGCCCATTTCAAACTGGTCCGCGAACATGCGCCCTTGGCCAGCAAGGTTGCCGTTTTGGGGGATAAAACATGGCAGCACATGGCGCAGCGCGTGATGTCAAAATTCCTGAACGCCGAAACCCAGTTCTTTGAGCCCAGTGCCCATTCTGATGCTGAAAGCTGGCTTGCCAGCGAATAACGCCAAGCCTGTCGTTTTGCCTAAAATACGCCCTGCGCCGAATAGGGGGCCTTAGCGCTGCAACCGGCCCCGACGTCCCCCGCGACGGGTTTTTGGGGCAGGGTTGCGGCTGGGCAATTCAGCGGTGATGCTGGCGCGCTCGTCTGCAGACATCTTGGACCAGCGGCTGATTTCATCAATCGAGCGGGAACAGCCAGTGCACAGCCGCGTTTCAGGGTGAACGACGCAGATCTGAATACAGGGCGATTCAATCTCTTCGCGTTGCCAGACATCGTCGCTCATCTTCATCTATCCATTCTTCAAGTGGGACATGCGATCCAACGCTCCCTGAAGAATATAGGACGCGGCGACATGATCAATAACCTCAGCGCGACGTTTTCGCGACGTATCCGCCTCTAACAGCGCTCGTTCCGCAGCAACCGTGCTCAGCCGTTCGTCCCAAAAACCAATCGGCACCTCGGTCAATCGGCTCAGGTTACGGGCAAAGGCACGAGTTTTCTGGCAGCGCGGTCCCTCGGTGCCGTCCATATTGCGTGGCAGTCCCAACACAATACCAGCGATATCGCGCCCCTTGATGATTTCCAGCAACCGGGCTGCATCCAGTGTGAATTTCTTGCGCCGAACGGTCTCTAGCGGCGTGGCAACCGTGCCCATCCTGTCAGATACCGCCACCCCAACAGTCTTGTCGCCTAGATCCAATCCCATCAGAGCTGAAAAACCGGGCAGGGCAGACGCGAAATCTTCGATTTCATCATGGATCATTGGGTAATTCCTGCCTGTTGCGCCGTGTCAGACAGCAGTGTCAGCGCCGCGTCATTGCCAGCAAAGTTTTGCATGGCCTCGGCATGTATCATCTTGGCCCGATCCAAGTCTCCAAGAACGGCCAAGGCGCCAATCAGCTGCGCCCATTCTTCGGCAGAGCCCCCTTCAGTGGCCAGCCGGTCTGCCAGACCTGACACCATCCCCTGGATCATCGCCTGGCGGTCGTCGGCGCTCATGTCCTGCGCACCAGCCATGTCTTCCGCACTTGGCCCTGCCAGCGGCTGCCCTTGGCCAGCTGGCGCAACTGGTGTGTAGTCAACACCTGCGCGATAGGCCATCATTTCAATCTGGTCCTGAATTCCGGCAATCCAAGGGGCATCCGCCGGACCGGCCTGCAGGGTCTCAACCCAAATCTGATAGGCCATGTCGGGGCGTCCAATTTGCGCCAGCATCACCCCCCAGTAATAACGCGAGGGGCCATTGGTATTATCCAACGTCAACGAGGTGTGCAGCGCATCTTCGGCCTCGGGTGAGACATAGCCACCTGCGGCCATGATCATCAACTCGGCCAATTCGGAAAAGTCACGGGATTCGACATCCCCCGACATGATGTCGATATAGCTCTGCTTGGCCTGATGGGCGGCAACAAAATTGCCTAGATTAGCTTCGTGCTGCGCCAACAATGCCTGTCCTTGTGCGTCATCGGTCCGTTCACTTGCAGTCTTGCGAAGCTGCTCGATCAAATCTTGATAGCTGTCGTCCACCTGCACCGGAGGCGCGGTTGGCATTTCCGACTCGGCCTCAGCCTGACTTGGACGGGTCTCGGCCCGTTCCTGCGCCTGCGACATGCGATATTCCAGCGGCAAGTCACCATAACCAAAGGCGCCAATTTTGTAATAAAGCCCCAGCGATCCGCCCAGCATCACCACTGCAACCAGCGAGGCCATAACTAGCGTGGCACCGCGCGGTTGTGCCTGGCCTGCGTTGTGCTGCTGCATTTGCTCATCAGCTGCCAGAATGCGCCGCGATATTTCAGTCCGCGTGCGCTCGGCGTCACCTTCGTTGATGACCCCACGCGCCAAGTCTTTTTCCACTTCGCGCAACTGCTGGCGATAGACCTTCAGATCATAGGCCGCTGCCGGTTCGCCGGTTTTGCGAGTCCGTAACAGGACCGCGGCAATCAACAGGGCAATGGCCAGCGCCATAAATGAGGTAACAATCCAGAAGGTCATGATGTCTCCGTATTTTGTCTTTTCATCTACAGGTGCGACGCTGCGGACAAAAGAACAAACTGAGGGGCGGGGCGTGATGTCACGCCTTGGTGAGGAAAGCGGGAGGGATGTCGCAACGATGCATAATTGCGACGATTTACGGCACAAGCAAAACCGCGCCATGATGCATATCAAATGATATCTCGAACCAAATGGATTCGCCATGAAACGCTACTCGGTATTTGCTGTTGCGCGCGAAGCTCTGCGCTATCACTCCGGATGGGAGCGCGCTTGGCGTTCGCCCGAACCGAAACGTCATTATGATGTGATTATTGTCGGCGCTGGTGGCCACGGTCTGGCCACCGCTTATTATCTGGGCAAGAACTTTGGCATCACCAATGTTGCGGTGATCGAAAAGGGCTGGCTGGGCGGCGGTAACACCGGTCGTAACACCACTATCATTCGCTCCAACTATCTGCAGGATCCATCCGCGGCGATCTACGAAAAAGCCCGCAGCCTGTACGAGGACATGAGCCAGGACCTGAACTATAACGTCATGTTCAGCCCGCGCGGCGTTTTGATGCTGGCGCAAACCCAGCACGAAATTCGCGGCTACCAGCGCACTGCCCATGCCAATGCCTTGCAGGGCGTGCAAACCGAATTTATCTCGCCCAAGCGGGTCAAAGAAATCGTGCCGATCATCAATCTGGATGGTCCACGCTATCCGGTTCTGGGTGCGCTGTGGCAGGAACGCGGCGGCACCGCCCGTCACGATGCGGTGGCCTGGGGCTATGCGCGGGCCTGTTCCGCCATGGGCATGGACATCATCCAGCAATGTGAAGTCACCGGTGTGCGGGTCGAAAACGGCCGTGTGGCTGGTGTGGATACCTCTAAGGGTCCGATCGATTGCGACAAGTTGGGTATGCTGGTTGCGGGCAACGCCTCGGTCCTGTCGGAAATGGCTGGCTTCCGCCTGCCAATGGAATCCGTCGCCCTGCAGGCGCTGGTGTCTGAGCCGATCAAGCCTTGTATGGATGTGGTGGTTATGGCCAACACTGTGCACGGCTACATGTCGCAATCTGACAAGGGCGAAATGGTCATTGGTGGCGGCACCGACGGCTTCAACAACTATACCCAGCGTGGGTCGTTTCACCATATCGAAGAAACCGTGCGCGCCCTGAACGAAACCTTCCCGATGGTCTCACGCCTGAAAATGCTGCGCCAGTGGGGCGGCATCGTCGATGTCACCGGCGACCGCTCGCCGATCATCTCAAAAACTCCAGTCGACAATGTCTTTGTCAATTGCGGCTGGGGCACCGGTGGCTTCAAATCCATCCCCGGTTCTGGTTGGGGCATGGCCGAGCTGATGGCGACGGGTCATTCCTCGCTGACCGAAGCCTTTACCATCGACCGCTTCAAAGAAGGCCAGTTCATCGACGAAAGCGTCGCCGCCGGGGTGGCACACTGATGTTGGGTCTAAAGGCTACGTTCGCCCGCTTTCCTGCTTCTGGCTGCAGCAGCTTTGCCGATTCCGTTTGGTACAGTATGCGGGCCGTGTGTCTGCGGCGGAGCGCTTTTTCGGGCCAGACGGACCCGTACCAAAGTTATAATCACTGCCAACACCAGGCAGATACCAGCAACGAGTGTGATGAGAGGTCCTATTTCCATGTTTCATCATATGTGCATCGACAGGTTGTAAAACAATGCTGATCCTTGAATGCCCCTATTGCGGCGTCAAAGCCGAAGAAACCGAACTGCACGCCGGTGGCGAGGCGCATCTGAAACGCTTTGGTCCAGGTTCCTCCGACAGTGAGTTCCACGATTACCTGTTCATGCGCGAAAACCCCAAGGGCGTGCATTTTGAACGCTGGCGCCACATCAATGGCTGCGGCAAGTGGTTCCACGCGGCCCGCTGCACTATGACGCTCGAGGTATTCGGCACCTATTCGGCGCAGACATATGAGCCGCCACAGGACATTCGTGACGCCATCAGCGCCAAACGCCCCGACTGGAGCTGGAGAGAGTTCAAATGAGCCTTCTTTTTGCTGAAAATACTCAAATTCCCTCCGCAGATCTGCGTGAAAGGTCCGTAACATGAGCACCCGTCTTGCCAATCAGGGCCGGTTGATCGACCGCTCCAAACCGATTGAGTTCACCTTTAACGGCAACCGCATGAGCGGCTATGAGGGCGACACCCTGGCCTCGGCGCTGCTGGCCAATGACCAGATGATGCTGGGCCGTTCGTTCAAATACCACCGCCCGCGCGGGCTGGTGGCCTCGGGCGCCGAAGAACCCAACTCCTTGGTGGGACTGGGCAATGGCAACCGCTTTGAGCCCAACCAGCGTGTCACCACGACAGAGCTGTTTTCTGGACTGTCGGCGCAATCTCAAAACCACTGGCCTAGCCTGGAATTCGACGTGGGCGCGATCAATGCGCACCTGTCACGGTTCCTGCCGGCGGGTTTCTATTACAAAATGTTCATGTATCCCAAGGCGTTCTGGAAACATGTGTATGAACCCATCATCCGCCAGTCTGCCGGTCTGGGTAAAGCGCCCGACAAAGAACTGAAAGACGCCGACACATACGAGCACTTTTACTTCTTTGCCGATGTGGTTGTTGTTGGCGGCGGTGTTGCCGGTCTTCAGGCGGCCAAGGCGGCTGCGGCAACTGGTGCCAAGGTTCTGCTGATGGAGCAAACCAACCATTGGGGCGGACGTGCCCCGGTTGATGGCGGCACTATCGACGGTGACACAGCCGAGGCTTGGATTGAAAAGACCCTGGGTGAGCTTGAAGCCATGGACAACGTTACCCTGCGTACGCGTTGCATGGGATCGGGTGTCTATGATCACGGCTATATCCTGGGCTATGAACGCTTGAGTGATCACACTCCGGGTGAGGCAGGTCCGCGCCACCGCTTGTGGCGGATCCGCGCCAAGCAGATTGTCACCGCAACGGGTGCGATCGAACGCCCGCTGTCCTTTGCTGGCAACGATGTGCCCGGCGTCATGCTGGCCGGCGCGATGCGCGACTATGTGGTGAACTGGGGTGTTACTCCGGGTCAGCGCGTGGTGATCGCCACCAACAACGATGACGCCTATCGCACAGCCATCACCCTGCACAACGCAGGGGTTGAGGTCGTTCGCGTGCTGGACGCCCGCCCAGCCGGTGGCGGTGCCCTGATGGAGGAAGTCCGCCAACTGGGTATCCGGGTCGACCCCGGCCGCGCCATTGCCAAGGTCACTGGCGGCAAACGGGTCGCCAAGGTGGCGATCTGTGCTCAGGATGGTGAAGGCGGCGCGCAAGAAGACGTTGCAGCCGATGCCGTGGCAATGTCTGGCGGCTGGTCTCCGGTTGTTCACCTATGGTCCCACTGTGGCGGCAAACTGATCTGGGACGACGCACAGGCCCACTTCCGCCCTGATGTATCACGCCCACCTTTGGGTGACGATGGGGCAGGGTTCGTGGTTGCCGCTGGCTCTGCCAACGGCGCGCTGGACCTTGGAAACACTCTGTCCGACGCAACCACCGCTGGCGCTGCGGCTGCCAAGGCGGCTGGCTTTACCAAAAAGGCTGCAAAGGCTCCGGTTGGTTCAGTCCAGGCCGAGCAACCAATGGCCCCGGTCTGGTTGATGCCAGCCAAGGCGGACATCAAGCTGCGGATGAAAACCTGGCTGGATTACCAGAACGACGTCAAGGTATCCGACGTGCAACTGGCAGCGCGTGAAGGCTATGAAAGCGTCGAGCATACCAAGCGGTATACCACGCTGGGCATGGCTACAGATCAGGGGAAACTGTCCAATATCAACGGCTTGGCGGTGCTTGCTGACACGCTGGGATCTGAGATCCCGCAGGTTGGCACCACCACCTTCCGCCCACCATACACACCGATTTCCATGGGTGCGATCGGTGGCGAGGCCCGTGGCGAAATCTTCCAGCCGATCCGCAAAACCCCGATGCACGACTGGCATGATGCCAATGGTGCCGATTGGGAACCGGTCGGCCAGTGGCGCCGCGCCTATGCTTTTGTGCGTTCAAATGAAAGTGTCGAGGACGCTGTAGCACGCGAGGTCAAGAACACCCGCGAAAACCTCGGCCTGCTCGATGCCTCGACCCTCGGCAAACTGGTGGTCAAAGGCCCGGATGCAGGCAAGTTCCTGGACATGATGTACACCAATATGATGTCCAATCTGAAGGTCGGCAAATGCCGCTATGGGCTGATGTGTTCTGAAAACGGCTTTTTGATCGACGACGGTGTGGTTGCCCGTATCGATGACGACACCTGGCTGTGTCACACCACCACCGGCGGCGCCGAGCGGATCCATGGCCATATGGAAGAGTGGCTGCAAACCGAATGGTGGGACTGGAAAGTCTATGTCGCCAATGTGACCGAGCAGCTGGCCCAGGTCGCCGTGGTTGGCCCCAACGCCCGCAAAGTGCTGGAGAAGCTGAACGCTGCCGCGGGTGGGGGCATGGATGTCTCCAAAGAAGCGTTGCCCTTTATGGAATGGCGCGACGGCAAGATCGGCGAATTTGACGCGCGGGCCTACCGCATCTCCTTCTCGGGTGAACTGTCTTACGAGATCGCAGTTCCCGCCAGCCAAGGCATGGCCTTCTGGCAGGCGCTGCTCGAGGCAGGCAAGGAATTCGGTGTAATGCCCTATGGCACCGAATGTCTGCACATCCTGCGGGCCGAAAAAGGCTTTATCATGATTGGTGACGAAACCGACGGCACCGTGATCCCTCAGGATCTGGGGCTGCACTGGGCGCTGTCCAAGAAAAAGGAAGACTATCTTGGCAAACGGGCGCACCTGCGGTCGCATATGGCGGATCCGGATCGCTGGCAGTTGGTTGGTCTGGAAACTGTTGATGGCTCAGTCATCCCGGATGGTGCTTATGCCGTGGGCGAGGGGTCGAACGCCAATGGCCAGCAAAACGTGATTGGCCGTGTGACCTCGACCTACCACTCACCAACCCTAAACAAGGGCATCGCCATGGGGCTGGTCCACCACGGGCAAAAACGCATGGGCGAAGTGATCGAGTTCCCGGGCACCGATGACAAAACCTACAAGGCCAAGATCGTCGATCAGGTCTTCTACGACAAAGAAGGGGAGAAGCAGAATGTCTGATCCTGTAAGCGCGCTGCAAGGTGCCCAATTCACCGGTATCGCCTCTGTCGAAGAAAGCGGGCTGGCGGGCATGATTACCCTGCGTGGTGACCTGTCTTCGGCCAAGCTGAAAAAGGCGGTGAAGGCGGCAACCGGCGCGGCATTGCCTGCGTCGGGCAAAGCCGAGTTAAGCGAAGAGGGCGGTGTCTGTTGGATGTCCCCCGACGAACTGCTGGTTTTGGTCCGCTATGAAGAGGTTGAAGCCAAGTTGGCCAAGATCAACACGGATTTGGCAGATGAACATGCCTTGGCGGCCAACGTATCAGACGCGCGAGCTGTGTTCCGCGTTTCGGGCGAGGGCGCACGTGAAGTGCTGGCCAAACTATGCCCGGTAGATATGTCGGTCGAGAATTTTGTCCCCGGCCAATTCCGCCGCACGCGCATGGCGCAGGTGGCCGCAGCGTTCTGGCTGGATGAGCAGGGCGCGTTTCACATCGTTTGTTTCCGGTCGGTCGCAGATTACGTGTTTAACCTGCTGAGCACAGCGGCTCAGAAACGATCTGAGGTCGGAGTTTACTGACCCAATCTTTCCTATGCATTTGTCAACATCGCCCTTGACGCGAGGGCGATGTTTTGCGTTGCGTTTGCGGTTGAATTTGCTACCTTGCACGCTGCAACTTGTTGGAAAGAAGAGATATGTTTAAGTCAATTTTTGCATCTATTGTTTTTGCAATCACCTCCACATCGGCTTTTGCCGATACGGTTACATATGATTGCAAGCTGAAAACGCGTGAAGGCGGAAACTTCATGGCTGATCGCGTGGTTTTTTCCGTGGACACTGACGGTAGGCAAGCCTTGGTCTACGACGCATATATCCATCACTACGAGGGCGCACCGAAGCCTGCAAAATTCAAGGTACAGAACAACGGAAAGTACCAGATGAAGTGGTCTGTTGATGTTAGCGCCGTCAATGTCCAATCAATCCGGATTAACTATATTGGCAAATTTGACCCAAATTCGAAAAAGCTTGTCGTTACTGGGCGCCTTCAGAATATCAATTCGATGGACCGACCAGGTGGCAGCGGCCCCTGTACGTCGCTTAAGAATGAGTCCCTGTTTTAAAAGACGATTTATGTGACAAATTGAGTGGGCTATATTAGAGAGGCCACAATTCAGGGTTGAGATGTTTAGAGCCCAGCTAATCGCTATATCTTTACCCCGTCCTTAAAAAATGGCGGGGTTTGATATTGTAGTTTCAAGCAAGATAACTATATCACGGCCAGTAAGCCATTGGAAAGATGAGATATGTTTAAGACATTTGTTGCTGCGGCGGCTCTGGCCGTCATCACTACACCAGTATTCGCTAGCGTTGTTACCTATGAATGCACGATACAAGGTGGTCAAAAACGCGGCTGGATTGATGACACCCTGTTTGTGTCGATCGACACCGATGCCAAGCGGGCTGCTGTGAACACACCATCGGTTCAACACTACGAAGGCAGACCAAAAGCTGCTAAGTTTAAAGCCACCAGAGCGGGAAAGTACCGGGTCAAGTGGTCGGTACTACACACCAACGCAAACCCTTCGGCTATCAAAGCAAATTACGAAGCTGATATCGACCCGAAGACTAATAAAGTTGCGCTTCTGGTTCGGTTTCCAATGGTTAGCGTCTCGAACCGTCCACGCGGCACGGGAACCTGCGAAATTCTGAATGGTAAGTCACTGTTTTAAATTGGTTCTGTTTGTGCATGAACACAAGAGAACTGACCGGAAATACGTGGTGATTGAGACCAAGATGAATAAAACGAAAACTCTACTGTTCGCCTGCGCTGCAACCGCATCTGTTTGTATGACGGCCCCAGCCCTCGCTGACGTATATGAATGCACGTTTAAAGAGGGCCACGTTTCCAAACCAACCCCAACCCGTGTTGTGATTGAGGTCGACGATTATCGACGCCAAGGAAAACTGCTCGAGATTGAAATCCCAGGCGTCGCCACACGACCCGGTCCTATCACTATTACGCGTAACAATATCAATGTTGTCTCGGTCGAGTGGGCAGACCCTGACTATGCGTACACGGCAGAAGCAAAGCAAAATGGTGCAGGGTTCGGAACTTCACACAGAGGCAACTTCCGGGGAAAAGTTAAGTTTTCAGTTTTTCTAAAGAAACAGAACCTCAAGGCTTCAACACGCTCATCGGATAGGAGCGATCAGCCCATCGCGGCAAAATCTGGTCGCTGCGCTCGATTGAAATAGTATACCTGAATTATTCTGCACGTGTATGAAAAGAATATGAAAAAATCAATTTCTCGACTGTTTGTCAGCCTGTCATTTGCCTTCGTGGCATCCTCGTCTCCAGCTATTGCTGAAGTTTACGAATGCACCTTTAAAAACGGCCACGTTGCCAAACCAACTCCAACGCGTGTGGTGATCGAAGTTGACGATAATCGACGTAAAGGAAAACTGCTGGAGATCGAGATTCCGGGTGTCGTTACGCGATCCGGTCCTATCACTGTGACGCGCAATAATATCAAAGTTGTCTCGGTCGAGTGGATTGAGCCAGACTATGAATTCACGGCAGAAGCAAAGCAAAATGGAGCAAATACTCGATCAGTTTATCATGGTTCCTTTTGGGAGAACCTCCGGTTTTCTGTATTTTTGAAAAAGCAATCTCTAAACGCCAAAGTTCGGTCAGACCTCATCAGTCATAATCACCCTTTCAGCGGGCACAGCTCCGGAACATGCACACTGCGTTAATATGGCTCATTTGAATTTTTCAGTATCCAAGAGAAAAAATTGAAAAAACCACCGTCTCGCCTGCTTGCCAGCCTGACTGCGGTCATTGTTTCTGCCGCGACTCCCGCCTTTGCTGAAGTTTACGAGTGTACGTTCAAAGAGGGTCGCGTTGCCAAGCCAACCCCAACACGCGTTGTTATGGAAATTGATGATCATTGGCGCAAAGGACGGTTGCTGGAGATCGAAATCCCCGGAGTGGTTACGTCACCTGGACCGATAACGGTCAAGCGCGACAATGACAAAGTTGTCTCGGTGGAGTGGTTGAACCCCAGCTATGAGTTCACGGCAGAAGCAAGACGAAACGGAGCAAGATCAGCGCGGGACGGGAATGATAACATCGACTGGCGCAGCCAATTGTTTTCTGTGTTTGTGAAAAAAGACAGTTTGAAGGCACATGCACGATCCAACGACACCACTAGGGTGCAACGCGCCTTCGAGCAGCGCGGCTCTTGTGTTCGCTTGAATTGAAACAAATCTCGAAAACTTGAAATTAAGAAAGAAGATGAAAATGAAGAATTTCCTACTTGGCTCCCTGCTTGCACTTGGCGTCGCTAGCGCCGCATCCGCAGAGGTCTTGAGCTATGACTGCAGTCTGAACAGCTGGGAAGAGCAGGGCTGGGTGCCGCCACGTGTCCTGTTTTCGATCGATACCGAAACCGGACAAGCCCGTGCGTTTGATGCCAACATCAACGAAGTCCATGGCGCGCCAATGGCTGTAAAAATCAACTCCACTCGCAGCGGCAAATATCGCATGTCGTGGAAGCTGAACCTAGTTACCGTCAGCGGCGAGAGCATACGCGCCAACTATGTCGCCACCTATGATCCCAACTCTACTAAGTTCAACGTACGGGTGAATATGCCGATGGTGAGTGCAACCAACAGGCCGAGTGGTGACGGAAGCTGTAAATCCACGGGCAACCAGTCGCTGTTCTAACGCTTGGTGCGCGGTCACTGGAAGCAGATCGACTGAATTAAAATGGGCCCTGTTTTGGTTTGTTACTTGGACCAGTCCAGCTTGGTGACTTTCGAAAATACCGAAAAGGAAGAAGAATGAAAATCAAATGTGTAGCTGTTGCAGTTTTAGTAGCTATGGCAACCCCAGCTGTTTCTGCAGTTGTTACGTACGATTGCGATATCAAAAGCGGGGAAGATTACGGCTGGATCTCAGATCGAGTTTTGTTTTCCATCGATGCTGAAAACAAACGCGCAGCAGTGTTGGATGGCTTAATTTCCAACACAAATGGTGCCCCTTTGGTGACCAAGCTGAAAACTAAGCGCAATGGGAAACAAAAAGTGGCTTGGAGAATCGAGACCAAAACAGGCACCGGGCGCAACGTTAAGGTAAACTACGAAGCTGTTTTTGATCCGTCGTTTCAGACCGTAAGGATCGATGGTTGGTTTCCGCTAAGAAACAACGGCAATAACCCAAGGGGGACTGGTTCTTGTACTGTTGTGAACAAGAAATCCCTTTTCTAAGCGTCATACTTGAATGCTCACAAACCTAATATGGATAAAAACATGAAGATTATTACTTGGTCGCTTTGTGCCTTTTTGGGATTTGCCAGCGCCGCAAGTGCCGAAAAATACGAGTGCAGTCTCAGTGAGACGTCGCATTTCAACCTGATTGCTCCAAAGATCGTCATCGATGTTGCCGCTGGTGGAGCAAGTGCAACCGTGGTTGACGGAATACTGGCCCATTACCAACAGGCACCTGCCCAGGCGACAAAAGTGCGCCGCAAAGGCAATGTCCTGAGGGTGTCCTGGAAATTGAAAAAGGCCTCTGGCGGGGCCGTTAATGCCGCGTATACACTTATTTATAAAACCAACACGGGCAAAGCGCATGTGAACGTGTCGCTCCCTGCATATGACAATACCAGCTCAGCTTCTGGTACCTGTCGGAAAGTTTAATTATCAATCCTGTGAGATGTTGGGCGGCAAATTAAATTGTCGCCTGACATTCACCCGCAGTGCTTAGTTCTTGGCACTCTTTGTGCTATTATGCACATAGCTTGCGTCTGTCAGATGTAGCTTCTCTCTTGACCATTCCCATCGCGCAACGCATGTATCCGCATAGGAAATGCAACTTAATTTGATAGGTGTCTCAGATGGCTTTTGAACTTCCCGATCTCCCATATGCACATGACGCGCTGGCTGCCAAAGGCATGTCCGCAGAAACCATGGAATACCACCATGACCTGCACCACAACGCCTATGTGACCAACGGCAACAAACTGATCGAAGGCACCGAATGGGCCGGTAAATCGCTGGAAGAGATCATTGTAGGCACCTATGACTCATCCTCGGTTGCGCAAAACGGTGTCTTCAACAACATCAGCCAGTTGTGGAACCACAACGAATTCTGGAAAATGATGGGCCCCAACGGCGACGTCATGCCAGGTGATCTGGAAAAAGCTCTGGTTGAAAACTTTGGCTCGGTTGACGATTTCAAATCGCAGTTCTCGGCTGCTGGCGCTGGTCAGTTTGGTTCCGGCTGGGCCTGGTTGGTCAAAAACGCCGACGGCTCGTTAGCAGTGACCAAGACTGAGAATGGCGTGAACCCACTGTGCTTTGGCCAGACCGCACTGCTGGGCTGTGACGTATGGGAGCACTCCTACTACATCGACTTCCGCAACAAGCGTCCGGCCTACCTGTCGAACTTCCTCGACAACTTGGTTGACTGGGAAAACGTTGCCTCGCGTCTGGGCTAAGTCCTGATTGCAAAGCGATTATGAACCCGTCGGCGGATGTCGGCGGGTTTTTTATTTGGCCGCTGGTCTGAATTAGTTGGTCAGCATCTCAAGGGCCTGTACTGGGCTATCAACCCAAGTCAAATATTCAGCCGTGGCCTGATCTGCAAATTCCTGATCAACAACATGATCCAGCAGGGTGCGTAGGGGCTCCCAGTATCCTTCGGTATTAAGAATGATGATCGGTTTGCCATGGAGCCCAAGCTGTCGCCATGTCAGCACTTCGAACAATTCGTCCAGTGATCCGGCACCACCGGGCAGAACCACCACCGCATCGGCGTTATACAGCATCACCTTTTTGCGTTCATGCATGGTTTCGGTGACCACATAAGTCGATAGGTCCGATTTGCCGACTTCGCGACGCTCCAGATGCTCGGGGATCACACCAAAGGTCTCGCCACCTGCTGCTTGTGCAGCACGTGCAACCGTTCCCATCAATCCAACATCACCAGCGCCATAAACCAGCCGCAAATTGTGTTCTGCAAGCCCACGTCCCAGACCTTCTGCGGCCTCAGTATACGCAGGCATTGCCCCAAAGCGGGATCCGCAATACACACAGACCGATTTTATAGACATGGGCCAACCCTTCATTGTTGAAACACGAGGGAAACAAGACGTGTTTTGACCCCTGATACCGGGATTGATAGATTGGCTCAACTCAGCGGGAGAGATATCCTGCAAATTGGAAGGAAGACTATGGCGGGAACAGCCGGAAGCGGAGGGCTGGGCGCCCTAACAGTTGGCGGTATCGCAACAGTTGCGGTGGTCGTTGGCGGCGTAGTGCTGATGCAGTTGGGGGTGTTCAGTTCTGATCCTCCCATCGATGAGCAAGCCAATACTAATGGCCAAGTGGAAACCACAGTTGCAACAGTGGCTGAGCCAACCAAAGGCGACGCACCTGAAACGGTTGCCACGGTTGAAGAGACTGCTCCTGCCACCGCAGTTGAGCAGATCGCCACTGAAACCAGTGCGGACGATGCACAGGAAGTCGCCCAAACCACCTCTGAGCAGACAGCGCCTGAGCAGAGTGAGGCCACAGCTGACGCCCAACGGGACACTGTTGTCGCAGTTGCTGCGGATAGCCCGGTGGCTGAAAGTACAGAGCCCGCCGCCGATGTCGTTGCCGATGCCAGCACCACTACGCAAGATCGGGTCGATGAGACTGTTGAGACTGCGAATGTTGATGTGCCTGCTGCTGCTGAAGAAACCGCAACACAAGAGCAGGCACAGCCTACCGAGACGGCCGCGCTTGCGCTGCCAAATACCACCGCCCCTGCAGTGGTCGAGGAACCCTCATTTGTACTGATCGCGCCCGAGTTGGATCTTGTCCGGTTTGATACCGATGGGTCTGGCGTTATTGCAGGCCGCGCTCAGGCGGGGGTTCAGATTTCCGTGTTGTTGGATGACAAGGTGCTGGATCAGTTCATGGTTCAAAATGGAGGCGAATTTGTCTCACTGACCTCGATCGAACCGAGCATTGACGCACGGGTGGTGTCTCTTGTGGCGGCCTTTGATGGCCAAACAGCCATCTCCGACGCAACATTCATTTTGGCCCCTAGCCAGGTTGCTGCCACAGCGACGGAAGAACTCGCCGAGCCTCCCAAAGAGGTTGTGGTCGTGGCAGAGGAAACCACCGTTACCGAACAGGTAGAGCAGCCACAAGCCACACAAGATGCAGTTGATGAGGTGGTCGCAGCCGACGCCTCCCAAGTCGCAGTGGTTGAGTCAGAAGATACTGCTGAAACACAGGTAGAAGCGGCGGCCGATCCTGAAGTTGTAGTCGCCGACGAGCCGGTTGCAGCTGAGGCTGAAGCAGCTCCTGAAACTGTTGCAGCTTTGGCCGATACGTCTGATGATACAGAGGCAACCGAAGCAGCGAAGGCTGCGGTTGAAGTTGCCAAAACTGCTGCGCCACAACCTGTCACTCAGCCCGAAACCGAGACTGTACCGGACGTGCAGCCAACCCCTACTCCCGTGGCCGTTTTGAAAGCGGACTCAAAAGGCGTTGAATTGGTGCAGCCCGCAACACCCGTTGCGCCAGAACTGCTGGGAAAAGTGGCGCTGGACACCATCAGTTATAGCGAAGAAGGCGATGTTCAGCTTGCAGGCCGCGCGCAACCGGACTCGCTGGTGCGGGTCTATCTGGACAACAGTCCGGTGGCCGATATTCGCGCCGCTGAAAATGGACGCTGGAGAGGCGAACTGAGCGACATCGCACCGGGTATTTACACCCTTCGCTTGGATGAACTAGACGCCGACGGCGTGGTTCTGAGCCGGTTGGAAACCCCGTTCAAACGCGAATCCCCCGAGGCCTTGCAGCCACCAGCAGCCCCCGAGGCCAGCCCCACACAGGCAGCGCCGCTGATCCGTGCGGTGACCGTGCAAAAAGGCGATACCCTGTGGGCCATCTCACGCGAACGCTATGGCGATGGATTGCTCTATGTGCGGGTGTTTGAGGCCAACAAAGGCGATATCAGGAATCCGGACCTGATTTATCCGGGACAGGTTTTCAACATCCCCGAATAAGCTGTTGAACAAAATCATGGAAACGCGCCCTTAGTGGCGCGTTTTTCTTAGCTAGCTTCTGGTCAAGCCGGGATGCAGCCCTTACTTCAGTAGGTCTAGCAAGGACGCACCATGACCCAAGCCAATGATATCACCGCCCGCGACGAACGCCGATCTGGCGCGCGCACCCTACGCCGCGTATGGCCTTACCTATGGCCAGACGGTCAGGCCTGGGTAAAACGCCGGGTGGTTTTGGCGCTTGCGGTGTTGGTGCTAGCCAAGGTCATCGCTGTCTACACACCCATTCTGTACAAAGGCGCAGTGGATACCCTTGCGGGCGAGGGCGTGCCGGATCTGGCACTGGGTGCTATTGGTCTGACCGTGGCCTATGGCATGGCCCGGATCATGACCATCGGCTTTCAACAGCTGCGCGATGTGATTTTTGCTCCGGTTGGCCAGCGCGCGCTACGGCGTCTTGCGCTGGAAACCTTTACTCATATCCACCGCCTGTCGATGCGCTATCACATCACCCGCAAAACCGGCGGGCTTAGCCGGATTATTGAACGCGGGGTCAAAGGCGTTGAGTTCTTGCTGCGCTTCATGTTGTTCTCAGTCGGGCCGCTGATCCTAGAACTGTCGATGGTGGCCGTGATCCTGGCGGTGCTGTTTGATGTCCGCTATCTGGTGATCGTTGTGGTCACAATCGGGCTCTATATCTGGTTCACCTTTGCGGTCACCGAGTGGCGTGTGAAACTGCGCCGCGAAATGAACAAGCAGGACACTGACGCCAACCAAAAGGCAATCGACAGCCTACTAAACTATGAAACCGTCAAGTATTTCAGCGCTGAAGGCCGCGAAGCCAAACGCTATGATGGTGCCATGCGCGCCTATGCGGAGGCGGCATTGAAAACCGCGTACTCGCTGGCCTTCCTGAACTTTGGACAAAGCGTTCTGATCACCATCGGCTTGGTAGGTGTAATGGTTCTGGCCGCGATGGGCGTACAGGCTGGTACGCTGACCGTAGGTGATTTTGTCATGGTCAACGCCTATATGATCCAAATCACTGTGCCGCTGAACTTCCTGGGCACTGTCTACCGCGAAATCCGCCAGAGCCTGGTGGACATGGGCGAAATGTTCGACCTGCTTGAGCAACCCGCCGATGTGTCCGATCGCGCTGGCGCTGGCGCACTCAAGGTAAACGGCGGCAAAATTGCTTTGCAAGATGTTCGATTTGGCTATGATGCCGACCGCGAGATCCTCAAGGGTGTGTCGCTGCAGGTTGAAGCCGGGCAAACCGTGGCCATTGTCGGGTCAACCGGATCAGGCAAATCCACCATCGGGCGGCTCTTGTTCCGCTTTTATGATGTCACTGGTGGGGCACTGACTATTGATGGGCAGGATGTGCGTGACGTCACCCAATCCAGCCTGCATGATGTCATCGGCGTAGTGCCGCAGGACACGGTGCTGTTCAACGACACCATTGGCTATAACATCGGCTATGGCCGGGGTGGGGCAACGCAGGATGAGATCGAACAAGCCGCCCGCGACGCACAAATCCACGATTTTATCATCTCCCTGCCAGATGGCTATGAAACCCCAGTGGGCGAGCGCGGGCTTAAACTGTCGGGTGGTGAAAAACAGCGCGTCGGCATTGCCCGAACCCTGCTGAAAAACCCTCCAATCCTGTTGCTGGACGAGGCCACATCGGCACTGGATAGTGACACCGAGCAAGAGATCAAAGAGGCGCTGTCACGGGCCGGGCAGGGGCGTACGGTGATCACCATCGCCCATCGCTTGTCTACCATCGCTGAGGCCGATCAGATTGTGGTGCTTGAACAGGGTGAAATCAGCGAGTTGGGCACCCATGATGAGCTGCTGACCAAAGATGGTCGCTATGCGCATCTTTGGCAGCGTCAGAAGGCGGATCAAGACGCGGCCTAACCGTTGCGTCTAGGCCCATTCAGCGTACGCCCTGTTCACGCAGGTTTTGGATTTGTGTGACAGTCTGCATTTCGTCACGTGACATCCGCCCGGCCTGACAAGCCCGGCATCAGGAACAGGGCCCCCTTGTGAAAGGGGCGCTATCGAAATGCATTTACGCCTGGGGGATAAAGTCCCCGGCCGTCTCCGCAATGGTGGTACCACCGTCGATATTCCCGCCGCGCCCCACTGGGTGATCGGCCATATCAAAACGCACTGGATAATCGGCAGGGAATGGGCCTTGCCGGTTATCAGTCCTGTGCAGGGACAACCTGAACATTGCCGCTGGGATCAACCAACAGTAGGTTGACCAGAGTATTCAGAAAACCCGGTGCTATTGATGCTGAAATTCATCCGCAAACTCATTGTTGTAACGCTTATCTTTGTTCTGGCGAAATTCGGCTTCCTGAGCCTCTTTCCGGTGCCAGCAGATCAAAACCGGGTGGACAGCATCGCAATAGCCCCAACCACTGACACCTTCCTGGGGGCCGAGATCCTGCCCCTGGCCCTGGCCAACCCAGACCGATCGGGGGTTGCCCCATTGCGGCAGGGCGAAGATGCCTTTGCGGCGCGGATGTTGCTGACCGAGGCGGCACAGGACAGCATCGATGCGCGCTATTACATCTGGCAAAACGACGCGACAGGGCTGATGTTGCTCGAGGCCCTGCGCCGGGCGGCGGATCGCGGCGTGCGGGTGCGCTTGTTGCTGGACGACAATGGCACCCCCGATCTGGACGCTGAATTGGCCGAGCTGAACCTGCACGCCAATGTTGAGGTGCGGCTGTTCAACCCCTTTGTGATGCGCCACCTGCGGAGCTTGTCCTATGTGCTGGATTTTGCGCGGGTGAACCGCCGTATGCACAATAAATCTTTCACGGTCGATGGTGTCGCCACGGTAGTTGGCGGGCGCAATATCGGCGACATCTATTTTGCCCACAGCGACGGCGTGAACTACTTCGACCTTGATGTGGTGGCTCTGGGGGATGCGGCCAATGATGTGGCGCAGGACTTCGATCTGTACTGGGCCAGCCCTTCAGCTGTTCCTGCTGATCTGATCCTGCCCGCAGCTGGGGATAAACAGGGCAGCCTGTTGGCAGCGGCAATTGATGCGGTCGAAGACACCGCCGGGGCACGAAAATTTGCGGCCTCTGTCTTGGCCTCAGATTTGATGAAACAGCTACAAGATGGCGCACAGGGGTTTGAATGGGCTGATCTGCAAATGGTCAGCGATCATCCGGCCAAAGGACAGGGGCCGGTGGTGCCTGAAAAGCTGATGATCAACCGGTTGGGGCAGCTCTTGGGCACGCCCACCCAAAGTGTCGATCTGGTCTCGGCCTATTTTGTACCCGGAGATCGCCTCACCACGATGCTGTCAGACTGGGCAGGGCAGGGGCTAAATGTTCGCGTGCTCACCAATGCACAAGAGGCCACCGATGTCTTGCCGGTGCATGGCGGTTATCTGAAATACCGCGATCAGTTGCTGGACGCCGGGGTTCAGGTGTTTGAGCTTAAGTCAACGCAGGAAGAGGACGAAGAGATGGACCTGCGCGACCAGTTTGGCCTGATCGGTTCCTCGCAGGTTAGCCTGCATGCCAAGGCCTTTGTCATTGATCAGCGAGATCTGTTTGTAGGCTCATTCAACTTTGATCCACGCTCAGCCAATCTGAATACCGAGATGGGGTTCCTGATCAAAGACTCCCAACTGGCCAAAGATATATTCCCAGGCTATTCCGGCCAGCTGAAACAGCGGGCGTACCGAGTTCAACGTCGCGCTGATGGCGGCACCGAGTGGGTTGAAACCCGTGCGAACGGTGAAGAGCGGCAATATGTGGTGGAGCCCGGTTCAACCGCCTTTACCCGGTTTCTGGTGCAACTGATCGGATGGCTACCGGTGACCTGGCTGTTATGATCCACTGCGCAAACGCCGCATATACAAAAACGCCCCCTGACCAAATTTGGCAGGGGGCGTTTTTTTGTTTATAGTGTTACAGCGTTACTCCGCCGCGCGTAATGACAGGTTGTCCGGTTCTTCCGCCTTGGGTTTTGCAGGCTTTGGCGATGGCTCGTCATCCCACTGGATTTCCGTGGTGGGCATTTTGCGGGCCTTACGAGCCAGACGCATATCCTGCGCGATGCGGCTGGACCGACCTCCGGTGATACGGGCCAGAATGCGGCCCATCCAGGACATGTAGGTGCTCAACCAAACCCGCAGCGACAGGAATGACGGCGTCACCACCAGTGTCAGAACCGTCGCAATACCCAGACCAAACACCACGGCTGTTGCCAGTTGCTTCCACCACAGCGAGGTCGGGCTGTTGATCGAGTAACCACCGCCAATGAAGTCAAGGCTAAGGCCAAACATCATCGGTGCCAGGCCGGCCATAGTGGTGATAGTGGTCAACAGAACCGGACGGATCCGGGCCTCGGCGGTGCGAATGATCGCTTCGATCCGCGGCATGCGTTGGCTGAACTCCTGATAAGTGTCGATCAGAACAATGTTGTTGTTCACCACGATCCCCGCCAAGGCCACAATGCCGGTCCCGGTCATGATGATCGAGAACGACTGGCCCATCACCATCATACCGATCAGCACACCAGTGGTCGACAGAACCACCGCCAACAGCACCAGCACCGAGTTGTAGAACGAGTTGAACTGCGCAAGCAGGATCACAAACATCAATCCCAGCGCCCCAGCAAAGGCGTTCATCAGGAAGGCACCGGATTCAGCCTGCTCCTCTTGATCCCCGGTCCATTCCCAAACTACAGCACTCGGCAGTGGGTTGGTTTCCAGCCACTCGGTCATTACCGCGATCCGCTCGTTGGCATTGACCGGAGCAAATCGTGCATCGCCATCTAGCGCCGCACGCAGATCTTCGATGCTGTCAGCACCGGTCAGCTGGACCAGTTCCACTTGATCGCCATTGGGCATTTCAAAGGTTTCACCAGTGGGCTGGGTGCCCTCAGCGATCGCCTTGACCAGAGCAAGGCGTTGCTCGTTCCCCGTGTCTTCATTGCTCACTACAACCTTCATCAGGCCAGGTAATACGTCTGCTTTCACGTCATAGTACCGTTGCTGATCAACCCGGTTGATCTCGGCCAGCTTGGGCACCGGGTGGCGGGTGATGAAGTTCGACAGCGGCACCAGACCATCAGCCGTGCGCAGCTTGAGGTTATCAAGCGTCGACAACACCCGGTCTTGTTCGGGCAGGCGCACGCGGATTTCGATTTCCTCGTCCGAGCTGTCAACCCGCATGGTATCCAGCAGGATGCCACGGGTAACCAACTGTACCATGGCACCCACGGTTGCTACGTCAGCTCCGTATCGGCCGGCCTTTTCCACATCGACATTGATTTCCCAATCAATGCCGGGCAGCGGTAGACTGTCCTCGATCAGCGTTAGCCCAGGAGTGGCTTCAAAATGCGCGCGCGCGGCTTTTGTCGCTGCGTTCAGATCATCCCAGCTGTCGCCCTTGATCCGTAAGTGGATGGGTTTACCCGAGCCGGGCCCCTGTTCCATCACGCTTAGCTCACCCACAAAACCGGGCAGCTTGGCCAGTTCGACTTTCAGTTCTTCGATGACCTTGTTGCCGCCAAAATCGGTTGCTGTCACCTCGCGGCTTAGCAGGCCAAAGAACCAGGTTTCTGTCTGAGTTGGGCGGTCTTCCCACGCGATGATTTCAAACTGAACCTGACCCACAGTATCAGCAGGGGACTGGCCGCCACCGGGGCCGCCTGTATCCAGACCACCTTCGCCGGCAAAGGCAAAGACGTTGATAACTGCAGGGTGAGCGGAAATCACCGCTTCTGTCTGGCGCACCAGTTCGTCATTTTCTGTCAGCGAGGTGTTGCCTCGGGCGCGAACGTAAACGGTGGCCTGTTCCGGTTCCTGATCCACAAAGAAATCAACACCGTTGTTGTTCTCACCAAAGTAATTGAACACCGACATGATGGCTATGGCCACCGCAACAATGGTCACCACCGGCATGATTGGGTTGCCAACAATAAATTTGATGAAGGCCCCAAAAGCTGTGTGGTGATAGCCGGGAGTAACTGGTTTCTCGCGACGTTCAATCCGCGCAGCGCCCAGCACAACCGAGGCCGCAAAAGCTGACAGGATCAGCACCACAGCGCCAAGCAGCAGTGGGCCGAACCCTTCGCTGCCGTCGGGCAGAATATAGTTGGGGTTCAGCATCTGCATCGCGCCCACAAACAACCCGTACAGCGGGATTGGCACCAGCGGGATACGGATCCACCATGGCAGAACCGCGCGCAAACCGTCCGACAGGTGTTCAAAAACCCGACTCATCCGGCCCGATACCCCGCCCACGACGGGCAGATAGATCAGGGCCACCAATAGCGAGGCAGACAGAACAAAGATCAAGGTGATCGGCAACATACTCATGAACTCACCCGGAACGCCGGGCCAGAACAGCATCGGAAGGAACGCACAGAGTGTTGTGGCAGTTGAGGAAACAACTGGCCAGAACATGCGCTGTGCGGCCTCGACATAGGCATGCATGGGGCCGGTGCCCTCTTTGATGCGCTTGTCGGCGTATTCCACCACCACAATCGCACCATCCACCAGCATCCCCACCGCAAGGATCAGACCAAACATCACCATGTTTGAAATGGTGATCCCCATCAGGGCCAGGAAGGCAAAGCACAACAGGAACGACGTTGGGATGGCAAAGCCAACCAGGAAGGCCGCCCGGCTGCCCAAGGATGCCAGAATGACAATCATCACCAGCGCAACCGCGGTCAGTACCGAGCCTTCCAACTGGCGTACCATCGAGCCAACAACACGGCTCTGGTCGTTCGAGGTGCCAACCTGCACAGCGGCCTGTAGCTCTTCGGGCCATTTGGCCTGAGCGGCGGCCAGGGTCTCTTTGACCTGATCCACAGTGTCGATCAGGTTGAACCCCTTGCGCTTTACCACCTGCAAAGCAACGGTGTTGTCGCCGTCAAAACGGGCGGTGCCCTTGCGATCTTCAAAGGTAAAGTTGATCTCGGCCAACTCGCCCAATGTCACCACACGGTCACCATTGATTTTGACCGGCAGCGAATAGATATCGCTGACCTCGTCAAACGAGGATGGGATGGTAACCGAGAATGTGCCTTGGTTGGTTTCAACTTCACCGGCTGCGATCAACTGGTTATTATTGCGCACAACGTTGATCAGCTCCAACGCTGTGACGTTATACGCCTCCAGCCGTAGGGGATCGATCAGAACCTCAACCATTTCGTCGCGGTTACCGGCGATGCCGGCCTCCAGCACCGAATCCAGCGCCTCGAAATCGTCCTGCAGATCCTTGGCGATGCGCGCCATGGTGCGTTCTGGCACGTCGCCGGTCAGGTTGACGATCACAATGGGGAATTCAGAGAAGTTGATTTCGTTGATGGTATAGGCCTCGGCACCATCAGGGAAATCAGCCTCAGCTGTGTTCATCGCATCACGGATATCAGCCATGACGGCCGTTTTGTCCCAGCCAAAGTCGAATTCAAGAACGACACCGGCAAAGCCTTCAGCCGCGGTCGAACTCATCTGGTCTAACCCATCCAAATCGGCCAGTTCGGTTTCCATCACCTTGACCAGCAGGCTTTCGGCATCAACGGCGGAAATGCCGGGGAAGGGGACCGAGATGAACAGGACCGGAATTTCAATATCCGGCTCACCTTCTTTTGGCAGGCTGGAATAGGCAAACCCTCCGACCAGAAGCGAGATTAGAATAAAGGCAATGACCATTCGGGCCCGTTCAGCGGCCCAACTTACTATTCCGATCATTGTTTGGCCTCACGGTAGGTCGGCTTGACCGAAACACCTTTGACAACGAAGTCCTGCCCAACAACGATGACATCTGCAACATCTGGCAATCCGGCCAGCCAAACGCCATCTGCCTCGTCGCGCAGCAACTGCACTGGGTAGAAACCCACGATCTGGTTTTCGTCAACAACGCGCACGCCCAGTTGGCCTTCGTTGTTCAGCGTCAGCGAAGACTGCGGCAGTTTATGAGCACGGGCGCCCGGCGCGGCAATTGCGATGTCAGCGGTCTGACCATCCCGGATCGACAAGTCCGAATTACCAACGGTGATCTGGACTTCGAATGTGCGGGTGGTGGGATCGGCCGAGCGGCTCAGGAATGTGACCTGCCCCTGAACCCGTTGGCCAGCGGCCAGTTCGGCACCAGCCATTGCACCAACTTCGATGCGGTTGACCTCGGTTTCCGGCACAAAACCAACCACCTTGATGGTGTCGAGCTGAATGACTGTGGCACACAGCGTTCCCTGTTGCATCAAGCTGCCGATCTCGGCGGTGTCACTTTCCAGAATGCCATCAAACGGAGCGGTAATGGTCAGCCGGTCAATTTCCTTTTGCGCCGCAGCCACCGCAGCCACCGCAGACTCAATGCCGGCACTGGTGGTTTGCAATCCTGTTTCCGCAGCGGCGATGCCGGCAATTGCGGCGCGCTCTGACGCCTGTGTCGCGGCCAGGCGAGTGTCGGACACATAGCCGCCTTCGGACAGTTTTTGCGATGCGTTGTTGTTGATCTGCGCTTCTTTCAAGCGGGCGCGGGCTTCGTCCAGACGCGCTTCGGCCTCAGGCACCCGCGAGCGGGCTTCGGTCAGGCGGGCCTGAGCTTCGAGCAGGGCAGCCTGGCGGGTGCCGGTATCAAGGCGGCACAGTAAATCACCTGCAACAACCTGAGCGCCCTTGCGCAGAGGATCGGAAATCACGGTGGCCGTCGTTTCAGCGCGTACCTCGACCTGGCGTGCTGCCTGGGTTTGGCCACGAAGGATCACCGCACTGTCGATCGCACGAGATTCGCTGCGCAGGACAACAACGCCAATTCGGTTCTCGGCCAACTCGGTGACGGCCGGGGCGGTTTCTTCAACCTGCACCACTTCTGTTTCGATGGCGGCATCCGGATTTTCACCGCGTGCAAATGCCATTAGCGCGTCGCGCTCTATCACCAGCAAGTAGAGACTGGCTGTCACCACGATAGCGGTCAGCAGGGGTATCAAGCGCATCTTAGGCCCTTTTTTATTGATCTATGGTCCACCCGGACCCATAAATTTTGCCCTGTTGGGGGCGTTGGTTGCAAAGTCATAGGTGTGATATAGGTATTGTCCATACTAAACTAAGCGGTTCAGATAACATTTTTTTGCTTTTCTTTCGCTGCTGGGTTGCAGCGGGGCATGAATGCGCCACTTGGCTTGGCTGTTCAGGCGCGGTAAGAGAGACGAAAGAAAGAGAATTCCCCGGCCTGTGCCGGGCCTATCAGGGACGATTTGATGAGCGACACCGACAGTTTTATCGACGAGGTAACCGAAGAGGTCCGCCGCGATCGGATGTTCTTGATGCTAAAACGGTACGGTTGGATCGGTGCCGTTGTTGTGGTCGCCATTGTTGGCGGTGCTGCATTTCGCGAAATACAGCAATCCAAGGCGACAACAGCGTCTCAGGATCTTGGGGATTCTATTATCGATGCGTTGGCACATGATGATACGGCCAGCCGCGCCGAAGCACTGTCGGCTATATCTGCCCAAACTCCGGGCGGCGAAGCCATTCTGAAAATGCTGCAAGCCGGTGCATTGGCGAACTCGGACCAGATCGAACCGGCAGTATCACTGCTTGAAGAAATTGCTGTGAATGCGGATCTTCCTTTGATCTATCGCCACACTGCGACGTTCAAAGCATTGGGGCTGCAGCAGGATACGTTGACCGCGCAGGATAAGCGTTTGCAGTACGAGGTTTTGGCGCAAGCAGGGGCTCCTTTGCGATTGCTGGCACAAGAGCAGCTGGCACTGATTGATATTGCAGAAGGTGACCCAGAAGCGGCTATTGTCCGGTTTCGGGATATTATTGCCGATGCTGATGTGACTGCGGACTTGCAAGACCGTGCGCGTCAAGTGATTGTAGCGCTTGGCGGTTCTTTGGAAGACACAGCTTCTCAACAAGGCTAAAGAGATATCGCGCAGGATCTGACGCGGAAAAACTAATTAGAAGACAGGGCAGGGCAATGACGGCAGCAACTACCACCTCTAGGGCAGGGATGGCCTTGCTTGGCGGCGCTTTGCTGCTGACCATGGCAGGCTGTCGTGACCCTGAACTCATTCTACAAGGCCAACGCGAAGACATTCGCGAAGGCTCGACTGTTCGGATTGAGAACCAATCCCGTGCAATTTCCCTGCCGCAGCAGACAGCCAACGCCTCTTGGCAGCAAAGTCACGGAATGGAGGCCTACCGCACTGCGCATCCCGCACTCAGTGCTGCGCCACAGCTGGCTTGGTCGGTGTCCATTGGACAGGGCGACGAACGCCGCCATCGCATCACAGCCACACCGGTTGTGGGTGATGGGCGGATTTACACGCTAGACAGTGGCGTGCAGGTTTCAGCCGTATCAACATCGGGGCAGCTGCTGTGGCAAACTGATCTTGTCGAGACTGACGATGGATCTGCCACCGGTGGTGGTGTCGCCTATCACGAAGGCGTTTTGTATGTGTCATCGGGCTACGGTGTCCTGACAGCGCTGGATGCCACCAGTGGCAAACAGCTCTGGCGCCAAAAACTAGAGGCGACGGGGTCCGGTCAGCCCAGCATCGCTGGCGACCTTGTGTATCTTGTTGCAGGTGATGATACCGGTTGGGCAATCAACAAAAAAGACGGGCGTATCGCCTGGCAAGTGAGTGGATCGCCAAGCCCGGCGAATGTTCTGGGTGGACCGGCTCCGGTTATCACCTCTGATCTTGCCGTCTTTGCGTTTGGTTCAGGTGATTTGACAGCCACTTTCAAAAACGGCGGTCTGCGACGCTGGAATGCCTCGGTTGCGGGCAAGCGGGTGGGCAGCTCTACCGCGCGTATCGGCGATGTAACCGGTGGTCCGGTTGTGGTTGGTAGCCGTGCTTATGTGGGCAACCACTCTGGCCGTACCGTTGCGTTTAGCCTGCAGGATGGCGAACGCCTGTGGACAACACGAGAGGGCGCACTGGGGCCGGTTTGGCCAGTGGGCGGCAACCTGTTCCAAATCAGCGACCTGAGCCGACTGCTGCGTCTGGACGCAGATTCTGGCGAAGTGATTTGGGCCCAAAATCTGCCCGGCTATGTGAAAGATAAACCTGGCCGTCGAAGCGCGATTGTGGCGCACTATGGTCCGGTTCTGGCGGGCGGAAATGTGATCGTGGCCTCAAACGATGGGTTGCTGCGTCTGTTCAAACCAGAAGACGGAAGCCTTGTGCGCACCGTCAAAGTGCCCGGCGGCGCCACAACTGCGCCCATCGTTGTTGGCAAAACCTTGTACGTGGTGTCATCAAAAGGTGAATTGCACGCTTTCCGTTGACGCCAGGATGCGCTATGGGGCGCATCTGAACCGCTGAAAGTTTGATCTGATGTCCTTCACCCTCGCCATCGTGGGCCGCCCAAATGTGGGTAAATCCACACTGTTCAACCGCTTAGTCGGCAAAAAGCTGGCGCTGGTCGATGACCAGCCCGGTGTAACCCGCGACCTGCGCGAAGGCGAAGCCCGCCTTGGCGACCTGCGGTTTACCGTGATCGATTCGGCCGGTTTGGAAGATGCGACCGACAATTCGCTGCAGGGGCGCATGCGTCGCCTGACAGAACGCGCCGTTGAAATGGCTGATATCTGTTTGTTCATGATTGATGCGCGCGTTGGTGTAACGCCTACGGATGAGATGTTTGCCGAAATCCTGCGCAAGAAATCCGCGCATGTTATTTTGGCCGCCAACAAGGGCGAAGGCGCAGCAGCTGACGCCGGTGTGATCGAAGCCTATGCCCTTGGTCTTGGCGAACCGATCCGCCTGTCTGCGGAACATGGTGAAGGCCTGAACGATCTGTATTCGCAGATCATGCCACTGGCGGATCAATTCGAAAAAGACGCCATAAAAGATACGCCCGAAGTTGATGTCGATCTGGATGAAGACAGCGACGACGAGGAAGACTACACCGTTCCAATGCCCACACGGGAAAAGCCGCTGCAGGTTGCCGTTGTAGGGCGCCCAAATGCGGGCAAATCCACGCTGATCAACAAGATCCTGGGCGAGGAGCGTTTGCTGACTGGTCCCGAGGCAGGCATTACCCGTGATGCGATTTCCCTGAAAATCGACTGGGGCGATGTCCCAATGCGGATCTTTGATACCGCCGGTATGCGCAAGAAAGCCAAGGTGCAGGAAAAGCTAGAGAAGCTTTCGGTCTCCGACGGTCTGCGCGCGGTCAAATTTGCCGAGGTCGTGGTGGTTCTGCTGGACGCAGATATCCCGTTTGAACAACAAGACCTGCGTATTGCCGATCTGGCCGAGCGCGAAGGCCGGGCTGTTGTGGTTGCCGTCAACAAATGGGACATTGAAGAGGACAAGCAGGAAAAGCTGCGGGCTCTCAAGGAATCCTTTGAACGCTTGCTGCCACAGCTGCGCGGTGCGCCGCTGGTTACTGTCTCGGCCAAAACCGGTCGCGGGCTGGATCGGCTACAGCAGGCTATCATGCGCGCCCATGATGTGTGGAACCGCCGTATTTCAACCGCAGCGCTGAACCGTTGGCTGGTTGGTATGCTGGAACAGCACCCGCCGCCGGCACCACAGGGTAAACGGATCAAGCTGCGTTACATGACCCAGGTCAAAACCCGCCCGCCGGGCTTTGTGGTGATGTGTTCCCATCCAGACAAAATGCCAGAAAGCTACAAGCGCTATCTGGTCAACGGTCTGCGTCAGGGTTTTGATATGCCAGGTACACCGATCCGGCTGACCCTGCGCTCACAAAGTGACAAGAACCCCTATAAGGGTAAGAAGAAAGCAGCGCCCAGCAAGCTGCGCAAACATATCGAGGGACGCCGCAGCTAAAACGGTAGCTCTCTGATCTGAATTCTAAGGCGGTCCCAAACGGGCCGCCTTTTGTTTTTTTATGGGGATCGCCTTGAACGCTGCCAATAATTGCAGGGCTTGCCTATTGTTCAATTGCAAGTGAGTATTAAGTGTTAGTGAATTGTACGCACTCCATTATTTTTCGGAGTGTTGCGGTAAATTTATAGGGACGTAGACATGGACCTGAGGGCACATACGCGCCAATTTTGCGATAAAGACAACCGGCTTGCCTCGCTAAGCTATTTCGGGACTTTTGCGGTGTATTTTTCATCGCTGTTCCTGGCCGTTCACATTGCGGGCCTGTGGTATCTGATGTTGCCCGCCGGGGTGATACATGCCTTCTCGGCGGTGCGGCTATACGTCTTGCAGCATGACACCGGGCATCACTCGCTGTTTGAAACCCGCGCGCAGAATGAATTGGCCGGGCATGTTCTGTCGCCTTTCACCTTTGCCCCGTTTGAGGTGATGAAGCAGAACCACAACCTGCATCACGCCAATATCGGCAATCTGGAACATCGTGAAACCGGCGAAATCCACACAATGACGCTGACAGAATGGCAGCAGGCGGGGTTCTGGCAAAGGCTGGTCTACCGACTTTATCGCAATCCTTTGGTGCTGGTGCCGGTGGGTTCGGCCTTTACCTATTTCATCCGGTATCGTTGGCCCAAGAACACCACGCAGTTTGGCGTGCTAGGCGTGCTGTTGCATAACCTGGCGATCCTGGGGTTTCTGGGCATCCTCTACGCGCTGGCCGGAACCACTGGCTTGCTGGTCTGGCTCGGCTTTTCTTTCCTCGGCGGGATGATCGGGGTGTTCCTGGTCTATCTGCAGCATAATTTTGAGGACACCTATTGGGACCGCCGCCCGGATCTGGATCCGCATGTAGCGGCTATCCAAGGTTCGTCCTGTCTCGATTTTGGCTGGTTCTTTGACATGTCCGTCGCCTGCATCACGCTACATGACATTCACCACCTGAATTCAAGAATACCGTCTTATCGCCTGCGTAAGTGTCACCACAGCCTGCCGCCAGAATTTGCCCCGCGCAGGATCAAGTTTCCCGAGGCAGTGCGGGCATTAGGTCTAAAACTGTGGGATGAAGAGCAGAACCGGCTGGTACCGTTTCCAAAGTAATCTGAGCCTGACCCAGAAAAGAAATGGCCCGGCAGCGCCGGGCCATTGTTGTTTAGGCTAAAACGCCGTCAGCAGTCAGCGTTAGCTTGCCACCCAGATAGGGGGCCAAGACCTCGGGCAGTTGAACCGATCCGTCTTCTTGCTGGCCATTCTCCAGTACAGCAATCAAACAGCGGCCTACGGCCAGACCAGACCCGTTCAGGGTATGCACAAACTCGGGCTTGCCACCCTCGGCAGGTTTGAAGCGGCCATTCATGCGGCGGGCCTGGAATTCACCCGTTGTCGAAACGGAAGAGATCTCGCGGTAAGCGTTCTGACCGGGCAGCCAAGCTTCGATGTCATAGGTGCGGCGGGCGCCAAAGCCCATGTCACCAGTACATAGGATCACGGTGCGGTAAGGGATACCCAGCTGCTCCAGAATATCCTCGGCACAGCGCAGCATGCGCTTTTGCTCGTCATCCGATTTGTCCGGGTGAGTGACCGAGACCATTTCGACCTTCTCAAACTGGTGCTGGCGCAGCATGCCGGATGTGTCACGCCCGGCCGAGCCTGCCTCGGAGCGGAAGCAGAGCGAATGCGCGGTCATGCGGATGGGCAGGGCGCTCTCATCCAGAGTTTCCTCACCCACCGAATAGGTCAGAGGAATTTCCGAGGTTGAGATCAGCCACCAGCCATTGGTGGTCTGATAGCTGTCTTCTGCGAATTTGGGCAACTTATCTGTGCCATACATCGCCTCGTCGCGCACCAGAACCGGCGTGTTGACCTCGGTCAGCCCGTTCTTGTCCACATGGGTGTCGAGCATGAACTGGCTCAGCGCGCGGTGCACACGGGCCACTGCGCCTTTGAGCATCACAAACCGGCTGCCCGAGGTTTTGGCGGCGGTGCCAAAATCCATCGAGGCCTCGATGCCACCGATTTCAAAGTGCTCTTTGGGGGCAAAACCCAGCTCAACCGGGGTACCCCAGCGGCTGACTTCGACATTGTCGTCTTCATCCGCGCCTTCGGGCACGTCCGTCGCAGGCAGGTTCGGAATGCGAGCCAGCATGTCGGTGAGTTGGGCGTCCAGCTCCTTGGCCTCGGTCTGCATAGTGGCCACTTCGGCCTTCTTCTCGGACACCAGCGCGCGCAGGCGTTCGAACTCGGCCTCGTCGCCACGACCCTTGGCAGCGCCTACTTCTTTAGACGCTTTCTTTTGTTCAGCCTGTGCGGTTTCAGCCGCTTGGATCTTACCGCGACGGGCAGTGTCGAGGGCGAGGATTTCGGATGACATACCCGCATCCCCACGCCGCGCCAGAGCGGCGTCGAAATCGGCAGGGTTTTCACGGATGGCGCGAATGTCATGCATGGGGGCGTCTCCTTGGACGGTTTTGAATCAGTATCTCAAGCATATGCCGTAGAGCAGGGCAAAGGGGAAGGGGAGGCGCACGCTTCGCGCACAGAGTGAGGAATTTTGGCACAGTTTGCGATACTGCGGGGTTGAGCCGCGGAGCAACTGTTTTATCTGGTAGCTTGGCAGCTTGCCGCACCGCGACCGATCCCCCATGGAAAAGCGCATATCTATCTTTCCAAAATCGGGCGCGGTTCCACCGCTTCGGTGGTTTGATGTTCTGCGAGTAAACTGATTGAAGAAGAGCTGTGTTTTGCATGTTACGCAGGTTTGGCCAGGGGCCTTTAGTTATCTCCGGCCAATTCCCCATCCCATTCATTTTCAGCAATCTTCGGCTCGGGTGTATCGGCGATGTAGCTGGGGGTCATGATCTGGACCTTGTTTTCGTTAAACACGGCGACGATGTTTTTGTGCAGGTCCGATTTGATCCGCGGGATTGAAGACCCGCGAGTGGTATAAGCGTTGATCTGGTAGTTGATCGCGTAGTCGGCCAGCGTGGCCCAGAGCACAAAAGGCGCAGGGCGGGTTTTGAGATCTTTGGTGCGATGGGCGGCCTCGATCAGCATGGCCTCAATTTTGGCGGGGGTCTCCTCGTAGCCGATGCCCACGGTGGTGTGCAGCAGCAGGCCCGAGCCGTCGATCTTTTTGGAATAGTTGATCACCTCGGAGTTCAACAATTGCGCATTGGGGATCGAGATCAGCTCGTTCTTGATCGATTTCAGGTGGGTTTCCATCAGTTTGATCTGCACCACGTCGCCTGTGTGCTCTCCGATCTTGATGCGGTCACCGATGCTGGTAGAGCGGCGATAGATCACAAACAGGCCAGACAGTAAATTGCTGACTACCGAGTTGGCCCCCAGCGACAGCATGGCCCCGACCAATAGGGTGAGACCCTGGAACGCGGCAGAGTCTGAACCTGGAATATAGGGAAAGGCGAAGACCAGTGAGATCATGATCAGCACCGCGCGCACGATGTTGAAAGTTGGGGTGACCCAATGCTTTTCAAAATCGCCAATCTCAAATGTTCCCGCTTCAACTGCGTCAAAAAACACCCGTAAGCCTTTGATAACATACAGTGTCAGGAAGGCGATGATAGCGAGGGTGATGAGGTTGGGGATATAAAGGAAGAAGCCGATCAGGATGTTGAGTACCGGCTCGGTGACATAGGTCAGCAGCAATTGCGCCACATATCGGGTTTCTGCAAAGGACAGCAGGATCAGCGACAGGTAGTAATAGATGCCGAGAAACAGGATCGCAAAGAGCACAAAATTGACGCCAAAGCGGATCAGGGCGGCGATGGCATCGGCCTGCACATGTGACTGGGTGGCGCTTTCGACCGAGGCAAAGTGACGGTGGACCAGTCTGTTGATCAGCTTTTTGAACCGGCGGCGCAGCCAGAAGATCAGGGTGGTGAACAGAATGAAACTGAGCGTCCAGCCTGCAACCTTGAGGACCGACTCGATCCGAGCTTGCCCGGTTCGAGCCACGCGGTAAGCCAGGATTGCTTCACTGATAGCATCGCCCTGCAGTTTGGTGAGAACTGGAATTTCCAGTTGTTCCAGTTCGGCGTCGCTATTGGTGACGATTGTGACCAAGTGGCCATCTGCAAATATGCGGACGCCCAAGTCGACAGTATCAGTGGTGATTTCAACGGTATTTGATGTGCTTGCTTCAGCAACTGCGATGATTTGCTCGGCGACATGACCAGCGCGTTCTACACCCGGCAGGGCCGAGGACCCACGCACAAAGAACAACTCGTTTCCGTCAACAATGACCGGCGCCTGAAATATACCTTCATCATCTTCGCCAGCAAGGACCTCTGGTGGCGGCACATTGGGGGCATCTGACTGTGCCATCACAAATGATGGCGCCAGCAAGGTCAGCAGAACAAAAAAGCGAAATAGCCCGCGTAAGTAACTCGATATCATCAGCAAAAATCCTTTGATGATGACTATATTCAAACAAATCCACCTGACTAGCCCAGTTATTATGCGCGGGAAGTGTTTTTACCTCTGATGCAAGGCCTGCCTTACCTTGCAAAGCCCCTGCACAGCGCATAGGTTCGCCAGCGAATTTTACGCTGAAAAGCAGCGTGGCACAGAACAAAAGGAATACCCCATGGGCGTTGAAATATTTCAGCAGATGACACCACTCATTCTAATCTTCGGTATCATGTATATGCTGCTGATCCGTCCGCAGCAGAAGAAGATGAAAGAGCACAAGGCGATGGTGGAAGCGCTGCGCCGCGGTGATCAGGTGATCACCCAGGGTGGTCTGATCGGCAAGGTTTCCAAGGTTAAAGATGACGGCGAAATCGAAGTTGAAATCGCTGATGGTGTTAAAGTGCGCGTGGTCAAAGGGACCATTTCTCAGGTTCTGAGCAAGACCGAACCAGCGTCCTAAGACGACAATAATAAGAACAACTAAAAGGCAGGGCTATGCTGCAAATCGATCTCTGGAAGAGGGTGCTGATCTGGCTGGTCTGTGTGACTGGCCTGATTATGGCCCTGCCAAATGCATTTTATACGCGCGTCGAGCAGGCAAACGACGCAGCGATTGAAATAATTGCCAAGGGTGAAACACCCGAGCGGCTGGAAATTGTCGACCAATGGCCATCTTGGATGCCATCGTCGCTGGTGAACCTGGGGCTGGACCTGCGCGGTGGTGCGCATCTTCTGGCCGAAGTGAAGGTAGAAGACGTCTATGCTGCGCGCATGGATGCGATGTGGCCGGAAGTGAGAAACGTGCTGCGCGATGAGCGCGCAACCGTTGGTACATTCCGTCGTCAACCTGGTCCTGAGGATCAGATCCGTCTGAAAGTAAGCAAACCCGAAGGCATGAGCCGCGCGCTAGAAGTGGTGCGAGGGCTGGCCAATCCAATCCAAAGTCTGACCGGTGTTGGTTCTATGGATTTGAATGTGACCGCAGATGGGGATGTGCTGACCGTTCAGTTGTCGGATGCCGAAAAACTGGCGTCGAATGATCGTACCGTCCGCCAGTCGCTGGAGATTATTCGGCGCCGGATTGACGAAGTTGGCACCCGTGAACCAACCATTCAGCGACAGGGGGCGGATCGCATTCTGATCCAGGTTCCCGGTATTGGATCCGCATCCGAGCTGAAAGAGCTTATTGGCACAACTGCGAAGCTGACATTCAGCCCAGTTGTTGGCCGTGGCTCGAACCCTAATGCAGCACCCGGTGCAGGCAACAAGGTGATCCCGTCACTGGATGAACCGGGTGTCTTTTACACCGTATCAAAAGCTCCGGTTGTTACCGGTGAAGAGCTGGTCGATGCGCAGCCTTCGTTTGACCAGAACGGCCGCCCGGCTGTGAACTTCCGGTTCAACACATCAGGTGCGCGTAAGTTTGGTGATTACACTCTGGAAAACGTCGGCTCTCCGTTTGCGATTGTTCTGGATGACGAAGTTGTTTCGGCGCCGGTTATTCAATCGCATATCCCCGGTGGTTCCGGCATCATTACTGGTAACTTCACCCTCGAGGAAAGCACCAACATGGCGATCTTGCTGCGGGCAGGTGCGTTGCCAGCCGAGCTGGAGTTCCTGGAAGAACGCACCATTGGCCCCGAGTTGGGGCAGGACAGCATTGATGCGGGAAAGATCGCAACAATTGTTGCCTTTGTTGCGGTGCTGGTCTTCATGATGCTGAGCTACGGTCTGTTTGGTGTCTTTGCCAACGTGGCGCTGATCCTGAATATTGCGCTGATCTTTGGCATGCTGAGCGTGATTGGCGGCACACTGACCCTGCCGGGTATTGCCGGTATCGTGTTGACCGTTGGTATGGCGGTGGATGCCAATGTGCTGGTGTTTGAACGGATCCGCGAAGAGCTGAAAGCGGGCCGTGGCCCGGCGCGCTCTATCGAGGAAGGCTACTCAAAAGCGCTGAGCGCAATTTTGGATGCCAACGTGACCACATTCATCACTGCTGTGATCCTGTTTGCCATGGGATCGGGCCCAGTACGTGGCTTTGCCATTACTTTGGGGCTGGGCATCATGACTTCAGTGTTCACAGCGATTTTTGTGACCCGCGTGATGATTATCATGTGGTTTGAACGCCGCCGTCCAAAAACGATCGAGGTGTAAGATGAGACTTAAGTTAGTTCCCGCAGAAACCTCGTTTGATTTCTTTGGCCGCTGGAAGCTGTGGCTGGGGATTTCAGCCTTGATGATGGTGGTCGGCTTTGCCTCGTTCATGTATCAAGGGCTGAACTTTGGCATCGACTTCCGGGGTGGCACAACCATCCGGACCGAAAGCACACAGGCCGTGGATGTTGCTGCCTATCGTGCTGCTATCGATGCACTGGATCTGGGTGATATCTCGATCACCGAGGTGTTTGACCCGACGTTTGAAGAGGATCAGCACGTTGCGATGATCCGTATTCAGGCGCAGGCCGATGCCGAGTCAGCCTCGGCGCAGATGATTGAACGGGCCGAGCACGCGCTTGGTGGTGCAACGCAAAGTCAGATGACTGCGATCATCGAAGGCGAAAATCTGAATATCGCCGAAGTTGAGGCTGCAATGGCTGAGCTTGGTGGTACGCCAGTAGACGGAGAGACAGCCAGGTTTGTGTTTCCAGGCGATACAACGTTTGAAGTCAGAGATCAGATTGAAACACTAGCTGCAAAAGCATCCACTGTCGAACGCGTAGATTTTGCCTATGACAATATCAAATTTGTCTCGGTCGAATCCGTTGGCCCCAAGGTCTCGGGTGAGCTGGTCCAAACAGCCGTGCTGGCTGTGGTTCTCGCGATTGGGGCGGTTCTGATCTACATCTGGCTGCGGTTTGAGTGGCAGTTTGCCCTTGGTGCTGTCGCTGCGTTGGTACACGACGTGGTGCTGACCATTGGTGTGTTCTCGGAACTGCAGATCAAGTTTGACTTGGCGATTATTGCGGCGCTGCTGACAATTGTCGGCTACTCGCTCAACGATACCGTGGTTGTGTTTGACCGGGTTCGCGAGAACCTGCGCAAGTACAAGAAAAAGACACTGGCGGAAGTTCTGAATCTGTCGATCAACGAGACCCTGAGCCGGACCGTGATGACCTCGGTCACCACTTTGCTGGCGCTGATCTCGCTCTATGTGCTGGGCGGTGACGTGATCCGCGGATTTGTCTTTGCGATGATCTGGGGTGTGATTGTGGGGACTTACTCTTCGATCTTTGTGGCCTCGACCATTCTTTTGTACCTGGGCGTAAAGCGCGACTGGTCCAAGCCAACGAACACCACTGGCAACCAGTTTGCCAATATCGACGCCTAAACAGGTTGATCATTGAAAATAGAAAAGCCGCAGGTCACCGCCTGCGGCTTTTTGCTGTCTGAGGGATCTGGGCCAACCGCTAGTGCTGTGCTATTCAGCCCATGACACGCGAAACAAGGATGAGCCCATGCGCCTGAATGAAGTTACCTATACGGACGCAGATCCGATTGATAGCTATGGCCCCGGCTTCTTTCGGGTTGGTGGTGAGCTGATTCAAGGGGGGATGCTGACCGGACCCAAAGGCACAAGTCCCTGGACAGGCTATGACGACAACGCGGCCTTGTTGGCTCTGGCCGATGAGATTGACGTTTTGTTTGTTGGCACCGGCAGCGAGATTGCCCATATCCCAGCGCCGTTACGGGCCGAGCTGGAAGAGGCTGGCATTGGCGTTGAGGTGATGAACTCACCCGCTGCTTGTCGCACCTATAATGTGCTGTTGTCCGAGGGGCGCCGTATTGCACTGGCCGCCTTGCCTGTGAATTGATCTGCCGCAAAGACACCAATTTGCAGTGTGTCATTAGTCAGCGCAGGCAACGAGATAAGCGGGTTAGATGAGCCTAAGAGTAACAGATTTGTGCATCGCCCGTGGTGGTATTCCGGTGCTGGAAGGGCTGAGCTTTACGCTTGAAGCCGGGCAGGCCCTGATCCTGCGGGGACCCAATGGCATTGGCAAAACCACCTTGCTGCGCACCGTTGCCGGGCTACAGCCACCGGTTTCGGGTTTGGTTGACGGCGACGAAGATATGATCGCCTATGCGGGCCATTCCGACGGTATCAAACCCACCCTGACTGTGACCGAGAACTTGACATTCTGGGCCAGCGTATTTGGCGCCGACAGCATTGAAGAGGCGATCCAAGCTTTTGATCTGGATGTGCTGCGGGATCGTCCCGCTGGGGAACTTTCTGCCGGTCAGAAGCGGCGGTTGGGTCTGTCGCGGATGCTGGTCACCGGGCGGCCGATTTGGGTGATGGATGAACCCACCGTTAGCCTGGATGTGAAATCGGTAGAGATGTTTGCAGATGCTGTGCGTACGCATCTGGGGCAGGGTGGGTCAGCGCTGATTGCCACCCATATTGATCTGGGGCTGGACAGCGATGTGCTAGAGGTTGGCCCGTTCAAGGCAAAGCCGCCTGCGATAGATGATTTCGACGGAGGCTTCATGTGATTGCTCTGTTGATGCGCGATTTAAAACTGGCGCTGCGGGCCGGGGGCGGCTTTGGGCTGGGCCTGGCGTTTTTTCTGATCGTCACTGTAATGGTGCCACTGTCGGTGGGACCGCATCCTGACTTGCTGGCCTCAATCGCGCCGGGGGTGCTGTGGTTGGGGGCCTTGCTGGCCTGCCTGTTGTCGCTGGATCGTCTGCTGGCGCTGGACTGGGAGGATGGTAGCTTGGACCTGCTGGCCACCGCACCGCTGCCGTTAGAAGCCACCGTGAGCATCAAGGCGCTGGCCCATTGGATAACTACAGGCTTGCCACTGGTGCTGGCCGCACCGGTGCTTGGAGTGCTGCTGAACCTGCCTGTGCCCGGTTTCAAATGGCTGGTGATCTCGTTGCTGTTAGGCACGCCTGCATTGTCGGTGATTGGAACCTTTGGTGCGGCGCTGACCGTTGGGCTGAAACGCGGCGGGCTGCTGATGTCCCTGCTGGTGATGCCGCTGTACATGCCCACCCTGATCTTTGGTGCCGAGGTGGCCCGTCGTGGCGCCGCCGGCATGGAAGTCCAGACCCCGCTGTTGTTGCTGGCCGGGATTTCAGCTGCGTCTATCGCGCTGCTGCCATTTGCCAGTGCCGCCGTCTTGCGCATCAACCTGCGCTGAGGCATTCGTGATTTGAGAACCCAATAGGGAATAGCTAGGTACCCAATATGTCGATCTGGGAATACGCCAATCCAAAGAAATTCATCACCACCACCGAGCGGGTGTTGCCCGTGCTGTGGTGGGGCGCGGCCATTACAATATCTGTGGGTCTGGTTTGGGGGTTCTTCTTTACCGGGGATGATTTCCGGCAGGGATCTACCGTCAAGATCATCTACCTGCATGTGCCGTCCGCAATGCTGGCGATCAACACCTGGGTGATGATGCTGGCAACGTCACTGGTCTGGTTGATCCGCCGCCACCACGTTAGCGCCCTGGCGGCGCGGGCTGCCGCCCCTGTGGGGCTGGTGATGACATTGATCGCACTGGTGACAGGTGCAATCTGGGGGCAACCGATGTGGGGCACCTGGTGGGTCTGGGATCCACGTCTGACCTCGTTCCTGATCCTGTTCCTGTTCTACTTGGGCTATATCGCCCTGTGGGAGGCGATTGAGGACCCGGACACGGCAGCTGACCTGACTTCGTTCTTGTGTCTGGTGGGCAGTGTGTTTGCGCTGCTGAGCCGTTATGCGGTGAACTTCTGGAACCAGGGGCTGCATCAGGGCGCATCGATCATGCGGGCCGAGGCGGTGATTGGAACCGATACCGAGGAAAAGGTCAGCAATATCTTCTTTTACCCACTGATGACCTGCATCATCGGGTTTGTGCTGCTGTTTGTGGCACTGATTTTATATCGCACCGGCACCGAAATCCGCGCTCGGCGGATCAAAGCGCTGATGGCACGGGAAAGGGTTGAGGCATGATGCCGGATCTGGGGAAATACGCTGAAACGGTGATGTCAGCCTATGCGGTGTCGATTGCGCTGTTGGTTTTGCTGGTGGTGATCAGCGTTGTGCGCGGCCGTAAGGTGCGTGCCGAGATGGACAAAATGGAAAAGCGGGTGAGCGGCAATGGCTAAAATCTCTCCAATGATGGCGGTGCCTGTGGTGGTGTTTGCGGGCTTTGTTAGCCTGGCCCTGGTGGGCATGATGCGCGACGATCCCAACAGCCTGCCATCAGCGCGCCAAGGTCAGCCCACGCCAGCGCTGACCATGAATGAGTTTCCCGGTAAGCCGGCGTTCACCGATGAAACCCTGCGCGATGGTCAAGTGAAACTGGTGAATTTTTGGGCCAGCTGGTGCGCGCCGTGCCGCGCAGAACACCCAAATCTTGAGGCGCTGGCGAACGAGGGGGTCCCGGTTTATGGGATCAATCACAAGGACCAACTGGCAAACGCCTCGGCGTTTCTGGACGAGCTAGGCGATCCCTATTCCGGCCTTGGCCATGACGAGCGCGGTCGTACTGGCATTGACTGGGGCGTGTATGGCGTGCCGGAAACCTATGTGATCGACGGCAATGGAACCATTTTGTTGCGCCATGCCGGCCCGCTGACACAACGGGTAATCGTAAAGACACTGCGACCTGCAATGGAAGCGGCGGCTGACAACTAGCAGGTGTCGTCCATAATAATGGTACACAAACAAAGGGCGCGCAGGCCGTAACTGCGCGCCTTTGATTTTTGCGGCTTGCGCAAATTCATCGTTAAATGGAAATCAATGTTTTCCGTCAATTATGCGTTCACAGTGGGTGCTGAACATCCGCAAGGACTAACGAATAATGACGGCGGAGATTGACTAATGCGATTGTTTGGAAAGAGAAGTGCTGCATTAAGCGCAATTGTGCTGGCGGCTCAAATCTCTTCGGCATCGGCCAGCGAAACTGGGTGCCGCGTTCACAGCAACCTGTCTTCGCTTCTCTTGGATAGTAAGAATTTTCTGGACTACCTGCGCACCGGCGCGGCCGCAGAAACAGCTTGGATTCTTGATAAACGGCTAAGAAGCAGCGCAACCGGCAACCTGCCTGGGCAGCTTAAACAATTGCAGCTTGGTCGCTTTGCCACGACAACTGAAACACTGATTATCCAGCAGCGATCCCTGCTTCGTGATTATAAGCAATCCGGGCGCAGATCGGCCAATCAGACTGCAGACGTGCTTCAGGCCAGACAGCAATTAAACGCGGTGCGACATTCGCTGGGCACGGTGGTTTGCACCTCAAGCGCAAGCAAATCATATGCTGGCGGAGGTGCAGGGGGCGGTGCCTCTGATATGGCGCGCTCTATTGCGGAAAGTGGTGCCTTTCGCCTGATCGCTGGAATGTTTCTGGCGGGCGGCATTGTTGTTTGCTTGTTTGGCTGGTTCAGCCAGATCGGTAAGCGTCGTACCAAGCGATATTCCTGTTTGCTGCCCTGCACCGTGGTTGCCAACGACAAAATACACCCTGCCATGATCACCAACATCAGCCGTACTGGCGCCAAGTTGGATATTGTAAAAGGGTTTGAAAAAGGCCAGCGGGTGCAGGTGAACTTCTTGGGTGAAAGCACGAATTGCTGTGTTGTGCGCCACAAGAACGGTCAACTGGCGATCGATTTTAACACAATGCTGCACCTCGAGGTGCTGGAGAAGGTACTAGCGGGCGTGACCGCTGCGTCGATAGCGGGCACGGCTCTTGGGCCATCCGCTAGCAGCTAAGTCGCCCTGTAGCCTGAGGCTAGTTGAAAACCGATAAATCGAGGTCCAGACCTGTGCCCAACCAGATGCCGTGATCGCGGTGGTCTTCCAAGTGATTGCCGGTTTCTGGATGTATAAACACAATTAGCCCATCGCGGTTGAGCGCGAGCCAGGGGAGCAAGGTGATGAATTGCGCAGGACTGCAGCCAAGTTGACAAGACCACATGGGATGCGGCCCGACTTTTTGTGCGTGAACGCGCCCCATCTGGACCCCATGCGTGTCAGCAGCTGTTTGGCATAGCGTGCGGGCCTGTTCGATGCTGTTTGCATCAAAATAGACATGGGCGTGATAGCCGGTGATTTCTGTGATCTGTTTCATGACGCGACTGTGCGATGGTAGAGGCACAACAACAACTCATACACCACGCACATAGTCTGTGCACCGCGCGGTGTCGTTATGGAACTGAGAAGGTCCGAAAGCTTTGCTCGCGCCGCATGGTGCGGCTGCGCGCGTCCAGATCCCCACGCTCGGCGCGCCAGGCTAGGTAGTCGTCCAGGTGATTCTGGCTTTGCCAGATGTGAAATATCACGATTTCCTGACGCTCTTTGTTGATGCCGATATGGGCCTCGACACAGCCCGCGAAGGCCCGTGTGTCTGGTAAAAACTCAAGTACTGATGCAACATGCGCATCGAACGTGTCTTCGTCGGGGTAGACGATGACCACTGCCGCCTCTTTCATTTGGTCGTGCCTTATTCCGCAGCTTGTTTGATTAAACATGTATCAAAAATATATCTATTCACAAGACTGTGATCAGGGATTTAGCAGGAATTCAGCGGCTTTTAGCGAAGATGGGAAGCAAGGGGACTTAGTTGAACAACTGCGCCTTTGGTCATAGATCATGCTCCACAAGAAGACTGCCAATTTCACCCAGCGGAATTGAAGTGTTCTGAGCATTCAGCACCAGCAAGGCTTTGCATTCGGAAGAGGGCGTTAGATACTCAAGGGTGTCCTCAATGGGCTCTTCATTGTGCCATGTGGTCAGGACAAACCTTTCCTGCTTCACGTGTCCTGCGTGTTGCTCCTGCACAAGGGCCCAGTCAATTGCATCATCCCATTTGATTGTTTTTGATCCCCAGGCTGAAGCAATAGTGGCCGAAGAGTGCACGATCCATTTTGCAATGTCCCGCTGCCACTGCGGGTCAACATCGCCCCGGCAAAGGAGCAAGACATAGTGCGGAACCTGAACCGGGTAGGCGGGCGGGACGCAGCCTTCGGTAATTGGAACTTCTTTGAAAATGTCGAACATATAAAAACTTCACCCAGTTGTGGTCACGTCTAAGTGCTTAATTTGAAATTTGCTGAATGAAATTGGCGAGGATTTGGTCGTTTGGGAACTTTTCCAGGCTCGTCGTTGCATGTTTCATTGCTTGTTCAGCCTCTCCCGAGAGATAAAGTGCCCAAGCAAGCTCTCCGTAGTGGCGCGGGTCTTCGGGCGCCATTTGCATCGCCTTGTCTGCCAATGGATAGGCCCGATCACCTTGCCCCAGAAAGTTAAACGCCATCGCGCCGAAATAGAAGGCATCAAGATTATCAGGGGCGCGCAGGATTGCTTGCTCGCAATCTGCAGCTGCCTTTTTGTATTTCTTCAGATCTATTCGAACAACACAGCGTGAGAGCCAGCCCTGCGAGTGTTCGTCTGTTCTTAAAACTTTCGAGTATGCCCTTTCGGCTTGTTTATACTGACCAAGTTCGCGAAGCGTCCAAGCCAGCATACGCAAATGGGACGTGTTCTCTGGGTCAAGTTCCAGTGCCGCTTGTAGGTCGTTTAAGCTCGCTTCTAACTTCCCAAGATTTCGCAGTGCGACGCCACGTTGGGTCAGAGCATCCGATCTTTCGGTGTTAGATAAGTCTTTGCGGGTCAGGTAAATGTCGCAGGCCTCAAGTGTCGATTTGGGAAGCGACGAAGCATCAAGGACTAAACAGTCTGGTTGATCAGAAGCAAAAGCGTTATTGGCCGAGAGAACCAATGCGGCGCAAATCAAAATCTTTTTCACAGCGACAATCCAAATGAGTTTTCGAGAAATCTAGGTGTTTTGAAAAAGAAAGGCGACCAGTAGAGGCCGCCTTTCATGATGTTTTTGATAGAAATAAACGTTATGACTTGGCCAGGTTCCGCAACACATAGTGCAACACACCGCCGTGCTCTATGTATTCAATCTCGGGCGCGGTATCGATGCGGCACTTCAGAGTAATCTCTTTCACCGAGCCATCAGCCATAGTGATCGAGCAAGGCACTTCTTGCAGCGGTTCGATGGTGTCCAGACCCGAGATCGACACGGTTTCTTCACCGGTCAGGCCCAGCGATTTGCGGTTGTCACCGCCGGTGAATTCAAACGGGATAACCCCCATACCAACCAGGTTGGAGCGGTGGATACGCTCAAAACTTTCGGTAATTACCGCTTTGACGCCCAACAGGGCTGTGCCCTTGGCCGCCCAGTCACGTGACGAGCCTGCGCCGTATTGTTCACCACCAAAAATCACCAGCGGCGTGCCCGCCTCTTTGTGGGCCATGGCTGCATCGTAGATCGCAGCCTGATTGCCATCGGGGCCTTTGGTGTAGCCACCCTCGACACCGTCCAGCATCTCGTTCTTGATGCGGATGTTGGCAAATGTGCCGCGCATCATGATCTCGTGGTTGCCGCGTCGCGACCCGTAGGAGTTGAACTCTCGCGGCTGAACCTGACGATCAGTCAGGTATTTGCCCGCCGGGGTGGTGGTGGCAAAGGTGCCGGCTGGCGAGATGTGGTCGGTTGTGACCATGTCGCCCAGCACCGCCAGAACCTTGGCGTCTTCGATGTTGGTGATGGTGCCGGGCTCAGAGCTCATACCCTGGAAATAGGGCGGGTTCTGAATATAGGTCGAGCTTGCCGGCCAGTCATAGGTCTCGGCATCGGTGGTTTCGACGCCTTGCCACTTGTCGTCGCCTTTGAAGACGTCGGCGTATTTCTCAAGGAAGGCTTCGCGGGTGACCGTCTGTTCAACCAGTTCCGCAACTTCCTGTGATGTTGGCCAGATGTCTTTCAGGTAGACGTCATTACCGTCTTTGTCCTGCGCGATTGGATCTGTTGTCAGGTTGATGTCCATGGTGCCGGCCAGTGCATAGGCAACCACTAGCGGCGGTGAGGCCAGATAGTTGGCGCGCACATCCGGGCTGATGCGTCCCTCAAAATTGCGGTTGCCGGACAGCACGGCGGTTGCCACCAGATCTCCACCGGCGATGGCGTCTGAAAGTTCTTTCTGCATCGGGCCTGAGTTGCCGATACAGGTGGTGCAACCATAGCCCACCAGGTGGAACCCTATGGAATCCAGGTCTTTTTGCAGATCTGCGGCCTCTAGATAGGCCGAGACCACCTGCGAGCCTGGGGCTAGCGAAGTCTTGATCCAGGGTTTGCTGTTCAGCCCCAGCGCGGCGGCCTTGCGCGCAACCAGGCCCGCACCGATCATCACGTAGGGGTTTGAGGTGTTGGTGCAGGACGTGATCGAGGCGATCATCACCTTGCCGCTTTCCAGCGTGTAATCCTCGCCCTCGACAGCCATCTGTTTGCCCATTGGCCGCTTGAAGGTCTCTTCCATTTCCTTGCGGAAGGCATCCTTGGCGTTGCTAAGGGCAACATAATCCTGTGGACGTTTGGGGCCGGAAATGGCGGGTACGATGGTGCCCATGTCGAGGCTGAGTGTGTCGGTGTAGATCGGCGCATAGTCATCGCCGCGCCAGAAACCGTTTTCCTTGGCGTAGGCTTCGACCAGCGCGACGCGGTCTTCGTCGCGGCCGGTGTTGCGCATGTAGCGCAGGGTTTCATTGTCGATCGGGAAGAAACCACAGGTGGCGCCGTATTCAGGTGCCATGTTGGCAATGGTGGCCCGGTCTGCCAGCGGCAGGCGGTTCAGGCCTTCGCCGTAGAATTCGACAAATTTGCCAACCACGCCTTTGGCGCGCAGCAATTCAACTACTTTCAGAACCAGATCGGTGCCGGTGGTGCCTTCGACCATGGCGCCTGTCAGTTCAAAGCCTACCACTTCGGGGATCAGCATCGAAATCGGCTGGCCCAGCATGGCGGCTTCGGCCTCAATCCCGCCAACACCCCAGCCCAGAACGGCCATGCCGTTGACCATGGTGGTGTGGCTGTCGGTGCCAACCAGCGTGTCAGGATAGGCAACTTCATTGCCGTTTTGATCGGTATCGCTCCAGACGGTTTGGGCCAGGTATTCAAGGTTCACCTGGTGGCAAATGCCGGTTCCGGGGGGCACTACGCGGAAGTTGTTAAATGCACCTTGGCCCCATTTCAGGAACTGGTAGCGCTCCATGTTGCGCTCATACTCGCGGTCGACGTTCATCTGGAAGGCGCGTGGGTTGCCAAACTCGTCAATCATTACCGAGTGGTCGATGACCAGATCAACCGGGTTCAGCGGATTGATTTTTTGTGGATCGCCACCCAGGGATTTGATGCCGTCGCGCATGGCGGCCAGATCAACAACAGCCGGAACACCAGTGAAATCCTGCATCAGAACGCGGGCAGGGCGGTAGGCGATTTCGCGGGGGTTCTTGCCCCCCTTGGCGCCCCATTCGGCAAAGGCCTTGATGTCATCAACGGAAACTGAAAACCCATCGTCCTCGAACCGGAGCATGTTTTCCAGAACCACTTTCAGCGCGGCGGGCAGGTTTGAAAAATCCCCCAACCCGGCCTCTTGTGCGGCAGGGATTGAGTAATAGGAAATGGTCTTGCCGTTGACGCTTAGATCTTTGCGCGTTTTGGCAGTGTCCTGTCCGACGGTGATGGGCATGGTTGGCCTCCCTTAGGATTGAGAAAATAGGGATATCGCTACGGTTTATTTGCCCTATGAAAGGCCATTTTTCAATACTTGAAACGCGGCGGCGCGGTGATTTGTATGCAATAGTACACAGAATTTCGATATGGGCGGCTTATCCGCTCACTTCGGTTTCAAGAATGATTGATTGGCCTTGCTGACAGTGGAGAGATAGATCAGTTTTACGCAACACGTAGAAGGAACTGCAATGACCCCCTGGAAAGCCATCATCGCCGCAATTTTTATTGCGATACCAATTTCGGTGGTGGCGCAGTCTCGGATGGTAGTGGTCGAGCTGTTTACCTCGCAGGGGTGCTCATCCTGCCCGCCAGCAGATGCATTGTTGCATCGGTTGACCAAGCGCGATGATGTGCTGCCTTTGGCGCTTCATGTGGACTACTGGGACTATATCGGCTGGAAAGATCAGTTTGCGGATCCGGCGCATGCTGTGCGCCAAAGGGGCTATGCCAACGAGGCTGGCCGCAATATGATTTACACCCCACAGATGGTTATCATGGGGCAGGAAGATGTGGTTGGAGCCGATGCGATGGAACTGGCTGATGTCATTGCGCGACACCAGCAGCGCCCATCAGCTATAGCAGTTGATACACATCGCACCGAATCTGGATTGCAGGTTGCCCTGAACCCTTTGCAAGATCTGCCATCTGAGAAACTATTGGTGCAGTTGGTCAGGTTCACCCCGGTAAAGAGCATCGCCATCTCTCGCGGTGAACTGGCGGGGAGGCATTTTGACTATGTCAATGTTGTTGAGAATTTGCAGCAGGTTGGCACTTGGGATGGGCAACAAGAAACAGTCATTACTGTGCCTGTTCAAGGGCCGCAGTCTACCGCCGTTCTTGTGCAGCGCGGTGCGTATGGCGCAATTCTGGCAGCCTCGCGCGTTGATTGATCGCTATTGCGTTGAGCCTTCGCTCTCGCTGTTGTTCTCAACGATATATGGTTTCCAGCGTCGGTGGATCCAGAACCATTGCCCCATGTGTTTGCGCACCAGAACTTCCAGGTCGTCGCAAATTGCTTTGGTCATGGTTACGGGATCGGAATGTGGGATTTCAGCGTGCATGGTGATCTCAAAATCCAATCCGTTGTCCTGGCGAATTGCATAGACCGGGATCATCGCGGCGTTGTATTTTAATGCCAGTTCAGCCGGGACAATTGACGTCACCGCAGGTTGGCCGAAAAAGTCAATTTCCTTGCCGCCATGGGCATGCAGGTCGGCAACGATAGCAATGATGCCGCCGCTTTTGAGGTGGCGCACCATTTCCATCATGCCGCGGCGGCCCTGTTCGAACATCGGCTTGCCGATTTGCTCAATAGTGCGCACATAGTGTTCGTTGAAAAATGGATTTGCCATACGGCGGTACAGCGAGCCCATTTTATGACCGCGGCTGATCAGGTTGGAACGGGCGGCATCATAATTGCCAAAGTGACCGGTCACCAAGATCACTGGGCGGCCTTGGGCACGGGCATCTTCCAACGCTTTTAGTCCGGGCCCTGAAATGGGGGCCGCATGGGCGCGATCTAGAAAACGTTGCCCGGCATAGAGCTCAATCAAGGTGCGCCCGGCATTGTTGCTAACTTCGCGACACAGGCGTGAAATATCGGTCTGAGAAAGTTCTGGGCAGGTTAGGGTCAGGTTGTCGCGAACCCGTTTATCAAAGCCAACCAATGGTGCCACGGCGCTCACCAGCCATCCCATTGCAGGTACACGCCAGCGATAAGGGACACATCCAACCCCAGCAATGAGGCCTCGCAAGAACAGATTGCTTGTCAGATATTTTGCGCGTGCCAGTGGAGACAGAGCAGAGGGATCAATGGGCATGAAAGGAAGCGGACCTGCGGAGTTGAAACAAGATCAGGAACCCGGATCATAAGCTGGGCGATCCGCAGGTACAAGCGGCTCGCTGCCGAATGACGGTAGCGAGCCGCTAGCTTACTCGTCTTCGTCATCTTCCTGCAACCGCATTTGCATTTCACCGGACTGAACCAGTTCGCGCATCACATTGACAACAGCTGACATCGCAGCTTCGCCAACCGAGGCTCTGACTTTGCCCATTTCGGCCACTTCATCGCGGATGTTATTTGCCATCCGGCCAGACATGTTTGCCAGCATGAACTCGGCACTTTGCTTTTCGTCTTCACCGGCGATGTCGGCATAAGCAAAGGCGGTAACCATTTCAGGCTGTGGCACCAGTCGAACGATGCGCGGAATGTCGATTGCGCTGACGCGCTGGTGGATGATGGCAAAGGTGAAGATGGATTTGCGCACATCCGTTGCAAATTCCTCGTCTTCTTCATCCAAGGCTGTCAGGACTTCTTCACGCTTCGCGGCCATCGACTGGGTCAGGATTGCGCCCATGCGCTCGCCTGGGGTCTCGTCAAAAGCGATTTCCGGGCGTGCTTCGATCTGGGCGGCCAGTGACAGGCCAATCCGATCAACCGTTTCGGGTGTCACCGATCCGGTCTGGCGAACAGCGTAAGTGATGCGGCGGGCAACCGGGCCAGGAAGGTGGATCAGCATTTCAGCTGCCTTGGCGGTGTCCAGTTTTGACAACATAACAGCTGCAACTTCGGTGCTTTCAGCTTCGGCAAGTTCAGCCAAGTCTTCAGCCGGTAGCGCCCGCAGGCGTTCCCATGGGTTGCCGAACTGGCGTACACCAGCTTCTTTGCGCAGGCGGCGTTCCGTCTGGCGGCTAATTTTGCCTTCCATTGCGGACAATGCGCCAGCCAGGCCGTTGGGGAACGACAGGCCGACATTTTCGAGCATTTCAGCAAATTCATTGGCAACCGCATGCAACGTGTCGCGGTCGACCAAGCCCATTCGACCCATTTGCTGAGTCAAGGAGGCCTGCATTTCATCTGAAAGCTCTTCAATTGGAATATCGGCGCCTTCGTTCAAAAGCAGGCGCACAACAATGGCTGCTTTTGCCTTGCTGTCCAAGCCTGAAGGGGAGGTCGCTGGTGCCATGGCATCAAATCCACCCATGGTATCCGGTGTTGTCATTGACGGTAACGCCAAGGCCATATCGTGCTGCATTCTTGAGCCCCTGCCTAAAAGATTCTTCTTCGGTTCTGAGGCAGATTACAGCAGGAGCCGTAAAGAAAGATTGAAATCAGTAGTTAAAATTGTCTCCAGTTTCCATTGCTTTACGCAGCGAAATTTCAGCCCATGTTCCAGCCCCTCCACGCGACCGGATTTCTTGCCATTGGGCCAAGGCCTGCGCTGGCATGCCATCCTGAACAAAGCCTTGCCCCATATATGACCGGGCCAGCAGGTTGTTTGGATTTTGCTCAATCGCCTTGGAATAGAAGGTGTTCGCAAGTGTCATATTGCCAAGTTTGCGATGGGTGAAGCCCCAATAGGTCAGCGCGAGATCGTCGTTTTGATTTGATAGAGCCTGCAATACGCCCTGTGCGTCTTGATACCGCCCGGCATAGGCCAGTTCACGTATCGCATCGTACAATTCGTCTGTTTTCAAGAAAGATTGTTTTGGTCGGACGCAGCGCTTTTTCTTGTCGTCCCAGACTTTCACACCGCGGCATTCTTTGGTGGTTTGAGTCGGTTTGGGTGCACCACTGTCGCCACCGCCACCGGCGGCAAACGTGTATCCAGGCAAACACATGAGGCAGATTAAAAGTGCGCGCATCAAAAAAACTTCCCGTCCAACAATACCGTTGGCATAGCCTAAGCTGAAACCAGGCAGCAGCGATATTAAAATTATGGTGTCAGCCTGTCACAACAGGGTGATCAGCCCCTAGCCCGTCACCTGTTTGGTGCATTTCTGTGCTTCTGCATCCCAAACGGTACCAGCCACACAGGATTGGCTTTGTTTACTATGGTTTGAACAGGACAGTGCATAGGATGCAGGTAGAACAAGCAATAGAGAGGTGATCGCAACTTTGATACTCATAACAGGTCTCCGTGGGGAAGATGGGACCAGTATAGCGTAAATCTCCGGTACTTTCAAAAACGGATCGGGCAGTGTGAGAAAAAGTCAAACTCTGAGCATGTATCAGAAACGAGAAAAGCAAGATTTTGACTTAGTAGTCGCCATAATTATCGGAGCGCAATATGCTCGAAAGAAGTATTGATGCTGGCATTGCTAGCAGCGCAGAGGCCAATACCCAATCGGGCACAACAAATGCAGTGTAGAGAATAAACGCACAATCTGAACTCGCCAAAAAGAGCGAGAAACACACGATACCAATACAACTCCAGTCTATCGCAACTTCATAGGCTGAGATCTTATGCCGATAGCGGAACAATCTCAGGAGCAGAGGCAGCGCAAAAAGGATGAAGGAAATCATCGCGGCGTCATCGTCTCCCCCTGAACTCAAGAGCTCTCGACAGTAATACGGGCCGGATTTGCCGTGGAGCGCGAGCCCCAGCGATAGCTCTTCAAATGTCAGCCCAACCGTAACCAGCCAGCTCAGCAGCAAGAAATAGAGTTTGTGAACAACGGTTTGAACTGTCAATATTAACTATTAACAACCGAAGTGGCTGGCGGCTACTCACGTTAGTGGAACCGTTCGACTTATCTTAAAGGTGTCCAAATCGAAAACGCCCCGCAAAAATGCGAGGCGTTTGAAGTTAGAGATATTGTTGAATTTACTCGCCAAAGACCCGTTTGAAAATCGTATCGACGTGTTTGGTATGATAACCCATGTCGAATTTCTCGTTCACGCCGTCTTCGCCCAAGGCAGCGACCACTTCGGCATCTGCCAGTAGAAGTTCACGGAAATCAACGCGGTCTTCCCACACTTTCAGCGCGTTGCGCTGCACCATAGAGTAAGCATCTTCGCGTGACACACCGGCCTGAGTCAGGGCCAGAAGAACTCGCTGGCTCATCACCAAGCCGGGGAACTTGTTCATGTTGTCCAGCATGTTTTCTGGGAACACCAGCATCTTGTCGATCACGCCGGTCAGACGGGCCAAGGCAAAGTCGAGGGTGACACAGGCGTCTGGACCAATCGCGCGCTCAACGGACGAGTGTGAAATGTCACGCTCGTGCCATAGGGCAACGTTTTCCAATGCTGGAACCACAGCGGAACGCACCAGACGGGCCAGACCAGTCAGGTTTTCAGTCAGAACCGGATTTTTCTTATGCGGCATCGCGGACGAGCCTTTTTGACCCATCGAGAAGAATTCGGCGCCTTCCAGCACTTCGGTGCGCTGCATGTGGCGTATCTCAGTCGCGACGTTCTCGATGGACGAGGAAATCACACCAAGAGTGGCAAAGAACATCGCGTGGCGGTCACGTGGGATCACTTGGGTCGAGATTGGCTCGGGGCTTAGGCCTAGCTGCTCACAAACATGCTCTTCGATGGCTGGGTCGATATTGGCGAACGTACCAACAGCGCCCGAGATTGCGCCGGTTGCGATTTCTTCGCGGGCCAGTTTCAGACGGGCCAGGTTGCGGTCCATTTCGGCATAGAATCGGGCAAAGGTCAGGCCCATGGTGGTGGGCTCGGCGTGGATACCGTGGGAGCGGCCAACACGAACGGTGTCTTTATGCTCAATCGCTCGGCGTTTCAGGGCTGCCAGCAAGCCGTCCATGTCTTTGATCAGGATATCGGCTGAACGTACCAACTGCACGTTCAGGCAGGTGTCCAGAACATCCGAAGAGGTCATGCCCTGATGCACAAAACGGGCTTCCTCGGAACCAACATGTTCGGCCAAGTGAGTCAGGAAGGCGATGACGTCGTGCTTGGTGACAGCTTCGATTTCATCGATGCGGGCGACGTCAAATTCAACATCCTTGGCTTTCCAGACTGCGTCCGCGTTTTCGCGCGGAATGACACCGATATTGGCCATGGCTTCGCAGGCATGTGCCTCGATCTCGTACCAGATGCGGAATTTGCTTTCGGGAGACCAGATGGCAACCATATCGGGGCGGGAATAGCGAGGGATCATAGGCCAGGACCTTTGTAATAGGACGGGATGCGCGCCTCTTAGATCAGGTGGGGCAAAACAACAAGGTGAAGGGGGCAGAGTGGGGCATATTGTCTGGAATATATGGATGTTAGCGCGTGTCATTGCTTGGAAATTGTGCAAGTTTCGAAAATGATTTGATACCGCCAGGCCAGTTTGGTGCCTGCAAGGTGGAAACAGCGTTTGAAGACACAGATTTTGTGGAGCCACAATTTATGCCTGTCGTTTCGAAATGGGGTCTTATATTGTTGCAGCTAACCGGGGTGCTCTTGTCGATGTTCCTGGTGGTTGTGACCTTTGGAGATCAGAAAGAGGTAGAGGTTCGACTTCAATCCTTTGCAATTGCCAAGGTGGAACAAGCAGCCAAAGCAGCCTGGGATGAGCGCACAGGTCGAATTGCCGAAACTCCTGGGTTTGGTCGTCTACAGGCATTGGCGCAGCGGTTTGACCGAGACGCCGAGCAGATTGAGTCCGTTCGGGAACAGGTGGTTCCAGCGCTGATCGCATTCTCTCTGTCTGATCATTGTCCCAAGAGTTGTGACTTTTCAAAGGTGGTGCAAGCCGTTGATGTATCCCTGCTGGAACGGGCTGCAAAGTATCGGGTGGGGCAGGTGACCCTGCAGGACTTTATCGTTCAGCGGTACGACACTACGGTCCGCGGTCTGATCCGTGATCTGCGGCGGTTTGCCTTGGTCAATGTCGTGGCCCTGTCTCTGATGATGGGGCTTGTGATCTTTCGCAACCATGTGAACTGGCGCTTCGTGGCCATGTCGGTGGCCGTGACCGGCTATACCGCCTGGGCGGCTTATGGCTATCTGTTTGGCCAAAACTGGGCCTATTCAATTCTGTTTCAGGATTGGGCCGCACCCGGCTATCAGCTGGCAATGATCCTAATGTGTTGCCTGTTTGCAGACTGGCTGTTTTTGTCGGGGAGGCTGACGCAATTAGCTATCAATGCTGTGGCCACGGTACTGCCGTGTTAGGGGTACAGGCCGAACCTTAGATGACTTTGCCGCGAAGGTTTTAGTGCAACGAAGGCCAGGACTCGTGCCGTTGATCTGAGAGGTGCTTGACGTTAGGGACCGCATGTCATAAGTTTCTGTCATGACAGAAATTACCGACATATCAGATTCGTCCGCAAAGTCTCAGTTTGTTTTGTACTGGGGTGACATGGGCAGCCAGTGGGGTGTGAACCGTTCGGTTGCGCAGATCCATGCGCTTTTGTTCCTGAGCGAGGCCCCAATGAACGCCGAGCAGATATCCGAGGAGCTGTCTATTGCGCGGTCTAATGTTTCGAATTCTCTGAAGGAACTGATTGGCTGGCGTTTGATCCAGCGGGTTCCGGTAGCCGGGGACCGGCGCGAGCATTTTGTGGCTGTTGTAGATGTTTGGGAAATGGCTTTGCTGATCACAAAAGGGCGCAAAGAGCGTGAGATTGATCCAGCCCTGCGCGCCATAGATATCTGCGTTGGTCAGGCCGACAACGAAGCCAACCTTAGCCCCGTTGTGCTGAAGCGGATGCGGGAAATGCAGGAGTTTTTGACAACTGCGGATCACTGGTCTGAGCAGATGTTGAATGTTCCCAAGTCGAAACTCTCCCTGCTGATGAAGATGGGCGATAAGGTATTGTCGCTGCTGACGATAGGGAACAAGAAGACCAAGTAACCTAACAAAATTTTTTGCCAATCTATTTCTCTAAATACAGAAATAACCGATACAACAGTAAAGGGTGCCAAATGCGACAGGATTATATCGCCAGCCAAACCTTACTCGACCAGCGTTTTAGTAATCTCTTGGGTCAAGAGGCTTGGGACACTCTTCCGAAAAAAGTGCGCGCACGGTTTGGCAAACGCCTAAGTGGCGGAGCCAGCGTTGTTTATCAGGGCAGGGTGGTTGCCATGCGGATGAACCTTGCCGGTCGTCTGTTGGCACAGCTTGGCCGCCTGATTGGTGGCCCGTTGCCCCATGACATGTCCTCGGTTGGCCAGCCTGCTGTGGTGTCCGTGACCGAAGACAGTGCAGGAGACGGCCAGTTCTGGATCCGCCAGTACGGCCGCGCCGTTGGGTTCCCCCAGGTTGTTCACAGCTCTAAACGGTTTGCCGGGCCGACCGGTATTGAAGAATACATTGGGGCCGGGATTGGTTTGGCCCTGCGCGTCAGTGCGGATTGCGAAAGCCTGTACTTCAAAAGCGATCACTACTTTTTGCAACTTGGGCGTCGAAAGCTCCGCCTGCCATCCTGGCTGCGCCCCGGAGCCCTGACCATCGCCCACCGCGATCTTGGCGGCGCACAGTTCCTATTCTCACTTTCCCTGAACAGTCGGCTCTTTGGTGAGCTGATCCATCAGGACGCCCTTTTCCACGATATGGAGGATTAACAATGGACAATCCTGTTCTTTGGACGCTGATTGCGATCCAGGTTTTTATGGGGGCCTTTGACACGCTTGTGCACCACGAAGGCACCGAGCGACTGGCCTGGCGCGCCTCGCAAAAAACCGAGTTACGCCTGCACGGTGTACGCAACTTTTTCTATGCCCTGATCTTTCTGAGTATCGCCTGGACCGAGCTGCACGGGGCCTTTGCCTGGGCCCTTGGCATTGTGCTGGCGGTAGAGGTGATGATCACCCTTTGGGACTTTGTTGAAGAGGATCTGACCCGGAAACTGCCGGGTACCGAACGCATCAACCATACCCTGTTGGCGCTGAACTATGGCGCAATTCTTGCCTTAGCGGCGCCGTATCTTTGGGCCTGGGCCCAGCTGCCGTCAGAGATTGTTATGACCCATTATGGCTGGTGGAGCGTGATGGCGACCCTGTCGGCCATTGGTGTTGGTCTGTTCAGCGCCCGAGATCTGCTGGCCGCCTCGCGCAGCGATCGATTGGGTCGAGGAGATTCAGCAGCCCTGGTGGCTGATCTGCCGCCCCGTCAGCACATTCTGATCACCGGCGGCACCGGGTTTATCGGACAGCGACTGGTCGAGGCACTGGTTGGTGCTGACCATTTTGTGACTGTTCTTACGCGCAATCCACGCAAAGAAGACGGCTTGGCGCATCCGGTGCGGCTGATCTCAAGCCTTGATCAGATCCATAATGAGGACCATTTTGATGCCATCATCAATTTGGCCGGCGAACCGGTTGCCAATGCTCTGTGGACCGCAGGCAAACGCGCGCGCATCATCAATTCAAGGGTCGAGATGACACAAGCGCTTGGGGCTTTGATCCAGCGGCTGAACCAGACTCCAGACTGTTTGATCAACGGATCGGCGATTGGTTGGTATGGGCTGCAAGATGATGAAGAGCTGTCGGAGGAGGCCAGTCCCAAACCTGCATTTGTACACGATGTCTGTTCGGCTTGGGAAAACGCCGCCGCTGACATCGAGAAAGAGGGCCTGCGCGTTGTATGCTTGCGCATTGGGCTAGTGCTTGGGGTTGACGGCGGCATGCTGGCCAAACTGTTGACCCCGTTTGAGTTTGGCGGTGGCGGCGCTATGGGCAGTGGTCAGCAATGGATGTCGTGGATTGAGCACGACGATGTGATCCGGGTGATTGCCTTTGCCATTGGCAATTCACAAGTTGAGGGACCCGTGAACGCCACCGCGCCTGAGCCTGTGCAAAACAAGGAGTTCACCAGCGCCCTTGGCCAGGCCCTGAACCGTCCTGTCCTATTGCGTTTCCCAGAATGGGTGCTTGGTACAGTTCTGGGAGAGATGGGGCGCGAGACCATGCTGGGTGGCCAGCGGGTGGTTCCATCGAAATTGTTGCAGCACGGTTTTGTCTTTAAGTATCAAAAGCTGCTGCCGATGTTGACTAAAATCACAGGGTCCAAGACCGTCCAACACGAACAGTCCGGGCGCACTTCGCAGACTCCGGTGAAGGTCGATAGCTAACTTATCGGCGGGCGTTCTGAAGATATGCAGAGCGCCCCTAGTTCCAGGGGGCGCAACTGTTGAAAGTTGCGATTTGTTGCCTGCTCCATCTGATGAGCGATAAAATTACCTTTCCATATTTTGTGATCTGTTCTTAACTCGCCTCAGTTTTTCTGTTGCGGTTGTTTTTCCCGCAAGTTTTGTATTTAAGGAGACGCGGGAATGTTCAATTTGTTCCGCACTTGGGCTGGGGTCGGCGGGATAATCGCCGCAACTGCCCTGGCGCCAAATGTATCTTTGGCCGATATGCCAGTCACCTATAAGACTGACGGTCAGGCTTTGTTCACGCTGAATGTGCCCGATTTCTGGAGCGCGCGTGCTGGGGGCGGACGTAGCCTGACTGCGCCGGGACTGGATGAAACCCGTCATATCAACCGGCTGATTGGTCTCAAACCTGTGGCGGATGCGGGTATTTGGCTTGGGTTTATCTCCCCCCATGGGGTGCGCACCTTTGACGACGCGTTGGAGTATCTGCGCGGCGTTGGGCCCTTTCTTGTGAAAGACCCGCAAGTACAGGAGCGCGAGCGGATCTCCATTGACGGTCTGCCAGCCGGGCGTGTGACCGGAACCGGGCGCCGTGACGGCAAGGCGGTGAGTTTTACCGCTGTGGTAGTTGATTTGCCGCGCGACCGTATGGCTGTTGCAGTTGTAGTGATGGAGGCCGGGGTGAACCCAGAGCTGGTATCTGATGTGAACGCGGTGTTTGCCTCGTTCCGGGCTGTGCGGTGAGGGGGCTTGAGATGATCTGTTTGAACTTGAGAAAGATTGGGCTGGCCTTGCTGCTGGGTGGTAGCGTAATTGGCCTGTCCGCATGTGATCCCAATGCGACCTCAAGCGGAGGGGCTTATTATGATGGCTTGCTGTGGAATGACTATTACAACGGTTATCCGCGACCACCACGTCCGCCCAAACCGCCAAAGCCCGAACATCCAATTGAACGGCCACCGCGACCGGAACCGCCCATCGCGCGGCCGCCAATTGCAAGGCCACCCATCGCCCGGCCACCAGTAGTGCGGCCGCCTATTCATCGACCACCAGTTGCCCGGCCGATGCCGCGTCGTTGACGCACCGATGCACTCCCGCCCGTCGGCAACCTCCTGCCGGAGGTGCGCCTCCCGTTGGGCGTAGCGCCGCGCATGCGCGGCGCTACGCCCAACTCCGCACGGAGGATCTGCGTTAGCAGATATTTCGAGCGGCGGCGGGAGAGCTACGCTTGAACTGGTAGAGCGTCACATTGGGATTGCGACGGTTTGTAATCGGGTCACCACCTGTGCGCCGTGTTCCAGAGTACGGTGGACCGGGCATTTGTCGGCGATCTCGAGCAGGCGGTTGCGTTGCTCGGGCGTAAGGTTGCCCTGTAGTTCGATCACGCGAGTGAACTGGTCGATGCGGGAAGGATTGCCAGTTGTTGCATCCTGCGCGTGCACCTTGTCATGGCTGATCTCGACGCTGATGCCGTCTAGGGGCCAGCCCTTGCGACGGGCGTACATGCGAATGGTCATCGATGTGCAGGCCCCCAGCCCGGCGGAGACAAAACCATAGGGTGACATACCCCGATTGCTGCCGCCATAGGCCTGGGGCTCATCGGCCAGGGCGTGATGGTCCGGCCCAGACTGGATGTCCTGCAGGAACCCATCGGGGCTGACTTCGTTCACCCGCAAGATCCCCTCGGGCGCTCCGGGAGGTGGGGCTGGTGGGGTGAGGTCAATGTATTTCCCAGCCCAGGCGGCAATCACTCCAGCTGCATATTCTGCATCTTCGTTTCGGCTGATCAGATGATCGGCGTCATCCAGTGTTACAAAGCTTTTGGGATGTTTGGCAGCCAAGAATATTTGCGCGGCATTGTCGATGCCAACTGTGGCATCTTGGGGAGCGTGGAGCACCAGAAGCGCGGCCTTTAGTTCTGCAATGGCAGGTTCCAGGGTTTCAGCCCGGATATCTTCGACAAATTGCCGCGAGATGGTGATTGGCCGTCCGCCGAGGCTGACACTGGCGGAGCCATGTTTTTCGATCTCGGGCAGAGCATTTGCAAAGTTATGCGCCACATGGCCCGGGTCGGAAGGGGCGCCAAGGGTTACAACGCCTTTGACGGAGGGGATGCCGGCGCGGGCGCGCAACACAGCAGCGCCGCCCAGAGAATGCCCGATCAGCAAATCAGGGGCCATGCCGCGGTTTGCCAGATAACGGGACGCTGCAATCAGATCGGCGACGTTGGAGCTGAAACTGGTATTGGCAAACTCTCCATCCGAATGGCCCAGACCGGTGAAATCAAACCGTAATACGGCAATCCCCATGGCGGCCAGACGGGCGGAAATGCGGCGGGCGGCGGGGATGTCCTTGGAGCAGGTAAAGCAATGGGCAAATAGGACTGTCGCTAAATGTGGTCCGTCTGGCAGATCCAGGCGGGCTGCAAGATCGGTTCCGGCGTGACCGGGAAAGGTGATGCGTTCTGTGGGCATGGGATGGCACTCTGCTGCAATGGGTTGACCTAGAGTGTGCAGCAGTCTGCGATTAAACAACCCACCTGGCATCTACGTCACAGGAAGGTGAACCAGAGCGAGCAAAAGGCGGCGAGGGGAGTTTCGCGAGCCGTTAACTATATTTTCAGCCACTGCGCAATAACCTCGTAAAAGTGTGCGGTGTTTGCCTGCTTCCGTTTTGGTTGTTGGAAAAGGGGCAGGCGCCGAGTTTAGTGAGTTGATGGGATTTGGTGATGTTGGATGAACCTCCAATTGTGACTCGTAACGTCCGTAGTATGGATTGGCAGCAGCGATTGCGCCGCAGTCTTGGCCACTGTTTTGCACAAATCGTCGAAACCCTGACCGGGACGGCAGAGGTGCAAGAGGTCCAGTTTCAACTGATCAAGGCAGGTCCGCGCGCGGTCAGTCTAAAGGTCATGGCTAGCGGCTATACAGGTTTTCTAAAAGTTTTTGATGGCGCAGATGGGGCTGTGTCTTATGGGCGGGAACGGGGGGCGTTGCTTGCAATGTCTGGCAGTGGTCTGGTGCCAGATATTCTGGCGTTTTCAGATGAGTTGCAGTTTGTTTTAACCGAGTGGGCTGATCAAGAGCAAAGGCCAGAACAGGATCCGTGTCAGATGGCGTCGATCATCGGGAGCTGGATGGCGAAATTTGATGCTGTCGCGCCCAGTCAGCCAGCAAGTGGCAATTGGTTCAGCTATTTGTCTAAATTCAAAACCGGGCTGGACCATGGGCCAATATGGGACATGAAGGATGCCTTGGTAAATATTCCTTTGTGTGGACGTGTGCTGTCGCGCAATGATGAGGCGTTTCATAACTATGTTTGGTCGCGAAATGGGGAGGTCTTTGGGTGCGATTTTGAACAGGCGCGCATGAGGCCACGGGGGTGGGACTATATCATGGGGTTCTCTGCGCTGATTGAGCGCTTTCCGGAGAATGTCAGCGATGTGTTGCGTGCTTATTCTGAGGGGTTTGCAGGGGCACACCGGGGCGCGTTGATTGTGGAGGAGTTGAATTCCGTTGCCCGTGTTCTGTTTTGTGCGCGTGCGGTTGCGGGGCAGGCGCAACAGGAGGGGGCATCATGGCTGTAGAAACCCTGACCCTTACACTTGGTGTCGATGATGAAGATGGTAAGTTTGAAGGCAGCAAGCTGATCGACGGGGACAAAAACGACAATCAAAATGTCACAATTGAGGATGGTGGAAATTTCAATTCTGAGGTTCTGATTGCCAATTTTGGTAAAGGGACAGCCACCGAAGAAGGCGCGGGGGCTGGTGGAGACGATAGTTTTTACATGGACCTGTCCGGTTTCGACGACGATTTTAGCATCACGGTGAAAAGCATGGACGCCGGTGATAACTTTGTTTTCACGGGCTTTGATAGTTACACAACCGTTGGTACGGTTTGGACGTTTCAATATACCGGAACGGATGGAGCGCAACACACGGTGTCGATTGACGCCGACTCGGACAATAGTACTGGTGTGGTCAATATTGTCGTTTGTTTTGTGCGTGGTAGCCGAATTCTGACACCTTTGGGTGAACGGCCAATTGAGCAGCTGCAATGTGATGATCTGGTGGTCTGTGGCGGTGGGATCGCGCGGCCGGTTCTATGGGTTGGGTGCAGCCATTTGGATCAAGCCAAGTTGCAGGCACATCCCGAGTTGAACCCAGTTCGGCTTGCTGTGGATAGTTTGGGGCCAGGGTGTCCTGAGCGGGAGTTGCAGCTTTCTCCGCAACATCGGGTGTTGCTGAGAGACTGGCGCGCTGAGTTGTTGTTTGGGGAGCGTGAAGTGCTGGTTCCAGCTGTTTCACTGCTGAACGATAAGAGTATTTCACAGCCCACAGTTGGTGGAGGCGTGGACTATTACCACATCCTATTGGATGGGCATCACACGGTCAGGGCAAATGGTGTGGAATGCGAAACGCTGATGCCCGCAGCGATGGCTCAAGCGTCATTGTCTGGTGCTGCGCGGGATGAGATTTTGCAGATATTTCCCGAAATCGCATCGGATGTTGCGGCCTTTGGTGCGCTATGTCGTCCGGCGCTGAAACAACACGAAACACGAGTATTGATGGAGTGCTAAAGGCTCAATCCAGTGGGGGCGTTGTCGCGCCACTGGGTGTCTCGGTCCCTCTGTTGGGAGGAACCTCGGGTTCAAAGAGATCACAAACCCATTAGGGCTGCATCAAACGGGTATTGGGTCAGGTTTTCATAGCCGGTTTCGGTGATCAGCACCTGATCTTCCAGTTTGATGGAGAAATCACCGCCATCCTCGCCAACACAGGCCTCGACGCAGAGCACCATACCGGGCTCCAGTGGGTAGTCGTAAGCGCCGGGCACGGCCTTGTCTGGATAGGCAACCAATGGCCATTCATCACAAAGCCCGACACCATGCATCATGCAGCCGTATTTCTGCGCCTGAAATTTGTCGTCGAGTCTGTGGCATCTCTCGCTTAACTCGGGGATCATCACGCCGGGTTTCAACATTTCCATATTGGTCATGATGTGTTCATGGGCATGCCGCATCGCATAGACCATATCAGCGCGCGGTTTTTGATCACCGATCCACCAGCTGCGCGAGATATCGATACAGATGCCATAAGAGCCGATCAGGTCGGTATCGAACGATATGATCTCGTTTTTCTGGGTGATGCGGGGGCCGCATTCCTGGAACCAGGGATTGGTACGTGGCCCTGAGGCCAGCAACCGGGTTTCGATCCATTCGCCGCCACGCCGGATGTTTTCGCTGTGCAGGATGGCCCAGATGTCATCCTCGGTGGTTTTGCCATCGCCTACGTGGGCGCGGGCAAATTCCTCCATCTTGCCGACAGAGGTTTCGCAGGCATGATTGGCGCAGCGCATAGCCAGGATTTCCTCCGGCCCCTTGATGGCGCGGGTTTTCTCGGTGACTTCTTCGCCATCCTTGATTTGGAAGCCCTGGGTTTCAAGTGCGCGCAGGCCATGCAGCATGATCTTGTCGACGGCCAGACGTTTGTTTGATCCAGCATGATCTTGCATCACTTGGCGCACCTCATTTGCAAAGGCATCTGCGGCTACATCCACCTTGTCGCCGCGATCAAAATAGAACAGGTCAGCGCCAGAGCGTTGTTCGCGCACCAGCGGATTGAAGGTCGAGAGGAAGGGCGAGTTTTTGTAGTCCCAGATCACCATGTAACCATCAGCGCAGAGCAAGACGGCGCGGAAGGGATTGTGGGCGTTCCAGAGCTGCATGTTGGTGCTGTCGGTGGCGTAGCGAATATTGAGCGGGTCGAACATGAGCAACCCGCCATAGCCTCGATCTACCAGCGCCCGGGTTAACCGCTGCCAGCGATAGTTGCGCATGCTTGGTAAATCTGGGAGGACCAAGCCTGCCTCGGCCCATTCGGTAAAGGCCAGTTGGGTGGGGCCGATTTCGATCCGGTTGCTGTCATTTGGGGTGCCATCGCCAAGGGTGGCCCCTCGGGTTGGGTCGATTTTGCGCGTTTCACGATAGTGCGGCGTCATGGTGATTGCTCCGGTACTGCACAGATGTGTACAGCGTGGGTCAGGGTTACGCGGATTTCCTTGCTGAATACGACCCCTGAACTGGTCGTTTTTGTCGGATTGGGCCAAGAGTTTTTGGACAATGTCGCAGCTAAGGCTGGCTATGAAGACAAAGAGTGATATGCAAAAATCCATGGAACCCATTTTACAAAAACAGATCCCCCATAATCCTCTGCAATCCAAGTCCTTGCCGGGCGTGCAACCGCTAAATCCGAAGGACTGGTTGATCCCGGATGATGCATTCGCCAGGCAGATGCAGCTGCGCGATAAGTTGCTGGAACAAAGCCGAGAGCATGTGCTGATGCTGGATCAATCGGCAATGCCAGCCGCGCAAGAACTGCTGCGGGTGGTACTTGACCAGCTATATCCGGGTGCAATGGATGTGGTTAAGCGGGCAGACGGGCGACAGGTGGATCTGAACTGGGAAGATCCACTGGGCACGCTGGGGCGGATCACCCAGCAAGATTTCTGCATTCTGGAGAAACAGGGCGGCGAACATGTGATGACAGGCGCGGTGCTATGCTTTCCGGCCAGTTGGACGCTGTCGGAAAAGTTCATGAAGCCGCTGGTGGGCATCCACGTGCCGGTGGACAGCTATGACGAGGGTATCGCAACCCGGGTTCAGCGGATGTTCAATGGGGTGCAGGCGGGGCGGCCACTATGGCGTTACAATGCGCTTTGGTATCATGACCCATCCCTGCATCAACCGCGAAGCCAGTATGCGCCACGGGATAAGAAAAACTTGTCAGATGCAGAGTTTATGCGCAGTGAAAAACAGGTGATATTGCGGTTGCCTGAAACCCGCGCGGTTGTGTTTTCAATCCACACCTATATGGCAACGCGATCTGATGTGCTGGCGCAATGGGAAGATGCACCAGCAGAAGGGTGACGCGGAGCGGGTTCAGACCACTCCTGAACTTTGGAACAGTACGACACATGCCGCCAGCGGCGGAATACGTGCTGCCAAACGCATTTGGTTGGTCTGTATCAGGCCACCGGCCCAAGCTGAAAATCGGCTATGTGGGGCAAGTTTAGCAATCGGCTTTTCTACGCGGATGGGGCGGACCGGCATTGTGGGGCAATGCAGTTCCAGATCAGCCAGGGTTTCCTCGACCGGTGCAAAACGCGTGTGAACCTCGGTGTCGGGCAGCATATCATGGGCCGGTCGAATATGGGAAAATGCGCTCATAAACTGATCTGTGGTCAGGGTGGCGTTGGGGTCCATCCACTCAATTTCGTCGGCGTCAAGCACCGGCGCAATCCGGTAGAGCAGGATCGCCATCAACATTTCGCTTAGCTCCTGATCGCAATAGCGTGGGAAACTTGGTTTTAGGGTCAGGATGACGCGTTGCAGTTCTGTCTGATCTGTTTCTGGCGATGTTTCCGCAGACAGGTCTGACATGCGCAAAACAAGGCGGTACTGATCGCAAGCCAGCGAAATGGCATCACCTGCCAGCGCGCTGAATTGGTCTACCGAATGGCCGTATTCTTCCAGCGTATCGGCTATGATGCAGCTACACTTGGCCAGTGCGCTACCGGGTGTTCCGTAGAATACGAGTCCACCATGAAATTCTGTTACATGGGCCACCGTCAGGATCCTCCGCTCGGGTTGCTTCTAAGGAAACAATAGAAGTCGAAAACGCTAAAAGTGAGGCGGGATTGGCGGAAATACTAAGAGATTGTTTTGATTTTCTGAATTCTATAAATTTATGAATAAATTGTATAAATACAGCAGGTTGCAGCCTCTTGTGGTTCTTGTGTGTGTCGAATAAGGCCGAACTTTGGCAGTAAATGGCCATATTGCTGCCAAAGCCATTACAATCAGGGTGTTGTTGCAAGGATTGTTTTTGGGCGGACCTTGGTGATTGTTTCCAGACTACAAAACAGACAGTTGTGTCTAGCGGTCGATCTGCGCGCCCATGATGGCTAGGGACTGCTGATACACCGTAGCGGCGTTCCAAGTCTTCAAGACTATGTAGTTCGGCTCACCCGGCTGATAGCCTTTGCCCTTTTTCCAGCCTTTCTTGCGCAGATAGTTGGCAGTCGTGGCCAGGGCATCCCCCATGTCGTAAAAATCGACCCGGCCATCGCCACCCCAATCGACGCCGTATTTCAACGCGTTTCCGGGCAGAAACTGAGTATGACCCAGCTCGCCATGTTTGGCACCACGGGTGGCAGGGGTAATACCGCCGCGATCCACCAGTTTAAGTGCACCAATGGCATGGGGAACAAAGAAGTCAGAGCGGCGGCAGTCATAGGCCAAAGTGGTAATGGCCGAGACAACCTGACTGTCGCCCATAAAGTTGCCAAAGGCGGTTTCCATGCCGTGAATGGCAATCAACACGCCGGCGGGAACGCCATATTTCTTTTCAAGTGCGGCGTAGAACCCCGGATCGCGGGCTTTGCGCCGACGTCCCTGTGCAACGATGGTTGTCGAGCCGCGGATCTCCATGAATTTTTCAAGTGTATAGCGAAAACTCTTTTGATTGCGGTCCGCTGAGATGGTGCGGTTGGCGTATTCCGCATTGGCCAGCGCCTGCAATCCGGGCTTTTTCACACCAGCGCGTTTCGCTTCGCGGGCAAAATCGGCTTTCCAGGTTGAAAATCCGGCGGAAGTGTTGCCACAAGGGGCAGCAATCGCCGGGGCAGCAAGGCTAAAAAAGAACAGGGTGGACACCAGGGACAGACGCATAATACAGGCCTTTGCAAAAATGAACTCCCTTGAGCCTAGTGCCTGGGTGCCGAAAAGCCACTGAATTGTGCCAAGTCTGCGTGCTTAGGTAAAAGCAGAGGCTGCCGACAAGGCCAGCCCATCACCAACGGCAGTCATCGCGTTCGATTTATGGACTTTGGCATCCGGAAAGATCTGTCGCATTTGCTGCTCAACTGCGCCCATCAAGGACGAACCTCCAACCAGGACAATTCGATCAACCTGCGCTGCGTTGAGGCTTGCGAGATTCAAAATCTCGTTGGCTCCGGTTGCGATTTCGCCCACCAGCGCATCCAGGGACAGGTGGACCAAGTCTGCAGATAGCGGCACATGCAGCCCCCGCTCCAGGTCTTTAAGGTCAATACGCGGGGCAGGGTGGTCTGGCTGGTTGCTCTGGATCTTGCCGCGCTCAACGGCAAAGGCCAGATCATGGCCCAGTTCATCCTCAAGCACGGCAACCAGTCGCGCCAGTTTTTCGGGTTCTGCTGCATGGCTGGCCAGATCCTGTGCTTTGTGGCGACTGTCAGCTGCGTACAGAAACTGGATCATCTGCCAGGTTGCCAGATCGTTGAAAATCTTGGCCGGTGCGGGCAGGGTGCCGCCGCCAAAGGCATTGCGAATGGCGCTGCCACGGCCCAACAGCGGCATCACATGGTCAATGCTCAGACGTCGGTCAAAATCAGTGCCACCAACACGCAGACCATAGCTGGCCAAAATTTCTGTCTCGCCGTTTGGCTGTTGTTGAAACAGCGAAAAGTCAGAGGTACCGCCGCCAATGTCGACGATCAGTCCGGTTCCGGCATCCGGGACCGTAGCGCGTGCTGCGGCTTCGGGTTCATACATGAACTGCACATCCTGAAACCCGGCAGCCAGATAGCAATCACGCAAGTCAATCTCAGCCTGGGCATTGCGGGCTTCATCTTTGCTGTGAAAGCGCACGGGGCGGCCTGACAGGGCATGGGTGAATTCTTGATAGGTTGCCGCCTCGGCGCGGGTTTTCACCTCGCGTAGGAAACGGGCGATGATTTCGATGAAATCGATCCGCTCCCCATGGATCCGCCGTTTTTCGCGCAAGAGCGGTGTACCCAGCAGACTTTTCAGCGCCCGCATAAACCGGCCTTCTTCGCCAGATATCAGAGCCTCGGTTGCACTTGCCCCAATCCGCATACGGCGCGGTTGCTCCTCAAAGAACACGGCGGTTGGCAGGGTCTTTTCACCGGGCTCCAGTTCGACCAGCCAGGGCTTGCCGTTCACCGCAATACCGGCGGCAGAGTTCGAGGTTCCAAAGTCGATACCAAGGGTGTTGGGGGCGCTCATCTCGATCTCCTGTCATCAGCGGGAAGGCGCGGGGATACAGCGAGCAAGGGGCAAGGGCAACAAAAAAGAGCGCCCCAAATGGGACGCTCTGAAACTGAGTAGGGTGCGTGCTTGCACGCACCGTTGGCTTAGCAGCTGTAGTACATGCCGAACTCAACAGGGTGAGGTGTGTGTTCGAACAGTTCAACTTCTTCCATCTTCAGTGCGATGTAGCCGTCGATCTGGTCTTTGGTGAACACGTCGCCCTGCAGAAGAAAGTCGTGATCGTCAGCCAGGCATTCCAGCGCTTCGCGAAGCGAACCACATACGGTTGGGATGTCAGCCAGTTCCTCAGCAGGCAGGTCGTACAAGTTCTTGTCCATGGCTTCGCCAGGATTGATCTTGTTCTTGATGCCGTCCAGGCCAGCCATCAGCAGCGCGGCAAAGCACAGGTATGGGTTGGCGGCTGGATCTGGGAAGCGAGCCTCGACGCGCTTGGCTTTTGGCGATTCAGTCCATGGGATCCGAACACAACCCGAACGGTTACGAGCCGAGTAGGCGCGCAGAACTGGGGCTTCAAAGCCTGGGATCAGACGCTTGTAGCTGTTGGTCGCCGGGTTGGTGAAGGCGTTCAGGGTCTTGGCGTGCTTCAGGATGCCGCCAATGAAGTAGATCGCCTCGTCCGACAGATCAGCATATTTGTCGCCAGCAAACAGGGGCTTGCCGTCTTTCCAGATCGACATGTTCACGTGCATGCCGGTGCCGTTGTCGCCATAGATCGGCTTAGGCATGAAGGTTGCGGATTTGCCGTATGCGTGGGCCACGTTGTGGATCACATATTTATACTTCTGCAGCTCGTCGGCCTGTTTGGTCAGGCTGTCAAAGATCAGGCCCAACTCGTGCTGGCACGAAGCAACCTCATGGTGGTGCTTGTCCACTTTCATGCCCAGACGCTTCATGGTCGACAGCATTTCCGAACGCAGGTCCTGAGCTTCGTCGATTGGGTTAACTGGGAAGTAGCCACCCTTGACGCCAGGGCGGTGGCCCATGTTGCCCATTTCATACTCGGTGTCGGTGTTCCAGGACGCATCCGATGCGTCAACTTCGTAAGACACTTTGTTGATCGAGTTCGAGAAGCGAACATCGTCAAACAGGAAGAACTCAGCTTCTGGACCCATATAAGCAACGTCGCCGATGCCCGAGGACTTCAGGTAAGCTTCGGCTTTCTGAGCTGTACCACGTGGGTCACGCTCATAGGCTTCGCCAGTGTCCGGCTCAACGATCGAGCAGTGGATACACAGGGTTTTTTCAGCATAGAACGGATCGATATAGGCACTTGTGGTGTCTGCGATCAGTTTCATGTCGGAGTTTTCGATCGATTTCCAGCCTGCGATGGAGGAGCCGTCGAACATAAAGCCTTCCTCAAGGAAGTCTTCGTCTACCAGATCCACATCAACAGTGACGTGCTGCAACTTGCCGCGAATATCGGTGAAACGGATGTCGACATAAGCCACATCTTCGTCTTTGAGTGTCTTGAGAACTGACGCTATGCTCATTCCCTTGGTCCTTCTGATATTATGGTCTGTATAGGTGAGTGCTGTATTTTACAGCGCGTCTGAACCGGTCTCGCCGGTGCGGATGCGAATGGCTTGTTCGACAGGAGATACAAAGATCTTACCGTCACCGATCTTGTCGGTTTTGGCGGCGTCAACGATGGCTTCGATGGCGGCGTCGACTTGATCGTCGTCCAGCACAACCTCGATTTTCACCTTGGGCAGAAAATCCACCACATATTCGGCACCGCGATAAAGTTCTGTGTGACCCTTCTGGCGGCCAAAGCCTTTGACCTCGATGACGGAGAGACCCTGTACACCGACGTCCTGCAACGCTTCCTTCACCTCGTCCAGCTTGAACGGTTTGATGATGGCTTCGATCTTTTTCATTCTCGGGCTCCTCACAGCTTGTCGAGGACGGTCAGAACACTTCTTATTAGGAACAGCAATGTATACCGTGACCAAAGGTAGGAAATCCGCAATTGCTCGGCGGGTGCCTGCCTGATTTAAGGGCGCTGCGCCTAAATAATGTGCGAAATTGAATCGACGAGGCTTGATGATGACTGAACTGCTAACCGCTGCCCAGATGCGTGCCATTGAAACAGCCGCGATTGAGTCTGGTGAAGTGACCGGGCTGGAGCTGATGGAGCGGGCCGGGCAGGGGGTGGTTGAGGCGATATTTGAGGAATGGCCGGAGTACGATGATGGAGATCACCGGGCCGTGGTTCTGTGTGGACCGGGGAACAACGGCGGCGACGGATTTGTGGTGGCGCGGCTGCTGAAAAAGCGTGGTTGGGACGTGGAGGTGTTTCTTTATGGGGATGCCGACAAATTGCCAGCGGATGCGAAGGCGAATTATGAACGTTGGAGTGAGACGGGGGATACAAACGATATGTTTGCAGCATCTGTCCCGGATGAGGGCAGAGGTTTATTGGCGGAGACGCTTGATTCTGAGACGAACTCGCCTGATTTAGTCATTGACGCGATTTTTGGAACGGGTCTTGGGCGACCACTTTCGTCCGACTTGAGGCAAGAGCTGTTTTCTTTGGAAAAGGCTGTTTGGGCGCATGGAAGTAAGGCCGTTTCGGTAGACCTTCCGTCTGGTCTGTGCGCTGACTCAGGCAAAGTTTTGGGAGGGGGGGACCTACCCATTTTCTCACTGACAGTTTCATTCCACGTTGGAAAACTTGGGCATGTAATGGACCTAGGTTCGAGTTACTGTCGGAAAACGGTTGTAAAGAGCATAGGTATCAATGGCAGCCCGCGTCCGCGAATGGGGGTGGAACTAATCGAAACGCCTTTCTGCGGCGTGCTGAAATCGGACGGCCACAAATACGCCCACGGCCACACGCTTGTCCTCTCAGGTAGCCATGGCAACACAGGTGCTGCACGCCTTGCCGCACGCGGCGCGTTGCGTATCGGCGCGGGTCTGGTCACGCTGGGTTCTCCGCGATCGGCGATGCTCGAAAACGCCTGCAACCTGACAGCTATCATGTTGCGGCAGATTGATGGTGCACTGGGGCTGACTGAACTGCTGGAAGACGCCCGCTTTAGCGCGATTTGTCTGGGGCCGGGGTTAGGGCTGCGCGCCGATACGCAGGCCATGGTGTTCACGGCGCTCAAGACCGAGCGGCCAACCGTATTGGACGCTGACGCGCTCAGCCGGTTTAGCGCCAAACCAGAAGCCCTGTTTGAAGCTTTGCACAAGGATTGCGTGCTCACGCCACATGGCGGTGAATTTGCCAAATTGTTCCCGGATCTGGCTGAGAAACTGGATGCACCCGCCTCCACTGGCCCGGCCTATTCCAAGGTCGACGCCACCCGCGAGGCGGCAGCGCGGGCAGGCTGTGTGGTGCTGTTTAAGGGCGCGGATACGGTGATTGCGGCCCCTGATGGACGCTGTACTATCAACTCAGCCCATTACGAACGTTCAGCACCGTGGCTTGCCACCGCAGGGGCTGGCGATGTGCTGGCCGGGTTTATTGCTGGGCTGATGGCGCGGGGCTATGCTCCAATGCAAGCGGCCGAAACAGGTGCGTGGCTGCATGTGGAATGCGCCCGCAAATTTGGTCCCGGACTGATCGCCGAGGACCTACCCGAGCAACTGCCCGCCGTGTTCCGCGACTTGGGGCTTTAGGCGGCCGGACGTATCTTCAAATCAGCAGGGGTGGCGCCCGCCACCTCAAGTCCGCCGGCATAGATCACATGGGCTTGGTCCAGTTGCAGCGTATACAGTTCAAGAACCTGTAACCCCCGGTCACAAATGAATTCTCCATCCACCAGCGACGCGGCGGGAACCAGCGCCTGATCGGTTCCAAACATCGCCTCGGCGCGCCAATCGCGGATTAGAACCTTTTGTTCGGCCGGCAAAACCAAATCGCAATCAGGCCGGGTATCGCCCAGCGAGCCCGCTGCAATAGAAATGGTCCGCAACAGCGCACGGCGTTTGGCAACCGCCTGTACCTGTACCATCCCGGCGCTACGGGTGATGACATGATCACCGGGTCTAATATCTTGCACGGCAACTTCACCCCGGCGCGTCAACACAATGGTATCGTGCAACAATCCCGCTTGCGGTGTTGTTTCAGGTGGGGGGTGGCCGGTACGCGGACTCCTGTCGCGCGCAGGTCCTTTGGACTGCGTTTTCATAGCGTTCTCGCTCTGTCTGCCTCGATTTTTTTTGGTCACGTTGTGGCAAAAAGCACTGGCTGTCGCGGTCTTTTTGCATGCTTCGTTAACAATTAACTAAAATTGGCGTTTTTGTTGCAACCGCGCCATATTCAAATTTGACCTCATTTGTGAAATCGACGTCGATTTGCTCTCGCATCTTCCAAAAAGCTTTGCTATCAGCGCCGCACACCAAGGGAATCCCTTGGGTGTATGTGCGGGTGTGGCGGAATTGGTAGACGCACCAGATTTAGGTTCTGGCGCCGCGAGGCGTGGGGGTTCGAGTCCCTTCACCCGCACCAATAAAACCAATATAATCTTTTATTTACAATATGATACGCTTTATTATTGTTCATATATCCACCTTTTCGCCCACCTTTCATGGGGGGCTTGAGTTGGTGTTTCTGTGATAAGAGTTGCAACCCGTTGCAACCAACTGGGTGCGAACATCGCTATAGACGACCCGTTAGCAAACCGACCGCATTTTGCTGACGCTGGCCTCCGACAGCGACAAGACCGGCATCGCGTTCTAGCTACAGCTGGGAGCGTTTGAGGCTGAATGAAATTTCGACCACGAACCCACCCGATACACGGTGTGCAGAGTTTGATGCTCCTCTAGTTATTGCTTTCAAATCGTGTGATCGTACCAATTAGTTCAAACAACATCAGTGATTTTATCGAATGACTTCTATTTCTCTACAGTTGAAGTACCGCCCCCTTCGCATCGGGTGGTGTGTGTCAAAAGACGATTTGCCTGGGCTTCGAAAAGCCATGCGGCTTTCGTACACAACTTGGGGCGGGCGGTATAATCCCATTTTGCCGATTGATGACTCTGAGCTATCCAAGCAACTGATTGATTGCTATCGGGTTGATATGCTCGTGCAGATTTCAGAAGGAGAAAGTGTTAAGGATTTTGTCGAAAGCTATAAGCACTTGAGGTCTCCATTTGCCTTAAGTGAACTGTTCCAGGGAACCGGAGGCGGCAAAAAAGAAGCTACAATTGCAGACATTCGTCATCCGCTGTTCTAGGTTTTCAATGAGGAACACAGGCATAATCCAAATGGAAGTCCATCCGTTGACTTATATTCTTGGGACGATGCTGATCCGCTGGCGGACGTTTTTTTAACAATTTTTGGAGCGCCGCCGAGCCCCGATGTAACTGGTTGCAATTATTGGGAGTTGGCAAAGGACCATCTGAAGGCGGAAGAGATAGATATCGCTCTGCACGATGAAGTTCCGGAAGCTAACATGAACCGACTAACGTTTTCCGCACTGGGGCAAAAATTTTTAAGACAGCACTATGCGATTAGAATCGAATGGAATTGTGCTGGTTTTTACGTTGGTCAAGCCGATTGTTTCGAGGATCTAGTAAATTTTTGGATTTTGAGAGCTGCGAACATCGCCTTACTTTTTCTCGACCCCGGTCAAACTGAGAGGCTTCAGAAACCTAAGCAAAAATGGCTTCTCACTCTCGCCAATCGACCGGTTGGTAACTTTGGAAGAAAAGAAATTGCAATATGGAAACGACCAGAACTGGAGCTTACCGAGGAAGTTGATTGGGAAGGGGACATATTGAATGTAGAATTGAGTGAGGCGACTTGGAATGGTCTGAATGTTCGTGCGCCGTATATGTACTTTGGAGACGCTGCGTCTCTAGGAGCGGTAGAAAAGCGCTACGGTAAATCAACAATGAACTTTTCGCTTACCAGCAAGCCTTTCATTGATGATGGGAACCTTAGAGGACAGAGTTATGTTCTGTCGATTAGTACGTATGTCGGAATGTTTGGAGATGAAACCGAAACGTTTCATGCTCCGTTCCTACCAGAACTAAATGAGTACTATGGCCGAGAGTGCCATTTTATTTATGACGAGGCGCGGGCTGAGCCGGACGGCTTGGGTGTCATTCAGCATATTTACTCGGACAGCTTAGACTTGACAGCGTTGCAAAACGACCGCTTGGTTCAAGAAATTTTTTCAACTGTCGGCATTTCCGTGAAAACTAGCAAATCGGGTAGAGTAGCTAAAAGCCTTATTCGACAAATGGGAGGGTTATCTGGCTGCCGAGTATTTCGAATTGAAGGCGTACGAAGCTTGATTGAACGACATGGGCCGGACAAGTCGTTCTCTAGAAGTGATGCTATGCAAGCTATCAAAGGGGGTGGGAATGTACGCGACATCAAAGAATATCAGTCCGTCTACATTGCCCCTCGCAAGTCAGGGGCGCCGTTGAAAAACGGCGATGTACTTTCCTTTCTGCTCGATAAAGGTGTTTTTAGGCCTGGACTGAGTTTTGAATGCCCAAACTGTGAACTAGATTTTTGGCGTTCTCTTGACGAAGCTTCGGCTCGATCAGAATGTGAATATTGTGGTCACGAATTCGGCATTTCTGGGCAGCTGCGAGACCGAGGGTGGGCTTTTCGTCGGTCTGGTCTATTTGGCCGCAATGACAATCAAGAAGGTACAATACCAGTATCTCTGACTTTACAGCAGCTACAGGGCAGAGGGTTTGCCAGAACAATTTATACGACTGCTGCTGAGCTTTCCTCGGATTTGGAGAAAATTCCTCACTGCGAAACTGATTTTGTAGTCATCAGATATCGTGATAGCGACCCAAGGGTTCAAATTGTTATCGGAGAATGCAAGACGCGCAAGGAAATTGAAAAAGCAGACGTCGACAACCTTGTGGCAGTTGCAGAAGCTCTTAAAGAAAAATTCGATGTCTATATTGTTTTTTCTAAGCTGACTGAATTCACGGAGGGCGAGGTTGACTTAATTCAGAAGGCTAATTCAGAACATCGAAAGCGCGTTATTATGTTCACCGACCGGGAGCTTGAGCCGTACTTTTTGTACGAGCGAACCGAAAAAGAGTTCGACATAAGACCAAGCGCGTCAAGTTTCGCGGAAATGGCCACTGCGACCGACCGTGTCTTCTTTCAAAAACTGAAAAAAAATGATCATCGGCGCCGAGGGGCTCTAGGAATTGACGAAGGGGCCTGCTGCGATTTTGTTCGGCTCCTTTGATAGCTGTGGTTGCGGCAAAGGAAGTAAACTATTGGACGAAGCAGGACGGATGAAATCCGCCGGATGCAGTGCGGATGGCGCTGACATGTGGTTTGGTACGTAAACATGCGACCGATGATTATGGTGTCGGCATTGGAAATGTGCTGCTCAATATTGGCCGACCGGCGAAGAATGTGTTCGCCTGTGTTACAAACGCTTAACAGTTGGGGCATGAAGTACAGAGAATATTGAGGCTTTTCATTCACGTTCTTCACTCGGTAGACAGAGGACGCGCCTGCGTTTTTGCAATCCGTTGCAACTTTTGGCTAGCCGTAAGGCATTACGCTTTGAATGCTCATTGTTGCTCTCCTTTGCAACTCGTTGCAACTCTGTCTACGGAATGGGCCAGACAAAGCCAGTGCCTACTACTAGGGGCAACATCAAAATAGATGTCGCCTTCGGTATCAGGAGCGCAAGGCCCCAGTTTTTCACTTCAGCCGAGGCCAATTTTCGCCATTCATCGAAATCGCGATGGTTGTCGGTTTGGTCGGCTGCTGACGTCTCACTGCTAATGCAGTGCGGAAGCACGATGATGCGTCATAGAACGGGCCTACCAGAGCGTAGGTGTCGATCAGTGTCAAAACCTCTTCATTCTGAGGACTGACAAGACGATGAACATTCCAATAATGATCCGGCCCCAAGGGAGGTTCCACCCCTAGGAGGCGAGGGTGTTGATAACATCCAGGCTGTTATCAACATACAGCGGTGGATTGACCGAGGTGTTCACTGGTGGAGGGGTTAGACTGACGGTATTTATAGGGGTTGTCGGACCTTTGCGACGGCTGGCGAAGAAGGGTAAGTCCAAGATTTGATCAACGTTGTTTTTGGGTGTTTTGGGTGTGTTCAAGTATCTATCCTTTCAAGAGGAGGATGATTTTTTAACAAACTATCATAATAGAAACGGGCGTTTTGTACCTGTATTCTCAAAGAATTACGGGTTGTCGCGGGTGCTTGTCAGCCCCGTTTAGGGTGTGCTCAACAATTTGATATGGTCCTGCGCGTTCAGAACAGATTGGTTGAGACGTTCAATTTGCTCTTCCTGTTCGCAAATCTGGTTGAGCATGTTGCCCATGGTCTTTCCCTGATCCAAAAGAACCTTGATCAAAAAAGCGATGATCAACACAGAGAAGATTAAGGCGATGGTTAGGGCGGTTGTCATGGGTGCATTCTTTCATACTGAAATGTGATAAGTGACTACAATGACATCAGGGCTGATGATGCTTGTGATTAGGTCGTTTAGGTGTTGTTTATTTCGCTTCGGACCTATTGGGCGAGCGCAAGAAAATGATCTATGAACTAGATCACTCAGCAGCCAATAAAACTGCGTCCATGTCAGCCGAGATCAGGTCAACATCGGCTTCAGTATCCACAGCGTAGGCGGCGGCAAGGGCCAACTCAGTCATTTTCTTGCCCTTCCAGTCTCTTTTTGGCGCGTTGCATGAACTGCGCTTTCACTTCGGCGTAGACGATCTTGGCGCGTTCGCTCAGAGGTTTATGCTGCTCCACAAAGTAGCGGTGGTCCCGTTCGGCTTCACGGTATAGCTGGTTCTTTGCCGCGTTGACTTGTTCGGGTGAGAGATCCGAGTTTTCGATGCGAATGTGACTGTCTGTTTTGGGTTTGGTCCTCCAATTGGTTGTTGCTAGCCGACTGGTCGACCGCTGAACGTAAGCAGGTCGTACCTGTACCGCAAAATGTACCACCCGATCTGTTGACCAAGTGCCATGTCCACATCGCCTTGCTGATCCGGAGCGGTTCGTGGATGTCTTGAGCAGCCCCACTTGCGTGGTCCAACTTGAAAGTTTGTGCATGGTTGGGCTTTGCACCATTCTATGTCGCTGTTCTCTGCAACGGGCGTTGTCCTGAAGTGTTTGTTGGCCTCGTGCCTGCAAGGGCAGCGATCCGTAGTTTGGGGGCCTTGGTGCGTCGTCCTGCATGTTGACACCAGGGGCGGTGAATTGCCATTTTCGCGCTTTGTACCAATGCCTGCTATGCGGAAAAAGCATGTGAGATTTCAGCTGGGTATGAATAGCCGAAATCGGTCACGGGCATCAGTTGAACTAAATGATGAGAGGGTTTGGAAGTAAGAAATTTCTGTAGGCTACTGATGGCCTTGCGGATGAAAACTGATGCCTCCAGGCTGTCAACAGAAGTCGTTTATGTGCGAGAAGTGCCCAGTGCTAACCGCAAAAAGCAACGACCAAACTGCCGGGGCATTTTTTTGGTGGCATCTGTGTAGTGTGTTCAAGCCAGCAGGTCGAAAACCTCACCACCAATCTTCAAATTGATCTCATTCTGCCCCGCGCCATCCACCAGCGCCCAAATGATTTGGCCGGTAGGTTTGTAGACCACAAAAGCCTCCGCTACAGCATCATCCCCTGCGCGTATTCCCCCAGAACTGGCGGAATGGGCCAGGTTGATCTGGAAATCATCGGCGCTGGCGCCCGAGACACCAAACTGCAGGATGTCTCCTTCGTCGTTTTCAAAATCTTGAATCCAATCAGATCCATGACCGCGAGCCCCAAAATGGAAAAACGTATCCGCACCTGTGCCTCCATTGATCCGGTCATGCCCATAGCCACCATTGATAAAATCATTGCCCGCATTGCCGAATAACAAATCAGACAGGCCTGAACCTGTAAGGACATCATCGCCGTTCTGACCAGCTAGTGTATCTGAGCCAAAACCGCCTATGATGGTATCATTGCCATCTTGACCAAAAACGAGATCATTACCGGCGCCCGCTGAAATCCAGTCATTGCCAGCACCGCCCGTGATCTCATCCCTTACGTCAAGTTGTCCACTAGAAGAGGTCGATGTATCTGGCCCACCATATATGATGTCGTCTCCATCTCCGCCATGTAACTTATCGATACCGAGGCCACCAAATAGTGTATCGTCACCAGAGCCCCCACGGATGGTGTCGTTACCTAATTCTCCATGGATTTCATCTGCACCCAGCCCGCCCAAAGCACTATCGTGGCCCATTCCGCCTAGAAAAAAATCATCCGTCTCAGCGCCGTCAAACTCGTCATTTTCATCCGTTCCAAAGTAAGCCAATCTTGGATCATATGATCGTGTGTGAAGCCAATTAACCGTGCTATCTTCAACGTGACCACCATTGAATTCTACCCGCGTAAGCACCATCAACCTACCATCAGTCAATTCCGCCAGCGATGGGTATTCCCATGCTGCATATCCAGGACCAACCTCAATGCTTGTCGGTCTTCCAATTGTTTCAGCAACATCGGAATATGTCTGAATAGCGTGGTCCCTCGATAAAGTTAGAAAACCACCGTGCTGCAAAGCCGTGATGGTTTTTGGATGGCTGTCCAATGGAAACACGATGCCCAAAGGTATGCCTTCTGCATCTGTAATTAGACCACTGCTTTGCTCTGTATCGGGATCATAGGTAACTTGCACGATATTGCCGTTGGTCAGTTGGGTTGTGATTACAGTATTGTAAATAATTTCAAAACGACTGACGGTTGTCTCCAAATCGACTGGCACGCCTAACCTGTCTCCCGCAGCATCAAAAGATTGGCTAAATCGGGCGCCTGAAGACTCGTAAAAATCGGCTAGATCAACCGGAGGCTCACCCACATGTTCGGCCCAGGAAACCGTAAACTCTCCATTTTCAGCGATTTCAACATCGGGCTGGAATGGCCAGAGAGCGCTTTCCGGTTCAACCCGAATTGGGGCGGTGGTTTCTGTATTGTCGGCGGCGAATAATTGTACATAAATACCATAGCTCTGTTCGTTTGGTATGAAGCCACCAGTTAAAGGTGAATAGTTAATATCGGTGCTCCACAAGACCAGATATCCGCCATCAGGCAATGCATGTATTGAGGATGCTCCGACGGATTCTGGACCAAATCCAGAAAAGGCCACACCTGGCACACTCAATACCTGATCAAGCGGAAGATTATGGTCAAAAGTTAATTCAGGTTCAGTAATGAGGGCCATAACGCAATCCAATTTGCTCAGCAGGACGAGTTTTAGATCAACGTTCCCCAAGTGGAACGCCATTGGACTCAATGTGACACTGAAGCCGATACCCCACAAGCAGAGCGTGAGAAGGTAATGTCACGCATAAGGCGGCATGCCCCAGGACATGCATGTGTTGATGGCCGGGCAATTTAAGTCCTGTGTTTGGCTTCTTCAGTGCGCCCTTGAACCCATGTGGGGAACTGAACCACGTTTGGAACAATCCTATTAATGCGCGGCCCTTCAGGTCTTGCCCAAGTCGTTTTCGTTCGGGGACGGGAAGTGAGCACAACCTGTGGGTAGCAGCTTTCTGGTATCAGCTCTCGCCAGACCGCAAAGGGCAGCACCCAACGGAACACATCGCCAGTAATCATGGCTGGATGCACGCAGATGGATATGCGGAGTTCGAATATCTCGGTTGTTCCGGCGACGACCTAGAAGTCGTCAGCAGGGCACATGTCTGGCGCTAGTTTGTCGATATTCACAGGGCTCAAAGATTGGCCAGCTCTGATGATCTCTATGCAGTCGAAAAGGAAGTCCGTGGATCACCGCAATTTGGCTAGCAAATACGCTCTCTCGCATTCCGGGGTACACGATCAGCCGTGTCGATGACCTCTTGCCGTGGGAAATGGCCCCGTAACGCCGTGAGACCCCAGGCTTACAATTGGTCTTTGGAAGTAATTGCTTAACTGGTGTTCTATCCAGAGAGAGCAAGTACCCAATAAACCAGTTGCGTTGAAGCTTGGGCGAGGGGAAGGAAGCGGGGCGCCCTAGGCGGTCAAATGCCGAATCCCGAAAAATCATTATGAGCAAATAATACTCTATTCTTCAGAGGCCGCTACATTGTTTAACGGCATTCGAATGGAGAGTGCCGCGACACATGCGAACACTCTAGTGAATGCTGGGTGCTAGGTCGTTTGAGGGAAGCCGCTGGTAACTTTGCAGGGGAGGGGTTCAAATGACCGTTGTCATAGGTACTTCGCTTGCGGAAACCCTAACCGGATCGGAACTCGTTGACACGCTTGATGGTGCGCAGGGCAACGACACCATATTCGGTCTGGGTGGCGCTGATAGTTTGATTGGCGGGCTTGGGGCGGATTCAATTGATAGCGGTGATGGTAATGATACGATTACCGGTACAACCGGTCTGGTCGCCGACATTGACCCGCCCAGCGTAGGTCCCGACACCCTGATCGGTGGGGCGGGTGACGACTTAATTAGTGGATACGGCAACAGTATCTTGGCGCAGGGTGGTTCTGGAAACGATACTATTCACGGTGGGCCTGACGGATTGAGCGATACGCTGGATGGCGGCACAGGCGATGATGATTTGGTCGGCCAAGGCGGCGCCGATGTTTATATCGTCGACAACGTGCTCGATTTTGTGGCCGAATTTACCTATGACTCCTATGGCATCGGCAACACCGCCACAGGGGATGTTGACGAGATCCGGTCCACCATTTCCTAGGCGCTGCGAGATTGGAACGATGACGGATTTAACGTCGAAAACCTGACCCTGCTGGGCAGCAGCAATATCGATGCCCCCGGCAACGAGGTTGCCAACGTCATCACTGGCAATGATGGAAACAACCGGCTTTCGGGCGGCGACCTCAACGACACGATCATAGGCGGATTGGGCAATGACACTCTGCGCGGCGATGACGGGAATGACACTCTGCTGGGCGGGGACGGCAATGACACTCTGCTAGGCGGGGACGGCAACGACACTCTGAACGGTGGTGATGGCGATGACCTCATAGTCGGCGGCGAAACCGATGCGGACCTGCGCGACGTGGTCTATGGCGGTGCCGGGAATGATAGTATCGATGCTGGCTACGGCAATGATCTGATCTACGGTCAGGACGGCAACGATAGCATTGCCGGCGGCTACGGCGTTGACGAGCTGCAGGGCCAAGGTGGCGATGACGTGATCACCGGCTCGGCCTTCTCGGACTTGGTGTTTGGCGGTGATGGCAATGACTTTGTCAACGGCGGCTTTGGTCATGACCGCATCAATGGCGGTAGCGGCGCGGATAAGTTCTTCCATATTGGTGTCGAAGGTCACGGGTCAGACTGGATCCAGGACTATAACGCCGCCGAAGGCGATGTGCTGTTGTTTGGCAACGCCAGTGCGACTGCGGATGATTTTCAGGTCAATCTTGCCCACACCGCCAATGACGAAGGCGAACGCTCGGGCGATGACGCTGTGTCAGAGGCTTTTGTCATCTACAAACCCACGGGTCAGATTATGTGGGCGCTGGTCGATGGCGGTGGTCAGGGTGAGATCAATCTGAAGATCGGCGGTGAGATTTTCGACCTTTTCGCCTAGGAGGCACTAATGAGTGAGCCGAAGGGATCTTCGACTTGATCCTTCCAGCCAGCTTTAACCATGTGGGGACGCCCAGACCAAACGTTGGATTAAACCTGCTGCCAAGACTCGTAATGCCGCTCTGATCGCGCGTCATGTTCTCGATTTATGGAACAGTTTCCAAAAGTGGCTTGATTTCGGACCCAGAACAACTACAGCATGCAAGTGGTGGCATTCGAGTTGAGGAATGTACTCTTGGACAATTTAAAGGGACGTTTTATTATGGCTGTGACTGGAAATTTGGCGGAACGCGTCAGCGATATAGATGTTGTGGCTGCAAAACTTAACCAGAACCAGATCAACGATCTAGCCGCGTCTCCGGCGCCATTGCGAGTGCTCCTCCATCCGGGCATGATTTCGCCACGGGAGCGAAATTTCCTGTACAACCTCACGCGTTTGATCGAAAATTTGGACGGTGCAATTGTCGACGCTGGCATTTACCTCGGTGCTTCGACGAAAGCCTTCGCCAATGCGATCGAAGAACGTGACAGTGCCAACACTGTGATCAAGTCTTATGATGTTGGAGTATTCAATGGCTTTACGGCCACTGAAGCATCGCGTGCTCTGAAAACAAACTGTGCCGCCGGCCAGTCGTTTGACTGGATACTCGAAGACCTGTTGCATAACGAGAGAGGCCATATCGAATTTACGTTCGGTGACCTGACGAATTTCGATTATGAAGGTGGCAACATAAAAATTGCATTCCTTGATGTTATGAAAAACCGGGAACTCTCTCAGAGAGTTGTCGAACAGTTCTTCCCTAAGCTGACAGCGGATGCGGTGATTATACACCAAGACTATTTTCATCCGCAGCATCCGTGGATCCCGGTGATCATGGCGCGGAACGCGGACCTTTTCGAATATGCAGGACGGCCGCAAACAAATGAATTCGTCAACACAGCGGTTTTTACGTTTAAGGGACCCGTTGAAGCGCTTGCTAAACTGGACTGCAATCTGGACCTTAGCCCCGAAGAGTTGCGTAAAGCCATGGAACTGGCTGTTCTCGTTCATTCGGATCCGGTGGAACGATTGAACATACTTGGAGTGCAGTGCGTTATCGAAGCATCCTTAGAGCGGAATGCTGTAAGGGCGCGGGAGCTGTTCGTCGCCTTGGCAAAAGAGCACGGCTTAGCAGACCTTCTTGAGGATCCAGAACAGAAGCGCCACGTAGACCGAATTAGAACTGCAATCAATATCTTTGGGCGCGGTGGCAAAATCTGGTGATTTGAGTAATTTCAGCTATGCCAGTTTGATTGATCAGGAGCACTCAAACTTTGTAGTGGCTTTGATGATGTAACCGTCCCACGACGGCATTGATGCGCCAAAGTGGGTCTGCAATGATCCACAAGGGCGCATCTCCAACTGCGCTGATAGGAAGTTGATCCTAGGCGATTTGTTCCTACAATTCAGCGCGTCGAAACCACGACGGGTCAAGAATGAATGTCTTACGAAGAGTGCCTCCAGTTCACCTTTCTTGACCTTCAAAGTTGGGCCATTGTCGTTATCGGGCTAATATTGTCCGCTGTATTGAGAAGGCTCGGTAGAGTAAAGACATCTACAGTGATGGCCATTGCAGCAATATATGGCGGTGTGTTTTGGGCATACAGCTATTACGAAATGAACTGCGTAGAATTGTATGTGTGATGAAAATCAGCCCATCATACCGTAAAGTTGTAAATTCGAAAACTGAGCCAAACCCCTGTCGTTTACTCCAGTCATCAATGTGGAGTGGAAACGTGGCCTAAGCTATGATCGATATTGACTAGTCAGAAAAAGGGAGCGGAAATTTACGAGTTTAATCCGCTCTTGCAAGGCCGTTGAATACGTCTCTGTCCCCGGAAGTGTTTTGCTCTACTTTGAGTGCAAGCCGGGTCGTTTGGGATGGGTAGCGTATTATGGGTGGAACAATCTACGAGAAATACGGCGGCTTTAGAACAGTCAGCAGGATCGTGATGGCCTTTTACGAAGAGGCGCTCGATTCAGATCAGATTGGTGATTATTTCACCGATGTCGACATGCCGCGGCTGATTGATCATCAGACCAAGTTTATCTCGTCGTTGCTGGGTGGCCCTGCGTCCTTTAGCGATGAGCGACTGAAACTTGTCCATCGGCAGTTGGAAATCACTCATACCGACTTTGATGAAGTGGCCCGCCTGCTGGCATCGACCTTGAGTGATCACGGGATGAGCGCCGAAGACGTGGAAACCGTTGTCGCCGAAGTCGAGTCAAAACGATCCATTGTTGTGGCTGACGGTAGATGAGTATCGCTGCCATCAATGAACAGTTGCTTCGATCAATTGGTGTTGGGGTTGCGATTGCCCATGTCCCTGATCTGAAACTCATCTTTTACAATGAACCCTTTGGAAAATGGTTTGGCGATCCGGGGCTTGGGGCATCTCTTGCCGGTGCCATCGAAGGGCTTGAGCAGAAAGACCTGGATGCGGTTCTGGAGGGGCAGAGTTTCACGGGTGAGGTTCAACTGAAACTCAAACGTCGATCCATCGTGATTGCAGTTAATATCACCATGACCCAGAACGGGTTTGATCCCTTGCTGGTGGTCGAATGCCAAAACATCACGCGGGTGCGCGAGCTGGAAGGCATGATCGACAGCTATTCAGCTATGGTCGAGCGCAATACCCGCGAGCTGGAGCGCGAAAAGGAGCGGGTGGAGCGCTTGCTGCTGAACCTGATGCCGCGCTCGGTCTATGATGAGTTCAAAACATTTGGGGTGGTTACGCCGCAGCTCTACAAAGAGGTATCCGTGGTGATGCTCGACTTTGTGGATTTCACCGAATTTGCAGCCCGTACCGACCCAACCGTGACCTTGAGTGAATTGAACGATGTTTTTACCGCTTTTGATCGCATCGTAGAACAGTTTGGTTGCGAGCGGATCAAGACCATTGGCGATGCCTATTTGGCAGTGTCCGGCATGCCGGTTGCAACGCCGGATCATGCAACGGCCGTTGCCAATTGTGCCGTGCGTTTCTTGCGTTTCCTGGAACGTCGAAATCAAAGCTATCAACACAAGTGGCGGGCCCGGATCGGGTTAGGGACGGGTGCTGCGGTGGGATCTGTCGTCGGTATTCAGAAATACGTTTATGATGTCTTTGGTCCATCGGTGAATATGGCGTCACGTCTGCAAATGCTGGCCGAGCCGATGTCCATCGTTGCCCCGGCCGATATGACCTATGCGCTGGTCGATGAATTCCGGTTGGGCGATTATGGATCGCATGACGTCAAGGGGCTGGGTGAGATGAAGCTGATCACAGTGGCGAGCAATTTCCGACCTGCATCGGCTTTCTAAGCGGCTGGCTGCCGTCTGGATTATCTAAAAGTGACGAATTGCGTAGGTTTTGCTAAACTGACACCAATTCTGGTTAGGCATTAGGAGAACGACATGAAGGTCTCTGTTCTGGCTCTGGGAGCCACAATTGCACTGGGAGTTCTAAGTGCGCCATTAATTGCACAAGAAGAAGTTCGATTTCAGGCCACAGATATTCAGCCCTCGGCGTTTAAAATCAGGAAAGCCAAGGCTAAGGGGATAGAGCTGAAGCCTACGCCGGGTATTGAGCTCAATGGATATAGCTATGTGCCCGATCAGGAGGGGCCACACCCTGCTGTGATTGTTTTGTTGAGTGGTGATGGGTTGACCCCAGCACGTCATAGCTGGGCTGAAACCTTGGCTGACGCGGGCTATGTCGCTTTGGTTGTTGATAGCTATGGCGCGCGCGGTGGCAGCAACCATATGAACGTGCATAACGTCAACATGCCCGATGATGCCTACAGCGCCTACCGCTATCTTGCATCGCGTCCGGATGTCGATGCCGACCAGATCAGCCTGCTGGGTTTTTCCATCGGCGGCTCACATCTGTTCACTGTCGTGGGTGAAGGCAACCCAAGGGTACCCGAAGGGTTCAATCCCAAGGCTGCTATTGCCGTTTATCCAACTTGCCCACCAATGGGTGCCGCGACGGTTCCGATGATGTTGCTGGCTGGCGATGCAGACAGTTTGATGTCGCTGGCAACTTGCGAGTCCTTTGTGGCGCAGTCACAAGCCAGCGCAAACCCTGCATCGCTCCATATCTATCCGGGTGCCACGCATTTCTTTGACAACCCTGCCTATGCCAAGGGGGATGCAGAGCCAGACCCCAAGCCGATGTGGTTCAAGGGCAATCATTATGACGCGGATGCCCATGCGGATGCTGTTATTCGTGTTCTGGAGTTTCTAAAGGCTCCGAAGTAGGAAGTTTCTGTGGCTCACTCTGATTGGCGATCCGGGGGCAGCAGGACCAGCTTGCCGGGGAGCGTTTTGGACATGAAATCTTCTTGCGCGCGGGCAATGTCGCGCAGGTCATAGGTTGCCGAGACCAAGGGCTTGATCGAACCTGAGTTCATCAGGGCAACCAGACGCTCAAAGACCTCGGGTGGTTGATACGTGCAGCCATGCAGGGTGATGTCAGGTAGATAAATTTCGCGCAGGTCTGCGGTGACAATGGGGCCTGCAATGGCACCGGCCACGGCATAGTGCCCACCGGGCTTCAAGGCGCGGATCAGAGCGGGCCAGGCTTCGCCGCCGACCACATCTATCACCACATCATAGCTGGCCGGGTCCGGCAGCTCGTCGCGAGAGAGCACATGGAAGGCCCCCGCATTATGTACGGTCTTGGTTTTTGCGGAGGAAGTGACGCCAGTAATCTCAGCCCCGCGTAGATGTGCCAGTTGCACAGCGGCCAAGCCCACACCGCCCGAGGCGCCGGTGATTAGTACCTTGTGGCCTTTGCCCACATCGGCCCGGGTCAGCATGTTTTCAGCCGTTCCAAAGGCACAGGGAATAGCGGCTATTTCAATGTCCGACAACGGCGACATTGAAACATCATAGAGATCCGCGGCCTCGACCAGACAATACTCGGCAAAGGCTCCGTCAATTTCCGAACCCAGCACAATGATCCCATGTGGATTGTCACGGGTTGGGCGGGGCAAGTTAATCGGGCAGGTGGCGCGGGCCCCTATGTGTAGATCCACATCCGTCCCAACCGCGACAATGCGGCCGCAAAGATCGCCGCCCTGAACGCGGGGGAAAGACAGTGCTCCTGCATAGCCTCCGGCTTCAACATCCTGATCCACGTCATCCGTGGCCCCGGTCACATCAGAAGAATACCACCCTATGCGGGTGTTGATGTCGGTGTTGTTGACACCTGCCGCCAGCACCCGGACCAGAACCTGCCCCGGACCTGGGGCCGGAACAGGGATGTCTTCGCACCATTCCAGAGTGTCGGGCCCGCCGTGACCGGTGAGCCGAACGCCTTTCATGGTGGTGGGCAGTGTCATGCACGCAGCCTTTCGTTGGTGGAGTCCCACAATGGTTGGTCCGCTTGTACCACAGCGCGGCATTTCTGTCCGTAGATTTCAACTTCCAATTCGGTTCCCGGCTTAGCCAGATCGGCCCGCACCATGCCCAGCGCGATGGAGGCGTTGACCCGATAGCCCCAGTCACCGCTGGTGGTTTCCCCCACAATCTCGCCGTCTTTCCAGATGCAGGACATATAGGGCGCATCCGCGTCCCCGGCCTCGACAATCAAAGTGACAAAGCGTTTCTTCACACCTTGCTGTTTCTCAGTCAGGATCGCGGCCTTGCCGGGAAAATCCTGCGGCTTGTCCAGCTTGATAAACCGATCTAATCCGCCTTCGAGTAGGGAATAGTCGGTGCTCAAATCGCCTTTCCAAGCCCGGTATCCTTTCTCGATCCGCAATGAGTTCAGCGCATACATGCCAAAGGGTTTGGCGCCAGCGCCAAGGATTGCGTCATAGATGGCGGGTTGATCATCATTGGCGCAATGCACCTCCCAGCCCAGCTCACCCGCAAAAGACACCCGTGCAAGGAACGCGGGTTTACCGGCGACCGTAGCCTGTTGATGGGTCAGCCAGCCAAGTGTCAGGTCAGCGTCTGACAACCCGGCAAACAGCTCCCGCGCTTTGGGGCCGGTGACGATCATGGTACCAAACTCAGCGGTATGATCTGTCAGGCTGATCCCAGCGGGCAGGGCGTTCTTCAGGATCTCGAAGTCATGCCATTGCGCAGCCCCCGCGGTGATCATGGTGAAATGATCCTCGCCGTGACGGATGCAGGACATCTCGGTCAGGATGCGCCCCCGTGGGTCCGAAAGATAGACCAGGTTCATCCGGCCCACCTTGGGTAGCCCGCCGGTTACCAGCCCGCGCAGGAATTCAGCCGCTCCGTCACCTGTCAGGTTGAATCGTGAGAACCCGGGCAGGTCCAGCACACCAACACCGTCGCGCACAGCTTCACATTCTTCCTTGATCCGCTGCTCCCAGGGACCAGAGCGGCCCCAAGTATGGGTGGCCTCTTCCGAGGTGTCATCGCCGGGCTGTGCAAACCAGTTGGCGCGCTCCCAGCCGTTATAGGCGCCCATGACACCGCCCAGATCCTTGATCTTGGCATGCACTGCGCTCAGCTTTTTGTCACGTGCAGCGGGCCATTCGTGATGGGGGAAATGCATGGCATATTCATTGCCATAGACCTCCATGCCTTTCTTCACGCAATAGTCGTGATCGGTGTAGTCGGTATAGCGACGCGGATCGCAGGCCCACATGTCCCATTCGGTTTGCCCATCGACAATCCACTCGGCCAGTACCTTACCCGCACCGCCGCCCTGGGCGATTCCAAAGGTGAACACACAGGCCTCAAACGCGTTCTTGACGCCGGGCATGGGGCCAATCAACGGCAACCCGTCCGGAGCATAGGGGATTGGCCCGTTGATGACCCGGCTCACCCCCGAAGTCGCCAGCGAGGGCACACGTTCCATCGCATCCATCATGATGTCTTCGATCCGGTCCAGATCGTCATTCCAAAGCTGGAAGCTGAAGTCCTCGGGCATCGGGTCTTCGGCAGTATCCCAGTGTGCCCTACAGTTCGGCTCGTAGGGGCCTAGATTAAAGCCGTTCTTTTCCTGCCGTAAGTAATAGGACACGTCCACATCGCGCAGCAGCGGAAGTTTTTTTCCACCGTTGGCCTTGGACCATTCTTCAATCTCGGGCACTTCTTCGGACAGCAGGTACTGATGGCTCATCACCATCATCGGCACAGTTCGGCCTCCATGGGGTTTGAACCATTCGCCAACACGTTGGGCGTAATAGCCCGCGGCGTTGACCACATAGTCACAATCAATGTCACCCTTGTCGGTGTGAACGGTCCAGGTGCCATCATCATGCTGCGTCACCCCAGTGGCCGGGCAGAACCGCAGGATCTTGGCCCCCATGTCGCGCGCACCCTTGGCCAGAGCCTGGGTCAGCTGCGCCGGGTCGATATCCCCATCATGCGGATCATATAGCGCCCCGGCCATGTCATGGGTTTCCAGGAACGGATAACGCTCCTTGGTTTGCTCGGGTGTCAGGATTTCAATATCCATACCCTGATACCGCCCCATGGATGCGGCGCGTTCAAACTCCTGCATCCGCTCAGCACTGTGTGCCAGCCGGATCGAACCGGTGACGTGGTAATTCATCGGATAGTCGACTTCTTCACCCAGGCGCGAATACAGCTCAGTTGAATAGCGCTGCATGTTCATGATCGACCACGAGGTCGAAAAGGTGGGAACATTGCCCGCCGCATGCCAGGTTGACCCAGCTGTCAGCTCGTTCTTTTCCAGCAATACGCAATCAGACCAGCCTTTCTTGGCCAGATGATACAGCGACGAAGCACCAACAACGCCACCGCCAATAATGACAACCCGTGCCTTGGATGGGAAATCGACCATGAGCTTACTCCTCCTCTTGCGGCACTCCATCCGCGATGTAGTAATAGTCACCTTTGGAGGCAACGAAGATGTGTTTGGCAATTTTGATGCCGGTGTCGCCGTCAACTGCGCCCAGGGCAAAACTGATGGTGTCCTCACCTGCGCCTTTCCAGAACAGGTACGAGCCACAGCGTGAACAGACGCCGCGTTTGGCAATATCGCTGGCGGCATACCAGGTGACCGGGCCTGTGATGGTCAGGTCGTTGTCATCAACATGGGCCGAGGCCCAGATGCCACCCGACTGCTTGCGGCACTGGCTGCAGTGGCACATGGAAGGGCCCTGCGGTTCAGCTTCGGTTTCAAACTGGATGTCACCACAGAGGCAGGATCCTTTGATCATCTCTTATCCTTTTAGTGAGGGCGTGCTGCTGGCGCCCAGCAGAACCCCGTAGAAAATAAAACAGATCGCCATGATGCGGCGGACCCATATGTTAAAGACAGCAGCCATCGCCGCACGGCCCAAGCCCGCTCCGATTACTGTAAAGCTGGTGTAGCTTATGGCGGTGATTGTGAGCGCTGTGGGCATGATCACACCCATTTGCTGCCAAACTGGAACATCCGGCTGCACAAATTGGGAAAACGCAGCCAGGTATCCGGCGACGCTTTTGGGGTTGATTGTGGCGACCGCAAAAGCGTGAAGATAGACGTGCCGGGCAGGGCGTTCCGCTGCCGGGGCTGGCTTGGATGCATTCATCCAGCCGCGAACTCCCAGATAGATCAGGAAACCCGCGCCAACCAGCTTGGCAATGAAGAACCCGATTGCTGACGCCGCAATGAGTGCAGTGACACCAAAAGCCGACAGAACAAGAAACAGGCTGGCTTGGGTCAGGATAGCCAAGACCCCGATCATTGCTTTTGGAAACGGCAAGGCCATACCGTTGCTGATGCAGTTCACTGCATTCGGGCCGGGGGTAGTAACAAAGACCACCCAAAACAGCGCAAATATGGTCCAGGATTCAAAACTCATGACATCAATAGACCGGTGGCGCGATAACCCAGATCGCAATAGCCGGTTCATCATAAGGATTGGACCAACGATAGGGTTCATGTCGAATGCGGAAACTGTCACCGGCGTTCACAGTAAATCGACGGCCGCCAATCTCCAGATCCAGGCAGCCAGAGATGATATAGCCCACCTCCTGGGTTGGCCGGTCGGCCATTGTCTGCATCTTTGAATGCGCTTGAAAGGTCGAATGCACCATTTCGAAGTCGTCGGTCAGATCCGGCGATAGCAGTTCCTCAATCAGGCCTTCTTCACTGGCGCCCATCGGACGCCGCGCGCCGTCCCGAACCACATATCCTTGCTCGTCTGCTGGGGCGTGAGCATGTCCAAACAGCATCGACATTGGCACATCCAGACAGGCGGCAAGTTGGCGGAGGTCGGAAATTGTTGGTTCCGACAGATCCCGCTCTACCTGGCTCAGCCAGCCCACAGACCGGTCCAGCCTGGTGGCGATTTCACTTAATGTCAGTCCACGCGCCTTTCGCAGAGCGCGAAGATCAGCGCCTAAAGTTGCGCCGAGGGGAGCTTGGCTGTTCACGGCGTTGTCCTGATGTGGTGAAAAATGATGTCCTAATTTCACGATGGTATGGTTTGGTGAAAAAATCCAGTACTTTTTCAGCCGCGGCTGCGAGTTTCTCTAAAACCCAAGCACAGAACACAGCAAAGCCACCCAGTGGGTGGTGAAGGCTCAAAAACTGAGCAAGTCAGTAGAAGTCCGGGGCGCATGAGCGCCCCGGACTATGGAACTTAACGGAACAGTGACATCAGCGAGGATGGTGCGCCGTTTGCAATCGACAGTGACTGAACCGCCAGCTGCTGCTGTGTCTGCAGAGCTTTCAGACGAGCCGATGCTTCTTCCATGTTGGTGTCGGTCATCGAGCTAACACCCATTTTCATCGAGTCAGTCAGCTTGGAAACAAACTCACCTTGGTCTTTCAGGCGCGCGTTGTCTGCACCCAGCTGAGCAGCACCGTCGATGGCTGTGGTCAGGAAGGTTTCGATTTCACCCAAAGCGGTCGCAGCTGTTGCACTGTCGGTGATTGCTGTCAGGTTGGCGACTAGGTCGACGTTGGCCTCAAAATCAACAGTTGCGATGCTGATTTCAGTGGCGGTTGGCGTACCAGTTGCACCTACACGGTCAAGCGAGGCCAGAACACCCATGCTGGTTGTGGTGTTGCCGTCGATGTCAGTCGCCAGCAGGTTCGCACCGTTGAACTGCGCAGCGCCAATGATGGCTGCAACCTGTTCGCTCTTCTTGGTGATGTCGTCCTGGATCTTGGCGTGATCAACGTTTTCGGATTGCGCAGAAACAATCAGCTCTTTGATTTCTGTCAGTTTATCAACGATTTGTTCGGCACCGGCTGAGGCAACAGAAACAGTTGCTTCACCTACGGCCAGGCTTTCGGAAATGGCTTCAAAGCCAGCGATGTCAGATTCCATGGTTTTGGAAATTGCCCATACAGCGGCATTGTCGCTGGCGGATCCAACACGTTTACCAGTGGAGATCTCGTTCTGAGCATCGGTCAGGTCGTTGTTTACAGACTGCAGAGTCTGCAGGGCTACCATTGCACCGTTGTTTGTCAGAATGCTGGTCATAGTATGTACTCCTAGAAGTAAAGTCTGGGGATTTTGACCCCAATTGAAGTTCAACCTTTACGGTCGTTCATGGGTGTCTTCTGACTTTGCATCTGGGCGTTGGCCTTGTGCGCCACCTTGTGTCGGGTGCATGGAGAGATTTAGCTGTCGTTTGCGACCAAAACCTTAACAGCGTAAATTACTATCACTCAGATAATTCGAGAATTTTCCATAAAATAGGGCTGGACCCAAGGCTGGCCTGGTGAGCCGTCATAGATAAAGGCGGATCGGATATAGAAAGTGCGATTTTGCCCAGTAAATGATGGATTTAAGCCCGATAAGGGCCTTGTTCGTTAATCAATCAAATTGTGCCCAATTTGCTCTTCTGCCAGCAAAACAACCTGGGCTGCTGCCTTGGCATCTTCGGCAGCGTCATGGTGCTTAAAGTCTAGGCCGAGTTCTTTCTTGAGATTTGCCAAACCGTGGCCGCCGTTTCCGCGAAATTCGGGCCAGGCTTTGCGGGCAATAAGCACACTATTATACCAGGTGGCTTTTAGATTGGGCAGATCATAGCGTTTGCAGGCACCGCTGATGGCTTTTTGGTCAAATTGACTGTGCTGAACCAAGGGGTGCCGAGCCAGAAAATCGCGCAAGTGGTCAATCACGTCATTAAACCTAGGCTGACCAGCCACGGTTTCGGCGCCGATTCCGTGTAGCCTGACATTAAAACTGGCGAATCGTACTTCGGGATCGATCAGGAAGCTGGCGGTTTGAAACGAACCATCGTGGGCAACCATCGCAAGGCCCAGTTGACATATACTGTCACTGCTGGCGTTCGCTGTTTCCACATCAAGCGCCACAAACCGATAGCTGCGCGAGAACAAAGGCCACTGGGCTTGTTCTTTTGCCTCGGCCTGATGAAAGAGATCCAACTGTCTGTGCATCCCTGCCTCTTTAGTATGGGGTGATATCATTGTATCGTGCCGTATACGGACAGCGAATAGCAAGTTTCAGCGTCGTCGGGATTCACATAGAGCAGGGAGCGGACTGATTTTGTCCCGTCGCTTTATTTCATGGTTCGCCTGTCCAAAAGAAGTTGATTTCAACAGTATAGGTTTTGTTATGACAGTGTTTCTCAGGACTTCGATGGTTTCAGCGGCTTTGCTGGGTGGGGTTGCCCAGTCAGCGCAGGCTGAAATGAGATATGAAAACGACTCGGGTGGCTTTGTGTCTGTCTATGGCCAATTCAACCCCGCCTATCAATCGGTGGATGATGGCGTAACGAGTACCAGTACTTTGGTTGACAGCGCGCATTCAAACACACGGGTTGGAATGTGGGTCAACCAGCCAATGGGCAGCGGCACGTTCACATTCAACTTTGAAACCGCGTTGGGGCTGCGGGCGTCTGATGCCGTGACCCAAACAACTACACCCAAGGGAATTGACTGGAGCCGGACAAAGCTGCGCAAGATCGATTTTGCTTACGACAGTGGAACTTACGGCAAGTTTTATCTGGGGCAGGGGAGTATGGCGACCGATGGGGTGGCTGATACCGATCTGTCGAGCACCAGTCTGGTTCTCTATAATGGCATTGGTGATACCGCCGGTGCCTTTACATTCCGAACGTCGGCGGGGGCGCTATCAACTGTGTCGATCGGATCGGTCACGTCCAGCTTTGATGGCGGGCGACGGGGCAGGGTGCGGTATGACACCCCAGATTTCAACGGCTTTACGGTTTCTGCTGCGGCAGGCGAGGAAGTGCTGGCCAGCAACAGCAACGACAAGTTCTATGACATTGCCCTGCGCTATGCGAATGAATTTAACGGCGGCAAACTGGTCGGCGGTCTTGGGTTTTCACGGCGTGATCGTAACGGCGTAGATCAAGATGACACATTCGGTTCGTTCAGCGTATTGCTCGACAGCGGGTTCAATGTCTCGATGGCGGTCGGCAGCCGGGATAGCGGCGAAGACTATGTCTATGGCAAACTGGGATACAAAGGGGATTGGTTTGCCATTGGACAAACCGCTCTGGCCGTCGATCTCTATGATGGCTCCAACTTTAACACCAGCGGGTCCTCCACCCGTGTCTTTGGCATCGGGGCCGTGCAGAATATCGACAGTATAAACATGGAAGCTTACTTGGGCCTGCGCAGCTATGAATTCTCTGAGGTTTTAACCTCGTATCAGGACATCGATTCCGTTCTGTTTGGTGCCCGCTGGAAATTCTAAGACAAAACTCAGATCCCAATCGCGCCCAATAATCCTGGGCGCGTTTTTCTATTTGAGCCCCATTTTCAGCGAATCTCTGCCGGTCGATTCTGCGGCCATGATTGCAGTGCGGCAAAGGTGCTCCCTGATAGCGGAAGTTATGTGAACTGGTTCACATAATGCCTTGCAAACAAAGCTGAAAGTCTCACAGGCTTGTTACCAATTGGGCGGTTTTTTGCCATTTGACCTCGCCTGAATCGTCCATCTGTTTTTCAAGTCTCGGCATCAAAAAAAACGCGTGATAGCCCAGTTTCCGAAGTCGCCCCCTTATGGATGGAACGAGGGGTGTCCGACTTATTATGAGGAACTAGGAGCACTCACTCATGAGCACTAAATTCACAGCAAGCGCCAGTGCAGCCGCACTTGCCGTCGCCATCGCATCACCTGCCTTTGCTGGCCCGACTTACGAAAACGACACCGGTGGAAGTTTCACCTGGTACGGCCAGTTTGATCCGTCCTTTCAGTCATTTGATGACGGCACCGAGACATACAATCGTTTGGTTGATAACTCGGGTTCCAACTCACGGATTGGTTTCCGTCTGAAGCAGGCCTATGGCGAAAATACACTGCTGTTTAAATTCGAAACGGCCTTTGGTCTTCGCGGATCTGACGGTGTTAGCCAGACATCAACAGGCGACACACTAAGCTGGGATCGCACCAACATTCGCCACGTTGATCTGCAGTTCGACACGGCTCAATTTGGTCGCTTCTCAGCTGGTCAGGGTTCGATGGCCTCGGACGGAATCGCTGGCAGTGACCGATCAGGAACCGGCGTTATTGCTGGTGTAGCGGTTGCTGACTCGGCTGGTGGCTATTCCTTCCGAACTTCGACCGGTGCGCTGAGTTCAGTTGAAATTGGTGATGTGTTCACCGACTACGACGGCAGCCGCCTGGGTCGTGTTCGCTATGACACTGTCAACATGAACGGTTTCACTTTGTCTGCGTCCTACGGTACAGATATTCTGAAAGACAATAACGACCGTGAAACTTATGACGTAGCGGTTCGTTACGGCAACGAAAACTTGGGCGCCTTTGCACTAGATGCAGCTCTGGGTGCGGCCTGGACCGAAGAAACCGGCAAAGCAGATCATCGCGATATCGCTGGGTCGGTTGCACTTGAGCACAAAGCGACCGGCATTTCGTTGGCCCTTGCTGCGGGTGAACGTGATATCTCCGGCAGTTATGGTTATGCCAAGCTGGGGTATACCGCAGATTTGACATCACTGGGTTCGACTTCGTTCTCGGTTGATTACTATGATGGATCCGACATGTCGTCGACTGGCGACTCTGCAAAATCTTGGGGCATCGCCGCGGTTCAGAAAATCGACAGTCACAATGTCGAAGTCTATGCCGCATACCGCGACTATTCCTACGATGACACAAGCTCCACACGCTATAACGATGCAAGCGTCATCATGGCCGGCGCCCGCTGGAAATTCTAATCGCTACTGCTTAGCGCCAAAACGAAATCAAACACGCCCTTCGCGGGGCGTGTTTTTTATTTCTTGGGGGAATTAGGGCCTTTCCCGCTCAACAATGCTTGTCAAAGGCCAATGCCTCTTGCGCGACGGGCCTAGTAGAAATACAAGGCGTCAAATTTATCTGGGGGGATGCCTATGTGCATGCCTCGAATCTCTATGGGGAATGACATGCAGGTCACCGAGACTCTGAACGAAGGTCTGAAACGCGGCTATGCGATTACCGTTACCGCTGCCGAACTGGACGCCAAGGTAAACGAAAAGCTGGTTGAAGCTCAGCCAACCATCGAAATGAAGGGCTTCCGCAAAGGTAAAGTCCCGATGGCGCTGCTGAAAAAGCAGTATGGCGAGCGTCTCATGGGCGAAGCGATGCAGGAAACCATCGATGGTGCCATGAACAAGCACTTCGAAGACAGCGGCGATCGTCCTGCGATGCAGCCAAAAGTCGAAATGAAAGACGGCGATAACTGGAAGCCAGGCAGCGACGTTGAAGTCGACATGTCCTACGAAGCACTTCCAGAAATTCCTGAAGTCGACCTGAAGTCGATCTCGCTGGAGAAGCTGGTTGTCAAAGCTGGCGAAGCCGACGTTGACGAAGCACTGGCAAACCTGGCCGAAACCGCTCAGGACTTTGCAGCACGTGAAGAAGGCGCTGCCTCAGAAGATGGTGATCAGGTTGTCATCGACTTCTTGGGTAAAGTCGACGATGTTGCCTTTGATGGCGGCGCAGGCGAAGACTACCCTCTGACTTTGGGTTCCAACTCTTTCATCCCTGGCTTCGAAGAGCAGCTGGTGGGTCTGAAAGCTGGCGAAGAAAAAGACGTCAAAGTCACTTTCCCTGCTGAGTACGGCGCTGAAAACCTGGCTGGTAAAGACGCTGTCTTTGCTTGCACAGTAAAAGAAGTCAAATCTCCAGTTGCAGCCGAGCTGAACGACGAGTTGGCCAAGAAATTCGGCGCCGAAGACCTGGCAGGTCTGAAGTCTCAGATTTCCGAGCGTCTGGAAGCTGAATACGCTGGTGCATCACGCGCTGTCATGAAGCGTGCAACTTTGGACGCTCTGGACAAACTGGTCTCATTTGACCTGCCTCCATCGCTGCTTGAAGCTGAAGCTGGTCAGATTGCTCATCAGCTGTGGCACGAAGAAAACCCAGAAGTTGAAGGCCACGATCACCCCGAGATCGAAACCACCGACGAGCACAATGCACTGGCAACACGCCGCGTGCGTTTGGGCCTGCTGCTGGCAGAGCTGGGACAAAAAGCAGAAGTTGAAGTAACCGACTCTGAAATGACTCAGGCGATCATGGCTCAGGCCCGTCAGTATCCTGGTCAAGAGCGTGAGTTCTTTGAATTCATTCAGAAAAATGCTCAGATGCAGCAGCAGCTGCGCGCGCCAATTTTTGAAGACAAAGTCATCGACTATGTGTTCGAGCTGGCCGAAGTTTCTGAAAAAGAAGTTTCCAAAGACGACCTGCAAAAGGCCGTTGAGGCACTGGAAGAAGAGTAAGTCCTCTTCCATTGAATTTGAAAAGGCCGCCCAGTGGGCGGCCTTTTTATTTGTCGCGCTGCCTCGGTCATTGAAACCGGTGACCAAACGGCAAAAAAGCCAGATCTGACGAGCAGACCTGGCTGTCTTATACTGTAAACCCAAGGCGCCTAAACGCCCTGAATTATACTGTTCTTAGCGGAACAACTGCATCATCGAAGATGGCGCGCTGTTGGCGATCGACAGCGACTGAACAGCCAGCTGCTGCTGTGTCTGCAGAGCTTTCAGGCGAGCCGATGCTTCTTCCATGTTGGTGTCAGTCATAGCGCTGATACCAGTTTTCATGGCGTCGGTCAGTTTCGAAACAAATTCACCCTGATCCGAAAGACGGGCCGAGTCAGCACCCAGCTGAGTAGCACCATCGATGGCTGTGGTCAGGAAGGCTTCGATTTCACCCAAAGCAGTCGCGGCAGTTGCACTGTCTGTGATGGCTGTCAGGTTGGACGCCAGGTCAACGTTGGCCTCAAAATCAACGGTTGCAACGCTGATTTCAGTCGCTGTTGGAGTACCTGTTGGGCCAACACGGTCAAGCGAGGCCAGAACACCTACGCTGGTTGCACCAGCACCATCAACGTCGGTTGCCAGCAGGTTCGCACCGTTGAACTGAGCAGCGCCGATGATGGCAGCAACCTGTTCACTTTTCTTAGTGATGTCGTCCTGGATCTTGGCGTGGTCAACGTTCTCGGACTGAGCGGAAACGATCAGTTCTTTGATTTCAGTCAGTTTTTCAACGATCTGCTCGGCACCGGCTGAGGCAACAGAAACAGTCGCTTCACCTACGGCCAGGCTTTCAGAGATGGCTTCAAAGCCTGCAACATCAGATTCCATAGTCTTGGAAATTGCCCATACGGCGGCGTTGTCGCTGGCCGAGCCAACTTTTTTACCGGTTGCGATCTGGTTTTGTGTATCACCCAGGTCGTTGTTTACCGACTGAAGAGTCTGCAGTGCAACCATTGCGCCGTTGTTTGTCAGAATGCTGGTCATGTCATAACTTCCTTGTTTGCGTAGGCTCCCCCACGCAGTTTCGGCCTTTAGTGGCCTTAAAAATGCCGTTCTGACTTATGCGAATAGTTGTTTTGCACTTACCCAACCTATTATCGGTTGGTTGCATTTCCACTCAACTTATTTGCGCCACCCCACCCAGAGTGCACATTCATATTTGGGCGTTAAGTGTTAACAGGACCCTAATTGCGGCTGTTCAGCTTCTTAAAGAACTGTGAAAAATTGATCTTCATCTTCTGGGAACCCGTATTTTCCCGGAAAAGCTGTTGAAATGTGGCGGATTAGTATCCCCAGACTTGTCAAATAGATTTTTAATTTCAATGGCTTGATATGATTTGGTGTGAGTTTGCCTGTGTCGGCATTGTGTCCGAAATAGGGCACTTGGGGTTTTCTGCATTGGTTTGAAACCCTAACAAAAGCTCCACTTTCAATTCGAAAACCTGGAGATGGCCTTGCAAATGGGGGTTTTTCGTAAGGAATCAGCAATTTTGACAAACGCATTGTTACTTCATGACGTGTTGCCGGGCGTTTCATCACACTCTCTAGTTGAAGTGTGGATCGAACTTTTAGGGAAAAGCAACGCCGTCGTCGCCCTCTACCCATTGAGGGTACTTTGACATGATCGCGGCAAAGCGGTCCGAAATTAGGAAGTTCTCGAGCCAAGCCTGCAGGTTCGGCCAGTGCTGCGCATCGAACCAAGCTTTGTCGATGAATGCAAACTGTCGAACAAAGGGCAGAATGGCATAATCGGCAATAGCCGGAGCCTCAAAAATCCAGGTATCAATCTGCTGATCCAGTTCGCTCAGAAACGCACTAGCCAGATTGCGCTGCTCCGATGCATCGATCTCTGGATACCGGCTAGCATACTTAGTGCGGTCTAATGCGCTTTTGAATGGGCCGTCTGCGCGTTCGATCCAATTCCAGCCTTCAGCGGGCATATCCAGCCAACCCTCGGGGTCGGATTGGCGCAGGGCCCATGTCATGACGTCCAGGCTTTCGTCGATTACACCATCCGTTGAAACCAAACATGGCACCGTCGCACTGGGTGAGACATCAAGAAACGCCGCAGGTTTGTCGCGCAGCACCACCTCGCGCAGTTCAACCTGATGACCAGACGAGGCCAGCGCCAGTCGTGCCCGCATGGCATAGGGACATCGGCGAAAGGAATAGAGTGTGGAGGTCATTGTCAGTGCCTTGTCGTACAGTCACCGGACAATATAACCCGCCACTGGATCCCGCAAGACTATGTAGAGCTGATCATCTCGGCCGGGGCAGAGAAGGGCGCCTTACGAGCAACAGACTGCACCATATAGTTGCCGACATCACTTCTGCTGATTTTTGAGGACAGTCGGTAGCGGTCAACAGTTTTGGTCTCGCCGGTCGGTTCACCGTCGACCAGAGTGACTGGGCGAAGGGCTAGGCTATCCAGCCCACTGTCTTTATATACCTGCTCCATCTTGGCCAGATCACGATAGGCAACGGAAATATTGCTGGATCGGATCATAAACCGCATCACCGGGCTAATATGGGGCCAACTGTCCGCAACGCCAGCCGCGCTGATTGACACTACCCGTTTGACGCCGTGCGCCTTCATCGCGGCGACGATGTTCTTGGCGCTTTGTTCGGCTAGATCGATAGGCGAAACCACAGGTGACCAGGGATTTGTGGCGGACTTTCGTTTTATACCCAAACAGGACAATACAGCGTCCTGCCCCTGCATCGCGCGTTCTACCGTGTCTGCATCCATCACCTCTCCGTGCATGATCTCTACGCCGTCAGGTAATTCTGCCTTGGAACCGGGCCGTATAAGGGCGCGTACATTATATCCCTGCGCAAGGGCAGATTTGGCAGCCCATTGGCCGCAGTTTCCAGAGGCTCCGAAAATAACCAGATTTTGTGTAGTCATTGTATTGGTCCTTGGTCAGTATCCATAAGACGCAAAGCTGCGTCTGTTTCATGACCCAAATAGGTTCGCTGTGTGCGTATGGGAATTGCCAAGGATTGCACTTCTGGCATACAAAAATGCATGGAATGGAAATCTGTCTCTTTCGACTGGAATCAAATACGTGCTTTCTTGGCTACCGTGGATGAAGGCTCATTCTCGGCCGCGGCCCGCGTACTTGGGCTGACGCAGCCAACTCTGGGCCGACAAATTGCGGCGCTTGAGACGGATTTGGGTGTGTTGCTGTTTGAGCGTGGCGCGCGACGGATGGATCTGACCCAAGCGGGGTTGGAGCTGGTAGACCAAGCCCGTGCTATGCTGCAGGCTGCGGGGCAGATCTCGCTGACCGCGTCTGGTCAATCGCAAGTGGTCGAAGGTGAAGTGTGCATCACCGCAACCGAAGTCATGATGGCCTATCTTCTTCCGCCCGTTATCGAGAAGCTAAGACAGCAGGTGCCAGACGTTGAAATAAGACTGGTGGCGGAAAATGATGTCAGCGATTTGATTGGACGCGAGGCGGATATTGCTATTCGTCACGTGCAGCCTGAACAGCCTGACCTGATTGCAAAGAAACTTGGGCAAACGCAGGCGCGGCTTTATGCGGCCTCTACCTATCTGGATCGGATCGGGCGACCCGATGTCGATCAGGATCTAACCGGCGTGGATTTCATCGGGCAGGATCATTACCTGCGATCTGTACGAGTCCTGACAGGGCGTGGCCTACATTTGACACGGGCGAACTACAAAATGATTTGCAGCAGCAGTGTTACATTATGGGAAATGGTCAAAGCTGGCTTGGGCCTTGCGGTCATGACCGACGATGTGGGGCAAAGCACTGAAGGTGTCGAACCGGTGTTCCCCGATATGGAGCCGTTTGATGTGCCGGTTTGGTTGGTGACCCATCGCGAGCTACACAGCAGTCGACGTATCAGAATGGTCTTTGACTTGCTGGTCGAGCATTTCTCAGAAAACAGGACTTACCGTTAAAAAGGCCGCGCTGATGCACGGCCTTTCTTGTCTCTGTCTGTTTAGATCACAGATCGATCTTGAACCGCGCAAAGCCCTCGGGGCCTTCGCCAGCAGGCGCGATCTTCATGCCCTCAACGCTGTCGACATAATCATTTGCCTTGGGCCCAGTATCAAACAACACCGAGGTGCCGGGCAGGGGGGCAAAGGACCAGTTGGAATCGGCGCGTGGGCTGATGGTACCGTTTTCAACAATATAGCGCACAATCACGTCGCGGTTGGTGTCGGGGCCTTCGAACACGATGGTATCACCCATGGCACCCGGGAACTTGCCACCGCCGCTGGCGCGATAGTTGTTGGTGGCGATGATGAACTGAGCGTCCAGATCCAGTGGTTCCCCATTATACATCAGGTTCACAATCCGGTTGGCGCTGTCATCACCAGGTTCACCCTTGGGGCCAAACTTCGACGGCTGCGATAGGTCGATCTGGTAGGTCACCCCGTCGATCACATCAAAGTTGTAGCTTGGGAAGGATGGGTTCAGCAGCACCTGATCGCCTTTGCCAACTTCAACCTGATTAAAGATCCCAGCCGAACGCTCCAGCCAGTCTTTGACCTGTTGGCCCGACACTAGAACCGCACGCGCTGTATTTGGGTAGAGGTACAGATCTGCGACGTTCTTGATCGCCACATCGCCCTTGGGCACGTCGGTGTAATACTCGGGTCCGCCTCGGCCACCTGCCTTGAACGGAGCCGCGGCCGATAGAATGGGCAGGCCTTCGTATTCGGTGCCCTTCAGCATCTCGCCTATGTACCATTGCTGGGCCTTGGACACGATCTGCACCGAAGGATCATCCGCCACCAGCGCAAAATAGCTGTGCAGCGGCGCGTCTGTTTTACCCACCGCGCGGCGCACATAAGCCAGCGTCTCTTCATGCTCGGTTGCCACAGCTGCAAGAACCGCAGCATCATCTTCAACCAAAGCTGTGTAGCTGCGGTCTTCGTTGCGCTTGGAAATCGGACGAGCCTCAGAGCCATGCCCAACCACACGCCAGCCATTGCCATCACGCTCTAGCATCAGGTCAATCAGGCCCAGATGACTGCCCCAGAACCCGCCCATGGTGGCAGGTTTGCCGTGGATAGTGCCCTTGTCGGCGTCCACACCGGCAAAGTCAGCATATTTGGAGGAGGGGAACACAAGGTGGCTGTGTCCGGTCATGATGGCATCAATGCCCTCAACAGCTGCCAATGGAACCGAGGCATTCTCCATACCTTCTGTTTCATCCGCCGAACCAATACCCGAGTGGGACAGAGCGATGATGATATCAGCACCTTTCTCCTTCATCTCGGGGACATAGGCGCGGGCACATTCCAGAATGTCACGCGCCTGTACCTTGCCTTCCAGATGGCGGCGGTCCCAGTTCATTACCTGTGGTGGCACAAAACCAATCAGCCCGATCTTGATCGGATGAGCATTGCCAGCCCCATCTGTCAGCTCACGCTCGATCATCACGTAGGGTGGCAACAAGGTCTTGTCGTCACGCGGACCAGCACCGGTCTCGGTTGAGATATTGGCGCAGACCACCGGGTAGTTTGCCCCGGCCAGCGACTTCATCAGGAAATCGAGCCCGTAATTGAACTCGTGATTGCCCAGGGTCGAGGCCTCAAAGCCCAGCGTGTTCATCGCGGCGATTACCGGGTGCATGTCACCCTCTTTCATGCCGCGCTCATAGGCGATGTAGTCTCCCATCGGGTTACCCTGCAGAAAGTCACCATTGTCCAGCAGCAGCGAGTTGGTGGCCTCGGCGCGGATTTCTTTCACAATCGACGCGGTGCGGGCCAGACCAACAGTGTCCCGCGGTTTGTCGGCATAATAATCATACGGGAACACATGCACGTGCAGATCGGTGGTTTCCATCAGTCGCAGATGAACTTGGTTGGCGGCAGCCTGAACTGAAAACGGATGTAGCGCGATCAAGCCGGCAGATCCGGCCAAAAAGGACCGGCGGTCAAGGGTGATAGGCATGGTAAACTCCCAAAAAACGTTATCGTTATCGGATCACGATATCAGAAGATTAGCTGTTGCCTATGACATTCTTATTGCAGTGGATTGGAGCATCGCTGCGTAAGCACAAATTGGTCGTTCTGATGTGTTCAAGCGAATCTGACACAGCCGTGGAAAGTACGGGAAACAGTTCTCTCTGGGTTTCCTAAAAAGTGTGCTATGTCCGTGTCACAGTTTTTTCAGGAGACACGTTATGTCAAAGAAGTTGTTGGCAGAATTTATTGGTACTTTCTGGCTTGTACTGGGCGGCTGTGGCAGCGCAGTGCTGGCGGCAGGTGTTGCGGATGTTGGTATCGGTTGGCTGGGTGTCAGCCTGGCGTTTGGCCTGACGGTGCTGACCATGGCCTATACCGTTGGTCATATATCCGGTGGCCACTTCAATCCTGCGGTTTCGCTTGGCCTGATGGTTGGGGGGCGTTTCGAGGCAAAGAATCTGTTGCCCTATTGGGGGGCACAGCTTGGTGGCGCCATCGCCGCCTCGGTTATACTCTACCTTATCGTCTCAGACGGAGCCGGATTTAGCGGCGTCGGGGGATTTGCGTCAAATGGCTATGGTGAAGCTTCACCGCAGGGCTATGGCATGACAGCCGCACTGGTGACCGAGGTTGTCATGACTGCGGCATTCCTGATCATTATCTTAGGCGCCACATCTGCCGGGGCACCGGCGGGGTTTGCCCCTATTGCCATAGGCTTGGGCCTGACACTGATCCATCTGATTTCGATCCCTGTCACCAATACCTCGGTGAACCCAGCACGCTCAACCGGTGTGGCCTTGTTTGCAGACGGGCCTGCCTTGGCGCAGCTTTGGTTGTTCTGGCTGGCGCCATTGGCAGGCGCAGTGCTGGGGGCGGTAATCTGGAAACTTCTCAGCCCGGAAGACTAAGAAAATTGGCGCAGCGAACAGGCTGCGCCAACTATCAATTTACCAATCCGGTTTCTTTCAGCATGCCGCGTTTTTTGGCCTCGTGCCAGTAGCCGCGCGAATAGTGTTTGACCGCCATGTCCTGGCTGCCATCAGAGATTAGCCAGGCTCCACGCAGGTATTTTACGGCAAATTCCAGGTTGGTATTGGCATCCAACAGGTCCTTGGGCTGACCTTTGAACCCCATGGAGCGGGCTGTTGCTGGCAGGATTTGCAACAATCCATAATAGGGCCGATTAATCGCCCATGGCCTGTGCGTGCTTTCGCGAATGGCCAAGCGATGGACCAGTGCACGTGGCACCTCGTAGTGGTCTGCCCAATGGTTGATCTGCGCACGCAGTTCCGGCGTTTCATTGGGGTGGAGCGGCGGATTGAACTCTTCTTCTGTCGGGCCAGCATGTCCACCACTGCAGGCGGCAATAAGAATGGGCAGGGCGGTTAGGCCCAATACTGTTCGGCGTCTCATCTCTGTCCCCCTAGGTCCAAATTTGATGCTAAATTAGCGGACCATTTGACGGGGGTAAAATGCATAGGACAAAAGCCGCCGACGAGGCCGTTGAGTCATCGTTGGCACCTGTGGCGTCAGCCAACCACCGGATGACCGGCATTTTGCATGCATTGCACCAGATACTCGCGCTGTGCCTGCTTGACCTGAGCATCCCCCACGGCCGCACCTGCAATTGTGCCCAGCACCGCGCCAATAGCGGCATCATCCCGGCTTTCGGTGGCGCCAATCACTGCACCGCCAACACCACCAACAACCGCGCTGGTCTGGACATGCCCCTGGCCAACCTGGGCCGCCCGCGCACGGCATTGGTTTTCGTCAGAGTCGTAGTTTGCACCGGGTGGACCGCTCAGCTGAAGCGGCGCCTCTACCGGAACCGTGTCACAGCCGACCAAGATAAACATCGCTGCGGTGAGTGTCAGAAACTTGCCTGCCATTGTCCGTATCCTTTGCCAAACTGTTCAATCAATAGCGCAAAGGTAGGGTGCAAGGTGCTGTTAGACCAGTAATTACACAGAAAAAGGCCGCCCAAACTGGACGGCCTTTCCCTAATTTGTAGCTCGAAAGAGAAGCGTTTAGACTTCTTCTTCGTCCGCAGCAGGGGCTGCTGGAGCGTCGTCGTCATCGTCCGAAGCAGCCGAACCGATGTCGTCAAACAGTTCGGAAATTTCGAACTCAGCAGCAGCTTCTTCTTCTGCAGCCAGTTCCTGGATCGACTTGCCCGATGCCTGCAGTTCGGCTTCTTCAACCGAACGCGCAACGTTCATTTCGATAGTAACCGAAACTTCTGGGTGCAGGTTCACAGCAACAGCATGCAGACCAAGGTCTTTGATCGGATGGATCAAAGCAATCTGCTTTTTGTCGACCGAGAAACCTTCGGCGGTGGCAGCGTCAGCGGCGTCACGTGGGGTGACAGAACCGTACAGAGCGCCGGCATCGGATGCCGAACGAATCACAACGAACTGCTGGCCAGCCAGCTTTTCGCCCAGTGCTTCTGCTTCTGCTTTGGTTTCCAGGTTGCGCGCTTCAAGCTGCGCTTTCTGGTTTTCAAAGCTGGCAATGTTGGCTGCCGAAGCAGTCAAGCCTTTGCCCTGAGGCAGCAGGAAGTTACGTGCGTAGCCTGGTTTGACGTCAACAACGTCGCCCATCTGGCCCAGTTTCGCAACGCGCTCAAGAAGGATAACTTTCATGTCAGTGTCTCCTTACTTAACAGCGTATGGCAGCAGGGCGAGAAAACGCGCGCGCTTGATAGCACGAGACAGTTCACGCTGCTTTTTTGCCGACACTGCGGTGATCCGCGAAGGAACAATTTTGCCGCGCTCAGAGATGTAGCGCTGCAGCAGACGGGTGTCTTTGTAGTCGATCGCCGGTGCATTGTCGCCCGAGAATGGGCAAACTTTACGACGACGGAAAAATGGTTTTGCGGCCATGGTTTAGCGTCCTTTTCCTAAGCAGCGATCAACGGCGCTCGCGACGAGTGTCGCGTTCGTCACGTTTCTGCATCTGGACCGAAGGGCCCTCTTTGTGCTCGTCCATCTTGATGGTCAGAACACGCATAACGTCGTCATGCAGACGCATCAGGCGCTCCATTTCCTGAACAGCTGGTGCAGGTGCATCAGTGCGCAGGAAGGCATAGTGGCCCTTGCGGTTTTTGTTGATCTTGTAGGCCATCGTTTTGACGCCCCAGTACTCACTGTCGACCAGCGTTCCGCCGTTGTCGGACAGTACAGCACCGAAATGTTCGATGAGACCTTCTGCTTGCGTGTTGGACAGGTCCTGACGCGCAATCATTACATGCTCATATAGTGGCATGTGAGCTCCTGTTATATTCAAGGCGCATTTCAAAGGTAGGGCGGTTGGCCTTCCGCTGCCCCACCACGAGAGTCTGCGCGGATCGAAATCGTTGCGGAAGGAAGCCCCCATATACAGCCTTTGACCAAAAGGGCAAGCCGCCTGATGGACCGGTAAGCACCTGTGTTTCCAGGATGGCAACATTACGCGCCTTTGCCCGGCATTTTCCACGGCGCTGCCCAATTGCGGTCGTATTGTTCCGGTTAACAGGGGTTAACAACACGTTAACACCGCCGACAAGGCGATGTCAGAGGAAGGGCAGATCCAATGACCATGACAGAGACTATTCCGACACAGGGCAAGCGCCTGGCACCAACACGCGGGCTTTATGCAATGGCAGAGGCGCTTCCGCTGGTTCTGAGCTTTCGGCCGAACTGGCAGCTGCGTTCAATAGTATTGCGAGTGATCGGGGCGGCGATGGTTCTCAGCTCCACCGGGATCTGGGTCTTGCCCGGCGCGACCTATGACCCTGAAATGGGTCTCATCAAAATCGGGATCTCGGTGTTCTTCCTGTTTGCCGGTATCGCATTGATGATGGTCAATGACCCCGACAGCCACCCAGACGCCTACTTTGACCCAATCCGCCGCGAACTTCGTGTTCTCCAGCGGTCGGGCAACGGGCGCCCACGTACGGTTCTGCGCCGTGGATATGACAGCCTTGGCAGTGTGCGGTTCAAAGACCGCGCGGTAGAACTGTTCGAAATTGACGGCTCGCTACTGATCCGCTTGCCACTCAGCAAGGGATCAACCCGCCAACTCTTGCGTGAACAACTCAGCGGCGTTGTACCAATCCTGAGCTAAGCCTCACAAAATTGCACATCAAAGACACCCAGTCCCCCCGTGACTGGGTGTTTTCGTTCGCAGACTCACAGAATATGTTAGAAATTGCTGACTTTCTTTTTTGACACACATAACCACATCTTTGGCACATAAAATGTTTATCGGAGCCCGCCTTATGAAAAAGACCCTGATCGCCGCCGCCCTGGCCACCACTGCCGCCACCGCTGCCTTTGCGACCCCTGAGAAATACGTGCTGGATGCCAGCCACAGCCAAATCCTGTTCAGCTACAACCACCTTGGGTTCTCGACCACTTGGGGTCTGTTTTCAGGGTTCGAAGGCGACGTGATGTTTGACCAGGCAAACCCAGCGGGGTCCAGCGTGTCGGTTTCGATGCCAGTGAAGTCCATGTTCACCGGTTGGGAAGAGCGCTTTGGACACTTCATGTCACAGGACTTTTTTGGTGCAACTGACAGTGACATGGTCAGCTTCACCTCCACCGGTATCGAAGTCACTGGCGAGGCAACGGCCAACATCACTGGTGATCTGACCATCAACGGCACCACCAAGCCTGTGATTCTTGCAGCTGTGCTTAATCAGACAGGTGACCACCCAATGGCGGGCAAGCCTTGGGCTGGTTTTGATGCCACCGCTACTGTTCTGCGGTCCGATTACAATCTGGGCAAATTCGCGCCCTTCGTCAGCGACGAGGTCGAAATCCAAATCTCAATCGAGGCGATGAAGGCCGACTAAGGCTTTTCTCTCAATCACATAACTGAGAGCGAGCACCTCCGGCCATATGTTGGTCGGAGGTTTTGCTTTATATGGTGCTCTACCTTGGCGCCTCGGCTTTCCTTTGGGCGAATTGGTGCCAGCTTGTACCTTGTAAATTGTTTAAACCGGAGCCTTTATCTCATGAAAACAACTTTGATTGCTGCCACGCTGGGTGCCCTTGCTGTAACCTCGGCCAATGCCGAACCGGTGAAATACGTGTTGGATTCTGGGCACAGCCAGATCCTCTTTAGCTACAATCACCTCGGATACTCGACTTCACATGGCATGTTTGCTGGGTTCGAAGGCGAGGTGATGTTTGACCAAGAGAACCCGGCCGGATCCAGTGTTTCGGTATCCATGCCTGCTCAATCCATGTTCACCGGCTGGCAAGAGCGGTTCGATCACTTCATGTCGCAGGACTTCTTTGGTGCTGATGAGAACGAGATGATCACTTTTACATCCACAGGTATCGAAATCACCGGCGAGACAACGGCATTGATTACGGGTGACCTGACACTGAATGGTGTGACCAGGCCGGTTGTGTTGGACGCCAAGCTTAATCAGGCCGGTGACCACCCTATGGCGGGTAAACCCTGGGCTGGTTTTGATGCTACGGCCTCGATCCTGCGCTCGCAGTTTGAATTGGGGAAATTCGCACCGTTTGTTGGCGATGAAGTCGCAATCCAGATTTCCATCGAGGCAATGAAGGCGGAGTGAACCAATTCGCAAGTGAAAGTGCGGCAGTTAGCAGTCAAGCGTAGCTGCCGCCCAGCGCTACATTGAGCTGAACAAAGTCCACCGCAAAATTGCGCCGGTCCAGCGCCAGCGCGTTTTCGTTAGAGAGCTGTGAACGTTCCGCGTCTGACACTTGCAAGAAACCGATATCTCCGGCGACATAACCTTGTCGCGCCAGCTGCAAAACTTCTCGTTTCGCCTCAAGCGATTCCAGGGTCGCCGCAACAGCTTCGCGGTGAAACTTCAAGCTCACCAAAGCGTTTTGTACTTCCTCTACGGCCTCAACGACTTTTTCTTTCCATTCTAACAGCAACTCAGACGCACGGGCCTGCTGGGCGGCGAGCTTGGCTTGACGCTCGGGTATATCAAACAGTGGAACATCTAGACCAACCCGGAAGAACCCTGCTGTGGGAAGCCATTCGCTGCCGGAATAATTGATGTTCAAATTGCCGGTCAACTGCAGGCGGGGGTACAGTTCTGCCTCGGCCACACCGGCCAATGCCACTGCCTCGGCCAACCGGTTTTCGGCAAACAGGATGTCCGGCCGATTGCGCAGCAGGTCAGCAGGAATACCAACCTTCAGCGCAGAGGTATTAGGCTCAGGTTGCGGTGCCTTTCTGTCGAGCCCGCTGCGCGGGCGCTCCCAGGCTTGCCCTAGCAATGCTCCAATCCGTGAAACGGATTTGAAAAACAGGATTGTGGATTCGGGTAGCTCAGCCTTGGCAGTGGCCACCAGTGATCGCGCCTGAGCGACATCCAGATCGGTGACAGCTTCCTGCGCCGAGCTGTCTTGGTTGTTTCTCGCTGTTAGTGTGGCGTTCAGCGTTTCTTCGCGCGACGTGACAACCCGTTGATTGACCCGGATCAATTCCTGGTAAAACCGAAGATCGATATAGGCCGTGACAAGCTCTCCCAGCAATGTTGTGCGGGCAACATTGGCATCGGCGTAAGAAGAGGCCAGTCGGTACGACGCCGCTTCTCGCTCTCGTTTCAATTGCCCGTACAAGTCTGCATGCCAGCTTGCCTCGGCGCGCACGAAACCACTGTCGCTGCGCCCGTCTGTTCCGCCCCCCGTGGCTTTGCCCTCACCAATACGAGACACACCAGACACTGGATAGCCGGCTCCACCAAGAATGGCGCGGGATTGTTCAATACGCGCGACGGCTTTTCTAATGTCCAGATTCTGCGCCAACCCCATAGTGACGAGCCGATCCAGCGCCGGATCATTGAATTTTTTCCACCATTCTGCCGCACCGCGTGATTGTGCTTCGGTCTCGCGCGTGTGGAAGAACAGGTCGGGAAGATCGGTGGTTGGGCGTTCGAAATCCTGCCCCACCGTGCAACCAGCCCCCAGTGCAACAGTTGCTCCAAGGCCAGACAGCAGTGTCCGGCGGCTTAGCGTCTCAGAGGTGTTACTTTTTAATACGCTCAACGGGTACTTGGCCTCGGTAAGGGTGTTTCCGAGTTACCTTAGGACTTTTGGAGTACTTTTGAAGCACCAAGCGGCTCTGCCCAAGACCCCGTAACTTACTGTGACCGTTGTGCCGCGAGGCTAATTGCAATCACCACATCAAAGCCCAGCGAGGTTTCATCTGGCAGGCTGCGGCCAATGTCAAAATCCTGTCGGTTCAACGTGACGGTCCCAGTCATCTTGGCGTGTTCGCCCAACAGCTCTAGCGAAAAAGGCAGAATGATTGGTACAACCTTGTCGCGGATCGTCAGCGTTCCCACCGCCTGATAGTCACTCTCCAACTTTTCCAGCGAGGCTTTGAAGACTGCCGTAGGGTAGGCGGCACTGTCAAAATAGTCGGCCCCCATAGCCTGTGCAGTCACTGTTCCAAGGCTAAGCGACGGGATGGCGATTGTGACCTCGACATCACCGGCCGGGCCGGGTGACGCAGGTTCTGCAAAGTTGATGGCAGCGGTCCACTCGGAAAATGAACCAGCAACCTGACCGCCCATCTGAGTGATCTCAAGGCCAAGGGTCCCCTCAGTGACCTCCCAGCCCGAGGCCACTTCGGCCAACTCTACCTCTGTAGTGGCTCCAACGTGTGGGCGGTAGGCGCCAATGGCCGCACCACCCGCCAACACTGCACCAAAGGCCACAATAGCAACAAGTGCAGGCATCAGGCTATGAGACTGAGCAGGAGGGCGCGCTGCCTCTGGGGTTCCTGGCAGCATGCGACGCAGAGTGGCATCGCGATCAATGATCTGGTGTTTCAGCGCCCCTGCAATATGCAAGGCCAGCGTGCCTGCCAGCGTCCAGACAAAGACCCAGTGAAGGCCCGCAAATATCGCGGCCACAGCATCAGACTTAGGCACCAAAGGCAAATTTTGACCAAACGGCCACCAGATTGGCGCATAGCCAACAGTCGCCGCATGGTGGATCCAGCCCGATAGCGGCACCAGTACCAAGGAACCATACAGCAGCCAATGCACGGTTTCAGCAGCCAACGCCTCGGGTTTGTTGTCTGGGTGCAAAAGCCCGGGTTTTTTCTGGCTTATGGTCCATAGAATACGCGCAAGGGCCACAAAGAACGTTGTTACCCCAACAGTCTTGTGCAGCGAAAACAGCTGTGTCGCCTGATCAATCGTGGCTTGCGCGCCGTCAAAATTCGGCCCGGCAATCTGATGCGCCAGGTCGTTGGCAAAATACCCCAGCGGAAAGGCCGAGAAGATCAGTAGGGCGGTCAGCCAGTGAAACGTCTTGGCAATGCTGCCGTAGCTGGAAAAGGTATTGCTGCGTGACACGGGGCCTGGTCCTTTGCTTGGGTCCTGTGCAGTCAACCTAACAATCCGCTCCTTGGTTGCAACGCTCCTCGCTGTCAGCCGACGCACAGGATTGGTGCGCAGATGTAGGCTTTGCTTGTACGTTACGTCACAGAAAGCTAAACCACCAGAAATGACAGATTATATGAGGTCCTGATGACTATCGCATTTGTTTTCCCTGGACAGGGCGCGCAGACCATCGGCATGGGCAAGGAACTGGCCGATGCCTATCCCGCCGCCAAAGCCGTGTTTGATGAAGTGGACGCAGCCCTGGGCGAAAGCCTCAGCTCCCTGATCTGGGAGGGCGACATCGAGACCCTGACCCTGACCCAAAACGCTCAGCCCGCACTGATGGCCACCTCGATGGCCGCCATGCGCGCTCTTGAGGCCGAAGGTGTTTCCATCGACAAAGCCGCGTTTGTGGCCGGTCACAGCCTGGGTGAATACTCGGCTTTGGCCGCATCCGGTGCGATTTCCGTGGCTGACACAGCCCGCCTGCTGCGCACCCGTGGCCAGGCCATGCAAAGCGCCGTGCCTGTTGGTGTTGGCGCAATGGCAGCCCTGCTGGGGTTGGACTTTGAAACTGTGAAAGAGGTTGCCGCTGAAGCTGCCGCCGAAGGCGAAGTTGTGCAGGCCGCCAACGACAACGACCCAACTCAGGTTGTGGTCTCGGGCCACAAAGCAGCAGTTGAGCGTGCCGCTGAAATCGCCAAAGGCCGTGGTGCCAAGCGGGCGGTGATGCTGCCGGTCAGCGCCCCGTTCCATTGTGCCTTGATGCAGCCCGCCGCTGATGTGATGGCCGAGGCGCTGGCCGCTGTAGAAGTTAAATCACCAGCGGTGCCTTTGATCGCAAACGTTCGTGCCGATGTTGTAACCGATCCCGCCGAAATCCGCGCCTTGCTGGTCGAGCAGGTCACCGGTTCGGTGCGCTGGCGCGAAAGCGTGCAGGTCATGGCCGCCAAAGGCGTGACCGAGTTCTGGGAAATTGGTGCAGGCAAGGCGCTGTCGGGTATGATCCGCAAGATCGACCGCAGCCTGACCAGCCGTCAGGTTGGCACGTCAGATAACGCCAAGGCTGCGGCTGAAGCCTGAGCCGGAATTTTCAAAAATTCCGGTCCGTTTTTTGCGCAGAAAACTGCGACTACGGACCGGTTCTGCCAAAAAGGAAAATATATGTTTGATTTGACTGGTAAAAACGCCCTGATCACCGGCGCATCTGGTGGCATCGGCGGCGACATTGCGCGGGCTATGCACGCCGCAGGCGCAACCGTTGTGCTGTCCGGCACCCGTGAAGAGCCGCTGCAAGCGCTGGCCGCTGAACTGGGTGAACGCGCCCATGTGCTGACCTGTAACCTGTCCGACAAGGATTCGGTTGAAGCGCTGCCCAAGGCCGCAGTCGAAGCCATGGGTTCAGTTGACATCCTGGTCAACAACGCCGGCATCACCCGTGATAACCTGTTCATGCGGATGAAGGATGACGAATGGGATAGCGTTCTGAACGTCAACCTGACCTCGACCATGCGCCTGTGCCGTGGCGTGTTGCGCGGCATGATGAAGGCGCGCTGGGGCCGCATCATCAACATCTCATCCATTGTTGGTGCCACCGGTAATCCGGGGCAGGGCAACTATGCCGCGTCCAAGGCTGGCATGGTCGGCATGTCCAAATCGCTTGCCTATGAAGTTGCCAATCGTGGCATCACCGTCAACGCTGTTGCGCCGGGTTTCATTGCCACTGCAATGACCGACAAGCTGAACGACACACAGAAAGACGCCATTCTCACCCAGATTCCGGCCGGTCGTATGGGGGATTCGAAAGAAATCGCCGCTGCGGTGCTGTATCTCGCCAGTGCCGAGGCTGCCTATGTCACCGGCACAACCCTGCATGTGAATGGCGGCATGGCGATGCTCTAAGCCTGTTGAACAGGCACTGCACAAAATAATATTGGATTGCCCAATAAATTCAGGGCACTCCTTGTAAGGGCGCCTTGATAAACCTATCTGGGTCGCCTGACGCCTGTAAATGGTAAGCAAAGCAAGCAAGTGACCAAGCGAAATCGTTTGCCTCTGCTGTTAGCTGTGCTATAGGCGGCGCATATTCGCTGCAGTGGCTTCCCTTGCGGAACCATTCGGCACCCCGCTAGTCGGGATCGAACCGCCCGGACAGGGCAAATTATGTCCACCCGAGCGGGCAAGGATAAAACCGGGCAAATAGAGCCCCGAATAGACGAGGAATTGACATGAGCGACGTCGCAGACCGCGTAAAAAAGATCGTTGTAGAGCACCTGGGTGTTGAAGAAGACAAAGTGACCGAAAACGCTTCGTTCATCGACGATCTGGGCGCAGACAGCCTGGACACTGTTGAGCTGGTTATGGCTTTCGAAGAAGAGTTCGGCATCGAGATCCCTGACGACGCTGCTGAGACCATTCAGTCCTTCGGCGACGCAGTGAAGTTCATCACTGAAGCTTCCTAAGTTTCCCAATCGCACTTTGCGATTGATCAAAACGGCGCTTTCCACATGGAAGGCGCCGTTTTTGTTTGCGGGTTATCGGTAAATTCAAAGCAGGCTCAGATTCTGGCGGCAGGGTGTGCTATCATTATCCTGTCAATGTAACTGGAGGCTGCCAATTATGATGATCTACCCAACTATGGAATTGCAGAACGGTCATTGTGTGACCCTGGACAAGGGGCGGTTGGACGAACCGATGCTGTGGCACGTAGACCCAGTGCAAACCGCCTGTGAGTTTGCATCGGCAGGTGCCGAGTGGATGCATGTCACCGACTTCAATGCGGTTGAGGGCAATGGTGACAATGCTGATTTGATCGAAGAGATTATCCGAACTGCTGGCGTTCCCGTGCAACTGGGCGGCGGTATGCGTAGTCGCGAACATATCGAACATTGGATTGAAAAAGGGGCAGGGCGCATCGTTGTCGGAACCCTGGCCGCCCGTGACCCGCAACTGGTTGAAGAGTTGGCCCGCCATCATCCAGATCAGATCGTTCTGGCCGTTGATATCTGGCAGGGGCAGGTGATGACCGATGGGTGGCGTCAGTCCGGAGCATTTACCCCCGAATCCTTCATTCAGGCCTTTGGCGATACGCCCTTTGCTGGCATCATCATCACCGATATCGACAGCGACATGTCTGATGTCGAGGCTCAGCTGGGCCTGATCGCAGGGTTGGCCGAAACCGCCAGTGCGCCAGTCATAGCCAGCGGTATTGTCCGCAAGGCAGATGATATCTCGCGATTGAAGTATATCGGCTCGATCTCTGGGGCATTGGTAGGGCGCGCGCTGTTCCGCAAAACCCTGACAGTGGAGCAAGCATTGGCCACAGCCTTGCCAGAACCCGAACCCGTTGCAGAACTGCTCTGATCAGGGCAAGCGTTGGGCCTAAATCAACAATGGCTCTGCTGGAGGCTGTTCAAGCGAATTATGAGAAGACGCCCTGGCGCGTTCCAGTAATGTCACCAGCAGGCTGTCGGGGAGTGCTTTTCTAAAGTTCACCCCGATGTAGGGCTCGCTAGACCATTGAACCTGTGTTGTTAGGTGCAGATTAGCGATCCTTATATTAATGGTATCACCTGGATGGCATGCGGTATCGGTTCTAATTTTTGCGCCATTGCAGCTGATGTCTTTGATGACAGCCGAATGGGTTCGGTTTGACAGCGTAATGGTGCAGGGCAAGGTGCAAAGATGCCTTTGCTCTCTGCGTTGCTGCGTTTGTTTCCATTCCTTCTGCAGCACAAATGCCAAACCGGCAAAGGCAACGACTGTAAAGAGGCCCCCAGCAGCAGAGCCATGGAAGGCATGGTTTTCTGCGTCCCCAGGATAATCAATTCCAGACAAGCTAGTGCTGGCACAAGACACCGCCTTGATGCGTCTTCGAAGCGAGCTAAGCGACTGAGGGATTTCTAGGGTGTCCGCACAGGTGCGAGCCCTTCGGCGTCCTGACTTCAGTTCAACCTTTAACACCGATCTCTGTTCAGCAATTAGATGTGCTGTCGGTCGTTCAAAAGTCGCCAGATTGTCTCGGCGGAGCGCTACGCGGAAAGAAACAACTGGATTCTGAGCAAGGAAATTTTGAAGCCTTGCAGGGGCGTCTGGACAGTTCCCGCTAGATAAATGCTCAAGATATTGTTCGCTGTAGAGCACGAATGTTACAAGTTTATCCTGTGCAGCGCATTCATTGGCCTCTGCCAATCTTGCTGCGCTGAAATCAAGGATGAAAAACACAATAAATAGGAAGGCAAACTTTGTTTTTATAAAAGGTATCAACTGATCAACTCACAACTGTATTTAATTTTTGGGTTCGCAGGTGCAAAATTGGCTTGGCGCCGGCTCTTTTATTCTATGTATGTGGAAACGGAGACTCCGGGTTCATAGTTACGCTTTGTTTGTAATGCAAAAACGCCCGGTTCTGATTTGGGGCAAAATTGATGCAGACCACAAAAGCGTGGCTTACGTTTGTGGTCTGCACCGCTCCAGCCCACGGGAACGCGTTGAGGGCTGGGAACCGATCACTCGTTACACTACACCATGAGTGTGGCGGGTAAGGGTTAACCAGGCGTACCGCGGGGCGTTAGTTCGCCGTGAAATCGACCGGCATCTGGGCCACTTGCACTTTTGGGGCAATCCAAGCTATTTGGGAACGAATTGCCGAGGCAAAGGAGAGCAAGGAATGCGTCGAGTTGTTGTTACCGGACTGGGATTGGTCACACCGCTGGCATGTGGTGTCGAAGAAAGCTGGTCTCGGCTGCTGGACGGACAGTCCGGTGCGGGGCCCATTACCCTGTTTGATGCTGTCGAAAGCGGTGTAACCACCACTTATGCCTGCGAAGTTCCACGCGGTGATGGCACCGATGGGACATTCAATGCTGATGATTGGCTGCCCAAGAAAGAGCAGCGCAAGATTGATGACTTCATCCTTTATGGTATTGCTGCTGCCGAAATGGCCGTTCGCGATGCTGGCTGGAAGGCTGAAACCGAGGATCAGCAGTTCCGCACTGGTGTGATGATCGGTTCCGGCATTGGTGGTCTAAGTTCAATCGCTGACACTGCCGTGATGATCAAGGAACGTGGCCCACGTCGTGTATCCCCCTTCTTTATTCCCGGCGCGCTGATCAACCTGATCTCGGGTCAGGTCTCAATCCAGCACGGCTTCAAAGGCCCGAACCACTCGGTTGTGACCGCCTGTTCCACCGGCGCGCACGCCATTGGCGATGCCAGTCGCCTGATCAAACACGGCGACGCCGATGTGATGATCGCTGGTGGCGCCGAGGCTGCCATCTGTGAAATCGGTATTGCCGGCTTTAACGCTTGCAAGGCGCTGTCGACCAAAATGGCCGATGACCCAACCAAGGCCAGCCGACCCTATGACGCCGACCGTGACGGTTTTGTCATGGGTGAGGGCGCAGGTGTTGTTGTTCTGGAAGAGTACGAACACGCCAAAGCACGCGGCGCCAAGATCTATGCCGAGGTTCTGGGCTATGGTCTGTCGGGCGATGCCTATCACATCACCGCTCCGTCCGAGACTGGCGAAGGCGGCGAACGCTCCATGCGGGCTGCTCTGGCTAACGCTGGGTTGAAACCTGCCGACATCGATTACATCAATGCGCACGGTACTTCGACCATGGCGGATACCATCGAACTGGGCGCGGTTGAGCGGATGCTGGGCGATGACGCCGCGTCGGTCACTATGACTTCGACCAAGTCGTCGACCGGTCACCTTTTGGGTGCTGCTGGTGCGATCGAGGCAATCTTCTCGATCCTGGCGATCCGCGATCAGGTGGCCCCTCCAACCATCAACCTGGACAACCCCGCTGTTGAATCCAAGGTCGACCTGGCCCCCAACGCCAAGCGCGAGCGTGAGATTAACGTGGCTCTGTCCAATTCCTTTGGCTTTGGCGGCACCAACGCATCCGTGATTTTCGGAAAGGCTGACTGATGTGGCGCGCCCTTGCTTCGAATATGCTGACGTTCCTCGTGGTGGGGCTTTTCCTGTTGGGGGGCGTCATCCTTTGGGGCAAAACTCAGTATACCACTAGCGGACCGCTGGAAACGGCGATCTGCCTGCGGGTCGAGCGGGGCTCGAACATGACAAAGGTAAGCCGCGACCTGGAAGCCCAGGGCGCGGTTGCCAATGCGGCAATGTTCCGTATCGGTGCCAAATACAGCGAAAAAACCGGCCAGCTCAAGGCCGGTAGCTTCCTGGTGGCACCGGGGTCGTCCATGGAAGAGATCGTCGCACAGGTGACAACATCGGGCGCCAGTTCTTGTGGCACAGAAATTGTCTATCGTGTGGGCATCACACGGGTGATCGCCGAAGTGCGTGAGCTGGACCCGGCCAGCAACAAATTTGTTGAACGGGCCGAATTCCAGGTTGGTGTTGATGAAACCCCAGCCGAATACACCGAAAAACGCGCACAGGGTGATACTCGCTATCGAATTGCTCTGGCCGAAGGTGTAACCAGCTGGCAGGTGGTCGATGCGCTCAAGGCGATGGATGTGCTGGACGGTGAGCCTGGTGAACGCCCAGCCGAAGGCATGTTGGCCCCCGACAGTTACGAAGTTGTGCCTGGCACCAAGCGGGCTGATGTTCTGGCTGAAATGCAAGAACGCCAGCAGTTGCGCATCAATGCCGCCTGGGAACAACGCACCGACGGCCTGCCATTGGCCAACGCCGAGGAAATGCTGATTCTGGCGTCGATCATCGAAAAGGAAACTGGTGTTCCCGAGGAACGCCGTCAGGTTTCCAGCGTGTTCATCAACCGTTTGAACCGTGGCATGCGTCTACAAACCGATCCCACCGTGATCTATGGCGTCACCAAGGGCGAGGGCATTCTGGGCCGGGGCCTGCGACAAAGCGAGCTGCGCAAAGCGACCCCTTGGAACACCTATGTGATCGAAGGGCTGCCTCCGACGCCCATCGCCAATCCCGGCATGGCCAGTCTGTTGGCCGCAGTGGATCCGGATCAGACAAACTACGTGTTCTTTGTTGCCGATGGCACTGGCGGACACGCCTTTGCCGAAACGCTGGATCAGCACAATCGTAACGTCAAGAAATGGCGTGAGATCGAAGCTCAGCGGCAAAACAACTAGGGTTTGACCCACAGCAATAAGAAAAGGGCGCTTCGGCGCCCTTTTTTGTGTTCTAGCAGACTGACATCGGATCAGTTGTGCTGGTTGCGCCAGTCCCAAGGGGTTTGGGTTGGGGCTTGCCAGATGCCCAGACCATCGCTTTGAGCGTTGCTGGCCTCAGACAGATAATAACCGCTTTCCTCAACAGGCCAGGCCAATCCCTCTTCGACCAGCATTGCCCCCACATCACGCCCATCTGCGTCACACGAAGCAATATAGTGGCCGTAGTTGTTCTGCTCGCTGCTATAGCAATCAACCCGCGCGGCCAGACCAATGATGCTGCGGGCGCGGTCACCCGACTGTGCGGCACAGTCCCAATGATCACCACCAGCACTGTTACATTGCTGCGCGGCTTCGGGAGCATCAATGCCCACCAGGCGAATTTTCAGATTGCCCAAGGTCAGGAAATCACCGTCGACAATGCGAAAGGCTTCGCCCGGGGCCGAGACCAGTGGGCGAATGTCGCCAGCAAGCTGCTGAATGCTGTGAAGCTCCAGAAAAATGCGTGCCGAAACCGGGTCAACGTTTAAGAGATCTTCCGAGGAAGCTGCGGTGGCCCCAAACGCAACGGCAACGACAGCTATTGAGCGTTTTATCATCATCATGGTGGCTTCTTTAGATAATTGTCAGGTTCTATTCTGACTTAAGTATGCTGGCGAATTGGCCAAAATTTCGTTAACATTGGATAGTATTTTTTTATCGCTATTCGCCGAGCCTTGATGAAATTCAGATAATTAGCTCTCATCCCTTTTGGTTTTTAAGAAACTCATAGGCCAATATTAGGACCCAAGAAATGATCATTCGATTGGCCACTGCGGAAGATGCCGCACAGGGAGTGATAACGTTGCGGGCTTCGATTTCCGAACTTTGTAGTCTGGATCACCAAAATGACCCGCGTCAAATTTCCGACTGGCTGGACAACAAGACAGCACAGTCCTGGGTGCAATGGGTCATTAATCCCGATGCCAAGCTGTATGTGGCAGAGGCGGGGCGGTAAATTTTTGGCGTTTCCATGCTGCACAACACCGGTCGGATCTTGCTGAACTATGTAAACCACAATGCGCGGTTTTCCGGGGTGAGCAAAGGGTTGCTTGGTCAGATGGAACAGGATGCACGCGCCATTGGGCTTGCAGAATGCACTTTGGACAGCACCAAAACCGCGCGTCTTTTCTATCTAAGGCAGGGCTATAGCCCTTTGGATGGTAACGAAAATTCTGTCTTGTCCAAGAAGCTTAACAGGTAGTTCAAAGTCGGCGCAGGGGCCTGGAACATCACCACTGTTGCGTAACCAGCGCACGCAGTATTCCAGAGAATCCTTGACTTTTGTGGAATATTCGCGTATAGGTTGCGCTTGCAGTTGGGTGATATTTTGATTGGCGCCTAACAAAACACGGGCCAATCAAATGTCTCTTGTGCGGTTTCATCGCATAAGGATCAACCACATGGTCACCACCACATTAGATCCACAAATTGACAAAACCGCCGATCTGCTCAGGTCACTGCAGGAGTCCATCCTGCGTTTGCGCAACGAGGCAGAGGCGCTGCGCGAGCAGCTGGAAGCCGAGGGAGAGGTCGACGGCACCGTGTCGAAACCTCAGATCACCAAGCTAGAGGGGCTTATCCGGGACTGTCAGAAAGTGGAGAAAACCCTTGTCGCCCAATCCAGCACCCTCACAACCCTCACCACACCCAGCTTTGACTTCGACGCCATCCGGGCTGACATTTGCTGCCGACTGGCTAGCCTGCGTGCCTGCTGTGATGAGCAGGATGTTCCTGGATGAACTGCCCGAGGATCAATTAGCTGCCTTTCCATATCTGTTCGAAGTCTGGGCCCTGCCGCATCAGCTGCCACCAATAGGCGACTGGCACACTTGGATCATATTGGGCGGTCGAGGTGCCGGAAAAACCCGTGCCGGGGCAGAATGGGTGCGCAACCAGGTCGAAGGCAACCTGCCGCACACCCCGGGAGCAGCCCACCGAGTGGCCCTGCTGGGGGAAACCTATGATCAGGTCCGCGATGTCATGGTGCATGGCGACAGCGGCATTCTGGCCTGTTCTCCGCCCGATCGTCGCCCCACATGGAAGGCCAACGAACGTAAGCTGATCTGGCCCAACGGGGCCACGGCACAGGCGTTCTCTGCCCACGACCCCGAAGCCCTGCGCGGCCCCCAGTTTGACGCTGCCTGGGCTGATGAGCTGGCCAAGTGGAAAAAGGTTCAATCGAGTTGGGACATGCTGCAATTTGCCCTGCGGCTGGGGCAGGACCCCCGGCTTTGTGTCACCACCACCCCGCGCAATGTGCCAACCCTGCGTGAAATCATGGCCCAACCCAGCACTGTGCAATGCCACGCCCCAACCGAGGCCAACCGCGCCAATCTTGCGCCCTCGTTCCTGACCGAGGTCCGCAGGCGCTATGCGGGCACCCGATTGGGGCGGCAGGAACTGGATGGAGAGCTGCTGTCCGACATCAAGGGCGCATTGTGGACAGGCGAGATGCTGCAAGCCGCACTGGTCGAGGATGCGCCACCCTTGGACCGGATCGTAGTGGCGGTAGATCCAGCTGTGAGTGCGGGCAAGGGTTCGGATGCCTGCGGTATTGTGGTGGTTGGCGCAACTCTGCAAGGGCCGCCGCAGGACTGGCGCGGCTATGTGCTGGGGGATTGCACCGTGCAGGGCGTGGGGCCGCTGGCCTGGGCCAAAGCTGCCATTGCAGCGATGCAGGACTTTGGCGGTGATCGTCTGGTGGCCGAAGTGAACCAGGGCGGTGCGCTGGTGGAAAGCGTGCTGCGGCAGGTCGATCCCTTGGTGCCGTTCAAATCTCTGCACGCCAGTCGCTCTAAGTCCGCCAGGGCTGAGCCGGTGGCGGCGCTGTACGAACAGGGCAGGGTGTTTCACCTGCCGGGGCTGGGCGAGCTAGAGCAACAGATGAGCCAGATGACCCCGCTGAGTTATCACGGGGGCGGCTCGCCGGATCGGCTGGATGCACTGGTCTGGGCGCTGCATGACCTGATCATCCAACCCGCCGCGCAACACCTCAGGCCGCGACTGCGCAGCCTGTAAGCAACGGCCGTTTGCCCCTGTGGTAAACGGCTTTTCTTTGAGTATTTGCAGCAAAAAGAAATCCCTGCGGGTAGGGATGTTGCGCACCCACCGTACGCCCTGCTTCGGAAATCTTCAGCTCTGTTTGGGATAAGTGTTCTCAGCAAAAGGGCACACCAGCCCGGCACCTAAGAATGAGGAATGGTCATGGTCTTTGACGTCCTGCGGCGCAAAAACAAACCAATCGAGCAAAAGGCAAGCGCCACCGCGCGGGTTGTGTCCTGGCAAGGCTCTGGGCGGATTGCCTGGAGCCCTCGCGATAGCCAGTCCATGATCCGCAGCGGATTTGCAGGCAACCCGGTTGGGTTTCGCTGTGTCAAACTGATTGCGGAATCCGCCGCTGCTCTGCCGCTGGTCCTTCAGGACGTGTCGCAGCGGTTCGAACAGCACCCCATTCTGGCTCTGCTGGCGCGCCCCAATGCAGCACAGGGGCAGGCCGAACTGCTCGAGGCCCTGTTTGGCCAACTCCTGCTCAGCGGCAACGCCTATGTCGAGGCTGTTGCCGCTGACGCGGGCCTTCCGGTTGAATTACATGTGCTGCGGTCAGACCGGATGTCGGTTGTGCCCGGTTCCGATGGTTGGCCTGCGGGTTATGACTACAAGGTCGGCGGGCGTAAACATCACTTTGCAGGCACCGGACCCGGTGTCGCCATCTGCCACATTCGCAGCTTTCATCCGCAGGACGATCACTATGGATTGTCCCCCCTTCAGGCGGCGGCCATGGCGGTAGATGTCCACAACAGCGCCTCGCGCTGGTCCAAGGCGCTGCTGGACAACGCCGCGCGTCCCTCTGGTGCGTTGGTGTGGAAAGGCAGCGATGGCGGCGGCAGCATGGCGGATGACCAGTTCCGCCGCCTAAGCGACGAGATCGAGGCCAATTTCCAAGGCGCGCGCAACGCCGGGCGACCGATGGTGCTCGAGGGCGGTTTGGATTGGAAGCCCATGGGGTTCTCGCCCAGCGACATGGAGTTCCAGAAAACCAAAGAGGCCGCCACCCGCGAAATCGCGCTCGCCTTTGGGGTGCCGCCGATGCTCTTGGGCATTCAGGGCGATGCCACTTACGCCAATTACCAAGAGGCCAACCGCGCCTTTTACCGGCTGACGGTGCTGCCCCTGGTCACCCGTGTTGCCGCCACGCTGGTCGACTGGTTGGCAGGCTTTGGCGGCGAGAGCCTGACCCTGAAACCCGATCTGGACCAAGTGGCAGCTCTATCTGCCGAACGCGATGCCCAATGGACGCGGGTGGCGGGGGCTGAGTTCCTTAGCCGCGCCGAAAAGCGCAGCCTGTTGGGGCTTCCCCCCGAGGATGGAGGGCAAGAAGATGCGTGACACCCTGTCTCCACCCTTTGACTGCGCGCCAGGGCTGCGTTTGGCAGCACATGAACGGCTGATGCAGATACAGCAAGAGCATCTGAACCGACGGCTTGACCGATTGGAAGAGATGATGGAGCGGCTGGACCGGCGGCTGTGGCTCACCGTCTACGGAGTTGCTGCGGTGATCCTGGGGCAGGCGTTCCGATCAATAATGTTGCTGCAATAAGCTCTGAGATTCAAATTGTTACGGGAGTTTCCTATGCATTGTGAACCCCAGCTTGAACACAAGTTCATGTCTGCAAAAACTGCCCTGAGCCTAACCGATGGTCAAGTGATCCAAGGCTATGCTAGCCGCTTTGGCGAGGTGGACCAATGCGGCGATGTGGTCCTGCTGGGTGCCTATGCGGCCTCCTTGGCGGCGATCCAAGCACGCGGAGGCAAGGTCAAAATGCTGTGGCAGCATGACCCGGCCCAACCCATCGGTGTCTGGGACGAGGTGCGCGAGGACAAACAGGGGCTTTGGGTCAAGGGCCGTATTCTGTCTGAAACCCAGCGCGGGGCCGAGGCCCTGGCCCTGATCGAGGCGGGCGCCATTGACGGGCTGTCGATTGGCTATCGCACCAAATGCGCCAGCAAGGGCCCCAAGGGCGAGCGACAACTCTCCGAGGTTGACCTGTGGGAGGTGTCACTGGTGACCTTTCCCATGCTGCCCTCGGCCCGGGTGGCTGCCAAAGGGGCAGAGGACCCGACCACTAAGGCCTTACAGGACCTGTCGCAGGTTCTGACACAGGCACGGCGGCAATTTGCGGGCGGCTAAGCAGGCACATTTCTAAACTAACAGGACAGTCAGATGAGCAAGAACACTCCCCAGATGGGGGCAACAGAGGCAGCCCCTTTGATCCAGGACGTGACCACTGCAATGGCGGGTTTCGTTGAGGATTTCAAAGGGTTCCGGGATGACATCAAGGCGAAACTGAAACAGACCGAAGAGCGAGTAACCATGTTAGATCGTAAAACGCAAATCACAACCCGCCCGCAATTGGCTGCCAGAACCGATACCGGCGCACCGCATCAAAAGGCGTTCCAGGCCTATCTGCGCTCGGGCGAAGATGACGGTCTGCGCGGGTTGCATCTGGATAGCAAATCGATGTCGACCGCCGTGAACAGCGATGGCGGCTATCTGGTGGATCCGGTGACCTCAGAAACTGTCGCCTCGGTTCTGCAATCGACCGCCTCCATCCGCTCCATCGCCTCGGTTGTTACGGTTGAGGCCACGTCTTATGACGTGCTGATCGACCACACCGATGTTGGCGCGGGCTGGGCAACCGAGACCGACCCGACCGCTGAAACCGGCACCCCGCTGATTGACCGCATCGCCATCCCGCTGCATGAACTCAGCGCCTTGCCCAAGGCCTCGCAGCGGCTGTTGGATGACAGCGCGTTCGACATTGAAACATGGCTGGCGGGTCGCATTGCCGACAAATTCTCCCGGGCCGAGGCCTCGGCCTTTTTGACTGGCGACGGCGTGGACAAACCTACTGGCATCCTGACCCATGGCAAAGTCGACAATGACAGCTGGACCTGGGGCAATATCGGTTATGTCATCACCGACACAAGTGGTGGTATTGGCGATGGCGATGCTATTGTTGACCTGGTCTATGCGCTGGGGGCGGAATACCGGGCCAACGCAACTTTTGTAATGAATTCAAAGACTGCCGGGCTGATCCGCAAGTTGAAAGACGCCGATGGCCGCTTCTTGTGGTCCGATGGTCTGGCTGCGGGTGAACCCGCCCGCCTGATGGGCTATCCGGTGCTGATTGCCGAGGATATGCCAGACGCCGCGGCGGACAGCTACTCGGTGGCCTTTGGTGATTTCGCCGCCGGTTACACTATCGCTGAACGCCCCGACCTACGGGTGCTACGCGATCCGTTCAGCGCTAAACCACATGTGCTTTTCTATGCAACCAAACGTGTCGGTGGTGATGTCAGCGACTTTGCCGCCATCAAACTGCTGAAATTCGGCCTGGCCTAAACCGCCAGTCTGAATGCGTGACCGGCAGCCCGGTCACGTGGCAGGCGCGCCTCAACATTCCCTTTGCCGTCCAGCTGCTCCCCTCCGTCCGAGCGGCATCGGGAGAGGCGCGCCCGCCCAATCCAATTTAGTCCCAAGCGGGACGCAAGTTTCCGGAGTAATGTGATGATGTTGACCGAACAGACGCCGGTGCCCGAGACCGCGCTGCCGCTGGAGCCGTTCAAGGCACATCTGCGGCTGGGAACCGGCTTTGGCGAGGACAGCCTCCAGGACGAGGTGCTGATTAGCTTTCTGCGCGCCGCCATCGCCGCCATTGAGGCAAGAACCGGCAAGGCCCTGATTTCACGCCAGTTTGATCTGAACCTGCATAACTGGCGCGACCAGACGGGGCAGGATCTGTCGCTGGCCCCGGTTACATCAATCGACAGCGTGGTACTGATTGATGCGTATGGCGCTGAGGCGACGGTTGATACTACCCTGTATCGCTTGATGCAGGACAGCCAGAACCCACAGCTTTGTCCCACCAAAACCCTGCTGCCCAGCGTTGCAACCGGCGGCGCAGTGCGGATCAGCCTGACCGCTGGTATGGCCAATGCTTGGGGCGGTTTGCCGGCTGATCTGGGGCAGGCGGTGCTGATGCTGGCGGCGCATTACTACCAATATCGTGATGATACCGCCCTGTCTGGCGGCTGCATGCCCTTTGGCGTGACCAGCCTGATCGAACGCTATCGCATCGTGCGGCTTGGCCTGGGGCGGGTGCAATGACTGTTCCTGTTCTCAGCCGCCGCCTAACGCTAGAAGACCCACAGCGCGTCAGCGATGGCAGCGGCGGGCATACCGAGGTCTGGGAGGCCATGGGGCAGCTTTGGGCAGAGGTGAAACCGCTCACCGGGCGCCTTAGACTTCAGGGCGGGGTGGATCTGTCACTGCAACGCTACCGCATCACCGTGCGGGCCACACCGGTTGGGTCCACCAGCCGTCCACGCTCGGATCAAAGGTTTCGAGACGGTACACGACTGTTTCTGATCCACGCGGTGACTGAGTCTGATGACAGCGGGCGCTACCTGACCTGTTTCGCGCAAGAGGAGGTCTCGGCATGAGCTACGCAGTGTCCGAGGCCCTGCAAGCGGCGGTGTATCATCACCTGACCAGCGATCCAGAGCTGGCGGGTGTGGCGATCCACGACGCCTTGCCCGCAGGGGCCATTCCGGCAACCTATGTGCTATTGGGCGAAGAAGAGGTGCGAGACCGCTCGGACTCTGATGGAGCAGGGGCCGAGCACCGGTTTACCCTTTCTGTTCACTCAGACAGCGCGGGGTTTGCAGGCGCAAAACTGATCGCATCACAGCTCTGCGACAGCTTGATTGATGCGCCGATAACCTTGTCACGCGGGCAATTGATCGGCCTGTGGTTTGACCGCGCTCGCGCCCAGCGGATGCGCGATGGAAGCCGTCAAATCACCCTGCGGTTCCGCGCCCGGGTGGCAGATGGCTAGCCTTGGCTCATCCACAAGTTGCCCACAGCTTATCCACAGAAAATCAGCGCTGTAAGCGGCTGACAAAATGGAGAAAAAGACATGACTGCACAAAATGGCAAAGATCTCTTGGTCAAGGTGGATATGAACGGCGCAGGTCAGTTCGAAACCCTGGCTGGCCTGCGCGCCACCCGCATCAGCTTTAATGCTGAAACGGTGGATGTCACCAGCCTCGAAAGCCAGGGCGGCTGGCGCGAATTGCTGTCGGGTGCCGGTGTGCGCTCGGCCTCAATCTCAGGCTCAGGCGTGTTTCGAGATGCCGGATCGGATGAACGCGCACGGCAGCTGTTCTTTGACGGCATCACCCCGGATTTTCAGGTGATCATCCCTGACTTTGGCATCGTGCAGGGCGCTTTTCAGGTCACCGCGCTGGAATATGCCGGCAGCCACAATGGTGAGGCCATTTATGAGCTGACCCTCGCCAGCGCTGGCGCGCTTACCTTTACGGCGGTGTGATCCATGGCCAATCCCTGGACAGGCGAGGTGACTTTGGTGATCGACGGTAACCCACGGGTTACCAAACTCACGTTGGGGGCCTTGGCCGAGTTAGAGCAGGAGCTGGCAACGGGTTCCCTTATCGACCTGGTGCAACGCTTTGAAAATGGAGAGTTTTCCGCCAGGGATGTGTTGGCTCTGATCGCCGCCGGGCTGCGCGGGGCTGGGCAGCCCATGTCCGCCGAAGAACTGGGCAAAGCCGAGATCGGAGGCGGCCCAATAGAGGCTGCACGGGTGGCGGCGCAGCTCTTAGCGCGGGCCTTTATGATCCCGGACATGCCATGAGCAGCTTGGATTGGTCAGCGATGCTACGCGCCGGTGTCATGGGGCTGCGGTTAACGCCAGCGGTGTTCTGGCAGCTGACCCCGGCTGAGTTGCGGTTGATGCTGGGGCAGGTGGGGGCGCAAAACCCTATGGCCCGCAGCGGGTTAGAGGCCTTGATGAAGACATTTCCTGACTATGCAGGAGGCAACAATGAGTGATCATGAATCGATTGGCGATCTGGAGTTGCAGGCCTATGGCCTGGGCGATGCCCTGGGCGATGCGGCCGGGATGGCCGCCACTTTTGACGCTGAATTGCGCCGCGTGCGCGAGGCTTTTGCCGCCACAGGCCGCGATGCGGCGACACTGGAGCGCGGCATGTCCAAGGGGCTGCGCAAAGCCTTTGACGGGGTGGTGTTTGACGGCATGAAACTGTCAGACGCGCTGGAAACTGTCGCGCGGTCGATGATCAACACCACCTATAACGCCGCGATCAAACCGGTGACCAATCATATTGGCGGGCTGTTATCCGATGGTGTGACGGGCCTGATTGGTGGCTTGCTGCCCTTTGCCGATGGCGCTGCCTTTTCCCAAGGCCGGGTGATGCCCTTTGCACGTGGCGGCGTGATCTCTGGTGCCACCACATTCCCGATGCGCGGCGGCACCGGCCTGATGGGCGAGGCTGGCCCCGAGGCGATCTTGCCGCTGGCCCGTGGCCCCGATGGCTCACTTGGTGTGCGTAGTGGCGGCAGCGGTGCGGTCAATGTGGTGATGAATGTCACAACCCCCGATGTGCAGGGCTTTGCCCGCAGTCAGGGCCAAATCGCCGCCCAGATGAGTCGGGCCCTTGGGCGCGGCAACCGCAATCGCTAACATCAGTTGGAGACAGCAGTCATGAACTTCCACGAGGTCAGATTTCCCGCCAGTCTCAGCTTTGGCTCCATCGGCGGGCCCGAGCGGCGCACCGATGTGGTGACGTTGGCCAATGGGTTCGAGGAGCGCAACACCCCCTGGGCCCATTCCCGTCGTCGCTATGACGCTGGGCTTGGGCTGCGCTCACTGGACGATATCGAGGCGCTGATCGCCTTTTTTGAGGCCCGCCGTGGACAGATGCACGGCTTTCGCTGGAAGGATTGGTCAGACTATAAATCCGGCCGAGCAAACGCTGAAATTTCCTCTGATGATCAGGTGATTGGAGAAGGAGATGGATCCACGATTACATTCCAATTGTGCAAAACCTATCGGTCGGGCAGCTTTACCTATGAGCGGCCCATTCACAAGCCGGTGGCAGGCTCGGTACGCATTGGCGTTGAACAGGATGAGTTGCAAGAACTGGTAGATTTCACCCTTGATGTCACCACCGGCGTGGTGACCTTTGCGTATCCTCCGCCCGAGGGGCTGTCGGTTGTGGCAGGGTTCGAATTTGACGTGCCGGTGCGGTTTGATACCGACCGTATTTTGACCAGCGTTGCCAGCTTTCAGGCCGGGGATGTGCCCAATGTGCCAGTGGTCGAGGTGCGGGTCTGATGGGGGGCATGCCAGCAGCATTCAAAGACCACCTGCAATCCGGGCTAACAACCCTTTGCCGGGCCTGGGCGATCCGCCGCACTGATGGCGTGGAACATGGATTTACCGATCATGATCAGGATCTTAGCTTTGAAGGTTACAGCTTCAAGGCTGGCGCCGGGCTTAGTGCGCTGGCACTACAGCAGGCCACGGGGCTATCCGTGGACAATACCGAGGCCATTGGTGGGCTCAGCGACGCCTCGGTCTCGGAGGCTGATATCGAAGCCGGGCGCTATGACAAGGCCGAGGTGCGCTGTTGGTTGGTGAACTGGGCCGATGTCAAGATGCGGTGGCTGATATTTCGCGGCACTATCGGGCAGTTGCGGCGGTCCGGCGGCACCTTTCATGCCGAGTTGCGCGGGTTGACCGAGGCCTTGAACCGGCCTCTGGGTCGGGTCTTTCAGAAACCCTGTACGGCCGTGTTGGGCGATCAATCCTGTGGCTTTGCTCTGGATACCCCGGGATACGTCGAAGACCTGCCGATTGAGCATACCAGCCGTGGGCAAGACTTTCGCTGGACTGATCTGGCTGGTTTTGAACCGGGTTGGTTCTCTCGTGGCAGGTTTGAGGTTTTATCCGGTTCTGCCAATGGGTTGAGTGAGGTGATTAAACAAGATCACATAGTGGGCACGGCCCGCGTGATCGAACTGTGGCAACCTTTGCGCGCCCCCCTCCAGCCGGGCGATATGGTGCGCCTGCAGGCGGGCTGCGATAAGCGAATGCAGAGCTGTCGGCTGAAATTCAACAATCTGGTCAACTTCCAGGGCTTTCCCGATATTCCGGGCGAAGATTGGGTGATGGCAGTGCCCAAGCAAAATGGCACCAACACCGGTGGGAGCCGCCGATGACCTCTTGTGGATCCAAAGTGGTGACACTTGCCCGCGACTGGATTGGCACGCCCTATGTGCATCAGGCCGCCTGCAAGGGCGCGGGGTGTGACTGTTTGGGGCTGGTGCGGGGCATCTGGCGCGAGCTGTGCGGGTATGAGCCCGAGCAGATGCCTGCCTATTCCATGGACTGGTCTGAACCGCAGGGAGAGGAACGCCTGTGGCAGGCCGCACAGCGGCATTTGCGGCCAAAGGCATTGAAACAGATGGATATAGGGGATGTGGTCCTGTTTCGCATGCGAAGCGGATCTGTAGCCAAACATCTGGGCGTTCAAAGCAATGTCCAGAACAGCGCCGGGACGGGCGGCGCGTTTATCCATGCTTACAGCGGCCACGGGGTTGTTGAAAGCCCGCTAAGCCAGCCCTGGCAGCGCCGAATTGTTGCGCGATTTCAATTCCCTGAGGAGAGTTTCTGATGGCAACCATACTTTTGTCCGCCGCGGGTGCGGCCCTTGGGGGAACTGTTGGTGGAACGGTGGCGGGCCTGTCATCGGTGGTGATCGGCCGCGCTGTTGGGGCCACAATCGGCCGCGCCATTGATTCACGCCTTTTGGGTGCCGGGTCGGATGCTGTGGAAACCGGCAAGGTCGACCGGTTCCGTCTGACCAATGCCAGCGAAGGCGTTGCAATTGCCCAGAGTTTTGGCCGTATGCGATTGGGAGGTCAGGTGATCTGGGCCTCGCAGTTTGTTGAAAATAAAGAAACTTCCGGTGGCGGCAAAGGCGCACCAAGCCAGTCGCGCACAACCCAATACAGCTATTCTGTGTCGCTGGCGATTGCCCTGTGCACGGGCGAGGTCGCCAGTGTGACCCGTGTTTGGGCCGATGGAGAAGAGGTCGCGTTGAGCGAGCTGAATATGTCTGTGTATCCCGGGACCTCGGATCAACAGCCCGATCCGGTGATAGCGGCCGTTGAGGGCGCAGATCAGGTGCCAGCCTATCGCGGCACGGCCTATGTGGTGATGGAAAACCTGGCGCTAGAGGCATTTGGCAACAGGGTGCCGCAGTTTTCGTTTGAGGTGGTTCGGGCAGATCAACCTGAGAGCGCCGAGTATGCTGAGGATCTGGGCCAGCTGGTGCGCGGTGTCGCACTGATGCCTGGTAGTGGAGAATATGCGCTGGCCACCACACCCGTTCACTATGATCACGGAGCAGGGCAGGCCAAAGCTGCCAATAGTCATGCGCCTTCGGGCCAGAGTGACTTTGTCACCTCGCTTGACGCGCTTGAGAGTGAACTGCCCACCTGTGATGCGGCCTCGTTGATTGTCAGCTGGTTTGGCGGCGATCTGCGCTGCGGTGAATGTCGCCTGAAGCCCAAGGTCGAGCAAACGGCGGCAGATGGGGGTAATATGCCCTGGAGTGTCTCGGGCGTAACACGCTCCGCCGCACAGGTCATCGCGCAAGAGGAGGGCCGTCCCATCTATGGCGGTACCCCGGCCGATGCCTCGGTGGTCGAGGCGATCCGGCATATGCGAGATCAGGGGCGGCGGGTGATGTTCTATCCGTTTATCCTGATGGACCAGCAGCTTGGCAATGGCTTGCCCGATCCATGGAGCGAGGCCGAGCATCAGGCCCATCTGCCTTGGCGCGGGCGGATTACCCTGTCCACAGCCCCCGGGCGGCCCGGGTCGCCCAATGGCACAACGGCTGGGGATGTCGAGGTAGCTGCCTTTGTGGGCAATGTGACAGCAGCGGATTTTATCGTTGGTGACGGCATCGTCACCTACACCGGCCCCGATGAATGGACCCTGTCGCGGTTTATCCTTCATTATGCGGCGCTCTGTGCCTCTGCAGGAGGGGTAGACGCCTTTTGCGTAGGGTCCGAGCTGCGCGGGCTCACCCAGATCCGTGGCGCAGGCGGGTTCCCGGTGGTGCAGGTTTTACGCAACCTAGCAGCCGAGGCCCGCAGCCTGTTGGGTTCAGACACCAAGATCAGTTATGCCGCTGATTGGTCAGAGTATTTTGGCTATGATACGCCCGAGGGCGACCACTTGTTTCACCTCGATCCACTGTGGGCTGACGACAATATCGATTTTATCGGTATCGACAATTACATGCCCTTGTCCGATTGGCGTGATGGCGAGGACCACGTGGATGCCAAAGCCGGGGTGCCCAGCATTTATGACCCGGCCTATCTGGACAGCAACGTCGAAGGCGGCGAGGGGTACGACTGGTACTACCACTCCCCCGAGGCCCGCGCGGCGCAGATCCGCACCCCAATCGACGACGCCGCACACGGTGAGCACTGGATCTGGCGCTACAAGGATATTCGCGGTTGGTGGGAGAATGATCACCACAATCGAATTGGCGGCGTGCGGCAAGCTAGCGCCACTGAATGGGAGCCGAAAAGCAAGCCGATCTGGTTCACCGAACTCGGCTGTGCTGCCATCGACAAGGGCACCAACCAGCCCAATAAATTTCTAGACCCTAAAAGTTCGGAATCCAAACTTCCTAAATATTCCAATGGTCTGCGCGATGATCTTATCCAAGTCAAATACCTGCGCGCGGTTCTTGGGCATTGGAAAATCTCGGAAAACAACCCGCAGTCAAACCTTTATGATGGCCCAATGGTGGACATGGCAAATGCCTATGTCTGGGCTTGGGACACACGACCCTTCCCGGTGTTTCCAAATGATTTGGACAGCTGGAGCGACCGGAGTAACTACCCGCGCGGTCACTGGCTGAATGGCCGGGTTGGTCAACGTACGCTGGCCTCGGTGGTGGCAGAGATTTGCCGCCATGCCGGGCTGCCTCCTGATAGTTATGATGTGTCGCAACTGCATGGCGTGGTGCGTGGCTATGTGGTGAGTGATGTGGCTGATGCCCGGGCGGCCCTGCAGCCTTTGATGCTGCGTTATGGATTTGACGCCATCGAACGCGATGGCCAGTTGCTCTTTAAACTGCGAAGCGGCACCAGCGCCATTGATCTGGATCCCGACCGCTTGGCGCTCAGTGATGATCTCGACAGCGACTGCGACCACAGTCGTGAAAGCGAAGCAGAACTGGCCGGCCGGGTGCGTCTGCGCTTTGTCGAGGCGGGGGGCAACCACGATGTGGTTGGTGAAGAGGCGGTACTGGCTGATCAGTCCACTCATGCGGTGAGCCAGAACGATCTGCCCATGGCCCTCACACGGGGCGAAGCACGGCAGGTTGTCGAGCGCTGGCTAACCGAGGCCCGGGTGGCCCGCGATACGGTCAAATTTGCCCTGCCACCTTCGGCGATGGGGCTTGGCGCTGGCGATGTGGTGCGGATGACCGATCGGGCCGGAACCGGCACTTTGCTTCGCATTGATCAGATCGAGCAGACCAAGCTGCAACTGGCCGAAGCTGTGCGCATCGAGCCCGAAGTCTATACGCCCTCACAGGTCGGCGAAGACCTGCCAAGTGTAACAGCCTTTGCCGCGCCCGTCCCGGTGTTGCCGCTGTTCCTTGATCTTCCCTTGATCAAAGGCGATGAGGTTGCCCATGCGCCGCATCTTGCGGTTGCGGCAAACCCATGGCCTGGTACGGTAGCGCTCTATGCCTCAGCCAGCGATGACAATTACGCGTTGGACAAGATCATCGCTGCCGGATCAACCATTGGGATGACCCAGACCCCCTTGCTGGAGTCGCCTCCCGGACTCTGGGATCAGGGAGAGGCCCTGTTGGTTTCCCTGATCTCAGGCGATTTGCAAAGCCGCGATGCCGGTGCTGTTTTGAATGGCGCCAATCTACTGGCAATTGGTGATGGCAGTGCGGGCAACTGGGAGCTGTTGCAGTTTCAACAGGCCGAACTGATTGCCCCAGGCCGCTATCTGCTGCGCAAACGCTTACGCGGCCAACTTGGCAGTGATGCCCTGATGCCACCGGTCTGGCCTGCTGGCTCCTGGGTGGTGATGCTTGATGGCAGCGCTGTGCAGCCCGCCCTGTCGCCGGTACAACGCCGAATTGCGCGCCATTATCGCATCGGCTCGGCCCGGCGCAGCTATGATGATCCATCTTACGTGCACCGGATTGAAGCCTTTGATGGCAACGGCTTGCGCCCCTACAGCCCGGTTCATCTGCGTCAAAGCGGCGTCATAGGCGAGGATCTGATGCTAAACTGGATCCGCCGTACCCGGTCCGAGGGCGACAGCTGGGACCTGCCCGAAGTGCCTCTGAACGAAGAACAGGAAACTTATCAGATCCGAGTATTCCGGGGCGCCAGTTTAGTTGTGGACTATACCGCCAACACACCCCAGTGGTCTTATCCGGTCAGCGCCCAGATCAGTGACGGCGCACTGTCTGGTGACCGGGTCGAGGTGGCGCAGATTTCGGCCTCTTATGGCGAGGGGCTGGCGGCGCATCTGGTGCTTGCATGATCCGGCCCGTGCTGCACGAAGATGTCACCTCAACCGCGCGGGCCTTGCTGGCAGCACAGCAACCTGCGCGGCGTGACTTTTGTGCTGCTATCTTTGAACAGGCAGCCAAAGCCAAACGGTATGTGGATCATAACAAACGCCTGCATCCACAGTTCGGCAACGGCTCGCTGACGGGTGCCGCGCGAAAATACCAGCTGGTCGATGAGCCAAGCTTTGATAACCCGGATTACTGCACGTGTGTCATGATGGTCCTGGAACACTTGCACCAGAAACTGCTCAACCGTGAGTCGGGGCAGGGTCAATGAAGGCCGCAGGCCACCGCGCATCCGCGCGGGCTTGCTCATTGACGCAGACGCGACTCGCCCCAAGACTTGATATGGCTGCTTGAGGGCAGACCTGCCCCTCAAGGCCTCTCAGCAGGTCTTTTTCCGCCGTGCCGCAGGCACGGCGCTGGTCGTTTTGGGCAAAGCCCAAAGCGAAACCGGAGTTCCAAAGTGATCCATTCCATTCAATAATGTGATCAATCAAAACTTTGCATTTGGCAAAAACACACATAGATGCCAGACTCAAAGGTGCAAAACAGGACACAATTCCATGGTTGAAACACAGCACTCCATTTCCACACTGGATCCGGTCTGGGATCAGATCACCACCGAAGCCCAAGACGCAGTGGCCACCCAGCCGCTGATGGGCGGGTTGATCCATGCCTGTATTCTGCATCACAAATCCATCGAGAAGGCGCTGTCGTATCGCATCGCGGCCAAGCTGAGTTCGAACGAGATGTCGATGATGGTGTTGCGCGAAATTGTCGATGACGCCTTTGCCCGGTCGCCCGCTATTGTCGAAGCCGCCCGCGCTGATTTGATGGCGATTTATGATCGCGATCCCGCCTGCCACCGGTTGCTGCAACCGATCTTGTACTTCAAGGGCTATCAGGCAGTGCAGGCCTATCGCGTCGCCCATTGGCTGTGGACCGAGGGGCAGCAGGATCTGGCCTATTTCATCCAGATGCGCACGTCTGAGATCTTTGGCATCGATATTCACCCCGGTGCCAAACTGGGGCAGGGCATCATGATCGACCATGCCCATTCCATCGTGATTGGTGAAACCGCTGTGGTCGGCAACAACGTCTCGATGCTGCACTCGGTCACGCTGGGCGGCACTGGCAAAGAAGAAGAAGACCGCCACCCCAAGATCGCCGATGGCGTGCTCATCGGTGCCGGGGCCAAGGTGCTGGGCAATATCAAGGTTGGCCGTTGCAGCCGCATCGCCGCCGGGTCGGTGGTGCTGCAAGAGGTACCTGAATGCACAACCGTGGCTGGGGTGCCGGCCAAGATTGTGGGCGAGGCAGGATGTGATCAACCGGCGGTCAATATGGACCAAGTGGTGCCCTGCGGAAGTAAAAGTAGGGACAACTGACTGCTGGGATCTGACTAGCTAGGTTTGAAGAGGGGCGGTATCGCCCCTTTTTTTATTGTGGGGTGCTGATAGTTTACTGTCGTAATAGCGACTATCAGGGGCTTATGGTTTTGAACAAAACGATTTTATCCCCCATTTCATTTGTTTGCATTGCTGCTGCAGCTGCTGTTCAGGCCAAAGATCAACCCTATGGTCGCATTCCGGTGTTAAATGCTTTGGGTAATGTTCCAGCGGGGTTTGAGCAGTTTGCGGATGTGTTCGGTGACATGCTGGCAAGCAAAGATGCTGCAGGTCTGCAGACTTTGGTGTCATCCAACTATCGCTGTGTGAACTGGGACGGTGAAGATTGCACGAGTAGTTCTGTCAGCCAGGACCGGTTTGGCGAATTTGGCGATTGGCAGAGCGTTGAGATCACGTGGGGGAACCTTCTACTCACCAAAGAGGATGCTTCTGGAGAATATTGCGCGCCCGGTCATTACGCCTATGACACTGGTTTGCTGTACGAGGCGCATGACAAGTTTGGAGAAATAGGCAGTGAACCCGTGCAGGAGTGGCTGGTCGCTGTTGGTGAGGTGACGGTTTACGGCTCCCCGTGGGCGATGGGGGAAATTGCGACCCTAAAGGATGAGTTGGTTTTCCCGACTTTCTATCTCTATCTCGGCACTCCAGAGGATGAGAACTTCGCCGATCTAGAGAGCTTTTTGGAGGTTTGGGCCCGTCAGCAGGTTCTGATGCCTGACGGGCGCCGAGGATTTGTATTTTTAGACGATCTTTCTCCTTTGCAGACAGATCGGATCTGTTTTTCCCACGCGTCTGGGCAATGGGAGATCATCAGTGTGCATCGGGCGTATTTTCCGTAATATCAGTACCCTTGGCATGCTGGGTTGAGCGTGCAAATGTGTGATCACGGACTTGCAACCGGGCTGCAGCAGATTGATATAGATAGGGAAATTAGCAGTGCCGTTCGGGCACAATCTGTTGAGGACCCGAAATGATTTATCAAACCAATGGCCGTGGCCGTCTCTATGACAATGTGTTGCAAACCATCGGCGACACGCCCACCATCCGCCTCAACCGCATCGCGCCCAAGGGCGTGGATATCTATGTGAAATTCGAAGCCTTCAACCCCGGTGGCTCGGTCAAAGACCGCTTGGCGCTGAACATCATCGAGGCCGCCGAGCGTGAGGGCCGTCTGCAACCGGGCCAAACCGTGGTTGAGGCGACAAGCGGCAACACTGGCATTGGCCTGGCCATGGTCTGCGCCGCCAAGGGCTATCCGCTGGTGATCACCATGCACGATGGCTTCTCGGTTGAGCGTCGCCAGCTGATGCGGATGCTGGGGGCCAAGGTGGTGCTGACCCGCAAGGAAGACAAGGGCATGGGCATGGTGGTGAAGGCTCAGGAATTGGCAAAGGCCAATGGCTGGTTCCTGGCGCATCAGTTTGAAACCAAAGACAACGCTGACATTCATGAGAGCACCACAGCCCGTGAAATCCTCGGCGATTTTGACGGTTCGAAACTGGACCAAGTGGTGCTGGGATACGGCACCGGCGGCACCGCCACCGGTCTGGGCCGGGTGCTGAAACAGGCGCGTCCCGATCTGAAAATCGTGCTGAGCGAACCCGAGAATGCCGCGTTGGTGGGATCCGGCACTGCTCAGCTCCGCAACGAAGAGGGCGAGCCCGCCGAGAGCCATCCGTCCTTTGCCCCACACCCGGTGCAAGGCTGGACCCCAGACTTCATTCCACTGGTGCTGCAAGAGGCGCTGGACAAGGGCTATTTCGACGGGCTGGAGCCTGTGACTGGCGCTGAGAGCATCGCCATGTCCCGGCGTCTGGCGGCCGAGGAAGGTATTCTGGCCGGGATTTCAGGTGGGGCATCCGTTGCCGCCGCGCTGAAAGTGGCCGAAAAGGCACCCGAGGGTTCGGTCATTCTGGCCATGCTGCCAGACACCGGCGAACGCTACCTGTCGACCCCACTGTTCGAAGGTATCGGGGCCGAGATGGACGACGAGGAACTGACCCTGTCGCATTCGACACCTGGGTTTAAGTACTGATCCGCGTGCTGCCGCCAGCGTTGCGCTGGTGGTTGGTTTTTACGGGTGAAACTTTTGCAAAAAGAAGCTGGTGGTTGGTTTTTACGGGTGAAACTTTTGCAAAAAGAATAGGGGCGGGTGCGCCCCTATTCCAATTTGGATTTGGTGCTGGGCGCATTCATGCATTGTAGACCTTTCAGGTTTTGTGAGCGTTATGTGAGGCAAAGCTACTGTTTGAATGGCTTCCTGACTGGACATCTCAGCCTTCGGTGGCCGCCCTTTTCAGTGCTGAAGCCCAATCCTCTAGATGGCTGTCATAATACGGGCCTTGTTCGGATTTGAAGACTACGACACCATGGGAGTTGAGAACGTACAATCGTTCTGGCACCCCAGCGTAATCGTCGTTAATCCGGTTATCTGGCCAATCTAGGACTACTTTACTGTCGAATCTGTAGGCTCTTCGCCAGTCGTGGGCCACCTTTGCCCTCTCTTTCATACTCACTGGCTGAGAATACATGATGTGGTCTGCACGGTTTGAGTTTGTGTTCCATCCGTCCGTCGGGTGTGCCTCCAAAGTATAAACAAAGAGAAACTGAACCTTGTTTTCATAATCAGCTATCAACTGTTTCATACGCTCAGATTGACGGCGAAAAATAGGACATGTGTAGCTTCCGAAAATTATTGAGGCAGGGGCACCACGAAGATCAGATATGCTCAAAAGGTCTGATGAGACACTACCATCCGAATGCAAAACATACGCCGAGAAATCAGGCGCGGATTGGCCGACATGCGCTTCGCATTTCTTCTCGCCAGCCTCGGCTTGATCCAGATAGTCACGAAATGCAGCTTTACTAAGGCTCATCGCGTTTTCGAATTCTGCGTCGGACATGTCGTCCATTTGATCACGCATTTCGAATGCAATTTTGCTCATCTTCCGTTCCTCCGCCATTTCATAGCTAACATGTATGGGCAAAAAACGCGAAGGCGAGACGAGTCCAGTCTTTCCTTTGGCAAAAACTGCTTTTGTAGTGATGCACCAGAGGTCGAAGCCGCAAATCTAAATCAGAGACTGCTACTAAAAATTAAAGCCCCGGTCGTGAACCGGGGCTATCTTGTCATTTTAACTCTGCGTCGTCTTAGGCCAGCATGGCAATCGGGTTTTCCAGATTGTCGACGATAGCGTTCAGCAGGTTGGCGCCAAGGGCTCCGTCGATGACGCGGTGGTCAACCGACATGGTCACCGACATCACGGTGGCCACCATCAACTCGCCATCTTCGCCAACCACGGGCTGCTTCTTGCCCGCGCCCACGGCCAGGATACCAGCGTGGGGTGGGTTCACGATGGCGTCGAAATTGTCGATGCCAAACATGCCCAGGTTGGAGATCGCAAAAGAACCGCCCTGATATTCATGCGGCGCCAGTTTGCGGTCACGCGCACGCGAGGCCATGTCCTTCATCTGGGTCGACAAGGACGACAGCGATTTGCTGTCGGCGTCTTCCAGAACCGGGGTGAACAACCCGCCTTCGATGGCGACAGCAACTGCCACGTCGGATGCCTTCATCTGCAACACCCGATCACCGGCCCAGACCGCATTGGCCTCGGGCACCTGCTGCAGAGCGATGGCGACGGCCTTGATGATGAAGTCATTGACCGAAAGCTTCACACCACGTGTTTCCAGTTGCCCATTCAGCTGAGCGCGGAACTTGAGCAGAGCATCCAGCTGGATGTCGCGGCGCAGATAGAAATGCGGGATAGTCTGCTTGGCCTCGGACAGGCGCGCGGCGATGGTCTTGCGCATACCGTCGAGCGAGACTTCCTCGTAGTCGCGGCCTTCGTACATCTTGGCGACCATATCGGCCGATGGGCCGGTCGGTGCAGCAGTAGCGGCAGGGGCCGCAGCCGGGGCAGCGGCTGGTTTTGGTGCTGCAACGGCGTTTTCAACATCTGCCTTGACGATACGCCCACGCGGGCCTGAACCGGTCAGGGTTGCCAGATCCAGACCTTTATCTGCTGCGATACGGCGGGCAAGGGGCGATGCAAAGATGCGGGTGCCATCTGCCGCTGCCGGTGCCGCCGGGGCAGGAACTGCGGGAGCAGGAGAGGGCGCCGCTGCGGGCCCCGGCTCTGCTGGTGCAGAGGCTGCGGCTGGGGCCGCGGGGGCCGCGATATCATCGGCGCTTTCGCCGTCTTCCAGCAACACGGCAATCGCGACGTTGACTTTGACGCCTTCGGTGCCTTCGGCAACCAATATCTTGCCAACAACACCTTCGTCCACGGCTTCAAATTCCATGGTGGCTTTATCGGTTTCAATCTCGGCGATCAGGTCACCTGAGTTTACGGTGTCGCCTTCTTTGACCAGCCATTTGGCCAGGGTGCCTTCCTCCATGGTGGGGGACAGGGCGGGCATCAGAATTTCTGTAGGCATAGCTCTGTCTCCTTACCGGTAGGTCACTTGTTTCACGGCAGCAATCACCTCTTCGGTGGTGATCAGCGCGTGTTTTTCAAGGTTGGCGGCGTATGGCATGGGCACGTCTTTGCCGGTGCAGGTGATCACTGGGGCGTCGAGATAGTCAAACGCCTGCTGCATCACTTCGGAGGCGATGTAGGAGCCCACAGAGCCCTGTGGCCAGCCTTCTTCTACAGTCACCAGACGGTTAGTTTTCATCACCGATTTGATCACGGTTGGCAGATCCATCGGGCGCAGGGTGCGCAGGTCGATGACCTCGGCGGAAATACCGTCCTCGGCCAGCTTGTCAGCCGCCTCAAGTGCGTATTGCATGCCGATGCCGAAGGAGACGATGGTCACGTCTGTGCCTTCACGCCAGATGCGGGCCTTGCCGAAGGGAACGGTGTAGTCATCCAGTTTGGGCACGTCGAAGGCGCGACCATAGAGGATTTCGTTTTCCAGGAAGATCACTGGGTTGGGATCGCGGATCGCTGATTTCAGCAGGCCCTTGGCATCGGACGCCGAGTAGGGCATCGCCACTTTCAGGCCGGGAATCTGCATGTACCAGGCGGCAAAATCCTGCGAGTGCTGTGCGCCTACACGCGCCGCTGCACCGTTGGCACCGCGGAACACCATGGGTGCGCCCATCTGACCGCCGGACATGTACAATGTCTTGGCCGCTGAGTTGATGATCTGGTCAATCGCCTGCATGGCGAAGTTGAAGGTCATGAACTCGACAATTGGCTTTAGCCCACCAAAGGCTGCACCCACGGCGATGCCGGTGAAACCGTGCTCGGTGATCGGTGTGTCGATAACGCGCTTGGCGCCGAATTCGTCCAGCAGGCCCTGAGAGATTTTGTAGGCGCCCTGATATTCGGCGACTTCTTCGCCCATCAGGTAGACGTCTTCGTCACCGCGCATCTCTTCGGCCATGGCATCGCGCAGGGCTTCGCGTACGGTGGTTTGAACCAGCTCGGTGCCTTCAGGCCAGTCTGGGCTGACGTCAGCGGCAGGGGCTGCTGGTGCGGCGGCCACGGCGGCGGGTGCTGCGGCTGGGGCTGGGGCCTCAACCTCGGCTGGGGCTGCAGAAGCGGCGGCTGGAGTAGCGTCCAGCGCTTCACCTTCTTCGACCAGAATGGCGATGGCGGTGTTGACCTTAACGGCTTCGGTGCCCTCGGCGATCAAGATTTTGCCGATGATACCTTCGTCAACCGCTTCGAACTCCATCGTCGCCTTGTCGGTTTCAATCTCGGCCATTACGTCGCCCGAGTTTACAGTGTCGCCTTCCTTGACCAACCATTTGGCCAGGGTGCCTTCTTCCATGGTGGGAGACAGAGCGGGCATAAGAATTTCAGTTGCCATGTTTCAATCCCCTCAGGCGTAAATGTCGGTCCAGAGCTCTTCGAGCGCTGGTTCCGGGCTGGTGCGAGCAAAATCAGCGGCGTCGTTGACCGTTGCCTTGATTTCTTTGTCGATCGCCTTGAGGTCGTCCTCGGTGGCGTATTTATTGTCGAGCAGCATGGCGCGGATCTGTTCGATCGGGTCACGCTCTTCGCGCATTTTCTGCACTTCTTCGCGGGTACGATACTTGGCCGGATCCGACATCGAGTGACCGCGGTAGCGGTAGGTCTTGACCTCAAGAATGTAGGGGCCTTTGCCCGAGCGGCAGTGGGCGACAGCGCGTTCGCCGGCTTCTTTGACGGCCAGAACGCTCATCCCGTCGACGGCTTCTCCGGGGATGCCAAAGGCCTCGCCACGGGTGTAGATGTCTGGTGTTTTGGAGGATCGCTGTTGCGATGTGCCCATGGCGTATTGGTTGTTTTCAATGACAAAAATCACCGGCAGGTCCCAAAGCGCGGCCATGTTGAAGGTCTCATAGACCTGACCCTGGTTCGATGCACCGTCACCGAAGTAGGTAAAGGTCACGCGACCGTTGTCTTTGTATTTGTCGGCAAAGGCCAGACCGGCGCCGATTGGCACTTGGGCACCAACGATGCCGTGGCCGCCGTAGAAATGCTTCTCTTTCGAGAACATGTGCATTGAGCCGCCTTTACCCTTGGACAAGCCGCCTTCGCGTCCGGTGAGTTCAGCCATAACGCCGCCAGCGTCCATGCCGCAGGCCAACATGTGGCCGTGGTCGCGGTAAGAGGTCAGGCGCTTGTCGCCTTCCTCGGCTGCGGCCTCAAGACCCACAACAACCGCTTCTTGGCCGATGTACAGGTGGCAGAACCCGCCGATCAGGCCCATGCCGTAAAGCTGACCGGCTTTTTCTTCGAATCGACGGATCAGAAGCATCGAGCGGTAATGCTCTGTCAGCTCCTCGGCGGAAACATTTGTTTTCTTAACGCTTTTCTTCGCAGCCATGGTGGCGAACTCCCCCTGCAGGCTAGATAGTTTAGTGTTAAACTATCTCTTAAAGGATTTTTTGTCGAGACGCGAGTATTATTGTTGCGCGCCCGCGAAACGGGCCGTGTTTTGCTGTTTTCCATCGCAAATGCTAGGACGGGAGCGTAGATTTGAAAACAGTGATTTGCTTATTTGTAAGGGAAAAGTGACTTGGAAGACTCGGCTTCGCCTATGGTGCTGATAACAGCTGGCAAGACGTCACTGTGGCGACAGTTATGTAAAGACAGCTTGGTTGAAAACGAAATGGGGCTTCGCGCCGACCTGAGGTTTGTTGAGGAGCCTCGTTTTATCGGTGCCGATGAAGACGCCTTGAGAGGGGTGTTTCCATATCCGGAGGCGGTGGTCATTTTTGTGGTAGATGATCTAACGCTGGCACGGGATGGACGACCAGTTCTATGCATTGATCCTGAAGGTCAGGCGCCGTCATTTCGGGCGGAGCTGAGCGAGATCTGGCAGGTTGATAACAACCTGTCGACCGGCAACCTGTTGTTTGATGAGATCGTGGAAAACTGCGTGGAGCAGGGGTATCTGAAACCAATCGCGGAAGATTAGCGGATGACGATTTCGTCAGCGCGCAACACACCCAAAACCGAGCGGGTCTGTTCATCCAGTAGATCAAGATCGAGATAGTCGTCGGAGAGGCGACGCGTTAGGTTTTCCATCTGGGCGATTTCAAGTTCCAGCTGGGTGAGATCACGGCTCAAGGTCTCTGCCTCTGCCGCGATCTCGACCCTGCGAAACAACCCGTAGTCCCCTTGCACAGCCGCAAAGGTAAAGTAGGCGCTGAGCGCAAATGCGGCGGCAAAGAACGACAAAGAACCAATGCCTGGTCGGTGAGTACGGGTCACGTGGATAGCCTGTATGTACTGCTCAAGTTTTTGTAGCGCCGGTTGATCCGACGTCTGCAATTGTTATGGCACAGGTGATTCGTCTTGTGAATCCCCTTTGAGTCCAATGTCCTAAGTTTTTTCCCGTTAAGGGTTTGGAAAGGGTTTTAGGGGGTGGCCCGGTGGGCCACTGCCTCTGGCTGGGATATTAGCGGCCAGATGAAAACGGACCCCGGAATTATGTAGGATTTGCCTTGTGTTAACCATGTTCGCCGCCGCAGCGCTGGCAATTCCGAGCAAGGGGCTTGCTGGGAAATGATAGCGGTAGCGGCGGAATGAGTGGGACCTGAAAGGCGGCGTTAGCGAGTCAATGCTGCAACACCTGGCAGGGTTTTTCCTTCCATCCACTCGAGGAACGCGCCGCCGGCGGTGGAGATATAGGTGAAATCATTGGCCACATTGGCCTGATTCAGCGCGGCAACAGTATCGCCGCCACCGGCAACGGACGTCAGGCTGCCTGCTTTGGTCAGTTCCGCTGCTTTTTGCGCGGCCGCATTGGTGGCAGCATCAAAGGGGGCAATTTCAAAGGCCCCCATTGGGCCGTTCCAGATTAGCGTCTTGGAGGTTGCCAGAACATCAGCCACAGCAGCCACAGTGGCGGGGCCAGCATCCAGGATCATAGCATCCGCAGGGCAGGCAGAGGCGGCGACGGTTTCATTGTCGGCACCGGCCTTGAATTCACGCGCCACAACAACGTCGCTGGGCAGAACGATCTTGCAGCCGGTGCTGTTGGCCTTGGCCATGATCTGCAGCGCGGTTTCAGTCATGTCATGTTCGCAGAGCGATTTGCCGACGTCGATGCCCTGAGCCGCGAGGAAGGTGTTAGCCATGCCGCCGCCGATGACCAGATTGTCGACCTTTTCGACCAAATTGCCGAGCAGTTCTAGCTTGGAGGAAACCTTGGCACCGCCAACTACGGCTGTCACCGGGCGGATGGGTTGACCCAGTGCGCCCTCTAGCGCGGAAAGCTCGGCCTGCATCAGGCGGCCAGCGCAGGCTGGCAGCAGTTGTGCCAGACCTTCGGTTGAGGCATGGGCACGGTGGGCGGCTGAAAACGCATCATTGCAATAGATGTCGCCCAGTTTGCCCATCTCGGCTGCCAGGTCTGCATCGTTCTTTTCTTCGCCAGGTTGGAAACGGGTGTTTTCCAGCAGCAGGATCTCACCCTTGTTCAGGGCGCCAACTGCGGCCTCGGCGGCGGGGCCGCGGCAATCGGCGCAGAACACCACAGGGGCGCCAAAGGTGGCTTCAAGTGCACCAACAAGGGGGCGCAGCGACATCTCGGGGACGACTTTGCCCTTGGGTCGGCCAAAATGTGCCAACAGGATCGGGGTACCACCCTGGGCCAGAATATCAGCAACGCTGGGGGCGACGCGGCGGATGCGGGTGTCGTCGCTAACCTGACCGTTTTCCATAGGCACGTTGATATCCACGCGCAGCAAAACCTTTTTGCCAGCCAGTTCCATGTCGTCCAGCGTGTTCCAACCCATGTCGGTCTCCTTGCAAAATCTCATGTCAATTTGGGCTGTGTTTCGGGGCTTTTTCCTTCAAGGTCAATGCTCCCTTGGCAATTGGCGGCGTGCAGCTTAGGTATCTGCCTAAATATACAAGACAGGAGAGCCACATGGCCGAGATCAAAGATCCCGAAAACACAGTTATCATCGAGCTGAAGGATGGCAATGTTGTCATCGAACTGCTGCCCGATGTTGCCCCTCAGCATTCCGAGCGCATGAAAGAGCTGGCCCGTGGTGGTGAGTATGACAATGTCTGCTTTCACCGCGTGATCGACGGCTTCATGGCGCAGACCGGCGATGTGGCTAATGGCGACATGGAAGACGGCTTTAACCTGCGAAGCGCCGGTACTGGCGGTTCGGACAAGCCAGACCTGCCTGCTGAGTTCTCTAAGCTGCCACACGACCGTGGTACCTTGGGTGCGGCACGTTCGGCCAACCCAAACAGCGCCAACTCGCAGTTTTTCATCAACTTTGGTGACAACCATTTCCTGAACGGCCAGTACACCGTTTATGGCCGCGTGATTGAAGGCATGGAGCATGTCGACGCCATCACCCGTGGTGAGCCACCTGCGGAGCCAGATCGGATGATTTCGGTCAAGGTTGCAGCAGATGCTTAAATACGCAGCAGCCTTTGCCCTGATGGCAAGCCCTGCGCTGTCATCGGGTATTGAGATCATGATCGAAGGCGAAGGTGCCAACGGTAAGGTTGTGATCGACCTGTTCGAAGACGTAGCCCCCAAGCATGTGGAGCAGATCACCGCCCTGGCGGCTGATGGCAAATATGATGGGGTGGTGTTCCACCGTGTTATCGAAGGATTCATGGCACAAACTGGCGACGTCCAATATGGCCGGATTGGTGAAGACATGAGCCGCGCTGGAACTGGTGGTTCGGAGCTGGGCTATGTCGACGCTGAGTTTTCGAACCTGCCGTTTGACGCTGGTGTTGTTGGTATGGCGCGTGCGCAGGACCCAAACAGTGCAAACTCGCAGTTCTTTATCATGTTTGATGCCGGCTACTTCCTGAACGGTCAGTACACCGTTGTGGGTAAGGTGACCGAAGGCATGGATGTGGTTCAGATGATCAAGCGTGGCCAGCCTGGGTCGGGCGCTGTTATTGGGCAGCCTGATGTTATGAAATCGGTAACCGTTACCGAGTAAATTGCAGCTACTTCCTGGGGAAGTACTGCAGCTTAGAATCGTGAGCAGCCGGGGCGTCGGCTGCTCACGATTTTTTTTGGTGTAAGTGAACCTGTAACAGCGCATTCTGAGGCCAGACCCGGAGGTGCATTATGCTACTGAGATCCATTGTTGTGGGGCTGCTGGTTGTGCTGGTTGGCCAAGCAAGTGCCGATCCGGAACAGTGGAAGCGCGAGTGGCCGAAGACGGATTTTAACAAATCAAATGTTGGCGGGTGGAATGAGATCCTGTCGGGAGGGCCGCCCAAAGATGGTATTCCGGCGCTAAGCGATCCGCAATTTCTGCGCGCCAGTCAGGAAACCCGTATTGGCGAGCGGGAACCTGTGATTACCGTTGAGCTGGCCGGGCAGGTGCCGCGCGCCTATCCGTTGCGCTATCTGACCTGGCATGAAATTGTAAATGACCGCATTGGCAACGTACCGATTGCAGTGACCTTTTGTCCGCTGTGCAACTCGGGGATGACGTTTGACAGGCGCACCCGTGCTGGTGTGCTGAGTTTTGGGGTGTCGGGCAAGCTGCGCAATTCGGACATGGTGATGTATGACCGCGAAACCGAGAGCTGGTGGCAACAGGCAATCGGGCAAGGGATTGTTGGGGAACTGACCGGGGTCCAATTGACGGCACTGCCAAGCTGGATGGAAAGCTGGCAAGAGTTTCAAAGTCGCAATCCAGATGGCTTGGTGATGGCCGAACCGTCGTACAATCGGTCTTATGGTCGTAACCCGTATCGCGGTTATGACAGTTCTGCGCGCCCGTTCCTGTACAATGGCGAAATGCCGCCGCATGGCATTCGCCCCCTGGCGCGGGTTGTACGTGTGGGAGAACGAGCCTGGCCGCTAAACAGACTAGCTGAAGAGGGCGAAGTGAAAGAATCGGGTGTGGTGATCAGCTGGCAATCCGGGCAGGCCTCGGCGTTGGATACGGCAAAGATTTCAAAGGGGCGCGATGTTGGGTCCATTCGGGTGAGCAACCCTCAGGGGCAGGATTTAGCCCACGACGTGATGTTTGCCTTTGCGTTTCATGCGTTCTGGCCAGATGGAAAATGGATGTTGGGGCAGCAATAGTGCGGCGTGTCTGCTGTGAAGCTGAGACTGGGAATGCCGTTTGCACAGCCTCTGACACGAATGTTAGGATTGGCTTTGCCGCTGATTAAAACTAAGTATTACAACAGGTGTTCGGACGAGTTAAAACTGTTTAGACACCTTAACGAAATAGCGCGGCACCCAGGGGCACCGCGCGGAGTATAATGAACTTTCGACTGCTGCCACTCACGAACATTGCAGTCGGACTAGAGAAATGATTAGCTATTTTTACGTTAGTGTCAATGTGAGACTTTCAATTTTATAGCGTGTAGGGGTTTTGCGATCATGTATTGGTTGAATTTTGTTAGTGTTATGAGGGTGGGGTGAATGTCAGAAATATCTAAATTGGCGGAACTCCGAAAGCTGATGTTGGAAATGGAGCGTTCGATGGGGCTTCAGGATCTGTCATCGGTGGAGCGAGATGTCTATTATGCCGCTACTGATCTTGCCGATCCTCCCGGTGGTGTGAATACCAACACCCTGATCCAGCATAGTTTGGTCGCGGATGTGTCGCGTCCAACTTTCTTCCGCGCATTGAAAGCACTCGTGGGTAAGGGGTACCTTGATCAAGACCCGGTAACACGACGCGGCCAATATGTCGTGAAAACACCCAAGTAAGCGTTAAGTCATTCAAATGACTGATAGATCAGCGATAACAGGTCTAGCCCAAGAGATTTTTCTGGTTTCCATGGCCTATGTTGTGGCCTTTGGCGTGACCTACAAGGTGCTGATGCCGGTTCAGGGCCTGTGGTTTCCAGAGTTTTCCAGCCGGGCCAGCCTGCTGTTTCTTCCTCATGGTGTGCGGGTTTTGTCGGCTTGGCTGTTGGGGTGGCGATCGGTGGTTGCGCTGTTGCCCGGCGTGATAGCAGTGTTTGTCTACGTGGCCGGGGCAGGCGCATTGGAGCCGAGCCGCTTGATTGCGATACTTGTTGCTGTGACTGTTCCAGCGACGACATTTCATATTTTTGGTGTGTTGAGGTGGAACTTGTCGCCCGGAGCCGGGAAGTCGCCCTGTTGGTCCTGTGTGATGACGGCGGGGCTGGTGATTTCAGTGCTCACTTCGTTGGCCACAAACTGGGCCTTTGGTAGTGCGTCTGAGGACTATTTCGCCTATTTGATCGGGGATATCTTTGGGCTGTTTTTCCTGATGTTATTCCTGATGTTTGTGTTCCGTATGCTACGTCGCCGCAGCTAGGGGATCTGCTGGATCGCAAACCCCCTGTCTTTGTTTCAGGACTAGAGGGGGGCCTTGGCCCTGAGGGACCAAGGCTGGGCTGGCCATTTGGCAAACATGACCAGATTGCCCAGCATGGTAAGCGTGACGCCTGCAATGGCGGTGAGCTCCCATTGGTAGCCCTCGAACAGTGTCGACATCAGCAGGGCCACTACTGGAAATAGTACTGTGGCATAGGCGGCGCGATCTGAGCCGATGCGGGCGACCATCATCAGGTAGGTGGTGAAGCCAATGACCGAGCCAACCACCGACAGATAGACCAAAGCACCAAGATAGGTTGGGCTGGTGGGCAGTGTTATCGCAGTGTCGCTTAGCCAGATTATGGTCAAGAGGATGAGCGATCCGACCCCCATGCCCCAGGCATTGGCGGTGATTGGGGTTACGCCCACGGCACTGTTTTTGCGCGACATCATATTACCAAGCGAAAACATCAGCGTCCCGGCTGTGGCCCAGGCGATGCCCTGAAGGATATCTGGATCGATGTCGACCGCCAGATCGTTCCAGAACAGCAAGATCAAACCAGCTACTCCGATGGCGGCTGCCAAGACTGCGCGTGGCTTTACGGTGTCGCCAAAGATGAGGCGGGCATTGATGGCGTTGAACAGGGTGGCCAGTGAGAAGATCACTGAAACAAGCCCCGAGGGCATCAGCTGCGTCGCCTTGTAGAAACATAGAAAGTTGAAGCTGAACAGGCACATGGCTTGCAAGACAACAAACCGCCATTGGCGCGGCAGGTGCAGGCGGCCCAACAGGGCCAGAACCGTTAAAAAGATCACCGCAGCCAGGGCAAAGCGGTAGAACACCGAAACGACGACATCGATTGGCCCAAGCTGCCAGGCTATGGCGATCCAGGTGGTGCCCCAGATCAGAACGGTTGCGGTGAAGAGTGTGATATTAAGCATGGAGCGTCCCTTTCCCAGCCGAGATAGGTGGGGGGGGGGCGCAGGTCTTGCACGATCTTGCGGTAAAGTTTAGCGGCCATGGTGACAAAGGGAGGTCTGTTTCATAGGTAGGGGCCAAGAGGACCTGACTATGAAACAGCGCGTAGATGAGTTTTTGTCTGCATCCAGAAATGCCCAACAGGTTGCTGGATTGGATCTGGGTGGCGGGCGTCGCATTGCGATCTGGCAAAACAGCCAGGACGAAGTGCGCTATGACTCGACCCAGGGGCATGCTTTTAGTTTCTATCTAAAGGGAGGCCAGGGGTCGCGTCGGGTGGACGGCAAGGTGCGCGCGGGTTGGCCGGGGGCGTTGTGTGTGCTGCCCGAGGGGCACTCGTCAGAATGGGAGATCTCTGCGCCATTCCAGTTTGTGCATCTTTATGTGCCGGATGAGGCGCTGCGGGCGGCCTATGCGCGGACCCATGATCGCGATGCGCGGCTGCTGGATATGAGTGAGCGGACTTTTGCCACATCGGACGAAATTGGCCGTGCATTGCAGTCCCTAGCGGGGGCGGCGCAGTCCGAAGATGTACTGGCGGCGGATGAGGGATTCGCGGAACTAGTGGCCAGATTGCCGGATCATCAGGCGGGGCTAATGGGCGGACTTTCCCCCAAAGTGTTGCGCGATGTGGATGACTGGATAGAGGCCCATCTGGCTGAAGAGATCCGCCTGAAGGATCTGGCGAAATTGTCCGAGTTGTCCGAGTTTCATTTCCACCGCATGTTCAAGCTGTCGAGAGGGATGGCGCCGCATCGTTGGGTAATGCTGTGCCGGGTCTTGCGTGCAAAGATCCTGTTGCGAGATGTGCCAGTGGCCCAAGTGGCAGCTGCCTGTGGGTTTTCCAGCCAGAGCCATTTGACCCGCAGTTTTAAAGCGCAAATGGGGCTGACTCCGGGGCAATATTGCAAGGCAATTACCTGATACAAAAAAACGCCGCTGGATCTCTCCAGCGGCGTTTGAATTCTAAGAACAGATAAACCTGTTCTGCGTGGTGTTTAGCCTTCGGCTTTGGCCGGTGCGGGCTTGGCAGCTGGGGCAGCCGCTGGCCTGGCGGCTGGTGCCGCTGCGCGACCTGGGTTCAGGGGGTCGTCTTGACGCTGAACAGAGCCTTCGAAATGCGCACCGCTTTCGATTGCGATGGTCTTGTGGATGATGTCGCCTTCGACCCGTGCAGTCGATGTCAGACGCACCTTAAGACCACGCACACGACCTACGATTCGGCCATTGATGACCACATCGTCAGCGGTCACTTCGCCTTTGATTGTCGCAGATTCGCCAATGGTGAGCAGGTGGGCGCGGATATCGCCTTCGACTGTGCCTTCGACTTGAATGTCGCCGGAGGTCTTCATGTTGCCAGTGACGTGCAGGTCAGAGGACAGAATAGATGCCGGTGGCTTGGCCTTTGGTGCGCTGGCCTTGAAATCGCTTTTAGCCGGAGCAGCTGGGGCCGACGTCGGGGCCGTTGCTGCCGGATTTGCCGTAGCTTCTGGAGCCTTGGCGCCGGGTTCGTTGATTTTGCTTTTAGAAAACATTTCGTGCAGCCTTGATATAGATCATCGGGTTAACTGGGTTTCCATTGACCCGAACCTCGTAGTGGAGGTGGGTCCCGGTGGACCGTCCGGTGTTACCCATATCACTGATGTGATCCCCGCGCGAGACCCTTTGGCCGACGCGAACGCGGATATTCGAATTATGGGCGTATCGTGTTTCAATGCCAAAGGCATGTTGGATGGTGACGAGTTTGCCGTACCCCGATTGCCAGCCGGCCTGGGTGACAACACCATCGGCAGTGGCAAAAATATCGGTGCCAGAGCGACCGGCAAAATCAGAGCCCTTGTGCAGGCGTCGACCACCGGTTTTGGGGTCGCGGCGATAGCCATAGCCCGAGGTCTGGCGCACAAGCCCCAGATTGACCGGGGTGGCAAATGGCGCCTGCTGGGCGGCAATGCGATAGAGGTTCAACTGGTCCATCTGATTGAGCAACAGATTGGCACGCAACTCATCCGCAGTGGGTTCTTCACCGCGAGTGGACAGGGCTAAAGGGGTCAGCGGACCGCCCTGGCCGCTGTATCCGCGCCGCACCTGCTCCAGGATACGGTCGGTGGGCATTCCGGCAGAGCGGAACATCTTGTCGAGGGGTTCAACCGAGATCGCCATCGCCTCTTCGAGCTGGCGGAAAATCTGGTTGTTGCGTTCATCCATCAGCCGGATTTCTTTTTCCAGCGCGTCGCGTGCATCGAGGGCAGCCTGTGCGTCAGCCAGGATCTGATCCCGTTCCTGTGCGGTTTCTGCCAGAGCCGTTGCGACAAACTCGATTTGCTCAGGGGCCGCTGCGGATTGCGCATGGGCGTTCGGATCTGCGTCAGCCTGTTGCAGCTGGGTCAACTGATCGCGCGCGCTTTCGCGGTCTTGCATAGTTTCGCGCAGGGTTGCTTGGATCACCTCAATTCCGGTTTCCAACTCGCGGCGGCGGGTTTCGGACGCAAGAAGTTCGGACTGCATCAAGGAAATCTGAGCCAAAGCCGCATTAAAGCGACCCTGCGCGGCCAGAGCCTCGACTGCGCGATTGTCGCGCTCAACCGATAGTGCATTCAGGCGATCACGATAGGTTTGCTGATCCCGCTTGGCTTGCTCGCGAAAGTTGCCCGAGCCGATACCATCCATCAGTACAATGGCGGTGGCGACAATGCCCCAGGCCACAATGACACAGGTGCCAGCAACCGCAATAAGCTGCGTTTCTGGACGCAGGCGGATAAAGCGCGTGTCGGTGTCTGATTTCAGGAAAACGCGGCGCTCGGGAAAGCGGCGCTCGAGAAAGCTGTGAATTCGTATTGCCAGACGTGTGCGCACGCGCAGATCCTTGTCTCGTCCCAAGATAAAAGGTCCGTCGCCTGTGTGGCGTCAGCCCTTCGGTCGTCATGAATAGCCAGCCTGTGGCGATTGGGCAAGCCTGTTGACCAAACTCAGCCAAACGCAGCCGCAATTACACGGGAATAAGCGGTTTCCTGCCACATGGATTTTTACAGCCAAATCCACGGGTTGGCGGTTATCGCTAGGTGTTACCTGTATCCGGTTCGCGCTCTGTCAGGGGCCAGTAGAAGTCAGGCGGGATGCCAGCGTCGGCCCGTTTTTCTTCGTTGAATGGAGGTTTGAGGGTGCTGTGGAAGTAGCGGCGCACCAGCTTGTGAAAGATCTCTTTGGGATCGGCGTTTTCACGCCCGCACAGGAAATGGAACCACTTGCTGCCATAGGCGACATGGGCAACCTCTTCGGCATAGATCACTTCGAGCGCTTCGATCACCTGCGGCAGCTTGGCCTGTTTGAAAATATTGATCATGCCGGGGGTAACATCCAGCCCGCGGGCTTCAAGAACCATGGGAACAACCGCCAAGCGGCCCATTAGGTCCTCGGCGGTGTCTTCTGCCGCGCGCCACATGCCCGCGTGGGCGGGCAGGGCACCATAGTGGCTGCCCAGGCTTTCAAGGCAGTCACAGACCAGATTGAAGTGCTTGGATTCTTCGTCGGCGGATTTGACCCAGTCGTCGAAAAATCCCATTGGCATTGGCACATGAGAAAATCGAGCGATGATGTCCCAGTGCAGGTCTACGGCGTTTAGCTCGATATGAGCTACAGCATGCAGCAAGGCGATCCGGCCAGCCGGTGTCCCGGGTTTGCGCTTGGGGACATCCCGGGGTGACAGCAGTTCCGGGCGATCCGGCCGAGCAGGATGCATTGGTGGAGACGCGGTTCCAATCTCGATCGGCGCGCCAGATCCGGCGCGCGAGGCAAACCACTCGGCCGCATGGCGGCGTGACAGTGCGGTTTTTTCGTGCCCGTCGGCGGTGTTCAGAACTTCTGTGGCGCGCTTTGCAAGCGAAAGGTTGGTGTTGGTCATAGGTGTATTCCGGTGGTTTCAGCTCCGGCTTTCTTTGATTTCGACCGCTTTGTCCAGATCCCGACCGCGCCGCGCGTCTGCGCGGCGCCCGGCCCAACGGGAGCGGACTTAGAAAAAGTCCGCCGACGGGCGGGAGCTCCCGCGCCCACTGGGATCAGCAGAGCTGACCCCCGAATGGCCTTGGGCGTGGCGCTGAGCTTGCGCTCAGCGCGTGTGTGGCAAATTAGAGCGCTTGAACAGCGGCCAGGACGTCTTCGACATGACCGTCGACCTTGACCTTGCGCCAGATGCGGGCAATTCGGCCTTCGGCGTCGATCAGGAAGGTGGAGCGCTCGATGCCCCAGTGTTTCTTGCCGTACATGCTCTTTTCTTTCCACACGCCGTAGTCTTCGCAGGTGGTGTTGTCGGCGTCGGAAAGCAGCGGCGTGGTAAGGTTATGTTTGGCGACAAAATTGTCGTGTTTTTTTAGGCTATCCTTGGAGATGCCGAACACCAAAGCACCGGCATCAGCAAAAGCCTGCAACTGATTGGAAAATCCGATGGATTCCTTGGTGCAGCCCGGCGTATTATCACGAGGATAGAAAAACAGCACAAAGGGTTTGCCGCGCAAGCTTGCCAATGACACATCTTCTCCACCGCCATTTTGCGGTAAGCTGAAGTCGGGGGCTAAATCTGAGATATCGAGCATAAAACGTCTCCGTGGAATGGGCTGGGGACTGCCTGCCACAAAGCGGCGGGCGAAGGCAAAGGAAAAACTAGGATTACTGAGGTCAAGAAAATACCGGGTCCTGAGGCGGATCTAGACAGACCTGTCGCTGCGGACACAAAACCTTCCAAGCGCAGCTGGCGCAGGCGGATTCTGCGTGGCTGCATCTGGGTGGTGACACTGGTTTCTTTTGCGCTTGCGGGGCTGGTCTATTTTGGCATGGGGCGCAGGTTTGATGCGCCAGATTGGTTGCGGCAACGGGTCGAGGCCCGCATTGAGCGCAATCTGGCTGGCATGCAGGTCGAATTCGGCCAGATCTATTTTGTTGTCAATCAGGGCTGGCGCCCGCGGATTGGTCTGCGGGATGTCAGGCTGAGCAAGGCCGACGGGATCGAGGTAGCACAGCTTGCCGATGCGCAGGCCTCGTTGGCGATGCGGCCTTTGCTGAAGGGGGCTGTCCAGCCCAAGAATATTTCGCTGAGCGGGCTGTTTGCCACGCTGAGGCGTGAGGCTGACGGGGCGGTTGCACTGAGCCTGTCGGATGGCAATACCCCTTTGCGCCAAGCCTCTGGGCTGCCCCAATTGATTGAGCAGTTTGACAGCCTGTTGACCCGGCCAGAATTGGCAGCGCTGGTTGCTATCGAGACCGAGGCCTTGACGCTTCGATATGAGGATGCGCGGCAGGGGCGGCTTTGGACCTTGGATGGCGGCCATCTGCGGCTTGATCGCGAGGACCAAAAGGTCTCTATCTCTGGCGGGTTTTCTTTGCTGAGTGGGCGCAACTATGTGAGCTCGGTTGAGGCAAACTACACCTCGAAAATTGGCGATACGGCTGCGGAGTTTGGCGTACTGGTGAGCGATATCGCCAGCGAGGATATTGCGTCACAGGCGCCAGCATTGGGCTGGTTGCAGGCTCTGCGGGCGCCCATTTCGGGATCATTGCGCGGAGGTATCGACAGTGCTGGCCGGTTATTGCCGTTTTCTGCCAGTCTTCAGATTGATACGGGCGTTTTACAACCGACTGACAAGACCAAACCTATCCCGTTTCAAGGGGCCAGTAGCTATCTGAGTTTTAACCCCAAAACCCAAGTGTTGCGGTTTGATGAGTTGACCGTGAACAGCGGTTGGGCCGCCGGCACAATGGAAGGGCAGGCGCAGCTAACTGGGGTGGAAACTGGCAAGTTGACCGAACTTGTGGGGCAGTTGACCTTCTCGAATCTCTGGCTGAACCCCAAGGGCGTGTATAGCGAGCCATTGGAGTTGTCCGGGATTGCAGCGGATTTCAAGCTTGAGCTGGATCCGTTCCGGCTGCGGTTGGGTGAGATGCTGATCAAGGATGGCAATAGCAATATTCTGCTGAGCGGAGCCTTGCGTGCGGGTAAGATTGGTTGGGACTATGACCTGACAGGCCATGTTGACCAGGTGGATGCCGAGCGGGTGAAACAACTGTGGCCCGAAGCGGCACCGCCAAAACCACGCAAATGGGTGCGTGAAAACCTGTGGCAGGGAACCGGGCGGGACATCAACCTGGCCCTGCGCGGGCGCAATGGCGGCAAGCCCTTTGTTTACCTCGATCTTGGGTTTGAAGACGCGGTTGTAAAATTCCAGAAAAACCTGCCGCCTTTGCGAAATGCCTTTGGGCAGATGAGCATCTATGGAAACCGGCTGGTTTTGAAGGCGACTGCCGGAACGGTGACGGCGGACGTAGGCGGTGACATAGATGTCACCGGGACCTCCTTCATCATTGCTGACACAACCGTCAAACAAGGTGCGCCGGGTATTGCGCGGATCAAAGCCTCGGGGCCAGTGACGGCTGCTGTTTCTTTGCTGAACCGGCCGCCTTTGTCGGTGCTTAAGAACAGCAATCTGCCGGTTGAGCTTGCCGAGGGCGTGGTGCGCGTTGCGGGGAGCTTGTCGCTGCCGCTGCGTGAAAAAGTGCCTGTGGAAGAGATCGCCTATCACTATCAAGGCCAGATTGAGGGCGTAAGCAGCGCTGTGCTGGTGCCTGGTCATGAAATTGTAGCTGACAGATTGCGTTTGTCGGGTGATCAGGATGGGGTTGAGATTTCGGGCACCGGGCAATTGTCAGGCGTTCCAGTGACCGCCGGCTGGAAGATGGCACTGGGCAAAGATGTGGCAAAGGAAAGCCGGGTTGCCGGGCAAGTTGAGCTGTCACAGGGGGCGGTCGATGCGTTTAAACTGGGCCTGCCAAAGGGATCGATTAGTGGCCAGGCCGTCGGCGCGTTTACGGTTGACCTAGCGGCTGATCAACCGCCGCGTTTGGCGCTGCAATCTGATCTGGCTGGCGCTGGTTTGCGGATACCTTCGTTGGGGTGGGCCATTGGGGCCGACACCACCGGGAATTTAGAGCTTACTGCAGAATTGGGAGACGCAGCCCGGGTTGATCATTTTGAGCTGGTAGCGCCGGGCTTGTCTGCCAGTGGTGCCATAACCACAACTGCAGAAGGCGGGCTGCAGAGGGCTGCATTCAGCGATGTTAAAGTTGGCGGTTGGTTGCAGGGCTCGGCGGAACTTGTTGGACGGGGTGCAGGGGCACCGGCCGTTAATGTACTGGGCGGCGTTTTGGATATGCGCAAAATGCCGTTCTCGGGCTCAAGCGGCGCCGCAGGAAGTGGCGCCAGTGGGCCAATCAATCTGAAACTGGACCGGCTGCAGGTCACCGACAGCATCGCGCTTCGCCGTTTTAGTGGGCGATTTTCCACTTTGGGTGGCTTCAACGGTCAGTTTGAAGGGTTGTTGAACGGGCAGACCATAATCCGTGGCAACGTGGTTCCACAGGGGGGCGGTGTTGCAACCAGGATCCAATCGAATGATGCCGGAGGGGTGTTTCGTGCGGCAGGGGTATTGCGACATGGCCGAGGTGGTAGTTTTGATATGACGCTAACGCCCGCAAACAAGCCGGGTGAATACGATGGCAGCATCAAGGTTCTAAACACCCGGGTCAAAGACGCGCCAGCAATGGCAGCACTGGTCAACTCGCTAAGCCTGATTGGCTTGATTGACGAACTTGCCGGGCAGGGGATCCTATTCACCACGGTTGATGCGAAGTTTCGACTTGGGGCCTCCCATCTGATCGTTCACGAAAGCAGTGCGGTGGGACCCTCGATCGGGATTTCGATGGATGGGAATTACAATCTGGCGAATGGTGTGCTGAACATGCGCGGGGTGTTGTCACCGATCTATATGCTGAATGCGATTGGCCGTGTGTTTACCCGCAAAGGTGAAGGGCTGATTGGCTTTGCTTTTAAGCTGCGTGGAACAGCTGATGACCCTAATGTGCAGGTGAATCCGTTGTCTGGTTTGGCACCTGGCATGTTCCGCGAGATTTTCCGAGGACCTGCGCCACAAGTGCTCGGCCAAGAGCCTGCGCCGCGTACTTCTCCTGAATCGGAAGATGGTTCCCTTCAAAGCCGCAGCGAAGATCGGTAACGTCAAAAGGACGGCGGCAGAGATGTGCGTGTTTATCGATAGAATTTCGCTGGACGATGTTTGTTCAACGAGCATGGCCAAGTCGCCAAGAACATCTTATAGCGCGGGGCATGAAACTGAGTGATTTTGATTTTGAGCTGCCCGACAGCCTGATAGCCACCCGACCCGCCAGTCCGCGTAGTTCGGCGCGCATGTTGGTGGCCGAAGGCAATGCGATCCATGATGGAACCGTGACTGACCTGGTGGACTGGTTACGGCCGGGGGATCGGTTGGTGCTGAATGACACCAAGGTTATCCCGGCGCGGCTAAGCGGGCTACGGCATCGCGATAGTGCCCAAGGGCCGGTTGCGGCCAAGATCGAGGTGACACTTCTGGAGCCCCGCGCCGATGGCTGCTGGGGCGCGCTGTTGAAGCCGCTGAAGAAGATCAAGATCGGCGAGGATGTTGTGTTTTCAGACGGACTGAGCGCAACGCTTGAGGCGATCGAGGATGGCCAAGGGCAGTTGCGGTTTAATCTGACCGGCGATGATTTTGACGAGGCTTTGGCGCAGGCGGGGGCGATGCCCTTGCCACCTTATATCGCTGCGAAACGCGCGGCGGATGCGCAGGACAAAGAAGACTATCAGACTGTTTGGGCTAAAAATTCAGGCGCTGTTGCGGCACCAACTGCCAGTTTGCATTTTGATGATGCGTTACTGGCTGCGCTGGCCGCAAAAGGCGTTGAGTTCACCCATGTGACTTTGCACGTTGGGGCAGGGACATTTCTGCCGGTCAAGGTCGAGGATGTGACCACCCATAAGATGCACGCCGAATGGGGGCGGGTCAGCGAACAGGCCGCTGGTGAGATTGCCGCAACCAAAGCGGCGGGAGGGCGGGTGATTCCGGTTGGAACCACAGCCTTGCGTTTGATCGAGAGTGCGGCGCGTGGTGGCGACATTGCGCCTTGGGAAGGCGAGACGGATATCTTTATCTATCCCGGTTTTACCTTTCACGTCGCAGACGCGCTGATGACCAATTTCCACCTTCCAAAGTCCACCTTGTTGATGCTGGTTTCTGCCCTGATCGGGCAGGATCGGGTCAGGGCAATCTATGATCATGCGGTAAAAGACGGCTATCGGTTCTTTTCCTATGGCGATGCGTCGCTGTTGCTGCCCTAAGCGAGGGCACTTGCCGCGCAAGAGGAACCAGTGCAGGTTCACCCGCAAAAGGAGATTTGCGGAATGGGCGGAACAATTGTTGTTACTGGGGCCACCAGCGGCTTGGGGCTTGCTTTAATCAGCCAACTTAAAGATGCTGGCTATCAGCCTGTTCTGACGGGCCGAAATCACGGTAACGTGGACGAACTAGCCGCTGTGTTGGGAGTGCCGGGGTATCAGATGGATGTGGCGGATGCAGCATCCATACAGCACGTGAGCACCCAGATTATTGCAGAACTGGGGCCGGTGGACGGGCTGATCAACAACGCGGGTATTTGGCTGGAAGGCGACTTTGAAACTTACAGCCCTGAACAGATCCAGCAGGTTATGGATACCAACACCACAGGCACCATTCTAACCACGCATGCGTTTCTGCCTGAAATGCTGGAGCGGCAGGACGGGACCGTTATCAATACGGTTTCAACAGGCGCTTTGTATTGCCGCAAGCTGATCAGTGTGTATTCAGCCAGCAAATGGGCGATCCGTGGGTTCACCGGCTGTATGGAGGTTGAATGCGCGCCCAGAGGGGTACGGATGATGGGTTTTTATCCGGGCAAGATCAACAGCCAAATGTATGCGACGGCAGGGATTGAACGTGATCTAGAGATAGCCATGACGCCCGAGCAAGGCGCGGAGATGGTTGTGACCATGCTGCAGAATAAGGGCATGGTTTGGTCGCAGGTCTCGGGTCGCGCGATTTCGGATTACCAGTAACAATAAAGTATAGCGTGTTTGATTGCGTCGCTTTTGGTCCCTGAATGACGGAAAACTAACAGAACTGACGTTCGTTCTTGGCGACAAGCAGCCAACTGAGAGGCCGCAACCTGATTGGGTTGGGTCGGATGGTGCTGTCCCTAAATAAGAAGGAATGCCGGGGATGTTTCAGGTTTTGTCGAGCGCTTGGGCGTTGTTGCTTGGGATGGGGTTGCTGATGGTTGGAAACGGCCTTCAGGGGACCTTGCTTGGTGTACGCGGTGAAATCGAAGGGTTTACCACCCTTGAGATGTCTTTTGTGATGTCGGCGTATTTTGTCGGCTTTCTTGGCGGCTCAAAACTGGCGCCGGACCTGATTAAGCGGGTGGGGCACGTGCGGGTGTTTGCGGCGCTGGCTTCGTTTATTTCAGCCGTCATGATCCTGTACCCGGCGTTTACCCATCCGATGGCCTGGATTCTGGGGCGCGTCATCATCGGGTTCTGCTTTTCTGGGGTGTATGTCACCGCTGAAAGCTGGCTGAACAATGCGGCTGACAATCAAAACCGGGGCAAAGCGCTATCATTGTATATGATGGTGCAGATGGCCGGGATTGTTGGCGCGCAGGGCCTGCTGCTGGTGGGGGATCCGGCTGGCTACGAGACCTTTGTTATTGCCTCGGTGCTGGTGTCGATTTCATTTGCGCCCATTCTGTTGTCGATCTCTCCAACACCTGCCTTTGACACCGCCAAACCGATGACGCTGCGCCAGCTTGTCGACACATCCCCGCTGGGCTGTGTTGGGATGTTTTTGCTGGGCGGCGTGTTTTCGGCGCAGTTTGGTATGAGCGCGGTTTACGGTGCCGAGGCTGGGCTGAGCCTGCTGGAGATCTCGATCTTTGTGGCAACGTTTTATGTGGGGGCAACCCTGTTGCAATACCCACTGGGCTGGATTTCGGACCGGATGGACCGGCGTGTGCTTATTCTGGTCATTGCTGCGGTTGGCGCTGTTGGCGGCGTGATTGGCATGAAGTTCGGTTTGCAGTTTGAATTTCTTTTGGTCTCGGCGTTTTTGATCGGCGGTATGACCAGCCCGTTGTATTCACTGCTGATTGCGCACACCAATGACTATCTGGACCATGATGACATGGCAGCGGCCTCGGGTGGGCTGGTGTTCATTAACGGGCTGGGCGCTATTGCCGGGCCGGTTGTGACCGGTTGGTTGATGGGCGAGGGCGTGTTTGGCCCGCCGGGGTATTTCCTGTTCATGATCGTTTTGCTGGCCGCATTGGCAATCTATGCCGGTTACCGGACGACTCAGCGCGCTGCAATTCCACTGGAAGACACCGGAATCATGGCGCCGATGGTACCAACGGCGTCGCCGGTTTCGGTGGAGTTTGCGCAGGAATATGCCATCGAGACGGAGTTGGAAGAGCAGGAAACTGCCAGCGATTTAACATGATTGCGCTAACCCGCCCGAAAACTGCGCAAGATTTCACGAAATGTCACACCTGTTGCAATTTGTTATCTTAACAGGCTTGAAATAGGGGGGCAAAATCGACTGATGTTAAGGGACAGGCAAAAACTGGAGTATGACCCATGGTTGGTCCCGACGACGTTCTTAAGTTCTGGCTAGATGAGGCCGGACCCAAGAGCTGGTACATTCAAGACGAGGCGTTCGACGCAGAAATAAGCAAACGATTTCAGGAAACTTGGGAAGGGGCTTGCGAAGGCAAGTATTCGATGTGGCTTACTTACCCAAGCGGTGCGCTCGCCTATCTCATCCTAACCGATCAATTCCCACGCAATATGTTCCGCGGTAGCGGCAGGTCGTTTGCCTCGGACAAGATTGCGCTGGCGGCAGCCAAGGCTGCAATCAGCAAGAAGTGGGATATGCGGATTGATGAACCCGCGCGGCAGTTCTTTTACCTTCCACTGATGCATTCCGAAAACCTGTGTGACCAGGACCGATGTGTGCGGCTGATGAAGGAGCGGATGCCGGTTGAAGGGCCATCCAATCTATTGCATGCCCGTGCGCACCGCGAAGTGATCCGTTTGTTTGGTCGTTTCCCGTATCGCAACGATGCTTTGGACCGTAACAGCACTGCGCCCGAAATGGATTATGTGATGGCTGGTGGTTACGGCGAGACGGTTCGCACATTGCAAGCCGCCAGCTAAAGCTATTTCAGAGCAGCGTTTGATCTGCGCTGCTCTGCCCCCCGTTGTCTTGGGTTATTGTTCGGGGCTATTTGGGTTGGTCGCGGGTACGCAGCTTGTTAGCCGTGTGATTTGGCCCGCCAATTCGGCTGCGCCGGTTTGGGCTGCATCGTGGATGATGTCAGCAGGCAGTTGACGCAGCTCTGTCAGATCCTTTTGCAACGACATCAGGCGATGATTCAATGCGTCCAGCTTGGAAGAAACGGCAAGTTCTGGACGTGTCAGGATATCTGCGCGCAGGGCGACAACCTCATCCCGCAGATCTTTGACACGTTCCTGCATTGGAGTGATGTGAAACACTGCGTCGGTGACTTGCCCGGTCACGCCTTGAACTGAGGCCATCAGCTTCCAGCCCAGAAACAAGCAGAGCGCCAGCAACAGCAGGGTTGCGTTGATCATTGCCTTGAACAGGTCCAGGAGTGTTCTGATCATAAGATAGCCTTATAGTATAGCTTAGAAAAACGAGCTGGTGTCGATGTCTGGATGGTTTCAGAAACGAAACCAAAATGCTATTCGTATTTGTGACGAAGGCGGAGAACGGCCGTTGACATACTGAGTGATTGCGGCGCTTTGAAAATTAGTTTAATGGTGAACTAATTTTTAAATCCGCAGTGCTGAGGGAACAACAATGACGACCAAATCCTTTGATCTGATTGTTATCGGAGCCGGGCCAGGGGGCTATGTCGCCGCCATCCGTGGGGCTCAACTGGGGCTGAAAGTCGCCGTGGTCGAGCGAGAACATCTGGGTGGCATCTGCCTGAACTGGGGATGCATCCCGACCAAGGCGCTGCTGCGCAGTTCCGAAGTGTTTCATCTGATGCATCGGGCCAAGGAATTTGGTCTGAAAGCCGATAATATCGACTATGATATTGATGCGGTTGTAAAACGCTCACGCGGGGTGGCAAAGCAGCTGTCTGGCGGCGTGGCGCATCTGCTGAAGAAGAACAAAGTGACTGTTGTTATGGGCGCCGCAACCATCCCGGCCAAGGGCAAGGTTAGCGTTAAAACCGACAAAGGCACCGAAGAGCTGACTGCCAAGAATATCATTCTGGCAACAGGCGCGCGTGCGCGTGAATTGCCGGGGCTTGAGGCTGATGGCGATCTGGTCTGGACCTATAAGCACGCCTTGCAACCACCTAAGATGCCGAAGAAATTGCTGGTCATCGGATCCGGCGCAATCGGCATTGAATTTGCCAGCTTCTATAACACACTGGGGGCTGACACGACTGTGGTCGAGGTGATGGACCGGGTGCTGCCGGTTGAGGATGCCGAGATTTCGGCTTTTGCCAAAAAGGCGTTCAAAAAGCAGGGCATGAAGATCATGGAGAAAGCCATGGTCAAGCAGCTGGATCGCGGCAAGGGAACTGTTACCGCTCATATCGAGGTTGGTGGCAAGATCGAAAAGCAAGAGTTTGACACTGTGATCTCGGCCGTGGGCATTGTCGGCAATGTCGAAAACCTTGGGCTCGAGGCGCTGGGTGTCAAGATTGACCGCACCCATATTGTGACCGATCAGTTCTGCCGCACTGGCATCGATGGGCTTTATGCCATTGGCGATATCGCTGGCGCGCCCTGGCTGGCGCATAAGGCAAGCCACGAAGGTGTAATGGTTGCTGAATTGGTTGCTGGCAAACACGCGCATCCGGTTAAGCCCGAGAGCATCGCAGGTTGCACCTATTGTCATCCACAAGTTGCCAGCGTTGGCTATACCGAGGCCAAGGCCAAGGAACTGGGTTACGACATTAAGGTTGGCCGTTTCCCATTTGTCGGCAACGGCAAGGCGATTGCCCTGGGTGAGCCCGAGGGCATGATCAAAACAGTGTTTGACGCAAAAACCGGTGAGTTGCTGGGCGCACATATGATTGGGGCCGAGGTGACCGAACTGATCCAAGGCTATGTGGTGGGTCGCCAGTTGGAAACCACCGAGGAAGATCTGATGAACACAGTGTTTCCGCATCCTACTTTGTCAGAGATGATGCACGAAAGTGTGTTGGATGCGTTTGACCGCATGATCCACATGTGATGCGTTTGGAATAGGCGATTTGCGAAAGCCCGGTGCAGTTGTCTGCACCGGGCTTTTCATTTTGGCGTTGGCACAGGTATGTGCTGAGTTTGATTGTTGAAGGCCAGACGGCGTTCTGACTTTACCTTCTGATGGGCCCGGGGGCAAAGTCTTCCAAACCTGATTATTGCCCCTGTATTTTGAATTCAGCTAAGGACCGATATTCCCAGCCTATGCCGTATTGCGATGCAAAAATCGAGCCGCGGCAAAAACGAAAGCTTGGGACAAAACAGCTAAATGTAGCGGAATTTTCAGGGAAAAGGGGGGTATCGTGAAATTTGATCTGGTTTTGGCCAATCAGGTTTGGGGACATTTTGGTCGCCCTTATATGGCCACCAAGAATGTGCGTAAAATGATCCGCCTCGGGGCTTTTTAGGCTCGCCGTTCCGTTTCACGTAGCGCCCAAAGATTGTTCACGTTGGTCGGCCCAAGGATTGAAAAACCTTCTGATCGAGGCTGGCTTTGCCGAGGATTCGATTCGGACGCAGCAGTGGGGGAACCGCAATGCGGCACTGCGCAATCTCGAAGAGACCTGGCCGACACAATATGACGAGACAGCGGATTCACTGGAAAATGATCCGGCAATGCCTATCTGCGCCTGGGCCAATGCACAAATGGCCTGAAACAAAGTTGAACTTTATACTTTTCTGGTTTGATAGTAAGCGGTTCTCGGGAACCTTGCGCTGCTTGCGCCTGGTCCAGTTTATGAACCGCTGCCATATCTCTCGTGTAATTGCAGGCTTTGACTATGATACCTACTGAAAACACCCGTTGGGGCTTGGTCCTTGTGATCTGGGCGGCTGGCTTGGGGGCTGCGGCTCAATACGGCAAGATCAGTGTGATTTTTGACAGGATGGTGGAGCTGTATCCGTCTGCCGGGGATTCTCTGAGCTTTACGGTGTCATTGGTTGGATTGTTGGGCATCCTGCTGGGGGTTGTCGCAGGAATGTTTGTGGCCTCGTTTGGCTATCGTCGTACATTGGTCTGGGCGTTGTGGACTGGCGCTGCAATGTCGGCATTGCAGGCCTTGCATCTGCCGTTTTCAGCATTCCTGGCTACGCGTGTTGTTGAGGGGCTGTCTCACCTGGGTTTGGTTGTTGCAGGGCCGACATTGATTGCGCAGGTTAGCACCTTGAAATCACGTGGTTTAGCCATGACCGTGTGGAGCACCTTCTTTGGCGTGGCCTTTACCTTGTTGGCCTGGTTCGGGCTGCCAATTGTCGATGAGTTTGGGGTGCTTTCCCTATTTGTCGTCCACGCTGGGATCATGTCTGTGTTGGCGGTTGTTCTTGGGTTGGCCTTGCGCGACGTTCCGTCGCCTGCGCGACAGCCGGTGCCTAAAATTGCGGATCTCCCTGCGCTGCATTGGAAGATTTACCGCTCGCCTTGGATGGTGGCACCTGCGGCTGGGTGGTTGTTTTATACCTCGTGCTTCGTGGCAATTCTGACGGTGTTGCCGCCCTTTATCTCTGAGAATTGGCGGTCCTTTGTTTTGGGCGCCATGCCTTTGGCGAGCATCGCAGTGTCAATGACGCTGGGGGTGGTTTTACTCCGTTATCTTGCGGCGGTTCAGCTGGTTCAACTTGGATTTATAATCTGCGTTTTCAGTGCATTATGGTTGCTTGTTATACCTGGATTGCCGGTTGCCTGCATAATCTTGGCAGGGGCAATGGGGCTGGTGCAAGGGGGCAGTTTTGCGATGATACCGCAATTGAACGACACAGCTGCATCACGGGCTCAATCCAGCGGGGCGATGGCGCAGGCTGGTAATCTGGGCAACACGATTGGAACGCCCATCATGGTCACGGCATTGTCAACTGCGGGCTACACCGGATTTTTGGGAGTTGTCGCTGCATTGTTTTTTGCCGGTTTTATGGTGCACGCCGTGTTGGCAATACGTCGCCGGTTCTAAAATGTTCGCGTAACGTTCCCATTTTTACCTTGGAAAACGTTCAGCTTTTGCCTATGAGTAGGGCGACTTTTGGGGGGCACAATGGCCGAGCTGAAATCTATCGAAGTGCGCGGCGCACGCGAACACAATCTAAAGAACATCGACGTGGATATTCCGCGCGATCAGCTGGTGGTGATCACCGGCCTGTCGGGTTCGGGTAAGTCCAGCCTGGCCTTTGACACGATCTATGCCGAAGGACAGCGCCGCTATGTTGAATCTTTGAGTGCTTATGCCCGGCAATTCCTTGATATGATGGAAAAACCGGATGTTGACCATATCAGTGGTTTAAGCCCGGCGATTTCGATCGAACAGAAAACAACCAGCAAAAACCCTCGCTCTACCGTGGGGACCGTAACCGAGATTTACGACTATTTGCGCTTGTTGTTTGCCCGGGCTGGCACGCCTTATAGCCCGGCGACTGGACTGCCGATTGAGGCACAGCAGGTGCAGGACATGGTCGACCGGATCATGGCGCTGGAAGAGGGAACCCGAGGGTATTTGCTGGCGCCGATCGTGCGCGACCGTAAGGGCGAGTACAAAAAGGACTTTTTAGAGCTGCGCAAGCAGGGGTTTCAGCGGGTCAAGGTGGATGGTGAGTTCTATGAACTGGACGAGCCGCCAACTTTAGACAAGAAATACCGCCACGATATCGATGTTGTTGTTGACCGATTGGTGGTGCGCGAGGGGCTGGAAACCCGGCTTGCGGATAGCCTGCGTACTGCGCTTGATCTGGCCGATGGCATCGCCATTCTGGAAACCGCTGCGGATGAGCCAGAGCGGATTACGTTTTCTGAGAAATTTGCTTGTCCGGTCAGTGGTTTCACCATTTCCGAGATTGAGCCGCGGCTGTTTTCCTTTAACGCGCCATTTGGGGCCTGCCCAGAATGTGACGGCCTGGGGGTTGAGCTGTTCTTTGATGAACGGCTTGTTGTCCCAGATCAGACATTGAAGGTTTATGATGGGGCGCTAGCGCCTTGGCGCAAGGGCAAATCTCCGTATTTCCTGCAGACCATCGAGGCCATCGCCAAGCACTATGAGTTTGACAAGAACACGTCGTGGAAAAACCTGTCACCCAAGGTGCAAAATGTGTTCCTGCATGGCTCTGGCGACGAAGAGATTATGTTCCGTTATGATGAGGGTGGTCGGGTCTACCAGGTAGAGCGGGTATTCGAAGGTGTTATCCCAAATATGGAGCGGCGCTATCGTGAAACCGACTCGAACTGGATCCGCGAAGAGTTTGAACGCTATCAGAATAATCGCCCCTGTGGCTCCTGCGAGGGGTATCGACTGCGAGACGAGGCGCTGGCGGTTAAGATCGCTGGCATTCACGCCGGGCAGGTGGTGCAGATGTCGATCCGCGAGGCACTGGCCTGGATCGAAGATGTGCCCAATCATCTGAGTGTTCAAAAGCAGGAAATTGCCCGTGCAATTGTGAAGGAGATCCGAGAACGTCTTGGTTTCCTTAATAATGTTGGCCTTGAGTATCTGTCACTAAGCCGGAATTCCGGCACTCTGTCTGGTGGTGAAAGTCAGCGGATCCGTTTGGCCAGCCAGATTGGTTCGGGCCTGACTGGGGTTCTTTATGTTCTGGATGAACCGTCGATTGGCTTGCATCAGCGCGACAATGACCGGCTGTTGGGAACACTGAAGAACCTGCGCGACCAAGGCAACACGGTGATCGTGGTGGAGCACGATGAAGAGGCGATCCGCGAGGCGGATTATGTCTTTGATATTGGTCCGGGCGCGGGTGTGCACGGTGGGCAGGTGGTGAGCGAGGGCACACCAGCCGAGCTGATTGCCGATGCGGCATCCATAACCGGGCAGTATCTGGCCGGCACACGGGAGATTGCGGTTCCAGCCAAGCGGCGCAAGGGTAATAAGAAAAAGCTGAAGGTGGTCAAGGCCACTGGTAACAACCTGAAAAACGTGACAGCGGAATTTCCGCTGGGCAAGTTTGTCTGCGTGACCGGGGTGTCTGGCGGTGGTAAATCGACCCTGACGATTGAGACGTTGTTCAAGACAGCGTCGATGCGGTTGAACGGTGCGCGGCAGACGCCAGCGCCCTGTGAAACCATCAAGGGCTTGGAGCATCTTGATAAGGTGATCGATATCGATCAGCGGCCCATCGGGCGGACTCCGCGTTCGAATCCAGCAACTTACACCGGGGCCTTCACCCCGATCCGGGATTGGTTTGCTGGTCTACCTGAGTCTAAGACGCGCGGGTATAAGCCCGGGCGGTTCAGCTTCAACGTCAAGGGTGGGCGCTGTGAGGCTTGTCAGGGTGACGGGCTGATCAAGATCGAGATGCACTTTTTGCCCGATGTCTATGTCACCTGCGAGACTTGCCAAGGCGCGCGTTATAACCGCGAGACGCTTGAGATTAAGTTCAAGGGTAAATCAATTGCCGATGTGCTAGATATGACAGTTGAAGACGCACAGACCTTTTTCCAGGCGGTGCCACCGATCCGGGACAAGATGGATGCGTTGATGCGGGTTGGTCTTGGCTATATCAAGGTGGGCCAACAGGCGACGACCCTATCCGGTGGTGAAGCTCAACGCGTGAAGCTGTCGAAAGAGCTGGCCAAGCGATCAACCGGGCGTACGCTGTATATTCTGGACGAGCCAACCACGGGTTTGCATTTTGAAGATGTGCGTAAGCTGCTGGATGTGCTGCATGAATTGGTGGATCAGGGCAACTCGGTTGTGGTGATCGAACACAATCTGGACGTGGTGAAAACCGCTGACTGGATTATTGATATCGGCCCTGAGGGTGGTGATGGCGGTGGCGAAATCGTCGCGGCTGGAACTCCGGAAAAGGTGGCCGAGGAACCCCGCAGTCATACCGGGCACTATCTGAAAGACATGTTGAACCCCAAGAAGGTCGCAGCCGAATAAGGGCTCTTCGTTAGACTGCCAAACAACAGCTTGAAATGAAACGGGCCCCAGTGGGGCCCGTTTTCGTTTAACTGCGGCCACGTTTTTCAAATCTAGGCAACATGGCCGAGAAATCCATGCCCTGGCCGTCTTCGTTTTCAACAAACTGGCTGTAAAGTGCCTGGGCCATTTGACCCATTGGGGTGTCGGCATCAACACTTTCGGCGGCTTGCTGGGAAAGTCCCAAATCCTTAAGCATGAGCTCGGCTGCAAAACCGGGTTGATAGTCATTGTCTGCCGGAGACTGCGGGCCAACACCGGGCGCAGGGCAATACGCATTCATGGTCCAGCTGTAGCCAGAGGATGTGGAAACCACATCAAACATTTTCTGTCGATCCAGCCCCAGTTTGTCAGCCAAAGCAAAGGCTTCGCAGGTTGCAATCATGGTGACGCCAAGGATCATGTTGTTGCAGATCTTGGCAGCCTGACCTGCACCCGCATCGCCACAATGCACCGCCTTTTGACCCATGATATCGAACAGGGGCTCAGCCTTGGCAAAGGACTCGGCTGTGCCGCCTGCCATAAAGGTCAAAGTGCCAGCAGCAGCGCCACCGACACCGCCGGAAACCGGGGCATCGACAAACAGGCAACCCGCATTTGCGGCTTGTCCTGCAACAGCACGGGCTGAATCAACGTCGACAGTTGAACAATCAACCAATGCCGAGCCAGCAGCCATGGCGGGAATGATTTGATCAGCAACCGCGCGAAGGATCTGGCCGTTGGGGAGCATCGTAATGACGATATCTGCACCGGTTGCGGCCTCGGTACCAGATGCCGCCATTGTGACGCCATCGATGGCGACGTCGGCCATGTCGAAACCGATCACCTCGTGGCCAGCTTTGGCCAGGTTGGCCGCCATCGGGCCACCCATATTGCCCAGGCCGATAAATCCGATTTTCATGTGTTATTCCTCCTCAAATGTCAGTGCCTTTTCACGCAGCGGTTGGAGCATCTGGCCTGTGGCGCTGGCGGGGACGTTCATATCTTTGAATTGCCAATTTGGTTTGCGGTCTTTGTCGATGATCAGGGCGCGAATACCTTCGAGCAGGTCGCCATGCTCCATCGAGCGGTGCGTGAACCGGTATTCCATACCCAAGGCGCGACGCATCGTTAGAAAATCGTTGCGCAAACGATGTATCATCTCGACAGTGCAGGCCATGGACAGAGGAGAGTTACGGCCCATCGATTTAAGCGTGGCAGTGGCGAAGTCACTGTCCTCACCTTGCAAGGTCGTGAAGATATCGCCGAGGGTTTCGCCTGCAAAATGGCGATCAATATCTTCTTGCAGTGCCCGCAGCTTGCCCGGTGGCGGTTGGCTTGAGGCGGCATTCAGACACCCAATGTCACCATCGCTTTCAAGTGAAGAAATGAGGGCAGACCATTGATCTTCTGTTATAAAGAGATCTGCAAAACCGGCATAGATCGCGTCGTCTGCATCCATGCGCGTGGTGGTTAGCCCCAGGTATTCACCCAACCGTCCGGGTGCCAGAGACAACAGCAAAGAGCCACCGACATCTGGGATAAGGCCAATGCCAACTTCGGGCATCGAGATCTGGCTGCTCTCACCCACAATACGTTGGGTGCCGTGACAGCCAATGCCAACTCCGCCACCCATGGTAAAGCCCTGCAAAAAGCTAACCACTGGTTTGGGGTATTCAAAAATCCGGGCGTTCATCCTGTACTCGTCGCGCCAGAATTTGCGGCCGTATTCATAATCACCCTTGATGCCGGTCTCATACAGTTCGGTTATATCGCCACCGGCACAGAATGCTTTGTCACCCTGGGCGTCGATCACTACCAGTTCAACTGAGTCATTGCTGACCCAGTCTTTGAGCGCCGTATCGATGGCCATGCACATTTCATAGCTTAGTGCATTCAATGCCTTGGGTCGGGTTAGGGTGATGCGGCCAACCTTGCCGATGACGCGGATATTGATGTCGCTCATTGCTGGAGAGCCTTAGCTTGGAACAGGTTTTCCTCTGCTACTTCGAGTCGTCTTTGACATGCGTCCGTGCGTCCAAAAAGCGCGCCAACAGCTCGAAAATAACCTCCAAATAGTTTTGGAGATATGCTGACTAGTAGAGCCAAAGAGTAGAGTGAGACGATGCAAATAACACCAATGGCAACGGCAAAACCGATGGACCCAGATGGCGCTGCTCCGTCTAGTACCGTTAGCGCCCATACGTATGCTGGCGCTACGGGAAGAGTAAGCAACAAGAGAGTTGGGAAAATACTCCATATCAAAAAGAACATTCCAAAAAATGGGAGGTTAGTTGTTCTCTTTAAGAAGTTTATTTCGCGGCGAAGCACCCAAAGCTTGTAGGTTCTGAGAATGGTATTCATTTAGCAATCCTTATTGAGCCATCAGATGACGGGCAATAATCACTCTCATGATTTCGTTGGTACCTTCAAGTATTTGATGAACTCTCAGATCCCGAACGATTTTTTCAATGCCATAGTCGGCCAGATAGCCATAACCACCGTGCAGCTGGAGGCAGCCGTTGGCGACGTCAAAGGCCACATCCGTGACCATCAGCTTGGCCATGGCGCAGTGTTTGCTGGCATCATGCACCCCGGTGTCCAGTTTCCAGGCGGCCTGGCGCAGGAAGATGCGGGCCGCTTGAAGTTTGGTCTCATACTCGGCCAGACGGAACTGTAGACCTTGGAATTGGTCGATGCTCTGACCAAAGGCCTTGCGCTCAGACATGTATTGCAGGGTCAGGTTCAGTGCCTGTTGGGCGCCGCCAAGGGCGCCAGCCGATATGTTCAGGCGGCCTCCGTCGAGCCCGGCCATGGCATATGAGAAACCCTTGCCCTCGGTCCCGATCAAGTTTTCCGACGGGATTTTGCAATCGTCGAACTGCACCTGAGTAGTTGGCTGTGCCTTCCAGCCCATTTTGACTTCGAGCCCACCAAATGACAGACCAGCGGTTCCGTCTTCGATCACTACAGCCGAGATCCCCTTGGGGCCGTCGTCGCCGGTTCGCGCCATCGTGAGATAGGCGTCAGAGTAACCACCACCCGAGATAAACGCCTTGGTTCCGTTTAAGGTGTAGCCATCATTGGTGATTTCTGCGCGTGTTTTCAAGGCGGCAGCGTCCGAACCTGAACCTGGTTCGGTTAGGCAATAAGAGAACACTTTGGACATGCTGCATATATCGGGCAGCCATTTCTGTTTGGTCTCAGCGGACCCAAATTTGTCGATCATGCCGCCGCACATGTTGTGGATCGACAGGAACGAGCCAACAGCGGGGCAGGCCATGGCCAAGGCTTCGAAGACCAGCGTAGCATCCAGGCGTGTTAGCCCCGACCCGCCGTATTCTTCGGAGACATAAAGACCGCCGAATCCCAGCTCACCCACTTGTGGCCAAAGCTCTTTGGGAATGGTGCCGTCGCGTTCCCATGTTTGCGCATGCGGGGCTATCTGCTCTTGTCCGAATGCAAACGCCATATCGAAAATGGCAGCCTGTTCTTCGCTAAGTGCAAAATCCATGACGAGGTCTCCGGTGTTATCGAGCTGAGGCAGTTATATCGCGTGTGCGCGGGAATTGAACAAGTGTTTAGTTACTTGTCAATCGTTACAAGAGTTTTTCATGCGGTCATCACGGGGTGCTCGGTGCAGCTGTAGTGTCGCGGGTGTCGGGGGACTTCCTGATCTGCGAAGCTTTGGCGTGAACCACGCGCAATCATTCCATTCAACAATTCAGTGGATTGCCCCAACTCACTTAACGATGAGCCAACAGCGCTCTCTCACCAAATACCGATACTTGGATCCGTAAGTGCTGACGTCAGACAAATTCGAGCTAACCTTCTACCGAGTAAAACGGCAATGCGGTACTGATCATGCGCTGTGCTTGCTCAGAAGTGTGTTTTTAAAAAGTTATGTCCCGTTTGGGTTTTGGGGCGATGGGGGAGACGACAAATGAGCTTTGCAGGTGCCGCAGGGAATCTAAGTACTGCAATCGGATTGGCCGGCGAGGTGAACTCGCTGGTGACAACTGGCAACGTGAGCTTCATGGATGCCACCAATGGGGATATCCTAGGCGCCATCGCGGGCCTTGCCGCTGATATCAAGGAAGGCTTCGACGACATTACGGAAGTGGTGCAGCGCGGCAATTTGAATGATGGAATAGAATTGGCCCAAACGGTCATGGATGGGTTGTTGCGGCTGCAGGCAGGTGATACCGACGTCGAAATTGGCGATTTGAAGGTCAATGCAGACCTGGCGACCAACTCTGTTTACTCGGTTGTCGGTGAATTGCTGTCCCCGAATTTTGTTGTTTCCAATAATTTGTTTTACCAAACGGATGGCTCTGGGACGGCGGTAGACGGACTGAGCCCTGCGTTGATCATGGATCTGATGAATGCCGTAACTTATACCACGATGGTTCAGTTACAGGTGGCGGCTGCCTTTGACGATGGCGCCGTCGGGAAGGACATTTATTCCCAAAAACTGAACGACGCGGCGAATGCTATCCTGGCTGCCGAGTCGTATCTGCGTTACTCATACAGTGTGAATATAGAGGTCGAGTTTGCTCTCATTGATTGGAACGGAAGCAGTAGTCTTCGCGGCTATAACGTCAACGCTTCATCGCGGTTTGGCGGATCCACCCAGGCAGAGGTTGATGCGGCTGTTTATTTTGCTACGCGGAACCTAGTCTATACGGGAACAAACACCCTTCGCAGGGAAAAAGTAGAATACGAGCTGAGCTCTATCGACGCCTTATTTCCCCAGGACAGCATTTATAGCGAATGGATTGATAGGCTAAAGGCGTCAGAGCCTAGCGACCCTGATAGCACTGAATATCGGAACTGGCTTGCTGAATATCTCAACGTTGTTGTGCAAGAACAATTGATGCGTCGGTCTGGCATTACCAACGAAGATGGTAGTTTTACTTCTACTCTCGACCTCGCCAATAGGCTTGAAGGCACATCTCGTCAGTGGAGTGATGTTATTTCCTCGGGAATTCAACTTATTGGTGATGGCGATGACAATACTTTGTCCGGCTCAAACTCACAGGATTTTATAAGTGGCCTGAGCGGCGATGACACTCTTTATGGATTTGGTCAGGCTGATGTTCTCTACGGTGGGGATGGCGAGGACAAACTGTACGGCGGCGCCTCGGACGATGTACTAAGAGGCGAGGCGGATGACGATCATTTGGTTGGGGGCCAGCGCAACGATACGATCTACGGCGATGGCGGCGACGACACTATATATGGGGGGTCAGGTTATGGAAGCGCCACCGACGAAAGCGGCAACCCTACCTATGAAAACGTTGGCCAAGACACGATTTATGGCGGTGATGGCAATGATCGCATCTATTTGGACGATCCCTTTACCAGCAGCACTTTTGGCAATCCCGAGCAAGGCGACAGAGGTGAAGGCGGGGCTGGTAACGACACGATTATCGGCGGAATTACCGATGACACGCTGATCGGCGGAATTGACGATGACTGGTTGAACGGAGAGCGGGGCAACGACAGTCTTGATGGCGATGACGGCAACGATATGCTTCTGGCCGGCGAGGGGAACGACACCGTTAAAGGCGGCGACGGCAATGACACGCTGTATGGTGACTTTGGTGTCCATTACGAAGACGGTTCCTTTTTTGGTTACGATGCTGCCGCCGCCGGCAACGATGACCTTCTTGAGGGCGAGGACGGCAACGACTCAATCTACGGTCAGAGTGGATCCGACACTCTGAAAGGTGGCGAAGGTAACGACCTTTTGTCAGCCGAGGACGGTAACGACCTGCTCGAAGGCGGCTTGGGCGAGGATAGTCTGTATGGCGGCACCGGTGATGACTCTTTGGAGGGCGGCTCCAACAACGACCTTCTGATTGGCAACGAGGGCAGCGACACGCTGCGCGGCGACTCTGGTGAGGACACTCTTTATGGCGATCAAGAGGGCGACCTGTTGGACGGCGGGAGCGGCAATGACACGCTCTATGGCCAGGATGGCAACGATACCCTGTTGGGTGGGCTAGCAAACGACTTGCTCCTGGGCGGCAATGGGGCTGACTCGATGGAAGGGGGCGATGGCGAAGATAGTCTTCATGGCGAAGCGGGGGCTGATACTCTGCTTGGTGGTGCAGCGAATGACCTCCTCAAAGGGTGGGACGACAACGACTCTTTGTACGGTGAAGACGGAAACGATGAGGTTTATGGCGGCAACGGTGCCGACCTGTTGTCCGGTAGCGCCGGTGAAGACACGCTGTATGGTGAGGGCGGCAATGACACCCTGAATGGTGGGCTGGAAGCCGACTATCTGGATGGTGGCGATGGCGACGATGTTGTGGAGGGTATGGAAGGTGCAGACCACGCTATTGGTGGCATAGGCACAGATACCATCCTTGGCGGTGATGGGAATGACTTCCTCTTTGGTGATTTTGAACTGATCGAAGACGATCCTACCGCAGGCGCCGGTGACCTGCTGGACGGCGGTGCCGGTGAAGACTACCTGGACGGCGGCTTGGGGGGGGATACGCTGATTGGCGGCGAGGGTCACGACACCCTGCTCGGCTGGGGTGGCGCGGATTCCCTTGAGGGCGGTGAAGGCTCTGACCTTATTCTTGGCTTCGAAGACAACGACACGCTGATCGGCGGTGATGGCGCAGATTCCATGCGAGGCGGGCAGGGATCGGACTCGATTGTTGGTGGCAATGGTGATGACGAGTTGAAAGGCGATGGCAGCAGTCCCTCGGATACCGAAGGTGGCGATGATGTGATCGAAGGCGGGGCCGGCAACGACGTCCTCTATGGCGATTTCGGCGATGACACACTCAAAGGCGGCGCGGACAACGATACTCTGCATGGTGGGTATGGCGAAGACCTTCTGGAAGGTGGCACAGGTAACGACCGTTTCGTTGTTGCCAGCGGTACAGTTCTGTTTGCAGATCACATGGACGGCGGTGATGGCATAGATTCCATTGATCTAAGAGAGGTAGAGCTTGCCTATACCATCAGTCCGGCATTCATAGAGGGTGGCGGCAGCCAATCTGGCAGCATCACATTTGCGGCCACGGCAGATCGACCCGCCATTACTCAGACGTTCGAGAACATCGAAAAAATTCTTGAAGTCGGCGACACGGATCCCGAGGGGGATTTCCCAATTGCTGTTCGTGACAGCAATTATTTGGGGGATGAAGTAATAGTTGGTACCGATCTCACCTCGGTGGGGAATGTCTTGTCCAACGATACTGATCCCTATGCAGCACCCGGCGACGAACTGACAGTCACGGGTGCCCGCTTAGGCGAAGACATAACAGGAGGGGCGTTCACCGCCCTGACGACGTCACTTATCCTTACAGGCACCTACGGGTCGTTGCTGATCAACGCTGATGGCAGCTATACCTACAGTCTGGACATGAGCGACCCAGACACAATTGCTATCGACTACTTCGAAAACGACCGTTTCACCTACGAAGTTTCGGATGGGGATGGTCTGTCGGACACGGCCCAGATCGATATCAGAGTGGTGCGCATAGAAGATAGGCCAGACGTGGTTGTTAGCTTTAATGGAGACGACGCACCTGCGACAGAAGCGCTGGTCGTACCCGCTCCGGTCGTTGTAACCGACCCAGAACCTGCGTCGCCGTCCTCGACCACTGAGGTGGACGTCTTTTTGGAAATCAACGGTACAGAGGATCCCGAGGCCATAGATGGTACGGATGAAGCCGAGATGGTCAATGCGCTTGGTGGCGATGATACGATTACTTCGGGCGGAGGTGAGGACACCATAGATGGCGGTGATGGTATCGACTTGCTGACTTTTGCAGGTGTTGCGGACACCCCGGGCCGCACAGGTACGCAGTATCGTCTGGACATCGATATGGAAGCAAGCACGGCCACCAATCACGATGGGTCCGAAAACATCGTCGTCCTCAATGTCGAGAATATCACTGGCTCTAACTTTGCCGATCGGATCTTGGGGAATTCAGGTGATAATGTTCTGGACGGTGGTGCCGGTTCTGACAGCCTTGAAGGCGGCGCTGGCAGTGACACCCTGAATGGAGGCACCGGTGCAGACCAGATGTTGGGTGGTGCCGGGGACGACTACTTCTTCGTCGACAACGCGGGTGACACCGCAACTGAAAACGAAGGTGAAGGGAACGACTTTGTTCAGGCGAGTGTGTCGCACGTGTTAAGCGACCACGTCGAAAACCTGGAACTAACCAGCGCTGGGGATCTAAGCGGGACCGGCAACGATTTGAACAATTTGCTAACTGGCACTTCCGGGGCAAACACTTTGAATGGCATGGGTGGCGACGACACATTGAGTGGGGGAGATGGCAGTGATAAATTGCGCGGCGATAGCGGCAATGACACTCTGCTAGGCGGTGACGGCAACGACACTCTGAACGGTGGTGATGGCGATGACCTCATAGTCGGCGGCGAAACCGATGCGGACCTGCGCGACGTGGTCTATGGCGGTGCCGGGAATGATAGTATCGATGCTGGCTACGGCAATGATCTGATCTACGGTCAAGACGGCAACGACAGCATTGCCGGCGGCTACGGCGTCGACGAGCTGCAGGGCCAAGGTGGCGATGACGTGATCACCGGCTCGGCCTTCTCGGATTTGGTGTTTGGCGGTGATGGCAATGACTTTGTCAACGGCGGCTTTGGTCATGACCGGATCAATGGCGGTAGCGGCGCGGATAAGTTCTTCCATATTGGTGTCGAAGGTCACGGGTCAGACTGGATCCAGGACTATAACGCCGCCGAAGGCGATGTGCTGTTGTTTGGCAACGCCAGTGCGACTGCGGATGATTTCCAGATCAATCTTGCCCACACCGCCAATGACGAAGGCGAACGCTCGGGCGATGATGCTGTGTCAGAGGCTTTTGTCATCTACAAACCCACGGGTCAGATTATGTGGGCGCTGGTCGATGGCGCAGGCCAGGATGAGATCAATCTGAAGATTGGCGGTTCCAGCGAGATCTTCGACCTTTTGGCCTAGGAATGGGAGGCACCATTGATCGAGCTGTGGGGATCTTCGACTTGACCCTTCCAGTCAGCTTTGTCCAACAAAGAAGCGCCGAAATTACAAAGCGATCTGAGTTGGCAAGGGCCTTTTCCCAGATGTGATCATGGGTGCACGGTATAATGTTTACTAGGCGGCTGTCGTGGGCTTGGTGGTCTGATTTCTCAATTTCGGGTACAATGCAATTTGGCTCTAGTTTTGTCGCTCTTGTTCGAGACGCGCTTGGTTCAGCTGAAGCCTTCGTTTTATCGAATCTTCGTTCCAACAGCATTGTTCTCTGAAAACGCTAGATTGGAGCTTTCTGTGCGTCGTTCGAATGGTCGTTTTGGATTGGAACTGTTCCGAAAGTAGTCCCCATCTTGGATCGCAGATGGGTGTATCCTTTTCCAGGTTCACCCAAAACTGCTTCCCAGTTCCTGCCCGTAGAAATGAGTAGGCCTACGCTTTTATGGCTTTGATTTTTTTGAACTAATTCCTTTCTGGGAAGCCGTAAACAAACTGGGCGCAGGATTTCCTAGTTCGGACATCCGGAATTGCACAATTGGCATGGCTTCAAAATATGCGATATGGTTGACCAGCCCTATTTATATGGCTCTTAAGTCGACAGGTTAGTTTGCAAGAATGGGTGTCTCGATTTTGGCCATATGGCGTTAAAAGCCCGTTTTCAGCTGTATTGAAAGACAACCGTCAAACCCATCCACGACGCGGTCCAGCGTCTCTAACCCCATGTTAATAGGGTTCTATCCGGCTTCTTCCGCCATCTTCCGGTTACCGCAACAATAAGTGTCCAACAACAGCTGGTGCCCCAGCTCAGCCATTGTCCCTCGGTCGCGTCCATTGGCCCCAGCAGATTGGCGAACCACTGCCAGATCTCCTTGGCGTAGCCTATAATACCGTCCAGCATCGGCCCGGCCGGGCCCAATGCATCGCGAAACGACTGCCAAAAGCCAACAAAGAATGCCTGCAGGCCCGCCCAGTTGTTGTAGATCCAAACACGGGCCATCGCGATCCCAACCAACAGCGCACCGATGCCAGTGGCAATGCAGGCAAGGCGCAAGGCGATCATCGCCCCGCGGATCAATTTCATAGGGTTGAGCAGCGCCAACAAACCGGCTGCCAAGCGCGGCAACATCATCAGCATCCAGGACCCGGCCCGGAACACATGCAGCATGGGCAAAAGTGTGGAAAACAGCCCCCAGCGCAGCGCAATAGAGGCGACCTTGACCGCCAGCAATCCGGCGGTAAGGCGGAACAACATCGTGATCAGTTTCGGGTGGGATTCGGCCCATTCATTGGCTGTTCCAATCATTGGCTGAAGCGTCGCCAGCAGTTCGTTCTACTCAGGCAAAAGGATAGACCCGGCGGCAATGGCCAGGCCCTTTACATAGTTGCTGGTGATCTTCATGGCATTGGCCGTGGTGGCGGCTTGCTTTTGATATTGCTCCAGCATGGAACCGGCGTAGTCGGCAGGATCTTCAATCAGGCCAAAGGCGTCGCGCAACAGATCGACATTGATCAGAAGCGGTGCAATTGCCCTCTTGCTTTCCTCGCCAAATAACTGGCTGATAACGCCGCTCTGTTTGTACTCGGGCAGGTCAGCCAGGGCATGTACCACGTCCATGATTGCGCCTTGAGCGTCTTCGTGCATCCGTTTGGACAGTTCAACCGGATCAAAGCCCAGGGAATAGAGAACCGCATCCTGCCGTTTGGTGGTGGCCTCGCCTTTGCCCAGGGCGCCGAGGAAGTTCTTCATACCCGTTGGCGCATCCCCATGGCCACCGGGAGAGTTGTCCAACCGGGCCCGAGCAGGAGCGTGGTTGGATTGGGAGTGAGTTGGGCACGAGTTCATGGTACGACCCATTCGGACCGTGTTTCCAATCGCTTCTCTTGCCGACGAATTTCGAGGCGGCGAACCTCTTCTGAGTGCGTTAGTGCATCATCTAGAGCAGCAAGCTTGGGCTCCGTCGGGAAGAGAAAGTCACCGGCCGTGCAATGTTGGTAATAAGACGGCTCCAAACCCGCTGTCTTTGAGAGCTTTCGTTTAGAAACACCAACAGCTCGACGTCGAGTTTCGTACTGCTCCGTTAGAGTTTTCCACCTGTCGTATTGATAGGCTGCAGAGATAACAAGTTTGATAGATTTGATGGACGACTGGCGGATCAGAATGCGTGCTGAGTTGGCGGCAAGAGGAGTGAAGATCACTCACCTTTCCGAACAGCTGGGATACAGTCGCGACTACATTGGCCGAATGACGAAAAAGGGCAGTAATCCTGGTATCACTGATGTGATGAAGGTCTGCGAATCTGCGGAAATTTCGTTTGTTTATGTTTTTACTGGAAAGAGAGAAGATCCCACTTTTGAGGGGATTTTCAATGAGATGTCAAAGTTGGCACCTGCCGAACTCACCGCACTGAAAAATCACTTACAGGCGGGTCCTTTGGTTCCCGAACTGATCTCAGATACCGACAAAAAGTAATTGTTTCTCTAAGTTGTTCTGGGTTGAGTTTGAAGACCAAAGCAACCAGGTCAATAAATTTTCTTTCATTCATAATTGTGTGCCTATTTTTCTTGAAAAGTAGGCATCACTATACAGTTGTGAGAAATAGGCACGTTGGCGTTCCGTTTTCACCCAACGGCAACTCACAACACGGTGCGATCTTGGCCGCTCGGCAATCTGGAGGAGAAAGGACCTGCGTTGCGGTGCGGTCCAAGGGCAGTATTGTGTAGTAATTGACCTTTGCAAAATTGGCCCCCAGGACGCGCCGACATGTCGCGAACGGCCCACACCTGCCGTTCATCCGATGTTGCAGCGCTGCGGCGCAGTTTGCGTATTGCTGACATCCGCGAAAACCGCAGCATTTTGACCGAGCCACTGAAGCAAAGGGGTACAACTGCCATTCCGAAGAACCGCGCCCCACATCCTTCGGCTGAAAACTCAAGCCGCTGTAAATACTTCTATTCCAACTCCAAACAACCTAAATGCGCTTTAAAAATCGGTTTTGTTTCCAATTTAAGCATTTTTGAATCAACTTTTTTAACTCTGTAAACTATTTCATAGTTTGTTTGATGAAACATTTTTGTGCTGCACAACTGAGTACTGGAGATACCATCCCCGGTGCTGCTTTTGTGGTAACCTGGGGGGGCTACTTCACTTTCTGCATCGGTAAATGACGCCAACTTTTGACGGCGGCCTTTGTAGTGGACTGGTCTCGATAAATAGTAGGAATATTTATGTCAGTCCAATTTGGAAGCTTCTCTGACGATACAGTCACGGGTACAGACAGTAACGATCTGATTATAACATTCAGAGGTGAAGATCTGATTTTTGCCGGGGGTGGGAATGATCTTATCATCTCCGGTCGAGGCGACGACGAAATCCATGCCGGGGACGGCAATGACAGGGTTTTTGCCGGATCAGGTGAAGACACGGTTTTTGCCGGTGAAGGCAATGACAAGGTCTTTGCAGGATCAGGTGACGATCTGGTTTACGGCGAAGAAGGCAATGACAAGCTGTTTGGCAATTCCGGCAACGACTGGTTGGACGGCGGTAGCGGCAGTGACCTTTTGGTTGGCGGACGGGGTTTTGACACCGCCGCATACCAAGGTTCAATTCTTGATTATAACATCAGCAGCCATCGCAAGTACACTTGGGTCGAATCCCAAGACGGCTCTGGTGACAGAGATTTGGCCGTTGGTGTCGAGGCGCTCTATTTCGCCGGGGATGACTATACGCTCTATCTGGATGGTCGCAACAATGCGGTATTGGCGGGCGACGATACCGCCGCAACTGTGCAAGACGGCACAGTCTCCATCACAGCGGCGACCCTGTTGGCCAACGACACTGATTTTGACGGCGACGCGCTGTCGATTGTTGCCGTAGATGACAGTGCAACATCAGGCACCGTAACCCAGACATTTGGTGGCGATATCGACTACGCGACTGGTGATGCGTTCGATTTTCTGGGCGCTGGTGAAACAGCCACCGACAGCTTTGCCTACACGGCCAGTGACGGAAATGGCGGCGACACAGCGGCGACGGTGACTGTGACCGTGACCGGCGTGAACGATGCAGCGACATTTGGCGGAGACCTGTCTGGTGCGGCGACCGAGGACAGCGGCACCGTCGTCACCGGTACAGCCACCGTTGCAGATGTGGATCAAGGACAAGGCAGCATTGTCGCGTCCAGTGGCAACTCGACCTATGGCAGCTATTCCATCGGTACGGATGGTGTCTGGACCTATGCGCTGGATGATACCAATCCTACGGTGGATGTGCTGGGGGCCGGTGAACCGCTGACCGACAGCTTTATCTTCACCAGCGATGATGGCACCGAACAAACCGTCGATATCGCCATCACTGGGGCCGATGATGGGCCTGCGGCACCCGCGCACATCGATTTGAACAGTGGAACATCATTTACCGGTGTTACAGGCGTTGCGGAAAACTTTGTCTTCGACATCGGGGCCGTTCTATTCACAGCTTCATCCGTCGACATCTCAAATTTCACGATTGGCGAAGATCGCATGGTGTTCACCAACTTTGGGCCCGGTCTGTCAGCTTACCAGCAATCATTTCAGAGTAACCATGGAGCTCTCGATGCATATGATTCTGCTGGGGCGCTTTCTTTCGTTAGCTGGCTTTCCCTTGAATATTCTGAAATTTATTTTTCTGATGCCAGTGGCGGGCAAGAAGACGGCGCTTTCTTAGACAGCCTGATAAATTCAGGCGACTTCGATGCTACTGTCAACGGTGTTGTGCCGTTTGAAACGGTGGCGCTTGACGATCTTGCCAGTGATGACCTGTTCGTATTCTACGAAAACGATTTGATCCTCGCGTAAGAGGTGTTGATGGCGACCTGCACTGGCTTTTGAACAGTGCGGGTCGTTGCATTGACGTGGTCGCATTTGGATGGGCGCGATCCGGCGGTCCATAACGACCATCTCAATGCATTTTCGGCAATCGGCCCGTCAAGCCCATCCAATTGCCAGCTAAGATCGTCCAGTGCCGCCCCAGCGTCCAGATAAGAAGCCACGACAGGGCAATGTTCTGGTGCCTGCGCTTAAACCGGCTCATTGAGCCAACCCATGACCTGCGCTCTGACCAGCCCCTGCTGTGCAGCGCGAAAACGAGGCTTAACCGCCTGTTCAAGATCCGCTTACTGCATCAGCCGCGCACCTGCAGCGAATGACAGATTCCCGCCAGTAGTGCAAAAATTTTCAGAGCAGCAAATGGGAATATGGGCTCAAAGTGCGATTTCATATTCGGTCATGGACGAGCGCATGATATCATAGTTTCTCCTAAAATCGCTTGCTAGTTCCAGGCGCCCAAATCAACACGAATTTCGAATATCTGAGACGTTGCTGATGCGCGATAGCCATATTTATAGGGCTCTCAGGTATGTTTGAATAATTTGCAAAAATAGGTGTCCCGATATTGGTCAAACAACGTTAACGGCCCGTTTTATGCTGTTTTGAAGGGCACCCGTCAAACCTGTCTAGGATAAGGTCCACTGTCATTAAATCCCTTGTTTATAGGGTTCCATCCGGCTTCTTCCGCCATCTTCCGGTTACTGCAATAATAAGTGTCCAATAACAGTGGGGGGTCGTCAGTATGTGATTCCTAAATTATTTTGTCGTAAAACTGTCGAAATAATTGAGCGATGTCTTCCTTCGCTGCCTTACCTCAAACTATTAGAAAGCCATCAAGCCCAGCTTTCAAGCGCTTTCCTAGCCTCGACAATGCACGTATCCTCAAAGGATTTTGCGAACTTTGGGGTTCTTACCAGAAAGAACTGGGCGCGCGCCAGATTATGGAGATGTCAGGTCCTTGATTTTTCAAACTCGGTCCAAGCGCTTTGAAAGGATTGGAAATCGAAACCTTTTTTCACAGCAGCGTCCAATACAATGCGCTCGGTCTTAAGTAACTTGGTGATAGCGGCCTCCAGTTCTCCTAAGACTTCAACTGGAATGACCAAAGCGCCGTGTCGGTCAGCATGGACCAGATCGCCGGGATTTACAGTCAGATCGAACACGGTCACGGGTGTGTCGATCTCTTTGACGTGGACAAAGCCGTGGCTGGGGCCAATGGATCCGGCAACAACCGGGAACCCGTCGGGCAGATCGCCCAGATCGCGCATGACTCCGTTTGTCAGTGCACCAGACATGCCAAAGCCTTTGTGCACAGTGGTGTTGATTTCACCCCAGTAAGCGCCAATGCAGTAGGGATAATCGGTGTCCTCAATAACGGCGATCGACGGAGCAGGGCATTCGGCCATGTACTGGTAATAAGCCATTCGTCGGGAACGGATCACATCTGGGGCCTCGGTGGGTGGGGCGACAGCAGCGATTTTGGCAGTGCGTGCATAGCCGACAATGGCGGGTTCATCTGGGGCGGAGCAGAGCATGGTGCCGCGGGTAAAGGCATTAAATCCTCGTTTACCTTGAGCGACTTCTATGGCGTTGCAGACAGTCGGCGTGTCGACGCTGCGCAGGAGTTCAAGCAGAGAAGGTGTCATGTGTCCTCGAGCCAGCGGAGCAGGGCCGCCGTTGTGATTTCGGGTTGTTCAAGAGTGGGCAGGTGGCCCGCGCCGTCAATGATCTGCAAGCGGCTGTTGGGCAGCAGTTCGTGCATCATTTCATGACGCTCAACTGGGCAGAGCTTATCTTCACGTCCGCAAAGCACCAATGCAGGTCTTTCAAATTGCCGCAGGGTGTCGCATTGATCAGGACGGTCACGTAAGGCTATGGATTGATTTATAAAAATGTCCGGACCCTGGTCCGTGGCCATCGCCATGCAAAGGTCCAGGATTGCGCCTATGTTTGGGCCATCTGCGAGATAGTTCGGCTTCATCTCGTCGCGCATGATGCGGCGCAACTCTCCCTGTTTGGCGGCGGCGATCTGCGGCGCGCGGCGTTCTTGCACCTCGGGAAGTTCGGCCCGTGGGTTGGTGTCTAGCAGGGCGATGCGGTCGACGCGATCGGGCGCTTGTCGCAGCACCTCCATAGCGAGGATACCGCCCATGGACAGACCGGCCATGGCAAAGCGGGGCGGGGCATATTCCAAAATTTCTTCCGCCAACGCCTGCATCGTGTTGTGATTGCCAATTGGGGCTGTGATCAAGGGGATATGCCCCGACATGGCATTGATTTGCGGCTGAAATAGTCGTGCGTCGCACATCATTCCGGGGAGCAGAATCAAGGGAGTCATTTGACCAACGCTGCTCCCTCGGAGAGGGCGGACAGCTTGGCAAAGGCGATGGCGGGATCAATAGCGCCAAACCCGGCAAAGGTGCCAAAACCACAGTCGCTGCCAGCGATCACGCGGTCGGAACCGACAATTTGTGTAAACTGTTCAATGCGTTGCGCGACCAATTCGGGGTGCTCAACAAAATTGGTGGTGGTATCGACAACGCCGGGAACCAAAATCTTGTCGTCGGGGATTTCTGCTTTGCGATCGCGAAAGACGGTCCATTCGTGGGCGTGGCGCGGGTTCGAGGTTTCAAACAGTACATAGCGGGATTTGGTGGACATCAGGGTTGTGAATACCTTGTCCATCGGGATGTCACAGCAATGCGGGCCTTCGTAGTTGCCCCAGCAGATGTGGATGCGAACACGGTCTTGCGGCACGTTTTGCAAGGCGTGGTTCAGGGCCTCGACATGCATGTTGGCGACGTTCAGGAATTCGTCGTCGGACAGGTCGTTAAACAACATGTGACGCGACAGCGCCAGATCGGGGCAGTCCAGTTGTAGATCCAGACCAGCACCGACGATGGTTTCATACTCTTCCTTCATCGCGTCGGCCAAAGCGGCCAGATAGGCCTCTCGGTTTGGATAGAAATCATTTTGCAAAAACAGCGAGATAACACCGGGAGAGGCGGCATTCATGAAACCACGTTCGGCCCCATGTTCGGCCACTGCGGATTTCAGGTTGTTTATGTCTTTTTGCAGCTCGTCCTGCCCCTTGGATCGCACCTCGCCGGTGCACATGGGGCGGGCATACTGGGGTGTGCCGCCGCCGTCGGCAAGCCGTTTGAGAAAGCTGGGAAACATCTTTAGATCAGCAGGGGCGTTGCGCGGGCTGTCGCCGGAAAAACCGGTGTAGCGATCCTTGACGTATGTCGCATAAGAGATCTTGGAAGTTTCGCCATCGCTGACGATATCAATGCCCGCCTCGACCTGTTTGCGCACAGTTTCAGACACGGCCGAAGTCATGCAGGCATCAAATTTGGCTTGATCAAATTGCGTTTCATTTTCGCGGGCAAAAATGAAGTCGACGACGTCTTGGGTGCGGGGCAGTGAACCGACGTGGGTTGTTTTAACCAATTTTGATCTCCTCGTAATCAGGGGGTGATATGCGTGCACAGTATGTACACCCCCCGTGCACCGCCGCAGCGCAGCACGGGGAATGGTTGGTTCGTTAACCCAGCCAGGTTGCGCCAGCAGGATCATCCGTTGCGGTGATCCGGTACAGGCTGGATTCCCCTGTCATCGACGGTGTTAGCGCATAGGATTCACCGGGAAGGATCAGGCTGGTGTCGCCGGGGTTGATGACGCTTTCACCACCGTCCCAACGCAGTTTCCAATGACCGCGCATCGGCATCAGAACTGTGTGTTGATCCGAGGTGATCATCTCATCGTCGATGGAGCCACGGGTCAGGAAATCGATCTCGAAACCGGGGCGGTCTTTGAGCAGGGCATCGGGGCCAATCACCTTGGCGGGTTTCTTGCCTGCCAGCCCCATCAGATCCCAATACCGGGCCACATAACCCGGAATGACATCTTCAGCCGGGACTTCGGGGATGTCTTTCAACTGGTCTTCGGTCAACAGCGGCATCGGGTTGACGTTATGGGGCAAGGCGTCGCCCTTTTTGCTGTCGTACAGCACGCCGTTTTCACCAAGGATCAGCCCATGTGCCTGCGCGTCTTCGATGACCTGAGGCGCCCAAGTCACGCCGCCGCCAGCATCATCGCCACCCAGAATGGCCATGATCATACCATAGTCGGTGCCGATATTTTCAAACCCGCGGAAGATGCCGGTTGGGATGTTGAAGATATCACCCTCTTCGGCAACAAACTCACCCGCGGTGCCATAGCGGCCCCAGAAAAACCGCCAACGGCCCTTGAGCACAAAGAACACCTCGGCGGTGGTGTGGGTGTGCAGGCTGTTGCGGCACTTGGGGGGCTGGCCAGCAGCGCCGATGTTGAACCCGATCTTGTCGGACAGGTGAACATGCTGGTCCGGGCTTTCGGAAACGCCGCCACCAATGATGGTGAAGTTTTCCTTTTGGTCGCTGCCCGGTGTGTGGGCGTCAATAAAGGCAGTTTTGCAGGGCTTAAGGTCGCCGTAACGAACGATGCGGTCGGTGATGGATGAAGCTGTCATAGCAGTGGTCCTAAATGGGGTTGCAATCTGAGTGGGCCAGAGCCTGGCCCGGTTGGATCAGATCGCCTGCCCGGGCGGTCGCAGGTTCAGTCGCTGCGCGCGCAGACTTTGACGGTGCACATGATACCGCCGCAAAGCGGTGCTTTGGTGCAGGCCAGTGGCCAAAACCTGATATGACCGGGCAGGGTTCACTTATAGATTTCCAGATTGCAGCAGCAGTTGCTTCCAGACCGAGGTTTCATCGAAGATGGTGAATTCACGGCGCAGACCCCATGGGCCGAACTCGGCGTGGGAGATGCCCAACACATAGACGTCAGCGCCGGTTGGGGTGCCAAAAACGCCCCAGCCATCGTGTTTGCCATGCAGCGACCAACGGATCGCAGCGCGTGGTGGCATCATCGGATCGTCACGGCCGATCTGGTGCTCGATCTTGAACTTGGCATTTGGGAAAGAGGCGCGCAGGCCCATCCAGAAGCCATCAACCGAGGCAAAGGAATGACCAGTGACACCGCCGGGGTATTCGGTTTGAACGGCGCGGTCGTATTCCTGCTCAATTATGCCAAAATCGGCGTTCATGATACGGGTTAGAATATCGGCGTATTTCTGGCCCCATTCATTATCGTTGCCGTTGCCCTTGTAGGGACCTTCAATGTCATTGGCAGGGGTCAGGGGCTGCACGCAGTTTTCCGGACCACCTTCGCTGGTTATCAGGTTGGCGGCGTATTCCTGTGGATCCCAGCCCATCTGTCGAACAATAGCCCCCTGATCGCGGATCAGCCATTCGTCATCAATCGCATTGTTCTTCGCATGGCAGTCGGCCATGATCCGGTAGACCAGCTTTTTGCCAGTGGCCTTGCCATAGACTCCATCGCCGAGGTGCGTTGCTGTGGACAGCAGACGGTGCGAGCTGAGCATGCCGTCTTCGGGGGTGCCCGACCAAATCACGTCCTCACCCAGCAGGGTGCGGTCGGGGAATTCGGCCAGGGTGGCCATGGTGGCGCCGATCACATTCTGGTTGCCGGTGACAACCGACGCAGGCGAACGCACAACGATGTCTTCGCCATAGTAGTGATGTAGCGTGGCGATGCCGCGGTCTTCCCAGATTTCCTTGGTGATGCCGATGATGTAATCGGGGAAATCCTTGAATTTGGGATCGAAGCCTTGCATGGGTCTTATCCTTTAGGTGTCCAGCCTTCGGGCAGCCGTGCCGAACCGCGTACGATGAACGGTCCGTCTATGGCCACGCGTTTAGGGCTGGCGGTCTTGGGGTTATTGATGTGCTCCATCAGAGCAGAGACAGTTTCGGCAACCATCAGGTTTGCGCGTTGGCGCATGGTGGTCAGGTTGTAGGCGGGCCAGCTGGCGGGCGGGACATCGTCATACCCGATAACAGAGACATCTTCAGGGATGCGCAAGCCAAGTTCGAAGCGAATGACATCCATTACGGTTAGCGCCATGTGGTCATTGGCGACAAAGACCGCATCTGGTCGCTGGTCTGCGGGCACGTCGAACATTCTCCGCCCGGCATCACGGGCGCGTTCGGTGTGGAAATCACCAACTTCGCGGGCAAAGAGTTCGACACCGGCTTCTTGCAAGTACTCGCGAAATCCAGCCTCGCGGTCGCGCTGGGTCGAGGCCCCCTCCCACCCGGCGATGTAGCCGATGCGTTGGTGGTCTCCGGCGATCAGGAACTCGGCCACCTGACGCCCACCGGCGTGGTTGTCGGATGTGACCGACGAGATGCCTTCGATATCCTGTGACCGGTTGAACAGTACGATCGGAACCCCGGCCTGCTGGCAGCGGGTTGCGATATCCGATGACATCGCAACCGAGGCCATGACGATGCCATCGACCTGATAATCCAGGATTTCATCCATCACGTTGTCAATATTGCCAGCGGTCTGCGAGGCCATGAAAACCAGGACGTGATAGCCTTGTTCCTGCAGGGTGTTGGACAGAATTTCCAAGGCTTCGGGGTAGAAGTGGTTTTCCAAATAGGCAACCACCAGGCCGATGATACGGCTTTTGCCGGATACCATGGCGCGGGCCAGGATGTTGGGGCGATAGCCCAACTCGGTGGCGGCCTTGCGCACCTTGTCGGCAGTTTTTTTCGACACAGAGGCACCGGGGGTGAAGACACGGCTGACGGCGGACTGGCTGACGCCGGCCTTTTCGGCAACCTGGAGGGAGGTGATTTTTTCAGCCATCAGTCTGCTGTCCAACCTCCGTCGATCATCAGGGCGGTGCCTGTCACCATGGCCGAAGCGTCAGAGGCGAGGTATTGTACTGCGCCCATGATGTCTTCGACTTCGCCCACGCGGGGGAGTTTGATCTTGTCCATGATCCAGGCGGCACGTTCGGGGTTGTCGAACGTGGATTGGGTCAAGGGCGTGCGGATGAAAGTGGGGCAGATTGTGTTGATGCGGATGCTCTGTTTGCCCCACTCAACAGCCATGGATTTCACCATACCCTCGAGCCCGTGTTTTGTGGCGCAATAGACCGCGCGATCAACACCGCCGACTTGGCCCATCTGGCTGGAGATATGGATGATAGATCCCGGCTTGCCTGCCTTGACCATAGCCTTGGCTGCATAGGCGGATAGGAAGTAGGCCGAACGCAGGTTTACACTGACAACCGCGTCAAAGTCCTCGGGCGTTGTTTCGGTTGCGGGACCATGGCGGGCTAAACCTGCGGAATTGACGATGATGTCATAATTCCCGGTTTCGATGGTGGCCTGCAGGGCTTGTAGGTCGTTCTGATCCATCTGCTGGGCTTCAGCGCTCCAGCCTTTGGCCTGCATCGCTGCAACTGTATCAGCCAGGCGATCTGCCCCGCGTGCTGCACAGACCACATGGGCACCGGCATCAGCCAGCGCTACGGCACAGCCCTGACCGATGCCAGAGGAGGCTCCGGTTACAAGGGCTGTCTTGCCACTAAGGGTCAGTGAAGGGGGGCGGGGCAGGTCAGTCATCAGCTCATTCCATCAGGGATATCAATGCGCCCTATGTTGCGGGCTTTGTTGAACTCCCGCAAGCGGGCAAAGACATCAACACCCAGCTGGCGATAGGCATCCAGAATATCGACAAGTACCCAGTTTTCCCGGATTTTTCCGTTTTCCAACCGCCAGAAATCAAGCGAACGCATGGTGATCTTCTTGCCCGCAGGTGCGATCCCCAACCAGCCGTCATGGGTCACGGTCTGGACCATGTTTGGCCAACCGGTGACGGCGGCATATTCACCATCACCAAAGAAGTGATAAGTGATCTCGTCCAGATACTGACCGCGATCAGGCATGCCGCCCAGAAACGGGATCTGGTGCCAATTGCGGAACCCTGCAAACCCACGACCGGTGCCAATGCCGGAAGGGCCATACCAGTTCATGCGCTGGTGCCAGAACCGATCCATCTCCATCACTTCGGGGCCACCCTGGGTTGGGTGTTTCTTCAAGTGCTCGAGCATGTCGATGATGTGCTGGCAGGTGGCCGCGCCTTTCTCAACGTCATAAGGACCGGGCACAAACCCGTCCTGTGTTGCCGGTCCGGGCACATGCCATTCGTGCCCCAAGCTGGGTGACATCGGCCAGGCATTGGCCTGCATCATCACCTCTGGAATGTCCCAAAGGGCCTGAAACTCGACAACCTGACCATCGACTACACGAAAGAACTCGTGGAACCGCATGACCACCTGGTGCCCAGTGGGCGGGATATCCAACCATGGGCCGGTAAAGACACCGGTATAGTAACCACCGCAGCCGACCCAATCATTGCCGTGTTCATCCGGCCCAGCCATGACGATATAATCGCGGCGTTCCAGATCGGGCCAGGCGTTTTTCAGGTCGGCATAGGCGGTGTCGTAAAAGGCATCTCCACCAGTGCTGTCGCCAAAGGGATGACAGTGGTGGAAAATGGCATCCGGGGCGCTGATTTCGTTTAGAGCAGCGCGCACGGCTGTTTCGTCAAAATCGTACATCGCCGCGCGAAGAGGTGCGATCAGGGCTTTGTTTTCTGTGTGGACGTCACTCATTCTGCTGGTTCCCGATAAGCGGCGGCTTCGCCGTAGGGAACATTGACGCCACCGTAACGACGGACCCGAACGTTGCACTGCTCGGCGTGCCCGATAAAACCTTCGAGCATGCACAGACGCGAGCCATATTCGCCGATCAGTGTTGCGGCTTCGTCGGTTGTTACCTTTTGATAGCTGTGTGTTTTCAGGTACTTGCCAACCCAGAGACCACCAGTGTAGCGGCCGGCCTTTTTGGTCGGCAGGGTGTGGTTGGTGCCGATCACTTTGTCACCGTTGGACACATTTGTACGAGGACCAAGGAACAGCGCGCCATAGCACGTCATGTTCTCCAGGAACCAATCATCTCGATCCGTCATGACTTGAACGTGCTCGGAGGCGATATTATCGGCAACCTGCAGCATCTCGTCATAAGTGTCGCAGACGATGACCTCGCCGTAGTCTTCCCAACTGACTTTGGCGGTGCCAGCAGTGGGCAGAATGCCAAGAATGCGGTCAACTTCGGCAAGTGTGTCTTCGGCTAGCTTGCGACTGTTGGTCAGCAGAACACAGGGGCTGTTGTAGCCGTGTTCAGCCTGACCCAGCAGGTCGGTTGCACAAAGCTCAGCATCTGCAGCCGTTTCATCGGCAATCACCATGGTCTCAGTCGGGCCTGCAAACAGGTCGATGCCGACGCGGCCAAACAGCTGGCGTTTGGCTTCGGCAACATAGGCGTTGCCGGGGCCGACCAGCATGTGCACCGGATCGATGGTTTCAGTTCCCAGCGCCATGGCGCCGATGGCCTGAATGCCACCCATCACATAGATCTCATGCGCGCCGCCCAGATGCATAGCGGCAATGACAGCAGCATTGGGTTTGCCGTTGAACGGTGGGGTACAGGCGATGATGCGTGGAACGCCTGCAACCGTGGCCGTGGCCACCGACATATGCGCCGAGGCGACCATGGGGAACTTACCGCCCGGGATGTAACAACCAACCGATTGCACCGGGATATTCTTATGGCCCAGGATCACACCCGGCATGGTTTCCACTTCGATATCCAGCATCGAGTCCCGCTGCGCCTGGGCAAAATTACGGACCTGCTGTTGGGCAAACTTGATGTCGGCCAGTTCGCGATCTGTGAGCGAGGCGATCAGCTCGTCAATCTCGGCCTGGCTCAGCCGGAACGAGGCTGGTGAATAATTGTCAAACTTCTCGGACAGCTCGCGAACGGCTGCGTCACCACGGGTTTCGATGTCTTTCAAAGTTGCTTCGACCACCGCGCGGGTTTTGGCGTCATCTTCGGCCCGGTCTGCTTCGGGTTTGCCGCGTTTTAGGTATTCGATGGTCATGTGTCTTGTCCTTGGTTGGTCGGACGTGGAGCGGTTTTCTCTCCACGATCAAATGCTTCCCAGCCCTGGCCGTTGAACAGATCAACACCCAGCTGCGCGGCGACATGGGCGAAATCCACGTTCACCCAGTTGTCGACAATCTTGCCATCGACGACTTTCCAGAAATCCATATAGCGGATTTCAACCCGTTTTCCGGTGGGGGCGATGCCGAGGAATTCGCCTGTGTGGGTTGCTTCCTGACGGCCAAAGGCGGCGGCCCATTCACCCATGTACATGCGGGCTTCGTCGATGCAGGTTTTGTCGGAGAACGCGGCTTGGAACGGGCGCTGCCAGTTGTCCTGGAACTCCTGCAGGCCAGTTTTGGTGCCGCAACCTTGGTTGCCCATCCAGCGAAACCCATCCGAGAAGAATTCGCCGATGTCGTTGATGCGGTGATCATTCAGCCCGTCCACCATGTTTTCGATGACGGCACGGGTTTCTTCGGTCTTGCTGAGGTCGGTGTCGCGGGTCAGGACCGCTTGTTCGGGGCGAGAACCTTTCATGAGGTTATCCTTTTATGATGCCAAGAGATTTGATTGAGGGGGAGGGAGCATCCCACACTCAGAAAATCCCTTGGCATCCTGTTCAGCGCCGGGTGGCGCCCAACAGCGTTGTGGCGGGCAGAGTTGCTCATCACGCCGCCTTTCTACTGCCGCCTAGCGCGGCCATGCGGGCGAAAACATCGACACCCAGTTGACGATAAAGGTCGATGACATCGACCATGACCCAGCATTCGCGGACCAGACCATTTTCAACCCGCCAAAAATCTAGGCTGCACCGGGTTATGGTGCGGCCGGTCGGGGCGAGGCCCAGAAATCCATCACCGGAATGAACTGCTGTTCCAGATGGCCAACCCGTAAAGGCGACAAGGTTTTGATCTCCGAAAAACACTCCATCTTCGAGATGGCGGGTATTGTCCGAAAGACCTTCGCGGAAGCCTTTGAAAATGTTGTCGCGGATGCCGGTATGTCCGCGGGCGGTGCCAAGTCCGGTGGATCCGTACCAAAACGCTTGGTCATGCCAGTAGCCACCAAGCCCACGACCTGGGTTATCCGCATCACCTTGTTTCAGGTCGTTCAACATGTCCCAGACCAACTGAACAGAGGTATCTGACTTGTCTGCATCGAAGGGTAGGGAGCTGACGCCCTGACCATCAGCGGGTCCGGGGCACATCCATTCTACGCCCAGCTGTGGTGCCACTGGCCAAACACCTGCTTGAAGCATGACCTGAGCGATGTCCCAGAGGCCCTCCATCTCAACAACTTGATTGTCTTCGATGCGCAGGTACTCATGATAGCGCATGAATACAGGTTTTTCGGTGGCGGGAATATCCAACCATGGCATGGACATAGTGCCAATGAAATTGCCGCCAAGCCCAACCCAGTTCCCACTTTCACCGTCGCCCCAGCGTGGACCTGCAATGACGATGAAGTCACGTCGCTCGAGATCGAGCAGGGCGGTAAAAAGAGGCGCATAAACACGATCCCACAGGTCATTTGGCCCGGTCACATCCTGGTAAGGAAAGCAAAGGCGGATCTTTGCATCTGGGGCAAACAGCTCCAGGATCGCCTTTTTGACACGGGCCGCGTCGCAGCTTTGCAATGCATCCCGTAAGGGGGCAACCAGCGCTTTGTTATGATCGTGGACAGAAGTCATCCCTTCACCGCTCCGGCTGTCAGGCCGCTGACGATTTGGCGCTGGAAGAACAGGATCAGAATGAAAAGAGGAGCCGTTGCAGAGACAACAGAGGCCACAGCAAACATTACATTGCCCTGGACCTGTGTAGTGCCCAGGAAGCTGGCGATGGCCGGTACCATGGTTTCGTTCTCGGCACTAAGGAGCATCGAGGTTACGGCAAAGTCGTTATAGGCCAGCAAGAAGGAGAACAGGCCCGTGGTGACAACGCCGGGCCACATCACGGGGATGATCACGTGGCGGAAAGCTTGGAAACGGGTGCAGCCGTCGACCATGGCGCTTTCGTCCATGTCTTTGGGAATGTTGAGGAAGAACGAGTGCAGCATCCACAGGGTGAAAGGCTGGTTGATCGCCACCAGAACGATAATGGTGGTGGGCAAAAGGCCCCAGATGTTCCATTCAAAAAACGGCAGCATATAGCCTGAAACCAGTGTGATATGCGGCATGGCGCGAAACACCAGAGCGGCCATCAGGATCCAGAAAGCATAGCGGAAACCCGAGCGGGCCAATGCGTAGCCACCCAGCGTGCCGAAGGTGAGCGAGATCACCACGGTGAAGAAAACCACGATGCCAGTGTTGAGCACGTTGCGCCAGAATTCCTCTTGAACCCAAGCTCCGTGGTACCCTGCACCTGTGAAGGCGCTGCCGGTTTCTTTGATTGTATTGATGCCATAGAAGGCGTTGCGCCAATCTGCCTTGGAGAAGAAGTCGGATTGGACCTTGAACGATCCCCAGAGTGTCCAGAGGAAGGGGAAGGCTGCAATGATCAGCCAGATCGCCACCAGTGCAAAGGAGATTATGGTGAGCGGTGTAATGCGGTTTTGTGCTTTGATCGCCATGATCGCCTCCTTAGTGAGATTTACGGTTGAAGTCGCGCCAGGTGCGGATCAGCACAGGGGTCAGCAGGATGACAACGCCGATAACAGTCAGTATCGAGGTTGCACCGGCAGATCCGTAGAGCGGATTACCACTTTCGCGCAGGTCGTTGAAAATGATCCAGCTGAGCGACGTTGCATGGGCCTCGGCTGAGAAACTTACGATCGGTTCGAAGACGCGGAAATTGTCCATCAGCATCATTAGCGTCACAAAAGACATGAGCGGCGCCAGATGCGGCACGATCACATGGATCAAACTCTGCCACTTGCTTGCACCATCTATCTGGGCCGCTTCCATTGTATCCTCGGGGACGGTCTGAAGCCCGGCGTAAAAGGTGATGAAGCTGAACGGCAGCATGTGCCAGACGCCATAAACAATCAGCATGACCCAGGTGAGTGCAGTTGATGCCTTTAGGCTGAGTGAGGGGTCGTCAAAGATACGCTGCAATGTTGCACCGATGACGCCATCTGCATCGACCATCCAGTACAGGATCAGCGAGCCAACCAAAGGAGTCACCAGGAACGGCAGGAGTGATATGAAAATCGACGGTCCCTTGAGAAATTTTGGCAGGTTATTGACGCCGACTGCAATTGCCAGACCGAGCGCAATAACCATGGGTGTTACCACAGCCGTATAGGTCAAAGTAAAGATCAGGGCGCGGTAGAAGGGCAGGTTAAAAACCTGATCCCAGAACTCACCAAAAGTTTGTGTTATCCGCCAGGCCTCAGCCAGTTCCTGAAAGGCAAGGTGTGAGCGGTTTGTATATGTCGACAGCCCATTAAACTTGCCGAGCGGTTGCTCTTGCTGAAGCTTGGCTGTGGCTTCGAGGTCAATCGATGTTGTTGGCGTGCATCCAAATGGTCCGCAGCTTTCCGAGACAACAATGACTTGTTCATGCCCAACATGGAGCGACTGGATAAAGACCGAAACAATTGGCAACGCAATGAACAAGATCATCGCGGAGAGCGTCGGCAGGATAAACCAGAGAAATGTGCGATGCTTCATTGCAGTCGTCCCGGTCAAAAAACAAAAGGTGAGGAAGGGAGAGGGCCATGAGAGCCCTCTCTTTTTTTGATGGATTACTGGAGGAATCCAGCTTCTTTGGCAGCTGTGACATAGGCCGCTTCGACATCTGCCAAGGCCTGTTCAGCGCTTTCGGATCCTTTGAGGAAATCAGACAGTTCAGCGCCCAGTGCGCCATGCATGATGCCGATATAGGGGATCATTGGGTAAGGTTTGGCACCCCCCTGTGCGGTAGCGGCTACGCCCGCCGCAGCCGGACCCGGCTTGAAGCCGTCGAGCAGCCAAACTGCGTCGTCGTTGTGCGCGGCGACCATTTCCGGGTTCAACGCACTGACAAGGGCTGCAAAAGTAGCTTCGGCTTCTTCATCCGAGACGTTTGCCGCGATGGTGATGCCATCCCACCACAGGGTTGCTGAAGGAATCGAGCCGCCTGCAACGGTCGGCGCAGCAGCCAATACGGTGTTAGAGGTGATCTCTTTGGTAGAGCCTTCATCGTCCAGGATTGGATTGCCGCGTGATCCCCACATGATACCCAGCGAGGCCTCGCCAGCTTCCCAGGCGCCCTGTGTCTCGTTTGAGGCATAGGTCAGAATATCTGGGTTGGCATATTCCATCAGCGACTTCAGCATATTCAGTGTTGCAATGCCTTGTTCGTTGTTCACGTTGGGCTCGGCTGAACCCGGCTTGAACAGGTCACCACCATGGCCGAGATAGACCATGTTGAACATCTCACCGATGTTCCAACCCATCTTCATATTCATGGTTACGGGATAGTCCATGATACCAGCAGCACGGATTTTTTCGGCTGCTGTCAGGACTTCTTCGTAAGTGGCGGGGACAGCGCTGACACCAGCCTTTTCAAGAACGTCCTTACGGGCAAAGAGGTGCTGCGAGTTTGCCATGAAGGCAATGGCCATCACCTGGCCATCGATGGTGATCAGCTGGCTGGGTTTGATGTGATCGCCGTATTTTTCAACCAGATCGTTCAGCGGGCGGACAAGGCCATCGTTCATCAGCTGGGTCAGTGTCGAGTTGGCGACAATTACAGAGGTGTATTCCGCTGGGTTCGGTGTGAGTGCCGCGTTCATGATCTGACGCGCTTCGGTGGTGTGGTTTGGCTTGAATTCGGCCGCAGCTGTGCCGCAGTTGGCCTGAGCCGTGCCAACAACCGCATGAATTGCCGGAAAATCACTGGCGAGGATGCGGATGGATTGCCCTTCGGGGCCACAGCCAGCAGCGTATGCTGCCGAGCCCATCAATCCCATAAAGGCTGTTGTAGCGGCGATTTTTCTAAGAAACATGATGTTCTCCCTGTTTTCCTGAGTTTGGATGCACACTCCCCATGTGCTCCTTGAATGCCCCAAGGGTTTCGCTTGAGGGCTTGATGTGTTCAGGTCTTGATCCGCTCACCCGTTTGACCGTCAAACAGGTGGCAGATTTCTGGCGGCACAGTGATGGACACCATGTCACCAATCTCGGCGCGGAAGTTCTTGTCGGCTTTAACCGAGACAAGCGCCCCGCCAACACGGACCGAAATCATTGTGGCGTCGCCTAACAGCTCCATTGTGTAGATTGGCGCGTTGATCTGTCCGCTGCCATCTGATGCAAGGGACGCATCTTCGGCGCGAAAACCAAGTGTTAGCGGACCATCAGGGGCCGCCAGGCCGGTGATCTCGACAAGGTTGGTACGGAATGTGCCATTCGCGACGTCACCTTCCATGAGGTTCATCGCGGGGTTGCCAATAAAGCTGGCGACAAAGGTATTTGCTGGTGTGTCGTAGATGTCTGTTGGACTGCCAACCTGCTGAACCACACCCTTTTTCATAACCACAACACGGTCGGCCAAGGTCATGGCTTCGATTTGGTCGTGTGTCACATAGATTGTTGTAACGGCCAGCTCATGTGACAGGTTTTTGATCTGCGCTCGGGTTGAGACACGTAGCTTGGCGTCGAGGTTCGACAGAGGTTCGTCCATTAAGAAAACATTTGGTTCCCGCACAATGGCGCGCGCCAGTGCCACACGCTGGCGCTGACCGCCGGACAGTTCAGCAGGTTTGCGGTGCAGAAAATCGTCCAGTTCCACCATTGCGCTGGCGCGACGTACTTTCTGGTCGTGGGTAGAGGCGTCGACACCGCGGACCTTGAGAGGGAAGCGGATGTTTTCATAGACGTTCATGTTGGGATAAAGCGCGTAGCTTTGGAACACCATTGCGACATCCCGGTCTTTGGGTTCAAGATCGTTGACGGTTTTCCCGTCGATCAGGATTTCGCCCTCCGAGGCGTCCTCGAGCCCGGCGATCATACGCATCGTCGTCGTCTTGCCGCATCCTGATGGGCCAAGAAGAACAAGGAACTCTTTGTCGGCAATGGTCAGGTCAAAGTTCTCGACCCCAACAAAGGATCCCCAGCGCTTACCTACATTTCGCAGTTGAATTTCAGCCATTTGTCCCCCGATGGAATCAATTTGCATACGCATGCAAAAACGTTAACCGACAAAAGATACATCAGGCAAGACTTTTTTGCATACGTATGCAATTGTGACAGGGCGAGTGATTCATTTTCGGTGGAAAACACGCAAATTTTGAGAAAATCGGAAAACCTATGATCAGCTTTCAGACAGAAAAACAGGTGGTGTGCGACTTCTATTCATCGTTAGATGCCGCCAAAGGCGACGCACTCTTGGGTGTCATGCGCAATTATTGCTCGCCAGATTTATTATGGCGTGGGTTCCATCCCTTTGATGAAATACAAGGCCCCGAGGCTGTGGCAGCGCAATTTTGGGTCCCGCTTCGCCAAAGTCTGACAAGGCTGCAGCGTCGGATGGATGTCTTTATGGCCGGCACCAATATGTTTGGTGCTGATGACGGCGTCTGGGTGAGCTCGATGGGGCATTTGATGGGGCTGTTTGATCAGCCTTGGCTTGGCATTCAGCCCACCGGAAAAATGGCGTTTCTGCGTTACTGCGCCTTTCATAAGGTTGTGGATGGTAAAATTGCTGAAACAGCCATGTATTTTGATATTCCGCATCTGATGATGCAGGCTGGGTTACAACCCTTTCCGCCGCAGACCGCAGCGCATCTGGTGCAGCCGGGACCTGCGACGCACGATGGGTTGTTGTTTGAGAAGCAGCCGGTTGAGGAGGGCGAGAAAACCCTGGCTGCGATTAATGCGATGATATCGGACTTGGGCCAATGGGACAGTGAGTTGACGCTCGAGCAGGAGCTGGCGCAAACGTGGTGTGACGATATGATCTGGTGGGGGCCAGCAGGGATCGGAGCCACCTACACAATCGAGCGTTATGCCAAGCAGCACTCGGGCCCGTTCCGCGCTTCGTTTACGGAGCGATCCAAGACCAAACATATCTGCCGGATGGCCGAGGGCCACTATGGCGGGTTCTTTGGTTGGCCAAATTTCACAGCTGTGCCGTCGGGCGGGTTTATGGGAATGCCTGCAACGCAAAAGGCCGGAGAGTTTCGAGTGATCGATATCTATCGCCGCGCCGAGGGCAAGCTCGCTGAAAACTGGATCTTTATCGATCTGTTGCATTTCTGGAAGCAGCAGGGGGTAGATATCTTGGCCCGGATGGCAGTCGTTCCTAGAACATGAGACCAATAGAACCTGTGTCCCGGATTAGGTGATCACATCTTCCGGGGCGAAGATCGGCACTGGGTTTCGAAGAATTTTGGGGAAAATTTTGAAAATCATGGGGGCCATCAAGTCGTCAGGATAGTTTGTATGAATGAGTGACTCAATTCAGGCTATATGGCATTAGAAGCCCGTTTTTGACTGTATTGAACGACAATCTTCGAATCTTTTCAGGACACGGTCCACCGTTTCGCCCCTCACCATGTATATGGGGTTCTATCCGCCATCCTCCGGGCTCTTCCGGCTACTGCAATAACAAGTGTCCAACAACAGTGGTGTCTAGAAAACCGACCAGTCAATGCAGCTAACTCCATTGACTGATCTGTTTATTTACTTGGATTCAAAAGCCAGAAGACAGAGAATTTTGGGCAGCTTTTAGAACTGGAAAAAGGCGAGTTCATATGATCTGCGAGTTCAGAGCGAGTGCAGTTCATCCACGATGAAAGTTGGAGGTCTGCCGGTGCTAATAACAGGGAAATGTGGCGGCCTTAGGAAGTGTATTAAATTAAAACAGCGCGTTATCCGCCGATATCGTTCATATCATACGGCGTGGTTTGATAAATCTCGTTGATCCAGTTACCATACAAAAGATGTGCGTGGCTGCGCCAGCGGTTTTGTGGTTTTTGGCTGGGATCGTTATTGGGGTAATAGTTATTGGGGATATTGATCGGTGTACCCTCGGCCACGTCACGATCGTATTCCTGCTTTAGGCTGTCGCTGTCGTATTCGAAGTGGTTGAAAATATACAAGGCGCGATGTGAGGGATCCTCAATCAGGCAGGGCCCAACTTCGGAGCTGCCTAACAGTGTGCGAAGGGCTGGTTTAGAATCAACCTCGTCCTGGCGCATTTCTGTCCACCTGGAGACCGGAATAACAAAATCATCGGAAAACCCGCGCAAGTAGGGCGACGCTGGAAACAGGTTCTGTTGCCGGAAACAGCCAAAAGCCTTGTGTGGCAGAATGTGTTTGTCGACGCCGTGAAAATGGTTGATCATCGCCATCCCACCCCAGCACACCCCAAATGTTGAATGGACATTGCTCTGCGTCCATTCGAATACTTGTTTGATTTCAACCCAATAGGTGACTTCGTTAAAGTCAAGATGTTCAATTGGTGCGCCAGTGATGATCAGGCCGTCAAATTTTTGATCACGCACTTCTGAAAAGGGAAGGTAAAATTCGGCCATGTGCTCGGCAGCGGTATTGCGCGTGCGATGCTCGCTCATGCGGATAAGCGTCAGATCAATTTGCAGCGGCGTGGCGCCGATCAATCTAGAGAACTGGTTTTCCGTCTGGATTTTCTGGGGCATCAAATTCAGAAGCGCAATGCGAAGGGGGCGAATATCCTGACGCGCGGCCTGATCCGGAGATATCACCATGACGCCTTCGTCCGTGAGAACGTCGTAGGCGGGTAGGTCGGACGGAATTTTGATGGGCATATCTGCGTCTCTGGTTTGGGATCAGAAAGGGAATGTAAGTTGATCAGCTACTGGGCTCAAGGGCAGTATCAATCGCTTTTGCGATCAAATCCGTAAAGCTTTCCTGATCGCGGGCTGCGGAAATTTGATCCGCCGTAACGGTTACGCCCCAGTTTTTGGCCATTGCTGCATAGCGCGGTTGCCGGTGGTCCATAGCCTGACCAAAGGACCAGCGCAGAAACTCACTTGGATCAACTTCGTTGTCTTGGATCTTGTTTATATTTAAATATTTCTCCCAAGTGGTGGTGAGAAACTCTGGCTGATAAGACATTGGTTTAGGGGCGCGGTCAAAGCGGCGGACCAGTTCGGCCGTGTGCGCCTCGTCACCCTTGATCCAAACCATAAGGGTGTGTTTGGAAAGTTCAGACAAGATAGGGTCATTGGGATCCTCAGCATTGACCCACTCACAAATTGATCCGCCAGTGTCGCAGATGAAGTTGTTATACCCGTACAGCCGCTGTGCCCGGTCAATGAAATACTCGGTGTCGAGCAGCGCATGAATTTCGGCCATGCGAAACTGTTCCTGGCGACGACGGTATTCGTCAATTTCCAGGCCGGCCAAATGCGGGTTTCCAGGTTTTCCCAAATAGCTGGCCACGGGGGCCAGGTTTTCAAAACTTATATTGGAGCCAATATAGATCGAATCCGAAAGCAAGAGATCGCGTAGAAATGGCACCTTCATCGCTTCGGCTTTGGCATTGTCGGCGATGTACTCGCCCATATAGCGGGTGCCGATGCGGTAATCGATCGAATAGTGGAACCAATCACCTGCGTCACGCAACATGTTGCTGACATAGGTTTTCCCCAACCCGGACATGCCAAAAAACAGAACGCGCTTGTTTGGCGCGTCACGCCAGTTTTGAGCAGAAGTATAGAGCATCGTGGCTGGTATCCCTGTAGTCCATAGCCTTGCTAGCCAGTGCAGGGCGCAGGGTCAATCATTGGACGTTGAGATCCACGCAGAGAAACGCAAAACGCCCTGCGATGAACACAGGGCGTTTAAGGGATTAGTGTTTTATTACTTAGAAGTAGTAGCCAAACTTAACCCCAAAGCTCACAGCATCGTTTCCACTGAACGAAGAACGAGCGACATCTGGGGTGCCGGTTTCAGCAAAAGCGTCACCAAGATCGGTGTAGCGGATGCCGCCAGAAATCTTGTAGTTGTCCTTGCTGTATTGCAGGCCAAGCGAGATGCTTTTGAACCCGTTGGTTGGCGCAAGAGGCGACACCAGATTGTCGTCTTTTTCGGCTTCGTAGCCCAAGCTGATCGAGCCAACCAAGTTTTCATTGAAACGGCGCGCAAGCCCCAAAGTGTATGTCGTTGTATCTGTGAGGTCGATCAGGTCCACACCCGCGGCGGCGGGGCGCAACTTGGTTTTGCTGTGGTCTGCCCAACGTATGCCTGCAAGCAATAGGGTGTCTTTGGCGATCCCTGTTTGGAAATCGATATTTACCGACTGTGGAGTCTTGGTGGTGCTTTGCGAAGTTACGCCTGGCGCGATGTTCTCGGTGGTATCAAACTCGTGTTCAATTTCGGATTGATATGTGAGTGCAAACCTAAGTGCGATTTCAGGAATTTCGTATGCACCACCTGCAATCCAACCCACGGCGGCGTCGCGGTCTAGATTGACGCTATAGCCGTTCAACGGGCCATAAGCCAAGCCGCTTAACGTGATATTGCCATCAACCTGTTGATACCGCAGACCTCCGTGAACGCTGAAATTCTCGTTGAATTTGTACCGCAGGATACCGGTGATTGCATCGGAGTCGGCAAACGCCTGAGTTCCGCCCAGCATGACTGAACCAGGGGTAGTGGGGTTGGCATTGGCGGGAGCATAGCTGATATCCGAGCCCCAAGGTTGGTCGTAGATCAGCGAGAAAGACAGTTGATCGTTGATATTGTACTTCAGACCAGCGGCGATTTGATTGAAGCTTTGACCAACATTGCCGGATGGCGTTTGAGCAGGGTTGAGGGTGGCAACGTCTGTGCCGCTGAGTTCTGGTGAAGCGTGGCCAGCGGAAAACTCGATGTAATTACCATCTTCAAAGATGATTCCCATCGACTGGCCAGTTCGGTCCAGGCCGCCGGCTGATGCCGTCCCTGAAACAAGTGCAAGTGCAGCTGTCGTTATTAGATAGTTCTTCATGGTCCCTCCCCAACAGACTTTTGTCTGCTTTGTTATCGAGAGAAACTAGCCAAGGCATAAACCGCAGATCAATGTTGACCACGCGGAAGGCAATTTTCACACTTGAAAAATGGCAGTGGAGTTTAGGAGCGTGATGCCCGAGATGTTGTTTTGGCATCCATTATATTCAAGTAGTTAGCGGCAAATATGATAATTCCGCCACACAGCACCCAAAAATCCAAAGGCTCAGCATATAGCAGCATCCCCAATAGTGCGATGATTGGCAGGCGGGTGAAGTCGATTGGCATAACAACTGTCGCAGGCGCGAGAGCCAGGGCGTTGGTCAAACAGAAATGCGCCGTCAGACCAGCTAAACCGATCAGTACGAGCCATGGAGCGGTGGACAGATCGGGTAATGTAATGTCCCCATCATACCCGGATGCGATAAGTCCCATGACAAGCTGCATTGCTGTAAGCCAAAACAGGATTGATCCGATCTGTTCAACACGTGTGAGCCGTTTGGTCAGAATATTGGTCAATGCAAAGAAGAACGCCGAGCTGGCTGCAGTGATGATCCCGATGTTCATTGTTTCAGGGCTGGGTCGTGCAACAATAAGAATGCCAGCAAACCCTATAACCGCCGCCAGAACACGCACGCGGGTTAGGGCCTCGCCGAGAAGAAGGGGGGACAGAATGATTACCCACAATGGAGAGGTGAACTCCAAGGCAAAAACCTGGGCAAGCGGGATCAGAGTAACAGCATAGAACCAGAGGTTCTGACCGGTGAAATGCGCTAGGTTACGAACGAAGTGATCGCCAAGGCGTGCACTGCTGACCTGTGTCCAGCGTCCTGTGATGCTTAAGACTGTGGCCACAACAATGACACCGACAATGCTGCGGTACATCATGATTTCAAATGTATCGAGTGCAAAGCTAACCTCGCGCCCTGCGATGGCCATGACCGAAAAAGAGACAATAGTGCCGGTCATCCAAAGGGCGGCGCGACCAATCTGGATCTGCGAGTCTGACATCGGCTTTTCTTTCCTAGCGTCCTGCTTGGGCAAAAAGCTTCAAATTCAAGCGGGCGTCAAGCGATCATTTGTGGGCAATTGATCTGTAGTGCGGATGGGATTCTAACAAAAAATCCCCTCACAGCATGTGCTGAGAGGGGATGATTATCAAAATTCTCTGGGGATTATTCCCACTCGATTGTGCCCGGAGGCTTGGATGTGATGTCATAGGTGACGCGATTGATGCCTTTCACCTCGTTGATGATCCGGGTCGCGGTTTCGCCAAGGAAGTCATGACTAAACGGATAGTAATCCGCCGTCATGCCATCAACCGAGGTGACCGCGCGCAGTGCACAGGCAAAATCATAAGTGCGCCCATCGCCCATCACGCCAACTGTACGGACCGGTAGGATAGCTACGAAAGCCTGCCAGATGTCATCATATAGCCCGTGTTTGCGGATCTGGTCGATATACACCGCATCAGCTTCGCGCAGGATGTCCAGCTTTTCGCGGGTGATTTCACCGGGGCAGCGAATGGCAAGGCCGGGGCCAGGGAAGGGATGGCGGCCGATAAAGCTGGCTGGCAGTCCCAGTTCGCGACCCAGTGCGCGGACTTCGTCCTTGAACAGCTCGCGCAGGGGTTCAACCAGTTTCAGGCCCATTTTCTCGGGTAGGCCGCCAACATTGTGGTGGGATTTGATGGTGACCGAGGGACCGCCCGAGAAGGACACCGATTCAATCACATCTGGGTACAGGGTGCCCTGTGCCAGGAATTCAGCACCTTCGATGGTGTTGGCGTGCTTCTGGAAAACATCAATGAACAAACGCCCAATGATCTTGCGCTTGGTTTCTGGATCCGATTGGCCTTCCAGCTCACCAAGGAACAGTTCCTGCTCGTTGGCATGAATGAACTGCATGTTGTAATTATCACGGAACATCGAAACCACTTCGTCGGCTTCGCCCTTACGCAACAATCCATGGTCAACAAACACACAGGTCAGCTGGTCGCCAATCGCTTCGTGGATCAGCACCGCAGCAACCGAACTGTCGACGCCGCCGGAAAGACCGCAGATCACGTTTTTATCGCCGACCTGTGCGCGGATCGCGTCGATCATCTGTTCGCGGTAGGCGCCCATGGTCCAGTCGCCGGAGAAGCCTGCCAGTTTGACAAAGTTCTCATACAGCTTGGCGCCGTTAGGGGTGTGGTGCACTTCGGGGTGGAATTGTACCGCATAGAAATGACGCGAGGCATCGGCGGTAATGGCATAAGGCGCATTAGGCGATGTACCGTAGACCTCAAAACCCGGTGCGATTTTGCTGACGTGATCGCCATGCGACATCCAGACCTGCTCGTCGCCATCGGCGAACCAGCCATCAAGGATATCCAGCTTAGCATCAGACGGCGTGACATAGGCACGGCCAAATTCAGCTGTGCCGTGGCCACTTTCGACCTTGCCGCCCAGCTGCTCCATCATGGTCTGCTGACCATAACAAATGCCAAGGATCGGAACGCCATAGTCGAAAATCTCTTGCGGTGCGCGCGGTGAACCCTCTCGGGTTACACTGTCAGGCCCGCCCGAGAAGATCACAGCCTTGGGCGCCATTTCGCGCACAAAGTCCATAGTGACGTTCTGATAGGGGTGAATTTCGCAATAGACGTTCAGCTCACGCAGGCGGCGCGCAATAAGCTGCGTCACCTGGCTGCCGAAGTCGATGATGAGAAGGCGGTCATGGGATGTCTGGCTCATGTCCGGGCCATAGGCCAGGCGAGAGGATTTCGCAAGAGAAATTAATATTGTCTCGCGGTGTAAGGATTTGTTTTGTTAATTCCGATCGACGACAGAGGTAAAAGGTAGCGAAGGCGCGGGATGTTATGTGGAATGTCGCTTTTCAACGCCATAGGCCGTTATCTTTCGATGGCTGCCATCGGGGCTGGGCTACATAGGGGCAACAAAACGCCTGTGATGAAGGACTGAACATGGCTGAAGCAACTTCGCGCCGACGCGGACGGTCAGGTGGCGGTGCAGCCCGCCGCGCCGAACGCACTGCTGTCACTATAGAAACAGCTAAGTATATCGAACGAAACATCCCCAATTTCGAAGTCCTAAGCGAAGAGGCTTTGGATGTGATCGAAGCCAATGCCGAGACAGTTCTGGCCGAAGTCGGCGTGAACTTTGTCGACAATCCCGGTGCGTTGCAGCGCTGGCGAGATGCGGGTGCCGAAGTCGAAGGTGAGCGGGTTCGCATTCCGCGTGGCTTGGCGAAAAAACTGATGGCAACAGCTCCGTCAGAATTTACTCAACACGCACGAAATCCAGAAAAGTCGGTAGTGATTGGTGGCAAAAACCTAGTGTGTGCACCTGTTTACGGCCCTCCGTTTGTGCGGGACGCCGAAGGTGGCCGTCGCTATGCAACAATGGCGGATTTTGAAAAATTCGTGAAACTGTCGTACATGTCCAAATGGTTGCACCATTCGGGTGGCACCGTCTGTGAGCCCACAGATGTGCCGGTGAACAAGCGGCACTTGGATATGCTGTTGGCCCATATGACGTTGTCGGATAAGCCGTTTATGGGATCGGTAACAGATCCAAGTCGGGCGCAAGACAGTGTTGAGATGTGCGAAATCCTATTTGGGAAGGAGTTTGTGCAGAACAACACGGTGATGACGTCGCTGATCAACATCAATTCGCCGATGACATTTGATGATGTAATGATGGGCGCACTAGAGGTTTATGCGCAAAACAACCAGGCCTGCATTATTTCGCCGTTTATTGTAGGCGGTGCTATGGCGCCGGTTTCAGTTGCAGGGACGCTGACCCAGGTTCTCGCCGAAGTGATGGCCGGTATTGCCTATAGTCAGTTGATCCGCCCCGGAGCGCCGGTAATTTTTGGCGCTTTTGTCAGCTCGATCGACATGAACTCGGGTGCGCCAACTTTCGGAACCCCTGAAGCGTCATTGGTGACCTATGGCGCGGGACAACTGGCCCGCCGGTTTGGCCTGCCGTTTCGCTCTTCAGGTTCGTTCTGTGGTTCAAAACTTCCAGATGCCCAGGCCGCCTATGAAACAGCCAACAGTCTCAATATGGGGCTAATGTCTGGGGTGAACTTTATGCTGCACTCTTGCGGTTGGCTAGAGGGTGGACTGGTTGCGTCTTTTGAAAAATTCGTGATGGATGTTGACCAGTTGGGGGCTTTGCATGGCTTGGCCAAGGGGATCCCGATAGAAGAAGATGATCTTGCATTGGATGCGATCCGTGAAGTTGGTCCTGGTGGACACTATCTGGGCTGCGCCCATACACAGGCTAATTTCAAAACCGCGTTTTGGAAGTCGGATTTGTTGGATTATAAACCCTTTGAAACATGGGAAGAAGAGGGGGGGCGTGACACTCTGGCTCTTGCAAGTGAGAAGGTGGAGCACTTGGTTTCCAACTATCAAACCCCCAATTTGGATCCAGAAATCAGGGCAAAGCTTGTGGCTTATGTCGAGGCAAAGAAGTCCTCGATGGCGGATGCGTTTAGTTAGTATTCCTGACTGATAGTCAAAGACACTAAACGGTATTAATTCAGGCGGTTACTGCTCGCAGTTGCCGCCTTTTTTTGTTCCCCTTTGGTGCGATTGGTGGACAGCAGTTGGGCTTCTCCCATCAAGGCAATCAGGACTTCGATGTGACGCATAAGTGGGTAGCCTGGATCGTCAGCACAGCGACGGCGGTTTAACTGCTGTTCCATCTCGATCAATTCCAATAGGGCCAATGGCGTTTTGGGGAGTTGGGTAAACCCCAATAGTCTGGGAAGGTGGCGATGCCGGCAGTAGTCTTGCGCACCTATGCGGGCGGTGCGAATTAGAATTCGGGGTCGGCGAAGAGTGGATAAACGGCCAAGCAAGTCTTGCATCATCGGACCTTTCTGTGGGTGAATTACTCACAGGTAGCACAAGCTATGAGGGTGTTGCCGACTTGGTTTAATGGCGGGCGCTGTATTTATTACTAATTACCAATTAGAAACAATGATGCCAAAATATAAGTATTGTAGAAATGGTTTGGCAGGTCACTGCGCCCGTGGGGGTAAAATTGGGGGTAAGTGGTGTATGAATTGACCTGGCTGCCCGCTGCCGGGGTTTCAGAAATGCAAAAACAGCAAGTTTTACCGCTGCCCAAATGGGTTCCTTTAGAAGTTAGCCGATATCTAGATCACACCGAAGCAGGCCGGTCGATCCGACAATTGGCACGTTCAGCCGGGTGCCACCCATCAACTGTGTTGCGACAAGTCCGAAGAATTGAAACGAGACGGGATGATCCCCTGGTAGAGGGGGCTTTACGTAGCTTGGCATGCAATCACTACGCTGGATCTCATCACTTATCAGACCTAAACAGGGCGCGGAACGTGGCTTCAATCCATGACGCGGTGTTTGATCAGGATGCGGTTCGGATTCTTCACGGCTTGTGTCGTGCAGGTACTATTTTAGCTGTGGCCGAAGGCATGGACAAGGCAGTGGTTGTTCGAGAGGCAGATGCCATGATCGCCCGTAAAGCTGTTGTGGGGAGACCTCTTGCAGAGGCGCTAGCGTTACGAGATTGGATTAGCTGTACAAAGCCTTGCCGATTAAGCCGATATCACATCACTGCCTCTGGGCGAACCGAAGTCAGGGCCAAAATGGCTGAGGCTGAAAACATGGCACAGGTGAAACCAGAGGGTGGGTTCTTTGAAGCGCAAGCCGATTTTACGAATAAAAACAATTCTTTGTGTGCCAAATCGCAACAGCCGCGCCGGGTAAGATATGGGTTGGTTGAAAGCCCACTTGAAACATTGGCAAGGCTATTTGACCAGAACGGTCAACCCTTTTTGTCGCCTGAACAAGTCAGTGCAGGCGGACGTTTGAGGGAAGATTTTGAGTTGGCCCAGATTGGTGATCAGGTTGCGCAGGATCGAGACCAGTTCGAGAGGGAATGCGGTAAAGCAACGGATGGAAATAGCCTTACTACTGAGGCAAAGAAACGTGCGGTCCTGGCGCTAAATCATTTGGGTCCAGGACTAAGTGATATAGCGCTACGGTGTTGTTGCCATTTGGAGGGCTTGGAACAGGCTGAGCGACAGTTAGGCTGGTCTGCTCGTTCCGGAAAAATCGTGCTACGGATCGCCTTGCAGCAACTCTTGTACCATTATGAATCTCAGTCGAACGATGATGTTATGATTGGGTGAGAGTACGGAGAAATAGGCGGCGGAGAGTTCGATCCCTCGCAGAATTCTTTTGTGTTTTCCCCTTCGAATGATAGGTTTGCAGGATGAACTTTACCCTCCGGCAACTCAGCTATTTCAGGTCGTTGTGCCAACACCGTAACTTTGGCCGGGCGGCTGAGGCGTGTCATGTTTCTCAACCCGCGCTTTCGGTGCAAATTCGTGCTCTGGAAGACATCATGGGTGGGGTTTTGGTTGAACGACGCGCCCGCGATTTGGTTTTGACGCCACTGGGGCGGCAAGTCCTGGCCCAATCCGACACCATATTGACAGCTGCGCGTGATCTGGATCGTCTTGCGTGTGATCATGGCGCAGGGCAGCGCAGCTTGGCATTGGGCATTATCCCCACCTTAGCGCCCTATTTGCTTCCTGGTGTTTTGGCGGAACTGCGCGCGCAGGATCTGCAATTAACAGTGCAGGTGCGCGAAGCCAGAACGGAACGGCTGTTGGCAGAGCTACAAACTGGCGAATTGGACGCGGTCATTCTGGCGCTGCCAACCGGGGTGCCAAACTGTGTCGAAGTACCCTTATTTGACGACCGTTTTTTGCTTGCCGGGACTCCTGCCAGATTGTCAGCGCTTCAACAGGCTGGCGGTGTTGTTCATCCTCAGGATCTGAACCGTGAACAACTTATGTTGTTGGAAGATGGACATTGCCTTACGGATCAGGCTCTTGAGGTCTGTGGCATGTTACCGACATCGCCTGGGATCAATATGGGGGCGGGATCTTTGGCCACACTTTCTCGTTTGGTTGCAGCGGGTTTTGGATTGACATTGATGCCCGAACTGGCGGTAAAATCCGAATGTGCTGCTGCCACGGGACTAGAGGTACAACGGTTCCCAGACCCTCAACCGTCACGACAGATCGGTTTGGCCCGACGTTCAACAACATCTGGTACCGGCTGGTTTGACCCGTTGGCTGACATTATCAAGAATATCGGACAATCGATAGTTCTTGAGTGCAGAAACGAAATTGAGCCCGCCAATGGCGAGCTCAAAAAAGCTGATCGATGACCCGTGCTTAGGCAGCTGTTTCTTTCGCTGCGTCTGTTAGGTAGCTCAGCACAGTTTCGGGTGAGGAAACGCCATATGGATCGTCGCCGTGGTTGTCTTCCAGACCAGGCTCTTCAAACCAAGCTTCAACTTTACCGTTGGTCACAATAGCTGCATAGCGCCAGGAGCGGTTGCCAAAGCCAAGATTATCTTTGGACACCAACATACCAATTTTGCGAGTGAATTCTCCGGAGCCGTCAGGGATGACGTCGACGTTTTCTAGTTTTTGAGCCTCGGCCCATTTGTTCATAACAAAGCTGTCATTCACGGACATGCAGTAGATTGCATCGATACCCTGAGCGGCAAAATCGGCAAACCCGTTTTCAAAACCAGGCAACTGATAAGTCGAGCAGGTTGGAGTAAAGGCGCCGGGCAAGGAGAACAGAACAACCCGCTTACCTGCAAAGAAATCAGCGGTGGTTTTGTCTTCCCAGCGGAATGGATTTGGACCTTCGACAGCTTCGTCGCGTACACGAGTGTGGAAGGTTACGTTGGGAAGTTTTACGCCAGCTTGCATTGTGCGGGGCTCCTATAATGGGTGTTTTCGGCGCGAAGACTTAAAACGATTCTAATGTTGCCGCAACGAAAGATTGTCGCGGTGATGGATCCTGTAGTTTTTGATGGACCTCAAAGGGGGGAACGGCAGGCTGTTTACAATTTTCGCAAATTAATCCGCTTGTTCGGGTGTTCTTGCCGCATTTCTATGTGCCTGACGCAGAACTGCGTTGCAATTTTGGGCCTACTGATGCCATTGGACTGTGCTAGACATGTTTATCGACCAACGCCGCAAGGGATACCAGCGTGAGAGATCTTAAAATCCCCGAACAGCGCCACCCTGAAAAGGCGCATCGACCGGATAACAGCCAGCCCAAAAAGCCAAAATGGATTCGTGTAAAAGCGCCAGGTGGCAAGGCCTATGCCGAAACGCACAAAATCATGCGTGACAATGGCTTGGTGACTGTTTGTGAGGAAGCTGGATGCCCGAACGTAGGCGAGTGCTGGTCACAGGGTCACGCGACCATGATGATCATGGGCGAGGTTTGTACCCGTGCCTGTACCTTCTGCAATATCGCCACTGGTAAGCCGCCCGAGGATCTGGACGCCTTTGAGCCGGGGCGTGTTGCACATGCTGTTCAAAAGCTGGGCTTGAACCATGTTGTGGTCACTTCGGTTGATCGCGATGACATTACGGATGGTGGTGCAGATCACTTTGCACAGACTATCCGTGCCATCCGTCATCGCAGCCCAAAAACCACAATTGAAATCCTGACTCCGGATTTCATTAAATGCGACCCATCTGTGTTGGAAGTTGTGGTCGAAGCGCGACCCGATGTGTTCAACCACAATCTGGAAACCGTACCGGGCCTGTACCCTGAAGTACGCCCAGGTGCCCGGTATTTTCACTCACTGCGGCTGTTGCAACGGGTCAAAGAGCTGGATCCGTCGATGTTCACTAAGTCGGGCATTATGGTTGGATTGGGCGAAGACGAGCAATCTGTGCGTCAGGTGATGGATGACATGCGCGCTGCGGATATCGATTTTTTGACTATTGGTCAGTACTTGCAGCCCACTCCTAAACATCATGGCGTTGACCGGTTCGTCACACCGGAAGAGTTCGCATCTTATGAAAAAGCCGCTTATGGCAAGGGGTTCCTGATGGTGTCTTCGACGCCTTTGACCCGGTCGTCGTATCATGCGGGCGATGATTTTGCCCGGTTGCGCGATGCACGTCAGCAAAAGCTAGGCAAAGCTTGAGCCCCGATCATCTGGCGCAGCTGACTCAGTTGCGCCACGAGCTTCATAAGATCCCAGAAGTATCTGGTAACGAAGAAAAAACTTCGGATCTTATCGTCAGTTTTTTAAAAAACCACTCACCTGACCAAATACTCACTGGTCTGGGCGGGCACGGGGTCGCTGCGGTTTATACCGGAGCGGCAGATGGACCCACAGTGATGGTTCGCTGTGAGCTAGACGGGCTGCCGATCCACGAGATTTCCTCGCAGAGCTACCGGTCAACCCACCCTGGACGCGGACATTTGTGTGGCCACGATGGTCATATGGCTATGGTAGCTGGGGTGGCGATGCGGTTGGGTGAACAGCGCCCAAAATCTGGGCGCGTGGTTTTGTTGTTTCAGCCTGCCGAAGAAACAGGCAAGGGTGCTGCGGCTGTTTTGGCTGATCCGTGGTTCGAACAAATTCCTCCCGATTTTTCCTTTTCACTCCACAATTTACCCGGCCTGGCCAAGGGCCAAGTTGCCCTGTGCGAGGGGGCAGCCAACTGCGCGTCGCGCGGTATGCGGATAAGACTGATCGGTAAGACCTCGCATGCGGCGGCTCCGCAAGATGGTCTTTCGCCCGGTGGGGCGATTTCTGAGCTTATACCTACCTTGGCGAGTCTTGGGGCTGGTGGGGAACTAGGCGCTACCTATTCATTGGTGACTGTTACCCATTGTAAATTGGGGGAGGCAACTTTTGGTATCTCTCCAGGCGACGCCGAGGTCTGGGTTACACTGCGAACGGTATCCGATACCGCAATGGAGTACCTAGTTCTGCAAGCTGAGAATTTGGTTGCTAATGTTGCAGGCGCGATCGGGCTGAAAACTGATATTGAATATGATGATGTGTTTTCAGCCTCCACTAATCACACTGAAGCGGTTACTATACTTGTTAAGGCCTGCAAATCCGCTGGTTATGGGGTGAAGTTAAGGTCGAAACCGCAGCTTTGGTCCGAGGATTTTGGGCAGTTCAGCACAGTGTCAAAGACGGCAATGTTCTGGCTTGGATCGGGTGAATTCCAACCTCAGCTCCACAATCCTGACTATGATTTTCCAGACGAGATTCTGCCGGTTGGAACTGAGGTGTTTGTTCGGGCGATCAAGCAGATCCTTAATAGTTAGCGCCAGCTGGTGGCCAGCTACTGCCACCATTTCTTAACAAGTGGGTGCGCTTATTCACTCTCGTCAGTAAACCGTACTTTGCCGATGTGGGGCAAGTTGCGGTTGCGCTGCGCGTAGTCAATTCCATATCCAACAACAAATTCGTCCGGGATTTCGAACCCGATCCAATCGGATCTAAAATCCACTTCGCGTCGGCTTGGTTTATCAAGCAGAGCAATGGATTTCAGACGTTTTGGTTTGCGGCTTTGCAATAGCTTGGTAACGTGGTTCAGGGTGTGCCCTGTGTCAACGATGTCTTCGACAACCAGCACATCGCGCCCTTCAATTGCGCCACGCAAATCTTTGAGAATACGGACTTCTCTACTGCTTTCCATAGAGTCACCATAAGAGGAGGCCTCGAGAAAATCCACTTCTATCGGAAGATCCAGTTCACGAACTAGATCGGCGATAAAGACAAAGGAGCCACGCAACAGGCCAACAACAATGAGCTTGTCTGTATTTCCAAATTCGTCAGTAATTTCACTGCAGAGATCTTCGATCCGGGCCGCAATGGCCTTGGCGCTGATCATCACATCAATGACATATGGTTTCTGCGACATTGTTGCCCCCTTGATATTTCCGTCTTCATAGGACAATACGCGGCTCGAATACAGCAGGAATATCTTTACGTATATGCCCACACATTCAGAAACCCGCCACCTGCCTTTTACAGCGCAACAGATGTATGATCTGGTTGCGGATGTATCAGAGTACCCGAAATTCCTGCCATGGTGTTCTGCTGCCCGTATCCGGGGAAAATCGGAACTGTCTGATGTCACCATAATTGAAGCGGATTTGGTGATTTCATTCAAAGTGTTCCGTGAACGGTTTGGCAGTCGGGTTACACTATCTGCGGCTAATAAAACCATTGATACAGAGTATTTGGATGGTCCATTTCGTTTCATGAAGTCGAACTGGTCATTTGCCGAGGCGGAAGATGGTGGGTGCGAGATTTCTTTTTTTGTGGACTTCGAGTTCAAGAATGCGATTTTGCAGAGCATTATTGGTGTTGTCTTTAACGAGGCGATGCAGCGTATCGTAAGGGCATTTGAGCGCAGAGCAGCGGAGCTATATAGCTAAATTGCTCTCGGAAACGGGGTGAGAAATGGCTGACAACTTCACTGAAGAGCTAACTAATTTTCTGTCCGGCGATATTGCGCCCTCGCCATTGGCACAGGCTGTTGGGCGATTGTCTGCGTTAGATTGGTTGGCCTGTGGCGTAGCAGGCACCAGCGAGCCTGTTTCAAAAATTCTGCACTCAACCGCAATTTCCGAAGGTGGCAGCGCGCTAGCAGGCCTGTTTGGCGGCGGAGCAGCTCCAGCACGGATGGCAGCGCTGGTGAATGGGACCACTTCACATGCTCTTGATTACGACGACACCCACTTTGCACATATTGGCCACCCGTCTGTTGCGGTGTACTCAGCGGTTTTTTCGATAGGGCAGCTTCTAAACAAGACATTGCCCGAGGTTTTACAGGCGGCCTTGATTGGTATGGAGGTATCCATTCGGGTTGGGCTTTGGCTTGGCCGCAGTCACTATCAGGCTGGGTTTCACCAAACGGCAACGGCAGGAGCTTTTGGGGCGGGGGGCGCTGTTGCCTGGCTGATGGGGTTCAGCCCCAGCCAGATTACGCAAACGCTTGGACTGATCACCAGTCGTGCTTCTGGATTGAAGGCCCAGTTTGGAACCATGGGAAAACCCTATCATGCTGGATTGGCCGCAGCCACTGGTGTCGAAATGGCACAGCTAATTCAGGCTGGGTTTGAAGCTGACCCAAATGCTATGGACGGTGAATTTGGTTACGGTGCAACGCATCACGGTAGCGGGAACATCGACGCCGCCTTAGAAGGGCTGGGGCAGGTCTGGTTGTTTGAGACAGTGAGCCACAAGTTTCATGCCTGTTGCCATGGATTGCACGCCGCGTTGGAAGCTGGGCGGGAGCTTAAGTCAGATGGGCAGCACATTGCTGAACTGCATGTTCAGACCCATCCGCGTTGGATGTCTGTGTGCAATCAGCGTGCGCCCAACAGCGGGCTAGGTGCCAAGTTTTCCTATCGAACAGTGCTTGCAATGCAGGCGCTGGGATTGGACACGTCGCGGCTTGAAAGCTTCTCGGATGAGACTTGCGCAAGGTTGGATTTGCAAGAATTGAGAAAGAAAGTTTTTGTTTACGAGAATGCTTCGTTGAGCGAAACCGAAGCGGTTGTTACCTTGATGCGCGGTGACGGGACGCACCGAGAGGCAAGATATGATATTCAATCTAAACTTGAGTTATCAGCGCGAGAGCAGAGGGTCATTGCTAAGTCTCAATCGCTCATTGGAAAAGACAAAACCGAGCGTGCCTGGGCAATGTTGTACCAGGATGTCGCCTGCAAAGAATTCTCCAAATTGTTTAAAAATTAAGTTAATACCGGTACTTAAAGCCGATGCACTTAGTCTTTCTGATGTGCGATTTTGTAAGTACATCCGACGTAACTTTGACAGTTGATTTTCAAAACTGAAGATGGTTGCTCTAACTTTAAAGTACACATTGGCCAGCGGCCGATTTGTGCACTAATTATTTCATCCTGAGCAAAGCTTGTTGCAGTAAGCCTAGGGCATAGCTACAAGCCTCTGTCCGTACGTTTTGGCGACCAAGTGCGGTAAACTCGATAGTCTCGGTCGTAAGTTCCTGTACGCTACTAGCTAACCCAAAGCACACGCGACCTTCAGGCTTATGTTCAGATCCACCGGGGCCGGCAATACCGGTGATGGAAACCGCCAGAGTTGCCTTAGAGTTGCGCAAGGCGCCTTGGGCCATTTCCGCTGCGACCTCGGGGCTTACCGCGCCAAATCGGTCCAAAGTGTTTGAGGAAACACCCAGCATCTCCATCTTGGCGGCGTTGGAATAGGTTACAAACCCGCGGTCAAAAACCGCGGATGAGCCTGGTATTTCGGTGAGCGATGCAGCGACCAATCCACCGGTGCAGCTTTCGGCTGTGGCGATGAAAATGCCCGCAGCTTCGGCACGTTTTATCAGGTCGGTTAGGTCGATGGTCATAGCCCCAGCACCCCATGCCAAAATGCGGCCAAGGCCATCACGCCAATTGCAGCAAAGATGCCGGCAATGACATCGTCCAGCATCACCCCAAGCGCGTCTCCGCGGCGGTCGGCCCAGCCAACTGGGCCAGGTTTGATGATGTCAAAAAAGCGAAACAGGGCAAAGGCTGCAATCCAGCCCGGCCACATTGTCAGAAAATCAATGTCCATGGACCAGGCCGCGTAGCTAATCGGCATGAGAGCAATGAACTGACCGGCGACCTCGTCAATGACGATTTCCGATGGGTCGTGTTCGTCGGCGCCCAATGTCATGATCTTGGTTGCCCAAATGCCCCCAACTATAACAAGGACAGTTGCCACAGCTAAAAGAGGGAACCCGCCCGCTATGTGTAGCATCCAGGCAAGCGGTAAAGCAGCAAGTGAGCCCCAGGTTCCAGGGGCAGGGCGAAGATAACCGACGCCACCGACTGTGGCTATGAGTTGCGGAATGCGGTTCATCGCTTCACCAGGCTGGCTGTTGCCAAAGCGGCTATACCTTCGCTGCGCCCGGTAAATCCCAGTCGCTCGGATGTTGTTGCCTTAACGGAAACGCGATCTTCTTCTAAGGCCAGTATACGGGCAATCTCGCCTCGCATTTTAGCTGCATGCGGGCCGATTTTTGGGAATTCGCAAACCAATGTGCAGTCAACATTGCTAATTGCGAAGCCAAGATCTTGGGCCAATTCTGCGGCATGACGCAGGAAGATCTCGCTTGCGGCGCCTTTCCACTGGGGATCAGAGGGGGGGAAATGTTGGCCGATATCTCCGCGCGCCAAAGCGCCGTAGATTGCATCGGTGATGGCGTGCATCCCCACATCTGCATCAGAATGTCCCTGTAAACTCTTGTCGTGTGGTATTTCTATGCCGCACAGGGTGACATGGTCCCCCGGTCCAAACCTGTGTACGTCATATCCAATTCCCAGCCTGATATCCATTTTAGTTCCTAGATTTTTCTCTGCCCGGGCAAAGTCGCCTGGTGTGGTGATTTTGATATTTTCAGGCTCGCCTGCAATTATCTTTACATCTAATCCGGCGGCTCTTGCCACTTCAACATCATCAGCGGCACCACCGGGATGCGACAGATGAGCAGACAAGATAGCGTTGAAGTGAAATCCCTGCGGCGTTTGTGCTGCAAATAGACCTGTTCTGTCTTGTGTCCCGGTGACCTGGTCTTTGGCGCCAGTCCACAGGGCGTCGGTTACAGCAAGGGCTGGGGCTGCGGCTGGACACTCGTCAAGCGCGGTTACGACCTGGTTGATCAGACCCAAACTTATGCAGGGGCGCGCGACGTCGTGAATAAGAACTTTATCTACCTTTAGGTTTTCTAACGCTGCGAGACCATTCCGAACAGACCCAGACCGATCATTGCCGCCCGATGTCAGGATCAGATCTTCTTGCGATCCAAACGTTTGCCAGCCCAATTCGTCATCCGGCGACAAAACCAGCACGATGTAATCGACTTTGGCTTGCCTAAAGACGTCTATTGTCCATTCGGCGACCATTTTGCCTTTTAGGGTCCGCCATTGTTTTGGCGTCTCGCCACCAGCGCGAACGCCGCGTCCAGCAGCAACAATAAGGGCAGCAGTTGTCATCGGTCGCTCTCCAAGGGTTGTACTGCTGTTTATGGTTTGGTGCGAGGTGAGGCAATCAAACAGGTCGAGTTGCCTAAAATTTAGGCATGTGTTGATTTTTTGCGCTGAATATCCTGCGGTGAGATTGTGAATGAGGTCAGAGATCGTTTAATACGGGGGAAAACGCACAAGGATTAGGCAAGTGTCCTTTACTCTCGGATCAACATCGATGAGCCCGCCGATCGCGCTGGCTCCAATGGCGGGAATCACGGATCGCCCGTTTCGTGATCTGGTGCGCTCTTTTGGTGTGGGCCTTATGGTCAGTGAAATGGTTGCAAGCCAAGAGATGGTTCAGGCAAAACCCGGTGTTCGAGAGCGGGCAGAGCTGAGTGCAGATGTGGAAAATACCGCGGTGCAATTGGCGGGACGCGAGGCGCATTGGATGGCAGAGGCTGCGCGTCAGGTTGTGGATCGGGGCGCGCGTATCGTTGACATTAATATGGGCTGTCCTGCCAAGAAGGTTGTAAACGGCTATTCCGGATCTGCGCTGTTAAAAACGCCGGACCATGCCTTGCGCTTGATCGAGGCCGTTGTTGCAGCTGTAGATGTGCCCGTTACCTTGAAGACCCGGCTTGGCTGGGATGACTCCAATTTGAACGCAGCCGATGTAGCGTACCGTGCAGAAAATGCAGGTATTCAGATGGTGACCATTCATGGCCGCACGCGTTGTCAGTTTTACAAAGGCTCAGCCAATTGGCTGGCGATACATGCGGTAAAGCAAGCTGTTTCGATTCCGGTACTTGCAAATGGTGACATCGTTGATTTGCAGACCGCGCGTACTGCGTTGCATGAGTCCGGTGCCGAAGGCGTTATGGTTGGACGCGGCGCCCAAGGAAAGCCTTGGTTATTGGCGCAAGTGGCGCATGCTATATGGGATGCTAAAGCGCCTGTCATTCCCAGTAGTTCTGATTTTATTGACATGGTTTCAGGGCATTACAGTGCAATGCTAAGCTTTTATGGGCATGACCTGGGGCTTCGCGTGGCGCGCAAACACTTGGGCTGGTATATGGATACCGCCAACACAGACGGCCCAACGCGACGGGCTGTTCTAACGGAAAAGAACCCGGATCGTGTACTCAAATTGCTGCCTGAGGCCCTGGCCAATGGACCGGTAGAGGTGCAGCCATGATTGACAACGCATCCCTGTGGGCGTCACTGCCGATCCCAGCCTTTTTGATCGATGCTGCCGATTGCATTGTCGATGTAAATTCGGCCGGCGAGGGGTTTTTGAACGCTTCGCGCAAATCTGTATTAGGGCACCCAGTTTGGGACCAAATTGCAATCGACGCGCCAATCGAAGACGCTTTTGCACGGGCCAGGAACAGTGGCACGCCCCTGTTTGTCAACGACATTGACGTTGGCACTGGGGCACGTGCTCCTCTGCAGTGTGGGGTGAAAGTGTCGCCTGTTGTGGGGTATCCGGGGCAAATGTTGTTGTTGTTGTCGCCACGCGAGCTTGCCGGGCGAATGACCCGAACCCAATCGGCTAAATCGGCGGCTCAGTCAGCTATTGGCATGGCAGAAATGCTTGCGCATGAAATCAAAAATCCGCTTGCAGGTATCACGGGCGCTGCGCAACTTCTGAGCATGAATCTGCCCTCGGAAGACTTGGAGTTGACAGATCTGATCGTCGAAGAGTGCCGCCGTATTGTTAAACTGCTAGGGCAGGTCGAGCAGTTTGGCAATTTGTCAGAGCCCGACTTTCAACCAGTCAATTTACATGATGTGCTTGATCGCGCCCGCCGGTCTGCGCTGTTGGGTTTTGGGGCCCATATGACGATTGTCGAAGATTATGATCCATCACTCCCTCTGGCTTGGGGCGATGCAGACCAGTTGCTTCAGGTGGTTTTGAACCTTCTTAAGAATGCCTCGGAAGCCGCTGGAAACAATCACGGAACGATAAAAATCCGTTCGTTCTATGAGCACTCGTTTCGGCTGCGGCGAAGTGATGGAAGTGGCAAGACGCTGCCGCTGCAAATTGAAATTATAGACGATGGTCCGGGAATACCGCCAGGGATCTGCGAAGATATTTTTGACCCCTTTGTATCCGGGCGTGAAAACGGAACCGGGCTGGGCCTCGCGCTGGTCAGCAAAATCATTTCAGACCTAAACGGCTGGATTTCGGTGAGCTCAACACCCGGGCGGACCGTGTTCCGTCTGTCGCTGTCACGTGTTCCGCGCGACACCAAGACTGAGGAGTAAGAACACAATGGACGGTACAGTACTTGTCGCCGACGATGATCGCACAATCCGAACTGTTTTGACACAGGCGCTAACCCGTGCTGGATGTAAGGTGCATGCAACCTCGTCGTTGACCACGCTGATGCGCTGGGTGGCCGAAGGTAAAGGCGACGTTGTTATTTCTGACGTGGTCATGCCAGATGGTAATGGTTTGGAAATGTTGCCAAAAATTGCAAAGGACCGTCCGGGTTTGCCGGTCATTGTGATCTCGGCCCAAAACACCATCATGACTGCTATCAAGGCGGCAGAGGCCGAAGCCTATGATTATCTGCCTAAACCGTTTGATCTTCCAGATCTCATGAAGCGCACTGCCAAGGCATTGGCACAGAAGACAATTGGCGGAGCTAATTCCAAGACAAAGGCAGAAGACAGGCCAGATGACCTCCCGCTGGTTGGTCGAACCCCAGTTATGCAAACCCTGTATCAACTGATCGCACGGGTGATGAATACCGATTTGCCGCTGTTGATTACTGGCGAAAGCGGAACCGGCAAGTCGTTGATTTGCCGATCTATACACGATTTTTCTGACCGTCGAACTTTGCCGTTTGTATGCGCCACTTCGGCCGATTTGATCGCGCTAGAGGGTCCGGCTCGATTACTGGCAAAGGTCAAAGGCGGAACTTTGTTGATCGACGAACTTGTTGACCTTCCTGATGACGCGCAGGCGCGGCTTGTCCACATGATTGATGCGCCAGGGGAGTATCGGCCACGGTTTATGGCCACCAGTCAACAGGATTTAGACGCCGCAATGAAAGACGGCACCTTGCGCCAAGATCTTTACTATCGAATTTGTGGCACGGGTCTTCATGTCCCGGCGCTTCGCGAACGGGTCGAAGATATCGCGTTATTGGCTGAGCATTTTCTGGTTCGCACCGAAAATGAAGGCGCCGCGCACCGGTTCTTGAGCAGTGAATGCCTTGAAATGTTGCGGCACTACGCATGGCCGGGGAATGTGCGCCATCTTGAAAACGTTATTCGACGTCTAAGTTTAACTGCTCGAAATGAAGAAATAACAAAAAACGAGTTGGCGGCGGTTTTGGGGCCTCAGCCTGAGGTCGAACCTGCTTTAGGAGGGGGAGCCGATGAAAAGCTGTCCGAGACCATTGGTCGTCACTTGCAACGCTATTTTGATCTGCATGGCGATATTTTACCTCCACCGGGCCTGTATTCGCGCTTGCTGCGCGAAGTTGAGATTCCACTGATTGAGATGTCTCTGGTGGCCACGGGTGGGAACCAGGCAAAATGTGCTGACCTGCTGGGAATTAACCGCAATACACTCCGTAAGAAGATTACTGATTTGGATATACAAGTGACACGCCGCCGCAAACTGATGTAATATGGCCACATAGTCATGGTGTACCGGCGGTTTTGCTGGTAGAGTACACCAACATACAGTGGTTGACCTATTTGGTCATACATCAGAAAGAGGGCCGCCAGTGGCGCATAGGACGCAAATACGCTCGCCATATGGCCCATTTGCAACCTTGGATCGTTGGCGTAGAACCCGTCGCGCTCGGAATTTTAGCACACTAGGGCTGGTTGTCTTAGGCCCATTGCTGGCTGTTATCACATTTTTGATCTTGGGGCCTATTGGAGGCAGTGGAGCATCTCTAGGGCTGCGGCTTATTCTATTGGCCGATTTGGTCTATGTATTAGCGATTGCCGCATTGGTTTTGTCGCAGATTGGCCGCCTTATTGCAGCTAGGCGTGCAAAGTCGGCCGGGTCTCGTTTGCACTTGCGACTGATTGGTGCCTTTACCTTTTTGGCGCTGGTGCCAACTGTAACCGTTGCGGTTTTTGCGGGTTTGACTGTTAACGTCGGGCTAGAAGGCTGGTTTTCAGAACGTGTTCGACAGGTCGTTGGCAGTTCTTTGGCGGCAGCCGAAGCTTACGAGGCGCAGCAACGGGAGGACTTGTCCGATGATGCTGAGTCCTTAGCGCTGTTTTTGGACAGCCAGCGCGCTCAAAAATTTTTTATGGATGACGGTGACTTGCGACCGTTGCTGACCTTGGCTCAGTTGCGAACTCAACGCGGTTTACGAGAAGCCTTTATTATTGATGGCACCGGCGAGATCCGGGTGCGCGGTGAAAGATCGTATGAGTTTGATTTTGAAAAGCCCACGAGTAGAGATCTGACCGATGCCACGAACCAAGGCATTACGATTATTCAAGACTGGGACAACAATGAGTTCAGGGCTCTGGTTCGCTTGGATACCTTTGTTGACCGCTACTTATATGTAAGCCGTAATGTTGATGGCGAGCTGCTAAATTTGCTGGATGATACCAAAGAAACCGCGCTTCTTTATCAGCAGTTGGAGAGTGAGCGGGGGCGGTATCTTTTTGAATTTGGTCTCGTTTACTTGGGGTTTTCGGTGATTTTGATTCTGGCGGCCATGTGGCTGGGAATGTGGTTTGCTGAACGGTTGTCCCGGCCGGTGGGACGATTGACCGTTGCGGCCCAACGTGTGGGCGGAGGTGACCTAGATGTTCAGGTTCCAGAAGAACATGGAGATGACGAGATCGCCGACTTGGGTCGTTATTTCAACCACATGACCCGTGATCTTAAAGCTCAGCGGGAAACATTACTGGAAAACACGCGGCACATTGAGCGTCGTCGCCGACAATTTGATTCCGTGTTGTCATCGGTAACATCAGGCGTTGTTGGTTTGGATGATCAGGGGCGTGTGACTTTCGTGAATAGATCTGCCGAACGTCTGCTGGATTGGCACGAGGATCAGCAGTCGCTTGCACTTACAGTTGCGGTACCTGAATTTGGCCCTTTGTTTTCAGAATTGACCGACACTGGCAGAGATGTTGTTCAGAGCGAGGTAAAGGTGACGCGGCAAGGGCGTTTGGAAAACCTGTTGGTGCGGATGTCGCCAAGATTGTCTGAACATGGAATGTTGGAAGGATATGTTGTTGCCTTTGAAGATGTGACTGACCTCGTTAGTGCACAGCGTATGGCGGCATGGGGGGATGTCGCACGGCGCATTGCCCATGAAATCAAAAATCCGTTGACCCCAATTCAGTTGAGCGCCGAGCGTATTAAGCGAAAGTTCGCACCGAAACTTGGTGAGGTAAACAGTGATCTTCTGCAGTCCATGACGGATGTTATTATTCGCCAAACCAATGACTTGCGCCGAATTGTGGATGAGTTTTCAAAGTTTGCGAGAATGCCGGAACCAGAGCGACGCGAAGAGAACTTGGTTGAATTGGTTCAGGACGCTGTCTTGTTGCAGCAATCAGGTCAGCCAGATATTGAAATAACTCTTGAATCTGCGTCTAAAACTTTGCCAGCCGATCTGGATGGCACGATGATAAGCCAAGCGCTCAACAATTTGATAAAGAATGCGGGGGAAGCAATTGAAAGCTTCGAAAAGAAAAACGGTAAGAAGGTGCTTAATCCGCAAATTCGTGTAGCGGTGACAGATTGTGAAAACAGCTACGAGATTACAATTTCTGACAACGGCATTGGACTTCCGGAAGATCGCGCGCGCTTGTTTGAGCCCTATGTAACGACGCGTGACGAAGGAACAGGATTGGGTTTGCCCATTGTGAAGAAAATTATTGAAGAACATGGCGGTAGCCTCATTTTGGAAAATGCTCCGCTTTTTGATGATCAACAACATCAGGGCGCCATGGCGGTGATCCGGTTGCCAGCTTCGGCGCAAACCAACAAGTATACAAAGAAGGCAGGTCTGACATGAGTGACATTTTGGTTGTCGACGACGAACGTGATATTCGAGAACTGGTTTCGGATATTCTTGAAGACGAGGGATATGCGACCCGAAAGGCCGCGAACTCTGACGAGTGCATGGCTGCGCTGAATGATGAAGTGCCTTCCTTAATGATACTGGATATCTGGCTAAAAGACAGCCAGATGGACGGCATTGATATTCTAAAAGCTGTGAAACGTGACAACCCTAATGTGCCGGTTGTTATCATTTCTGGTCACGGAAATGTGGAGATCGCAGTCGCTGCGATCAAGCAGGGGGCGTACGATTTCATTGAAAAGCCCTTTAATATTGACCAGTTGATGGTGGTGATCCGACGCGCGATGGAAACATCAAGACTGCGTCGCGAGAATACGGATCTCAGGCGGTTAGACAGCGGAAGCGCCGAAATGATCGGCAATTCAGCTGTGTACCGTGCTATGGTTGGTCAACTGGACAAAGTTGTTAAATCCAACGGACGGGTAATGCTGAGCGGGGCCGCTGGCAGTGGTAAGGAAATTGCCGCGCGCTATGTCCACGCAAATTCCAACCGCGCATCTGCTCCCTTTATTACGGTAAGTTGTGCCAGCATCGATCCTGAGCGCATGGAAGAGACGCTGTTTGGCAAGGAAAGCGAGGACCGAGGCGTAGAGCCAGGCTTGCTAGAACAGGCCAACGGCGGGGTTGTTTATTTTGATGAAGTGGCAGACATGCCACTTTCCACCCAGGCCAAGATGCTGCGTGTGCTGGTAGACCAACAGTTTCAGCGGGTAGGTGGAAGCGACAAAGTCCGCGTTGATCTTCGCGTGATTTCGTCAACAAACAAAGATCTGGCTTTGGAAATCGCGTCAGATCGTTTCCGTGAAGAGTTGTATCATCGGTTGAATGTCGTTCCGATTGCTGTGCCGTCATTGGCAGAGCGTCGTGAGGACATTCCGTTACTTGCTGAACACTTCATTCGCTATTTTAATGAAAGCCAGGGGCTGCCGCTGAGAACGTTGAGTTCTGAATCCGTGGCGTTGATGCAAACGATGATTTGGCCAGGCAACGTACGCCAGCTAAAGAACCTTGTGGAACGCGTTCTAATTTTAGGTGAAAGCAGTGGTGAGATTGAAACCAAAGAACTGCCTCGCGAAGAAGAAGCGTCTGGTGAAGAGGGGCGTGTGGTGTTGTCCGGTGCCCTTGCCACATTACCGCTGCGGGAAGCGCGTGAGGCGTTTGAACGTGAGTATTTGCTGACTCAAATCAACCGGTTTGGTGGTAATATCAGCCGTACAGCTACGTTTGTTGGCATGGAACGCTCAGCTTTGCACCGCAAGCTGAAGTCTCTGGGTGTGGTTACGTCCAATAAGTCTGGTGCCCGGGTGGCTCATATTGATAGCGAGGAAACGCTTGCTTAAATATTTGGGATTGGGTGAAGGTTAGAACAGATCTTGGCGAATTGGGTTAAGCGCCCAGTGGATTAGAGCCGCATATTTTAGCCTGTCTAATGCAGAGCCTGAGTTTTGGTGTTCAACACCTGCTTTGGCCGCCGCGTTGGCCAGAGCGCGGCTAGACGCCGGGCCAAATTGGCCATCGATGGCTACCTGCTCTCCCAACTCGAGCAATATGGCTTGAGTTCCGGAATCTATCGAACTGTCTGATGTCTCTTGTAGTAGGCGCAAGGCTGCTTGGGACGCGTCTTCATTGTTGAGCGCAAGTGTTTTACCAACGCGCGCAATCACGGCATGGTCGGGGATGCGTGCCGAAAGACGGGTGCGCGCAATCCAAGCTCCATTGGCCCCGGCCCAGGCATCTCCGCGTGCAAGACCCATATCATTCCAGGCAAGGGCATCAACGGCGTCACTGTCAGGAAGATCGCCTTGCATAATCATGCGTGCAATTGCTGCTGGTGCCGTGGGATGGCCCAGTTCTGCAGCCTGCGCCAATAATCGTTTGGCAACGTTTGGGTCTTTTGAAAGCCCCGCTACGCCATCCCGGTGAACAAAACCCAGATTGGCAATGCCATAGATGTCACCGCGTTCAGCAGAGGCTTGCAAATAGGATAGGCCGCGTTTGGGCTGGGAGAGTTCTTTTGAACCCCATAAATAGAAAACGCCGAGCTCATTCAATGAATAGGTATGGCCCAGTTCAACGGCTCTGCTCAGAAGTTCAAAACCACGCGTTCTGTCATCAGAACTTTCTGTGCTGTGAAGAAGTCGCTTACCACGTGCGTGCATTGAAAACGGATCACCGGCCCTAATTCCTTTATCCCACAAGATGTTGGCTTGTTGCTGGTCAAAAGGAATTTCCGCTGTTTGCCGATCGATATTGGGCGCAATCATGAGATAGGCCAGCGCGTTATAGGCGCGGATATGGCCCAGATCGCTGGCTGTTTGAAACGATGCAAAGGCCTCGGACAGCCGTCCTTGTCCTTGATAGGATCGACCTAACTGATAGTGGAACCGGCCAATTTCGGGGGTTCTCTCGATGGCTTCGCGGCATGCGGTTTCAGCTGCCGCAAGATCGATTTCATTCGGAAACCGATACAGGCCGACCCCCTGCAGGTCGAGCAAATCACCGGCTTGGACATCGCAGGTGGACGCAACCATTTCGAGATCTAGTGTAATCTCCCGCTCAGCTTCTCCTTTGGCTAATCGCAGCACCATTTGATCACGCCGGTTGTTAATGGCAGAGCTCTCAGACGGTGTTTCTGTAAGAACGGGCGTGTAGCTGAGGCTCAGCGGGGTTTCTGGCGTGCTCTCGATTGACGAGACGCCAGACGTTGGGCGCTTGGCTATTGTGACTTCGGTTCCGGGCGCCAAATAGGGTTCAATTTCTGGTGCAAGCTCTAGGGAGCGACCAAGAGGAGCAGAAATTTTAAGTGTGTTTGGGATGTCTGCCAGCGAAACACCGCGTTGAGAAGTGTTGCTCAACGGGGGAATGTCGACCGATTGCCTGCTGGCGCGTACATAGAGTTTCTCAGTCAATGTGGAGCTTTCCCATGTGATCTGAGAACTGTTGGTGATTTCATAAACCTCCCCGCGCACTGCAGAAAGTACAGTGATTACATCGTCCTGTGGACTATTTGGAAACTGCCGAATAACCGAGGCCGTATAGGGGCTGTTGTCTCCTGGTTCACCATCCAAGGCGGTCGCACCAGGAGATGTTGAAAAGGCCACCAGTGTGTTTAACGGCGGGCGAAAAACATCAAAGCCTTCGCGGGCTTCGAACAGGTCGGCCCCAATGTCTGCAGTGAGTTTGATGTCGGGGACAGGGTTGTCCCGGCATGAGTCCAGCATCAGGATTTGACTGTTCGCCCTGCCGCCCAAAATCGCAGAGACCCGGTCTAACGTGACGGATTGAAACGGTAAATCGTGAATTTCAGTCAATGAGGCGTCGCTTGTCAGTAGATAATTTCGACGCCCTAATTGAATGCCGTGGCCTGCGTAGTAAAAGAAAACTTGCCCACCATGCCGTATGTTTAGGGCAGCTTGGCGTAACAGCAGTTCAAAACCGCGTTTGTCCAGGTCATATCCCTCGTAAACGGTGTAGCCAAAGTCCTTGAGCATTGCCGACACGGCCTGCGCATCTTTTAGTGTATTTGTTAAATCAGACACATGCGCATAGTTCTGAATGCCAACAACCACGGCAATTTCTGAAGACCCTATCGAGAAGGCTGGTTCAAAGGAGCGGGTTTCAGACGCTGTTGGCAAGGTTTCAGCGGTGGCAGCTATGCTAAAGCCAAATACCGCAGCTGTTATCAGTTCTGCTCTGAGCAATGAACGGGTTGGAGCGATGTCTAATTTCTTATCCCCAGCTTCCACCGCCGCCTCCGCCACCAGTGCCGCCACCGCCTCCGCCACCGCCTCCGCCGCCACCTCCGTCATCACCAGTGTCGCCGTCACCGGAACCGTTACCCTCTTCAGAACCGCCTCCTGTAGCAGCGCCAACACCAGAACCACTGCCAGTACCCGAGCTTGCACCTGTGTCTTCTGAACTTACGCCTAGATCTTCGCTGTCGCTTGTAAAAGACGCAGGTTCAGACCCGATTGTCAGGATAGGGGGGCATCCGCCAAGCAAAGCTGTTGTTGAGAGTAAGAAAAAAACAGTTGAAACACGCATGAGATATTCCCTCGCGATGTGTATTCGTTACCAAAACGCCAAACTAACGGGGCGGCTGACCCACACATCGACGGCAAGTCTTCCCAGAGACTTAGCCAGGGGAGACTTATAGAGCCACGGCTGCGCGCGGGTCAGTTAGTTTAGAAGTAGGGTGCAAATTGAATATGTCGCGAGAAGAACCGCACAATTCCCTTAAAAAAGGGAAGGCTTTCTACTTCGGTTCTACGATCAGAAAACTTCCATCTTTGTTGCGGACAGCACAGCTGGTTTCGCTCAAGTTCGGGAACCGCGTGGTTTGCCCAGGTCCTGCAGCTCTTTCGACCGCAGGTGTGCATATTTTCAGTTCAGTATACTGATATCCTTTGTTGGCCATGCAGTTTTGCGTAAGCCGTTGGCGTAGACCTAGATTAACATCAACCGTATAAATGTTGCCTTCGACCCAATAACCAGGCGTGAAATAGCAATCCGGTCCATTACAAATTTGACGCCCGGGGTAATACATCGGGGGGCTTTGACGGATTTCATTGGCTACAGGGGCGTCTTTTAGTGCCTTTGTTTCGCAGGTTAGGCTATCGGTCTGCATCCGTGACACCTCGGCGCCCGGTTTGTAGTATATCCGCAAGGGGGCACAGCCGACGACTGCCAGCGCAATGGTGAAAGCTAATGGTGCTTTGATGGATCTAATCATAGAATTACACAGCTCTCTCAAATTCAAAGTTACAATTGAATTGACCCAGTTCTAGGCTTCTGTCATTCAAAATAGCGGCAAAACGCGCCTAGGGGCATAATATTATGAAAGTCATCATCTGCGGCGCTGGTCAAGTTGGTTGGCAGATTGCCCGGCACTTATCCGGCGAACACAACGACGTAACTGTTGTTGACAATAATCCTGACCTAGTTCGCAGGGCAACCGATACTCTGGACGTGCAGGGGATTGCCGGGTTTGCATCCTACCCCGATGTGCTGGAGCGGGCAGGGGCCGCTGATGCGGATATGATCATCGCCGCGACCCACTCGGACGAGGTCAACATGGTGACCTGTCAGGTGGCACATTCTGTTTTTTCCATCCAGCGAAAGATCGCCCGATTGCGTTCGCAAAGCTATCTGGATGCGATTTATTCCGATCTGTACCGCCGGGATCATTTGCCAATTGATGTGGTGATCAGCCCTGAGCGCGAAGTAGCTGCTGCAGCAATGCAAAGGTTATCGGCGCCATCTGCCTTTGATACTGAAACATTCATGGACGGGAATGCCCAGATGTTGGGTATTACGATTGATGAGGATTGCCCGGTTGTGCACACACCTTTGCGGCAGCTTACCGATCTATTTTCGACACTACGCTCCATTGTGGTCGGTGTACGGCGCGAAGGCACATTATTTGCACCGGAACCTGGGGATCAGTTGTTTGTTGGCGACAACTGTTATGTGTTCACCCACATAGATGACGTTAGCCGCACCATGGAAGTTTTTGGAAAGACCGAGAAAAAACAAGATCGCGTCGTTATCGTTGGCGGTGGTAATGTTGGGCTAGAAGTCACCAAGGCCCTGGAAAAACGTACCGGTCGCACTCGCGCCAAAATGATCGAACGAGATCGTAAAAAGGCCGAACACGCCGCCGAGGCGCTGGAACGCACAATTGTTCTCAACGGGGATGGTCTGGATCGAGCCATCCTGTCCGAGGCGGGGATTGACCGGGCAGATGCCATGCTGGCGGTGACCGATGATGACAAGACAAACATGCTGGCCGCAGTCCGTGCCAAGGCCGAAGGCTGTGCATTGGCGATTGCTCTTATTAATGACCCAACTCTGGTGCCTTTGATGGCGCCGCTTGGAATTGATGCCTATATCAATCCGCGCTCAACAACGGTTAGTTCTATTTTGCGCCACATTCGCCACGGACGGGTGCGCCAAGTGTATTCGATTGGGGACGCCGAGGCTGAAGTGATTGAGGCGGAGGTGATGTCGACCTCTCCGATGGCAGGCAAAACAATCAAAGACATCGACTTTCCCGAAGGGGTGCTGGTTGGCGCTATCTATAAAGAGGGCGAAGTACTGCGCCCCAGTGGAAAGCTTAGAATTGAAGAGGGCGACATTGTCGCTTTGTTTGCGATGGCGGATGACGTGCCCGAGGTTGAGCGCCTGATGCAGGTCTCGATCGACTTCTTCTAGAATGGCGCAAACGTCAACCTCTCCTCGCATCCTTCGATTGCCTCTTTTCTTGCTGATTTGGGCAATTGCATCGCTATCCATGTGGCTGCCGGCCGCGCATGCACTGGTATTGGATGATCATCCCACATCGCAGAGTTTCTTCTACTCCAGCATTGTCGGGTTGATGCTGGTCACTTTCATAGGGCTATCGGTGAGCAATAGGGTGCCACGCTATGGAATGTTGGGGCAGCTCCTGTCGTTGCTGGCAACCTTTGCGGTTCTTCCGTTGTTTCTTGCGGTTCCAACCTATGATGCCTTGCAAAATACCAGCTACCTGAACGCCTACTTTGATATGGTGAGTGCGATTACGACCACCGGTGCCGATATTTTTGCCGACCCCACAAGACTCCCTCCAAGCCTCCATTTATGGAGGGCGCAGGTGGCCTGGATGGGAGGCCTGTTGATGTGGGTCGCAGCCTCGGCAGTGCTGGCCCCATTGTCGTTGGGCGGGTTTGAAGTCACCGCACGCGGAGAGCCGGGCCGGGGTGCTAAAACCCCAATTCACATGCAGCGCGGTGATCCACGGCGTCAGTTGGTTCTGGTCACCAAGACTTTGGTGCCAATTTATGTTGGCCTGACACTGGCTTTGTGGGTCTTACTGATGATGTCGGGTGAAAGAAGCCTGATTGGGCTAAGCCATGCAATGTCAGTGATGGCAACGTCGGGAATATCAGCCGTTGGCGGCGTAGAAAACGCCAATAGCGGGCTTGCCGGCGAAATGGTCATGTTCCTGTTCATGTTTTTTGCCTTGTCACGGCTGACCTTTTCAACTGATACGGCCACCTCAGGTCACGTGCGGCTGGACAGAGATCCAGAGTTTAGGATTGGCCTGATATTGGTTCTTGGCATTCCGTTGCTGTTGTTTTTGCGACATTGGGTTGCTGCATTTGAGGTGAGCGCCTCAGAAAACCTGACACAGGCACTCCGCTCGTTATGGGGGAGCATTTTTACGGTAATGTCCTTTCTCTCCACAACAGGTTTTGAAAGCGCTGACTGGGTTTCAGCGCAACGGTGGTCAGGACTGGAAACCCCTGGTTTGATCCTGCTTGGATTGGCACTTGTCGGTGGCGGAGTTGCAACAACCGCAGGAGGCGTCAAGTTGCTTCGTGTTTATGCGCTTTACCTCAACGGTTTACGCGAGATGGAGCGGCTGGTGCATCCGTCGTCAGTCAGCGGTGAAGGGGCAGGGAACAAGCGGTTACAAAAGAACGGAGCCTTTGTTGCCTGGGTCTTCTTTATGTTATTTGCGCTGACTTTGGCGGTCATCAGCATAAGCTTGGCGGCACTGGGAGCCGATTTTGAGCAGGCGCTGGTTCTGGCCATTGCCGCCTTGTCGACAACGGGGCCATTGATCAATGTCGCCGGAGATGCATCGATCTCGTTGGCATTGTTAGCACCTTCTGCCAAGCTGGTACTGTGCCTTGCGATGGTATTGGGGCGTCTCGAAACATTGGCCATCATCGCTTTATTGACGCCAAATCTATGGCGAAATTGACCCAATTAACTATGCAAGACAGCAACACCCACTGATTTATGGTTGGAAACATAGAATTTCTGTGTCCATACTTGGGAATAGCAAGAGTCGCGCTGATCCGCAGTGCGCAACAAGAAAAAAAGTGAGATCAAACTTATGGCTTCGGACAGACAGAACCTTCAGGACGCGTTCCTGAATCATGTGCGTAAAACAAAGGTTCCAGTAACAATTTTCCTGATCAATGGTGTGAAGCTGCAAGGTGTGATTACTTGGTTTGACAACTTCTGTGTTCTACTGCGCCGTGATGGCCAGTCACAGCTGGTTTATAAACATGCGATCTCTACCATCATGCCAGCTCAGCCGATCAGCCTTTATGAAGGTGAAGACGCCTCTTGATGGAGCATGACAAGGTTCAGACCCGCGCATGGGTTCTGCATCCGGATATAAAGTCAAATAGCGGACGTCGTCCGGCCGAACCTGCGTTGCAGGAAGGTGTGTCGCTGGCAGCGGCCCTCCCTGATCTCGATGTGATCGGATCAAATGTTGTGCGCTTGCCCAAGGCACACTCTGGCCAGCTGTTTGGATCCGGTAAAATTGAAGAGCTGGCTGCGGTCTTTAAGGCAAATGACATCGATCTGGTTTTGATCGACGGACCTGTTTCACCGGTACAGCAACGTAATCTTGAAAAATCCTGGGGCGTTAAGCTTCTCGACCGAACAGGGCTGATCCTCGAGATTTTCTCGGATCGGGCCCGCACCCGCGAAGGTGTCCTACAAGTTGAAATGGCTGCGCTGAGTTATCAGCGCACCCGATTGGTTCGGGCATGGACTCACCTAGAGCGTCAGCGGGGCGGTTTGGGTTTTGTTGGCGGACCTGGTGAAACCCAGATCGAGGCTGACCGACGTGCCATTGACGATCAACTTGTGCGTCTGCGTCGACAGCTTGAAAAAGTTGTCAAAACACGCTCGCTGCACCGTGAAGCACGCGCCAAAGTTCCGTATCCGATTGTAGCCTTGGTAGGGTATACCAACGCAGGCAAGTCCACTTTGTTCAACCGGTTGACCGGGGCCGAGGTCATGGTCAAGGATATGTTGTTTGCCACGCTCGATCCAACAATGCGTCGGGTTGAATTGGAAGACGGCCCTGAGATCATTCTATCGGATACGGTTGGGTTCATCTCAGATCTTCCAACCGAACTGGTTGCTTCATTTCGGGCAACTCTCGAAGAGGTGCTGGGCGCTGACTTGGTGGTCCACGTGCGTGACATCAGTCACGAAGACACAGTCAATCAGGCCGCAGATGTCGAGACCATCCTGAGTTCTTTGGGGGTCGACGAAGACCGCCCCCGGATTGAGGTCTGGAACAAGCTTGATCAGCTCTCTGATGAAGAAGCCGAGGCACGCAAGCAAAGAGCCGAGCGCGAAGAGGGTATCCATGCCATCTCAGCTCTGACCGGAGAAGGCTTGCCTGGGCTGTTGCAAGAGATAGCCGAGAAACTGCAGATCTTGCGCCATGAAGAGCTGCTTAGCCTTGAGTTTTCTCAGGGGAAACAGCGTGCCTGGTTGTTTCAGCAGGATATCGTTCAACGTGAAGAGCAAACCGAAACTGGGTTTGAGATTAGCGTTTTGTGGACAGATAGACAGAAATCTCAGTTCAAGGCGCTCTAAGCGCCTTGACTTCTGCAAGATGAACCTTCGTTTTCACCACAAGTAGCAACCTTATTGCAAAGGTTGAATGCGTGTGATGCCAACTGCGGCAGCCCTTGCTAGATCATTATCAAGAGACATTGGAATGTATTCACCACGTCTCCACAGTTGCGCCATGTCGTCGTAATAGCGCGATAGAAAATGTCCGGACTGTCCCGTTGATGCAATAAACACCGAGCTATCTGGGTCCGAAAAATCATAGACGCCACGATAGCCAGCAGAGTGCACGTTCTGGAACGGGTTTGGATCTTGGGCTGAACTGAGGCCGCGTTGCAGTGTATTGTCACCACCACTTGTGGATTGGCGAATATTCACAAACACTCTGAGCAGGGGAACACTTCCCAAAATTTCGTGATCTTGCGTGGCCTGGTGGGCATCGCCCCAGCGCAGGGATTCCAATGCGGAACCATAGCGCTCTTCTATCCAAAGCAACGCATCGTCCAGCGCAAGTTTTGCCATATCGCTGCAGGTCTCTTGTGGTGCACTTTGACGGACATCACACCAAGCAGCAGCACCATCAATGTTGCGATAGACCCGTTCAATAAAGAGCGGCTCAACATGTTTGAATTCAGAGGCCAGCGGCCCCAGTTCATCCGCAATCAGACGGGCCTGAAGAGCACGTAGCCAGGCCGCATAAATAAGCGGCTCGGGCATGTGTTCGTTCATTTCGCCATTCCACTGAGACAGCAAATCTAGGGCGATTTGTCGTTGACGTTCTGGTGTTCCATCTGGTGCTGCACCAGAGGTGAACCAAAGATCTGCTCCGATCAGTGGCAGCAGCGTCCGAGCTGTATAAGAGACAGTGTCCAGCTGCGCCTCGATAAAGCTATCGCGCGTATGAACCTGTCGTGTCTGCATAAGCTTTTGCCAGCGATGCACACGTTGTGTATCGCCCCAGCTATACGACAGGTGATTTGGAAACGGACGTTCCAGAACCTTGTTGTTGGTGTTGCCAAGGATACCACCACGCGGGCTTACAAACTGTGGATTGGATGCATAAGGCGCAGTCCCGATCCAGCGGTTTTCACGTCGCCAGCCTTGGCTGGGAAGACGCCCCAGGCTTTGGCTGTTGGCATCTCGCTGCGGAACTGCGCCGACCGTTTTCATTGCGATATCGGTTAGATCAGTGATCACTAGGTTTTGTGATGGCGCGATGTAACCTTCACCAGCCCGCAAGGCTTCCTGCACGTTTTGGCTACGCATCAATTTGATCGCAGCACTCATCGACGTGTCGGCAGAGCTCAGCGCAGTCCAGTTGAGGCTGGCGATATGGCCCGGTGGGGTAACGGATGAAAGCCCATAGAGCGATCCCGGTAGGACAGGCCCGTTTTCTGTCCAGCGCAGCGTAAGCGTAATTGGCGGCGCACCTTTGATCTCGATAATAGAGGGCCGGGATTTGAAACGCTTGTAACCGTTAGGCGTCAGATACTCTTCTACATTATCGGGATTGAGTTTTTCAATGAACAGGTCCTGATCATCCACATACGACGATGTAATGCCCCATCCCAGCTGATCAGATCTTCCTGCAATTACAGCGGGAATGCCTGGCAATGTTGCGCCTATGACGCCACCAGTCGCCAGCTCCATACGGGCAAGATACCAAAGCGACGGGGCTGTCAGCTTCATATGCGGATCGTTGGCCAAAAGGTTGCCGCCGGCCGCGGAACGGCTTTTTGCAGCGGCCCAAACATTTGACGCCCCGGCAAGTGCGCGCGGAGCAATAGGCGACAATGCATCAGCTGGCATCTGGTCGACTTGGGCGTAACGGGGCAGGCCGGGGAAAAGCAACGCATACTCTGGCAGGGCGGCAACGCCAGTACCCGGTGCATCTGGAAGGATATCTTGTAGTCGGGATGGATCATTCAGCATCAAAGTGGTTCGAGCACGCAGAACTTCCTCTTGGAGCTGCCCGGACTGTTTCAGCGCCATGAGCTTCATCAACGCGATGCTATCTGCTGGTTGCCAGGGGGCCACCGGGGTGTTGAACAGGAACATTTCCGGTGCTCCACGTCCTAGCGCACGTTCATTAATTTCACTTAGTCGGGCATTCACACCCGCTGAATACGCGGTCAGTGCGGCGATGGTGCCTGCATCCTGAGACTTCACAGATTGCTGAGCAAGACGATATAGATCGAGCCGTCTAAGCAATGTGTCGGTTTCAACAGTGCGCGGTCCAAAAACCTCGGAAAGCCGCCCTTGTACTGTGCGCCGCAACACAGTCATTTGCCAAAGACGGTCCTGTGCATGGGCGTAGCCGAGGCCAAAGTAGACATCCTCGTCGCTGGCTCCAAAACTGCCAAAAATATGGGGCACATTGGCGTTATCGCGTACAATCTCAATTGGAGCAGATACGCCTCGAAGTGCGATGTCCTTATCGTATGTCGGCAGAGACTGAGACGCCAAATAGTACGTAAGGCCAAGGCACAGAACCAAAAGAACAATTAATGATGCTGCAATTCGGATAAGCCAGCGGAAAAGGAGTCCCATGTTTGGTTTGTTCCTTGGGTATTGGTCGATCTGGCGTCGAAGGTGATTGAACCTTTCGACGCGGCTGCTAGGGTCGCGCCAACATAGGCTAAGTCGTATCAAGGGGAAAGCAGATGGCGAAAATAGCGTTTTTGGGTTTGGGAGTAATGGGTTACCCGATGGCTGGGCATCTTCAGGCCGCGGGGCATCAGGTGACTGTTTTCAACCGAACCGCTGCCAAGGCCGAAGCCTGGAGCCAGCAACACGGCGGCGCTTGGGCTGCAACGCCAAAGGAAGCTGCGGCAGATGCAGATTTTGTAATGGCCTGCGTTGGCAACGATGATGATCTGCGCGCTGTTTGTACGGGCGAAGACGGGGCTTTTGCTGGTATGAAGCCAGGCGCTGTTTTTGTTGATCACACAACTGTGTCGGCCAAAGTGACACGCGAGCTGTATGCCGTTGCCGGCGAGAGTGACATTTCGTTTGTAGATGCGCCGATTTCTGGCGGCCAGGCTGGGGCCGAAAACGGGGTTCTGTCGGTGATGTGCGGCGGTGATGAGGCTGCGTTTGATCTGTCCATGCCGGTCATGGATGCCTATGCCCGGATTTGTCGCCGCATTGGTGGCAGCGGCGCAGGGCAAATGACTAAGATGTGCAACCAAATTGCGATTGCGGGCTTAGTGCAAGGGCTAAGTGAAGCCCTGCATTTTGCAGAAAAAGCCGAATTAGATGGCCGGGCTGTGGTCGAGGTGATTAGTCAGGGCGCAGCCGGAAGCTGGCAGATGTCAAACCGGTATGAAACCATGATTGATGATGAGTTTGAACACGGGTTTGCTGTCGATTGGATGCGCAAAGATCTGGGCATCTGCCTTGATGCTGCTGATGAAACCGGAGCAAGCCTGCCGGTAACGGCGCTGGTGGATCAGTTCTACAAAGATGTGCAAAAGCAAGGAGGCGGTCGTTGGGATACGTCCAGCCTGCTTAAACGGCTTCGGTTGCTGGGCTGAGCAAACCGAACAATCGTGCGACTAGACGCGTTTGATCTGCCAAAAATGCAAAACGCGCCACAAACGGCGCGTTTTGATTTGTGTAAATGGATGTGCTTAGGGGATGATACGCGTATACTTGGAACCTTCCAAAGAGGCTCCAATTTGCAAACCAGCCTGGCCAAAGATCGCAGCTAGAATAGGCGATGTCAGCGTATTGGTATCTGTCGAGAGCGTATCGCCTTTGTCTTTGACTACATAGCCAACGTCAGCGCCAGCGGTCCAGCCCGAGGCGCGGCGGAAACCGCTCAGCGCATCTTCGGTCATGAAGAACAACACATGTGCGTATTGCTGTACGCCAATTTGCAAACCCGCATTACCTTTGACGGTGTTGTAGTAGTCCACCGTGACACCATCAATGCGCAGCGCACCCCGGCCATAACCGCCGCCAAACATAAACCCGGCTTCGGTCACCAGCGGCATGACCAACATTCCGGTCGACTTTTCTGACAGGGTGATTGTGTTGGGATAAAGGCTGTACATCTGGCTTAGTGTTGCATCAACACGTGCATCGATGGTGGCCGCACCACTGCTGCCAACGCCATTGCCACATGCGGCCGTCAGTCCGGTTGTCGCCAGGGCCCCCAAGCCGAAACCTCGACGGGTCATTTTTGATGTAAGAGTGCGTGTCATGAAATTCACTGCCTGTGTTTGCTCGATTGTGGCCGTTTGTTTCGGCTCTGACTGGGTTTATAAGAGGAAACGCGCTGATTGTCATCAGTATAGGCAATTTCATGCGCGGCATCTCGCTTGACACAAATTGGCCAAACCAAGTGATTGGGCTTAACCGTTCAGAAGTTTTGCAACATCTGGTGCGAAATAGGTGAGGACCCCGTCGCAGCCTGCGCGTTTGAATGCCATCAGGCTTTCCAACATTACCTTTTCACCGTCGATCCATCCGTTTTGCGCCGCGGCCTGGATCATCGAGTATTCACCAGAGACCTGATAGGCAAAGGTTGGAACACCAAAAGTCGATTTGACCCGATGACAGATGTCGAGATAGGCGATGCCAGGTTTGACCATAACCATGTCGGCCCCCTCGGCCAAGTCACGCTGGACCAGCCGCATGGCTTCGTCGCCGTTGGCCGGATCCATTTGATAAGTTTTCTTATCTCCGATTAGTGCACCTGATGCGCCAACTGCGTCGCGAAAGGGGCCGTAGAAGCCCGATGCATATTTGGCCGAATATGACAGGATCATCACATTAGTATGTCCAGCCGCTTCGAGTGCCTGTCGCATTGCGCTAATGCGGCCATCCATCATATCTGACGGGCCAATGATATCGGCTCCGGCTTCAGCTTGTGCCAGTGTCATCTTTACCAGAGCCTCAACAGTGGCATCATTCACAACTTCACCGTCCACCACGAACCCGTCATGGCCGTTGATATTGTAAGGATCCAAGGCGACATCTGTCATGACTGCGATATTAGGGGCGGCTTGCTTGATGGCGCGCACGGCACGGTTGGTCAGATTGTCAGGGTTCCAGGCTTCTGCGCAATCCTCTGTCTTCAAACTGGCATCGGTGTATGGGAATATGCAAATGGCCGGGATACCAAGCGCCTGTGCTTCAATTGCCGCCTCGGCAATCTTGTTGACTGACCGTCGAACCACGCCTGGCATCGACGGGATTGGTTCTTCGATACCCGAGCCATCGCGAACAAATACAGGCCAGATCAAATCGCCGACACTTAGTGTGTTTTCACGCACCAAATCCCGAATGGCCGCGGTGGCTCTGGTACGACGCAACCGGGCAGCGGGAAAAGAGGCAACAGTCGGCGACATTGGTTTTCTCCTGTAGATGACAGCATCTTGGCTTGCACAGTTTTGCAGCCAATCACAAGGGCACTTTTGTCATGAATTGGGAATATTCTCTATAGACCTTGTGCAGTTGGGCTGGGCAGTGGATATATGCCCCAACTAGACTTTGCGTGCAGCAAGGAGCACCGAATTGAACTTGATTGATACTTTGGTTGAGCTGATCGATCTGCGATCGTTCTCCAATCTTTGGTTTTGGATTGCTCTTGCTGTGGTGTGGTCTTCGGCCAGCCATTGGGTGCTGGGTGTTCCCATTGATATGGTCTATCGCGCTGGTCGTCTCGGTGGGCAGGCGCAATTGGATCTGGAAGATATCGTTCGGGTCAATGTGAACCGAATGCAATATATTGTTCAGGTCTCGGGTGTTTGGCTGTTGGGACTCGCCTGTTTTATTTTGTCGGGGCTGGCGGTTCTAGGCTTTTTCTACAACGTGGAATTTGCTCAGGCTGTATTTCTACTTATGTTTCCCATGAGCCTGGTTACGACTGTCAGCCTGTTTACGGCGAATACAATAATCCGGGATCATGTTTCCGGCACAGAGCTGCGCAAATCATTGACGCGGTGCAGGCTGTATATCCAGCTTATCGGTGCGGCAGCAATTTTTGTGACAGCACTTTGGGGCATGTATCAGAATCTAAAGTATGGTTTCCTTTGAACTGCTTAACCAGGCAATGACGACGAAATAGGAGACGAGCATAATGGCTCAGCGTGTTATCACCATGGGCGGCGCGCCCGAGGGGTTTGACGCCCGGTTGGTGCTGAATGAAGTCGAAAAAACCGATGCTCCTGTTATTCACGTGGCGCGTGATGACAAGCGCATGGAGGCTATGCGCGCTGCACTCGCCTTTTATGCGCCTGATGTTCCTGTGTTTGTCTTTCCGGGTTGGGATTGTCTGCCCTATGATCGGGTGTCTCCGAATGCGGATATCGCAGCTGCGCGGATGGCGACACTGGCGGCATTGGTCCACCAGATGCCGAAACGCTTTGTGCTGCTGACAACGCTTAATGCGGCCTCCCAACGGGTTCCGGCCCGAGGGGTTTTGCAAGAAGCGGCATTTTCAGCTCAGGTCGGGCGAAGGATTGACGAAAACGCGCTTCGCACCTTCCTGGTTCGTATGGGTTTTACCCAAAGCCCCACTGTTATGGAACCTGGCGACTACGCGATCCGTGGCGGCATTATCGATATCTATTCACCCGGTCAAACCGGGCCGATCCGGCTGGATCTCTTTGGTGATGTTCTGGATGGCGCCCGTCGTTTTGATCCGGCGTCTCAACGCACTGTTGAAAAGCTAGATCTGATTGAGCTGGCTCCGGTATCCGAGGTCATCCTGGACGAAGCGGCGATCACTCGGTTCCGGCAGAACTACCGGATTGAGTTTGGCGCGGCTGGCACCGATGACCCGCTGTACGAAGCCGTCAGTGCAGGCCGCAAGCATCAAGGGGTCGAACATTGGTTGCCGTTTTTCCACGAAAAGCTCGAAACTCTGTTTGATTACTTGCCCAATTCTACGGTGACATTGGATGATCAGGTCACACCGGCGCGGTTGTCGCGCTGGGATACCATCGAAGACCAATACGAAAACCGCAAATTGGCGATGCAGGCCAAGGGGCGGATGGACACGGTGTATAAACCCTGTCCTCCTGATTTGCTGTACCTAGACGACACTGCCTGGGAAGAGGCGCTTAGCGGTGAACAGCGTGTTATCCAACTGCTCCCATTGGCGCAGGCCAGCGGGCCGGGCGTTGTGGATGCTGGTGGGCGCATCGGGCGTAATTTCTCGCCCGAGCGGCAGCTGGAAAGTGTCAGTCTTTTTGGTTCGTTGGCAGATCATATTAAAGCGCGCTTGAAAGAGGGGCCTGTTGTTGTTGCCTCCTATTCGGAAGGTGCACGCGAACGATTGACGGGCTTAATCGAAGACGAAGGCCTTTCCGAAGTCATTCTAGCAGAAAACGGTACAAGGATTGGGAAAACGGGCTTGTACCTTGCTGTATGGGCGCTGGAAAATGGCTTTGTCACACCTGACATGACCGTGATAGCCGAGCAGGATGTGCTGGGTGATCGCTTGATCCGCGCGCCGCGTAAACGCCGCAAAGCCGAGAACTTCCTGACCGAAACCCAATCCCTGACGCCCGGCGATCTGGTTGTGCACGTAGATCACGGCATTGGTCGGTTTATGGGCTTGGAAGTAGTTACAGCAGCTGGCGCGGCACATGAGTGTATTTTGCTGCAGTACGCCGAAGAGGCAAAGCTGTACCTGCCGGTCGAAAATATCGAGCTGTTGTCCAAATACGGCCACGACGAGGGTTTGCTTGACCGTTTGGGTGGGGGTGCCTGGCAGGCTAAGAAGGCCAAACTAAAAGAGCGCATCAAGGAAATGGCCGACCGGTTGATCCGCGTAGCCGCTGAACGCGCGCTACGTAGGGCGCCGGTGTTGGATCCACCTCCGGGTAGCTGGGATGCCTTTTCAGCCCGTTTTCCTTACCAGGAAACCGATGACCAGCTGCGTGCGATATCCGATGTAATCGACGATCTGACGTCGGGCCTGCCGATGGACCGTTTGATTTGTGGCGATGTAGGTTTTGGTAAAACCGAAGTCGCAATGCGTGCCGCCTTTGTTGCGGCGATGTCGGGCTATCAAGTGGCCATCGTTGCTCCCACAACATTGCTTGCACGTCAGCACTATGCAAGTTTCGCCGAACGCTTCCGTGGCTTTCCGTTGGAAGTCAGGCAGTTGTCTCGCTTTGTTAGTGCAAAGGATGCTCAGAAAACCCGCGATGGCATTTCGCGCGGAACCGTCGACATTGTGATCGGCACTCATGCCTTGCTGGCCAAGGCGATCAGGTTCAACAGTCTGGGCCTTTTGATTATCGATGAAGAACAGCATTTTGGTGTCGGACACAAAGAGCGGCTAAAGCAGATGCGTAGTGATATTCATGTACTGACGCTCACTGCGACGCCAATCCCACGCACCTTGCAGCTCTCCTTGTCTGGCGTGCGGGATCTGTCGATCATCGGCACACCTCCGGTCGATCGTCTGGCCATCCGCACTTACGTTAGTGAGTTTGACGCTGTGACCATCCGCGAGGCGTTGCTGCGGGAACACTATCGTGGCGGCCAAAGTTTCTATGTGGTCCCGCGCGTGAGCGACCTGCCGGAAATCGAAGCGTTCTTGAAAGAGCAGATGCCAGAAGTCACCTATGTCATAGCCCACGGCCAGATGGCTGCTGGCGATCTGGATGAGCGCATGAATGCCTTTTATGATGGTAAATATGATGTGCTATTGGCGACCACAATTGTTGAGAGCGGGTTGGATATCCCAACCGCCAATACAATGGTGGTGCATCGGGCAGACATGTTTGGCTTGTCGCAGCTTTACCAAATCCGGGGACGTGTTGGTCGTTCCAAAACCCGTGCCTATGCCTATCTCACCACCAAACCCCGCGCCAAGCTAACGGCGACTGCTGAAAAGCGCCTGAGGGTGCTGGGCTCGCTCGACACGCTGGGCGCTGGCTTTACCTTGGCCTCGCAAGACCTTGATATCAGGGGCGCTGGCAACCTGCTGGGTGAGGAACAATCCGGCCAAATGCGCGATGTGGGGTACGAGCTGTACCAATCGATGCTGCAAGAGGCGATTGCCAAGATAAAAGCCGGTGAATTGGAAGGCCTGTCAGATAGCGACGACCAGTGGGCCCCGCAGATTAATCTTGGTGTTCCAGTTCTAATCCCAGAAAAATACGTGCCCGATCTGGATGTGCGTTTGGGCCTTTACCGTCGTCTGTCGTCGCTGACAACCAAAGTTGAACTCGAAGGCTTTGCCGCAGAACTGATTGACCGTTTTGGCAAACTCCCGAAAGAGGTCAACACGCTGATGTTGGTGGTGCGGATCAAAGCGATGTGCAAACGGGCAGGGATCGCCAAGCTGGACGGTGGTCCCAAGGGCGCGACCATTCAGTTCCACAACGACAAGTTTGCCTCGCCTACAGGGCTGGTTGAATTCATCCAGTCACAGGATGGCCTCGCCAAGGTCAAAGACAACAAGATCGTGGTACGCCGCGACTGGCGCAGTGATGGCGACAAGATCAAAGGTGCCTTTGCCATTGCCCGCGATCTGGCTGAAAAGGTCGTCGCCGCGAAAAAGAAAAAGAAGAAACCGGCCTGATTGGTCGGCTTCTAATCCCCTGCCACAAAGTTGCAAAGCTGCCAATCACCACTGTCCGATTTGATGAGGGACGCGCGGTAACCGACTATTGCCCAAAGAAAACCCTGGTGCATATAGCCGACACGCCCATCGCCCACACGTATTTCCTGATATTCGGATTCAGGATCAAAGTCTGAAACGGTTACCACCTCGTGGCTTAGCCAGCCCAATGGGCTCCCGTCGGAAGAGGGAGAGGCGCGCAGTGTAACGTCTGTGCCTGTTACAAAAAAAGCCTCAAAAACGTCTATGCTGTCGGGCAGGTCGAGTTGCCAGTGAAACGGCATCCAAAACTCATCCGCGCTTTCAAAATAGCCGGGCTGTTGCAGGGTTTTTTCAAGATCCTTCCAATAGGCCTCGCGCATGTCAGAGGCCTGGCTGCGGTATTCTTCGGACAGCATTTCTTCCGATAGTGCCAAATTTCGCCGAAACTCGTCATGTCCGCCGTTGCCTCCATGGCTAAGATAGATCTGGTCGCAGGAGGCTGCTATCACCGCCTCGGCATCCCTCTGGGCGATAGCGTCCAGCAGTTGAGCCCGAAACGCCACCAGTGATGGATCTCGTGAAGCCTGATCCATGGGTGTCAGCTTGATCCGCTGCGCTGCCAGCGGGGTGGCAAGGCAAAGCAATAAAAATGTGGTGATGCGTATCATGACTGTTCCTTCATTGCAGCCTGAGCGCAGGCGCATGAGGCGGCAACCCGATCAGCCCGTGCCAAAGCCTGATCCAACCGGTATTTTATATGAATGATTTCAATGCTTTCTTTGCGTGACTTCAGGCATTCATACAGCCCCTTAAGGCTCCAGACATTATCCGGGTGGATAGAGGCACGCGATAGGGTTCCGCCTAAACCCAGATCTTCGCGATAGACCTCTTCGGCCTCAGCCACGTGCCCCTGTTCGAACAAAAGCGCGCCCAGCGCGTGGCGGGTTGGCTGCATCCAGCCCCAAGGCTCGTCATAGGGTAGGTTATCGTCCAGCGCGACCGAGTGGCGCAGATGGGCATAGGCTACGTCATAGTTTTCTTTGCGATACTCAATCTCGCCGCGCAGCATTTCTGACGCAATTTCAATCAGATCCACCACGCGGTTATTGTGCATCAACCGGCTCTCAGGAATGCGCGCCTTGGCTGCCAGAAACAGTTGCTCCTCGGCTTCCGCCTCGGCTACTAGTCCGGTGGCCGCAAAGCCAATGGCGCGGGCATAATGGGTTGTGGCAGTCAAAGTACGGTACAGGTCCTGATCCTCAGGCAGCTCCAGCGCCATCGCCTCGTCCCAACGGCCAAAGCGGATCAGGATATGCGGCCCCATCGACATGTAGCTTTCAAAGTAGTCCGCCATCGGCGGGCTTTCGATCCGCAGCATTTCTTCGGGCACCGTGTCCCACATGCCTTGATTGGCGCGCAGGGCGGGTTCGATCTGGCCCAAGAACATCGCGCCATAGATGACAAAGTGGTAATCATGCTGCCGGTAGCCGGTGTAGATATTATAGGCGCCTTCACGCTGATAATACTTCAGATCTGCCTCAACCGCCTTTTCGTTCCAGTGCACCACATTTTTGTAATCGCCACACAGCACATCAATATGGCTGGGCATATGAACCAGGTGTCCGGCGTCTGGCACCAAAGTTCGCAAAACATCAGCCGCTTTCAGCGCTTTCTCGGGAGTTGGGGACATCTCCATCAGATGAACATAGAGATGGAGCAATCCGGGGTGGCTCATGGTTTTGGAAACATTGGCCATCGCCCATTCCAAAACCTCCTGCGCTTCTTTTGTTGCTGCGCCCTCGGCTGGTTGACCGGTCCTCAGGTCCCACATTTTCCACGGGGTCAGGTTCAACAGGCTTTCGGCATAGATGGTGCGCAAGTCCAGATGATCCGGACAGCAAGCAAAGGCAGCGCGCATGGCGTCGGCAAAATCATAATCCCAAGCATGCATATCCTCGATCAGATCTCGCTGCGGATAGCGCGCGCCTAAAGCTGTTATGAGCTCACGCTCCACCAATGTCAGCCCATCCAAGAGCGCGAGCGCCTGCTGCGCCGCGTCATAAGCCTTTGCCAGTGCTTTGGCGCGGCCTGATGTGTCATGTAACTCCCACGGCATGTTGTAGTTGGGGCCTGATGCATAGGCGACACCCCAGTGGGCCATGGCGCAGTCTGGGTCAAATTCCAACGCGCGTTGAAAGCAGACCACGGCCTCTTGGTGATTAAACCCGTAGGTCCAGTTCAGACCCCGGTCAAACCACAGCTGCGCATTGGTGGATTTGGTTGTGATGGGGCAGGAATAACTGCCCAGATCATAATAGTCGCTCATCTATATCCCTCTCCACCAATGCAGAGAGGGTAGAGTTTTCAATGCTCTCCAGCAAGAGAGTGCTTTGGCTATTCAGCCGGAAGCTGGGATTCGACACGGCCCATGTGCAGCATGGTCACAAAAGCCAGGCTGACCATGGTCAGAATGCCAATGCTGAGCGGCAACAGAGATCCGTCAAACAACAGCCCAATGGGTGCAGCTATTATCGCGGCAATGACTGTCGAGATTGCACCGATGACCGAGGCTGCCATTCCGGCAATATGCCCCATTGGCTCCATCGCCATGGCGTTCAAATTGCCCAGTGTCATACCCACCATGAAAAACAGGCTGGTTTGCCAGGCCACAAACAGGCCAAATTCAAAGGTTTCCGACAGGCCAGCGTTGATCAGAACAAGAACCGCGCCTGAAAACACGATCTGGCCGGCCAATGACCAGGTTACCATTCTGCGCATGCCAACTTTTACCACAACGGCCGCGTTGATTAGGCTGGCGCTACCAGACATCAGCGCCACAAAGCCAAACCAATACGGAAAGCTTTCACCACGGCCAAATACGATGTCATAGACCGGTTGGACCATTGTGAGCATGGTGAACAGTGCAGCCATGCAAAGGGTTTGCACTAGCATCGAAAGTCGCACCGTGGGATGTGCAAACATCTCGCGGACGGCCCCGATCATCAGTGGCATTTGGAAGGGGCGGCGGTTTTCCCGTGCCAGAGGTTCGGGTAGGCGGATGCCCATCCAAATCACCACGATGATAACAAACAAGGCAAAGGCGAGGAAAATTGCGCGCCATCCTGCAAAGGCTATAATTCCAACCCCAAGCATCGGCGCAAAGGCAGGCACCAGAGTGAAAATCATCATGGCAATCGACATGATGCGGGCCATTTCACGCCCTGAGTACAGATCGCGAACAATCGCCAATGCCACAACGCGCGGCCCGGCTGCTCCTAATCCCATGAGAACGCGTGAGATCAGCAGCAGTTCAAGCGAGGAACTAGCCCAAGCCACCGCAGCCGACAGTATATACAACGAAGCACCTGCCAGAATGATAGGTTTGCGGCCAAAGGCATCTGATAGTGGGCCTGTAAAAAACGTCCCAACTCCCATACCAAACACAAAGGATGTCAGGATCAGCTGGGCGCGGTTGATGTCATCGGGGCTAAGGGCAGCGCCAATTTCGGGCAATGCGGGCAGCATTGCATCGATAGAAAAGGCAATGGTGGCAAACATCATCGCAATCAGCGAGATGAACTCGGCCTTGGACATCGGATGGTCGACAGATTTGGACATTTTAACCTCGGGTGACACTTCAGGAGGATTCGGATGTCGGATCCAATCTGGGAGTCACGTCCGCTGGCGGTATCACAGAAAATGAGACGCAGCCAGACAGCATGCTGCACAGGGCTATGTGCATTGGTGCTGAACAAAGCAAGAAAGTGAAGCGCGCAAGTCTACTGACTAAGAAATTGCGCGCGCCGTGCTTAGTGGACAGCGGTGGGGGCAGGCTCAAGCTGTTCCATAATTTCAGTGATCACTTTTGCCCAAAGCTCGGGTGGTTGCGCGCCTGGAACGGCATGTTTGTTATCAACGATAAAGGTAGGAACAGAGGTCACACCCATTTCACGGCTGTGCGCATCGCGCGCTTTGACATCTTCGATGTCATTGTCGGTTTTCAGCAGTTTCTGCACCACAGCCGCGTCCATGCCGATGCCATCGGCGATATCACCAAGAACCTCGGCGTCCCCAATGTCACGACCATCAACAAAATAGGCTTTGAATAGGGCATCAACGGCTTCGGTTTGTTTCTGCTCAATGCCGGCCCAATGGATCAGACGATGGGCATTCAACGTGTTTGGTGTGCGCTTCATGCTTTCCAGATTGATGGTGAGCCCAGCGCCCTCGGCGTGCTCAACCACTGGCGCATAAGCCTTGATCGCGGCTTCCTTTCCGCCGAATTTTCCTTCCAGATATTCACGGCGATCCATGCCCTCGGTTGGCATATCAGGGTTCAGCTGAAACGGATGCCATTCGATCACAAAGGGATGGTCGGGAAACTGGGCCAGGGCCTTGTCCAGATTGGTTTTTCCAATGTAGCACCAGGGGCAGATCGGATCAGACAAGATGTCGAGTTTAACGGTCATTCTTTGGAAGCCTTGAAATAAGCGGGTAGGGCGCGACGGAGCAGTTTGCCATTGGCACCTTGCGGCAAAGCCTCAAGGTAAACATAGGCGCGGGGCTGCTTGTAACGTGCAAGTTTGCCATCGGCAAAATCTTGTAGCTCTTGTGTCTTCAACTCTTCGGGACCGGTGTAAAACGCGACGATTACATAGGTGTCAGCTTTGACTTCAACGGCTGCAGCGCCAACCTGGGTGATGCCGGGGTGCTGTGCCAACAGGCCTTCAATCTCGAGCGGTGACACCCGATATCCGCCGGCGTTCATCATGTCGTCGTCCCGGCCCAGATATGTGATTTGGCCATCTTCGGCCATACGCCCCAAGTCACCTGTTAGAAACCAATCCCCCTGAAAACGGGCATGGGTTTCTTGTGGGGCGTTTAAATAGCCCAGCATCAGGCCGGGATCATCGCGGTGAATTGCAATTATACCCGCCTGATCCAAGGACACCGGACCATCCGCACCTATAATTGCAACACGGCGGCCAGATTGCGGACATCCAAGGGATTGGCCAGTTGAGGGTTGTGACGGGCTAGACGAAATAAAGGTTGAACACTCTGACATGCCATAGGCTTCGTAGATCTGACGCCCGGTGGCCTGGGTCCAGTTCTGCTGTAGATTTTCCGACAGTTTTTCGCCAGCACTCAGACCGTGACGCAGGTCGGGCAAATCCATCTCTTCGCAAGACTGCAACATCTTACGGTAAACACCGGGCGCCGCCGCAAAAATAGTTGCGCGGTTCTGCTTCAGCAGCGCTGGTAAATTGGCCGGAGGCGTATCGGGCGCCGGGATTAGCGCGGTTGCGCCAATTGTCCAAGGGTCCATCAACCCTGTGCCCAATGTATAAGTCCAATTGAAAGCGCCGGCATGTAAAACGCGATCATCAGTGTGCAAGTCGTACCAATCCTTGACCATCATCTGTCTGGCCCAAATTGCACGATGAGCATGACCCACAGCACGCGGATTTCCGCTGGTGCCTGAGGTATACACGATATAGGCGAGCCGGTTGGGATCGCCATAAGTGTAATCGCATTGGGGAAACTCGCGCATGGCTTTTAATGAGTCGACCGTGATCTGATTTGAATGTTCAGCACAGGCCACGCTTTCATCGCGTAATATGGCAGCGGGTTGCAGTTCGGCGATGATCTTTTCGGTCTCGCGTGTGGTCAATTGCGACGAGGTTGGAACAGGCACTAGACCAGCGGCAATGGCTCCAAGATAGGCAATTGGAAATTCCACCGTATTCCCCAACCGCATCAGCACAATGTCACCCGGTGACAACCCAGCTTGCAGCAATCCTGTCCCGGTGCCGCGAACCGCAGCCTCGAGCTCTTGGTAGGTCCAGTTCTGTGCTTTGTCGTCGAACAAGACGGACAGCGCCAGTTTGTCGGGGTGTTGCGGCGCATAGCGCAAAACATGCGCGGCCAGATTAAACGGCGCAGGGCAGAGCGAAAACGGGCCTTGATCAAAAATAGACAACATGAAACGTGGCTATCGTGACTGGTGGTGCGTTGCAAGCTGGCGGCGTGGCTCTTATAGAGAGCGCATGACTGATCGAAATCCAAAATCACTGATTTCCATTGCCCGCAGTAGCGGTGACCAAGGCGAAGCGGAACCTTTGGATTTGGGGGTTCGGGTGCGTGAGTTGCGCAAGGCTCGCGACTGGACTTTGGAACATGCGGCCAATCAGGCCGGGTTGGCGCGTTCGACCCTGTCAAAGATCGAAAACGGTCAAATGTCCCCAACTTATGATGCACTTAAGAAACTGGCGACGGGGCTGGAAATATCCGTACCACAGCTCTTTACCCCACCTCGCAGTGGCCAGGTAAATGGACGGCTGTCTATCACCAAGACCGGTGAAGGCGCCGCGCACGCCACTGCAACTTATGAGCATGAATTGTTGGCAGACAGTCTATCGCGCAAGCAGATGTTGCCGTATCGGGCGCGTGTTCGGGCCCGTTCGATGGAAGAATTCGAAGGCTGGGTGCGCCACGATGGTGAAGAGTTTCTATATGTTCTAACCGGCGTGGTTCAACTGTACACGGAATACTATGAACCCATCGAAATGCGCCGCGGCGATAGCGCTTATTACGACGCTGCAATGGGGCACAATGTCGTATCTCTAAGTGACGAAGATGCTACGATCCTATGGGTCACATCGCTGGCTTGAGACCTGTTCGGGACTTCTAACTAGTCTTCGACTTCGCGTAGTAGCCCTTCCACATACAAAAAGTCTTCGACCTCTTCACGTGCCTCGGTAAGGGTCAGATGATGAGTTCGAGCAAGATGTTCCACAAAGGCTTCCCGGTCCTCCAGCAAAGTCGGCGCAAGGCTGGGCTTCAAATACGGAAACCTGGTTTTAATGCGTGGCAGGCTGGTATCCGAAACGGTGACAGAGCGCAAAACAGTCATAGCCAGTCCTCCAACCAGGCAAAATGGGTTTTACTTCGCAAATAGTGTACCTAAAAATCCAAACAAAAGATACCTCAACTCACGGGTCAAGGTATCTTGTTAAGACACTGATGGCCTATTTGGTCAGTTCTTAGCAAAAAGTCGGGTCAGTACTATATGTGCAATCCCAACAGCGATGACCTGCATCAGAATGAACATCGCGATGTGTCCGGGATAGATCCCAGCAAAGGTATCGGTGAAACCACGGGCGATAGTAACCGCAGGATTGGCGAAGCTGGTCGAGGAGGTGTACCAATAGGCTCCGGTTATGTAGAGACCTACCAGGGTTGGCACTGTCTCAGGGCGTGATCTTAGACCACCAAAAATGACAAACAGCAGTCCAAACGTTGCGATGATTTCAGATGCCCACTGGGCCGTGCCAGTTCGGTGCATCGTGGTCGAGCTTTGCAAGACTGTCATATCAAACATGAGATGACAGGCCCAGACACCCAAAATTCCGCCAAGGACTTGGACCAGGACATAGGGTGCCACCGCGGTCCATGGATGATCGCCTCGCAGGGCAAACGCCAATGTGACCGCAGGGTTAAAATGAGCGCCGGAAATTGGGCCGAGCGTGGTGATGATGACATAAAGCATGCATCCGGTTGCGATCGCATTGGCCAGTAGAGCAAGAGCAATATTATCCCCGGCCAGGTTCTGCGCCATGATCCCGGACCCAACAACGCCGATCAAAAGAAACGCGGTGCCAAGCCCTTCGGCCATCAGTTTTTGCGTCGTCATGTCATGGCTCCTATGCGCCGAAGTTCTTGTAAAAGCTCGTCGGGAGCTATGGTGTCTAGCGAAAGTTCCAAAAGCGCTTCAACCCTTTTTTCCAGTAGCGAAAAGGCTCGTTGGAACGCTGTTTCCTGATCTTGTTCAGATGCGTCACTTGGATCATCAATCGCCCAGTTGGCGCGCAAAGGTGAGCCAGGCCAGATTGGGCAGGTTTCATTGGCAGCTGCACTGCAAACAGTGATGACGAGATCCATCTGTGGAGCTCCGGGCACAGAAAACTCATTCCAACTTTTGGAACGTGTAGAAGACGTATCAAACCCAAGACTGTTCAACAGCGACAGGGATTGCGGGTGAACTTGCCCGGCCGGATTTGACCCAGCTGAATAGGCCGATACGCGCCCAGATCCTTTTTTGTTGAGAATGGACTCTAACAGGATCGAGCGCGCAGAGTTGCCCGTGCAAAGCACAAGTATATTCATGAGTAGATCTCTCATTGAAGGGTTAGTCTGAGCCATTCCACTGGCTAAGTTGATCGAGCTTGAGTTGCAGGTCCAGATGGCTGAGTTCATCAAATGGCAAGGCTGCAAAAGCCAGGATGCGGGGCATAAGAACGTTATAGGTGCGATCAATGGCCTGCTCTATGTCAGTTGGTGCAGATTTTGGGGGCAGGGGGTCTTCTATACCCCAGTGCGCACAAATCGGACGCCCCGACCATTTAGTGGGTTCTTGATTGGCAGCCCGGTCACATACGGTAATCACAAAATTCGGATCCAATGCGCTAGCTAGCGCAAGATCATCAACTGATTTCGAGTGTAATTGCTGTGCCTCAAACCCTTTCTCTGCCAAAAAGCCAAGTACTTTTGGATCAGGAGACTGGGCAGGATTGGTTCCAGCGGAATATGCGGTGAAACGTCCTGCCCCTATGTGGTTAAGTAATGCTTCGGCCATGATCGATCGGGCCGAGTTGCCGCTACATAAAAACAAAACCTTCAGGGGGTTGTCAGCCGAGGGGACAGGTGCCGTTGCGCGAGAGGACTGTAGGCAGACATCGGGTCGGTTCTGGCAGCATCCTTCGAGCAACTCATCAAACACCATTTGCAAAGCATCTGTATTGGCGCGGTATCGCAGCGACGTGCCTTGCCGTGTTTGGGTGACCAATCCCACTTGCTTTAATGCAGCAAGGTAGTTCGAGGCAGTATTGGCTTTGAGGTCGAGAACAGAAGCCAACTCACCCGCAGGTACGTCATCAGGATACCGACGCATCAACATGCGTAAAAGCGCAAGCCGTTTTGGGTGGGCGAGGGTTCCCAGTCGATCTGTGATGTCTATTTCCATAATTCGGGAATTATGGAAATAGATCATTCACGTCAACCGGAAAAGGTTGGTTTAGTCAGCTTGATACCACCAGACCGTTGGCATGAACTGCGGACGATCACCATAAAGCGGCAGGGTCTCTGGAAACCGCAGTTCCTTTGCATGGGCGATGCGGCTTTTGTCGAACTGCCAGATTGGAATGACATAACGCCCCGAGGTCAGGACCCGATCAAGCGCACGTACCGCAGACAGGAAATGTTCAGCACTGATTGCGTTCAACATCTCAGGGATCAACGCTTCGACGGCTGGACTATCAACCCCCATCAGATTGCGCGTACCGGGTTGAGTGACGCCCTTACGTCCCCAATACAAATACTGCTCGTTGCCTGGGCTAAGAGACAAGTCGCGGCGATACCGCGTCATATCAAAATCATATTCATTCTGACGCGCTACATATTGCGCGTTGTCAACGGTTTCTGTGGTGATGGTAATCCCCAGCCGTTCCAAAGCCCGCGCATAGATCTCGACTACGGTTTGCATTTCTCCGTCGCCTTGTTGCAAGAGCACGGCGAATTCAAAGGCATCACCTTTGTCATTTTGCAAAGTACCGTTCTGTACGGTCCAGCCCGCTTCGCCCAGTAGCTTTGTTGCTTTGCGAATGTTCTGTCGGTTGCGTTCGGTGCCATCACTGACAGGCAGGGCATATCCCTCAAGCGCGCCCGGCAACAGCGTATCGGAATAGGGCTCCAACAGCGTACGCACGCGTCCCTGGGCAGGACCTGATCTCATGCCCAACGAGGAATTGGAGTAGTAAGAGGTGATGCGTGGCTGTGTGCCGCCAGTTACTGTTCCGTTGATGTACTCAAAGTTGAAGGCAAGGATCAAAGCCTCGCGAACCCTCCAATCTTGGAAAATCGGCTTACGGGTGTTCATCGCCAGACCTGTGATGCCAGAGGGGCGCTGGTGGGGAATCTCGGATTTAATAACATCGCCATTCTGGACGGATGGGAAATTATAGCTGTTATCCCATTTTCCAGCGTTGTATTCCCGCACGGCCGTCAGCTCACCAACTTTGAACGCTTCAAATAAAACAGTCTGGTCGCCAAAGAACTCGATCCGCATTTCATCAAAGTTCTGCGTGCCGCGGCGAAACGGCAAGTCTTTGCCCCAGTAATCTGGATTGCGTCGCAGGCTCACATAGCGGCCGGGGTCAGAGCTATCGATGACATAGGCACCGGTGCCAATCGGTGCTTCCAATGGGCCACTGGCTTCAAAATCTTTACCGTCCCATTGACCTTTCTTCAGGATTGGCCGCAGCCCGGCCAGCAACGCCAGCTCTCTATCATCGGTATTAAAGGTAATGCGGACTTTGTGTTCGCCCGTTTGTTCAATGGTTTCAATCTTCGACCAAAACCCGCGGTATCGAAGATTCCCCTTGGTTCCGAGAGTTTCATATGACCAGATCACATCCTCTACGGTTACCGGGGATCCATCCGAAAATTTAGCTTCTGGCCTCAGTGTGAACTCAACCCACGATCGGTCGGCGGGAGTATCGATTGATTCGGCCAGCAATCCATACAACGAGAAAGGTTCGTCCCAGGATCTTCCCATCAGACTTTCATATCCCCAGAACCTGAGTTGCCAGGGAGAGGTGCCTTTTTGTACAAAAGGATTGAGCGTGTCGTAGCCACCGGTATTGCCAAATACCACGCGACCGCCCTTGGGGGCATCGGGGTTTGCATAAGGGAGTGATGAGAAATCCGGCGGCAACGCCGGTTGCCCATACATAGCAATGCCATGAGTCGATTCTGCGACAACAGAATTTGCGGTTACCAGCAGGGAGATACCTGCCAGCATTGAGGTCAATCTCGGGAAATAGTTTGATCGCATTTTGGCAACAATCCTGCTCTGCCCATATTTCGTTGAGTTATAACGCTACCTGTGCTTTTCCGTCTTTTCAAACTTTTAGCTTGGATATTCTCCATTTATTGGATATAACTGAGTCACTGCTCGATAGGTTTCTTGCCTGTATGAAACCTGCCTCAATAACTTGACGCCCGCTTCGCGCGGGCGTTTTTTTTATTTGTTGGGTTCATTTTGTCCGTTGCAAATATCGCCGTAGTGCGGGAATGCGCTGCTGTCGATACAACCCATTTAGATGAGTCGGCAATATCCCTATAATGCCCATTTCCCCGAAAATCTCTATGAAATATGGGTTCAAAGTGGAACATGCGTTTCCTTTGCAGGTGCGGCATGGCACAGTATTCGCTGACAAACGGGTTCAATTGAAGGGAAGAGGTTTATGTCTTTGCAGGGAAAAACAGCCGTGGTTACCGGATCAAATTCGGGAATCGGACTGGGTGTTGCTCGAGAATTGGCCCGGGCAGGAGCCCACATCGTTTTGAATTCCTTCTCTGACGCGCCAGAGAATCATGCACTTGCAGAAAGTCTTTCCAGCGAATTTGGCGTCAACGCGCGCTACGTTAAGGCCGATATGTCAGTTGGGCGTGAGTGCCGCGAGCTTATTAAAGCAGCGGGCGCCTGTGACATTCTGGTGAACAATGCTGGAATACAGCATGTGGCGCCGATTGATCAATTCCCGCAGGATAAGTGGGACGCAATCATCGCTATCAACTTAAACTCGGTTTTTCATACAACAGCAGCGGCCTTGCCAGTCATGAGAGAAGCGGGTTGGGGGCGTGTCGTCAATATTGCCTCGGCGCATGGATTGACGGCGTCGCCTTACAAATCGGCCTATGTTGCTGCAAAGCACGGTGTTGTTGGCATGTCAAAAGCCGTGGCTTTGGAAACGGCGCAGGACCCGATTACTTGTAATGCTGTGTGTCCTGGCTATGTTTTGACACCGCTGGTCGAAGCGCAAATCCCTGATACTATGGCCGAATATGGCATGGACCGGGAAACTGTGATCAAAGAGGTGATGCTGGCGCGCCAACCATCAAAAGAGTTTGCAACGGTCGAGCAGCTTGGTGGAACCGTAGCCTTCCTCTGCTCATCAGCTGCGGCTCAGATTACCGGAACTACGCTCAGCGTTGATGGCGGCTGGACCGCGCTGTAAAAGCTAGATACCAACCAGCTTCCCCCCGTACAAGATCGATTAGTCGGTGTCGCTATCGGTGGGGGGCTGTGTTGGATCTTTGGAGTTGGGGTAGACTAGCCCGGCTGAGATCACCAGCTTTGCCGCGTCTTCAACACTCATATCTAGCTCGATCACATCTTCTTCGGGCAGAAACAGCAAAAAGCCCGAAGTTGGGTTTGGCGTGGTGGGAATGAAGATACTTTTTAGGCGTCCATTAGGGTGGGTTCGTTCGTGAACTTCACCTTTGGCGGTGGTGGATACAAACCCAATGGCCCAGATGCCAGGGCGCGGATACTGGATCAGGCAGGCCTTTTCAAAACTTCGTTCAGTCTGCGCAAACACAGTTTCCGAGATCTGCTTGATACCTGAATAAATCGTACGAACGACTGGCATTCGTTCCACCAGGCTTTCGGCAAAGGAGATCATTGATCGACCCAGAATGCCCTTGGCAATCCAGCCGATCACGATGGTGAAAATCAAAAAGATTATCAGCCCGATGCCGCGAAGATTGATGCCGATGTATTTCTCAGGCAGGATTGTTGCCGGAACCAGTGGCAGAACAACGCTATCGACCCAGCCCATCACCGACCAAAGCAGCCAGACCGTCAGTCCGACCGGCGCAATAACAACGATACCGGTCAGGAATGAAGATCGGAGGCGGGCAAATAACCCAGGGCGGCGATGTGGTTCTTGATCAAATGGGGTTGTCATCAGTCTTTTCACTATTGGTTGTCTGCAACCTAGGAACTTTGCGCTGTTGCTGCAATGGCTCCCGTTTCGATGGGCTTAGTTTTGCAAAGTAACCAGCTCCTGGGCGATTTTGGCGGCCAATTTGGCATTGTTGCGCACAAGAGCGATATTTGCCGTAAGCGATTTTCCGTCGGTCAGCTCAAAGATCCGCTGCAACAGGAAAGGGGTCACCAATTTCCCTGAAACGCCCTGAGCATCGGCTTCGCTTTGCGCCTGTGCAATGATCGGGGCTAGAACTTCGGCTGCGATCTGGTCATTTTGCGGGATCGGGTTGGCGATCAACTGACCTCCAGGCAATCCCATAGCGGTGCGCAGCAGCTGTGCCTTGGCGATCTGCGCCGGTTCATCCATGCGTAAGGGAGCGGCATGTTCTGACTGGGCTGACCAAAACGCCGGAAAACTATCCTGCCCATAGGCAATCACCGGCACCCCTTGGGTTTCCAAAACTTCCAGTGTCTTGGGCACATCCAAAATCGCCTTGGCACCCGCAGCAACCACGGTCACCGGCGTCGCTGCCAGCTCCATCAGATCGGCTGAAATGTCAAAGCTCTGCTCGGCGCCTTTGTGAACGCCGCCAATGCCGCCTGTTGCAAAAACCTCGATGCCCGCCAGGCGCGCGGCGATCATGGTGGCCGCAACTGTTGTAGCGCCGGTCCCACCGGTGGCCATACAGGCCGCAAAATCGGCGCGTGACAGCTTGGCGACGCCTTTTGTCTGTCCCAGCGCTTGCAGCTGGTCTGCCTCAAGCCCAACATGCAATTTGCCGTCAATCACCGCCATTGTGGCTGGCGTGGCGCCAGCCTGGCGTATGTCGTCTTCGACCTGTGCGGCCACTTCGACATTTTGCGGGTAGGGCATGCCGTGGGTGATGATAGTGCTTTCCAGCGCCACGATGGCCGTGCCAGCGTCTTTGGCAGCTTGAACCTCTGCGGAAAATTGAATGTCGATCACAGTGGTGGTTCTCCTGAAACATAGGTGGCGGCTGCTTTTAAGGCAGAGGCCAGGGCAGTCTCGCGTGGCTCGCCACGCGCTTCGGCAGCGATGTGCGCTGCCATGAAAGTATCTCCGGCTCCGGTAACACGCGCAACAGTCACACGTGGGGGGACCAGGGTGATCGGGGCTTCCGGTCCGGCCTCGGTGGCAGACGCGCCACCATCTGTCACCAAAACCCGTGCAGCGCCGCGCTCCAACAAGGCAAGCGCTGCGGTTTGGCTGTCGGTGAACTCGGCCTGACACATCAGGCCGGCCTCTTCGAGGTTTACGTAAAGCGTGCCGCGACTGTGCGTCAGGAAAGGTCGCAACCGTTCCGCTTTGCCGGGTGAGGCCGGCGCGACCCGTAAATCGGCCTGCGCAAACGAAGGGTCACCGGCAATGTCGTCAAGCAGGGACAGGGTAAGGTTGCCATCCAGAGCGATAGCCCCGGAATAGGGTTGTTCCGTTGATCCAAGTGTGCCATCGCGCAACGGTTTCAGGATCTTGTCTCCTGCGGCTTCAAGCGAATGGGCATCAGCGATTGCCGCAATCAAACCATTTGCCCCTTCAACCGCCATATATCGGTCGGTTGGCAAGTCGTCTGAACGATAAAGATGGTTGGTGTTCAATCCAAGACGTGTGCAGGCGTTGACAAGCTCATTACCCTCATCATCACGTCCAACCGCGCTAAGCAGGGCAGGTGCCAGCCCAAAGCGCGCAAGGGTCATTGCAATATTCATCGCCACACCACCGGGGAGCCGTGTGATGCGTCCGGGCATATCCGATCCGCGCCGCATCTCAACAGGTGCGCGCCCAATAATGTCCCATAGAACAGAGCCGATACACAGAATGTCAGCGGTGGAAGAAGCAGGTGTGTGTGTCATGTGGCTGTTCTGCCCATTTTTGATAGCGCTCGCAAGTCGCAACACTCAGTTCGGGGTGGCAAATGTCATAGAGGCCCAAAGCGTTTCCCAAACGGCGTCGATATCAGCGGGAGCAGGGCGCAAAATCACGGCATCAAGCAAATAGGTATTGCCTGGTTTAACAGCCAGCCGCGCCACGCCTTGCGCATCCGTGACATAGCGGGACATAGACACCTCTCCCGTCGCCGAGCGTTCGTAAACTGTGATCCGTGCTTCCACGCGCGGTTGATCTAGATAAAACAATTGCACGCGAAGCCCTTTTGAGAGATCATCGGTATAGGGATTGGCCAATGCAACAATTTCGGCTTCCATACCATGCAAAAAATCGGCACCAAAACCGCCCCCAACCGAGACTAGCGTTTTTGCATGACGGCTGTACATTTCTGCAAAACCTTGGTTTGGCAGGTCTCGTTTTTGATGTAGTTCTTTTGTTTTTGCAAACCCCTTGAGGCGTGAAAAGGTCTCAAACTCTTCCCATCTCTCATATACGATAAGTTCAGGCTTGGTTTCGTGAAGTATCGTAAATAGACCAACGCTTGCATTGTCATGCGAAAATGCAGGGGTGTCTCCCATCCTTCCACGGTATTCTGTGGCTGTGGAGCTTTGCGAAAATGCAAAGCGATTTATGCGTTTGGGCAGGTACACAAGCTCAAAACCACCAAAGTTTTCGCCATTGCGAAGGCTTGCCACCACCGACGCCCCCCTTTCGACTTGATATTCCTGCGGTTCGATCCAAAACTCGTGCGAAACAGCGGGCAGGGTAAATGCCACAAAGCTGGCAAAAACAAAGACAAGACGACGGGGCAGACAAATGGGCATGGACACGACCTTAGTGAGGGTATGGAACAGGCTTGCAGGTATCACTGTTGTGTCAAGCCTGCTGCTTGTCACGTTGATGTCAGCGGCTCGCGCACATGAAGTCACCCCAACAATAGCGGATTTCCGCGTAGAGGACGGGCAAATTGCCTTGGACCTGCGGATGAATATCGAAGCCTTTGTTGCCGGCATCAATCTGGATGGGATGGACAACACCAACGATTCCGCTCTGGCAAATGACTACGACAGCCTGCGCGCACTTGATCAGGCCGAGCTGGAACCCATGGTGCGCCAGTTTGCCGAAGAGTGGCTTGAAACTGTAGAACTCTCTGCCGGGGGGCGTGTGGAACTCGAAGTGACCGAGATCATCATTCCAGAAGTTGGAGATGCCGAACTGCCCCGTGCCTCGTTTTTGTATCTGAATGGCATGATCCCCGAACATGCTCGCAGTCTGATGTTATACTGGCCCAAAGGCTCGGGCGGTGTGGTGCTCCGGCAGAACGGGGTTGAAGATCCTTATACTGGTTATCTGCAAGGCGGCGACACGTCGCGGGGCATTCCCCTGGCCGGTGGCGCAACCATGAGCGCTGGTGAGGCCTTTGTTGAATACGTGCCAGTTGGTTTTGAACACATTCTGCCATTGGGGCTGGATCACATCCTGTTTGTGCTTGGACTGTTCTTTCTCAGCTCTCGCTTGCGTCCACTGGTCTTGCAAATCAGCGTCTTCACTCTTGCCCACACCATCACGCTGGCGCTGGGTACGCTTCAGTTGGTGAAGGTCGCCCCTGCAATTGTCGAGCCGCTGATCGCGGCCTCCATTGTCTATGTTGCCGTCGAGAACGTATTCACCCGCCATCTCAGCCCTTGGCGACCCTTGGTGATCTTTGGCTTTGGCCTGCTGCATGGTCTGGGCTTTGCTTCGGTGCTGGGTGAGTTTGGTCTGCCACGCGACCAATTTGTGGCGGCGTTGGTTGGATTTAATGTTGGGGTCGAGCTGGGGCAGCTGACCGTAATCGCCATTGCTTTTGCAACTGTAGGCTTTTGGTTCCGCTCGCACCCAAAGTATCGCGGCAGAATTGCGATACCGGCCTCGATCACCATTGCGGCGATCGGGACCTATTGGTTTGTTGAAAGAGTGTTCCTGTAAATAAGGGCTTAGCCCATGGCGGCGGTCATCCGCTTGAGCGCTGCAACCGGATCGTCTTCGCGCCAAATCTCGTCACCAATGCCAAAGAAATCGGTGTATGGGGCCAGGGCGCGGATCAGATCGGTTGTCAGCCCGCCTTCGGCCACAACCGGGACTTCGATCATTTCTGACCACCATTGGAATAGCTCCGTTTCCGCGATGGCGCCATCCCCCAGACCGGACGATCCTACCGGGCCAAAGCTGACATAGTCAGCTCCCGCTTCAGCGGCCGACAGGCCCTCGTGGTTTGAGGCGCCGCAGAAGCTGCCAACAATTGCCTCGGTGCCCATAGCCTTGCGGGTTGAACGAACCGAGCGCGCAGAATCTGTCAAGTGCACGCCGTCTAGTCCCAGCCGTTCGGCCAGGATCTGATGGTCCGAGATCACAATGGCCACATCGCGCGCATGGGCAACTTCACGCAGGGCATCGCCGGCGCGGCTCAGAGTGCTTTCATCACGGCTCGCCAGATCCAGCCGAATGCAGGAAATCTCGGTTGCGTCCAAGACGCGGGCCAATTGATCGGGGAACTGACCCAGCTCAAAGCTAGGCGGGGTAACCAGATAAATCTGCGGCTGTTCTGGGCTTTCCATGGGTGCGGTCCTTGTGATGTCTTGCCGTTGTTTAGCGAATTCAGTCGCGTGCGCAAGTTTTATAGGCTGCCCATAAACTAATCGAGACCTGCCCAAAGTGCCAGATCTTGCTCTGGCGGCAAATGCAGACTAGATCAGGGCGACTTTTCAAGAGAGAGCAAGATGCCCAGCCAGACCCCACAGCCAGCCTTTGTTTTGGTGCGCCCCCAGATGGGCGAGAATATCGGCGCCGCCGCCCGTGCGATGTGGAATTTTGGTCTGGACCGAATGCGCGTTGTTGCCCCACGGGATGGCTGGCCTAACCAAAAAGCCGTGGCCATGGCATCCGGTGCGGGCCGTTTGCTGGACGAAGCGCGAGTGAGCCCGGATGTACCTGATGCACTGGCGGATTGCTCCTTTGTGTTTGCGACCACCGCGCGCCAGCGTGGGTTGACCAAACCGGTTTACAGCCCCGAGGCCGCGATGAAACTGGCCGCTGAAAAGATCGCGGCTGGTGAAAAAATTGCCGTGATGTTCGGCCCCGAACGTTCAGGCCTGGAAAATGAAGACATCGCCAAGGCCAACGCCATTATCTCCGTCCCCGTAAATCCGGCCTATGGATCGCTCAACCTGGGGCAGTGTGTGTTGCTCACCGCATATGAGTGGCAGCGCCAAGTGGCCGAGATCGAACACGAGACTGTGGACCTCGGTAAAGCCAAATGGGCCACCTCGCTTGAGGTGGAGAAACTGTCGGATCACTACGAGCAGAGGCTGGATGAGGCGGGCTTCTTTTACCCGCCCGAAAAAGCGCCAAACATGAAGACCAACCTGCGCAACCTCTGGAGCCGTATGATGATGACCAATGCGGATATTCAGATGTTGCATGGCATCATGCGTCAGATGGTGCGCTGGAAGCAAAACAACGAAGACTAACCATACTGGACCTCTGCCCATCAGGGCACTAGCGTGGCGACGAACTGAGACGAGGCAAGCATGAGCAAGCGTAATATTTTTGAAGAGGTCGAGGGCGAACGCACCGATACGCCCTCTGTGCAGCCGGGGATGATCGACCGCAACAGGGGTGGGGCCCGCAAGGCGATCCGCGCTTGGTTGATGGTTCTTTTTGCGCTGGTTGTCGCGATGATTGTGGTGGGTGGTTTGACCCGGCTAACCGATAGCGGCCTGTCGATCACTGAATGGCGTCCGCTCACCGGCGCAATACCTCCACTATCCGAAGCCGACTGGCAGGCCGAGTTCGACAAATACCAGCAGATCGACCAATGGCGTATCGAGAACCAGTGGATGCAGCTGGCCGACTTCAAACAGATTTATTGGTGGGAGTGGGGCCACCGTCAGCTGGGCCGTGTCATGGGGCTGATCTGGGCGATTGGCTTCTTTGGTTTTCTGGCGGCGCGTAAGATCCCAACCGGCTGGATGGGCAAGCTGGCATGGCCCGGCGTTCTGGGCGGCGTGCAAGGCGCGATTGGCTGGTGGATGGTTTCCTCGGGCATCACTCAGGGCGAGGGCGTGACCACAGTTGCCTCGTACCGGCTGGCGGTTCACCTAGGTCTGGCCTTTGTTATTCTTGGCTATATTGCCTGGTATATGATGGAGCTATCACGCGAGGACCGTGACTTGATGCAGGCGCGTCGAGGTCGGGAAGTTAAGCTTTTCAATCTCTCAACCGGCTTGCTGTACCTTGCGTTTTTGCAAATTATACTTGGTGCTCTGGTGGCTGGCATCGACGCGGGCCGCTCATATACAGATTGGCCAATGATGGGCGGACAGGTAATTCCGCAAGACCCGTTTCTGCTTGAACCTGCCTGGCGCAACTTCTTTGAAAACCCTGGCTTGGTTCAGTTTATCCACCGTATGTGCGGCTATCTATTAGTCGGTTTCGGCCTCACCGTTTGGATGCGTGGCCGACGAAGCGCACACCCAACAACGCAAAGGTCCTTTCATATCCTATTTGCAATTCTGCTAGGGCAGGTGGTCTTGGGCATTGTTACTGTTCTCTATGCTGCGCCCTGGGAAGTGGCCATCCAGCATCAGCTGCTGGCGGTGGTTCTGTGGTCCGCAATTCTGCGCGCCCGGTTCCTGTCAGCCTATCCAATACCAACCTCGATCAAGGATTCCTGAACATGAGTGCATATCAAGAACTGATGGCGTTTCAGCGCGACACCCAGGCTTTGGGCCAGGTGGCCGGGCGGCTTGGATGGGATCAGGAAACCATGATGCCACGCGGCGCCGCATCACAACGTGGCGAGGAAATGGCAGCCATTGAATCAGTGCTGCATGCCCGCCGGTCTGATCCGCGTGTGGGTGAGTGGCTCGACAAAGCTGAGGCACAAGATGAGACAGCCACCGCCCAGTTGCGCGAGATCCGCCGCGAGTATGAACGCACCCTAAAGGTGCCCGCTGATCTGGCCAAAAAACTGGCGCAGCTTACATCCGAGGCGCAGGGAAAATGGGCCGCAGCCCGCGAAGACGAAGACGTCGCCGCCTTCCTTCCAGTGCTGGAAGAAGTCGTAGCCCTGAAACGTGAAGAGGGCGCTGCTTTGGCAGCCGGCGGCAACATTTATGACGCCATGGTCGAAGACTATGAACCGGGCACAACCAGCGCTGAGATCGCCACGATCTTTGATGCCATGCGCCCAAGGCTTGTGGATCTGCGCGCCACTGTTCTGGACCAGCCAACCCCCAAGGGGCTGACCGGTAGTTTTGATGAAACCGCTCAGATGAAGCTGACCCGCAAGCTGGCGAAAAGCTTTGGCTATGACATGAACCACGGTCGTGTCGACAAGGCGGTGCACCCGTTTAGCTCGGGTTCTGGTTTGGACGTTCGGATCACCACTCGTACCAGCGCCAATGATCCATTCAACTGTTTCTACTCCACCATCCATGAGGTTGGTCACGCTTGTTATGAGCAGAACATCGACCGTGACCATTTGCTAACGCCGCTGGGTCGCGGGGTGTCGATGGGGGTACATGAAAGCCAAAGCCGGATCTATGAAAACCAACTGGGGCGCAGCCAAGCCTACACCAGCTGGTTGTATGAGCAGATGGTTGAGAGCTTTGGTGATATCGGCGTGTCAGACGCGGATGAGTTCTATGCGGCGGTGAACACCGTACACAACGGCTACATCCGGACCGAGGCAGACGAGGTCCAGTATAACCTTCACATCATGCTGCGCTTTGATCTGGAACGCGCCTTGATGACGGGGGATTTGCAGGTGGCGGATCTGGAAGCTGCTTGGAATGACCGTTTCAAAGCGGACTTTGGTTACGCTGTCGACAAGCCCTCGAACGGTTGCTTGCAAGATGTTCACTGGTCGGTTGGTCTGTTTGGGTACTTCCCAACTTACGCTCTGGGCAATGTCTATGCTGGCTGTCTGAATCAGGCTTTGCGCAAGGCTGTGCCTAGCCTGGCTATCCAGCTGGCGGGTGGTGAAACATCTGGTGCCACCAACTGGCTGCGTGAAAACTTGCAGCAGTATGGTTCGTTGCGCTCACCGCGCGAAACCATCTCTCATGCTGCCGGTATGGAGCCCACGCACGAACCGCTTCTGGACTATCTTGAAGCCAAGTTTGGCAAGATCTACGGCCTGTAATTTTATCAGCAGGTTGGTACCGAAAAGCGTCGCTCTAGTGGGTGGCGCTTTTTTAGTGCTCGGGTGTTGCGCTAGGGGCGTACGCTCTGTTCAGTCTATATTTCTATTTTAACCGCAGTCTAGTTCGCGATCATGATCACCGCCCGGCCTGACAAGCCCGGCACAGGTACAGGGCCCCCTTGTGAAAGGGGCGCTACACGGAATGCATTTACGCTCGGGGGATAAAGTCCCCGAGCTATCCCGCTTTGGCGACGTCGCCGCTAGTCACATTTAGGAAAAACTGCAAAGCCGCTGGCAATCGTAAGGTTTTCCAGCACAGAAAGTAAAAAGCCCGCCTCCATATGGAAGCGGGCCAACAGTGATGCGTTGTGCGGGCGGTTACTCTTCGACGCTGCCTTCTTCGTCTTCCTCGTCGCGTTGTTCAGCGATCCAGGCAACCGAGACAACCTCTTCGCCTTTGCCGGTGTTGAACACCCGAACCCCGCCGGCGCTGCGCGAGCGGAACGAGATGCCCTCGACCGGAACCCGGATCGACTGGCCCTTGGAGGTTGCCAGCATGATCTGGTCGGGCAGCTCAACAGGGAAGGTGGCAACAATTTCGTTGCCTTTCATTGCAGCAACACCCTGACCGCCACGACCACTGACGCGGTAGTCATGGGAAGATGTCAGGTTGCCAGCACCTGCCTTGTTGATGGTGACCAGCAGATCGTTGGCGGCCAGCATTTGCTGATACCGCTCTTCGGTCAGTGCTCCTTCGATCTCTTCTGTGGTCTCGTCTTCAGAAACTTCGCTGCCCAATTCCGAGCGGAACCGCTTGATGAAGGCACTGCGCTCGGTTGGCTCGGCATCAAAGTGACGGATCACCGACATCGAAACGACTTCGCCACCAGCACCAAGTTTGATGCCGCGAACACCAACAGAACTGCGACTGTTGAACACCCGCACATCCGAGGTTGGGAAACGAATGGCGCGACCGGCATTGGTGACCAGCATCACATCATCATCTTCGGAACAGATGCGGGCGTTGATCAGCTTGGTATCGGCGTGCTCGTCCTCGAACTTCATCGCAATCTTGCCGTTCGACTTCACATTTGTGAAGTCTGACAGCCGGTTACGACGTACAGTTCCAGCAGAAGTGGCAAATACAACCTGCAGATCGGCCCATTCCTTGTCGGGGCGGTCTACTGGCATGATTGCCGCAATGGAAACCCCGGTTGGGATCGGCAGAATGTTGACGATTGCCTTGCCCTTGCCGGTACGGCTGGACTGCGGCAGGCGCCAGGTCTTGAGCTTGTAGACCATGCCTTCGGTGGTAAAGAACAACAGCTGCGTATGGGTGTTGGCCACAAAGAGGGTGGTAATCACATCCTCTTCTTTGGTTTGCATCCCAGACACACCCTTGCCACCACGCTTTTGCGCACGGAAATCGGCCAGCGGGGTCCGCTTGATGTAGCCACCCGAGGTCACGGTCACAACCATGTCCTCACGCTCGATCAGATCCTCGTCGTCCATATCACCGGACCAGTCGACAATCTGGGTACGGCGCGGAACTGCAAACTGGTCACGAACCTCAGTCAGCTCATCTGAAATGATGCTCATGATCCTTTCGCGAGAGCCCAGGATCTCAAGGTATTCCTTGATTTTACCGGCCAGCTCTTCCAACTCATCAGTAACTTCTTTGACACCAATCTGGGTCAGACGTTGCAAGCGTAGTTCCAGAATGGCACGGGCCTGAGTTTCTGACAGGTTATAGGTGCCATCATCATTGGCGGTATGGGTCGGATCATCAATCAGCTTGATGTATTCCAAGATCGGCTGCGCCGGCCAGCGCCGGGTCATCAGCTTTTCGCGTGCCTCAGCTGCATCAGCAGACGAACGGATGCTTGCAACGATCTCGTCAATGTTGGTAACCGCTACGGCCAAACCACACAAAATGTGACTGCGTTCACGCGCTTTGCGCAGCAAGTAGGCTGTGCGGCGTGCAACCACGTCTTCGCGGAAATCGATAAACGAGGTCAGGAACCGACGCAAAGTTAGCGTTTCGGGGCGACCACCGTTCAGTGCCAGCATGTTGCAGCCAAAATAGGTCTGCATAGGCGAGAACCGGTAAAGCTGGTTCATCACCACTTCGGGTGTTGCATCTCGCTTCAGCTCGATCACAACGCGTACACCATTACGGTCAGATTCATCCTGAACGTGGGACACGCCCTCGATCTTTTTCTCGCGAACCTGCTCGGCGATCTTTTCGATCATTGCTGCCTTGTTCACCTGATAGGGGATCTCATCAACAACAATGGCATAGCGATCACGGCGGATCTCTTCGACACGGGTCTTGGCCCGAATGATGACCGATCCACGACCTTCCAAATAGGCTTTGCGCGCACCTGAACGGCCAAGCATAACCCCACCTGTTGGGAAATCAGGACCGGGAACATATTCGATCAGCTGTTCCGTGGTCAGATCAGGATCTTCAATCAAGGCCAGCGTTGCATCAACAACTTCGCCCAGATTGTGCGGCGGAATATTGGTGGCCATACCAACCGCAATACCGCCGGCACCATTGACCAGCATGTTCGGGAAGCGGGCAGGCAGAACCGTTGGTTCCTGATCCTTGCCGTCGTAGTTGTCTTGAAAATCAACGGTATCTTTGTCGATATCGGCCAGCACAAAGGCGGCCGGCTTGTCCATGCGGACCTCGGTGTAACGCATCGCAGCCGCGTTATCGCCGTCCATCGAACCAAAGTTACCTTGACCATCCAGCAACGGCAGCGACATCGAAAAGTCCTGGGCCATACGCACCAAGGCATCATAGATCGCGCTATCCCCATGCGGGTGATATTTACCCATCACATCGCCAACCGGACGCGCCGACTTGCGGTATGACTTGTCATGGGTGTTGCCGGTTTCGTGCATCGCATACAAAATGCGGCGGTGCACCGGTTTTAGCCCGTCCCGAAGGTCAGGAATGGCCCGGCTAACGATGACAGACATCGCATAGTCGAGATAAGAGGTCCGCATTTCGGATTCGATAGAAACGGTTGGTCCGTCGTAAATCGGCCGTTCAGGCGGTGTTTCATCCATATTTTCAGGAGTATCCGGCGTATCGCTCACGTGTGCTGCCCGTTGTTATTGATGGGTCTATATCTTGTGGATGCACCCTATCAGAGAGGGCATATGGGGCGCAAGCAAGCAGAGGTTTTGGAGGCGTTTTCGGGGGTAAATTTTGACCAACCAGTTGGATTTTAGGTAAATTAACGATTTTCGACCTACCATTGAAGAATAAGTCCAGAAACTGGAGGTCGAAGTGGAGCAGAGCGAAACTGAATTGATGCTAAAGGGCTATGGGCTGACTACGGCTGAGTTCACCTATCACATGCCTGATTACTGCCATGTCCTAAATACCTATGTTTGGCAGGACTATGACTTGATGCCGGATCATCCCAAGCTGTTTGAGTTTATAGAATTCTGGCAGCGCGAAATCGAAGGACCGCTACATTCCGTTCGGTTTTGCCATCGTAAAATGATCAGTCCGGGAGAGTGGCGCAATGTTAAAGGCATTCTGACACTACACTGACAAAACACTGCCTGGTTATAGATGGCCTAGATTTATCAAGCGGTTCTCAGGCCAGAGGAGCAGATTCTGACTGTTCCTTTCAGTGATGTCTCGACTATACTGCCTTCAACTTTCAATTGGCAGTTGGGAATGTTGATCTGATTTCCCATTGTCGCTCACCTGGCGCGTCATGACGCGATAAATGAGGGCATAATATGGTGTCTCGTGTCATTCCTGTGGACCAATTCGACTTGGTCATTTTTGGCGGCACAGGTGACTTGGCTCAGCGCAAAATCTTGCCTGCTCTGTTTCGCAGGTTCTGTGACGGCCAAATTCCAGATGGCGCACGTATCATTGCTGCGGCGCGGTCTGATCTTTCCTCTGATGCCTATTGCGCCATGGTGACAAAAGCGATCCGCGCCTACAACAACGGTGCAACTTTTGACGACACGACGCTTGATGATTTTCTACGCTGTATCAGCTACATACAGGTAGATGCCACCGGAGACGACGGGTGGGAACACCTAGCAGGTCTTCTTGCAAAGGACGCGTCAGATCGAATTTCGGTTTTCTATTTTTCCGTCGGCCCCAGTCTGTTTGGCCCACTGGCTGAGCGGCTTCATGCGCATGGTCTGACCAACGAAAAAACACGTATTGTTGTTGAAAAGCCGTTTGGACACGATCTGGAGACAGCTCGTACGCTAAACGCAACGCTTGCCACGCATTTCAGGGAAAACCAGATCTATCGAATAGATCATTATCTCGGCAAAGAAACGGTCCAAAACCTGATGGCGATCCGGTTTGGAAATATGCTGTTTGAACCCCTTTGGAACAGCCAATACGTTGACCACATTCAAATAACGGTTGCAGAAACAGTGGGCATTGAGGGACGAGAAGCCTATTATGACCGGGCAGGCGCAATGCGCGACATGGTGCAAAACCACCTGATGCAACTGTTGTGTTTGATTGCGATGGAACCGCCTGCAAAATTCGACCCAGATGCCGTTCGCGATGAAAAACTCAAAGTTATCCGCGCCTTGGATCCTGTTGAGCCACACCACATCGTACGGGGACAATACCAAGCCTGTCAGCGCGGTGAGCTGGAGCACTCTACTTATCGCGAGACGGTGGGCAATCCGCGATCAACCACGGAAAGCTATGTCGCGTTAAAGGCGCATATCAGCAATTGGCGATGGGCTGGCACACCCTTTTATCTGCGCACGGGCAAACGGCTGGTGTCTCGGTCGTCTATTATCAATGTGTTTTTTAAGGATGCGCCACATTCGATTTTTGGCGAAGAGGCCGGCCGTCATGCCAATATGTTGTCGATCCGGTTGCAGCCAAATGAAGGCATCACGTTGACGGTGACAATCAAAGAGCCGGGGCAGGGTGGTATGAGGCTTATGGATGTGCCGCTGGATATGACTTTTGCAGAGGCTTTGGCGGGCAAAGGTGGGCATCCACCGGATGCTTATGAGCGCCTTATTATTGATGTCATCCGGGGCAATCAGACCTTGTTTATGCGCGGCGACGAAGTCGAAGCAGCCTGGGCTTGGACAGACCCGATTATTGCTGGCTGGCATACGCGTGGGGACGTGCCCAAACCCTATGACAGTGGCAGCACTGGACCCGACGATGCAGATTTGTTGATGCGGCGAGATTTACGTGAATGGCGAGGTATTAACCCATGAAAATAATAGAATATCCTGATCGAGACCTGCTGGCCATCGATGTTGCCAACCGCTTGGCTGGGGATCTGGAAACCCACTTGCTTAGTCATGGCTCGGCTTCATTTGCTGTGGCCGGCGGAACCACGCCTGAGCCCATTTTTAGTGCTTTATGCGCAGCGGATATCGAGTGGTCTCGCATTCGGGTTATGGCCACAGACGAACGATGGGTCGACAGTTCAAGCGCGCGCTCAAACGCGAAGCTGATCCGTGACAGCCTGTTGGTTGAGCGCGCATCAGCGGCGACATTCTTACCCTTCTATACTACAGATAAAGAACCCGAAGAGGCGCTGCCAGAGCTTGAGAAGCGTGTTGGTGATGAATTGCCCCTGTCGGTGCTTTTGCTGGGAATGGGCGCTGATATGCATACAGCGTCGTTATTTCCGGGTGTAGAGGGGTTAGAGGCTGCGCTTGCATCAACTGCACCAGCTTTGGCGATTATGCGGCCTGACAGCCAACCGGAATCTCGTATTAGTCTGACCGCGCGAGTTTTGGATGCGGCGATATCCAAACATCTGGTGATCTATGGCAAAGAGAAGCGCGAAGCACTTGATCGGGCGATGATTTTACCACCCGAGCAGGCCCCGATTCAGGCGGTGTTATCAGAAACGGTGGTGCATTGGTCGCCCTAAGGCCGCCAGCTCAAGTCGATATGTCCAGGGAATCGCTAACGTATGGGTTTGGCGCTTGTTTCTGTACTCGAAGCTCTAATGTTGCTATACTTTTACTTTTAGGGGCTACATGTTTTTGTACTATACATCCAATTTCTGGCCGATAAGTTTAAGGAAAAGATGTTGCCGCCTTAGTTCATAATAATGTCGTCGTTTCCGGCTTTTATGGTGGTTTATTTGCAGTTACTCACGGCGGGCTCATAGCCATTGTGATGTAAGCCGAGGGAGATACAGATGGATGATGGACTGAAGAAGCAGTCAAAGCGAAGTCAGAAGCCGAAACCCACCAATTTGGGTAACGCTATCCGGCATCGTAGAAAGGCGTTGAAAAAGACGCTGATGGATGTTGCTGCCGAAACAGACCTCACCACTGGATTCATCTCGCAAGTGGAGCGCGGTATAAGCGCGCCTTCGTTGTCGTCCTTCATGGCGATCGCTGCGTCTTTGCAGACCAGCATTGATCAATTGCTGAGCGTTCCCGAGGAGTTTTGTGAGTTTTTGCCAAAGGAAAAGCGGCAGAAATACACCTTGGGGACGGCGGGTCGGCTGTATGAAAAGATTGGCCCCGGCTTTCACGGCTCATTGTTGTATTCTTCGATAATTCACCGGCCTGCTGGGCATATCTCAGAGAAAATGCAGCACGATGGCGAAGTGTTTTGCTATCTTATGTCGGGCGAAGTTGAATACTATCTTGAAGACTCTGTTTATGTGATGAAAGCGGGCGACTGTATTCATCACAACACCGAAAAGGTTCATTTCTCGAAGGTGCTGGGTGAAAAAGAATCCGTTGAGCTGTGGGTCAGTACAACTCCGCCAAGCAGCACCCCAAGTGGTGGCTAGCTATTAGCTCGAATCATCTGTTCCGACACATTTGGTCGGTCAGATTAGATGTTGAGCGTACCGGAGTTTAAAGTTGGAATTGTGAGCGACTAAACGCAATCGGCTGAAAGCGGTGAACCCGTAAGGGTTCCGCGAAAAGTTTGGAAAGTTGCTATTGTCGCCTGATTTCAACCGAGTAGCGGCGCTAGCCTGGCCTCAACCAGCTGGCGCCAGGATCAATTCTCGTGGCCAACATAAATTACTAAAAAAAATGTTAGTGAGGCTAAAATAATTTCTCTATAGTTCGAAAATATTAATAACCGTCTAGGGAGGATGGAACTATGAAGAGAACGATTGCTGCGGCAATTGCTGCACTGATGATGACGGTGCCGGCCTATGCGCAAGAGCGTGGTGGCACATTGAATTTTGCACGTTACGACGGCTCAAAACTTATTGACCCGATTTATGCTGACCGGAACCCAGACATCTGGATGGTTGGCAGCCTGTTTGACACCCTGCTGCGCCCAAGCGCCGATGGTAACTCGGTTGCAGCTGGCCTGGCTGAAGCCCACAGCGTTTCGGCTGATGGTCTGTCCATCTCGCTGACACTGCGCGAAGGTCTGAAATTCTCAGACGGCGCTGCGATGACTGGCGACGATGTGATCTTCTCGTTGGATCGTGCCCGTAACGGCGACCTGAGCCCATGGGCTGGTTTGCTTGGCTCGATAGACACGGTCACTGCTGAAGGCCGTGAGATTTCGATTGCTTTGAAGAACCCAGATCCGACCATTCTGTCGATGCTGGCCACGTTCAATACTGCGATTGTTTCCAAGGCAGTATTCGACGCAGCTGAAGGCGCAACTGACCAGGAAAAATCGGCAGCGATTTTTGCCTCTTCAAGCGCAGGCGTGGGCTCGGGCCCATTCTTCCTAAGCGGATTTGAGCATGGCTCCTCCATGAGCTTCACTGCCAACCCCAACTATTGGAAAGAAGGCGCCGACGGCAAATCCCTGCCTTATGTTGACGGTGTTGAGTTCCAGATCATTCCGGACGATGCGACACGGATCCTGAAACTGCAGGCTGGTGAAGTTGATGCGGCTGAGTTCATTCCATTCTCGCGCGTATCCGAGCTGGACGCCGATCCTAACATCAACATGAACCTTTATCCGTCTACACGGATCATCTATTCGCCAATCAACACACGTGAAACTCGTGCAGATGGCAGCGCGAACCCACTGTCTGATGCGCGTGTTCGTCAGGCGCTGAACTACGCAACTGACAAAGACGCGATGATTGGTCTGGTTCTGCAGGGCGCTGGCTCTGCAATGACGTCGCCTCTGATGGCTGCTGCTACTCAGCTGTCCGCTGATCTTGGCCCACTTTATGGCTATGACATGGAGAAGGCACAGGCGCTGATCGCCGAGGCAGGTGTTGAGTCAGGCACCGAGATCACCTTTACCACTTTGGCGGGTTCCGCTGATGACAGCACCATCTTTGCTTTGCTGCAGCAGATGTGGTCACCACTGGGCATCAAGCTGAATGTCGAGCAGGTTGACGGCGCAACACGTGGCTCCAAGAACCGTTCTGGTGAATTTGACATCCATACCTATGGTTGGGTGAACGATGTGAACGATCCAAGCCAAGTTGTTGGCTGGTTGGGCCACACGCCAGTTGCAAACGCTGTTGGTACCGGCTGGGAGAATGCCAAGTTCAACGAGCTGTTTGAGGCCTCGGCTACCGAGATCGACCCTGACAAGCGTATGGGCCAGTATGCTGAAATGCAGAAGATCTATGCTGCTGAAGCACCTCTGCTGTTCATGTATGAAACACCGTTCGCTGTTGCAGTTTCCACATCCGTAGAAGGCTATGTGCAAACGCCCCTGGGCAACAACATCTTCGAAGAAGCTACTGTTTCTCGCTAAGATTTAAGGTGTCAGCCTGCGCTGCCGGTCTTCGGATCGGCAGCGCAGCAAACTCTAGGAGGCCGGAATGGCCAGCATCCAATACATTCTCAAACGACTACTCTTGATGATTCCGACTTTTCTGTTGGTCATGATCATCATCTTTCTGCTGGTGCGGCTCCTGCCTGGAGATCCGGCGATTGCCCTTGCTGGTGACAAGGCTTCAAACGCAGATCTAGAAGCTCTCCGTGATCGTCTGGGGCTGAAGGATCCAATGCTGGTTCAGTTCTGGCTGTTCGTTACAAATACAATCCAAGGGGATCTGGGGCGGTCTATTCTGGTTCGTGCACCCGTGGTTGATGTGATCTTCCAGCGGCTGCCGACAACAGGGTTCCTTGCGCTTTTTGCTGTGTCTTTGTCGCTGCTGATTGCCGGGCCGCTGGCCTTTGTGGCAGCGCTCAACCGCGGTAAATGGCAGGACACGGTGATCCGCTCGGTGTTTCAGGTAGGGCTGTCGATGCCGGTTTTTTACATCGGTTTGATCCTACTGACCTTTCTGGCGGCACAACTGCGCTGGTTTCCCGTGGGCGGCAGTGGAGATGGCTTCTTTGGGCAGCTTTACTACCTTTTCCTGCCGTCGGTGACCGTCGCGCTTTACACATCCGCGATCATCATGCGCAATTTGCGGGCGTCAATCATTGAGGTATTGGATGCGGAGTATGTGCAGTTTGCCCGCGCCAAGGGGCTGCCCAACCGGTTGATCCTGGGGCGGCATGTGTTGCGAAACGCGCTGATCTCTACGATTACGCTGTTGGGGTTGTCGATTGGCAGCCTAATGAGCGGCACCTTGGTGACCGAAACGGTGTTTGCAGTGCCGGGCCTTGGGCGGCTGATGCTGGAGGCGATTCATGCGCGGGACTATCCGCTAATTCAAGGGCTGACGCTGACTTTTGCCATTCTGGTGTCGATTGTCTTTCTGCTGACCGATCTGTTCCAAAACCTGGTTGATCCAAGGATGCGCCTGTCATGACTGATGCAACATTGAACGCTACGGCCGAGCCAAGCAAACCGCAAAAGAGCAGAGTGCAAATTGCCCTAAGCAAGCCAGGGTTTCTGGTGGGTGTCTTTATCATAACCGTATCAATCCTGCTGGCCATTTTTCCAGGTTTCTTCGCGCCTTATGATCCAAACACCATCAACTATACGGCAGTAAAGCAGCCGCCCAGCTGGACGCACCCCTTTGGCACAGACATGTTGGGGCGAGATAGCTTTTCCCGCGTGATCTGGGCCTATACGGTCAACATGCAGATGGCCATTCTGGCAACGATCTTTGCCTTGACCATTGGCGTCATTGTTGGCGCGCTGGTTGGCTATTATCGCGGCATTGCCGACATCATTTTTGGCCGGATTGTTGATGCGATTATTGCCTTTCCGTTTCTGGTTCTGGTGATTGCCGTTGTTTCGGTGCTGGGGCCTGGGCTGAAAAACATGTATATCGCGATGACCATGGTGGGCTGGGTGTATTATGCCCGCCTGACCCGAGCCGAGATCATTGCGCAGATGAGCAATGATTATGCGGCCTCGGGTGTGGTCATGGGATATTCGAACCTCCGGATTATTTTCCGCCACCTGCTGCCGAACGCCATCACGCCAGTGACTGTTTACTGGATGACCGATATGGCGCTGGCAATCCTGCTAGGGTCCTCGCTTGGTTACCTGGGTTTGGGCGCGCAGCCGCCACAGGCCGAGTGGGGTGTGATGATCGCAGAAGGGCGCAACTTTATCACCACGGCCTGGTGGTTAAGTCTGATGCCCGGTGTGGCGATTGTGATAACCGGCCTTGGTTTCTCGCTGGTTGGCGATGGGTTGGCTGACTTAATGCGTCCGCGTGGTTGAGGAAATGGATATGACTGACAAAAAGCCAATTCTTGAGGTCAACAATCTGTGTACCACGTTCCTACGTGGCGGCGTGATGTTGCCAGCTGTGCGCGATGTTTCATTGTCGGTAGGTAAAGGCGAGGTGCTGGGCCTGGTGGGGGAAAGTGGGTCGGGCAAAAGCGTGACGCTGCGGTCAATCCTTGGTCTGTCGCGCCGGTATGGCGATGTCACTGGCGAAATCCGCTGGATGGGCGAGGATATCTCGGGGTATTCCGAGGGGAAAATGCAGCGCATTCGCGGCCGCGACATTGCGATGATTTTCCAAGAGCCGATGACTTCGCTTAACCCATTGCTCACAGTTGGCCTGCAGCTGACAGAAACCCTGCAAGCACATACAACACTTAATCGAACTGAGCGCCGCAAGCGTGCGATCGAGATGCTGGATCATGTTGGTATTCCTTCTGCTGCCTCGCGTCTAAGCGATTATCCGCACCAGTTTTCCGGAGGTATGCGCCAAAGGGTGATGATTGCCATTGCTTTGGCGGCCAGCCCTAAGCTGCTGTTGGCAGACGAGCCTACAACGGCGCTGGATGTGACCATCCAGGCGCAGATCCTGGACCTGATCCTGTCATTGGCCAAGGAATTGGAAATGGGTGTGGTTTTGGTGACCCACGATCTGGGGGTTGTTGCGCAGACCTGTGATAACGTGGCCGTGATGTACGCCGGCAGAATTGTAGAGCAGGGCGCTGTGCGCCAGGTTTTGCGCGACCCTTGCCACCCGTACACCGTAGGGCTTATGCGGTCGGTGCCGCAAGATGTGCCGCCGCGTACGCAGCTATACTCGGTTCCAGGGACGCCACCAAGCCTTGAAAATCTTCCCGTCGGGTGCGCTTTTGCTGCGCGTTGCCAATGCGTTACCGAGGCTTGTTTAATCAGCCGACCACCGCTTTCACCGCTTTCAAGCGAGCGACTGACGGCGTGTCTTAATCCTGTCACTGCAAAACAGGGAGATGCGGCATGACGCAGCCTGTAATGGAAATCCGCGATATTGGGCTGGAGTTCAATATCTCGCGTTCAGTGTTGGATGTTGTGCGTCGACGCCCTGGCAAAGTTGTCAATGCTTTGAATGGGGTTAGCCTGGATCTTCACAAGGGGGAAACCCTTGGTGTTGTTGGTGAATCTGGCTGCGGAAAGTCCACGCTAGCGCGGTGTATTGTGCGGCTGTACGAGCCGCAACGAGGATCAATCCGTTATCTGGATCAAGATATCTTCTCTGAGAACTCGCAAAAAGATCGCAGCTATAACCGCCGTGTTCAGATGATGTTTCAGGATCCCTATTCATCACTGAATCCGCGCATGACAACTGACCGGATCCTGACCGAGGCGCTGAGTGTTCACAAGATGCGACCGGAAGAAGAGATCCCTGGCCGGGTTTCGGAACTTCTCGAACTGGTGCGGTTGCCTCAGGATGCAGCAGAGAAATTGCCGCATGAGTTCTCTGGCGGTCAGCGGCAGCGGATTGCGATTGCGCGAGCGCTGGCCGTTGAGCCGGAAGTGTTGATTGCGGATGAGCTGGTGTCGGCATTGGACGTGTCGGTTCAGGCGCAGGTCGTCAATCTCTTGCTCGAATTGCAAGAGAGGTTAAATCTGACAATTCTCTTCGTTGCCCATGACTTACGTCTTGTTCGTCATGTATCAAGCCGGGTTGCCGTGATCTATTTGGGCCGGATTGTCGAGATTGGAGACAGCGAAACACTGTTTTCAAATCCCTCGCATCCATATTCGCAGGCTTTGCTAAGTGCGGCGCCTTCGTTGAACCCCGATGACAAAGGGTCAGCTATCCATTTGCAAGGGGAATTGCCTTCTCCACTGAACTTGCCGTCGGGTTGCCCCTTTCATGTGCGATGCCGGCACGTCACAAGCAAATGCAAAAGCGATGTCCCATCACTACGTGCCTTGCCAGGTCGCGGCGAGGTCGCCTGTCACAATGTCGAAGAGATCAACAATGCCTGATACCCAACATCAGAGCAAAGCCCAGATCGTTGCTGCGCTGCGCGATGAAATGCAGTCACGCGGGCTGGATGCTCTGATTGTGCCGCGGTTTGATGCCCATCAGGGTGAATATGTCGCGCCGCATGATCAGCGATTGAAGTTTGTAACAGGCTTTTCAGGCTCGGCTGGCATGTCGATCGTAACACCGGAAACCGTGGCGGTTTTTGTTGATGGGCGTTACACAGTTCAGATTGCAAACGAGTGCAGCGGACCTTTATTTACGCATTACCATTTTTTCGATGAGGCGCCTGATATCTGGCTTGGACAAGTCGCGCAGCCAGGCTGGCGGATTGGGTTTGATCCAATGCACCTGCCACCCAGTTGGTATGATCGTTTCAACCAAGGCTGTTTGGCGTCCGACAGCGAGCTTGTCCCCCAACCGACGAACCCCGTTGATACAATTTGGTATGATCAGCCTGCGGCACCGATGCGGAATATCTCATCATTTCCTATGCAGTTTGCAGGAAAAAGCAGTGGTGATAAGAATGTAGCCCTGCAGGCGCATCTGAAGGATGAAGGCGCGCAGTTCCATGTGGAAACGCAACCCGACAATATTGCCTGGTTTTTGAATGTTCGGGGCAGGGATGTTAATTTCAACCCGATGCCGCATTCGTTCATGCTGGTCAGCGAAAGCGGTGATGTCACCTGGTGCGTAGAGGAAAGCAAGTTCGAAGCGGATTTGCGGAGCAGCTTGCCACCACATGTTTCCGTTGTGCGGTATGACCAGTTCCTAGCGACCCTTAGGGCGCGGGTAGAACCGGGTGATACGGTTTTGATCGATCCTGATTTTACCCCAGTGGCTGCACGGCTCGTTCTTGAGGTTCAGGGCGCAGAGATACGATCTAAGGGGTCTATTCTGACGCTTATGAAAGCGGAGAAAAACCCGACCGAGCTGGAGGGCATGCGAGGTTGCCACCTGAGCGATGGGATCGCTGTCACAAAATTCAGCGCTTGGCTTGCACGTGAAGTTCCAGAGCGGGCCGCCAATGGGGTACCGGTTACAGAGCGAGAAGCCGAAGATAAGGTGTTGGAATTCCGACAAGAACAACACGGGTTTATCTCGGAAAGCTTTAATACAATTTCGGCTGCGGCTGGCAATGCGGCTATGTGTCACTATGCGACAACCCCGGCACAGAATGCTCAAATCCTGCCTGAAAAGCCTTACCTCCTGGACAGTGGCGGGCAGTATGAAAACGGCACCACTGACATCACCCGCAGCTTTGCGTTTGGATCTCTTCCTGAGGGGTATAGCCGGGCCTATACAGCTGTTTTCAAAGCTTTCCACAGCCTAGCGACATTGCGCTTTCCCAAGGGCACACAGGGGCATCACATTGATGCGGTTTGCCGTCGGCCGTTGTGGGACTTGGGGTTGGATTATGATCACGGAACCGGGCATGGGGTCGGCCACTGTCTGTCAGTTCACGAACAGCCGCAACGTATTGGTAAGGCTTACAATCCGGTTGATCTCAAACCTGGAATGGTGATGTCGATTGAGCCGGGGTATTACGAGGCCGAACGATTTGGTATTCGGATAGAAAACCTGTTTGAAGTGATTGAGGCCGAGGATGGTTTCCTTGAGTTTCGCAATATCACCTTTGTACCGATCCAAACTGATATGATGGATTTTGAAGAGCTGACACCTCAAGAGTTAAGTTGGTTGAAAGCCTATAACGTCGAGGTCTCGCAAAAGGTTTCACCGTTCCTATCCGTAGACGAACAAAACTGGCTGGATGAGGTCTGTGCGAGCATCTAAGATCCAGTAACGCCAGCAAGAGCCGCCGGGACGGAACCTGGCGGTTTTTCAGTGACTTAGTTTCGTAAGTTAATTTAGCTAGAGTAGATGCCAGCAATACGATCATCAACAAATTCACAATGTGAATTACTGTGGTTGCTGGAGCGGGTAACGAGAATCGAACTCGTAACTTAAGCTTGGGAAGCTCGCGTGATACCTTTTCACCATACCCGCTTGGTCTAAAGAATGGGTAGTCACGCACTTTGCAGGCGTCAATCCCCATTCTTCAGATTGATCAGCTGCGGCGACGTCTGCGGCGACGACCGCCAGCTTCATCTCCACCGCCGGTGTTAAAGTTCACCTCTGGCAGTGAAACATTGCTGCGCAAAATTTGGAACGGCTCCACAGCGTTTGGAATGGCCGAGGCATTGACGAAGTGCTCCTGAAACCGAGTTTCAACTGCCGTTTCGATCTTCTCGATCTGGCGAACGGTTTCTTCGATTTCGCTTCTAGCCTTGGTGTTGAGCAGGGCGATGCGGGCACCGGTCCCGGCGGCGTTGCCCGCCGAGGTGATGCGATTAAGAGGGCAATCCGGGATCATACCCAAAACAACCGCATGTTTGGGAGAGATATGCGCGCCAAAAGCACCGGCCAGAACGACGCGGTCGACTTGATCAACGCCGAACTTGTCCATCAACAGGCGTGCACCTGAGTAGAGCGCCGCCTTGGCCATCTGGATGGCGCGGATGTCGGGATTGGTCACAGTGATCACTGGCCCGCCATCAGCAGAGCTATCCCAAACCATATAGGAGTTGGTACGCCCATCTGCGATACAGCGCGGGGTTCCGGTTTGCTCTGCAGAACCGATGAGGCCCGAGGCATCCAGCAGGCCAGCCAGCCGCATTTCTGCAATAGCCTCGATAATGCCCGAGCCGCAGATTCCGGTGACGCCTGTGGTGGCGATAGCATCAGCAAAGCCATCCTCGTCGGACCAGATGTCGGACCCGATCACTTGAAAGCGCGGCTCCTTTGTTTCTGGGTTAATCTCGATCCGCTCAATCGCGCCAGGTGCGGCGCGCTGACCTGAACTGATTTGCGCGCCTTCAAAGGCGGGACCGGTCGGCGAGGAGCAGGCGAGGACCTTATCCGTGTTGCCCAACAAGATCTCGGCATTGGTGCCCACATCAACTACAAGCGTTAAGTCGTTGGCTTTGTTAGGAGCTTCGGAGAGTGCAACGGCGGCAGCATCTGCGCCAACATGTCCGGCGATACAAGGGAGAAGATAAACGCGGGCGGCCGGGTGAATGTCCAGATCAAGATCGCTGGACTGTAGAGCAAGCGCATTTGAGGTGGCTAGGGCAAATGGAGCCTGACCAAGTTCAAAGGGATCGATACCAAGGAAAAGGTGATGCATGACCGGATTACAGACAAAGACGGCGTCGACGATCAGCTTTTTGTCGATCTCGGCCTCGGATGCGACTTGGTCGAACAGGGTATTCATACCCTCGCGGACAGCGCGGGTCATCTCCTGGTCACCGCCCTTATTCATCATCGAGTAGGAAACCCGGCTCATCAGATCTTCGCCAAATCTAATTTGCGGATTCATAAGACCAGATGAAGCAACCACTTCTCCACTTTGCAGATCACAAAGGTGGGCAGCGATTGTGGTTGAGCCCAGATCGACCGCAAGGCCGTAGATTGTACCCTCGTAGAACCCAGGCCAGACATGCATGATTTTTGGCGGATGGTTTTCGTCACCAAGGTGCACCGCAGCGGTGACTTTCCAATCTCCCTTGCGCAAAATTGGCTGTACCGATTGCAGAATTTGCATGTCCGTTTTGACATTTTGCAAATCCCACTGGGTTTCAAGCGCTTCGATCAGTCGTTCCATATCACCCGAAGGCTTGTGCATGTCGGGCTGTTCGACCTCGACATAGAACAGTCGGGTTGACGGGTTCATCTCGATGTCACGTGCCTCGGCGCGTTTGCGTACGACCTGACGATGGACCTGACTTTCGGGTGGTACATCGATCACAATGTCGCTTTGAACAGTGGCCTGGCATCCCAGTCGGCGGCCGGTGGTCAACCCGCGTTTGTCGTCATATCGCTGTTCAACTGCGTTCCATTCGCTGAGTGCGGTTTGTTCAACCGTCACGCCGTGCTTGGGGAACTCACCATATGAGGGGGTGATTTGGCATTTTGAACAAATACCACGCCCACCGCAGACGGAATCCAGATCAACTCCGAGTTGCCGCGCTGCGGTCAAAACCGGTGTGCCAACAGGGAAGTGCCCGCGCTTGCCTGAGGGGGTGAATACGACGAGAGGATCGGTGCTCATGCGCGTGCTTTCGAATTTTGCTGTTGAACGGACAATATTCTATTTCGCGATGAACAAAAGCCGGGTGACGGCATTTTCAGGTCTTGCAGCGGCATTTTGTGTGAAAAGATGTAAGTGAAATGTTGAGTTAGGCTCATATCTTGAGGGGGACTGATATATTCCATGAGTAAGGTGGATAATTTGGGGGTTTCCTCTTTCCACTGTAGGGTTTCCATGCCATAGGGTGGCCGTCAAACGGGGCTATGCATGGGGATATGAAATGCAGATTCGTGAGGCATTTACCTTTGATGATGTTCTTTTGGTGCCGGCGGCATCGAGCGTGCTGCCAAGCACAGCTGATACGCGCACTTTTGTAACGAAATCTATTGGTTTGAACATTCCGCTGCTGAGTTCGGCAATGGACACAGTGACCGAGGCCCGGATGGCGATTGCCATGGCGCAGGCTGGCGGTATGGGCGTGATCCACAAGAACCTGGACGCAGAAGAGCAAGCCAAGCAGGTACGCCGCGTTAAACGGTTTGAGAGCGGGATCGTATATAATCCGATTACTTTGACCGCGGATCAAACGCTAGCGGATGCCAAGGCGTTACAGGAACGTTATCGTGTCACCGGTTTTCCTGTGGTGAACGAACAGGGGCGTGTTGTGGGCATCGTGACCAACCGTGATATGCGGTTTGCCTCGGATGATAGCACTCCTGTTTCTGTGATGATGTCCTCGGACAATCTGGCACTGCTGCAAGAACCTGCCGATCTGGCTGAGGCGAAATCCCTGATGGAGGCGCGCCGTATCGAGAAGCTGCTGGTCACTGATGGTGAAGGTAAGCTGACGGGATTGTTGACCCTTAAGGACATCGAACAGGCGGTTTTGAACCCTTCAGCCTGTAAAGATGATCTGGGGCGTCTTCGTGTTGCTGCTGCAAGCTCGGTAGGTGACTCTGGATTTGAACGAACTGAGGCATTGATTGATGCCGGCGCGGATATTGTCGTGATCGACACTGCACATGGCCATTCCGAGGGCGTGATCGAGGCGGTGAAACGCGCCAAGGCGCTGTCGAGCAGTGTTCAGATCATTGCTGGTAACGTTGCAACCGGTGCTGCAACCAAAGCGCTGATTGAAGCTGGGGCTGACGCTGTCAAAGTTGGCATCGGTCCTGGATCGATCTGTACGACGCGTATGGTTGCCGGTGTTGGGGTTCCACAGCTGACTGCGATCATTGACTGCGCTACGGCCGCTGGTGATGTGCCGGTGATTGCGGATGGTGGCATCAAATTCTCGGGCGATTTTGCCAAGGCAATTGCAGCTGGTGCGTCTTGTGCCATGGTTGGATCGATGATTGCTGGTACTGATGAAAGCCCGGGCGAAGTGATCCTGTATCAGGGCCGGTCGTTCAAATCGTATCGCGGAATGGGCAGCATGGGCGCTATGGCGCGTGGGTCTGCGGATCGCTATTTTCAGAAAGACGCCGCAAGCGACAAGCTGGTTCCCGAAGGCATTGAAGGCCAGGTGCCCTACAAAGGCTCAGCCGGGACAGTTATTCACCAACTGGTTGGTGGGCTTCGCGCCGCGATGGGGTATACTGGCTGTGCAACAGTTGCAGACATGCGCAAGAACTGTGAGTTTGTGCGGATCACCGGCGCAGGCCTGAAGGAAAGCCATGTGCATGACGTTCAGATCACCCGCGAAAGCCCTAACTATCGGGTCGGTTGACCCTTTGGAAGCGTATATTATGACTGCTAATGAAAATATGAGGGAAGTGGGATGACCCCCGCTGCCCGTTTACAGGCCGCCATCGAAATTCTGGATCAGATTTTGGATGGTGACGCTGCAGAAAAAGCGCTGACCGGTTGGGCCAGGCGTAGTCGCTATGCCGGCTCCAAGGATCGCGCTGCAGTTCGGGATCACGTCTTTACGGCATTGCGCTGTAAACGCTCACACGCGGCTTTGGGCGGTGCCTATACTGGACGCGGCCTGATTTTGGGAGCACTGCGTGAGCAGGATCTGAACAGCGACGATTTTTTCAACGGTGAAGGTTATGGACCTCAGCCACTCGCCGAAGAGGAAGGCTTGAATAGACGAACGCCTGTATCAGAGGCTGAGCGTTTGGATATTCCGGATTGGCTTTGGCCTCAGTTTTCGTCAAGTCTGGGTGATGATACCGCCGACGCTGCATTAGCCTTGCGTCAACGCGCGCCTGTGCATTTGCGGGTCAATACGCTTCGGTCAGATATGGCGGCAGCGGTTGAGGCCCTGGCCGAGGATGGGGTTACCTGCACCGCACATCCGGCAACTCCGGGTGCGCTTGAAGTGGTTGAGGGCGCGCGTCGTATTCGAAATTCGGATGCCTATCTTTCAGGATCCGTAGAGCTGCAAGACGCCGCCAGTCAGGCCGTTGTTGAGGCATTGCCCTTAGCGGATGGCATGCGAGTGCTCGATTACTGTGCAGGTGGTGGCGGTAAAAGCTTGGCGATGGCGGCGCGTGCAAAGATCTCTTTGTTTGCCCATGATACTGCGCCGCGTCGCATGAACGACTTGCCACTGCGGGCTGAACGGGCAGGGGCCAACGTAGCTCTGATTAGTCCCGAGGAATTGCCTCGCCAAGCGGCTTTTGACCTGGTTTTGTGTGATGCGCCTTGTTCGGGGTCTGGATCGTGGCGTCGCTCACCCGAAGGCAAATGGAGTCTGAGTGTCGGCCAATTGGCAGACCTGCAGGAAACGCAGGCTTCAATTCTTGACTGCGCATCAGACCTAGTGATGTCAGGTGGGGTCTTGGCCTATGCAACCTGTTCGATTTTAGATGATGAAAATAGCAATCAGGTCCAAGGCTTTATCCATCGCTCTAAAGGTTGGAAGCTGTTGTCTGAACACTCTTGGCCGGTGCAAAATGGAACAGATGGGTTTTATGTCGCCATATTGACGCGTGATATGACCGATTGTTAGGTATTTATAGGTTAAGGCGGTATATTGTTAACGCCGCCTTAACCTTATCTGCTTCGATATGAGCAGCAATGTATCCAGCGAATGGAGCCGTAATGATCGGTCGCCAAAATTCTCCTGTACCAGAGCTGCGTGTTTCGCCGCCCGAAAATGCACGCTTAGCCGCTACTGTGCTTTTGGCTGTTATGATGTGTTCGGCATCCTGGGTGTTTGGCTGGCCAGATTGGGTTGAACGTGGGTTAATTGCGGTTGGGCTAACGTTGGTGGCCGTGGCCGCGATGATGGCTGCACAGGCACGAATTCGCCTGCGCGCGCGCGCCATGGCAACGGAACTGCTAACGGGATTTATCGAAAAAGACGCAAGCCCCAGTTTTGTCGCAGATGAAGACGGTTTTGTTCATGCGTGTAATGCCGCCGCTGAAAAACGTTTTTCAGATGCCGACAAAGAGACATTGGCTGGGACCCTGCGTGCTGTATTGGCCAATCCGTCGGCTGTACTGTTTCGTTTGCAAAGCCGCGCCCGGGCCGAAGGCGCTGCACAAGAAGACGTTATTACCCGCCGTGGCCACGTTCGGCTGGCAGTACACCAGATGCATGGTGGCAGCTTTTTGTGGCGTGTCGAAGATATCGTTGACAAAAACAGTTCGGGAAGAAGCGCGGAGAGCATTCCAATCCCGATGATGACGGTTGGGCGTACTGGCGCAGTTTTGTTCATGAACGAAGCTGCGCGCGCACTCATTGGTGGGCGGGCCAAGTCGTTGGACCGGCTGTTTGTCGACCTGCCAGTGCGGACCGGACAGATCAACACCTTGACCACGTCCAATGGGCCAATTCAGGCGCTTGTGGTTGAAAATTCACGCACCCAGGGACGCAACGAGCTGTATTTCCTGGAAACTGACAGTGCTGATGTTTCGGACAGTGGCACCAGTTTTGAAAACCTGCCGGTACCGTTTTTGAAGGTTGCCCCCAGCGGTGAAGTTCTTTCGGTCAACAAACTAGCACTTGGGTTGTTGGGTGTTGCCAATTGCAACGATATGAAACTGGGCCAGCTCATGGAGGGCCTTGGGCGGCCAATGTCCGATTGGCTGCGTGACACGGCCGAAGGTCTAGCACCGAACAAATCAGAATTTCTGCGTCTTTCACGTCGTGACAAAGAAGTGTTTGTTCAGGTCACGCTGAGCCGGGCGGTGGAAGATGGCACAACGGTTTTGATTGCAGTTTTGAATGACGCAACTGAGCTTAAAACGCTGGAAGCCCAATTTGTGCAAAGCCAGAAGATGCAGGCGATTGGTCAGCTGGCTGGCGGTGTTGCGCATGATTTTAACAATCTTTTGACGGCCATTTCTGGGCACTGCGACCTATTGCTACTGCGCCATGATCAGGGCGATCAGGATTATGGGGATCTGATCCAGATCCATGAAAACGCCAACCGGGCTGCTGCTCTGGTGAGTCAGCTGTTGGCATTTTCACGTAAGCAAACACTGTTGCCCGAGGTTCTGGACCTCCGTGATACACTGTCTGACTTGACCCATCTGTTAAACCGGTTGGTTGGAGAGAAGGTTACGCTGACCCTGAGCCATGATCCGGTTATGAAGTCCATTCGTGCGGACAAGCGTCAGCTTGAGCAGGTGTTGATGAACTTGGTTGTAAACGCGCGTGATGCCATGCCTCAGGGCGGGGAAATCCGCATTGAAACCGAGGTGGTGTCATTGGATCGCCCCCTGGAGCGCAATCGCGCCAGTGTTCCGGCCGGTGATTGGGTCACTGTTAAAGTACTCGATGAAGGTGAAGGGATCGACCCTGACAAACTTCAGAAGGTGTTTGAGCCATTTTACACAACCAAACGTACTGGCGAGGGCACTGGGCTTGGCCTATCTACGGCCTATGGCATTATCAAACAAACCGGCGGTTACATCTTTGTTGACTCGATCAAGGGGGCCGGAACCGAATTCACACTCTACTTCCCCGTTCATGTCGCGCTAGCCGCGTCGGCCAAAGCCGTTAAACCCAAGACAGAAGACAGCGCAGCCAAACATGGCGAAGGTGTGGTGTTGCTGGTTGAAGATGAAGCACCTGTGCGTGCCTTTGCCTCCCGCGCCTTGCGGCTGCGTGGCTATACGGTATTGGAAGCTGAATCCGCCGAGGATGCGCTGCGCACCCTGGAAGACCCAGGACTGAACGTCGATGTCTTTGTTACTGATGTAGTGATGCCAGGCATGGACGGCCCTAGCTGGGTGCGTGAAGCGTTGAAAACACGCCCTGACACCCGTGTTGTGTTTGTTTCCGGCTATGCAGAAGGCGCGTTTGGTGAATCTGAGCCGAATGTTCCGAACTCGGTCTTCCTCCCCAAACCCTTCTCTTTGAACCAGCTTACTGACACTGTGCACGAGCAACTTAACTAATTGGTGTGCCGCCGTTAGGTTATGCTGTCGTACAAAGTGAACTCTGCTGCGCATTTGCGGCGCAATACGGCTTCGGTTTTGGCTGATAACGGCAGCTCCAGTGTTGGGCTGACATTTTTTTGCTCTAGCACAATGGTGGTGTCCAGGCGTTCTTGCAGAAATCCGATGAGCTTGGCTTGGTTTTCATATTGGAACAAATGCGTCACCGCGCAACCATTTGGCTGGGCTTTAAGGAAGTTGGCCTGACTGCCAACATTGGCAAAATCTGGTTTGTCACCTTTGCAATATGCTCGGACGAAGTCGTCAAATGTTACACCATGGGTGGCATTACTTTTGCCGCTGGCAAAGGGGCGCTGGCGGTATCTATACCAGCTTCCCAGCCAACTGATTGGCTCTCTCATCACCGCAATCAACTCCATTTCTGCATTGCAGACCTTTTGGAACATGGGTCGAACCCAGCGATTATAGCGGTATACCGGCGCATGTTTTAGTTCTGGTGGATTTGAAATCACCATGTCAGCACGATCTCGCAAGGCGGACTGATATGCCGTGGTTCCCGTTTTTGGAACTGAAAGTAGAACAAGGCGTTCTTTGAAAAATACCAGCATATTAATACGGGTTCCAGCGAGTTGAGCGTTTGGTTAATGTTTGTAAACCACTCTTTAACAGTATTGAGGAACAGTAAAGGAGGGAAGATTTCATTTGCAATGTTCTCGTTTTAACCCCATAAGGAACAAAAGTCGAACAAAGCAGTGATTGCCGCCCGCTTAAGGGTGTGACACATAGAGAAGGACAAAGGGAAATGGCGGATCTTTTGACCATGAAAGACAAGAAAAGCGGCGACAAGCAAAAAGCGCTGGATAGTGCTCTGGCGCAAATTGAACGGCAGTTTGGCAAGGGCTCGATCATGAAGCTCGGCGACGGTGCCATTCAAGAGATCGAGGCCAGCTCGACTGGCTCTCTGGGGTTGGACATCGCGCTTGGCATTGGCGGTTTGCCGATGGGGCGTATTATTGAAATCTATGGCCCGGAAAGTTCGGGTAAAACCACTTTGACCCTTCACTGCGTAGCTGAGCAGCAGAAAAAGGGGGGCGTTTGTGCCTTTGTGGATGCCGAGCACGCGCTGGACCCGCAATACGCGGCCAAGCTGGGAGTTGACCTGGATGAGTTACTGATTTCGCAGCCCGACACCGGTGAACAGGCACTGGAAATTACCGATACATTGGTGCGTTCTGGCGCCGTGAATATGGTGGTTGTCGACTCGGTTGCGGCATTGACCCCAAAGTCGGAACTTGAAGGAGACATGGGTGACAGCAGCGTTGGTGTACAGGCTCGTTTGATGAGCCAGGCTATGCGCAAGCTGACTGGCTCGATCAGCAAGTCCAAGTGTATGGTTATCTTTATCAACCAGATCCGGATGAAAATTGGTGTGATGTTTGGCTCACCAGAAACCACAACCGGTGGTAACGCATTGAAATTCTACTCGTCCGTGCGTTTGGATATTCGCCGGATTGGCGCGCTGAAGGACCGTGACGAAATCGTTGGCAACGCCACTCGGGTGAAAGTTGTTAAAAACAAAGTAGCGCCTCCGTTCAAACAGGTTGAGTTTGACATTATGTATGGTGAAGGCATTTCCAAGATGGGTGAGCTGCTGGATCTGGGCGTGACAGCTGGAGTGGTCAATAAATCCGGCTCTTGGTTCAGCTATGGTGATGAGCGCATTGGTCAGGGCCGTGAAAACGCCAAGAACTATCTGCGTGAACATTCCCATATCGCCATTGATATCGAGGATAAGATCCGCGCCGCCCATGGGCTTGAGTTTGACCGCCCAGAAACAGGCGATGACGACATTCTTGAAGCCTGAGCTAAAGAATAAACATGTTTTAGAGGGGCGCGGCACATGCTGCGCCCTTTTTCCTTTGGCTTTGTCTGTCAGCAACTGTGGACAGTATTGAGCGCGACAGTTACATCTTCTCAGAACGCTGTCCAAAGCCCGTCACGAGATAAAAACATGCCAACTCTGAACGACATCCGATCCACTTTTCTGAGCTACTTTGCCAAACAAGGTCACGAAGTTGTTGCCTCCAGCCCGCTGGTGCCGCGCAATGACCCGACACTGATGTTTGTCAACTCGGGCATGGTGCAGTTCAAGAACCTGTTCACGGGCGTGGAAACACGCGATTACCAACGCGCAACCACATCGCAAAAATGTGTACGCGCCGGGGGCAAGCACAATGATCTTGATAACGTTGGTTATACCGCGCGCCATCATACGTTCTTTGAAATGCTCGGGAACTTCTCCTTTGGCGACTATTTCAAAGAAGAGGCGATCACCTATGCGTGGGAGCTGATCACCAAAGAATTTGGCATCGACAAGAGCCGCCTTCTGACCACCGTCTATCATACTGATGATGAGGCGTTTGAGATCTGGAAAAAGCTCGGTGTGCCCGAAGATCGCATCATCCGGATCGCGACATCAGACAATTTCTGGCAGATGGGCCCCACCGGCCCCTGTGGCCCATGCACCGAAATCTTCTATGACCACGGTGATCACATTCCCGGTGGCCCTCCGGGCAGCCCGGATGAGGATGGTGATCGGTTTATCGAGATCTGGAACGTTGTGTTCATGCAAAATGAGCAGTTCGAAGACGGATCGATGAAGGCATTGGATATGCAGTCGATCGACACCGGCATGGGGCTGGAACGTATCGGCGCATTGTTGCAGGGCAGCCATGACAACTATGACACTGATCTGTTCAAAACTCTGATCGAAGCCTCGGCCAACGTGACCTCGGTTGACCCGTACGGCGACCAAAATGTGCATCACCGTGTCATTGCTGACCACCTGCGCTCGACGTCTTTCTTGATTGCTGACGGTGTGATGCCCTCTAATGATGGCCGGGGCTATGTTTTGCGCCGGATCATGCGTCGCGCAATGCGTCATGCGCACCTGCTGGGGGCCAAAGATCCTGTGATGCACCAACTGGTACCAACTCTGGTCCAGCAGATGGGCGCTGCCTTTCCTGAACTGGGGCAGGCGCAATCCTTGATCACGGAAACCCTGAAACAGGAAGAAACACGCTTCAAGCAGACCCTGGAGCGCGGTTTGAAGCTTCTGGATGATGAGTTGGGATCACTTGAAACCGGTGCGCCTTTGCCCGGCGCTGCGGCGTTCAAACTGTATGATACCTTTGGATTCCCATTGGATCTGACACAGGACGCCCTGCGAGAAAAAGGCCGTGAGGTTGATAGCGATGGGTTTGACAACGCCATGGCTGAGCAAAAAGCCAAGGCCCGCGCAGCCTGGACCGGCTCGGGTGAAGCTGCTGACAGTACCATCTGGTTCGATATAGCAGAAGAGCACGGAACAACAGATTTCCTGGGCTACGACAACGAGGTGGCCGAAGGACAAATCGCTGCTCTGGTTCAGGATGGGGAAATTGTTAAGACTGCTACGAAAGGTGAGGCTGTTCAAATCATTCTGAACCAAAGCCCGTTTTATGCTGAATCCGGCGGTCAAGTTGGCGATAGCGGTGTGATCAAAACCGAGGGTGGGCTAGCCAAGGTTACCACCACCCGGAAGACCGCAGGTGTGTTTATTCATATCGCAGACGTCATCGAAGGTTCGATTGATGCGGGTACTTCTGCACAGCTAGAGGTCGATCACGCGCGCCGCTCGGCCATTCGTGCAAATCACTCGGCCACACACCTGCTGCACGAGGCCCTTCGGGATGCACTGGGCGATCATGTTGCTCAGCGTGGATCCTTGAATGCTGATGACCGCCTGCGGTTTGATTTCAGCCACTCTCAGGCTCTATCTGCCGATGAGCTGTTCAAAGTTGCAACTGATGTAAATGCCTTTATCCGCCAAAACAGCGTTGTCGAGACACGTATCATGACACCTGATGATGCGCGCGAGATTGGTGCGCAGGCCTTGTTTGGTGAGAAATACGGCGACGAGGTGCGCGTTGTATCCATGGGGCAGGCGGACACGGGCAAAGGCCGTGATGGCAATACTTACTCAATCGAGTTGTGCGGCGGTACACATGTCAAGCAGACCGGTGATATCGGAACCTTTGTGCTGCTGGGCGATAGTGCGTCATCGTCGGGTGTTCGCCGGATTGAAGCCCTAACCGGCGAAGCTGCCTTTGCGCACCTGGAGCGCGAAGCCAATCGAATGGGCGCTGTTGCAACGGCTCTGAAGGCTCAGCCGGATGATGTGTTGGACCGTCTTAAGCAGATGATGGACGAGCGTAAGAGCCTGCAGAACGAAGTTGCCCAGTTGCGTCGTGAACTTGCCATGGCCGGTGGTTCGGGGCAGGTCGGCAGCGAAGCCAAAGACGTGAACGGCGTTTCCTTCCTGGCACAGGTTTTGACCGGAGTGTCCGGCCGCGATCTTCCGGCGCTGATTGACGAACACAAAGAGCGCATGGGTTCTGGTGCGGTTCTTCTGATTGCAGATACCGGTGGTAAAGTCGCTGTTGCTGCGGGTGTGACAAAGGATCTGACCGAGAAACTGTCCGCGGTTGATCTGGTCAAGGCTGCTGTGGTTGAGCTTGGCGGCAAGGGCGGCGGTGGTCGTCCGGATATGGCCCAGGGCGGTGCCAAGGATGTAACGAATTCAGATGCGGCAATCAAAGCTGCCGAAAACTTGTTGGGAGAGTAAAGATGGGCGCACTTTGGATTGCACATGTTACCGTGACCGATGCGAATGCCTATGGCAAATATGCAGAGCTGGCTGGCCCTGCTATTGCCAAGCATGGCGGTTCGTTCATTGCCCGAGGTGGCAAGTTTGTACAGCTAGAAGGTAAGGAGCGGCCACGCAATGTTGTGGCCAAGTTCCCCAGCGTGGATGCAGCGGTTGAGTGCTATCACAGCCCTGAATATCAGGAGGCGTTGAGCCATGCGCGCGACGCGTCTGAGCGTGAATTGATGGTTGTTGAAACCAGCGAATAAAAACTGCACATTAAGCTGCCGTTTGCAAAAATATATGGGCGCCGGGTAATTCCAGCGCCCATTTCTTTTGTTAGACATAAAAAGAAAGGGCACCACATTGGGCGCCCTTTGCGTTTTTTAGCCTGCAGCGCGGGCTGCACGCTTGCGTTCGTGTGGGTCTAGGTGACGCTTGCGCAGACGGATCGCGTTAGGAGTAACCTCAACCAGCTCGTCGTTGTCGATATAGGCAATTGCCTCTTCCAGCGACAGGATCACTGGCGTTGTCAGGCGAACAGCCTCGTCTGTGCCAGACGCACGAACGTTGGTCAGCTTCTTACCCTTGAGAGGGTTCACTTCCAGATCGTTTTCGCGGCTGTGCTCACCAATGATCATGCCCTGATAAACGTCGGCTTGTGCGCCAATCATCATCTTGCCACGCTCTTCGAGGTTCCACAGCGCAAAGGCTACGGATTGGCCGTTCTCCATCGAGATCAGAACACCAGCCCGACGGCCAGGAATGGATCCCTTGTGTGGAGTCCAACCGTGGAACACGCGGTTCAACACGCCAGTTCCGCGGGTGTCGGTTAGGAACTCACCGTGATAGCCGATCAAGCCACGCGATGGCACGTGGGCGATGATGCGGGTCTTACCAGCACCGGCAGGCTTCATCTCGGTCAGTTCACCCTTACGGTTGCCGGTGATTTTTTCGATCACGGCACCTGAGTACTCGTCATCTACATCGATGGTAACCTCTTCGACCGGCTCCATTTTCACGCCATCTTCGTCGCGGAACAGAACCTGTGGGCGAGAGATCGACAGTTCGAACCCTTCACGACGCATGTTCTCAATCAAAACACCCATCTGAAGTTCGCCACGACCCGCAACCTCAAAAGCATCGCCACCTGGCGTGTCAGAGATTTTGATCGCAACGTTGGTTTCGGCCTCTTTCATCAAACGGTCACGGATAACGCGTGACTGAACTTTTTTGCCATCGCGGCCAGCCAGCGGGCTGTCGTTGATGCCAAAAGTAACCGTGATGGTTGGCGGATCAATTGGCTGAGCGGGCAGGGGCACGTCGATGCTGGGGTTGACCAGTGAGTCAGCCACTGTTGCTTTGGTCATGCCTGCAACGGAAACGATGTCACCGGCAACAGCCTCGTCGATTGGCGCCTGGGCCAGTCCACGGAACGCCAGAATTTTGGTGCAACGGAAGTTTTCAATCAAGTCGCCTTCACGGGTCAGCGCCTTCAAAGTATCTCCAACTTTCAGGGTACCTGTCTCAACACGACCGGTCAGGACACGACCGATGAACGGATCATTGCCAAGAGTGGTGGCCAACATCTGAAATGGCTCGTCCTTACGCTCAAACTGAGCAGGCGACGGAACATGGTCAACGATCAAGTCGAACATCGCAGACAGATCTTTACGCGGACCGTCCAGCTCCATGTCAGCCCAGCCAGAACGGCCCGAGGCATACATAGTTGGGAAGTCCAGCTGCTCATCGTTGGCGCCAAGGTTGGCAAACAGGTCAAAACATTCGTCCAGCGCACGATCAGGCTCGCCATCTGGCTTGTCGACCTTGTTGACAACAACGATTGGATTCAGGCCCAAGGCCAGCGCCTTGGATGTTACAAACTTGGTCTGAGGCATCGGGCCTTCGGCTGCATCGACCAGCAGAACAACACCATCAACCATCGACAGGATCCGTTCAACCTCGCCACCAAAGTCAGCGTGACCTGGGGTGTCGACGATGTTGATCCGGGTGCCTTTCCATTCCACAGAAGTGGCCTTGGCAAGGATGGTAATGCCGCGTTCGCGTTCCAGATCGTTGCTATCCATGGCGCGCTCGGCCACGGCCTGGTTTTCGCGGAAAACACCGGATTGTTTTAGCAGCTCGTCCACCAGGGTGGTTTTGCCGTGGTCCACGTGGGCAATGATCGCAATGTTGCGCAGTTCCATGAATTCAGCCTTTGTAAGGGAGTTGCAGCGCCCATAGCCTGATCCCCGACCAAAGGCCAGAGAAAATGTATGTCTGCAGCATCTATACCGCTGAGTCTGATGTTTTACGGATGCGGATACGGGTTAGTGACCCGAGGCGTTGGAATACAAATGTATGATCAAAATGCCCGCAACGATAAACGTCATTCCAATAACGGCTGGCAGATCCAGGTTTTGCCCAAATACCACGTAGCCGATGGCCGCAATCATAACGATGCCGAGGCCAGACCAAATTGCATAGACAATCCCAACAGGCATATAGCGCAGCGTTAACCCCATCATGTAGAAGGAAAATCCGTAGGCAAACAGCACGATCAACGATGGAAGCAGTCGCGAAAATTGCTGGCTGGCCTGCAAAGCTGTTGTTCCGATTGTTTCGGCGGCGACAGCGACAATCAGGTATACATACTGTATTGGCATTGAATTCCTTCCCCTTTGAAGCTGAAGCGCTAGCGCCGTCATGAGCTGTGGGTTCTATCGGGTATTTTGATCGCTGACGCCGTTCTGGAAACGGCAGAAGATGTCGCGGCGCGACCAAAGGCATATAGTCTGCTTTCAGGAATGAACAACAGCCTGTGCGCTGGTACACTCGACCGAAGGGAAATTGAAGTATAGTAGTCGCAGTACTGTTAGGGTGGTGGCTTGAAGTGTTCTTGCTTCTCCGTTGTTTGAAAAGGAAAACTCATGTGTCGCTGGGCAGCCTATACCGGAGATCCTATTTATCTTGAGGACATTATTTCCCGCCCGGGGCATTCTCTGATTGCACAAAGCCAAGAGGCGTCGGAATGTAAGACATCGACCAATGGGGATGGATTTGGTGTTGCCTGGTATGACAACCGACCACATCCTGGTCAGTATCGTGATGTTTACCCCGCCTGGTCAGATCCAAATTTGAAATCCGTTGCGCATCATGTTCGCTCGGGCATGTTTTTAGCCCATGTCCGGGCTTCGACAGGATCGGCAATTAGCCGAAACAACTGCCACCCATTTACGGCCGGAAACTGGAGTTTCATGCACAACGGACAAGCAGGTGGCTTTGAAGATTTCCGAAAAGATGCGGATATGTGTGTCCCCTGCGACCAGTACCACCACCGCAAAGGCGCCACAGACAGTGAAGTCCTTTTCTTGATTGCGATGGGTGAAGGGCTGGAGGAAGATCCCAAGGGGGCCCTGGAACGCGCAGTGGCGAGGATTGAAGCTTTGTCACGAACCCATGGCACTACACCACACATGCGGCTTTCGGTGGCCATGTCGGACGGTAAACGGCTGTTTGCAGCGCGATATTCCTCGGACCACATCGCTCCATCTGTCTATTACCGCTGGAGTGAAAGCCGACAGGGATGGGCTGTGGTTTCCGAGCCTTTGGAGCCAGATGAAAGCGGATGGAAAGCGCTGGCGCCGGGCCAATTTTTGGAGCTGAGCGACAAGGGAGCCAAGTTGGCTGATTTTCAGCCCGTTCTTTGATTGTCTATTCTTTCCAATAGCATAACTGCCAAAGCTTTTGCGTCCTGAGCCGCATTTTTACTTTGGCGAACATGTGCTTCTGTAATTGCGCCTTCTTTCAAAATCATCAATTTACGCGTTAGGTCTGGTGAATCGCTATATCCAGCAGTTTCCAGAAGTCTTTCAATATGTTCGGACAGAAGAAGTTTGTGCTCGGCGCATTGTCTTCGGATTGCGTGGTTTGGGTTCTGAAACTCTGACGCGGCTTTGATGAAGGTGCAACCAAGGAAATCTTGGTCGGCAAGCCACTCTTCAAGCACATCAAATAGCGCCAACACCTGCCCTTTGGGGGTGTCAGACAGCTCTTCCAGGCGCCTTAGAACCATGTTCCGAAACAGCTCATCCCTGAGCCGAAGGGCCGCCAAGGTTAGTTCGTCCTTTGTTTTGAAATGCTTGTACATCGATGTTTTGGAAATTCCGGTCTCCTTGACAAGCATATCCATGCCCGTGGCGTGAAATCCATTCCTGTAAAAAACGTCCAGAGCCTTTTGGATCAATTCATCCCGTTTGTTCCCGCGCATACTAATACCCATTTTAAAATCAAAACTGCCAGTTACAGTCTTCAACTAGGGCGTTTGTGTGAGAGAACAAGAAAAAAAGAGAACCGATCGGTTCACAGTTAAATCAGAGTTGACGAATTCGTACAATAACTCACGATTGCAAACGCGATGGCTAGGAATTTTTCTAATCATTTAAGCTAGATAGCCAAACCTTTTCGTGTTCAGAAAAGGTTGGACCGCTGGTCAGGTATTCTGTTGAAACCACGGTTTTATGCGCGCGTGCACATGTTGCCAAACATCCGGTGCACCGCGGTTGACTTTAATGCCGACACGGTCCTCGACTTGTCGCAGAGTGACTTTGTATTTCATCCAACTTGTACCGCCACTTAATAGGTTGAGAAGCACAGGTTGAACCCGATCTATCGACTTTGCAAAAACTGCATCGTTGCTCTCGGCGGCTTCAAACTCGTCCCACAGATCCCGAAATGCAGATGACTGAGTTTCAGGTAGAAGCCCAAACAAACGGTCGGCTGCCAGTGCTTCTTTGGCGGCGATGGCTTCGAAGTCGATCTGTGCATGGATTGGCGCATCGCCGGCGTCTATTTCGACAATGTCGTGCAAAAGAAGCATTTGCAGACAACGATCAACATCGATCTTGTTGATCGAATGTTCAGCCAGTACCCAGGCAAAAAGCATGATGTGCCAACTGTGCTCGGCTGAGTTCTCGTAGCGTGATCCGTCACTCAATTCAGTTGCTCGAAGAACTTTCTTTAAGTCGTCAGATTCGTTCAGAAAACCTAATCGACTTACAAGCGGAGTACAGTCAACTGAGTTTGATTGCCCAAGCAAATAGTGAGCGTGGAAGAAAGCTTCGGGCAACTCGGTTTCTAGTGAAGCCGCGCGACCGCCATTCAGATTTTCACGGACAATTTGGACGTGGTCTGCAATGGGCGCAGCCCCACAGAGTGTTTGGAAGATAGGCTGGCTACGATCTAGCTGTTTGGCAAACTGAGCGTCTTTGCTCTGTGATGCTTCGAACTCCTGCCACAGAGAGAGCATTTCGACAGCTTGGTCATCAGGGAGCAGACCAAATATACGCGCAGCGGCAGCCTGTTCGGCCTGTGCTACGGCATCCCAATCGGTATCTTCGTGGATAGGGTGGTCACCCACATCAATCTCAACCAGATCATGTAGCAAAAGCATTTTGATCACACGAGAGATCTGCACGCCGGGCTTTGCAAGAGGCGCCAGAACCAGGGCATAAAGCGCTAAATGCCAACTGTGTTCGGCTGAGTTTTCGCACCGCGAGCAATCTACAATCAGATTTGCACGCTCGATCTTTCGCAGTTTTTCGGCTTCGAGAAGGAATTCGAACTGCGCATCCAGGCGGGTATTCACGGTTGTTGCTTACCTTCGGCAGCGGCCTGTGCTTCGGCCACTTTTTCATTCAGAAATTTACGGGCAACACGTTCAGCAAGACGAACGCGCATTTCGGTTAGAAATGCCTCTTCGAGTGTTTGGGAGGAAGCAGCCAAAACGCTGCTTACCTCCATAAACAAACGATCTTGGCCGGTGGCGTCCTGCACCTTCATGGTGTCGTCGGCCAGTTTTTCGGCAAGTCGTTCAAGTGTGCCCATTAGCGTGTATTCTCGGTCAGGCGGCGCTTCACGTAATCGGACACATTCCCAATCATGTTATCCATGTGAGGCTCTTGGAAGAAGTGATCAGCCCCTTCGATTTCCTGGTGCGTAATGGTGATACCTTTTTGCTCGTGCAGCTTGTTCACCAGATTCACGGTATCCGCTGGTGGTGCAACACGGTCAGAGGTGCCATTGATGATCAAACCCGAAGACGGGCAGGGCGCCAGGAACGAGAAGTCATACATATTGGCCGGGGGAGAAACCGAAATAAATCCAGTGATTTCCGGGCGGCGCATCAGCAGCTGCATACCAATCCAAGACCCAAATGAGAATCCAGCAACCCAACAGTGCTTGGAATTGTTGTTCATGGACTGCAGGTAATCAAGCGCCGAAGCAGCATCAGATAGCTCACCAATACCTTGGTCGTATTCACCTTGGCTGCGGCCAACACCACGGAAGTTAAAGCGTAAAACGGTGAAACCCATGTTGTAAAACGCATAGTGGAGGTTATAGACCACCTTGTTGTTCATGGTACCGCCAAATTGCGGATGCGGGTGCAACACAATGGCAATTGGAGCGTCACGTTCTTTTTGCGGATGATAGCGGCCTTCGAGGCGGCCTTCGGGTCCGGGAAAAATGACCTCAGGCATGGGTGGGTGGATCCTACTCTTATTTGCGGGAAGTGCATTAAGGCAATCTTGACGAATTCCCTAGGGCACCTTAGAACGGTTCTAAATGTGGGCGCGGTCCAAAACCTTGCACCATCAGGCTGAGATACGCACTGATGCGGTAAAGGTCAATGTTTTCGCTGTCCCCAAGCTGGTTGGAGTGTAACAAACATGAAGCTTTCGACAAAAGGCCGCTATGCCATGGTTGCTTTGGCCGATATCGCTCTGCAGCCAGAAGGGCAATTGGTGGTGCTGGGTGATATCTCGAAACGACAAGATATTTCGCTCCCTTATTTAGAGCAGCTTTTTGTCAAGCTTCGTCGTGCTGAGCTGGTGTGTTCTGTCCGCGGACCTGGTGGCGGGTATAGGCTTGCAAAAGCGGCTTCTGAAATTCGCGTGGTAGACATCTTGTCAGCTGTGGACGAAACGGTAGATGCCATGCATAAGGGCGCGGGCGCTTCTGGTGCTGCTTCGGGCAGTCGCGCCCAATCACTGACCAATAGGCTCTGGGAGGGGCTGAGCGCACATGTGTATGTGTACCTGCATCAGACCAGACTTTCAGATGTTGTCAAAAACGACCTGGCGCCTTGTCCCGCAGTGCCCAACCTTTTCTCGGTTGTAGACGCAGAATGATCTACCTTTCTGCCAGTTACGCGCCTGACGCAGTTCGCTTGGAAAGATGCATCCATGACTAGGGTTTATCTGGACCATAATGCGACAGCGTTGCTGCGCCCAGAATCTAGACAGGCGATGATTGCTGCAATGGAGGTTTGCGGTAATCCCTCGTCGGTGCATGCTGAAGGCCGCGCCGCAAAAGCTGTTGTTGAGAGGGCGCGGGCGCAGATCGCAAATGCCTTTGGTGCCGATGGTGCGGATATTGTGTTCACATCGGGCTCAACCGAAGGCGCGTCACTTGCCTGTGGCAATCGTGACTTGGTTGGAGCTTCTGTTGAGCATGATGCCGTAAGGTGTTGTATTAGCGAAGATTTGAACGTCGACGCCGATGGTCTTGTTACTGTCTTGGATCCAGAAGTCTCGACACTTCAACTGGCCAACTCGGAAACTGGGATCATTCAGTTGTTGCCTGCCGGGTTAGCGGTTACAGACGCAACGCAGGCTTTTGGAAAGCTGCCGGTGGCGTTTAATTGGATGGGTGCCGAAATCGCGCTTATCTCGGCGCATAAACTGGGTGGCCCCAAAGGCATTGGTGCAGTGATCCTGAAACGCGGAACGCATCTTGAGGCCCAGATTAAGGGCGGTGGCCAGGAAATGGGACGCCGGTCAGGAACTGAAAATGTCATTGGAATCGCGGGGTTCGGAGCTGCTGCTGAAGCTGCAGCCCGTGATCTGGCAAATGGGGTTTGGGAAAAGGTCGCAGAGCTGCGTGATCTGCTTGAGCAAGCTCTTGAAGCTGGGACGCAAAACACCATTTTCGTGGGAGCTTCGGCCAAGCGGTTGACTAATACGTCGTGTTTCGCAACGCCTGGCTGGAAAGGTGAAACCCAGGTGATGCAAATGGACTTGGCTGGCTTTGCCGTCAGCGCAGGCTCAGCTTGTTCAAGCGGCAAGGTAAAGGCCAGCTCTGTGCTGACCGCCATGGGATACGACGAGAACATTGCTCAGAGTGCGCTACGCGTGTCGCTGGGCCCCGAAACAACCGAAAGCGATGTTCTGCGATTTGCAGAGACATGGCTGGCGAAAGAAAAGAACTATCGCGCTCGTGGAGCGCGCACTTAGGAGACGTAAAATGGCCGCATTGGACCAGACACAAGTAAAAGAAGGTGTTGACCAGGAGACCGTCGACGCCGTGCGCGAAGTTGGCGGTGCCTATAAATACGGTTGGGAAACCGATATTGAGATGGAGTATGCGCCCAAAGGCCTTACTCCGGATATCGTTCGCCTAATTTCCGAAAAGAACGAAGAGCCGCAGTGGATGACTGACTGGCGTCTTGAGGCCTATGAGCGTTGGCTACAAAAGGAAGAGCCGACCTGGGCAATGGTCGACTATCCTGAAATAGATTTTCAGGACCAATATTACTATGCACGTCCCAAATCGATGGAAGTGAAGCCCAAGTCGCTGGATGAGGTAGACCCAAAGCTGCTTGCTACTTACGAAAAGCTTGGCATCCCGCTGAAAGAACAAATGATTTTGGCTGGCGTCGAAGGCGCTGAAAATGTTCCTGCTGAAGGTCGCAAAGTTGCTGTTGATGCCGTGTTTGACTCGGTATCACTTGGCACAACCTTCCAGGATGAGCTGAAAGCAGCAGGCGTAATTTTCTGTTCGATCTCCGAGGCAATCCGGGAACATCCTGAACTGGTCAAAAAATACCTTGGGTCAGTTGTTCCGGTTTCCGACAACTTCTATGCCACACTGAACTCGGCCGTGTTTTCGGATGGTTCGTTTGTTTATGTTCCGCCTGGTGTTCGCTGCCCGATGGAGCTGTCGACCTATTTCCGCATCAACGCCGAAAACACCGGCCAGTTTGAGCGTACCCTGATTATCGCCGACAAAGGCTCCTACGTTTCCTATCTCGAAGGCTGTACTGCGCCAGCGCGTGATATCGCCCAGCTGCACGCCGCTGTAGTCGAAATCATTATCGAAGAAGACGCCGAGGTTAAGTACTCGACCGTTCAGAACTGGTATCCGGGCGATGAGAACGGCAAAGGCGGGATCTACAACTTTGTGACCAAACGTGCCGACTGTCGCGGGGACCGCTCCAAAGTGATGTGGACACAGGTGGAAACAGGCTCGGCCGTGACCTGGAAATATCCGTCGTGCATTCTGCGTGGTGAGGAAAGCCAGGGCGAGTTCTACTCGATCGCAATTGCCAATAACATGCAGCAGGCCGATACCGGCACCAAGATGGTTCATCTGGGCAAGAACACCAAGTCACGCATTGTGTCTAAGGGTATCAGTGCCGGTAAGGCGCAGAATACATATCGCGGGTTGGTTTCGATGCACAAGAAAGCCAAGGACGCCCGTAACTACACGCAATGTGACAGCTTGTTGATCGGCGACAAATGTGGGGCCCACACGGTGCCTTATATCGAAGTCAAGAACAACTCCGCCCGGGTTGAACACGAGGCAACCACATCCAAGGTGGATGATGATCAGCTTTTCTATTGCCGTTCGCGCGGGATGGACGAGGAAGAGGCTGTTGCATTGGTCGTGAACGGGTTCTGTAAGGATGTGTTGCAGGCGCTGCCCATGGAGTTTGCGATGGAAGCCCAGCAGCTGGTAGCGATCAGCCTGGAAGGCTCGGTTGGCTAAGTCATGAGTCCCTGGGACAAGGATAAAAGTATGATCGTAACCACAACCAATTCTGTCGAAGGACATAAGATTGCTGAATACAAAGGCATTGTGGTCGGTGAGGCCATTATGGGTGCCAATGTGGTTCGTGATTTCTTTGCCTCGGTTACTGACATCGTTGGTGGCCGTTCAGGAGCCTATGAAAGCAAGCTGCAGGACGCGCGCGTAACAGCGTTGGCCGAGCTTGAAGAACGCGCCCGTGAGATTGGTGCCAACGCAGTTGTTGGTGTGGATCTGGATTACGAAGTCATCGCTGACTCCATGCTTATGGTTTCAGCAAGCGGCACTGCGGTGCGGCTCGGATAATTTATCGGGTTGAACGCCCGAATGCAATAACGAGGCGTGACGCCTCCCCGAATGTGAGACGAGAAAAATGCTAAAAATCAACAACCTGCACGTCCAACTTGAAGACGAAGACAAGCAGATCCTTAAAGGTGTGAACCTAGAAGTCGAAGCGGGCAAAGTCCATGCGATCATGGGTCCCAATGGCTCGGGTAAGTCAACTCTGTCCTATGTCTTGTCCGGCAAGGGCGGTTACGAGGTAACTGAGGGTTCGGCGACATTGGGCGACGAAGACCTTTTGGATCTTGAAACCGAAGAACGCGCCGCTGCTGGCCTGTTCCTGGCATTCCAATATCCGGTTGAAATTCCCGGTGTTGGCAACATGACCTTCCTGCGTACCGCTGTTAATGCACAGCGCAAGGCACGTGGCGAAGAAGAGATGAGTGCCGCAGATTTCCTGAAGGAAGTGCGCTCCACTGCCAAATCTCTCAAGATCGACGCCGACATGCTGAAGCGCCCGGTTAACGTTGGCTTCTCGGGTGGTGAAAAGAAGCGCAATGAAATTCTGCAAATGGCAATGCTGCAGCCAAAAATGTGCATTCTGGATGAAACCGATTCAGGCTTGGACGTTGATGCCATGAAACTGGTGGCCGAAGGCGTAAATGCGCTGCGCGACGAAAACCGTGGCTTCCTGGTGATCACCCACTATCAACGCCTGCTGGACCACATCAAGCCAGACGTCGTGCACATCATGGCGAATGGCCGTATCGTCAAATCGGGCGGTCCAGAGCTGGCACTGGAAGTAGAAAACAACGGCTATGCCGACATTCTGGCCGAGGTGGAATAAATGGCTCTGCCCGAATTAAAGCAAACTGCTACCGAGGCAAGATTGGCAGCGCTTTCCATGCCTGAAAGTGACTGTTTGGAAAAGGCGCGTCGCGCTGCCTTGTCACGTGTTCAAACACTCGGCTTACCGGGGCGTCGCGACGAATACTGGAAATACACACGTCCAGATTCTTTGGTCCAGACAGACGCGCCTAGCGCTGAAGTGTTCCAACATGGCGAAGCGCCGATGTTCGACGAATTTGATCGCTTGAAAATTGTGTTTGTCGATGGTGTGTTTGATCCAGAAACCTCTGATCCGTTGGAGCTGGAGGGCGTTGAGATTGATCACCTGGCCGAAGTGGATGGCAAAGATATACACTGGGCCAAGGACTTGTACGGCGTTCTTGAAGCGCGCGGGCAAAACCCCGTTGCACGGCCTTTGGCAGCACTCAATTCGGCCTTTGCCAAAGAAGGTGTTGTCATCCGGGTGACTGGGAAGCCGAGCAAACCGATCAGTCTTGTTTACGTTCACAACTCCGAAAACTCGGATGCACTGTTGCATCATGTCATTCGCGTTGAAGCTGGGGCCGAGGCAACCATTCTGGAGAATGGCCCGGCTGCATCCAGGCTGAATAAATGCAGCGAAATTGACATTGCCGATGGCGGTTCCTTGCATCTGGTCTGCGCTCAAGGGCGCGATCATGAACGTCGTGCTGTAACCCATATGTTTGCGCGTCTTGGCAAAGAATCCACGCTGAAAAGCTTCACCCTTACGGTGAATGGCGTGCTGACCCGCAACGAAGCCATTATTGAAATTATGGGCGACGATGCATTTGCCCATGTGGCCGGCGCTTGTGTCGGAGATGGCGACTTCCACCATGATGATACTGTCTTCATCACCCATGACGCCGTGAATTGCGAAAGCCGACAGGTATTCAAGAAAGTATTGCGCAACGGCGCAACTGGCGTGTTTCAGGGTAAGATTCTGGTCAAACCAGATGCCCAGAAAACAGATGGTTACCAGATTAGCCAAGCACTTATGCTAGACGATGATAGTCAGTTCCTGGCCAAACCAGAGTTGGAAATCTACGCTGATGATGTCGCGTGTTCTCACGGTTCAACCTCGGGTGCAATCGACGAAGAGGCTCTTTTCTACCTGAGATCTCGCGGTGTACCCGTTGGCGAGGCGACCGATCTTTTGACACTGGCTTTCCTTGCTGAAGCGGTGGACGAAATTGAGGATCAAGAGATTGCCGCAAACATCGTGAATAGGTTGGAAAACTGGTTGTTGCGACGCCGCTAATGCCAGTTACATCTGATATTATCCAAACCTACAGAAGGCCGCGTCAGGTTATGACGCGGCTGCTGGCCGTGGGGGTTCGTGAAGATCGCGCTCTGATCATTCTTATGACCGGATGTGTGCTGGCGTTTGTATCCCAGATGCCCAAATTGGCGCGCGAAGCGTTTCTTACTGGGCAAGAGCTAAACATGATGCTGGGCGGCGCGCTGTTTGGCTGGATTTTTATAGCGCCACTACTGCTCTATTGTTTGTCCTGGCTATCACATCTTACAGTGCGCTTGATTGGGGGCCAAGGTGATAGTTTTGGTGCAAGACTTGCCTTGTTTTGGGCCCTATTGGCAGCCAGCCCATTGTTTCTCCTGAATGGGTTAACTGCAGGGTTTGTGGGACCCGGACCCGCGTTGACACTTGTTGGCGCCGCTTGGTTGATTTGCTTTCTTTGGTTCTGGGTGTCAGGACTGCGTCAAGCGTATTGGGCAAAACAATGATAGCCATTTTGCAACCACTTGTAATGTTGACCGTTACGGCGCCTGTACGCGCTGCGCAAATGTTACTGGCCAATCGGCTTCCAAGTAATGTGTTGTGGATCGGTTTGGCTTTGGCAGTAGTTTTGAATGCGATCATTTATACCGTGCAGGAAATCGTGTTTCCATTGCCGGCAGATGTCGTGTTACCCAAGCTGCCTCCGCTGGTATATTTTGCAGTAATGCTTGCGCTGCAAGTTGTATTTGTCCACGCCTTGACTGCGACCGGCCGATGGCTGGGCGGGCAGGGGCAAGTCCAGGATATCTTGGTTCTGGTTGTTTGGCTTCAACTTCTGCAGGTGCTGGTACAGGTCGTAATGATCGTACTGTTGTTTCTAATCGCGCCCGCTTTTGTTGGATTGTTGAACCTGGCAATCAGTATCTTCGGCATCTACATTTTGACCAACTTCATCAAGGAAGCACATCGGTTTGCTTCGGCTTGGCGAGCGTTTGGTGTTTTGTTAATGGCAAGTGTAATCATTGCTCTTGCACTCTCGTTCTTTCTTGGCCTTGCGGGGCCTTCTTTGCTGGGATTTTCCGCCAATGTATGACCTGGACAGAATTCGCGCTGATTTTCCAATCCTCTCAAGAGAGGTAAATGGAAAGCCGTTGGTTTATCTGGACAATGGAGCCTCTGCTCAAAAACCGCAGGTGGTTATTGATGCCGTAACGCGAGCTTACGCAGAGGAATATTCTAACGTTCACAGAGGCCTGCATTACCTTTCTAATCTCGCCACTGAAAAGTACGAAGCCGTTCGTGATACGATTGCGAAGTTTCTGAACGCCAGTGACGAAAACACTATCGTCCTGAACTCGGGTACAACCGAGGGGATCAATCTTGTTGCCTATGGCTGGGCCATGCCGCGTATGGAAGCCGGGGACGAGATTATTCTGAGCGTCATGGAGCATCACGCCAATATTGTTCCTTGGCATTTTCTCCGCGAGCGTCAAGGCGTGGTGTTGAAGTGGGTGGATACCGCCTCTGACGGGAGTCTGGACCCTCAGGCCGTCATTGATGCCATTGGTCCGAAAACCAAACTTATCGCAGTTACTCAGTGTTCGAATGTTCTGGGAACGGTCGTCGACGTAAAGGCTATTACACAGGGTGCGCATGCGCAGGGCGTGCCCGTGCTAGTGGATGGCTCCCAGGGTTCGGTCCATATGCCGGTAGATGTTGATGATCTTGGCTGCGACTTTTATGCGATCACTGGTCACAAGCTTTATGGACCGTCCGGTTCAGGCGCGATCTATATTCGCCCGGAACGCATGGCTGAAATGCGCCCTTTCATTGGCGGCGGCGATATGATCAAGGAAGTTTCCAAGGAACAAGTGCTCTATAACGATCCTCCGATGAAATTCGAAGCGGGGACACCGGGTATTGTTCAAACCATTGGCTTTGGTGTTGCGCTTGAATACATGATGGAACTGGGGATGGATAACATTGCCGCACATGAAGCTCAGCTACGGGACTATGCCCAGCAACGGTTCACTGGCCTGAACTGGTTGAATGTCCAGGGGCAAGCTCCTGGCAAAGCAGCCATATTCAGCTTGACCATTGACGGCGCCGCTCATGCCCATGACATCTCGACTATCTTGGACAAGAAAGGTGTCGCTGTGAGGGCAGGGCACCATTGTGCCGGACCATTGATGAACCATCTCGGTGTATCTGCAACCTGCCGGGCTTCATTTGGGCTCTACAATACCAAGGAAGAAGTCGACACCCTTGTGGAAGCCTTGGAACTCGCTCACGAACTTTTTGCCTGAGCGTCGTAATAATCAAGCTGCCCTTAGAGCCTCTGTTATTAAAAGGGGGAAAAGGGCAGTTTGACACGCCTAGGGGTAAGGTTTCAGGTCTAGATGAAGCCTTGGAGTCCTGAAACTAAACATATCAGTACACCTCTATTCTATACCGTACTAATCTGTACGGGCCAAGCTTTGCTATGCGGCAGGGTGCTGGCCTAAGCTGCCGGTTTGACCTGCTTTACCTGGGGAACACGTTTTGTATGTTCCTAATATCACTGGCCTGAATAATTCTATGACTTAGTAAACCGGGGCGCCGAAACGCCCCGGACTGCATCAGTTAGCGGAATAGCGTCATGAGCGACTGTGGCGCACCATTGGCAATCGACAGCGACTGTACAGCCAGTTGCTGCTGTGTCTGCAAGGCCTTCAGACGGGCCGATGCCTCTTCCATGTTGGTGTCAGTCATCGAGCTGATACCCATCTTCATGGCGTCAGACAGTTTAGAGACAAATTCACCCTGGTCCTTCAAGCGCGCAGTGTCGGAACCCAGCTGAGCAGCGCCATCGATTGCAGTGGACAGGAAGGCGTCGATTTCACCCAGAGCGGTCGCAGCAGTAGTGCTGTCGGTGATCCCTGTCAAGTCGGATGCCAGGTCGATATTTGCTTCAAAATCAACAGTTGCAACTGTGATCTCGGTCGCTGTTGGCGTACCTGTTGCGCCAATGCGGTCAAGCGAAGCCAGCACGCCTACGCTGGTTGCGCCAGCACCGTCAACGTCTGTTGCCAGCAGGTTTGCTCCGTTAAACTGAGCAGCGCTGATGATGGCAGCAACCTGTTCGCTCTTCTTGGTAATGTCATTCTGGATCTTAGCGTGGTCAACGTTTTCCGATTGAGCTGACACAATCAGCTCTTTGATTTCGGTTAGTTTTTCCACGATTTGTTCAGCACCGGCTGAGGCAACAGACACAGTAGCCTCACCTACGGCCAGTGTTTCCGAGATAGCATTGAACCCGGCAACATCAGATTCCATTGTTTTGGAAATTGCCCAAACAGCAGCGTTGTCACTGGCGGTTCCAACCCTTTTACCAGTTGAGATCTGGTTCTGAGACTCGTTCAGGTCACTGTTGACCGAAGACAGCGTCTGCAGAGCAACCATTGCGCCGTTGTTTGTAAGAATGCTGGTCATTGTTAGTACTCCAAGTAGTCATATTTGAGGATTTACCCCAAGTTGCATCCAGTCTTTTGACTGAGTTTCGGAGTCGTTCTGACTATACAGAGGGCTGTTTGCCGCTGTGTCACCATGTCGTTCGGTGCAGGGACTTTCTAGCATGACGGCACCCGGAAGGTCCTAACCTGGAACCCGTGATTAGATCGGATCCTCGGTGTATTTTTCCGCTTCACACCTTGACGGGATTGGCGGTCAGCCCGCCTAAGTTGCACTGTACAATTTCAGGCAGGATGAGCCTTAAGCCAATTTCGCTTGCCGGTAATGCGGCGCTGAAAAGTTTGGAAAATCTGCGAATCAAAGACGAGACCCGAAACGGTTGTTGTGCGAAATACGATGCTACCCTGGCTAGAATAGATCTTTAAAATTTGATCCTGTTTCGGCTTCAGCCAGCTAAATAACCTATTCAGAACCCCTCGCATTCGCTTCTGAATGGTGATGATTAAAGTCTTGCTTTAACACTTTTGGCGGCCTTCCCAGTCCGTTCCCACCATTTTCGGGCACTTTCGGCTAGTCCTTGAGGACGCTATGTACGCTATTCCGCCACCTGGCCTGCTGTACAAACGGGATGTGCAAGTCTAGCGTTCTCCGTAAATTTGCAAAAATATGTTGGGGTAGAGATCATCATGCCAGGCAAGATTGCGGTTGTTACAGGAGCAGGTGGCGGAATGGGGCGCGCGATTTGCCTCAAGCTGGTGCAAGACGGGCTGACCGTGGTCGGACTGGATGTATCCGCTAAAAGTCTCGAAGAAAGCTCGACATCCATTGGAGATGGTTTTCACGGTTTAACTGTTGACCTGACTGATGCCACCGCAGTTGCCGAGGCATTTGCCAGCATCAAGTCCCAGCACGGCGGAGTGGATGCATTGGTCAATAATGCTGGAACCTGCCTGATGTCCGACTTCCCGGATATCCCGGCGCAGGAGCTCATCAGTCAAATGGCGATAAACTTCAATTCGGCGTTTTATTGTTGCCAGCAAGCGGTTCCCTTAATGATGGACCGTCCCGGCGTTCGCAAAATCGTCAATATCTCGTCCAATGGGGCCTATAACTTTGACGTTTTTGATCCACCACATTACCGCGCCAGTAAAGCCGCGATGGACACTTTGACCAAAGATCTTGCACGGCGGTATGCGGCAGAGAAAATCGCCGTAAATTCGATTGCTCCTGCCATGACCACGACGCCGTTGTTCGATGTGTTGACCGATGAGGTACTACAGCAGGCAATTTCGGCGATGCCACACGGGCGCGCGATGGACCCGGCTGAAATTGCCAATTGGGTTTCTTTTCTGATCTCATCTGCCGGGAATATCTCCAGCGGCAACATCATCATTCTCAACCAAGGGCGGGATGTGCGTTAGGTGTAAGCTTCGGGCGATTTCTTCAGTTTTGGCCATTGCTCGGGCGAATGCCCATAGATCACAAACGCGCCAGTTTCTTTAGCCAGGTTCATCAAGCGATCTGCGCTGGCAATGGCTTTTGCCTCGTCCCAGGACCCGGCAAACTTCTCGTCTATTTCAGCGGGGCGCGAGATTGCATCGCTGGTCAGCAAAACCATCCCGGTTTCCGGCAAATCCAGCAATAGCGCCAACTGGCCTGGCGCATGGCCCGGAGAGGTGAGGACACGAAACCCAGGGCTAACCTCAACGTCGTCTTCGATCACCAGATACTCCTGCTCTGGCCATTCAAGCGGCTGGACATCCCCCCAGTAAAGTGGTCTGGGCAAACGCCGCTCAGCGCCTGATACCAAAATTGGAGCCTTTGGAAAATCACCAAGACCACCAACATGGTCAATATGGGTGTGTGTCAGAACATGCAGATCAATTTGATCCGGTTGGATCCCGGCGAGGGCAAGTTGGGCTGCAGGCATATTGGCCATCCCACACTGCAGAACTTCACCAAACTCATACAGCCTGTCCTGTTCTGTGGCTGCGGCTTTGTCCTCTGCATATTTTTGCGGAAACCCGGTATCGACCAGAATGGACTCACCTGCGTCTGTCTGAATCAGAAAGCCGCAAATCCCAATAACTCTGTTGTTTGCATGCACCTTGAACAGCCCGTAGTCCAGAACATGCAACGAGATCGGCCGCCCTTTCAAAAAACCATTGGCTTGCATAACATCCCCTCATAGCTGCTCCAACCATCGCGGGTCCCCAATGAAAGTCAAGATTCATACCCTGTTCCAGTATCTGCTTGATACAACCGAGACCGATCCAGAAGCCTTTATTGGGTTCTCGCTGGCCGAGTCGCCAAAACTGGGTGATTTTCTGGATGATCTTGACCCTGAAATGTCCCTCGATTGGAGTCTCAAGTCTTTCCGGGGCCTGCCATCTCTGCGCCAGCGTGTCATTGATCAGGCTGGTTTGGCCAAGATGTGTACAGCCGATGATGTGTTAATTACCGCTGGCGCGGCTGAAGCCAATTACCTGGCGTTCATGCAGCTTGTCGGCGCCGGCGATGAGGTTGTCACAGAAACACCTGGATGGCCGCAGGTAGAAGTTTTGGCTAAGGCCAGACAGGCCACGGTCAAACTGGTTGAAAGAGATGAGGCCGAAGGCTGGGCTTTACCGCTGGATCAGCTAAAAACGCTGGTCACCGAGAAAACCAAGCTGATTTTTCTAACCAACCCAAATAACCCAACCGGCAAATTGTTGAGCACAGAAGACCTGCAGCGAATTGCGGAGATTGCGGACAACGTCGGTGCTTGGCTGATCGTTGACGAGGTCTATGCCGGGTTGGAGTGGACTACCGACAGAGCCCCGTCGATTGCGGGCATCTATGAGCGCGGCATTACCACTGGAAGCGTGTCCAAGGCCTTGGGGTTACAGGGGCTGCGCACTGGCTGGCTAATTTGCCGCGACAAAAATATGGTGATGGATGCGATTGTCCTGCGGGAAAACAGCAGTGAAATTATGAATGTCATGGGGGAAGTGATCGCTGAAGTTGCCCTACGCCCAGATCGACTAAGCCAAGCGTTGGCCAAGGCGCGACGTGATAGCATCGCTACGCTTGAGTTCTTGGACACATACATCACCGCCGAGCCAAAACTGTCTTGGCACCGGCCCGAGGCCGGACTGATTGGTTTGGCACGACTGGCAGAGGGAATAGATAGTGACATCTTTGCAAAACGCCTGCTGGCTGACCCATACAAAACATTTTTACTGCCTGGAAGTGCGTACGGGCTGTCAAACCACATTCGACTAGGAGTTGGCGGCGGAGCCTCTGCAAATTTGGATGTTGGGCTTACCCGGATGTCACAACTGTTAGCCGAATGAGGCGCCAAGCGGCCATTTGCCGCGCACAGCGCAAGGTCAGTTTAGAGCTATTCGTGACAGTTGCGGGCGAGGGACGTGGTCTTAGAGCTGCATCTACGTGTTGGAGTAGCCATTCGTGCAATACTATGTTTCAGCGAATAGGTGGTACCTCTCCATGTGTGAAACAGAAGACTAGACAAAGCAATATCACTTTGCTATTGGGCGGGTTCCTGCAAATCATTGCAACTCTATCTAGAAAGGTGGTGAAAACCACATGCAGGTAAGTGTTCGCGACAACAATGTCGATCAAGCTCTCCGGGTGCTCAAGAAGAAGCTCCAGAAAGAAGGCGTTTTTCGCGAAATGAAGCTCAAGCAACATTTCGAGAAACCGTCCGAGAAAAACGCGCGCCAGAAAGCTGAAGCTATCCGCCGTGCCCGTAAGCTCGCACGCAAAAAGTTAGAGCGCGAAGGAACGATGTAATCATTCCTAGTGCTGTAAGAAGAGAACCCCGTTGTCTGATGGCAACGGGGTTTTTTTGTGTCGTCAGACATTTATTGCAAAAGGTTAGCCTTAGATATCAAACCCCTAAACTGGCCATCAATGCAAAGTCTCAGACAGGCCGCCAAATTTTATACTGGGCCGCGTTGAGTGGTTATGGAGCCTTGGAGCTCAGTGATTGCTAGAGCGTTGAGAGCGCTTTATGCGAATTTGATGCTAAGGGCTGCTCAGACGCGGGTAGGCTGGATATCAAAACTTTCCGATTTTGTCCCAGAGTTCCGAGGCGACGATACCCGGAGGCTGATCCCTTCGCCGTATTTTAAAAATGACAGTATGGCGCACAGGAAACCCCTCGAGGTTCAGTGGCAGTAAGTCAGAAGAATCTCGTTCTTCGACTGTCATGTGATCGGGCAAGCCTCCCCAGCCCAATCCAGCCATAATCACTTTTTTCTTGGCGCTGAGATCCGAAACGGTCCATTTGCGCCCGCCCGGCAACAGATCGCGGCTTTGCACATGCGTCTCTCCACCGGTTCCTGCGGTGATAACCTGTACATATCCCTGTATCTCTGAGACAGAAATTGCGCGTGTGCTGGAAGGCAGCTTCAGGCCGGGGCTAGCCACAGGGCGTATCGTCACCTCTGAAACGGGTTCTGCCTCAACTTCATCCAGCGGCACCCCGTCAAGTGAGGCAAGGGCAATATCCGCCTTACCCTCCATCAACCTGGCAACTGGACCACCCATCATTTCCATTCCCAACCGTATATGGGTTGCGGGATGGCGTTGCCCAATAGCGGCCAAAACGGATAACAGCGGGTCGAGATTCATCGTCGCAGTCACTGCAAGGCTTATCTCTGGCTCCTCTCGCGCGCGCAAACGGGCGGCTGTTGATCTCAGATCCTGCATCTGGCGCAGAACGCGGGATGCTTCGCGATAAATGATCTCACCTGCAGAGGTAAGCGAAGGCCGGTACGTTGCGCGGCTGAATAGCTCTACTTCAAGTTCATCTTCAAGCAGGCGGATTGCATGGCTGACGGCCGATTGCGACTTGTTCAGGCGTTCAGCAGCGCCGCGAAAGGTACCAGTAGAGACGATTGCCTCCAGTGCGATGAGTTGGTCGTGCTTCATTAAGCTGTCCAGATGATCTATTTTTCTAATCGTTATGCTGATTATACAATATTATCAATTCACCATTCCTGAGTTTAGCCATGGGCCATCACTTATCACAGGAGCAACCCATGAAACTATATTACAAACCCGGCGCCTGCTCGTTGGCCAGCCATATCGCGCTGCACGAAATTGGCCATGCGCTGGAAATCGAAGCCGTGGATACCAAGGCAGGTCGGACTGAAAGCGGTGCTGATTATCGTGTGATCAACCCCAACGGCTATGTTCCAGCTCTGAAATTGGATGACGGATCAGTGCTCACCGAAGGTCCAGCAATTCTGCAGTATATCTCTGACAGAAATCCTGAGGCAGGCCTAGCACCAGCTGTGGGGACGTTGGACCGTGCCCGGATGCAGGAGCAGCTTAACTGGATCGGGACTGAATTGCACAAGGCGTTTGGCCCACTGTTCCGAGATGGCACATCCGAAGCAGGCAAGGAAGACGCGCGATTAGATGTGGCGGGAAAATTCGATCAAATCGAAGCCCAACTGGAAGACGGTCGTGAGTGGCTAGTATCTGGCCAGTTTTCAGTGGCCGACGCCTATCTTTTTGTGGTGTCCAACTGGGCAAACTTTACCGGCATCGACATTGCCCGGTGGCCACATCTGGCTGCCTTCGTGAACCGTGCGGCGTCAAGGTCGTCGGCTCAGGTGGCGATGCGGGCTGAGGGGCTGATCTAATGACATCATCTGACTACAAAAACGTCAGTGAGCTGATGGAGGCCTATTTCGAGGGGCTCCATCAAGCTGACAGTTCTTTGCTGCGTACCGTTTTTCACCCTCAGCTGTCTTACGTTTGCGCGACCGAAGGGGATGAACTGTATCTGGATCTTGAGACCTATATGAAACGCGTAGACGAGCGTGAACCACCGGCCAAACGCGGCGATCCACGGGAAGAAGACGTGCTGGAAATTGCGTTTCCTGGAGGAGGGCTGGCGAATGTCACAGCGCGTATGACCATGATGGGCCGCGATTTTCTGGATGTTCTTACCCTTGTTCACGACGGTGCAGGTTGGCGTATCGTGACCAAAGTTTTCTCTTATGTTCCGCGAAAGGACTAACCAATGCCATATGTTAATATCAAGGTGACACGCGAGGGCGGTCCTGATGGCGCAGGCCCGAGCGCTGATCAGAAAACACAGCTGATCGCAGGGGTATCCGATCTCTTGCACAGGGTTTTGGGCAAGAACCCAGCGACGACTTTTGTCGTGATCAATGAGGTCGCTCTGGAAGATTGGGGTATCGGCGGATTGCCGGTCCATGAGTACCGGAAACAGGTACAATGAAAACCAAGCCGACGGAAGAATAGGGGAACATCGGGTTGGGTACCCAGGCGATGATGGTATTCGTTAGAGGCGGCACTTGCCAGTGCCGCCTTCATAGTTTGGCGAGAGCGAACAGTTTCGCAAGTTTCAGTGCGGCTTACTGACTTCTGCAAACTGAATGTTGGTACAATTGGCACTGGGAAGGACGCAGGAAACCGGAGTTTTACCTCCCTTCAACCATGCCCCGCGAGATGTCGCGCGATTGTGGAGCGATCAGCGAAACGAGTTGGACCATGGAATTTGAGCGCGTACAACACAGCGTATGACAAGATCATCCGCGGCAATGCCAATCAACCAGGTCCTATTTTTCAGTGCGTTTTAATCTGCTTTCACAAAGTCAGCAGACGTACTAGGAACCCCTATCTTCGCTATTCCGGGACAGATCATGGCGCAAAAATCCACCATCTATAAAGTTGAACTTTCCGTATCTGATATGGATCGTCACTATTATGAGGTCCATAAACTGACTGTTGCCAAACATCCTTCGGAGACGGATGAACGGCTGATGGTGCGTCTTCTCGCGTTTGCACTGAATGCCCATGAACAATTGGAACTCACCAAGGGCCTGTCAACGGATGACGAGCCTGACATCTGGCAGAAAAGCCTAAGTGGCGAGCTTGAGTTGTGGGTGGCGTTGGGACTTCCCAGCGAGAAGATTGTTCGTCAATCCTGTGGCAAAGCAAAAGATGTTATTGTCTATAGTTATGGCAGGACGGCTGATGTGTGGTGGGACAAAATCAAAAACAGCACCACCCGGTTTGATAATCTTGAGGTCGTCAACTTCTCAGAGACGGCTACCCAAGACTTGGGAAATCTTGCAAATCGCTCAATGAAGCTGCAGGTCAATATTCAGGACGGTGATGTGATGGTCAGTGTTGGTGATAGCATCGTTTACGTGACCCCGGCCAAATGGAAAAATACTGATCATTGATCATCGAGCAGTTCACAATGTGCATAAGAGCTCAGTCTGTAGAATGCCGGGTCGCTGGCTGATTGGTAGCTGTGCAAACGGACCTGAACAATCGACAGAGAAGTCGTGGCGAGCGCGGGCACTCGCAGCAACGAAACCGCTTAAAGCAGTCTGTTCTGATCAGCCGAAAAGTGTGACGGCGGAGAGACAGTCCGTCAAGTAAATTGCATAAACAATTGCTTTATAGTGATTAAAATTAGTAGTGAGAAGTGTATACCACAAAAAGTACCACGACAGAATTGTGGATCACCTGCTTCGGTCCCAAATCTCCTCTAAAATAATCTCCTTCTGTCGGTAGGTTCGGACCAGCGCGTGCGCGGAAAAAGCTTCAAGCAGCTCCATGCTTCAGCACGCTATTCATTGACGGCGGCGTGAGAGCAAACAGAGTTGCATATTGGGTCGTCACTCAAAAGCACTTGAAAACACCCTCATGATCTGGTTCCAACACTAATGGGTTCCGCCGTCGCGATGTTCCTCGTTCGTCCTAAACCTGAAGCGCTTTGTAATAGGACACATCGTTCACCCCTTAATGATAAAATGTGTTTACCAGAAATTTCCTACCATCGACCTGAAGATCGGATGTCTGGGGCGCGAAGGTTTATGATCGAAAAGTGCGGCCACTCAAACTCCACCTTTGCGGCACATGTAGGGAATTCGGGCACACCCAGTTCTGGAAATTCTTGCGTTTCAAGTAGAGTTGCCACGAAGTCAGCACGTCAGTTCGATACCCTTCGAAATACTCTGCAATCTATAGAGGGTCGCAATCGCAGCTGTCTCCTTTGCCGCACAATTTTCCCGCCGATTTGCTCAGACCTTACTCCAGCTACACCGGCCCGTTGCCAGAGGATGAGGGCCAGCTATCTGACGCCCTGATTGCCGAGGCCGAAGGGCGGCAATGTGCAAACGACAGGCTGTGCTTAATTGGTGAAATTCAAAACGGCGTCGGCCGCAAATGATCCCGTAACCGGCCCGCCACGCACCGGAACCTGCGCACCATCCTTAGCCCCCCAACGAGACTGATCCTTGCAACTGCTCTGGCGGGCTTTCTTGCTGTGCCTGCCACTGCGCAACAGAACCGCAAGTGGGCGCCGCGCGAGGCTGTGGTTGAACGACTGGCCAATACGTATGGCGAAGTCCGTCGAAGCATTGGGCTGGGCGATCAGGGGATGGTGATCGAGACGTTTGCCTCTGCTGACACTGGCATCTGAACCACTACACCCCCAAATGGGCTTACCTGTCTGGTGGCATCTGGCCAATCGTGGGAACAACTTAGCGAGGCGTTACCGGCACAAGGGAATGACGCCTGACCGGGGTCAGTTGGACAGCAGCCCGGCCAGATATGCGGCCAGCAACTCGCTGTTCAGGATTGAATAGGTGATCCAGAACCAAAACGCGTCTCGCACTGTGATTGGTCGATCAAGCATATTGGCTCCGGGGTTTGTTGGACTCATCCCAGCAATGTCGGCTAACCGCCATTTCGCGACCTTGGTGCGCAGCGCAGCATCCGTCACATAGGGCGGATACCAGCCATTCGCTGCAATTTGCGCTGAAGGCAGCAATGTTCCGTAATCTGACTTTGAAAATTCGAGTGAGTGCAAGATCCGTGTTTTTAGCATCTCTTACAAACCTCAATGTGAGATGGTTTTGTGTCCATGCACAGCTATCGAAAATGGCAATTTTCCAATCGGTTTGACCGTCCGAACGCATTTGACCAATAGCTGGAAGGAACTATTTTGAATACTTGAGCCGGAGGCCGCAAATGTTTGACAGCACCCTATTGAATCGTTTTGGGCTATTGGCATTACGACGAAAATCCGTTCAGATCTCTTCAGTTTTAGTTGTGCTGTTTGCTGCGATCACAGGATTTTCCACACCAAAAGCATCTGCGCAGGCGGTGGAAACGCCAGAATTTGTATTGGATTCTGGTTCAGTTACAGCCGGAGGGTTCGAAGACAGCGACGGCATTCTTTGGTTTGCGACGGCGAATGGCGCATTGCGATATGACTATAGAAACGCGAAGTACTTCAACACCAAAGGATCGGCGTTCATCTCTCGGGTTGGAACGATAGCAGAAGATCAACAGGGACGGATTTGGTTTGGGCGTAGCGCTGGTGGCGTGGTTGTTTATGATAAATCTGACAACTCGTTTGTTACATATCAGCATGACCCAGCAGACCCTGACAGCCTGAGTTCCGACACTATGAACTGGGTGCCGAGACTGATCGCTACGCGTTCTGACGGGTCCGTTTGGGTGGGAACAAACAACGGCCTCAATGTAATGAAGGGAGCCAGTGATGGCTTCAGTCATTACTATCACGATCCATCGGACCCTCACTCGCTTGCTGGGAATGACATCTGGGGTCTACATATCGACAAAAAAGACCGTATCTGGGTGGCAACACGCTCGGGGCTTAGTCGCCTTGATCCGGGAAAGGACAGTTTTGTAAACTATACCCATGATCCAGCGGACCCCGCGAGTCTGCCATCAGACCAAGTCAATAGTGTCGCCGGAGGTCGCTACGGCGAGATCTGGCTAGGAACGGAACAGGGCCTAAGCCGACTAGATGTCAGCAGCGGAGAATTCAAGAACTACCGCCATGATCCTGACAATCCATCGGGGATTTCGCGCGACCATGTTCTGACTGTCACGGTCGATAGTCAGGGGCGCCTTTGGCTAGGCCGATTGTTTTCCGTTGCTGCTGGTGTCGAAATGTTTGACCCCGCAACGGAGAAATTTCATGTAATACTGCGCAACCCGAATGCCACATCACCGGACACCACCGAGATGATCTTATCGGTGTTTGAAACCGGCGATGGTACGATTTGGTTGCCCTACAACACTGGCCCAATCTATCGGATTTTTCCGGATCGGTCGATCTGGACCGCCCGCTTTGAAAATGAGGGCCTACCTGAAAAGCACCTAGAACCAGTGTTGGCGGTTAGTGAAGATAGCTCAGGCGGCGTTTGGGTTGGCGGCGTCGGCGGGCTCAAGCACTACAACAAGGAAACCAAAAGCTATTCGCGCTGGCAGCCTGTCTCGGACCTTTCTGAAAATCCCAGTCCTTCTCTGGCTTTGAACGAAGTGAACACAATTCTGCAGGCCGCTGAAGAAAGGCTTTGGATCGGCGAAGTTGATTCCAGTTTTCTGCTGATTGATATCCCTTCTCGGACTGTCCTGAGACGGCTGAAATCACCGCAATCGGCATTTGGAACCTGGGGCGGGGTCTATGACCCGAGCAACCCGGAAGTCATTTGGTTTGGATCGCAAACAAGTGGCTTAGGCCGGGTCGACACAGCAAACGGGGACTACCAGTTTTTCAACAGTTCTTCGAACACGGAAGCCGGGATCACGGCAGCATTCGTCTCTCGGGTTGCTGTCTCCCAGGGCGGAACCTTTTGGCTCTCTACTTGGGGGCAAGGTTTGCTAAAATTCGATGGCGAAAAGGTCATTGCATCCTATCTTCACGACCCCGATGACCCGACATCGATCGGTAGTTCCAATGTGTCAGAAGTCGAGCTGGGTCCGCAGGGGCAGCTTTGGGTTGCCACCATTGAAGGCGGCTTGAATGTTTTTGATGAATCCACCGGCACATTTGAACGAATGGGGCGAGAGTCTGGCCTCACGACCAATACAATCTTTGCAATCGAGACCGACAAAAAGGGTTTTCTCTGGTTGGTGACTAACGCAGGCGTTTTTCAGTTCGAGCCAATCAGCAGGCGCGTTGTCGCCAGTTATGGCCAGAAAGATGCGCTACCAAGCGATGTTTTTCTAAGTTGGCCTGGTGGAACATACATGACCAGCAGCCAGGATCTTATGCTTGGCACGCTGTCGGGAATGGGCGTGATTTCTATTCCATTGCTATTGGATGAGGGCGCGCAACCCCGTGTAATATTCACATCACTGACGCAAGGTGGTGTGGACTTGCCACTTAATACCGCAGTTGAAAGCACCCAAGCGGTCGAAATTCATTGGCCCAATACGGATTTCGAGTTTGAAGCATCAGTCGTCGGACTGGCTGGGCATGCACATCGCGATATCCGCTACAAGCTTGAGAACTTTACAAAGGACTGGTTTGTCGCCGACAGCGCGTCACTTGGTAGGTACAGCAGGGTTCCTGGAGGGCAGTATACCTTGCTTGTTCAAGGCCGGGTCGGGGATGGTCCCTGGAGTGAAAGTACCAGTCTTGCAATTACTGTTCACCCACCATTCTGGCAAGAAACCTGGTTTCAAGGAATTGTTGTGCTCTTCCTGTTGGGGTCCTTGCTTGGTTTCACGGCGTGGCGATTGAATATCGCCAGACGACTTGTCAATGCTGCAGAGGCTCTGCGCGATAGCGAAGAGCGACTACGTTTACTTACGAACTCTGTTCCTATCCTGATTGCATATGTGGACTCGAACAGGCGTTACCAATTCAACAACAAAGTATATGAAAATTGGTTTGGGAATAGGCAAAGCGATCTCAAGGGCCTGCACGTCAAAACCGTAATCGGTGACGCAGCTTATGAGGTGATCAAAGAACACATGGATCTGGCATTTTCTGGTGAGCAAGTTGTTTATGAGTCCACGGTACCATTCAAAGATGGTGGCAGGCGTAGTGTTCATAGCACCTATGTGCCAGATTTCGCCAGCGATGGCTCTGTTCTGGGGCTGTATGTTTTAGTTGAAGACATCACCGACGCAAAAGCAGCGGAAGAACATCTGCGGCAGGCCCAAAAAATGGAAGCTGTCGGTCAATTGACGGGCGGCTTAGCCCATGACTTCAACAATCTGTTGGCCATTATTCTTGGGCTAGCTGAAGAGATGCAGTCCCAAGGTGCTTTCGACAAGGACCTGTTGGCCGATATCATTCGCACATCAGATCGAGGTGCTGAACTGACGCATCGTTTACTTGCGTTCTCGCGGCAACAATCGCTGTCAACGCAACCTATCGACCTTACTGCTTTGATAAACGGGATGTCAGATTTACTCACACGATCTCTTGGCGAAACGATCTCGATAAAATTCCCGGAGTCTTCGAACCTTTGGTCGGCGGCTGCCGACCCCAGCCGGGTCGAAGACGCTCTTCTTAACCTTGCGATAAACGCCCGGCATGCAATGCCCGATGGTGGCACTCTCACCATCGAATGCTATAATACCAGCTTGGATGAAGACTATGTGGCTAAAAATCCTGACGCAGCAAAGGGTGAGTTTGTGGTGCTGGCTGTTTCTGACAGCGGCACCGGAATGACAAAAGAAGTGCAAGAGAGAGCATTCGAGCCTTTCTACACGACTAAAGAGGTCGGTCAGGGATCCGGTTTAGGGCTATCAATGATCTATGGCTTTGCTAAGCAATCCGGAGGACATGTCAGCATTTACAGTGAGCTGGGCCAAGGAACTACAATTAAACTTTACTTGCCTCGAGATCACTCGCTCGCGGTAAAACCAAGCAAAGAAAGCATTGTCGAAACGCCACTCGGCAGCAATGAGCCTGTTTTACTAATTGAAGATGACCCCATGGTACGAGAGCTTACAAACAGGATGCTAGGTAGGTTAGGATATCAGGTAACCAGCGTAGATGGGACAGCCGCTGCTCGTGAAGTTCTAGGAACTGGAAAGCAGTTTGATCTGCTGTTATCGGATGTGGTACTTCCAGGTGGCATGAGCGGACCGGAATTTGCGGAGGAAGCTAAAATTCGATTCCCGAACCTGAAGATTATTTTTATGTCCGGCTACTCGGCGGAAGCGGCCAAAGATTCTGGCTTTCTTGGCGCTGGTGATGTGTTGTTGACCAAACCTTTCAAACGGCATCAAATCGCAGTTGCGATGCAAAAAGCAATTACATGTGCAAAGTGACTACAAGTTTCATGTGCTACGCAAGTTCAGAAGTGCACCAACTGAGTTGGTGTACTATGCGGATTGATCCAAAGACTTTTTAGAACGAGCATTGGTTGTTCTTTATGAAAGCTGAATCTGGACCCTAACCAGCCATTCGCCGCGGCTACCCCGAATGGCTGCTTTGGGCTTATTCTGTTGAAAAACTCCCTTACAAAAAAGCTCTACCAAAATTTGGAACAGCTGTTTCTTGAGCGCGCGTCTGGTAAATAATGTTCGCAAATTTACGTTTCAGCGGGACGATATTCCGCTGAAACGTGCCAGTAAGCCAAATGCCGAGTTTTTCAACAGAGTAGGCCGTTCGCTGCCGTTCGATCAACATCAGTGAATGACAGCAAGGCCCCGCATAGCTGCCATATGACAGGGGTTAGGTGGACGATTTCTTTTATTGAGAGAAATTCTCTGTCGTTTATTTAGCAATATGAAAGCAACTGTTTAAATCAACTGGAAGTGGGAGCGTAGTTAAAGAGATAGCGATTGTCACCGTATAAAAAAAGAAACAGCAGGTTTGACCTGTTGGCCTAAAAACGAACAGAAAAAGCCGCCGTTCCACTTCAGGTTGGCGTTCTAATCGTAATATTGACAGAACTTGTTATACTAATCATTCTATAGTTGTTTTCTACTTGTAGGATTTTTCATGTCGTTCTGGCCTTCTGAATCCCTGTCGTTTTCTGTAGATGAACCTCTTGGGCAGCCTCGGTTATCTGAAATTACGCAGGCAAGTGGCGGCGACTTTTTAGACATTCATGTTTCATCGCCCATTGTCTGGTCTGACCCTTCCCAAGCTGAACACCCTGTTGTTGCGCAAAGGTTTAATCCGGATGGCAGCTCTGATGGGGCACACAGCATTTTGCAGGGGGTGGGTACCGCCCCTGAGGAAATCCGAGTTGTTGAGCTGACAGATGGTGGTTGGCTGGTCACAGCCGCGTTGTTTGGGGATCCAGAAGTCTTCCCGCCCCGTATGGCGGTTCAGGTGCTTGCGGCTGACGGTCAACCGGACGGCCCACCTGTTGTGTTCACCAATTCAATCGCTGACTATCATCGCCCGTTGCCTGAGGACACCATACGTATACTCGCAGATCCGGAAATTTTTGCCTCATCGGGGTCTGGGTTACTTGGCGATATCGCCCTTTGGGAGATGTTGCCACGTCCGGACGGCACCGTCCTGGTGGTTTCGCCCCATACTTCAGGCAGCACGAATGAAATTGTCCTTCAACACTATGATAACACTGGCAGCCCCGTCGGCGCGCGCCAACAACTTCCGGTGGAACTTGCAGCAAGGAACATAGAACTTACCCCCTCGGGTGACGGGGACGTCCTGATCAGTTGGGGGAGCGGAGACGGCAATCAGGTAGAATTTGCGACATATACACAAGAGGGCACGCTGACGTCACTCCCAATCAGCGATCCGGTCGGGAACAGGGGGGCCATAAGTTTTGATGACACTGGAAGTATTATCCTTGCATGGCGGGATACAATTCATGGTGACTATTCCACTTCGTATACCAACTGGGTGCAATTTGGCAGCACCGAGGGCTTTGCCGAACCAATTCACCTTGTGTCTGACCTCGAAGGGGCAGCAGGTGCGCCATACAGCGTTGAAACCTTAGACACGGATCTCTATCTGCACATCTCTTCTGGAGGGGGTATCATCCTGGATTCCGAAGGGTGGACATACGGTCGAATGTCTCTGTTTACTGGTGGGAATGCCTTTGGTGCCGTTTTGACATCGACTGGTGACTTGATGACTTGGATTAGCCCCGGTGGGGACGAGGAAACGCCACGCCAATTCCAAGTCTTCGATATGCCGGAAATTCAGAATGGAACAGATGGGAATGACACGTTTTCCTTAACCGCTTCTGGTTTTGTGCGCGCCGGAGATGGGGATGATCTTGTGCTAGGATCTGACACGGCGGACATTCTGGATGGTGGTGCAGGCCATGACACGCTCTTTGGTGGTGGTGGCGATGACATCCTGCGGTTTGGTCAGGAAACGGGGTATGGCGATGGTGGCGAAGGCAACGACCTAGTGCACCTGGACCTGTTTGAACGGATGTACACCCAAGGGGAACAACCTGATGCGCTGGTCTACGCTGACCTGTTCACTCTGGATCCGGACGGTACCCTGCATCTGCAGTACGGCGATGCCGATCTGATTTTTCGCCAAATTGAAGACTTTAGTTTTAATGGCTTTACCGCCAGCTATGGGAGCATTGTCAGAAGCTTTTTCAACGGTCCGGATCAAGAATACACGGTCATTGGATATGACAGTGCAGCGCTTTACGGGACAGGGCCTGGCGATGACCGGTTGATTGGCACCGCCTATGATGACCGACTGTATCTGGGCGACGGCAATGATCAGGCGTTTGGTGGTCTGGGCCGCGACGAGTTGAATGGTGGTGAAGGCGATGACTACTTGCATGGTTCGAACGCGCTCAGCAATCCAGAGGGGGACCTGAGCGACACAATCTATGCCGGGGCGGGCAATGACACTTTGATTGGTGGCTATGGCAACGATCTCCTGTATGGTCAGGATGGTAATGACGTCCTAGAAGGCGGGTTTGGAGCCGATTTCCTGGCTGGCCAAGATGGCAATGATGTTATTAGCGGAGGCGCATTGTCCGATCTAGTTTTTGGCAATGCAGGCGAGGATTTCGTCAACGGCGGCTTTGGCCATGACCGTGTTAACGGCGGCGCAGGCGCGGATAGGTTTTTCCACCTCGGCATCTTTGATCATGGTTCGGATTGGCTGCAGGACTATAATGCGGCCGAAGGGGATGTACTGCTCTTTGGCAATTCCAGTGTCAGCGCTGATGATTTCCAGGTCAACTTGGCCCATTCCGGCGAGGACCTCAACTCCCGTGCAGGCGATAGCTCCATCGCAGAGGCTTTTGTGATTTATCGTCCTACCGGCCAGATTATCTGGGCTCTGGTGGATGGCGCAGGACAGGATGAGATCAACCTGAGGATCGGTGGTGAAGTGTTTGACTTGCTGGCCTGAGCGAAAAAATCAAATTTCGCATCTGTTAAGTCCCGGCCAGTTGGTTCGGGCGTTAGGTGGACAAGCTACAATTTCCTTGCGATTGCGCTATTATTGCTGAACCACAGGGCGACTGGTTTAGGGGCTTGGCTATGTGGGATGGCATCAAGGGGTACCTTTTTCTAATTCTGGTCATACTCGTAATCGTGCCGTTTTATGAGTTCTTCGTTGCTTCATTTTGGCTCAGTGTTCGGTATTTTTTCGAGTTGTTGCTTGGGATTAGGTAGTCTCCAAATCTGGTATCTATGACTCTCTTAGGTGGGGTTTGTTGGATTGGTTAGTCGGGCGCGCCAAGCGTGAAATTCAGCGCCGATTTCAAGCAGTCAAACGCGCGCGACAACGTATTTTTTTCCCTTCGCGGTAAACAAATACGTTGTCGCGCGCGCCAGCATTGATGCGGAAGAGGTCACTCCCCCGCATGATTTCGTAGGTGTAGGTTGTCGAATGGCCAGGATGGGTCACTGCTGTGATTTTCATTCTGTTGATCCTTTCGGCGGGCGGTTGTTGGATAGATGGGCGGTAAGTTTTTGTTGTAATAATAGTTACAATAAAAATGATAATAAAAATTACAACAAAAAAGTGTTGTAATTTTTATTGCAACAGAAAGTCTATGCGGAGTAAGTGAGAGGCGAATGAATGTTGAGGGGCCCATGGGGCGACCACCTAAGAATCCAGCGCAGAAGCGGCACAACCGCATTGTTCTTCTCTTCACGGACGGAGAACTTGAAGAGATTCAGGATCATATCGCAAAACACGGTTACGACGGGAACAATGATCTCGGTCGTGAAGCGGTGCTAGGATTGATCCGGTCCAACAAACAGTCCAACAATTCGAGCGACGAGTAAGTCGCCAAGTAGAAAAAGCAGTGACAGAATCCACAAATTTCAAGGTGGGCTACGCCCGCGTTTCAACCGTTGACCAAAACCTAGACATGCAGATTTCAGCCCTGAAACAGTATGGCATCCCTGATGATCTGATTTTCACCGATAAGATGAGCGGAGCCAGTCAGAAGCGCCCTGGCTTGGAATTGGCAGTTCGTGCCGCCAGCCGGTGCGGTGGTGAGTTTGTTGTTTGGAAGTTAGACCGGCTGGGCCGAACCATGCGCGGCATCATCAAGACGATGCATGATTTCGAGCGGGATGATGTGCGCCTTTTCAGCCTGACCGAGCGTTTTGACCTTAGCAGCCCTATGGGCAAGGGCATGTTCCACATCATGGCAGCATTAGCGCAAATGGAACGCGACCTGATTAGAGAGCGCACCATGGCAGGGCTGAAAGCGGCGCGCGAGCGTGGCTCGTTACACGGTAGACCGCAAACGATGACACCTGAAAGAGTGGCCAAGGCAACCGAAATGGTGTTGGCTGGTGCAAAGCCAGGGCAGGTGTTGCCCGTGTTGCAGGCTATGCCTGGGCCCAACATAGGACGGTCCCGCGTTTATCAGTGGGTGAAAGATTTTAATGAGCTGTCGTCAGAAGGCCTGGCGGCGTAATCCAATTAAGGAGCAAGTGAGCTGATGTCCGAAGGTAATATTCCGGAAGGTTATTGTTCGGTTACGCCGTATTTTACCGTGGAAGATGCTGACAGGCTGATTGAATTTGCAAAGGATGTGTTTGGCGCGACGTTGATACGTGAAAATCGATTTGATGATAACCGTATACAGCACGCAAGGATTCAAATCGGTAACTCGATAGTCATGTTGAACGCTAGTTCAGAAGACTATTCTTGCAACGTTTCTCAGATGCATTTGTACGTCTCCGATGTCGATGCGACCTACCAGGAGGCGTTAAGGCACGGGGCAGTTTCATTGATGAAGCCCAACCTTCGACCACATGGCGATCGAATGGCTGGCTTCAATGATCCGTGTGGCAATATTTGGTGGATCGCTACCCATCAGGGTTGAGATTGAAAATCCAACAAAGGAGGCTCAGGAGAACTGCAGACGCACACTGCAAGCTTCCGAAATACACCACTAGCCCGCTTGTAACGACCGAAAAGCTCGGTCGAGCGAACGAAATGGATGTATTTTACCGGCGCACAGCGATCCGAACCTCGTCTAGTCCGTCAACATTGCGAGTGAGATCATCCTCAAATCCCTTGGGGTTCTCTACCTTCTGCGTTGGATCGTAGACGAACACGAAGAGCCGGTCGCACTTCGCGTCCTTGCCATATAGGAGAAAGTCGTCGGCAATCTGTTTTCGCAGATCTTTGCCCCCCAAGCCAGGGCGCGTGCATTTGTATTCGACTACGATCCGCTCGGGTTTCAGGAGGGTGTCCGCTCGCCCTGATCCCCCTGCGACGGAAGGCGTTGGCTCTTCTGGCCGGACGTCTAGGAAGGGCACGGTGAGAAGCATTTGGAAGAGATACTGAACATCATACTCGTCATTGATCTCGACGGGCTGACGCCCTTTCCGGCGTTTTTTCATGCGGGCAACGACATCGGGAAAACGGTTCGCGATCTCTTGGACCCGTTCCATGGGGGAAGGCGCAGCGGCACTGAACCCTGCCGCTCGGTCACCTGGCAGTCCTTTGGCGGCGTCTTCGAGTTGTCTGAGCGTCTCTTCAACAGCCGACAGCGTATCCTTCACGTGGTCGTGTGTGATTAGGACGGTATACGCGGCCTTTTCGCCCATGATCCCTTGCAGCTCATCCCTTGCCTGCACGAGCCAGTTGTATAGGGTCTGAAGGGCACCGGTGAGTGCCGCTGGCGAGCCAAAGTCTTCGGGGATACGGCAAGACAGGAAGTGTTCGTCCGTGTAGTGCCATAGGAACATCGCCAGTTCATGGGTCTTATCGGCGCCCAAACCATTCCCACCCTTTCGAGGGTGCGATTGGGTCGCCGCTTCTTGGAAATCGTCTATATTAGCGCGAATGAAGGTTTGCATGTAGTTGCCCGCTTCTTGGGAGTGGGCTAGGAAATTGGTTCTGCTCATAAATTCTTCCCAATAAAGCACTACACACCGAAAATAGGCCTCCGGTGCCATCAAAATAATGACAACAACCTCCGTCTAAAACCCGCGTTCCAAAATATGGTCGACAATTGCGCGGCGTGTCAGACAACCAAAGTCATTGAAAACCTCGTGTCACAAACCCTAGAAAAAATCCACATTGATTTTTAGTGTAATGGCGCCCCTCATAGAGTTGGCATCGATGCAGAGTGAAGCATCGAGTGAATTGGGCTCTATGCGGACAGCGCACGTTTGCAGTATCCGGGTAGGATGAGTCCAACAAAGGAGACCTTGATGCGCAGCGCGGCGAAGGTCAGGTCCGAGCCCACTTTGACCGATGCTGCGTGACGCATGAATGGCCGGTTACGCGCGCCTTGTATCTAGATCAGGCGTTGCAGCCATTGGGTAACAAGTCATCAAGATCACAGCAATGGTCTCATTATTCACCAGTGAAGTTTGGCTTCCGTCTTTCTAAAAAAGCGCGAATACCTTCGTCTGCATCATTGCTGTCTTGCGCGAGCGCAAATTGATCGTGGTCTGCTTGGCTGGCCACTCCAGCCAAGGCATTGGCGTAAGCATTGATGCTTTGCTTGCACATACGGACCGCAACTGGAGGCAAGGATGCCGCGAGCGTTGCCAAGTCCATTGATTTCTCCAATGTGGTGCCGTCTTTAGAAAGCCAATCAGCCAACCCCCAATCCAAGGCCCGCTGTGCCGGACATTTTTCTGCTAGAATGATAAGCCTTTTGGCCTTTGCCGGGCCGACTAGATTGGTAATCCGCGGCACAGACCCCCAGGATATATTCAATCCGCGTTCGATTTCTGGCACATACAGTCCAGCGCTCTCGCCCATAACACGCAAATCGGTTGCGACGCTGAGTGCTACACCACCACCGACGCACCAGCCTTCGATGGCAGAGATTGTCAGCGCCTGCACATTTTCCCAAGCCTGACACATCCGTTTGCCTGTTGTAACGGCTTCGCGACGCTCAGCCAATCCGGCGTCTCGCAGCTTCTGTGTTTCAGGGTCACTCAGATCAAAACCCATGGAGAAATTATCAGACCGGCCCGTCAAAATAACTGCTGATGTCTGATGATCACCCTCAAAACTGCGCGCTACTTCTGTAAGCTCCGACATAAGATCATAGGAAAGCGGATTTGCGGGTTTGCCCCGATCAAATGACACAATTGAGATGGCGACCTGGCGTTCAATTCTAACGTATTTCATGGGGTTGCTGTTGCTCCATTTTTAGACGCACGACAAAACCTAGGTTCAAATCTCTGAGAAGAAAAGCGGTCTGATTATTTAGTCTAAAGCAGACGTAGGCGTAATTGCAGCGAAAGCTCACTTTGTCCGCACCTCGGACCTCTGTTGTCCAAACCGCGTAGGTCCGCTTAGGGTAGGGCGTCCAACAAAGGAGGCACGCCTAGAGACTGATTAGCGGGCCTTGCCAATGCGTATGATCTGCCCATAGTCAGTCTGTTTTGAATGACCGAAAACTAGGGGCGCATCAACATGGCCGGATATGTTCTTCATCACTACAACATCATCGATAGATCGCGGGTTGGCGAGCTTGGCCCAATGTCGCTTCCTATCGTTGAAAAGTATGGAGCTGAGATATTAATCTCCAGTCCGGTCAAGCCACTAAAGGGCGCAACGGCTTATTCCAATATGGTGGTCTACAAGTTTGAGAGCTTTGCTGCCGCTTTGGAATTCTATCATTCACCTGAGATGGCGGAGTTTGCCATTCTTCGCGATAAAATTATCGATGGTTTCGCGACAGTGATGCCCGGTCACTCAGAGACAGAGGATGTTTTGAAATCGGGCTACTTTCAGAGTTAGTTTCAATGCAGCCGACTCCAAGAAATCTGAGAATAGTCCAACAAAGGAGCGCAGCGTTTCGTTTTTGAAGTTACTTGAGAGCGGATGTGGAGGACAATTCGAACATCCGCTCTCAACTCGACCTTTCACACGCACTTAATATTACCAGTATTGAGCACGTTTATCAGTGAGGGTACTTACTTTTTAGACCTACGGAATAGAAGCTAATCAAAGTTGAATTGATGGACCGATTACTCGCCTGACGTAGGGTCAACCCAGAGAAAAGCGGAGTGCGGTCCGCCTAGGGGAGTTATACTTACCCATAGCGGACCGCCGCCACGTGAGTGTTGAAGGGGTAAGAATAAGGTAGGCGGCTGTTTCATGCTGTCCAACAAAGGAGACTTTCGCGCCATTTGCGGCGAAGGTCAGGAGTGAGCCCAACTTGCAATAATGCTGCGTTGCGGCCAAGGTCTGCTATGCCGAAATCCATTTGATACAACTATAGTCAGCGCGATAAGAAACATGACAGTATTCCCTGAAGTTAAACCACACACCGCCCTGATTGGAGCTGGTGTTATCGCACTTGGCTTTATCCCAATCCCATTGACTGACCCTGTTTTGCCAAGGGCAACATGGCTCGAATATTGTATCAGCGTGTTGCCTATACTACCGTTTTTCATTCTTGCGCTCCGCTCACTTAGTCAGCGCCAAATACCTGCGGTACTAGCTATCGTGCTAGCCTTGGCGATCGTTGCGGTTGGTGGGCTGCTAACGTTTATTCTGATGGCTCTTTCTGGTGGGGGAACAGAAATGACTGTCATGCATGGAACCGCTCTCACAATAGCGATCGGCACAACTATTCTGCTGGCTTCAGCATGCGGACAAATGGCAAAATGGATCGCCTGCGGTCTATTCCTGTTCCCAGTCTTCGTAGGTTTGTGGTCACTGGCGATGGTTCCAGTCGCCTATGCAAAAGCCTCGGAAATAGCAGCCGAACGGGCATTTTGCATTGCTGAGCACAGCCCAGTCGAAAGAGAACTGACATCACTCCTCGGGCTTCGAGGTCTTTCTTTCTACACAACTCTGTCAGGCTACAAACTCGGGGATTCCTGGTATTTTCACGGGCTTCTTTTGATTAATGCAGGTGTCGACGTAGAAGTGTACAACTGGTCGCCCCGCAACATGAGCTTTCACCGACTAGAAAAGCCTCGATTAATGATCGCCAGTCCACTTAAAGCATGCCAACCGCGTGCAAACTTTCTGCAACACCTCACGCTGATCTAATCCGCTAGGTAAACGAAGGAAATGAAGCGAACCTTGCATTGAGTGTACCCAGCGTCAGCGATGTCCGCACCTCGGAACTCTGTTGTCCAAGCCGCGTAGGTCCGCTTAGGATAGCGCGTCCAACAAAGGAGAGTTGAACGCCTGCAGGTTGACGTAAGCAGCTTAAGGGATAGTTGGTTTAACAGGAAATCGTCTGCAAATTGGGCTGCCATGCTCCGGAACGGATGCCAACAACAGTCAAGCCGAATAACTACTAGTCGATGATTTTGTGGATCCAGGGAGGTTGCCGGATGAATCTGGGCCTAGCTGTGTATTGGTTCGTATCGGGTTTAATTTGGGCACAGTGCGTGATTTTTGATTATGCCAAGGGTGCACTTGCGGCAATTCAAGAGGTTTGGATGTTAGGCGCCGTTCGTCGCAGTCAACTCCAATGGCGGCTATGCGAAGATATCATCATTTGCAAAGTTGGCTACGGCTAGAGATAAGATCGGGCTGATCCGGTCCATTACTGATTACTACCCACTGGCTTCGACTGCGGTGCTATTTCCTCAGAGCTGATCTCGCAAGGAAGCGCGAACCGGTCTGGGCGCGCGATTGGTGGCTGAACAACGGTTTTAGTACCCATATCCAAAACGCGTCCCTCATTCCCAGCCAACCTTCACCAGCAACTCGTCCATCAGCGCAATTTTTTGCAAGTCGGTCATTTTGCGCCGTGCAGTCCCGGTTTCCTCCTTGCTCTGAACAATTTCTTCAAACAGGGAGAAGCGCTCCGCCTCGGGGAGCTTGCCATAGTGGATCTCAGTGATCTGTGTGCTGTCGTGACCCATGTTTTCGGACCAGGCCTTGCGCTGTAACTGGATGAGCGAGCGACGATCGCGTTCTGCGGCGAGCGTGTCCTTGACCGAGTGGGGGTTAAACTTGACCTCCGTATTGCGACAGGCGAGGGCGAAGGCTTTTGCCACGGCGTCTTTGGAAGCCATCGGTTCAATCGGAGCGCGCTCTAGGTCCTTCAAATAGGAGCCTCTCTTCAATTCGGGAAGGCTGGGGAACAGCGCGTCTTCCCCCCGCAGCCCAATGTACTGCATGTGGTCTACCCAATCAGCCACGGCGGCGACAAACACTTTGGCGATCGGGAACCAGTTGATCCTGAGACTTTTGCCGTTTTTGGTGCGGGAGGTGGTGGCATCCTGAATGATCTGGCGCCGCGCGCGATCAAAGTGGTCGAGTCGCAAAGATGTAATGGTATCCGCACGCAGCGCCCCAAGGTAGGCAATGGAGAACATCGCCCGGGCCCTTCTGTCCGCCAGGCTCAGCACTGGCATGCTCCGCAAAAGCTCTTCTGCCTCTTGCAGGGAGGCATAGGCCTTCTCCCCCTTTGGCATCGCCTTGGCATAGGCCGCCTTCGGCAGCCGAATGTAGCTCGGCAAGTCGGTTGGCAAGCGTTTATAGCCGTTCTGTTTGATCAACCACTCAAGAAAACTCATGATCTGAGAGGCCTGATGCGAGGCAGTGGATCTTGATTTTTGCCTTCTCCCTTTGTCACTAGCGCCTCTTTCAGGGCGCTGCGCACGCGATCCACGTCCCGGACCGTGAGCCGGTCGAACGGTTTCCCTTCCAAAGCCTCCTCCATGAATCTGATTGCCGAGAGGTGCTGATCCACCGTCTGCTCCACAAGCCGGCCAGCATGAACCTGCCAATCATAGACAATGCGGTCATTTACAGCCCACCAGCGCGGGCCATCCGTTTCCGCGCTAATCCCAACACCACCGGGATCTCGCCCAATTCCTTCGTGTAACGAGTCTACGGTGGTAATGGGATCGCGCAACTGTTCAAACACCGCCAAATCGGCCTCAGAAACGAACTTCCTGACATGGCAACCACACTCCGAACACTGACCAAATGCCATGTTGGAGCAGTTGGACATTTGGTTGATAGCAAGGCTGCCTAGCTCCGGAAACACCGCTGATTTGCAGCCTGTGCACTTGAACTCCCCTGGATTCAGCCGCGTGCGCAGTCGCTCATGGCGAGCCTTGTGGAATGCCATCACCAGACCGCCACGGAACACCTATGGACGCTTGTAATCAGAAGGTCGCAAGCCAGCTTTTCGCCAGTTTGAGATCGTGTTGGCTCCCACTGCATAAGCACGCTGCAAGTCCTCGTTCGAATAGACGCGGTTCTTCTTCAACCGAATGCCTTTATAGGACCGGCTCATGTGGCGCAGCCAATCACGCGGGATAGGGCACGCAGGAGTTTGGAGGGGGCCGCAAACAGGGGCATCACCTTGCGCCTTTATGAGACGGATCGATACGATTTGCGGCAAGCCAGGTGTTCAAATCAGTGCCGCGATAAATCACCTTGCGGCCGATCTTGTAATAAGCGGGTCCCACCCCCTTGTGGCGCCATTGAGCCAGCTTGTCACGGTCCCCCAAGAGCTCGAGTTCGGGATCTCCCAAGACATAGCAACGTTCATTTTCAAATAGGTTCGGCACGGTTGGGTTTCCTTTCGCTGATTTGAATGCCAGCGAATTAAGTGAACCTTACCTAGTGGGTGTGGCAGTCCCCGATCTGCAAATCTGGGACTCTAACGCCCTGATATGTATAAAAAAGAAATCTGTGCCTCCGGATCTACATAGGGTGAAGAGGTGCCGTTGGGGCAGTTCGAGCTGAGCCCAGCGCGAAACTTCTCAGAGAGATGAAGCACGTGCCACGTCGTACTAGGATGACCTGCGCAGTAGTCCATCGCCATGCCCAGGTGGACGACACCACGATAGGTGCTCCAGATCTTGCGCAAAACGTCGAGGTCCCGCGCGCGGCCAATCCCGTTTTGCTTCGTGTAGTCCCGTGTCTGCTCAAGCAAGCCGCCTTTTACCTGCACCCCCTGGAACCTCTTGGCCTGAATGCTGTCCCACACACGCTTGCCGATGTATTCGGCAACATTGAGCTTGCGTTCATTATTTTTCTCGTAACGCCGGGCAATCCCTTGGAAGTTATGCGCGGCGTCATAGCGTCCTTGCGCAGTTTCAGCGGCCCATTGAACGAATTGTGGGTGCGAAGACTTGCCGACTGGGAAGTTTTCCAAGCCGAGGCTCACAACTTCGTGGCGCATGATATCAATGGCTCTAACTCGGTCCGCTTCCGTTGGTTCGCTGAGCGCCATACGGAACAGCCCGAGGCATTCAAACTCGGGTTCATTCAGTGGAACTTGCATGCACCTGCCCTTTATTGTTCTTGGATGTGACAAATTGCGACCAATCGTTCATCAATGAACGGCGTTTTTCCAGCAGATCGGACCGCGCATAAGCCCGCTCCACATCGGAGCCGACCGTATGCGCCAGGCTCTTCTCGGCCACCTCGCGCGGCGCATTGGCCACTTCTGCTGCCCAATCGCGGAAGGTGGAACGGAACCCGTGCACTGTCACCGCCTCCACCTTCATCCGGCGCAGAAGCATCAACATCGACATGTTGGAAAGCGGTTGGTGGCGTTTTTGCCCTTCGAACACAAATTTGGAGCCCATGGCTTTTAGCGGTTCGATAATTGCAAGCATTTCATCGGTCAATGGCACCCTGTGGTCTTCGCCGGTTTTCATCCGTACTGCCGGGCAAATCCACAGACGGTTTTCCAGATCCAACTCCGACCAGCGCAAGCCCAACACTTCACCGGTTCGTGACCCGGTCAGGCAGGTAAACATCAGCGCCTTGGCGGACATCGCCTTCTTGGTTTGAAGGTCTGCAAAGAACTCTGGCACGTCCTGCCAGCGCATTGCTTCATGGTGTTTGGGCTTGGCTCTGACCTTGGGCAGTACCTGCGCGTCTTTTATAGCTGTGACTGGATTTTCGCCGGAACGGAAACCTTTCGATCTGGCGACATCCAGAACAATCTTGATGCGTTGCGCTAGGCGCCGCGCGGTCTCATGCTTCTCTGTCCAGATTGGTGACAGGCACATCAGCACCTCAGGCTGGCCGATGCTGTCTACCGGCATGCGGCCTATCTTGGGAAAGGCATAGTCCCGCAGAGTGTTGATCCATTGAGCCCCGTGCTTGGCGTTTTTCCATGTAGGGATGCGATCGATATGGACCTGTTGGGCTACTTCTTTGAAGGTGGGCACCTCCTCACACGCATTGAACCTAGGGTTCAGCCCCTGCTTTGCCATACGCCGATATTCCAGCGCTCGCTCCCGTGCCTGGTTCAGGGTTACGATGTCCGCGCCACCCAAACCGAAGTCTGTCCGCAGCGGTGCGCCTTTTTTGTTTTTCTGCCCCTTGACCACCACCCGAACAATCCAGCGCCGAGCCCCCGACGGATCGACAACCAGATAGAGCCCGTTGCCGTCGCCATGACGCCCAGCGCCAAGGTTTTCCACTAGCTTCTTGGTCAGTTTACCAGACAGAGCCCTCGCACTTATACCACATTTTATACCACTCAAGGTGCTAGATTAGACATAATCGAAAGAAACTCAAGCCAGTCAAGCATGAGCAGCAAGTCAAAAAAAACAAAAGAAAAAGGCCGCTTTGTGCGGCCCATTCAAATTGAAGAGAAATGGTAGATGGCGGAGAGACAGGCCGCCTTAATACAGCATCATGCAGTAGCAGGATGTCACATATTTCGTTTATTAACAGACAGTAAGGCAAAATCCGTGACAATTTCCGTTGCAATGTGTAGCACGCAATGTCAAACTTTTAGGCAGGTATGAAGGCCAGTACGAGAATTCCCTATATACAGATGGAATATCGCTATGCCCAAGAAAGCCAAAGAGTTAACGCCGCTGGACGTAAAACGTCTATGCCATCCAGGTGTTGGTCGCAATGTCACCTTCGCAGTCGGCGGAGTTTCTGGTCTCCTTCTGCAGATCACTCCTTCCGGCGCACGCTCTTGGATACTGCGATACACGATCAATTCAAACAGAAGAAACTTGGGGCTTGGGGGGTATCCCGACGTGTCTCTTGGAGCTGCCCGGCAAAGGGCCCGCGAGGCGCGTGAAATGATCTGGCAGGGCATTGATCCTGTTGAGCATCGAAAGTCGGAGGTGGCCGCTGTCAAAGCTGCTCAGATGCGTGGCCTGACTTTCCAAGATGCTATGGAGCAGTTTTTGATCGGAAAACTCCAGGAATTTGACAACACAAAGCATCGCAAACAGTGGCGGGCGACCTTAGACACTTATGCGGTTCCAGTGGTCGGTGAAATGCCCGTGGCAGACATAGACGTTGCAGACGTGCTTCACATTCTAAAGCCAATCTGGCTTAAGAAAACCGAAACCGCGTCGAGGTTGCGCGGGCGTGTCGAGGCCGTCTTGGCATGGGCCGCGGTAGCAGGGCACCGTGACGGCGACAATCCGGCACGATGGAAAGGCAATCTGGATGCGGTTCTGCCAAAACCCGCAAAAGTGCGCAAACTTGTGCATCACCCCGCGCTAGCCCTCACTGACGCCCCTAACTGGTTCGCCGATCTGCAGTCGCGGGTGGGTTTTGCGACAAGGGCTTTGGAATTTATGGCCTTGACCGCTGCTAGGTCCGGCGAAATCCGAGGTGCTACTTGGGAAGAAATCGACTTTGATGCCAGACTTTGGACTATTCCCGCCGAACGGATGAAAGCACGATCCGAACACAGAGTTCCGCTGACAGAGAGTGCCGGTGGCCTGCTGAGCAGCCTAGAGCGCCGCTTAGACAGCCAATTCGTGTTTCCAGCGGTAAGAGGCGGGATGCTATCCGATGCGGCTCTATCGGCCTGCATGAAGCGCATCCACGCAGCGCGGCAGGATGGCTACTTAGATCAGCGCTCGGGTCGCCCCGCCGTCCCTCATGGGCTGCGCAGCACGTTTCGAGATTGGGCGGCTGAACGAACAGAGTACCCCCGAGACATGGCTGAAATTGCATTGGCTCATAGGGTCGGAACGGACGTTGAGCGAGCGTACCGGCGCGGTGACATGTTAGAAAAAAGACGGACCATGATGGCCGAGTGGGGGTGCTTCCTTAGCGAGAAAGCTACGGTCGAGATTGTTCAGATGAGAGATGCGCGATGACAGTCCTAGAGGTTCTTAAGAGACATTTCCCCGACAGGGTATTCGACGAAATCGAGGTTTTACTGATTGAGCAGCACCTCGAAAACGTTCCCAAACAAAAAGTCGCCAACCTTGAGGATCAGCAACGCCACGTCGAAGAGTTGGAGAAGTGCTTGAGCGCGGCCTTCACCCACTTTAGCGCCCTTCACCCAACCGTTGCTGAAGCAGTCGGACTTCAGTTTAAGGCAAATACAGCTAAACGTGCCGAGGCCGGGCTTCTCGGATGGCCGCTTATGAAACCTCTCGATAATGGCGCAGTGCCAACCCCGCTGTCGACGGTCTTCCAAGCCCTGATTTGGAGTCTTACTGGCAACGAAGCCGCAGGGTTGCCAACATGTGGGTCGAAGCAACCGAGCGCAATTGACGCCGGATTTGACCAGATCGATGACTTGCGGCGCCTGACGGGCAAAGCTTCGAGCGAAGAGACGTGGGAAAAGGTCGCGTTTTATCATGGGGCCGTCAGAACTTGGGAAGACCTTAGCGGCGAGAAGCTTTTGCGACACTCAAAGGCCTTCATGCACTTTTTGCAGGACCTAATTTTTGCAATGGATAGATCTTGGGATGCAGATGCCGTGCAGCGGGCTGCGGTGCGGAAGAGGCCAAATGACGATCCCCCATCTACTTAACCAAGTGACTGTTGCGCTATTGCTTGTAATGTATGATTATATCGACCCAACAACCGGTGCGCATTTAAAGAGTACCGCTGGGGGTACTCTTTCACGCTAAGAGGCTGCCAATGAAGCGGTTGACAAAACGCTTGAGAAAAAGCCTGCCTAATCCACTACCGGGCAATCCGGCGGATGGGGCAAGTTCTTGAACAAATCGAGCCGGGGAAAACCGGGCCGAAGAGGAATTTAGGGGGGGCTGCCCCCCTAAATTATCCCGCATGCAAGCGGTGGAACAGGTTGGTCCAGATTCTTGACCTAATCGAACCAGCAAGGGGCGCACATCGAAAAAAGGTGCCCGACCACCTTTCTTCACGCAAAATGGCTGCGGAGCAGGTGGCAACAGAAAGTATGGAGATTTCAAAAAGGCCACCACCGGCCTTTTTGATCGTGAGATTGCTGCCAAAGACGCGGCACAAAAAGCGCGTCTCCATGAGAAGGCTGCAGAAGTTGACACAAACCAGGCAAATTTCCTGAGTTTGTGGAGAGTTTTTCCCTCCGATGTGTGAATATTGGGAAGCACCTTTAACAATGGGTGCTACCAATGCTTGATACGTATCTTTCCGACACCGACCTCGCCAAACGCTACGGCGTTGCCCGCCAGACGGTCTGGCGCTGGCATCGCGAGCGCGCTGACTTCCCACGCGCCATCTCTTTGTCTCCCGGCTGCACACGCTGGAAGCTCTCTCATGTCGCGGCATGGGAAAGCTCAAAGGCGGAGGCTGGCTAATGGATAAGGACAAACAAAACGCCGCCCCCACGGCCATGGGTGACGGCGCTTCTAGCAAAGATAAAGCCGGTAAGCTTCTAGAGGATTATAGCCAAAAACCGACCCGTTCGAAAGTGGTTCTGTTTGCCAAGACGCCCCACAAGCAGGCCATTTTGAAGATTGGCTGTGCGCTGGTTCTTGACGCGCCCTACGCGTGGAACAAAACGAGCGAATGCTTGTCTCTTTGCCTGAGCGAAAAGGAACGCGCCAACCTAGCCTGTTGCGCCCTGAAGACGTTGCCTCGCGATATCATCGAGGAGGTCGCACTAAAAGTGCTTGGCCCCGCCGGAGGCCCTCTGCCAACTTTCATCTCGTTGAGCGACGATGCAAACTTTTGGGCAACCATGGCGACCGTACCCGAACTGGAAGCTTACTTCATTGCCTCGTACAAACACCTGCCACGCTATCGCCAGATCAAGGTTTTGTCCCTGCTGAACAAAGAGGTGGCGTAATGATTGTCATCCCGAATTTCGGTCGCCAGTCTTCCAACACCAAACCCAAGACAAAACTCCGCCTTCCCAGTAATTTCGAATGGTGTGATCCTGCGACCATTCCACCGCGCGACTGGCTGTACGGGCACCACCTGATCCGCAAACAAGTGTCGGTCACCGTGGCCGCTGGCGGTGTTGGCAAGTCTTCCCTCACAAATGTTGAAGGACTGGCAATGGCCTCCGGGCGCAAGCTCTTAGGGGAACGCGTATATGCTCCTCTTCGCGTTTGGATTTACAATTTGGAGGATCCGCGTGACGAGCTTAACCGCCGCATCATCGCAGCAATGCAGCACCACCGCATAAAACCTGACGACATTGCTGAACGCCTGTTTGTAGATAGTGGTCGCGAACGTCCCTTGTGTACCGCAATTCAGACACGCAACGGCGTCGAAATACTGCGCCCGGCTATGGCTGCACTGGCTCAAGAAATCCGTGCCCGCAAAATAGACGTTGTAATCATCGACCCTTTTGTCTCCTCCCATCAAGTCGGAGAAAATGACAACGGGGCCATCGACTTGGTGGCTAAGGAATGGGCTCGTCTGGCTGATGAATGCAATTGCGCCATTGAACTGGTTCATCACAGCCGCAAGACCAACGGTGAAGCAGCTACCAGCGAAAGCGGACGTGGTGCAAGTTCTCTGCTGGCCGCAGCACGTTCTGGCCGCGTGCTCAACAAGATGGGTGACAAGTTAAAAGCAGAGATTGGGTTGAAGGATGATCCCGCCACCTATTTCTCAGTAGACCGTGACAAGGCAAACCTTGCACCGGCTGGAAAGCGCGTATGGATCAAGATGGCAACGGTTCGCTTGGCAAACGGTGATAGCGTGGGCGTAGCCGAACCTTGGTCAAAGCCGGGTACTTTTGATGGCTTCACCGGCAAAGATCTGCTGCAGGTTCAACAGGCCATTGAAGGTAAACAGCTCCGCTTTTCCGAGCAAGCAAACGAAGATTGGGCTGGTGTCAAAATCGCTGACGTTTTGAGCCTGGATCCCATAACTGACAAAAAGCGCATCCAAAAAATGATCACCGCCTGGATCCAAACCGGCGCGTTGAAAAAGGGGAAGAAGGTAGGTCCGAACCGCAAGGATGTCGTGACGCTGGAAGTTGGCGAATGGGCCAGCATTTAACCTGCGCCACCACCCAAAAAAGCGGGGTGGCGCAGGGTGGCGCAGTGGCGCAAAAGTACACCTCCAACAGCAGCGCTACCCTATAGCCCCCTTTAGGGGGGCTTAGGGGTGGCGCGCTGGGGGCACTCAAAGCAAACTTGAGTTTCTAATGGAATGCGTAGCGCACCTATCGCACCTAATACCTCAAAATAATCGCCATGTTCCAAACTGTTACAGACTATGACTTTGGAGCTTTGCAACAAAAATGCTAGTGTGAGTACAGAAGGTTGCATGCCGTACACTGCTTCCTTCTCCTGTTTCCTGAGCACGCGCGACGCTGCAGACGGAAGCAAGGCCCGGCTTAAGGTCGAGGCGAAGCGCACGCGAGACGCTGCGTCCAAAACCACCAAAATCTTGGAAGCCTTTCGGCAACGATGGAGCGTGCGAAATGACTGTGCATTATAACCTTAAAAAGCAACGCGGCATTCAAATGGTGCAAGCATCACCCGGCAGCAAGACCCCAGCCGCAATTTTATCTGAAATGCAGACTGCATTTGAGGACTTCAAATCCAAACGCAATGAAGAAATCAGCGATTTGCATGAAGCCATCACTCACACCAATTCCCAAATTGCGGCTCTGCAAGTTGGCGGCGTAGTGCCTGTCAAACCGGACACACAGGAGGTTGGCACCGCACTTCGCTCCTTCATTCAGAATGGGGACGGCGCGCCTCTGTCTGAGCTGGCACGTCGCGTGCAAGCGGGCTTGTCCACTGACAGTGATCCAGGCGGCGGCTACACGGTCATTCCGCAGCTTGGCGAAAACATGAACCAGCGCGTCCATGAGATTTCCCCGATGCGGCAGCTTGCGCGTATCGTGACTGTTTCCTCTGATGCCTACGAAGAACTGAACGATCTGGACGAGGCAAGTGGCGGTTGGGTTGGTGAACGCGAGGCTCGCCCTGACACTGACAATCCAAATCTGGGCAAACTGATCGTTCAGATTCACGAAATCTATGCGATGCCAAAACTTACGCAAAAACTACTGGATGACAGCGTGATCGACCTTGGCGGTTGGATCACCGAGAAGTGCGCCGGGCTTTTTGCACGCCAAGAAGGAAGCGCCTTCATCTCAGGCGACGGCGTTCTCAAGCCACGCGGCCTATTGACCTACCCCACCACTGATGAGGAGGACGGCACCCGCGACTGGGGAACCCTGCAGCATATCAACACCGGCTCCTCTGGCAGCTTTGGCTCAACATCTGATGGTGTGGACACGCTAATCGACGCCACCTATGCGATCAAAAGCCCGTATCGTCAAAATGCCTCGTGGCTGCTGAACCGTAAGACCGCTGCTGTGGTGCGCAAAATGAAGGACGCTGATGGCAACCTAATCTGGTCCCAAGGGCTCGCTGCTGGACAGCCTGACCGCCTTCTGGGGTTCCCTGTGGTGCTTGATGAGGAAATGCCAGACATAGCCGCTAACTCACTCAGCATTGCGTTTGGTGACTTCGAGAAGGGCTACCTCATCGCGGACCGCCACGGGTTACGCCTCTTGCGCGATCAGTACACCGACAAACCCAATGTACGCTTCTACACCTACAAACGCGTGGGTGGCGGCGTGGCAAACTTCGAGGCCATCAAATTCGTGCGCTTTAGCACGTAAACTACCGAGATAGTGACGGGTCGCACTTGCGTGTTTCACCGGCCCGCTACTAGCCCGAGCATGAAGATGTGACGGGCACTGGGGAGGGCCGATTACAGCGTCGCGGTCCTCCCTTTTGCATAAGCGGGGGGGGTAGCGAAATGTCTGGCCCTGTAACCACGTTCACCGGTAGGGGAGGTTTCCCTTGCCAAACCCAATTCAGGATTTTCAGACATGCCACGACGCCGCACTCCCCTCGCCAAGGCGCATCTTACCGGCGCGGCGGCAAAGCACCCAGAGCGCTACAACAAGCGCGCAGAGCCCGCCACATGCGGCCCCATAGGTGATTCCCCACGCTGGCTCACGGAACAGGAGCGCCAGATGTGGCAGGCTTTCGCATGGGAAATGCCATGGCTTGCGGCCTCTGACCGGGCCGCGCTGGGCTCAGCCTGTGTCCTGCGTGCAAGAATGGAGGCACGCGAAACCGCTACCGCTGCAGAATTCAGGGAATTCAGGATGGTATTGACAACGCTGGGAGGCACACCGACTAGCCGGAGCAGCGTCGCAGAGACCCTAAGCGATCTGGCGGGAGATGAAGGCGAGACGGACTTAGCGCAGAAATATTTCACTTAACACGAGACTATCAAAGCGTCTTTTGATCAATGAGCAGGCGACTAGTCAATTATGGTCATATGGCAACTTTAAACCCATGGCGGAACATTGCTTCCGCCCCATTATCTTTCTTGCGATACGAATGATGCTAGATGAAGAAATCCACTTGCAAGAGAGAACGAAGACCGAAGCAGAACTGAAGAAGAAAATTACGGAAACGCGATCTAAGCTTGGCTAAGACGCCGAACAACTTTTCACAGAGGTTTCGGCACTAGGCAAGCCAATGTAGAACAGCATAGTTGAATTGTTCAATGGCGAAATGCGGGATGAATGCCTAAACGAACACCTGTTCAACAGACTGCACTATACCCATAATCGGATTGCGACATAGAGTGAAGATTTCGACCACAACTGCCCAGATTCATGCCTCTCCGGCATGATGACTTGGGAGTATGCAATTCGGTTGAGGGAAGACAATCTGAACAGAGATAGCTAAACTGAACAGAGCTAACTAAAAACGGGGCCTCAAAGGGGGTAGGTGAACATGTATGGCAAGAAGGTTCTGTTTAACTTGGCTTACATGCCATTGGAGCGGCAGGATAAGCCTAATCGACAAAATAGCAGCCTGGATGTCACCGATTGTGTAAATAGGAGACTTTTGTAAACGTTAGTTTCGGACAACAACAGGTTACAAATCATCGAATCCGATAGACCTGATATCCCGGCAGACCCACACTTTTTCCATCAAATGCGACCTCCTTGGCGCGTTCAAGCCATCCCACATGAACCAACTCATACAAGCAGCGGCCTATACGAAATTCGCTTTGTTTACAGGTCTCTTCAATCTTAACTGCTCGGTTGAGAGCATCGCTTGCAATGTCGAGGGATGAATAGCCTGTCGTAGGAATAGAGATTTTCTGAACAAAGGCTTCACCATAATCTGCACCGATCCTAACCTCGAGTGTCGGCAATCCAGCTTTGAGAAGTGCTGGGTTAATGGATACGTGAAGTAATTCGAGAATGCATAACCCCATATCAACGATTGCATCGCAGAGGTTTGTAAACGAAGGATGATCAATGTAAGCGATGAACCCATCTCCCTTAGTTTTAAGGATTGCCCCATTGAACTGCCCAACTACTGTTCCCAGTTCCCTAAGAAAGACTTCGTAGGCTAGATCAAACGATTTTTTTTCTTTCTTGCGAAGAGCCGTTGCTCCACAAATATCTACCGATAAAAAACCGAGCTGTCTCTCACGTCCGTCCGAAGGCATCTCGTAATGAGCAACCGCTTTTTCTTCCGGTGGGAAGTATCGCCCGTCCGAGAACTCATTATTTAAAGCGGTTAGACGTTTGTCAGCATAAGTTTCTATTGAGCCTATTGAAGAGGATAAAGCGTAACTCGGAAGGTTGGGGCGAAAAGCATCGACCATTGTACCTAAGTCGAACATCAGCTTGAGGTATTTGTCCAGATACAGTATTTCCCCGCCTTTTTCGATTGTGTCGTAACGACGTGGGTCTGGCTGCATACTAATTTCTGCGACACCCGTACCCTCGTCAAAATTGAGGACTTCGGTTTTGAAATCGAAACGCAATGGCCTACGATCAAGATCTTTTTGCGCACTAAATTCCATTCTGTATAACTATCTGCCTGAGGCTGTCATAAACTGATATTCATCAATTACTTCATTAACAACAATGAGAGCATTTAAAAATGAGATAGATAGAGCTGACTGAACACATGCGCAGCGCCTGCTTTTCTTTATACTTGGAAAATATCCTTGTGGAATTCTTAGAAATGGCATTTTTCTCAAGGTTTTTTCCAGTGGTTTGACTTGTAAACTGTTTCCGTTTCCCCGGCGAAACTAAATGTCGAAGCGGTCCAGAGGCTTTTTCCCTCATTATCGTACTTTGCATGATCAAGCAGCTTGTTGTGAACCCTACTCGAAATGAAAGTGTGATTTGGAGTTTCTCTTATATCAGACAACTTAGCTGAAAAGCTGGCCGCTTTCCCGATCCAGATAAGATCGTTATTGTCTCGAATGCCCGAACGAACCGCGCGAACTTCACCCTCATCGATTCCAGAGCAGTTCCGAATTTCTATATCATTGTCCCGGATCGATTTGAATTTTTTTGAGGCAGTTGGCTGAATGATCTTTCGAACAGCCCAGTGGATTTCACGTCCGCACATCGATGCATTTGAGTTTTTCTGGCCGCCCATGAACACTCCCATGACCCGGTCTCCGTCAAAACTTCTTATAGCACCGCCGTGCTTGATAATTAATCTAGTCGCGCAATCAAGAAATGCGCGAATGATCTTCGCGGTTGTTCCCCATGGACAAGTTTTTGAAAGCAATGCCGAGCCAGCCAGATCCGAGTACAAGAATGTTGCTTCAATTTTAACGGCCCCATCTTTCAGAGTTACATCCGTCGAATTGGGGACAACACGCCCATCTCTCGGCTGGAATTTCGTGTCGAAAAGTGTTCCCACACGTTCTTTTAAAAATTCTTCGTTAGTCGCCATATAACTAATTTCTTTCCCTTTTTTCCATGTACGCGCAAATTAAGAGTACAACCAAAAACGACGCGGCTTTTACTAGGGACGTTTTCCAATCATCCGCCCCTCCGCTGGGTGTTACAGTGACTTGGAGGCTCCCAAATCCTTGTTCAGCTTTAAATGAAAGAAACCTGTCAAACGTGGACGTTCCGATCAGGGCCAAAAGAACCAGGCCGAAGCTTCTACGCCAAAAGAAGGCAGGGTTGTGCAACAGAGTAAACAAAAATACCAAGATGCCAGAGCCTACTGACAATAGCAATCGTGCCTCAAACGTCCACGAATAAATGGGCAAAAAGAGCCAGCAAACGATGGCAACTGCAAATCCTATTCCAGCCGAAACTGCGTACCAGAGTATAGAGTTACTTTCTTTTGCTACTGTTGTTGCAACGAGGCTTTCACGATGTCGCGCTGACATTTCATGCTGCATAAGGTCTTTAAAGCGTTGATTGGTGGACCATTCCTGATTAAAGGCATTTCCGGGCACCTTCAGGGCTGCCATTTCAGAGCTTCGGACGACAACTGTCGCAGACCTCTTGTTGCCAAGGTCGATAGCCGCCATTTCACCAACTTGATTAGGAGCTTCACGGATGGATCTTTTTCTAGACCCAATCACAATATCGACCCCTCCAGAAAGCAGAAAGTAAACGTCGTTGTCGAGATAATCTTGTCGGATGATTTCGTCACCTTTCCGAAAGAATACTAGCTGCCCTTCAGAAAAAAAGCGTTCAGCAACCCCATGATCCCCATTTATTGCTGGGTTCTTTTCCAGGGTTTTCTTAGCGCGTTTGATTCCGTCTTGCCCTGAAAACATTTGAGGAAGAGTTACCTTTCCACCGAATCCGACACGTCGAAGAAGTTTGTGCATCAAATACATTATTCCACCTAATTTTTTAGAAGCACTGCCCTTAGCCCCTCTGTACGGAGCTATATTCATCCAACTTCCCAACAGATCAGACTACAGTCAAAACTCACTTTCCCTAGTGTTGCTGCACACACCATATAGTTGAACCTGCTGCGTTTAGTAAATACCCGTACAACGCCAAATGTCCTTGTGTGTGAAAGGCTTGGCTTTCAGCCGGACTGGCTTTGCCCGTTTCTCGAACGACTGGTCGGCCTACACATAGGCCTGCCAGTCTGAGTCTATTCGCCATTAGAACCGTGAGACGGAGTACAGGACAGATCTGATCTGATCTGAAACTGCGCACGAAGTCGGGCTGTTGTCCTATTGTTGCCGGGGGCAAGTTGGGATGTCAGGGATCGCCTGCTCTTCGAACCCCTGACCATGTACATTAGTCACTTTGGCTGGAACCGGCCCTTAATCACTTAATAGACGAAGAACTGTTGAGGGCTGGAAGCACAAGCTGAACTGGTCCGAGTGAAGGCATGGGAATTCCGCGTAGCTGACCTCTAAAGTATAACAACCGAACTGTTGGTCTATGTCGAACAACGCTTTTTTTCTGACGAAGAACTGTGTTGGTAGTGCCCATAAAGTGTCAGAAACTAGCGTCAAAAATGACCTACTTCCCTCAGCAGCAATCTACTGGGTGATCTGGAAGCCAATGAACTCAGAAGCGGAATCAACCTCCTCAGTGCTGACATGGGTGACACCTGCGGCAGGTGGGCCTTGGTTCAAGGCATGCACCATTGCTGCTACTTCGATAGCCGGTCCAACAAGCAAAGCAAGGACGGCCCCGTCAGGCTCGTTACGGACCCAGCCTGAAAGACCATGTTGTTGCGCCTTTGACTGCGTCCATGCGCGGAAAGCCACACGTTGAACACGTCCTGTGATCCGAGCTTTGATAGCAATATCAGACATCCGAGAAAATCCTCTCTGTCATGGAGAAAACACTGTAGTACGCGTTTTGGCCCAGAACAGCCCCCTCTTTGCCGCTAAAAAGGTTGGGCATGAGCTGACTCGAAATTCAGCCTTAGTTTTAGGCGGGCTGTTTGGCAGGTAGGTAAGCGAACGGTATAATTTCCGTTTATTTTCAATTAATTGTCGGTGTGATGGCGGAGAGACAGGGATTCGAACCCTGGGAACCCGTGAAGGCTCAACGGTTTTCGAGACCGCCCCGTTCGACCACTCCGGCACCTCTCCGCGGGGGTCTGGTGAGGCAGCGTTTAAGGGGGTTGGCAGGAGGGTGCAAGAGGCTTTTCACAGTTAAGTCAAGAAAGTCCATTTTTCATTGTTTTGACCTTCAATCAGCTTAAGTGTTTAAGCATGAAAAATTTTACAACTCACACCGCCAGCCTTGTGCTCAGACTGTTAACCCTTGTTCTTATGGTTTTTTTAAGCACGGCGCAGACGCGGGCCGCAGATCGTGAACAGATTGAAGAGTTCCTGAAAGTCACAGGTTTTGATGTGGCATTGGACAGCATTGCACTGTCGGCGGGGAGTGCTCCTGACATGCTGGGGGTGGAGCCAGGCGAATTTGGTGAAGCCTGGGTTCGTTTATCGCAACAAGTATTTGATACTGAGGTGATGCATGAACTGGCGTTAGAGATCCTAGAGGAAACGCTCGAGGAAAAAGCCCTAAGTCATGTTGCTGGGTTCTATGCCAGCGAGCTTGGCCAGCGTTTGGTTTCTGCCGAAAATGCCGCTCATATGGTTGAGGAAGATGACGTCATACAACAAGCTGGACGGCGCATAATTTCAAATCTTGTTCGTGATGGTTCGGAACGGTTGTCAATTTTAAAGCGGATGGGAAGTGCTGTTGACGCAGCCGATACAGGTGTCAGAGCCGTGCAGCAAATTCAGCTGCGGTTTTTGATGGCCGCAAGTACTGCTGGTGTCATTGAACTTCAACTGGACACTGAGGGGCTGGAAGCGCTTTTGAAAGAGCAAGAGGGCGATATGCGCCTTGCCATGCAAGCCTCGGCGTTGGCTGGGTCGGCCTACACGTACCAGATGTTTTCAGATCGAGAACTTTCAGAGTATGTTGACGCACTTGAACAGCCGTTAATGCAGACCGTTTATGAGCTGTTGAATGCGGTACAGTATGAAATTACTGCGAACCGATTTGAGCTTTTGGCATCCAGGCTATCTGAGCTTGCGATAGGTCAGGATATTTAACAATAACTGTTGCCGAAATTGGATTGCGTATGGGCTTGACAGAGCATGTCGACTGACGCATAAGCCCGCATCCCGGCTCGGAATCTCTGTGCCGGGTTCATTACGTAATCCGTCCCTAAAGGGACGCGCAGTTCGAGGTGGCTTAGGCCGAAACGCCCGATAAGGGGACCACAGAACGCGGTTGAAAAAGGAAAGACGCATGTTTGCGGTCCTCAAGACTGGCGGCAAGCAGTACAAAGTTCAAGCGGGCGATATCCTCCGCGTTGAAAAATTGGCTGCAGATGCTGGCGAAACAATTCAGTTCAACGACATCCTGATGCTGGGCGGCGACGCTCCGGTTGTGGGTGCTCCCTTTGTTGAAGACGCTGCTGTTCAGGCAGAAGTTGTCGATCAAATCAAAGGCGAAAAGCTGATCCATTTCGTCAAGCGCCGTCGTAAGCACTCTTCGAAGCGTACCAAAGGTCACCGTCAAAAGCTGACCCTCGTCAAGATCACTGAGATCCTGGCTTCGGGCGCTGACAAATCTGGTGTTAAAGTTGCTACCGGTAAGGGCGATGCGCCTGCTGCTGCCAAAGCTGCTCCGGCTGCTAAAGCAAAAGCACCTGCTGCTGCCGCTGCTGGTTCAGACGATCTGACACAGTTGACTGGTGTAGGCCCTGCCGCCGCCAAGAAACTGGAAGCAGCTGGTCTGACTAGCTTTGCTCAGGTTGCTGCATTGTCAGCAGATGATATTGCTGCTATCGATGCAATCAAAGTGAAGCCCGAATGGGTTGAGCAAGCCAAAGATTTGGCTAAAGGCTAAGGAGAGACAGAATGGCACATAAAAAAGCTGGTGGTTCCTCCCGTAACGGCCGCGACTCTGCTGGTCGCCGCCTTGGCGTGAAACTGTACGGTGGCCAATCGGCCATCTCGGGTAACATCATCGTTCGTCAGCGCGGCACCAAGTTTTGGCCGGGCGAAGGCGTAGGCATGGGCAAAGATCACACAATCTTTGCTACATCCGAAGGCGCTGTTACCTTCCACAAGGGCCTGAAAGGCCGCACCTTTATTTCGGTTCTGCCAGTGGCGGAGGCCGCTGAATAAACCGAACCCACAAGGTTAACAAAAATTTGGGGGATCGGTGATAAGCCGGTCCCTCTTTCTGTTGTCGCATAAGGCTTGATTAAACGTATCTCTCGCCTGACGCGTTTGGACGCTGTTGTCCGTTGAACTAGTACCGATTGAACGAGGAATATCTGAATGAGCCTGGATCAAATAATTACACAACCGGTCATTGAAGCTGAGCGTTTTGTGCTGCGTCCGCTGAAAGCGTCGGATGTTGGGCTGATTTCACATTATACTTCTGAAAAGCGCGTTGCGCGGATGACAAGCTCCATTCCGCATCCACTGCCACCCGGGGCGACCGAGGCCTATGTTAAACGTGCTCTTGCAGACGAGCGCGACGAAGACATTTGGGCCATCGATGGAACCCGTGACGGCGGTGCTGAATTAAAAGGTGTGATCGGGCTAAAGCGAATGGACCGAAATCAATCAGAAGCTGGGTTCTGGATCGCCCCAGCGTTTTGGAATGCTGGTTTTGCATCCGAGGCCTTGAAGGCTCTTGTTGATGCCAACCCACTTGGCAATGCTACGATGTTCGCATCTGTTTTTCAGGACAATCCTGCGTCAGCGCGGGTTTTGATCCATTGCGGCTTTGAATACCTTGGTGACGCCGAGACTTATTCGGTTTCTCGTGATGCCAACGTACCAACATGGACTTATAGTCGAAAACTGTGATTGGCGCGCCGTTGATGATGCGTTAAGGCAAGCGGTAAACAGGGCAGGGGCGAGGTACGCTCCTGTCAGATTACCTTGATACAATTACGCCTGAGCCCTTGTTAGGCTTGCGCGAGAAGGAGCAGTCATGAAATTCCTCGATCTGGCAAAGGTCTACATCCGGTCCGGCGGCGGCGGCAATGGCTGCATCAGTTTCCGGCGCGAGAAGTACATGGAATATGGCGGCCCGGATGGTGGCGATGGCGGCAAGGGTGGTTCGGTCTGGATTGAAGTTGTCGATGGACTAAACACACTGATCGATTTCCGTTTCCAGCAACACTTTTTTGCAAAAAATGGTCAAGGTGGAATGGGCCGCCAACGTACTGGTAAAGATGGCGAAAGCATCGTTTTACGTGTACCTGTTGGCACTGAGATTTTGGATGAAGATCAGGAAACAGTCATTGCGGACCTGACCGAGGTTGGTCAACGGATTGAACTTGCCAAAGGTGGTAACGGTGGTTTTGGTAACCTGCATTTTAAGAGTGCGACCAATCAGGCGCCTCGGCGATCCAATCCGGGGCAAGAAGGCGTTGAGCGGACCATTTGGCTGCGTCTAAAGCTGATTGCTGATGCTGGTCTACTCGGGCTTCCCAATGCCGGAAAATCAACATTTCTGGCGGCAAGTTCTAACGCTCGGCCAAAAATTGCGGACTACCCGTTCACCACACTCCACCCCAACCTTGGGGTTGTAGGCGTTGATAACGCTGAATTTGTTATTGCTGACATTCCTGGCCTGATTGCCGGCGCGCACGAAGGCCGCGGCATTGGCGACCGTTTTCTAGGCCATGTAGAGCGTTGCTCGGTTTTGCTGCATCTGGTGGATGGTACATCTGAAACCATTGCCGAAGATTACCACACGATTGTCGGTGAGTTGGAAGCCTATGGTGGTGAGCTTGCCACTAAAGCCCGAATTACGGCCTTGAACAAGATTGACGCATTGGACGATGAGGAGCGTGCTGCCGCACTGGAGGAACTTGAGGCAGCCGTTGGGGGACCAGTTTTCTTGATGTCAGGGGTGAGCAAAGAAGGCCTGCCCGAGGTTCTGCGGGCGGTGCGCGCAGAGATCGATGAGGATCGCATTCGTCAACGGCCTGCTGAGGAGGCAGCGTCTTGGCAACCGTAAGCGCTGCCAAGCGTGTAGTTGTCAAAATTGGCTCTGCCTTATTGGTAGATCGAGAAACTGGCGAACTCCGTACTGACTGGCTTCACTCTCTCGCCCAAGATGTAGCCTGGCTCAAAGAGCTGGGAAAAGATGTTGTACTGGTTTCCTCGGGCTCAATCGCGCTTGGGCGCGAGGTGTTGTCACTTTCCAGGGCCGAGCTTCCGCTTGAGCAATCTCAGGCCGCTGCTGCAGTTGGACAAATCCGTTTGGCACGTGCCTATGAACAGGCGCTGGACCCTTATGACATCAAAACTGCGCAGGTTTTGGTCACATTGGAAGACAGCGAAAATCGACGCCGTTATCTAAATTCCCGTGCAACGCTTGAAACCCTGCTTGGCATGGGCGTGGTTCCGATCGTCAATGAAAACGATACCATCGCTACGGATGAAATTCGGTACGGCGACAACGATCGGCTGGCCTCGCAGGTTGCGGTTACCGTTGGCGCAGATTGCCTGGTTTTGCTGTCAGATGTTGACGGGTTCTATAACGCCAACCCTGCGCTCGACCCAAATGCCGTTCGGTATGAGACCATTAGTGAAATCACCCCCGAGATCGAAGCTATGGCCGGCGACGGCGTGTCCGGTCTCTCTAAAGGTGGAATGATCACCAAGCTTCTGGCTGCCAAGGTCGCAACCGCGGCTGGTTGTGCGATGGCAATCACTGAAGGTTCCACTATGAACCCTTTGAAAAGCCTTGAAAACGGGTCATCCTGCACCTGGTTTACGGCACAAACTGATCCTCAGGCGGCACGTAAACGATGGATTGCCGCAATGAAGTCGCGTGGGGAGGTTGTTGTTGATGTCGGCGCCGCAAAGGCCCTTCGGTCTGGAAAAAGCTTGCTGCCGGCCGGTGTCACACATGTGGAGGGCAATTTTGGCCGCGGTGACCCGCTGGCCATTGTTAGCCCGGATGGCCACAAATTGGGGCAGGGGCTTAGCCGCTATACGGCGGCGGAAGCACGTGCAATTTTGGGACGTCAATCGCATGAAATTGAGGCAACGCTGGGATACCCTGGTCGCGCAGCTCTAATTCATCGCGACGATATGGCGCTCTGATCCTTTTTCTTGCTAATAAACACGCGCCAACTTCACGAAAGACTTGGCGCAGTGACCGGCAAAGGTTTGAGACACATGAAAGATACGAATAACATTCCCGCATTGATGGCAGATATTGGTGCTCGCGCAAAAGCCGCATCACAACAGCTGTCCACTGCGCCATCCAAGAGCAAACAGGATGCTCTTATTGCTGCCGCTCAGGCAGTTTGGGCTCGACGTTCGGAAATTATAGAAGCCAACGCCCTAGACCTCGATTTTGGTCGAAATAAGGGCCTGTCTGATGCGATGATGGACCGGTTGATGCTGGATGAAACCCGCATCCAAGGCATTGTTGATGGGCTAAGCGCCGTGGCTTTGCAGGATGACCCTGTAGGTCAGGTTCTGGAAGACTGGGACCAGCCATCGGGTCTGAACATACAACGCGTATGCACTCCGCTAGGCGTAATCGGCGTAATCTACGAAAGTCGGCCAAACGTCACCGCAGATGCCGGCGCGTTGTGTCTGAAATCTGGAAATGCGGTCATTTTGCGCGGCGGTTCCGAGAGTTTCCATTCAAGCCAGGCCATCCACAATTGCCTTGTCGAAGGGCTCAAATCTGCCGGTTTGCCTGCGGATAGTATTCAACTGGTTCCCACCCGCGACCGTGACGCCGTCAAGCAGCTGCTGACAATGACCGAATTTGTGGACGTGATTGTACCGCGTGGCGGTAAGGGACTGGTTGGACTTGTACAGCGTGAAGCTAGGGTGCCAGTGTTTGCGCATCTCGAAGGCATTGTGCACATCTATATCGACAAGGATGCCGATGCGCAAAAAGCGCTGGATGTGGTGCTGAATGCAAAGACCCGACGCACTGGTATCTGTGGTGCTGCTGAATGCCTTTTGATCCACAAAGACATTGCTGACACCGTAGGCAAAGATATCTTATCTGCCCTTGCTACAGCCGGCGTGGAAATTCTTGCGGAACCGGGGCTTGCAGGGCCTGAGGGCATGAAGACAGCAACCAAGGATGATTGGGGCCGTGAATTTCTGGACATGATCATTGCGGCTAAGCAAGTTGACAGTATTGATGAGGCTGTTTCTCATATCCGCCAATACCACTCACAACATACTGACTGCATTATCACTGAAGATCAGGCCGCGGCTCAGCAGTTCTTTGCAGAGCTGGACAGTGCCATTTTAATGCACAATGCATCAACGCAGTTTGCCGATGGTGGTGAATTTGGGATGGGGGCTGAGATTGGAATTGCCACTGGCAAAATGCATGCCCGCGGCCCGGTTGGCGCCGCCCAGCTAACCAGTTTCAAATACTTGGTCCGAGGCAACGGGACCGTTCGGAGCTAAAGAAAAGGCGCCGGAACAGTGTTCTGGCGCCTTATATCATTTGGTCAGATTAAAAGCTGATCGTGATCTTGTCTAAGCTTTGCTCAACACGCACGGTGCGGCCCATTGCCTTGGCAGACTCTGGCAGCAACGCAAATTGTACCAATGCTGGTGTGATCGTAGCCGTAGAATGGCCCCCGCTGACCCGAGCCCAAAGATCATCATCTATCTTGAGCTTGGTTGCTTCGCCAATAACTGTCCAGCTGCCGTCGGTGCAAAAAACCTTGACTGTTCCGCCAAACGGCATGGCGGTTTCCATGCATTGCAAAGCCAAAAACGCAAGGCGAACTTCGCGCCGGTTGCAGGGGTCTAGCGGGGTCCATTGAAATTGATGGCGCCCACCCTTGCTCATGTCATCAAGGACAGAAACGGTCTCGGCTCGGCTCAGTTGCTGGTCGCCTGCGCTGCCATAGGCAACACGAAAGAAACGAATGCGAGCGTTTGCGTTGCCAACACTGTCTGAAATCAATTCAAGCTCAGGCCCACCCAAGTCGCCGGACATTCCAAGCAACTCCAGTCCATTGTTGATTGCGCCTATCGGACTGATTAAGTCATGACAGATCCGAGACCCTATCAAAGCCGCCAAATTGACGTTATCTACACCCATGTCTTTCCTCCGAATTGGGCCAGTCCTTCATGAGTGACCTCAATGCAATTCTTGCGCCGGGAATGTTTGTCCGGCACCCAGACCATCCCGAATGGGGGCTGGGACAAGTTCAATCCAACGTTGGTGGCAAAATCACCGTCAATTTCCGCGATCATGGCAAATTGGTGATCGATGGATCCCGTATCGCCTTGGTCCCCGTCTTTGATCTTTGAAAACGGTTGATGAAGGGTTAACGGTTTACGTTGATTTTTCTTAAATATTGGCGCGTTCATCGCAAAACAGCACACTAGCACGCAACCCCGAAAAGTGACATTTTTCAACGATGCAAGACAACTCCTCTCAATTTACGGTCAAGATTTCGGAAACAGGCGAAGAATTGCGTGCAGCACAGGCTCTTCGCTATCAAGTTTTTGTAAAAGAGCTTGGTGGGGCAGGGGATCTCATTGATCATGAAGCGCAACTTGAGCGCGATCAGCTCGATGAGTTCTGCGATCATATGCTTATTATCGACACCTCTTCTGAAAAAGTGGTTGGGGTATATCGGTTGCTTCGTGAAGATCAGGCCCAAAAAGCCGGAAGTTTCTATACTGAATCCGAATACGACCTCACGGCACTGAGAAACAGCGGGCGAAAGCTTCTGGAACTAGGGCGTTCGTGTCTTCATCCCGACTACCGTGGCGGCACCGCAATGTTCCATTTGTGGAGTGGGCTAGCGGACTATGTAGAGGTCCACGAGGTTGAAATACTGTTTGGTGTTGCAAGTTTTCATGGAACTGAAGTTCAGAAGCTCGCAAACTCGTTGTCGATGCTGTTCAACAATCATCTCGCTCCAGCAGAAATCCGAGTGAGGGCTAAGAACTACCAGTCCATGGATCTCGTCCCAAAGGACCTGTTGGATCGGCGTCAAGCAATGCTAGAAATGCCATCCCTGATTAAAGCCTATCTTCGGTTGGGTGGAGTTGTGGGGGACGGTGCCTATATTGATCACGACTTCAACACGACTGATGTTTGCCTGGTTCTGGACGCGGCAAAGTTAAATGCAAGTCAGCGCCGAATTTACTCAAATGGACGAATGCAGAAATGACGACCAGCTGGCAAAGTGAAGACGCTCCAGACCCAATAAGGTACACTGCACCTGGGGTGGTGTTGGCGCTTTTTCGGGGTATAGCACTGGCGTGTTTAGTGTTTGGGGGCCTGTTGCTGCTGCTCATTGTGCGACTGCTTGAACGCCCGATCTTTGGAATGCGACGACCAATAACTCCGTTCATTACCCAGTTTGTTTGCCGATACGCGTTTGTCGTATTGGGGATTGGGTTCAAAAGCACCGGCGAGTTGATGACGCAGCGTGGCGCCGTGGTGGCAAACCATTCGTCTTGGCTCGATATTTTTGCACTCAACGCACGAAAACGGATCTATTTCGTTTCAAAGGCCGAGGTCGCGAAGTGGCCAGTAATTGGCTGGCTAGCTCGCGCAACTGGAACCGTGTTTATTGAGCGAAACCGCAAGAAGGCTAAAGAGCAAACTCAACTGTTTCAAAAGCGGCTGAAAGCAGATCATAAGCTACTGTTCTTCCCCGAAGGAACATCCACCGACGGACTGCGTGTTTTGTCATTTAAAACAACACTGTTTGCGGCATTCTTTGACGTGTCACTTCATGATTTCATGTGGGTGCAACCTGTCTCAGTGATATACCATGCTCCAAGAGGTGAGCCAGGTCGCTATTACGGCTGGTGGGGCGACATGCTCTTTGGCCCGCACTTGCTAAAAACTCTGGCGGCCACACGTCAGGGCAGTGTGGAATTGGTCTACCACTCTCCGGTGCGTGTTTCCGACTTCCGGGATCGAAAAACACTGGCAAAGTATTGCGAGGAAAAGGTGCGTGAAGGTCATGATCTGGCGCGTTGATCGTTCACTTTAAGAGAAGGCAAAGGGGGTGTCTTTTGCTCTTGCACCGTCTGCAATCCTGACTTATACGCGCGACATTCAAACCCGCAGGCGGGGTTTGGTCAGATCAGGGGAGAAATCCCTGATGGACCGCCGGTTGGAGCATCCGCTCTAAAACCCCCGCCGAGGATAAAACCGGAAAGGTAATACGAATATGGCTCTTCCTGAGTTCACTCTGCGTCAGCTGCTCGAAGCTGGTGTTCACTTTGGTCACCAGACACAGCGCTGGAACCCTCGCATGGGTCCGTACATCTACGGCGCACGCAACGGCATCCATATCATGGATCTGACACAGACTGTTCCAATGCTGGACCAGGCTCTGCAGGCGATCCACGACACCGTAGCCAAGGGCGGCCGCGTTCTGTTCGTTGGCACCAAGCGTCAGGCATCGACCCCAATCGCCGAAGCTGCTGAGAAATCTGCTCAGTATTTCATGAACCACCGCTGGTTGGGCGGTACATTGACCAACTGGAAAACTGTTTCCCAGTCGATCAAACGTCTAAAAGACATCGACGAGAAGATGGCTGTTGGCGCCGAAGGCCTGACCAAAAAAGAGCGTCTGGGCATGGAACGTGACCAGTCCAAGCTGCAAGCTTCTTTGGGCGGCATCAGCGAGATGGGCGGTGTGCCTGATCTGCTGTTCGTGATCGATGTTAAAAAAGAAGCACTGGCCATCGCCGAAGCCAACAAACTGGGCATCCCAGTTGTTGCAATCGTCGACACCAACTGCTCGCCTGATGGCGTAGACTACATCATCCCAGGCAACGATGACGCATCGCGCGCAATCTCGCTGTACTGTGACCTGGCAGCTCGCGCTGCTCTGGAAGGCATGTCGACTCAGCTGGGCGCCGCTGGCGTTGACCTGGGCGAGTTCGAAGAAGGCCTGACAGAAGAAGTTCCGGCTGAAGGCGCCGAAGCTTAATCTGCCTGTCACAGGTTTTACACATGGGGCAGGGTATGACCTGCCCCAAATCCGTTTTGATTTGAGGAGAGCCAAAAGATGGCAATCACAGCAGCACTCGTGAAAGAACTGCGCGACTCGACCGGCGCAGGCATGATGGACGCCAAGAAGGCGCTGACAGAAAACAATGGCGACATGGAAGCCGCCGTTGATTGGCTGCGCACCAAGGGCCTGGCCAAAGCTGCCAAGAAATCCGGCCGTACAGCTGCCGAAGGTCTGGTTGCAGTCAAGGTTGACGGTGGCAAGGGCGTTGCCGTTGAAGTGAACTCGGAAACCGACTTTGTTGGTAAGAACGCCGAATTCCAGGAAATGGTTGGCGGTATTGCCAAGGTTGCATTGGGTGTAAACGATGTTGAAGCGCTGAAATCAGCTGATATGGGCGGCCGGACTGTTGCAGAAGTTGTAACAGCTAAAGTTGCAACCGTTGGTGAGAACATGTCGGTTCGCCGCATGTCTGCTCTGGAAGGCGAAACTGTCGTTTCTTATGTCCACAACTCGGTTGTACCTGGCATGGGTAAAATCGGAGTTCTGGTTGCGCTGAACGGCGGCGACGATGCTCTGGGCAAACAGATTGCGATGCACATTGCCGCTGTTAACCCAGCCGCACTGAGCGAAGCTGATCTTGATGCTTCTGTTGTTGAAAAAGAAAAGCAAGTTCAGATGGACATCGCACGTGAATCTGGCAAGCCAGAAGCCGTGATCGAAAAGATGATCATCGGTCGGATGAAGAAATTCATCGGTGAATCGACATTGCTGAACCAGGCTTTTGTTGTGAACCCTGACCTGACTGTTGAAGCGGCTGCGAAAGAAGCTGGCGCGACAATCACAGGCTTTGTTCGTCTGGAAGTCGGCGAAGGCATCGAAGTTGTCAAAGAAGATTTTGCAGCTGAGGTTGCGAAGGTTTCCCAAGGCTAATACGCTTTTTGTAATGCGTTGTTATGACTTTGACCCGTTCCTATCTGGAGCGGGTCTTTTCATTTTGGCGGGGATATCTGCTCAAACAAAAAAAACGGAGCCGCATTTTCGCAGCTCCGTTTTCCTTTTGAAAGGAGTCCCTCTAGATGGGGATGGAAGGATCCCTTCTTAGGCTTTCGAACCGGTGCTGACTATACGCACCGGTTCAAAAAAATCAGGTTGAGCTAGAACTAAATAAAACCGCTTTCTCCCGAATGTCCCTTTGGCCAAAGCCACCACTCACGGAACAACCATAGAATGCGTTCAAACACGTTTACGTGGTAGTATTGAATACCTTACCTTTTCATTCCGCGCAAAATCAGCGTTGCGCTAAAATAATTTGAAGTCATGAATATCCTGTGATTTCAGGCCTCCATGACAAACATCTGGTTCTGAAGTGCGGCCTTCAACACTGCCTGTGCAGTGGTTTCGACACACAGTGCATCACGGGCCAAACGTAGGTGTTTCTCAACAGTGGCAGCCGTAAGGCCCATCAGGATTGCTATGTCCTGAGTGGTCTTGCCGTCACCAACCCATTGCAAAGCCTCACGCTGTCGCTTGGTTAGGCCACGGTTCGGCGGTGAATAGGGCAGGGAGAGGATTTTCAAGTGAGTGATGTTGTTAATGAGAACAATGTCATCCCCATGTTCAGACCACATTTCATCCAACTCGTACTGGCTGCAGCCTCGACGTCCGGCAAGCGATATGGCGCCTTTGAAACGATTAGAGATCGAATGAAAGCTAATTGTGTATCCGGCGGTCATCCCCATACGGACATTAAAGTCGATGACTTTCTTACCTTCATCACTCAGCTGCTGATTGGCCATCATCTCTTGGACCTGGCGCCAGCTGCACGCCCCCTCATTTTGCAGAGCCCATTGCGTCATAGGGGCATGAAAATAGAGCCCAGTATGCATAAAACCATTTAGGTATTCGCTGCAGTGGTTTGAAAGAATAACAAAATCATCTGGATCGCCTAAAGACGTTTCAGTTTTATATCGGGTATACCCATAAATCAGGCGCTCAAGACCGTATTGGGCCATCTGATCGACATGCCCAACCCACAACTCCTCCAAGCTGCGAGAACTCGCCACAAAATGCAGGTATTCCGTCAGCTTCATGTCTGCTCGCGCTCGTCCAGATGAGCACTTAATGCATCAATTGCAAGTAGGTAGCTCTTGGCTCCAAACCCGCAAATAACGCCAACAGCGACTTTAGAAATATACGATGTTTTTCGGAATTCTTCACGTGCATGGATGTTGGACAGATGAACCTCCACACATGGAAGCTCAACCGAAGCCAGGGCGTCCATCAAAGCAATCGAAGTATGCGTGTAAGCGCCTGCATTCAGAACTATTCCCTGATGGGTTCCCTTGGCAGCATGAATTGCATCAATCATCGAACCTTCATGGTTGGATTGATGAAAGGCCACTTCGATCCCTCGCGACTTAGCATAGCATGTGCATTTATTCTCTATCATTTCAAGAGTTTCAGCACCATATACCTCGGGTTGCCGAGTGCCCAGAAGGTTAAGGTTTGGCCCGTTTAAAACCAGAATACTGCGCATTTCGGATGGTTCCCTAGTTTTCTTTTGAAAGCACTATGACAGCCCACGCACCAAGACGAAAGGGAAGTTGTGAAATAACACTGGACTACAAACCTGAATTGAATCTTATGGCCAAATTGCAAAGCAAAATACGAATTGCATGCACAACGTTTTAGAATCTGCACCATGGGAAAATTCGATTCTATGCAGAACCCGTTTGGTCACTGTGAACCGCGACACTACAGAGAAATTAGGCATCTTGGTTTTCAACATTTGAATTGCTCTGAGATATAGAAACCAATGCCACCCATGCAGTCGTTATTGCTCAATAAACTTGCCTGCACCTGTCCGTTTTGCTTGTAACTTTACAAAGTAAATTGGCAGCATATTCTTCAATAAAACTTCAAGCCGAGGAGCTGGGCATGAGTGGGGACGAAAAAACTTTGGATCTGGCTGCGGTAGATTTGTATCTTAGAACTCACCTGAATGAGTTCAGCGGCCTCATCAGTGCAACAAAGTTTGAAACAGGCCAGTCCAATCCAACTTTCCTGATTAAGTCGCAAGTAAAGAACTATGTTCTGCGCCGCAAACCACCCGGAGTATTGTTAAAGTCGGCTCATGCTGTCGACAGGGAGTTCCGTGTTCAACGAGCGCTAGAGGACTCCCAGGTGCCAGTTCCTAAGATGTATTTGTTTTGTGATGACACCGACATCATAGGATCTCCCTTTTATGTCATGGAGCATCTCCCCGGGAAAAACTATGTTGAACCCACGCTAAAAGGATTAACCAACGAGGACCGGTCATCCGTATTTGATGAGATGGGTAAAGTTCTAGCGGCGCTACATAGTGTTGATGTGGACGCAGCTGGGCTCAGTGATTTTGGCGCCGCCGGAAACTACTTCGAACGACAGCTAAAGCGTTGGACCAAACAATATCGGGCCAGTGAAACACAGACCTATGCAGAAATGGATGAACTGATTAGCGCGTTGCAATCCTCATTGCCAGCTGATGATGGACAAAGCGGGCTCGTTCATGGCGACTTTAGAATAGACAACTTGATTTTTGATACCTCCCATCCGCGTTGCCTGGCGGTGCTTGACTGGGAGCTGTCAACCATAGGCCACCCATATGCCGATCTAGCTGGCGTCATAATGCAATGGCAGATGCCGCCAGGACTTGAGGGCAGGGGGCTGTCTGGGGTTGATCGACAGGCGCTTGGGCTGCCTTCAGATCAGGATTTTATCGACAGCTACTGCCGCCGCCGAGGGCTACCGGGAATAGATAACTTTGGGTTCTATCTTGCATTTAGCTTTTTCCGGATGGCCAGTATCCTTCAGGGCGTGATGAAAAGGGCAATTGATGGCAATGCTTCCAATCCCGAACATGCACTGCGGCTTGGTGGTTATGTTCCCTTATTTGCTAAAAACGGGTTGAAGTCACTTTCAAAGTGACCTGAAGGCAGGGGAGGTTACAACATGATGAAATTGAAGCATGTAAGCAGCATTAAGAAATGGCAGCATAATTATGTAATAACAAGAAAATTACCTGGAAGCTCCATCCTGATAAAACAAAGTGGGCGAGAGCTTCTCTTTACAGCCGTTGGTCTGCGAAACATCGAAGCGAACCTACCGTATACTCGAGATACCGTGGTTCGGCTGTATTCGATGACCAAACCAATCACATCTGCTGCAATCATGATCCTGGTTGAACGCGGACTAATTAGTCTCGATGCGCCTGTTTCGAACTTTATTCCTGAATTTTCTCAGGTGAGAACTCTCGTACCAGGTGCAGTCTCGATCAAAAATACGACGCAATCGGATCCACCAACAGTGCGGCAGCTGCTAACCCATACAGGCGGGTTCAGCTATCCCTTTAATACCGGCGTATTACCCTCAGCCATGGCACAGGAAGATTTGACATTTGGGCCAGGTATCACAAACCTGTCGGATCTTGCAACCCATTCAGCAAGCTATCCATTGGCGTTCGAACCAGGAAAACGTTGGGAATACTCTATTGGAATAGATATCTTAGGCCGCGTTATCGAAGTTGCGACACAGCAATGTCTTGCTGACTTCTTTACTACAGAAATCTTCGAACCATTAGGAATGACGGAAACAGGATTTCGCGTATCTTCTTGCTCGGGAAATCGGTTTGCCTCCTTATACAGCCCGCTAGATGGCCCAGTGACGTCCCTGGGCCCAGCTACGGCAACTGACGATACTTTACGCCTAGTTGACGAATTTAGGACGTCGCCATTTCGTGACACCAACATGATGTCAGGTGGAGGTGGATTGGTCGGAACCATAGATGACTACATGAAGTTTTGTGAAATGCTCCGGCTTGGTGGCACGTTTAACAACCAGACCATCCTAAAGCCAGAAACCATAGATTTCATGATGACCAACCAGTTGGACGGCGACATTGCATCAATGGGACCAACTAGCTTTGCCGAGCAACCCATGGAGGGCATGGGATTTGGCATCGGCGGAGCAGTTCTATTGGATCCAAAACGCGCGCAAGTAGCGGGATCTGTTGGAGATTTTAGCTGGGGTGGCATGGCATCTACGTTTTTTTGGATTGATCGTAAGAACCATTTTAGCGTGGTGTTTTTCACGCAACTGTCGCCGTCTAGTTCGTACCCAGCACGCGCAGAGTTAAAGGCATTGGTACAAAAATCCGTTTTGGACCTTTAATCATGTAAATGCTCGTGTCACCATAGTTTGTGCGTTTGCACGATACTGAAACTACAATAACAAGGCGTTTTAAATGTCTGATGCAGCAGCGACTTTGCTAAACTTGCTTGATCTCGAAACACTGGACAGAAACCTATACCGCGGCATCGGATCAGGTGGTGAAACTCCAACCCGGATCTATGGTGGCCAAGTCATTGCGCAGGCCCTGACAGCCGCATATGCGACTGTACCAGACCGTTTGTGCCACTCCTTACATGCGTATTTCATTCGGCCGGGTGATCCCTCAAGACCAGTAATCTATAATGTAGACCCGTCGCGGGATGGTGGCAGTTTTACAACCCGTCGCGTTGTTGCCATGCAGAACGGTAAGCAGATTCTAAACCTTGCCGCGTCATTTCACATCAATGAGGAGGGCTGGTCTCACCAGCATTCCATCCCAGAAGTACCAGGTCCCGACAACCTAATGTCGCGTGCCGCTCATCACAAAGCAAACGTGCATCGTATTGCAGAAAATTTGAAAGCAGACTTCATCCGCGAGCGCCCATTTGAGATTCGAGAAGTTGAGCCAAGAGACCCATTGGAACCTGTGGGAACAAGTGATGAAAATCAAATGTGGATTAGGATGAAAGCCGCCAAAGGCGCAGGTCCGCAATTGCAGCACATATTGATGGCCTATGCATCAGATTTTGGATTGCTAGGTTCGGCGCTTCGACCACATGGTTTGACCTGGTATAAGGAGAAGGCCATGACCGCCAGCTTAGATCATTCGATGTGGTTCCATGCTCCAGTAAATTTTGAAAACTGGCACTTGTACACAATGGATTCTCCGTTTGCTGGCAGTGGCCGTGGATTTAACCGAGGCGCTATTTACACCCAAGACGGACAGCTTGTGGCGAGTGTTGCACAGGAAGGATTGATGCGACCTTTGAAGCCGTAGATTTGTGGATTTCAACACCCAGATGTAATACGCAGTCAACTAAGCCTGTATTTTACATAATACCGATTATAAGATTCCGCGCACTGCGCTTGTACACGCCACCTCCCAAAGCGTTCCAATTTCAAAACACGGATCTAAGAAACGATCTCCTGCCGAGAGCACCCAACCAAATTTGCGCTGTACACCGTTGGTGGATGCCTACGTTCTCGCAGACGAAGTGGCCGAACACGCAGTTCTATTGTGCAAATTCAAAGCTATTAGATGAACAGAATTCTGAAACAGCTAGACGAACAGAATATGCATTCCAATCACTGAAAAATGCAGTAGCTGGCAAAAGTACAGAGCAGATGGTGAAATTTGCCGCCCATCTTGCAAAACTGAGACCGCTAGACGCTGCATATTCACAAAGTGATCTTGCGAATATGCAGCACTTAGCTGATATGAAACGGCCCTATTTCAGAAAGAAAACGGCTTTAGAGAGAAAAACTGCCTTAGAAAAAGGCCTGCAATCCAGTCTGTGCACGCCCCAGAATTAGTGCGTGAACGTCATGTGTTCCCTCATAGGTGTTCACCGTTTCAAGGTTCATCATGTGACGGATGACGCCAAATTCCAACGAAATTCCGTTACCGCCGTGCATGTCACGTGCATGGCGCGCAATCTCAAGTGCCTTGCCACAGTTGTTACGTTTGACGATTGAAATCATCTCGGGCGCGGCATTGGCTTCATCCATTAGACGTCCAACTTGCAACGAAGCTTGAAGCCCCAGCGTAATCTCAGTTTGCATGTTGGCGAGCTTTAGTTGGAACAGCTGTGTCTGCGCCAGAGGACGATTAAACTGATGACGGTCCAGGCCGTATTGGCGCGCAGCGTGCCAGCAGGCTTCGGCGGCCCCCATCGCGCCCCAGCTGATGCCATAGCGAGCTCGGTTCAAACAGCCAAACGGTCCCTTTAGTCCCTCAACGTTCGGAAGCAAGGCGTCTTCGCCAACTTCGACGCCGTCCATGACGATTTCACCAGTAATGGACGCCCTCAAAGACATCTTGTTTTCTATCTTGGGAGCGCTCAGACCTTTCATGCCTTTTTCCAGAATGAACCCTCGGATCTTGCCGCCGTGTTCTTCTGATTTTGCCCAAACGACAAAAACGTCAGCAATGGGTGAATTGGAAATCCACATCTTGGATCCCGTAAGCTTGTATCCGGTGGCAGTTCGCTCGGCCCGGGTTTTCATGCCTGCGGGATCTGAACCTGCGTCAGGTTCGGTCAAACCAAAGCAGCCGATGAACTCGCCCGAAGACAATTTGGGCAGATACTTCTGGCGCTGCTCCTCGCTGCCATAGGCGTAAATCGGGTACATGACCAAAGAGCTTTGTACCGACATCATCGACCGATAGCCAGAATCGACTCGCTCCACTTCGCGCGCGACCAGCCCATAGGTCACATAACCGCTACCCAGCCCGCCGTACTCTTCGGGGATCGTTGTTCCCAAAAGCCCCATTTCGCCCATTTCCCGAAAAATTGCGGGATCGCATTCTTCATTGGCATATGCACTTTTAACGCGAGGCTGCAGCTTCTCTTGAGCATAGGACTTTGCCGAGGCCATGATCATCCGCTCGTCTTCGCTCAGTTGATTTTCCAGGCGCAGTGGATCTGCCCAATCAAAACTTCCCAGATCAGGCTTATCTTTCGCGCGAAGTGTGGGTTTAGTATCAGTCATCGGCTTTGTCCTTGAACGTAACTCTCTGTCCAGACTTTAACCCCGACACTAGTCAAAAAACAGCGAGACTTTCACATCAATCCATGAGTAAAATACATACATGTTGACACCGCGACGTTTTCTTCCCTCAATCTCATCTCTTCGCGCGCTCGAGGCGCTAGATCGCTTGGGTTCCGCTTCAGCAGTTGCTGATGAGCTTTCCTTGACCCAAAGTGCCGTTAGTCGTCAACTGCAAGCTTTAGAACGACAACTTGGCACGGACTTAATTCTTAGAGATAAAAAACGACTTTCTTTAACGTCGGACGCACAGGAGTATTGTGCAGAAATTCGGCAAGCTCTGGGTCAAATTGCTCAGTCAACCCTACGCCTTCAAACTGCACCTATGATAGGTACGCTAAGCTTGGCCATTCTGCCAACATTTGGCATGCGTTGGCTTATGCCACGATTGCCTGAGTTTTCTAGAAAGCACCCCGAAGTCACAATAAATATGGCGACCCGCTTACAGGCCTTTAACTTTACCAGTGAACCCTTTGATGCAGCGTTGCATTTTGGAACTGCCGACTGGCCAAGCACACGATCTCTGTTGTTAAAGAACGAGCAGGTAATACCGGTTTGTTCGCCAGAGTTGCTGGCAAGCTTTAGCGTGAAAAGGCCAGAGGAAATTCTTGAGCTTCCATTGTTGCACATTCAAACTCGCCCACAAGCGTGGAAAAACTGGTTTGAGGGTCAAGGAGTTCGAATTGAGCGCACCTTAACAGGTACGATGTATGACCAATTCGCAACCATGACTCAGGCAGCGCTCCACGGTCTCGGCGTAGCGCTCTTGCCAGACTACTTGGTAGAACAAGACCTGGCGACCGGACGCCTGATTGCTTTGAATGATGTCCCGGTAGAAACCACTGGTTCCTATTACCTGATCTGGCCCGAATCAAAAAACCACCACAAAGCGCTTGAGAAGTTTCGCGAATGGCTTGAAGAGCATACAGAGCCAGAAAACCTCCTTCCGCGCTAAAACATATTCCATTTCAAAACATTACGGTATTAACCTAATGCATACCCTGCCCCGCGTACGGTACGCAATGGATCGGCACCACCGTGTAGACACAGCGCTTTTCTCAGCCGACCAATGTGAACATCGACGGTCCGCGTGTCGACGTAAATATCACGCCCCCAAACCCTATCCAAAAGTTGTTCACGACTCCAAACACGCCCTGGCTTTTCCATAAATGCGGACAGGAGCCGGAATTCGGTCGGCCCAAGCTTCAGCTGTTTATTTGCGCGGCTAACCCTATGGGTGTCAGTATCCAGAACGATATCGTCATACTCTAGCTTAATGCCTGCAGTCGACGGCCTGACCCGCCGCAATTGACTTCGCACACGCGCCATCAGTTCAGCAACGGAATACGGCTTTTCTACATAGTCGTCTGCCCCAGTTTCCAAACCTCGGATTTTGTCGATCTCTTCAGTGCGAGCAGACAGCATAATTATTGGAATATCACGGGTTTCTGGCCGCATCTTCAAGCGTCTGCAAACCTCAATTCCGCTAACGTTTGGCATCATCCAGTCCAAAACGATGAGGTCAGGTTGCTCCTCTTCCACCACGACCAGCGCGTCTTCGCCATCCTCGGCCTTTACAACACGCAATCCTTCGGCCTCGAGATTGTAGGCTAGGACTTCTCGCTGCGCCATTTCGTCTTCGACAACCAGTACAGTTGGCTGATCAATGGACATACTTAAAGCTCCAAAACGCTGGTGGAAGTTGTATCGGCCTTGATGCGGTTGTCATCTGGCCGCTCACCAGTGACCAAATAGATCACCTGCTCTGCAATTGCAGTTACATGATCGCCCATACGCTCAGTATTCTTGGCGATAAAGTGTAAATGCATGCATGGGGTTATGTTTCTTGGGTCTTCCATCATGAACGTCAAAAGCTCTCGGAACAGGGCATTGTACATCTGATCGATGTCGCGATCCCGAACAATCACATCAGCGGCCAATTCAGCATCTCGCTGAATATAGGCATCAAGCGCGTCTTTTAACATGCGCTCAACCTCCTGGGCCATACGGCGAAGCGCAGATGTACTATCCTGTACAGTTGGCCCCTGTGCGAGAACAACGGTACGCTTGGCCATATTCTTAGCATAATCACCAATACGTTCCAGATTTCCCGAAATTTTCATCACCGAGAGAACCAGGCGTAGATCCCCGGCTGCAGGTGATCGTAAAGCAATCAAACGGGCGGCGTCTTCGTTGATATGCTCCTCCAGTTGATCAATGGCTCGATCACTGGATCGAACACGCAATGCAAGTTCTTCATCACTGGTTTCCAAAGCCTGGGCTGCCTGGATAATAGCGGCCTCAACCAGGCCACCCATTTTCATGATCCGTGCCTGGATGGTTTCCAGATCCCGGTCAAATGCGGATGCTATATGGTGCTCTTCCATGTTTTTTCCTCGGGTCAGCCAATACGGCCAGTAATGTAGCTTTCGGTGCGTGGATCATTTGGGTTTGTGAAAATCTGACCTGTTTCACCGAACTCGACTAGGTTTCCAAGGTGAAAGAAAGCAGTTTTCTGGCTCACCCGTGCGGCTTGTTGCATGGAGTGTGTCACAATCACGACCGAATACCGCTTGCGCAAATCATCAATAAGCTCTTCGACTTGTGCAGTTGCGATTGGGTCCAATGCAGAACAAGGTTCGTCCATCAACAGCACTTCAGGTTCAGTAGCGATAGCGCGCGCGATACATAAACGTTGTTGCTGCCCGCCTGACAATCCAGTGCCCGGCGATTTTAGCCGGTCTTTTACTTCGTCCCAAATGGCAGCCCGGCGCAGTGCTTTTTCAACGATCACATCGAGCTCCGCCTTTGTATTGAATAACCCGTGAATTTTCGGACCATAAGCGACATTATCGTAGATCGATTTTGGAAAGGGATTAGGTTTTTGAAACACCATTCCCACCTTGGCACGCAGCTGAACCGGATCAACCCGCTTGTCGTAAATATCCTCACCATCCAATAGGATTTCTCCATTAATTTTACAGGTTTGAATCGTGTCATTCATCCGGTTCAAACAACGCAGAAAGGTGGATTTTCCGCAACCAGACGGCCCGATAAACGCAGTTACCGTTTTGTCTGCGATCTCAACATCTACATCCTTGATGGCTTGTGTTTCGCCATAATGAACCTGTACATTGCGGGCCTGCATTTTGATGTTCGTCGTATCCACATTATGCGCTGTAAGCGTCATGTCGTTCATCTGATAAACCTTTCTACCAGCGGCGTTCAAAGCGTCGGCGCAAGATCACCGCAACCGTATTCATAGTGACTAGAAAGATCAGCAGCAGAATAATTCCACCCCATGCTCTTTCGTAGAATGCTGGGTCTGCGCGCTTGGCCCATTCATAGATCTGGGCCGGCATCGCCGAATTTGGGGACAAAAGCCCCGAAGCTATACCGTCGGGAGCGTTTGAGGCGACAAAGCCAACCATGCCGATCAATAAAAGCGGCGCAGTTTCGCCCAAAGCCTGTGCTAGCCCGATAATCGTTCCGGTCAGGATCCCGGGTGCAGCCAAGGGCAAGACGTGGTGAAACACTCCCTGCATGCGCGAGGCACCCAATCCCAATGCAGCGTCGCGAACGCTTGGAGGAACCGCACTGAGCGCTGCACGTGTGGATATGATGATGGTTGGTAGCGTCATTAATGTTAAGACCAAGCCACCCACCAATGGAGCGGACATCGGCAGATGCATATAGTTGATAAACACTGCAAGTCCCAGGATACCAAACACAATTGATGGCACCGCTGCTAGATTGGCGATGTTGACTTCGATAATGTCTGTAATCCAGTTCTTTGGCGCGAACTCTTCAAGATAAATCGAGGCCCCTACGCCAATTGGTAGCGCCAGCGCCAATACAACAAACATCATCGAAAGCGAGCCAAGCATCGCAACTCCTATACCAGCTGCTTCTGGTCGCTGGTCAGAGGCATCAGCGCCGGTTATGAAATCGATATTGAATGTCTTCTCGATCACACCTGCAGCAACAAAAGCATCTACAAGGTCCAGCTGCTCAGGTGAAATACTCTTGTCATTTGCAATATTGTTTCGATGCACTCGCCCTTTGAGATATCCATCAACTCGACTAGAAGTCAGAAAACGGAATTCTACCGTATTGCCAATGCTTTCAGGTGTGGAAATAACGTATTCCCGAAGTTGCGCTGCGGCTCCTTTGGACAGCAAACCAACCAGCAGCTTGGCGTTCAAGCTGCTCTCAAGTTCATGCTCATCGACCATGGAGCTCACGGCAGCCTTGATCAACGGTACATAGCCAAAGGTCGAAACCTTCTTGATGTTTTCCAGGTTCCGAGTACCGGTCTTGTCGAGTTTCTCCTCCAGAAGCTCCACCTGAAGGGTGATAAAGGTCTGCTGGAACGCCCCTGCCCCTTTGCTGACGATTGTTACAACCAAGACCATCAAAATTAGAAGACTACCCGCAATAGCGGCGACCCCATACAATTTGAAGCGACGTTCGGCGGCGCTACGTCTGCGTAGGCCTGGCGTCCGATTAAATAGCGAGCCGTTGCGGGTGTTTTTATCCATTATGCTCATCAGTCATACTGCTCTCGGTAGGTCCGCACGATGTACAGTGCCAGAATGTTGAGCCCAAGCGTCAGCACAAAAAGTGATAGGCCCAAGGCAAAGGCAACCAGTGTTTCCGGGCTGGAAAAATCGGTATCTCCTGTCAATTGGCTGACGATCCGTGTGGTGATAGTTGTCATAGAATCCAATGGGTTAACTGAGAACTTTGCAATCGCCCCTGCCCCCATAACCACAATCATAGTTTCTCCAACAGCGCGTGATGTCGCAAGCAAAATGGCCCCAACAATGCCGGGCAATGCGGCCGGAAGCACCACGTTTCGAACGGTTTCTGATTTGGTCGCCCCCAGGCCCAAGGAACCGTCGCGCAATGACTGCGGGACTGCGTTTATTATGTCGTCCGACAGGGATGAAACAAAAGGAATAAGCATGAGCCCCATAACCAGGCCGGCGGTCAGCACCGACGTAGTCCCGCCCATCCAATCCAAGCCCAAAAGCCCCTGATCACCCTTGCCGAACAGTTTCACCAACATGGGGCCAACAGTGAGCAGCGCAAATAAGCCGTAAACGATGGTTGGTATACCGGCCAATACCTCTAGCAAAGGTTTGGCAACCGAACGCGCCGTCGCACTGGCATATTCAGACAGGTAAATCGCCGAATACAGGCCAATGGGCACCGCAACGATCAGCGCAATCATAGAGATGTACAGAGTTCCCCATATCAATGGCAGTATCGATAGTTGACTGTCTCCACGGAAGTTTGGGGCCCAAATTCCTCCTAAGAAGAAGTCTCGCCAACTGTGCAGGCCAAAAAAGTTAACCGTCTCGAACAACATCGAAAAAACGATACCGAACGTGGTTAATATCGCTATCACAGCGGTCAGTATCAGCAGGGCCATTAGGCCACGCTCAATAGTATTCCGAGCACGGTAGGTCTTTTCAGATTGCCCATAGGATCTCGCAAATCCAAAGGCTGCAACAAGCCCAGCAACCAGTGTCAGCATCACCTGACCATTGAGGGACATATTGCGATAGGTTTGTACAGCAGCAATGGTTTCAGGCCGCAGTTCAGAGCTTACAGCAATACCAAGTGCCCCTAATCGGCTTGTAAGATCGGAAGAGTTTGAGCTAAGGTGTCGAATTTCGTTAGCGGTTATAAGACCTTGTCCCAGCGCAATATCCAGACCATCGGCTACTCTACGAACATCATTTAGTTCGTTGTTAATTCTGGGGTTTCCCTCGGACACTTCCAATGAAAATAGTGCCTCAACACGCACGTCGATCAGCATCGGTTGAAGTGGCAACCACAAGGCAAGGACTGCCAAAGCTGGAAGCAAAGTCATGAGTGCGACGTTGATTCCGTAATAAGATGGTAGCGAGTGTAACTTCCTGATCTCTCCGCCTGCTGAAGCCAAAGCTCGGTTGCGCCCAAGAAAAAAGCTGGCGGTGGAAAACAGGATCAGACAGGTTATCAGCCAGTACGTTGGCATTTTCGGCTCCATGTCGGTGTAAGGCAAGTTTTCGTCAACTGCATTGGGACGAGCAAAACGCCCCAACGCTTTGTCAATTCTTCGAAAGTTAGGAGCTTCCGCCCAAAACAGTTTCTTCAGAAACGGTGTCTTGAGTGTTTTCTAGTTCGGGATCAGCAACCAACCCGTACTCAGAAAGTGGGCCATCAGGTCCTGCTACTTCGTCGGCTACGAAAAACTCGGTGTATTCTTTTAGGCCCGGGATTACGCCGATGTGCGCTTTCTTGACATAGAAATACAGTGGGCGAGAAACGGGGTATTCACCGGTTGCAATGCTCTCGGTCGACGGGACCACACCAGACATAGTCGCAACCTGCAGCTTGTTGGTGTTGTTTTCATAGAACGCCAGACCAAACACGCCGATGCCATCTTTGTTGCCCTCAATGCGCGCCAGCGTTTCAGTGTAGTCCCCATCAATGTCAACGGCGACGCCGTCGGTACGGAGGGCAATACAGGCTTTTTCAGCGGCTTTCTTCTTGGCTTTCGGCGTTTCACCCTCGGCAGCGCCTAAAAGAACGTCATAGGCTCCAGTTGCTTCGCAGCCAGCCAGAACAACTTTATCTTCAAACACTTCCCGTGTTCCGTGTTTAGTACCAGGAACAAAGGCCTGCAGGGGTTGAGCTGGGAAGTTGGGGTTTACGTCTGCCCAAGTCTTGGCTGTGTTGGCCACCATTTCACCATCCACCAGGATTTGGTCGGACAGGGCAAGGAACCAATCCGTTGGGGTAAATTCAAAACCTGCCCCCTTCACATCGCTGGCGAATACAATTCCATCGTAGCCAATACGCACTTCGATAATGTCAGTTACGCCATTCTCAGCACACTTGGCGATTTCTTTGTCTTTAATTCTGCGCGACGCATTAGCAACATCAATTGTGTTTTCGCCGACACCCTCACAGAAGCGCTTTAATCCAGCAGAAGACCCGCCAGATTCAACAACGGGGGTTGGAAAATCAAAATTCTCGCCAAAGGCCTCAGCGACGATCGAAGCATATGGCAAAACAGTAGACGAACCGGCGACCTGTACTTGGTCGCGCGCAGATGCGATGGTGGCTGAAGCAGCCAAAATTGCGAGTGCGGATGCTGTCTGATTTACAAAGGACATTGTGTTTCCTTGAGTAAGGTTTCTGTCGGCCATCCCCTGATGACCGTGCTTCAGTTCCTACGTGCGTTGTATTTGAGTTTTGTGACAGCGATGTAACGTCTGCATGACAACCCGGGTCATGTGCAGAAAAAAACTACACTTTGGACCGGACAGGCAAATGCAAGTAACAACCTTGGGCTAAATACAGCGTTGCTGTGTGCAGGATCGTTGGTGATTTAGACGGGTAACAGCACAGTAAACGTTGAACCCAGCCCGAGTTCACTGTCGACACGCATGCGGCCGCGGTGCCGATTTATGATATGTTTGACAATCGCCAACCCCAAGCCTGTTCCGCCTTGCTCGCGAGAGCGATGGCCGTCGGCCCGGTAAAAGCGTTCAGTCAAACGTGGAAGATGATGGGCAGCAATTCCTGGACCGTTATCAATGACCTGAATTTGCACAGCACGCGAGCGCAGCGCCGGTTCTCGTTCTAATACTGATACTTTGACTGTGACCTGATCACCGCCGTATTTGATAGCGTTCTCAATGAGATTGGTGAAAACCTGTTGCAGCTGATCAGGATCACCGTTGATAATAATGGGCTGCGCCGCTTCGATCTCGAGGTTCACCGATGTATTTTTTGCAAGTGTTCCCAGCGACTTGATAGTCGAAGTTATCTGATCTCCTAAATCTACCTTGTCTTTGGGACGGACGCGCTCGCCACTTTCCACCCGATTCAAAGTAAGGAGCTCTCCAACCAGTCGATTCATACGGCTGGCTTCGCTATGCATAATAGACAAGAATTTTTCGCGGGCCACTTCATCGTTTTTTGCGGCACCTCTCAGCGTGTCAATAAACCCGATAAGTGCTGTGAGAGGGGTTCGCAGCTCGTGACTTACATTTGCAACAAAGTCACGCCGCATCTGATTGGCTTGTTCGCGATCCGTAATATTTGCAAAGCACAAAAGAACTGCTCCGGCATTATTGTAGCCAATACCGGGAACAAATTTTAAAGTGACTTCGTACGAAGAATTCTGAACACCAGCATTAGCAAGATGCACGGCCCGTTGCGGTTTTTGATTTTTGAGACACGTCTCGATCGCATTAGAGACCTTTGGTTGCCGAAGAAATGTAGCGAAATTTCGGCCCAGAACTTCCATCCCCAAAAGCACAACGCCGTCACGATTTACACCTATGCAGCGTTCTGTCTGGTCAACCAGCACTGCGGGTAACGGGAACGCATCTAACAACCTGTTGATCACTTGCTGTGACATCGTTCCCTCTTACACTCCTAGCTCTCTGCCAACTTAGCGTTTGAATGTAACTAGGACATGGCAGCAGCAACTGCGCGAGAAAACACGGCTTTCAGCTGCTCAGGTTCTTCGAGACCAACCGATACACGAAAGAACCCCTCACTTAGCCCCAAAACTGCACGTTCATCAGTGGATAGCGCACGATGCGAAGATGAAGCTGGATGAGACAGTGTGGTGCCGACGTCACCCAGCGTGGGCGCAAAATTCAGCTCTTCGGCTTCGCGGGCAAAGGCGTTAGCTGCCGCCCGTCCCCCCTCAAGCTCAAAACTAACCATATTGCACCCATTAGCGCCAAGCATCTGCGCTGCCTTGGCATGATCAGGATGGTCGCTGCGCAAAGGGTACAATACACGCCTAACCCCGGGCAAAGTGGCCAGATGATCTGCCAACACGGCCGCAGTGGCCTGTGCTCGATCAAATCTCAGTTCAAACGACAGCATGCCACGTTCGGCCAACCAGCAGTCAAACGGACTGGGTGTCATCCCTGTGGTAATTGAAAAGACACGCATCTGCTCGTTAAGGCTAGGATCCTTTGCAACCGCGTACCCCAACATTACATCCGAGTGTCCGGCAAGCAGCTTTGTGATCGAGTGCACAACGACATCAGCGCCGTGCTCAAACGGTTGAAACCCGCGTGGAGTGGTAAAGGTGTTATCGACGACCAGCAAAATACCATAGTTCTTGCACAAAGCGGAAAGTGCAGAAATGTCGGCCACACCCAAGGTTGGATTTGAAACAACTTCAACCAGTACCATCTTGGTTTCAGGTCGAATTTGTAACTGCACTTGTTCCGGATCCGCAATATCAACAAGGCTTGTCGCTATGCCCAGGCGCGGCAGGTCATCTTTCATCAAACGAAGTGAACGACCGTACAGCTGATTGGCACCGATCACATGATCCCCGGCTTTTAGCAGCCCCAATAACACAGCCGAAACCGCAGCCATGCCTGAACTGCAGACCACTCCTCCAGAAACGCCCTCCATCGCATCAAGACGTTTGGCAACAACATCAGCGTTCGGATGACCTTCGCGAGAATAGGTATAGCCATGCACCCTGCCCTCGTATTGATCATCCAGAGCATCAGGCGTTTCGCTGGCATAGACAACCGATGGACTAAGTGGTGTGACGACAGGTTTACTGGCACTGAACGGCAAAGGATCAGGGCGCATCAACGAACCGCGGGTGTTTCTCATCACTCAAACCTCTTTCAGATCGGACCGGAAACGGCGCATGTTGTCCTGATAGTGCAACGCGCTCTGTGTCAGACTTTTCTCAAGTTCGGCATCAACGGTTCTTATCACTTTGCCTGGCGATCCCATTACCAGGGAGTTGTCTGGAATAACCTTGTTCTCGGTTATCAGGGCCCCTGCCCCAATTAGGCAGTTCTTACCGATTTTGGCACCATTCAAAACAATGGCCCCCATGCCGATTAACGTGTTGTCGCCAATAGTACAGCCATGCAGCATCACCTTATGGCCGATCGTACAATTTGTGCCGATAATCAGCGGATAACCTGCATCAATATGCATGACACAGTTTTCCTGAACGTTGGATCCCTGCCCTACGCGAATTTCTTCGTGATCCGCGCGAATTGTACAACCAAACCAAACGGAAGCGCCCTGCTCAATCACGACCTTACCGATCAAGTTTGCATCAGCAGCGATCCAGCTGTCTTCGTGAATGTCTGGCCTATGATCACCAAGGGCGTAAATTGTCATGACTGCTCCTCAAACTCGGCCTGCAGCTTGCGAACGTGATCTGTAAGGCTTGGCTGTTGAATACGACGCAGCCGGGTAGCTGTAATAATTGTCTTCAAACGTTCCTCGGTCACATCCAGATCGTCATTGATCAGAACATGATCATAGCCATCCCAGTGCGAGATCTCGTCCCAGCTTTTCATCATACGTCGCGAAATAGTTTCGGCATCGTCCTGTCCGCGCGTTTCCAGACGCCGACGTAATTCGGTGATCGACGGAGGAAGCAGAAAAATGGACAACGTATGTTGGCCCAACACCGAATTTCGGATCTGCTGGGCGCCCTGCCAATCGATATCAAACAATACGTCTTCGCCGGACTCGATGGCAGCTTTAACTGGCCCCTTGGGGGAGCCGTAGAAATTACCAAACACGTGCGCATGTTCCAGCATGTCACCCTGGGCTACTGCAGCTTTAAAATCGTGCTCGGATGTAAAGCGATAGTCCTCACCATCTACTTCTCCACTTCGCGGCGCACGAGTTGTTGCAGAGACCGAAAAGCGAATACTTGGATCCCAAGCACGCAGTCGCTTGGCCAGAGTAGATTTTCCCGCACCCGATGGTGACGACAGGATAATGAGTAGGCCACGCCGGTTGTCCATGCGAGCTCTCCTTTGTGCTTATTCGACGTTTTGGACTTGTTCGCGCATCTGATCGATGAGCGCTTTGAGTTCGAGACCCGTAGCTGTCAGTTCGCTATTTTGCGACTTGGAGCAAAGAGTATTGGTTTCCCGATTGAACTCTTGCATCAGAAAATCAAATTTTCGTCCCACTGCCCCGCCTTCGCTCAGAAGTTTCCGAGCCGCCGCGACATGGGCACCCAAACGGTCAATCTCTTCTGTAACATCTGCCTTGACCGCAAGGAGCGCCAATTCCTGCGCCAAACGCGCTGGATCAACACCATCGGTATTTTCTAAAATTCTATCTAGATTGCTTTGCAAATTGGCGGCCACCAGGGGCCTGCGTGCCTCAGCCTGCTGCGCCGAAACAGCTGTCAACCGCTCAACATCGGCCAGCTGATTGGTTAATATTTCGTCCAACTGCCGCCCTTCGTCTTCACGCATTTGAACGAAATCTGCCACAAGACTTTTGAATTCCTTAACAAGCTGCTTAACAATTGGGGCAGGATCATCGCTACTGCTTGCCTGCTCAAGAACACCTCTTAACGAGAGTAAATCAGCCGCATTGATCGGTGTGAAACTAACATCTGCTTCGGTTGCGGCTGCTTCAACTTCTCTGATGGCTTTTAGAACACCACCAAGAACCTGATGGTTCAATACCAGCTGCCCATCACCACTTTCAGTGCGTGAAACGCGCAGCGTTAGCGATACGTTTCCGCGGGATAAAGCCTTGCTAAGTTGGGCTCTTAGCTGAGTTTCCAACCCTTCAAGCCAATCGGGTACACGTAACCGAAGGTCTAACCCCTTTGCATTGACCGAGCGGATTTCCCAACTCCAGCTATGAACGCCAAACGTTCCTTGGGAAGAGGCAAAACCAGTCATTGATCGCAAAGTCATGTCCCCGGCTCCTTTTTGCTATCTGTAAACTCAGCTTTGCACCTAAAGCTATGGGCGCAAACTTCACAAGACCAGAAGCTGGCATGTGGCTTCAAAAATGGTTAATATGAAGATCTCAGACTTGTTAACCATTGATTTAGTATTTGGTCCAAATTTGAGTTATTTTGTGTCATCTTAACTCCAGAGTAACCATTCCGGTACTAGTCAATAAGAGCAAGTTTGCTCCGAATGTCACGGGAATGAATATCGGAAGCAGACGGAGGGATTGGATATGTTTTTTGGTAGCCAAAAGGGTTCAGGTCAAAATATTGATCAGGACAAGGTAATTTCAATGGATCGGTTCCGCAGCAGCAACTCTCTGTCTCCTATCCGCCAGGCCGAGGCTTACTGGACTGCGTTGCGTCAAGGACACGATGTTCCCAACAGATCTCAGATTGACCCACGCGGTCTAGAAAACATTCTTAGCCAAACCTTCGTACTTGAGCGCATTGCGCCAGGAATTGCACGGTTTCGCTTGGCTGGCCAAAAACTGAATGAAATGGCTGGTATGGAAGTTCGGGGAATGCCGCTTACCGCATTCTTCACGCCAACAGCTCGTAAGCAAGTCAGCGCAGCACTTGAGCATATGTTTGATGAGCCTGCTATTGTTGAGCTTACATTGACAACAGAGGCTACTCGCAATCGCCCGTCGCAAGAAGCGCGCATGCTGTTGTTGCCTTTGCGCAGTGACTTGGGTGACGTAAGTCGTGCGCTGGGTGTGTTTGTTTCTGAAGGAAATCCAACAAAGACCTCTCAACGGTTTAATGTTGCAGCAACTGAGATCAGACCTGCCGCCGTACTTCCCAAAGGCACCACAAATCCTTTGCCAAACAAACAAAGTAACAAAGAAAACGTGGGCTTCGCCGAAACCCAAGCCCGGTTTGGAGAAGAACGCACCGTGATGGACGAGGCCAGAGCTCTTGTAGAAGCCAGCCGCCAGAAAATGAATGACGCGCGTGAAACTCTGAACAAAGTCGACAGCAAACCAAAGAGCAAATCTGACCGGGCGTCACATCTTAGGCTGGTCGTTAGCCGGGATTGATCTAATCGCGGAAACCTGTTAACAATTGGTTATTGCTTCAAGTTGCTGGTCATAGCCTTGAAACATGGACGCCCTGCGGAGAATCCCGGGGCGTTTTTTTGTGTCTGGTCCAGCAGACATTCCCTATCAGCTTCCCCATAAAAAACCCGACACTACGGCCGGGTTTTTCTGTTTGTATGTTGGTCTGACGTTATCCCGCCTGACGGTCCTGCCGGTTTTCACGCAGATCCGAAAGTTCCTCGGCCACCAAAAACGCCAGTTCCAGAGATTGGCTGGCATTTAGCCGTGGATCGCAAGCTGTGTGATAACGCGCACTCAGATCTTCATCCGTAACTGCTCGTACACCACCTGTGCATTCGGTAACGTCTTGGCCTGTCATCTCAAAATGTACACCACCCGGCACTGTACCTTCGGCACTATGAACCGCAAAGAAGTCACGAACTTCACGCAGAACACTGTCAAACGGACGTGTCTTATAGCCAGACGAAGACTTAATGGTGTTGCCGTGCATTGGATCACAAACCCAAGTTACATTTGCACCTTCTTCTTGCACCGCTTTAACCAGGCGGGGCAGATGCTCACCAACTTTGCCTGCACCAAAGCGGGCGATAAGTGTGAGCTTACCTTCTTCGTTTTCCGGGTTCAGCTTTGAAATCAGAACCTTGAGATCTTCTGCAGTGGTTGTCGGTCCACATTTGAGACCGATCGGGTTCAAGACACCGCGACAGAATTCAACATGCGCGCCGTCTGGCTGACGTGTCCGGTCGCCGATCCAAATCATATGCCCGGAACCAGCTAGCCATTTGCCTGAAGTCGAATCCAGACGAGTCAGTGCTTCTTCATACTCCAGAAGAAGACCTTCGTGACTGGTGTAGAAATCCACGGATTGCAGCGTATGCGCAGTATCCTGTGTCACGCCAGCAGCCTTCATGAAATCAAGCGTATCGGTAATCCGGCTGGCCAGAGTGCGGTATTTTTCAACCTTCTCAGATTCTGTAAAGCCCAGTGTCCAAGCATGCACTTGGTTTACATCGGCATAGCCGCCAGTTGAAAACGCCCGAAGCAGGTTCAACGTTGCCGCAGCCTGAGTGTAGGCTTGTAACATCTTGTTTGGGTTGGGAATTCTGGCTTCTGAAGTGAAGGCCAGCTCGTTGATAATATCACCGCGGTAGCTGGGCAGTTCCACGCCATCAATGGTTTCAGTCGGCGCACTTCGCGGCTTGGCAAACTGCCCTGCCATACGGCCAACTTTGACAACTGGTACTTTTGCACCATATGTCAAAACCATCGCCATTTGCAGCATCACCTTAAAGGTGTCGCGGATTGCATCAGCGCTAAATTGTTCAAAGCTCTCGGCACAATCACCACCCTGCAGCAAAAAGGCTTCACCGCGTCCTGCGGCTCCCAAATGCTGTTTCAGGCGTCGCGCTTCACCGGCAAAGACCAAGGGAGGATAATTTGAAAGCTGCGCCTCAATGCCCGTTAGGGCATCAGCGTTTATATAGTCGGGCATCTGAACCCGCGGTTTGGCGCGCCAGTTCGATTTTTGCCACTCACTCATAGCTTTTCTCCACATCAGTAGTCTCAAATTTCAGGAGTCCCTCTATACAAGCGCATCGACGATGTGACCAGTTCGGAAATGCAGCCACTTGACGACGGTGCAAAGCTATGATCACGGTTAAAAAATACACCCTTGGGCTGACAATCCTTGGTGTCCCCAATGATTAAGGATTCGCGCGCATGCAAGAGCAACGCCAGCTTGTCGAAGTCGACGGAACACCGGATCGACCTCACCGGTTTGTCTTTGTTTTAATGGACAAATTCACGATGCTTTGCTTCTCAGCAGCGCTGGAAAGCCTTCGCATTGCCAACCGCATGAGTGGTAAAGAACTATACTCTTGGGTCCTTGCCGGAGAAGGCGGGGAACAAGTGACCTGTTCGGCGGGGACAACTTTTCAAGTCGACATCGACTTTGAAGAGCTCCAACGCGACGACACGATTCTGCTGTGTAGTGGAATCGAAGTACAATATTCGACAACTAAAAAGCTGCTGGCGTGGATTCGTCGAGAATCACGTAAAGGTCTTATGGTTGGAGGGCTTTGCACCGCGGCTTACACCCTTGCACGTGCCGGCCTATTGGACGGAAAAAAAGCGACAATCCATTGGGAAAACGCCGACAGCTTTGCCGAAGAATTTGATGATGTAGAACTTACCAAATCAGTTTTTGTCTTAGATGGTAAGCGCATGACCACGGCTGGCGGTACCGCTTCTATTGATCTGATGCTAAAGCTGATCGCCAATGATCATGGAGAAGAGTTGGCCAATGCAGTTGCTGACCAGTTAATCTATTCCTCAATCCGGACAGACCAAGACAGCCAACGTTTGTCGGTGCCAACTCGTATCGGCGTGAGGCATCCGAAATTGGCAAAAGTCATCCAAATGATGGAAGCCAATATAGAAGAGCCCATTAGCCCATCGATCCTGGCAAAAGATGTAGGCATGTCAACGCGTCAGCTCGAACGCCTATTTCGCCGTTACTTGAACCGGTCTCCCAAGCGGTACTACATGGAACTAAGGTTGCAGAAAGCCCGCAACCTTTTGATGCAAACAGATATGAGCGTGATCAATGTAGCCTTGGCTTGCGGTTTTGCCTCACCGTCGCACTTTTCCAAGTGCTACCGGTCTCACTATAACACGACGCCTTACCGCGAGCGTGGCAGCATAGCTTCGAAACAGATGACCTAAACAATCAAAACTTGCTGAAGATTACATCGGAGTTGGTGTTCAGGTTGAACTTGAGCACCACTAAATCATCGTCCCTTTGATGCAGAAAAGCATAGAAAAACACGTAACTTAGCCCGGTCCAATACACGCGGGCTTCCTGTGAAAACCCCAACCCAAGATCAACAGTTTTGATAACAGCAACATCTGTAAAGTTCTTGGGCATCACGGATTTCATCTGCCGTTCTAACGCCTTCAGCTCTTCCTTGGTCAGCTCATCTCTACCTCCAAGTTGGAGTATTAATGTCTGGAACTCTCTCGACATAACGTGAGCATTGACGAAGCTTTCATAAGCTCCATAGTCCTTGAAAATTGAATCTTTCGCTGCGGCGAGCTCCGGCAGAACAACAAGTACAATGGCCAAGAGTAAGTGTTTCATGGATCTTCACCTCTTTAACGTGAGCGTCAATGGGCTGGTGTGATCTTGTAGATGGAGCCATTTGACTGTGAAGCAAACCAAATGCTTCCATCAGGTGCTTCGACCACATCACGGACGCGCCCGGTCTCAGGACCGGTCAAACGCTCTCTCTCTTGTAATTGTGATCCAGACAGTCTGGAAATTAAGTCAAACTTCAACGAGCCAACAAAAAAATTGCCTTTCCAATCAGGCCAGAGCTTACCCGAGTATATCATCATACCAGATGGGGCAATCGATGGGTCCCAGTACCATTGGGGTTGCTTCATACCTGGCTTAGCGCCCCCCTCCCCAATTTTGGCCCCTGAATAATGGCGCCCGTATGAGATAACCGGCCAGCCATAGTTTGCCCCCTTTTGGACCCGGTTAATTTCATCTCCGCCTTTGGCTCCATGCTCAACCGCCCAGATGTTTCCACGTAAATCCATCGCAAGACCCTGCGGGTTTCGATGCCCAAAAGACCAGATTTCTGGTAACGCACTCTGATCATTAACAAATGGATTGGTTGAGGGTACTGACCCATCTCTACTGAGGTGAACTATTGATCCCTGATGAAGTGACCGGTCCTGAGCGCTGTCAGGGTCGCCACGTTCCCCTAGTGTTAGAAAGAGTGAACCATCTCTTGCTTCGATCACGCGCGACCCAAAATGTTTGGATGATCTCGAACCGGCATTCATTTCGAAAATCACCTGCACTTTTTGCAAGCGACTGAAGTCTTTTGTGAGCTGCCCAACCGCAAGAGCTGTTCCAGAGCCTCGTCGCATGGGTTTTGAAAAAGTAAGGAAAATCTGCCGACTTTGGCCAAAATCACGCGGCACCATAACATCCAGCAGACCACCCTGCCCTCGCGAAACAACACGTGGTGTCCCCTTGATACGCTGCTTTTTATCTCCCTTAACGTAGAACAAATCGCCACTGCGCTCGCTAACTAAAAAACCACCTTCGGGTATAAACGCAATAGCCCACGGAACGTCGAAACCATCGGCCATTTTAGTCAAGTTGAGCTGGCCCTGACTGCTGCTAAGGGTTTGTGCATACAAGGGAACTGACACAAAACACGCAATCAAAAGACAAATAAGATTTCTCATAACCAAAGCCCCCAACCACACGCCACTCAGTGTAAGAGAATAGAACTCACTTGCTAGCCCTTTGCGCAGAATTGCCGCTCTGACAACTCTACAAAAGATAAACGAAAGGTTGAGGGGACTTTTCTTTTTTGACTCGCTTGCCTAGGGTCCAATTCGAACAGTCATGTTCCAACAATGGGAGATATCAATGAAAAAGTTTCTTATGGCCTCTGCCGCAGTCGCTCTGACCGCAGGCACCGCATTTGCTGGTGGCCACGCAAAAGAAGTTAAAATGGGCATTCTTTTTGGCTTTACTGGTCCAATTGAATCGCTGGCCCCTGCAATGGGCGCTGGTGCAGAACTGGCCATGGCCGAAGTCACAAAATCCGGCGCTCTGCTGGATGCCGCAACTGTAACACCAATGCGCGCTGACACTGGCTGCATCGACAACGGCCTGTCGACTGCAAACGCTGAAAAAATGCTGGCCGATGGCGTTAGTGCTATCATCGGTGGTGACTGCTCGGGCGTAACCGGTGCGATCTTGCAAAACGTTGCAATTCCAAACGGCATGGTCATGATCTCACCATCCGCCACGTCTCCTGGTCTGTCGACCATGGAAGACAACGGCCTGTTCTTCCGTACAGCGCCATCTGATGCACGTGAAGGTCAGGTTATGGCTGATGTCCTGATGGACCGCGGCGTAAAGTCGATCGCTCTGACATATACCAACAACGACTATGGTAAGGGTCTGGCTGACGCGATCAAAACATCGTTCGAAGCTGTAGGTGGCGAAGTGACCATTTCTGCCGCACACGAAGATGGCAAAGGCGACTACTCTGCCGAAGTTGGCGCACTGGCATCTGCTGGTGGCGACATCCTGGTGGTTGCTGGTTACCTTGACCAAGGTGGCTTGGGCATTATCCAGTCGTCGCTGGACAGCGGTGCATTTGACAAGTTCGGTCTGCCAGGCGGCATGATCGGTGACTCTCTGCCAGCTAACGTTGGCCCTGATCTGGACGGTTCGTTTGGTCAGATTGCCGGTTCCGGTGGTCAAGGCGCCGAAGCCTATTTTGCAATGGCAAAAGAAGCTGGCTTTGACGGTTCTTCGCCTTACTCGCCAGAATCCTATGACGCTGCTGCGCTGGCAATGCTGGCTATGCAGGCTGCCAACTCCAAAGATCCAGCTGATTACGGCGCCAAGATCATGGATGTTGCCAACGCTCCCGGTGAGAAAATCTACCCTGGTGAACTGGCAAAAGGTCTGGAACTGCTGAAAGCTGGCACTGACATCGACTATGTTGGCGCATCAGATGTTGAGCTGATCGGCCCAGGTGAAAGTGCTGGATCCTACCGTGAGATCGAAGTACAGGCTGGCAAGAACGAAACCGTAAAGTTCCGCTAAGTGCGGTTGTAACGGTTACTAAAGAACAGCCCGGGTTTTTCCCGGGCTGTTCCAAATCTAGGGCTGCAAATTTGCAGTTGGGGGAAGAATGAAATGATCGTCGTCGAAGACGTGCACAAGCACTTCGGCGGGTTCCATGCCGTTGATGGTGCAACGCTGGAAATCGCCAAGGGCTCTATAACCGGTTTGATCGGACCAAACGGTGCCGGAAAAACCACTCTTTTCAATGTAATCGCGGGCGTTCTTCCACCCACTTCTGGTCGGGTGACCATGGATGGTGAAGACATCACAGGCCTGCCTCCGCACACCTTGTTCCACAAGGGTTTGCTGCGCACTTTCCAAATCGCGCACGAGTTTTCATCCATGACCTGCCGGGAAAACCTGATGATGGTTCCCGGTGGCCAATCTGGTGAAACATTGTGGAACACTTGGTTTGGTCGCAAGCGGATTGCCGACGAAGAGCGCGCCCTACGTGCCAAGGCCGATGAGGTGATGGAATTTCTCACCATCGAACACATCTCGGACCTAAAGGCCGGACAGATCTCAGGCGGTCAGAAAAAGCTGCTGGAACTCGGACGCACCATGATGGTGGATGCCAAGATCGTGTTCTTGGATGAGGTCGGCGCCGGCGTGAACCGCACCCTGCTCTATACCATTGCAGATGCCATCAAGCGCTTGAACGAAGAGCGTGGATATACCTTTGTCGTCATCGAGCATGACATGGAGTTCATCGGCCGTCTGTGTGACCCGGTGATCTGTATGGCCGAGGGAAAAGTGCTGGCTGAGGGGACCTTGGACGAGATCAAAGCCAATGAGCATGTGATCGAAGCGTACCTGGGCACAGGGCTGAAAAACAAAGATAAACTGGAGGCCGGAGCATGAGCGGCAATCCATACCAAGACGATCGCGGCAACAAAGACGCGACGATCACAAGAACCGAGGGCATGAGCTCGATGGAAGCCGGGCTAAAGCACAGCGGTGAAGTTAAGCCCGCTGATCCAGGAAGTCCGTTCCTGATCGGCGACACCATGACTGGTGGCTATGGCAAAGGCCCTGACATCTTGCATGACTGTACAATCGCCGTGAACCGCGGCGAAATCGCAGTGATCGTGGGCCCTAATGGCGCCGGTAAATCCACCGCCATGAAGGCGGTGTTTGGCATGCTGAACGTCCGTTCTGGCAAGGTGCTGTTGGACGGCGAAGACATCACCAACCTCAGCCCGCAGGATCGCGTGGTCAAAGGCATGGGGTTTGTTCCCCAAACCAGCAATATCTTCACCTCGATGACGGTGGAAGAAAACCTGGAGATGGGGGCGTTCATTCGTACCGACGATATTCGCGACACCATGGAGCAGGTCTATCACCTGTTTCCGATCCTCAAAGACAAGCGAAACCAGCCTGCTGGCGAGTTGTCTGGTGGTCAACGCCAACAGGTGGCCGTAGGTCGTGCTCTAATGACACAGCCCAAAGTTCTGATGCTCGATGAACCTACGGCCGGCGTGTCACCCATTGTCATGGACGAGTTGTTTGACCGGATCATCGAGGTTGCCCGCACCGGCATCCCGATTTTGATGGTGGAACAGAACGCCAGACAAGCGCTTGAAATCGCAGACAAAGGCTATGTCCTTGTTCAGGGGCGCAATGCCTATACTGGCACAGGGAAAGAACTATTGGCCGATCCCGAAGTCCGCAAATCGTTCTTGGGAGGGTGACGTAATGAGAACTGTAGCAGTTTCATGTTTGCTTTTAGTCACCGCATCCGAAATAGCATTCGCGACTTCGAGTAATTCGACATTTCTTACTAACGAATCGAAGAGTGCAAAGGCGCAGTCAGGTATCGTTCTAAACTGCACTTTCTCTCAGCTCTGCGAGCGCACTAGCTGTAGCGATATGCCGGAAACTCGCAAGCTAATACTTAGTCCAGTAAGTCTTACTGGACCGGAAAACCAAGCTTATCGTGACGGCGTTTGGCGTGGCGTTTGGGCGAATGACAAATCGATCCTGGGTGTTTCCGGTGCGATTTCAGAAGGCTCGTTCACTGGTTTTGTAACTGGACAGAACGGCGCGCGCACGATGCTCACGACATATTTTGACGATGGTTCCACGCAATACACATCGCACAACTTAACCGAACGGACGGCTGTTAGCCACTTCGGGCAATGTAAGGTTGAAGACTAATGGATCTTCTTAACGCCCTTGTGGCGCTCACCAACTATGTGATGATCCCCGCAGTTGCCTATGGCAGCCAGCTGGCGCTTGGCGCGCTTGGGGTCACTTTGATTTACGCTGTGCTACGGTTCTCCAATTTCGCCCACGGTGACACAATGGCCTTTGGCGCCATGGTGACCATTCTGGTGACCTGGTGGATGCAGTCGATGGGGATCAACCTCGGCCCACTTCCCACCGCCCTGCTGGCCCTGCCCTTTGGTATCTTGGGCTGTATGGCACTGCTGCTGTTCACAGATCGGGTTGTCTATCGGTTTTATCGCGACCAAAAAGCCAAACCGGTGATCTTTGTGATGGTCTCGCTCGGCGTGATGTTCATCATGAACGGTCTAGTGCGCTTTATCATTGGGCCTGGTGATCAACGTTTTTCAGACGGCGAACGTTTCATCATTTCCGCGCGAGAATTCAAAGCGATGACGGGCCTACAAGAAGGCTTGGCGCTGAAAACTAGCCAGGGTCTTACCGTAATCACCGCAGTTGTGGTGGTCGCAGCCCTGTTCTGGTTCCTGAACCGCACCCGCACAGGCAAATCCATGCGCGCCTATTCCGATAACGAGGATCTGGCGCTGCTGTCGGGCATCAACCCTGAACGAGTGGTGATGTACACGTGGATGATCGTCGCCGGCTTGGCGACCATTGCCGGCGTTCTGTACGGTTTGGATAAATCCTTCAAACCTTTCACCTACTTCCAGCTGCTGCTGCCCATCTTTGCGGCCGCAATTGTGGGTGGTTTGGGTAATCCAATTGGCGCCATCGCTGGTGGCTTTGTTATCGCGTTTTCCGAGGTTTCAATAACTTACGCCTGGAAAAAGGTGCTCAAATATTCGATGCCAGAAAGCCTGGAGCCTGACGGATTGGTGCAGTTGTTGAGTACGGACTACAAATTTGCCGTGTCCTTCGTGATCCTTTTGATCGTTCTTCTGTTCAAGCCAACTGGGCTTTTCAAAGGAAAATCAGTATGACCGATACTGTAAAACACTCACTTATGTTTGCCTTTGTCGGTATGCTTCTTATCCTTGATGGCACTACCAGCTATGGCATTTTCTCCGGCTCTTGGAACTCTTCCCTTGGCATCCTGAACATGGGTCTGGTTTCGGCCATCATGGCCTTGGGCGTAAACCTTCAATGGGGTTTCGCTGGTTTGTTCAACGTCGGCATCATGGGCTTTACAGCTCTTGGGGGGCTGGCGGTTGTGTTGGTTTCCACCTCTCCTACACCAGGTGCTTGGAGCCAGGGCGGTATTGGCATCATGATGGCCTTGATTCTGGGAGCACTGACAGTCATTGCGGCAGTTTTTGTCACCAAATCAATGCCTAGCGGCAAGAAGCGCCTTGCTGTCCTTGCGGCGGTACTGATTGGCGGGTTCTTTCTCTACCGAGCTGTTTTTGATCCTGCCGTCGCTGGAGTTGAAGCCATCAACCCGGCCGCTACAGGTAATCTTGGCGGCTTGGGCTTGTATGTTTTGCTGGCGTGGCCTGCTGGCGGGCTGCTGGCTGCAGGAGCCGCATGGTTGATCGGTAAAACGGCATTGGGACTGCGTTCAGACTATCTGGCGATTGCGACCCTTGGTATTGCTGAGATCATCATCGCGGTTTTGAAGAACGAAGACTGGCTGTCGCGCGGCGTGAAAAACGTCGTTGGTTTACCACGTCCTATGGCTTACGAAATCGACTTGCAGAAAAGCACTGACTTCGTGGAACGCGCTGCGTCTCTGGGCTTGGATCCTGTCACGGCATCCACACTATATGTCAAAGTCACCTACTCTCTGTTGTTCACAGCCGTGCTACTTGCTTTGCTGTGGATGGCCCAAATGGGACTAAAAAGCCCTTGGGGCCGCATGATGCGTGCCATTCGTGACAACGAAGTTGCAGCCGAGGCTATGGGCAAAGATGTGACTCGTCGCCACCTGCAGATCTTTGTGATGGGATCTGCCATCTGTGGCATTGCAGGTGCGATGATGACAACACTGGACAGTCAGCTGACCCCTGGAACCTATAACCCGCTACGGTTTACATTCCTGATCTGGGTGATGGTTGTGGTTGGTGGATCCGGCAATAACTTTGGCGCGGTTTTGGGCGGATTGTTCATTTGGTTCTTTTGGATCAAGGTTGAGCCAATGGGCGTCGCACTTATCGAGTTGGTCACATCTGGAATGTCAGAAGATAGCCCATTGCGTGCACATCTGCTTGAGAGCACGGCCCATATGAGATTGTTCACCATGGGTCTGATATTGCTACTTGTGCTCAGGTTTAGTCCACGAGGGCTCATACCTGAAAGATAGACAATAAAAACGCCACCCAGAAAAACCTGGGTGGCGTTTTACTTTTCCAGCTGCCGAAACATCCCGGCAGCGTCAGCGGCCTTTGAACAGCCCACCCAAAATTCCGCGTACAATTCGGCGCCCAGTTGTACCTTTGAGCTCTTTGATCACCGCTTCGCTCATTGCTGAACCAAACGTATCTCGTGGTCGGTTCACCCTTGAGGAAGAGCGGCTAACTCTTCGGCCAGTATACCGTCGCGCTGAATGATACTCCCGCTCCATCGGAGGCATGGTTTCGGCCTTTTCCTCAGAAGCCTCTGCCTCAGTCGCGGCTTGTTGAGCGCGTTGGGACAAGATCTCATAAGCCGAGAGTCGATCTACCACCTTGTTGTACTTGGTTCCCATGTCAGATGACGACATGATCTCAGCTCGCTCTGACGTAGTAATTGGCCCCAGCTGCGAACTTGGAGGACGGATCAACGTACGTTCAACAACTCCGGGAATTCCTTTCTTCATCAACATCGATGTAACAGCTTCGCCAACGCCAACCTCGCGTATGGCCTCTTCTGTCGAGAACAAAGGATTCTCTCGGTAGGTTTCTGCTGCCAACCTTAGATTCTTACGATCACGCGCTGTAAACGCGCGCAACGCGTGTTGTATGCGGTTCCCGAGTTGGCCAAGAATATCCTCGGGCACGTCAGCGGGGTTTTGGGTGATGAAATAGATCCCAACACCTTTTGAACGGATCAGCCGAGCAACTTGTTCCACTTTGTCGACCAAGGCCTTGGGCGCGTCGTCAAACAACAAATGTGCTTCGTCGAAGAAGAAGACCAACTTGGGTTTGTCCGGGTCGCCAACTTCTGGAAGTTCCTCGAACAGTTCACTCAGCAGCCACAGCAGAAACGTTGCATATAACCCCGGAGAAGCCATCAGTTTGTCAGCCGCCAGTATATTCACCATCCCCTTGCCCGAGGAATCGCAACGCATTAGATCACTTAGCGCCAGCGCAGGTTCGCCAAACAACTTGTCTCCACCCTGGTTTTCAAGCACCAGCAATCGGCGTTGAATTGCGCCAATCGAAGACGTCGACACATTGCCATACCGAAGCGACAGCTGATCGCGATTTTCACCAATCCAGACCAACAAGGCCTGCAGGTCTTTCAAATCCAGCAGCGGCAGCCCTTCGGTGTCTGCAAGTCTGAACGCGATATTCAGTATACCTTCTTGCGGCTCGCTCAGTTCCAGCAACCTAGCCAACAGCAAAGGACCCATCTCAGCGATTGTTGTCCGGACGGGATGGCCCTGCTCGCCGAACAAATCCCAGAACGTTACCGGGCACGCATGATAGGAATAGTCGTCAAATCCGATCTGTTCGGCGCGCGACATAAACGCATCGTGCAATTTGTGTGAAGCGTCGCCAGATTTTGCGAGCCCTGACAGATCACCTTTAACGTCCGATAGGATTACCGGCACACCAGCGTTAGAAAATCCTTCGGCAAGTATTTGTAAGGTTACAGTTTTCCCCGTTCCGGTCGCTCCGGCAACCAGGCCATGCCGATTGGCGTATCTAAGGCTGAGCGTTTGTTTGGTGCCATAATCGACACCACCTCCACCTACAAAAATTGTCTCATCCATGCCTTAGGTATCCTGCTCAAATTCAGTTTTTCGCCTTCAAATACAAAGTTAACCTTTGTGTGCAAAACTAACAATTGTCCACAGCTACTATCCTGGTAGCAAGTGGGCATTCCTCCCTGTCAGACTGGGCCGTGCTTTATGAGCACGGCCATTTTTTTACTTCAACAGGACACACGCTTTTCATAAAAAATCAGAGATATACAGTCTGTGGACGTTTTTTTTCTCCGTAGCTGTTGACCGATCGTCGCCCCTTTCGTAACGTCTGTCCCAATAACTAAGTCGGCCAGTCCGACGGGGAGAAAAAAAACGGAAAAGGGGACCTTATGGGTTCCCTTTTTTGAATTTGTTTCCAGCGTGTTCGTGGCACGCAAAGCAAACCTTGAAACTCCCCCCAAAAACCATCGTTAATTTAACTGACACTGCTTAAACGTCATGATATTGCCAATGCGGAAGTCCATAAAAACGAGGCATTCATGTTTAAATTCCTGCCCCCACTTTCGCTTGCTGCTATTATGGCGCTAGCAGTCCCATTGGCAGCACAAGACACCACTACGGATGCCGATGGCTCCGACGTTACACAAACAGACCCATCTTCGGAAGCAACAGCTGATCAAGGCCTCGACCTTGGCCAACCAGTCGACGCTGGACCGCAGGTTGGTGACCGGTACTCTCAAGAGAAACATGGGGACTGGGATCTTGCATGTGTCAAAACAGACGCTGAGACAGACCCTTGCTCACTCCTGCAGATTTTGACTGACAGCAACGGGAATCCCATGGCGGAATTTTCGATGTTCCGCCTCGGAGATCAGGGAGGTCAGGCTGTCGCGGCAGCTACTGTGATTGTACCATTGGAGACGCTTCTTCCTGCAGCTTTGACAATTTCTGTCGATGGCGCACCCGGAAAACGCTACAACTATTCCTTCTGCAGTCCGCTGGGGTGTGTGGCTCAAATTGGGCTTACTGCTTCAGATATCGAGGCCCTGAAAAAGGGAAGCCAGGCGACACTTTCTCTACGCCCTGCCCCTGCTCCAGATCAGATTATTGAGATGCAGCTTTCGCTCAAGGGCTTCACAGCAGGCTACAACGTAGTAGACGTTGTTCAACAATAAGCCCTTTGCCTAAAACATATTGCAAAGCCGCCGTATCATTGTCATCGGCGGCTTTGTTGTTTCTGCGCTTTCAAATTTTCCTGAGTGCCAGCACAGCATTGAGTCCACCAAACGCAAAAGCATTGCTAAGGGCAACGTTAACCTGGCAATCTCGTGCCTCGTTTGGAACAACATCCAGCGCACATTCAGGATCCGCCTCTTCATACCCAATTGTTGGTGCAATCACTCCATCACGCAAAGCCATAATGCAGGCCAACAACTCAACAGCCCCGGTTCCCCCGATAAGATGACCATGCATCGACTTTGTAGAGGACATCATCAAACGATCTGCGTGCGGACCAAAGACATCAGCAACTGCAGCGCATTCGGTTTTATCATTGGCTGCGGTGCCGGTACCGTGGGCGTTAATATAGCCCACCTCTTCAGGGTTTATCTGAGCGTCCTTTAGGGATCCCGCGATCGCCCGAGCTGCACCGTGCTTGCTAGGCATAACAATATCCGAAGCATCGGAAGACATCGCAAACCCGATAACTTCACACAGAACCTCGGCACCGCGGGCTTTGGCATGATCAAAATCTTCAAACACAAAAATACCGGCACCTTCACCTTGTACCATTCCATTGCGGTTCGCACTAAACGGGCGACAGGCGTCTTTTGACATAACCCGTAACCCCTCCCAGGCTTTTACACCGCCAAAGCACAGCATCGACTCGGATCCGCCAGTTACCATTGTGGGCGACATTCCCGAACGAACCATCTGAAATGCTTGAGCCATTGCATGGTTCGATGACGCACAGGCGGTAGAAACCGTAAAACTTGGGCCCTTTAGATTGTGTTGCATCGAGATGTGGCTTGCGGCAGCATTGTTCATCAACTTCGGGACCACAAAGGGGTGAACACGGTTTTTTCCGTCTTCATAAACGGATCGATAGTTGTCGTCCCATGTGGAAACACCGCCGCCTGCAGTTCCAAGCACAACCCCCGCTTTGGCTGCCAGTTCACCGGTGAACTCCAACCCGGATTGTTCAATAGCCTCTTTCGCGGCAGTCAGCGTAAACTGAGTAAACCGATCATACAGACTCATTTGTTGCCGATTAAAGCGTCCTTCGGCTTCGAAACCGCGAACTTGCCCGCCGATTCTGATCGTTAGTCTCTCAACGTCCCGGAAACGTAATTCACCGATACCACAGCGGCCTTCACGCATGGCTTCAAACGTTTCTTCTACCGAGTGGCCCAAAGCATTGATTGTGCCCGCTCCAGTGATGACTACCCGTTTCATAAATCAACCTTCGGCATGTAGGTTCTTGTTATTTTTCAGAAACAAGCTTTTCGATGCCGACGATAATCGCGCCAACGCTAGAAATATCGAAGTCACTTTTTTCAGGTTCGTTGGCATTGAAGGGCACAGTAATGTCGAACTCTTCTTCAATAGCAAAAATGCTCTCAACTATCCCAAGGCTGTCAATGCCAAGGTCAGCCAGCGTACTGTCCAGCGTAACGTCAGAAGGTTCAAGCACTGCCTGCTCTGCGATTATGGCAATCAATTTGTCCTGAATACTCATGTTCGACCTCTAAAGCCTGATCTTGGGTTGATTTAGCGTTTCGGCGTTTATTTGAAAACAGCCTTTTTCAAGGCCTCGATGTCTCGCATGATACGCGGCAGCCTACGTTGGGCTTTGTACATATCGGTGTGCGTGTCCATTTTGACGGCGGGGTACCCCATCACCACACGACCAGCCGGTACATTGGAGATGATTTTAGTGCCACCACCAGCGACAACACCGTTACCTATGAAGATATTGTCGTTAACCCCACATTGGCCAGCCAACACCACATTGTTCCCGATGTCGGCGGAACCGGCGATCCCAACTTGCCCACACAACAGGCAGTCTTTACCAACGCGCGTGTTGTGGCCAATGTGAACTTGGTTGTCCAACTTGCTGCCACTTTCAATCGACGTGTTTCGAATGGTTCCGTTGTCGATCGTGCAATTTGCGCCGATCTCGACATCATCACCAATTTCAACAGCGCCCAGCGAGTGGATGCGCATCCAGGCTTGCGCCCCGGCCTCGCCCTGATCCGAAAGGGACTTGCGTACATTCTCAACAGCTGAGACTTCGGGTGTTACAAACGAAAACCCATCACTGCCAACACGCGCACCTGGTTGCGCAATAAAGCGATCGCCAATTTTGGCACGCGCCCCGATGGACACCATTTCCCGCATATAGGCGTTGGAGCCAATTTCCACATCAGCGCCAATAAAACAATGTGGGCCAATCTCAGAACCAGCGCCAATACGAGCTCCAGCGCTGATAACAGTAAGTGGGCCAACCGAGACATCACTGGCAATTTCAGCGCTTGGATCAATTACAGCAGAGGGATGAATACCGGCAGCAAACCCCTGCCCTTGGTCTAGAACGGCCGTTACGCCAGCCATGGCCATCCGTGGGCGTGGTGTAAAAATCGCCGCCTTAAGCCCCATCGACTGCCAGTCAGCATCAGGCCAAAGCAAGGCAGCTTGGGCGCTACCTTGGCCCAATGCGTCTGCATATTTGGGGGACATAGCCATGGCCAGATCTTGTGGACCCGCATCACCCGGTTCAGAGGCATGCGCAATTTGTAAGTCCAATTCACCCTGGGCGTCCGCGCCCAAGGCATCGGCAATCTGGCTAATGGTAAACATTTTCAGGCCCTTCACAGTGCTTCGGCGTTGGGCCCGAGGATTACCCCTGAACGCCGCTTAACACCACCCCTGCTCGTTCAAGCGCATTCCAAATTTTGACATCCCGACCATAAACGTCGCGGCGATACTCGGCACGCCCACGGGGTGAAACAACAGCTGTTCTATAGATTATGTGAACGGGAACGTTCTGGTCCAATTCAACTTTGGTTTCCTTCCCGCTGTCCAAAACGCGGTGAAAAAACTCTTTTGGGCTCTCTTCTTGCAATGCCAAAAGCGCATAAGCAAATTCAAAGGGTTGCGCCAGCCTGATACATCCGTGGGAATAGGCTCTCACCTCATGCGAGAACAAACTTTTTTGCGGGGTGTCATGTAGATAAATGTTGTATTTGTTGGGGAACATAAATTTCACAAGTCCCAGCGCATTCCGGCGGCTAGGAGGTTGGCGCATAGCAAATGGAAAACTTCTTGTAGTAAACTGAGTAAAATCAACTGCACTGCGATCTACCCGGCGGCCACGGCTATCAGTAATTTCTATGTGGCCAACAGCGTTAGGATTCGCCTTCAATTTTGGCAAATATTCTTTTGTCACAATGGAACGCGGCACATACCAGCTTGGATTAATCACCATATGTTCCATCTCGTCCGAAAACTCTGGAGAACGGCGGTCGCTTTGATTTTTCCCAATCACCGAACGAGTTTCAAAAGTCACGTCACCATTGTCTATGATTTTTGCGGTGAAATCAGTTTGGTTGACCAAAACGTGGCGAGTACCGCGATCTGCTGGCAACCAGCGCTCGCGCTCAAGCGCTACAATAACTGACTTCAGTCGGGCCGACACCGGCTTATTGATCTCTGCTATCGTGCCTTTGCCGGCCACGCCATCTGCTTCCAGGCCATGATCAGACTGGAACTGCAACACGGCACTAACCATAGAGGCATCATACGTCCGGGTGGCGCTCCGCTCCATGTACCCCAAAGAAATCAAACGATTACGCAGGGAAACCACATCCTGCCCAGTGTGCCCGGGTTCCAGTTTTCCATTTGGAACACTGGGTCCCCACCCGCCGACAAGGACAAGTTGTTCAAGGCGAAGCTTCTCTTTCAGCAGCGCCCTGTATTGTGGAGTTTGCGGCGGCAGCTGACGGATAAACGATTGTGGTTGCTGGTCTCGGATCCCGGTTAAGAACAGGTTCCCATCGACTTCTGGTTTTTTGCGCACCATGCCATCATCGATTTGCGATGGAACAAGGTAGCCTGTTTGAATATCGGTTGCATACTCAACAAACGCACGGCTTAACGCCACCTCGACCTGACCAAGGTCACGGGTGGTTTTAGCGGCTCGCATCTGATCAATGAGTTTAGCAATTTCGACCGAACGATCCGGCAACCCATGAACTGGTGCGTTTCCCAGCGCCTCAAGCAAAGCTGCGCGGCGGAATCGGTCTTCGTCGCCATCACCAGTCCAAATCGACTGATAGTTATTCTCACGATAAAACGCCGCAACACCATCGTCAGCCGAAGCGGCAGCCGCTACGGCTTGTTTGAAAGCTGTAACCTGGGCATGTGCAGCAGGAGCCCCGCCCCCCAACGCCGCACTTCCAAGCGCAAGCACAACAAGGCCGGCCCTTAGCTTTGGCATTAGTTCAGATTGGGATAAGCACATCATATCTTTAGGTCCTTGAACAGTTCGCGCGTCAAATTAGGCCTCTGCCTATATGAAATTCTGGTAAATACTAGGGGGAGAAGTCTATTCACATTTGCATCAGTGACATCATTCTGTGCGTGATGATGCAGGCCTGTCGCACTCGGTTAACCTTACGGAAACTACTTGCCCCCCCGTCATGGTTAATGCCTCTATTTGCGCAGAAATTCGCCGAAAATGCGATGTACATACAAGTTGTCACAAACATTTCTTGGCACACGAATCAAGCTATGGCATACACGTTACATCCGGGGATGGATGAAATAGCGCTCGTAACATCGAGCGCAGGCAGGAATATAGCGTACGGGACGGCGCAGTAAATATGGTAGAAACCAAATCATCGGGTATCACCCGACGGAGCTTATTGGGCGCGTTTGCAGCAACCACTCTTGTTGCAGCGCCAACTTTCACAAACGCAGCAGGGTTCTTACGAGGTGCAGGCGACATTCGCCGCATTCGGATGTACTCAGGGCGAACGGGTGAAAGAATAGACATGATTTACTGGATCGAAGGTAAGTACATCAAAGATTCAGTAAAAGAAATCAACTACTTCATGCGTGACTGGCGCAATGACCAAATCAAAAAAATCGATATGAGAACGATCGATATCATGGCGGCATCACATAACCTACTTGATGTGAATGAGCCCTATATGATGTTGTCGGGCTATCGCAGCCCTCAGACAAATGCGATGTTACGTCGACGTTCACGGGGCGTAGCCAAGAACTCTCTTCACATGCGTGGACAAGCTGCTGACTTACGGTTGGCCTCACGCTCTGTGGGCCAAATGGCGCAAGCCGCGCAGGCCTGTCGCGCTGGTGGTGTAGGCAAATATCGCCGCTCCAACTTCGTTCACATGGATTGTGGACAGGTGCGGAGCTGGAACGGCTAATCCCCTTCTAGTACACTTCGAATAGATAAAGCCCACTTCTTTCTGACGTGGGCTTTTTTATGGTTGGTTATCGTTAGTTCAAGTACCCTAGCAGCAAAATGGACCATGGAGTCGATACACAAATTGCCCACGCCAACAGCGCCCGTTTTTGATGAACAAACGACTAAATTTGCCATTGCAGCGGTTAGTTTCCCCAGATATACCGCCGTTCAAAGATGCACCTGTAGCTCAGCTGGATAGAGCGCTGCCCTCCGAAGGCAGAGGCCAGAGGTTCGAATCCTCTCAGGTGCGCCATTTCCTCCTGACCGAAACAACATCAGATTCGCAGGGTTCGTTGAACTTGGCGAACACCACATCAAAAATCTTTTCGCCACAACCAGATCACACTGTCAGTTCTGAGCGGTTAGGAATTTGGTTTGAACGCCACAACTCAAAATCCTTTTCCAGTAAAGAACCCGTATTGACTAACAGGTGAGTTTCCGTCGCAGTGTTGCAAAAGGATTAGGCCGCGCCGTTACTAATTTGATGCCAGAAAATTCAACCCACGATATCTGGCAATAAGTCATGTGTAACTAAGGCTTGAAAAGTGTTTAGTGAAAATCACTGTGCATAAACAGCAAACAGCCCCAACCAGTTGGTCGGGGCTTTGTCACGCATTCATGCGATCTATTTGTGTAACGAATGTATTAGGCGTCGTTGCCTTTTGGAGGGAGCGCCTCGGCCAGTTCTTCCCAAGACCGACCGGATGCTACCAAACAAGTCTGTCCATTGGGTGTGGTAACTGTAATTGTCCATGTGCCGGTATTCTTGGAAGCAAAAGTTTCGATCAACATGCCTTGCTCACCCAGGCCAATGCTCTGACGGCTTTCGCCATATGTGGTTGCAAGACGTTCGATAACAGCTTCACGAGGAGCGCATTTTCTATTTGCTTGGGCGGTGGCCTGCTGTGCTACCAAAACTGTCAGACCCAGGCTCATTGTCAGTTTGATTATAGTCGTTTTCATGGCTTTGTACCCTTTTTTTGGACTTTGGACGCTGCTCGCGAATTTGCGATTCTGAAATTGGTAGGATTGGGAGTGCCCTAGGAGGCGGTAAGGCAGCACCAGACAGCTACCTGCTTTGGTCAACGTTCTTCGCAATAAGCATTGAAAGGAAACGCTATATTGCGTTTGAGTTTTTAGGACCTTAGCAATCATTGTAACCTCCTACTGTTTACTGTGCTTCACTGAATACAGATTACCTAATATCATGGTTAATCGTCCATGGGTGCAAAAGGCGAAGGGTTCAATCTTCAGTGCAACTGAATGACCAAAAGGATAGTCAAAGATATCCTGCACTGCTTTAAGAGGTCACCTAAAGGCAAAGACCTCAACCCGCATGGGCGGAATGAGGCTTTAGGGACCGCGAAAGCAGAAAAAAAGGCCTCTAGCTGCCTGTCACAGCTTCAACCTGTGCACGTTGCTCTGGATTTCCCATCGCGATCACAAGCGGATCCTGGGCTTGCAGCCGTTTAAAATCGTCTTTCGAAGACATCCCGCGCCACTCTCCAAGAACCAAGGACTGTGCAACAGCACCGCCGAGTGTTGTTCCAGGACCTGTAATAATAAACATATCAGGTGCAAACTCGCGTGCGGCCGTCTGGATCGCACAAGTGAAATCGTAAGATTGCACAACCTGGTGGTCTAATGTGTACTTCCACAAAGACAGGGTGTCACAGGCGCCTGGCCACCATGTATGACCGCGTCCGTCGATCAAAGGCAGATCTGGCTGTCTAAATAGCTCCGACGAAAGCAACTGACGGCCCTGCTCAGCAACAGGCGATTGCAAATCAGTATGAAACGCCGCGTGATTACGCAGCCGCATTGGAAAACGCTCATCCATTGGGGGAACAGCCTTCTCAAACGCCGTTAGTCCGGCTTCATTCCCAGCCAAGACCAACATGCCGCCCAAATCGATGGAAAGCGCAAGGCAGTGCCCCTCCAAACGGTCAACTTCCGACATTATTTCGAGGAGTTCTTGCTTCCGGTCCCCAGCAGCCTGCCAATCGGCTCCGACATAGGGATACACCAGCTGCCCACCAATGAGGTGCTGCTGCATCAAAGTCCCCATAGTGTTCACCAACTGAAACCCATCCTGCGCGGTCAAAGCCCGCGCTGCGGCCAGAGCAATATACCAACCCATTGAGTTTCCAGTTACGGCAACGATTTCGATATCGTCGTCCAATGACTGAACATCAGCCACAGCACTGGCATAGATCAGCGGAGACGCTACATCGCCACGAGAGTATTTGGCCATCGAAAACCGATCAGCCCCATCAAGGTCGGTAATACTCTCCTGCCCCATTTGGTGTCTCTGCTGGTCAAACCCTGAAAACAAAGCCCCCTTGTCGGCGTGATAACGCTTTAGATATCCAAGTTCTGCTTTGTTATAGGTGCCGCGTCCTGGACACACCAATACAGCTGTACGAGTCATTTGTTGTCTCCCAGCAGGTCGAGTGCGGCACTTACGATGCTTTCTTTAGACGGTAGGCTTGCAGCATAGGCAGGACCCGTTGCGATAAAGCAATCTCCAGCAACATGACGCGCCACCTCTGTTTCACTTCTCTCGCCATACAGCGCCATCAACGCCTCGGACTGGCTTCCGGTCGTTCGGCACTCGTCTACGATAAGAACATGGCTGCAGCCTTCTGTAGCCTCCAGCAGCGCGTCAGATGGCATTGGTGCCAGCCAGCGCATATCGATAACGCGCGCCTTGATACCCTTCTCAGCCAGTTCTGCCTGCGCCTGCGTCGACAGGTAACGCCCGTTTCCATAGGTCACGATGGCCAGATCGTCTCCGTCGCCATGTACGCCGACTTGGCCCAAAGGAATCGAACGCCCAACCTCGGGGTAGGTTTTCATCCATCCGCTGTCTTTGGCCTCATGCAAATCGCGCATCGGGTAAAGCGCAATCGGCTCGACAAAAACCACGACACGCTGCTCTTCATGTGCCAACCTTACACATTCACGCAGCATCATCGCCGCTTCGGCGCCGTTAGATGGGCAAGCAATGATCACACCGGGAATATCGCGCAACACGGCCAAGGAGTTGTCATTGTGGAAATGGCCGCCAAAGCCCTTTTGGTAGCCAAGACCTGCAATCCGCAACACCATTGGGTTGGTAAACTGCCCGTTCGAGAAAAACGGTAAAGTCGCCGCTTCACCACGTATTTGGTCTTCGGCATTGTGTAGATAAGCAAGGAATTGAATTTCCGGGATCGGAACAAACCCATTGTGGCCCATGCCAATTGCAAGCCCAAGAATAGATTGCTCGTCCAGCAAGGTATCGATGACCCGGTCAGATCCAAACCGCTGCTGCAATTTTTGGGTAACACCGTAGACACCACCCTTGCGGCCGACGTCTTCTCCCATCATCACCACTTCTGGATGGTCCAGCATCAAGTCAGTGAGTGCCCAGTTGATCAGGCGGCTCATCGGTTGCGGATCCTTCATGGCCCGCAAGTCACTGCCAAACGCCTTGGCACGGGCTTCCTCACTCGGGCCATTGGAAGAGCTGCAGTCTCGACGCGGAGGAATAAGGCTTGCGGCTACCTGTTCCGCCGTCTCCAGATGCGGACGCGATACCACCTCACCTGCGATCCGCTCAACACGGGCACAGGTCTGCTCATAAATCTCCAGCCCGGCCTTTGGCTCTAACGCTCCGGCATCCTTCAGAAGACGCAGTGAATGCAGCACTGGATCATTGGCCTCATCTGCCTCAACCTCAGCCTTGCTCAAATAGGTGGTTGGAACATCGGCACCTGCGTGCCCATACAATCGCACTGTACGCAGATGCAAGAACGCTGGTTTACGCTGGGTTCGAACATATTCAGCCGCTTCCTCAGCAACCTCGTAGGCTTGGTAAAGGTTCAAACCGTCTGCCTGAAAATATTTGATTCCCGGACGGTGCTCCATCGAGGCTTGTATCCACCCCTTGGGCGTCTTGGTCGAAATCCCGATACCATTGTCTTCGCAGACAAACAGCAACGGAAGTGGAACAGATTGGATCGCCGTCCAACCGGCTGTGTTGATCGCACCCTGTGCCGTTGAATGGTTTGCAGATGCATCCCCAAAAGAGCACATGACAATAGCATCGTCGGGCAACTGCTGATGTTGGGGTTTTAAGCGTCGCGCCGCACCTACGGAATAAGCCGCACCAACCGCCTTGGGAAGATGGCTGGCAATGGTCGACGTCTGCGGAGGTATCATAAGAGCCTTGGAGCCAAGCACCTTATGCCGCCCACCAGACGTTGGATCTTCGCTGGAGCAGGCAAAGGACAACAACATGTCCCAGGCAATCTTCTGGCCCTCAACCTGGCCCGCACGGGCAATCTGAAAGGCCGCATCTCGATAGTGCAAAAACGCCATGTCGGTGGGTCGCAACGCCTGCCCCACTGCGGCCATCCCTTCATGGCCACTGGAGCCGATGGTATAGAACCCCTGCCCTTTTTTCTGCATGGCACGGCTTGTAATATCCAATGCTCGGCTCAGGCATTGCGCACGGAAAATTGAAACCGCTTCGTGGTTTTCCAGCGCTCCAGTTGGCAAGTCCCCCTGGGGTAAATCACCGGAAATAGCACGACTTCGTATATTGCTGTCAACGATCTGAGCGCGATCCATTTGCAGTCCTAACTTGGGGTCAATTCTGTTAACCCGTATCGGACAAATCCCGGTCAATAACCAATGATTTTGTGTCGTGAACCTATGCATAAAGCGAATGGTTCAGCTCACAGATCAATTGCTGCAAACAAAAAAGGCCGGGGCTTGTGCCCCGGCCAATTCGAACTCTAATTGGTTGGTTCAGCCCCGGCGACGACGACCACCACCGCGTCGCCCACGCCCCTCGCCTTCACCATCGGCAGATGGCGGTTTGTTCGTTTTGATCCACTCGCCACCGTGTGGGTCATTGTTGGTCAGGAAATTGGCAGCACGAATAGCAGTCATTTCGCTACCCGACCGCGCCTTGGTGGATCCCATGCCAAACATGGTCACAAACGCCTCGTCATCCATACCTTCTGGCAGAATAATACCAGACGCTTCGACCAGGGCTTTCTTTTCAGCGATTTTCTTTTGGGTAACCGGCAAGGCCACTGGGTTCATAATCGCACTGGTCATACCGGCGCCAACCGCCATGGGCAGGAAGGCATTGTTGATACCATGACGATTGGGCAAACCAAACGAGATATTCGATGCACCACAGGTGGTATTCACGCCCAGCTCTTCACGCAACCGCCGAACCAAAGCAAACACCTGCTGACCAGCAGTTGCCATTGCACCAATTGGCATAACCAGTGGGTCTACAACGATGTCATGGGCAGGAATGCCAAAATCAGCAGCCCGTTCTACGATCTTTTTTGCGACAGCAAAACGCACATCCGGATCTTCAGAAATCCCGGTGTCATCGTTTGAAATTGCAACAACGGGCACGTTGAACTTCTTCACCAATGGCAGCACCAGCTCCAGCCGATCTTCTTCACCGGTTACTGAGTTCAGCAATGGACGCCCTTCAGCGGCTTCCAAGCCAGCCTCCAATGCCCCAGGAACCGAGCTATCGATACACAAAGGAACATCTACCAGACCTTGCACCATGTGCACGATCTTGGACATCAAAGGTGGCTCTGTTTCGTTTGGATTGGGATTGGAGTTATACACCACTCCAGCATTGATATCGAGAATGTTTGCCCCAGCCAAAACCTGCGCTACCGCATCCTTTTCTACCGTCGAAAAATCACCGGCCTCCAGTTCCGCCGCCAGTTTTTTACGACCGGTTGGATTAATACGTTCCCCGATCACACAGAACGGCTCATCAAAGCCTAGGACTGCGGTTTTTGTTTTTGATTCTACGACAGTACGGGTCATTATTGATCCTTAGGAGTTGACCGGCTTTGCCGAAGCGCCGCCATTGTTGATGGCCCATGTGGCATTTGTCTTGATGCCGCCCAATGGGAAGAAATGTACATTTGTGATGTTGAAGTCAGGATTGGCAGCCTTGTGCGCAGCCAGCTTAGTAATCACATCCGAGGGCTCATATGGCAGCAGCAGCTTGGTCACATCCATCGCGCGTTTCTGCAGAACTTTAAGCGACGGCCCAACACCACATGCAATTGCGAACTTGATCAGCGTTTGCAGTTTAGCAGGACCGGCAATGCCAATATGGATCGGAATATCCACACCAGCGTCCTTCAGCCCTTCAGCCCATTCAATGATCGGCTCAGCTTCAAACGCAAACTGCGTCGCCAAGGCCATCTTGGCATCCGTACGTTCCGAGAATTTTTGTTTCCACATCAGGGCTTCAACGACATTCTTGGTCGATCCATCCGGATCAATGTCTTTGTTGCCTTCCGGGTGTCCAGCTACGTGCAAGTTCGAAAAACCAGCCTTGTCAAACAAACCAGTTTCCAACAGCTGCATCGAGCTGTCGAACTCACCCACCGGGGTATGAACCCCGCCAGCAAGCAACAGTGCTTGGCTGACATTTGCTTCACCTTGATAGCGCGCAATCCAATCCGCCAGTGTGGCTTGGTCTTGAATAATCCGCGCAGGGAAATGTGGCATCACAGGGAAACCCTGCTCATTCAGCTTGCTGGCTGTCGCGACCATGTCTTTGATCGGTGTGCCTTCGATATGGGCAACGTAAACACGTGTTCCAGCTGGCAAAAGATCACGAAAATCGTCAATCTTGGCAGCCGTACGTGGCATCACTTCAATCGAATAGCCTTGCAAAAAGGCCTCAACCTGAGGATTGAAAGGCTGCGCGCCAACCGCATCACGCCTTTTAAAGTTCAACAAAGCCATCACGGCCTCCCATAATACTGTTGAGCCTACGCCCATCCGTCGTTTTGTATCAATGTCTTGAGACGGTCCTGATCGAACTCCGCTTCAAGACGGTTGGCTTCGGAAACAACAATCTCAGCCGCATCACCCTCAACTGTGTAAGGATCTGCTTTGCGCCATTCAGCCAAATATGCATCGGCGTCCTTGGCGTTCACTTTCATAGCTGCCCGATCAATTGCTTGTTCGAACCTCTCTTCAAGTTGACGCTTTGATCCGCGACGACCTTTGCCAACGATTACCTGCGCAGGGATATCCCTCCAGTAAACGATAGTAACCTCAGGCATTGTTGTGTCCTTCCAGATAGCTCTGATACTTCGGTTCTAGTGCGCCTATGGGAAGCGCGTAGGTCGAATTTCGACAAGCCGAGAGTTCTGAGCGACGTTTTCAGTGATTGGAATTTACATTTTTGCGATCCCAATAGCCACAGCGCCGGATCCTCAAAATATTCAACTGGTTTATGAGTTTGACGCAGAGAATCTGAGTCAACTCAAAAGACCGCTTCACAGCGCCTTGCGCACGCTCTCTTGCGCACCTATTGTCAAAACCAACACGATTATCGGAGGGCGTGACCAATGGCGCCCAGGCGTTCTAATGGTACGGGCGCGTTCCCCAATGCGGTTGAGACCCCCGTGCCTGCCCGACCCGATCCAAATGCGCTTTATGCGGCGCTGGATTTGGGTACAAATAGTTGCCGGATGCTTATTGCCCAACCCAAGGGCAGTGGGTTTCATGTGGTAGACAGCTTTTCTAAGTCGGTGCAGCTTGGCGCCGGATTAGAAAGGACCGGACGGTTGTCTCGGTCATCGATGGCGCGCACCATCCAGGCATTAAGAATCTGCCAGCAGAAACTTAAGCGCAACAAAGTTAAACACATGCGACTTGTTGCCACCGAAGCCTGCCGCCGCGCAAAAAACTCCCGCGAGTTTATCCGTCAGGTAAAGCGCGAAACAGGGCTAACTCTGGAAATCATCCAGCCCGAAGAAGAGGCTCGGCTGGCCGTTATTTCCTGTGCGCCGTTGGTTTCCACGAAAACCGAGCAGCTTTTGGTGGTGGATATTGGTGGCGGCTCAACAGAACTTGTCTGGATCGACATTTCCTCAATTCCCAAACGCGACCGACCTGCCTCTATTATGCGGTTGCACACTGGTTTCCACGCTGTTGAAAGCCTGTTTCCAGCAGCCAAAGTGGTGGATTGGATATCTGTACCACTGGGCGTTGCAACGCTACGTGACCAATTTAACGACGTCGACGATGACGCCGCGCGTTTCGCTCTGATGAGCTGGTTTTTTGAGGAAAATCTTGCCGAGTTTGGCCCCTATAAAAATGAACAGTCTCGCGTTGGATTTCAAATCGTAGGCACTTCGGGAACTGTAACAACTGTCGCAGCCTCACATCTCGGCCTAAAACGCTACGACCGCACCAAGGTTGACGGGTTAAGAATGACCAGTGACCAAATCGACAAGGTTATTCGGGGATACCTAAGCCTTGGCCCACTTGGTCGCCGAAAGGACCCGCGTATCGGTGAAGACCGACAAGCGCTTATCATGTCCGGCTCCGCCATTCTTCAGGCGTTGTTGCGATGCTGGCCAACCGACCGCCTGTCCGTCGCCGATCGAGGGCTAAGAGAAGGTCTGCTTTATGCTCAGATGAGTGCCGCTGGCGTCCTTACTGAAAGACCGTCCTAATAGTTTCGAACCAAAGTTCCCCTATTTATGTGAAGGAGACATAGATTCAGAGAAGGCGGCTTTGGCGACATTACAACTTATGCCCCTTTTCCTTTGGGTCATGTTACCCTAAATCGGCATACAACACGTGCTGGGACACCCCAGTGTACCGCCGCGCGGCATGAAACGGATCTTTGTGATGGCTAAAACACCAACTGGTAAAAACACTTCGGGACGCGGCCAACGTGACCTCAAAGTCAAAGTTAAAACCGCCCGCGGACGCACCACCAGCTCAAGCCGGTGGCTACAACGCCAGCTCAACGACCCCTATGTGAAACGTGCACAGTCCGAAGGGTACCGGGGACGCGCCGCATATAAGATCATGGAAGTGGACGATAAATATCGGTTTTTGGTGCCCGGTGCTCGTGTTGTAGATTTGGGATGCGCCCCCGGAGGCTGGTGTCAGGTGGCGGTCAAACGGATCAACGCGCTTGGTGAAAGAAAAGGCAAAGCCGTGGGAACGATCCTAGGCGTTGATCTGCAGGAAATGGAAAGCCTGGCCGGCACAGAACTCTTTCAACTCGATTTCATGGACGATGGAGCCGACACTCAAGTGAAAGAGTGGCTTGGCGGCAAAGCTGATGTTGTCATGTCAGACATGGCTGCCGCCAGTTGCGGACACAAGCAAACAGACCACCTGCGGATTATTTCACTATGTGAAGCCGCCGCCTACTTTGCTTTTGACGTTCTGGAAGAAGGAGGCACATTTGTCGCTAAGGTTCTTGCGGGCGGTGCCGAGGGAGACTTGCAAAAACTGCTGAAGCAAAAATTCACAAAAGTTGCGAATATCAAACCTCCGGCTTCACGCTCTGACAGTTCGGAAAAATTCGTTGTTGCGATGGGGTTCAGAGGTTAGCACGGGTTTGAGCTAGGCTAGCTATGCTGCCCCTGAGGCAGCAATAAAGACCGTTCAGCAATCGAACGCAGGGCTAGGGTTTCAGTGCCCTCTCCTTCACTCCGGCGAGAGATATTTAGACGCTTGACTACATTCTCAGTCACGTTCTTTTGGCGCAGCACATCAAAAATCTGCGCATAGCGGATTTTATCACCAAGTTTGGTCATCAAAAGTCCTTTCCAGCCAAAACACACATCATCAACTTGGTTAATAAATGGCCAACAACTACGCCAAACGAATGGCGCAAATATGGCGATATTGCCACATTTCAGAAATGAGGCATTGTTAGTTGTTGGGAAGCTTCTGTTTTTGACCTTCAAGAACCCGGATCAGTGCCCCATTAAATTCAGCACCAAAAATCAAAATCGCTGCGTTGAGGTACAGAAAAATCAACGCCGCCATAGCACCTGCCAAACCAGCATAAGTGGCTGAATACCGTGCAAAACCACCAACATAGGCCGCAAACCCCCAACTTGCTGCCCACCACAATAGTACTGTCAGAACCGCACCTGGAATAATTTGACGAAACCCATGCACGTGCCCCGGTAGCCAAATATGGCATGCAAGCACAGCAACCATTGGTGTCAGGGTCACGAGCAAGCCGTTCAATCCTGTTTCCCACCTCATACTGATCTCCAGCTGAGGTAAGAACTCGGCCAGGTAACGTGCGGAAAGTGGCAGCAAGAATTCAAAGAACGCCGTTGCCATGATCCCTGCCCCACCCAGAATAACAAACGTAATGCACAGCAGCCGACTTTTCCAAAATGGCCTGGGATCTTCGTCCCGATAAGCCTGAACCATAGCCAAGCGCACAGCATCCACGCCATTCGACGCAAAATACAGCGCCAAGGCCCCACCAAGGGTCATCAGCTTGGAATTGGAAGCTGCCAACACAGAATAAAGCTCACTGACAATGGGTTCCGCAACCGCTGGTGGCCAGCCTCCAAAAACCAAATCAACCATATCATCAAGTTGCACATCCTGAGACAACATGTCGGCAATGGCGCCGGCTAACGCCACGGTGAACAACACAAATGGAAACAGCGCCAGCATCATGGACATCGCAATATGGCTGCTCAGCACCCATCCTTGCTTGTTATTGAACCTTTTGAACGCCGCCAGAAAAGCGATGGCTAAAGCTTGAAAATATGACGCCATAGAATGTGTTCCAGTCTTACCCACGCCCCACGATCCAGTAACTTCTTCAAAAACGAAGAACCAGAACAGAGGTAATTAAGTCTTGTATTACCAAAAGAAGCACCATCAATATGAAGGTGTTACCCTTTAAACCGAGTGCTTTGATGTCAGTTATAGATCAGATCCAAGAATTAAAAAACCACATGCGACAATCCATTGTCGGCCAAGAAGATGTGATCGATCGGCTTCTGATTGGCATATTGGCAAATGGCAATCTTCTGATCGAGGGCCTGCCGGGGCTGGCAAAAACCCGAGCCGTCAAAGCAATGGCCAAAAATCTCGATGCCAAGTTCAGCCGCATTCAGTTCACGCCCGACCTGCTGCCGTCTGATGTTACAGGCTCTGAAGTGTACAGCCAGACCGAGCACGGCGGCACCTTCCGTTTTGATCCCGGGCCCATTTTTGCCAATATCGTATTGGCAGACGAGATCAATCGTGCCCCTGCCAAAGTTCAGGCCGCCTTGCTTGAGGCTATGGAAGAACGCCAGGTAACGGTGGCGGGAACCACGCATATAATGGAGCCGCTATTTTGTGTCATGGCCACCCAAAACCCCATCGAGCAAGAAGGCACCTACCCCCTGCCCGAGGCGCAGATGGACCGTTTCCTGCTACACGTGGAAGTCAAATACCCACCTGTTGAGGACGAAGTTGAAGTCATCCGCATGGTACGCAACGAGGAAATCTCGGCCCATAATCAAAATCAATCGGGCAAGCCGAAAAGGGAAAAGCCACCAGCCATTCCGCAACAGGTGGTTTTTGATGCCAGAACCGAAATTGGCCAGATCCATGTGTCCGATGCAATGGATCGCTATATCGCCGATCTTGTCCATGCCACGCGTGCGCCTGCCAATTTTGGCGATGACCTAGTTCGCTGGATCGAGATCGGATCGAGCCCACGCGCCTCACTGGCGCTCGACAAGGCTGGCCGTGCCCATGCCTGGATGAAAGGCCGCGACTATTTAGACCCAATTGATATTCGCGCCATCGCTCCAGACGTGTTTCGCCACCGCCTGACGCTCAGCTTCGAAGCGCAGGGTGACGGCGTTAGCCGCGACCAAGTCATACAGGAAATCATCACCCAAGTTGCCCTGCCCTAACGAGTGTGAGTGCCAATGGCGCAGCAAAGACACCAGCTTAATAACGAATTGGATCCGCGCATTTACGTGGACGTCAAATCGCTGCAAGCCTTGGCAAATCCTGCGCGCAGAATCAGCCTTTTGCCCCGCCAATCGGTCGGCTCGCTTCTAAACGGTCGCAATGCCTCAAAACTGCGTGGCCGCGGCCTCAACTTCGAAGAGCTCCGCACCTATCTGCCCGGTGACGATCCACGCACCATCGACTGGCGCGTAACCGCGCGCACCAGAACACCACATGTTCGGGTCTATAGCGAAGAACGCGACCGCCCCGGACTTGTTGTGGTTGATCAACGCATGTCGATGTTCTTTGGCACTGTGGCCTACATGAAATCAGTTGTGGCTGCCGAAGCCGCGGCAATTCTGGCACATCGCCTGCTGGGGCAAGGCGACCGTGTCGGCGGGCTGATATTTGGCGACGATGTGATAAGCGAACACAAACCCAAACGAAGCCGCGCAACGCTGTCCCAGTTCCTCACCGCCTTGGCCCGTGCAAACCACCTGCTAAATGCGCAGCACAAGCAGCCTTCGGTGATCCCCCTAGCGCAAACTCTGCAACGTACGTGCAAGTTGATGCATAAGAGCAGCCTGGCTGTGATTATCTCTGATTTCGATGGAGTCGACGGCAATTGCGAACCCCTGCTTCGGCAACTGTCACAACAGGGCGATCTTATTCTCATTCATGTCTCTGACCCGGCATCAGAAAAACTCACACACGGAATTTTCCCAGTTAGCGACGGCGACCTACAAGCCTCGCTCGACCTGACAGACCCAACTGTCCACGATCGCGTACAACACGCCTCTGACAGCCGCCTAGACATGCTCAGAGATTGGTCTCGCAAGTACAAATTCAGCATTCTCCCGCTCAGCACCCGTCAAGCTGCACTGCCACAGATGCAACACCTGTTTGGCCTTCGCCCGAGGTTGAAATGAGTCAGCATCTCGAAGGTTTAAATCTGGTCGAACTGTTAGACCAACTCAGGCCAATGACCCCACCGCCTGAAATTTCCATGATGCCGCAAACTACGGGCTGGCTGGTCCTGTTCGTCACGTTTTGTGCTTTGACCTTCCTGGGCCTCTACGCCCTTATGAAACACCGAAACCAAAACGCTTACCGGCGCGCGGCTTTGATAGAGCTGGAGGCGCTATCTAGTGACCCGGCCCAGCTGGCTAATCTACTGCGCCGCACTGCACTAACGGCCTATAGCCGAACCACAGTCGCAGCCCTGCAAGGCGACGACTGGTTGACGTTTATGGATCACAGTTACGGCGGTAATGGCTTCCTGAGCGAAGAAGGTCAAAAACTGATTTCAGCTCCTTACCGGCCAACACCACAAGTGTCGCCAGAGCTTAAACACCTTGCAGCGCAATGGATCCGCAAGCATCGGCGACAGGCATGTTGACCCTTTCAGCCCCTTGGTTCCTGCTGCTTCTGCCCCTTCCGTGGCTGGTTTGGAGGTTTGCACCTCCGCATCAGTCCGAGGCCTCGGCCATCCGCATTCCCTTCTTCCGCCAGATTACTGCCGCAGCAGGTCTAACTCCTAAGTCGGGCTCCCGCGTTCTGTCTCGTACACGACTACAAATGGCTGCTGCTTTGGCAATTTGGGGCCTTATTCTTCTGTCGCTCGCCCGGCCTGAGCACCTCGGAGATCCCGTCATCATTGAAACATCAGCCCGCGACATTGTCCTGGCACTGGATGTTTCTGGATCAATGGATGAGCGCGATTTTCGAACAGAAGAAGGCGCCCCGCAGCAGCGGCTCGAGGCGGTCAAACATGTGCTGGAACAGTTCATCAGTCAGCGGGAAAGCGACCGGATTGCTCTGATCATCTTTGGCACCCGTGCCTTTATCCAATCGCCTTTCACCCAAGACACGCAAGCCCTGAGTGGCTTCCTGGAACAAATCCAACCGGGCATGGCGGGTCCCAACACCGCACTGGGTGATGCCATTGGCCTGTCGATCCGGATGTTTGACACCAGCCAGGTCGAGGACAGACTGCTAATTTTGCTGAGCGATGGGGCAGACACTGCCTCTCACATGACCCCGATCAACGCCGCCGCAATTGCACGTGACCGCGGTGTTTCCATCACGACAGTTGGGGTGGGTAACCCGGACGGAAGTGGTGAGAACCGTGTTGATCTGGACCTGCTACAACGGATCGCAGCAACCACAGATGGCGACTATTTCTTTGCCGATGACACGCAAGGGCTTTCAAACGTCTATGCACAAATCGATGCACAAGCCCCGCGCGTAATTAACCAACAAAGCTATCGCCCAAAGAAAAGCCTAAGCCATATTCCCCTGGCAATCGCACTGACCTTGCTGCTGCTTACCACGTCCATCTTGCACTTTCGCAAGGAAGGGCGCTCACAATGATCGACCTCCTTGCAAATTTCCACTTCCTACGTCCATTCTGGTTCCTAGCAGCCCCAGTTTTAGTGGCATTGTGGTGGGTGATACGGCGCAGCGAAACCAAAAGCACGGCTGCGCCACAGGGCATTGCGCCCCATCTGGCCAGCGCATTGCAGGTTTCCTCATCTCAGCACCGCCGGATCCTTCCTATCGATAGTGTTCTAGCCGCAGGCCTGCTGATGATCTTCGCGATGTCGGGCCCGGCCTGGACACGAATTCCAAATCCATTGCTTGCAGATACATCCCCGCTTGTCATCGCATTCAAAATGACCCCAAGCATGGAACAGACCGATCTGGCGCCAAGTCGGCTTGACCGGGCGCGCTTCAAAATCCTGGATCTGGTCGACGCACGCGCGGGCGGTCGGACCGCATTGTTGGCCTATGCAGGTACATCGCATCAGGTTGCGCCATTGACCGAAGATGCCAACGTGCTGCGCCCTCTTATCGAATCCCTGACCCCAGCTGTCATGCCCCGCGAAGGAGACGTGCCAGCAAGCGCGTTGGCCCAGGCGTTGGATATTCTATCTGCCTCAGATGTTCCTGGCTCGGTTATGTTTGTGTTGGACGATTTTTCACCGAGTGACCTCACCGCGTTTTCGTCCGCCAACACCAACGCAACCGGCGTGTTCTTCTTGATCGCCGCTCCAGATAAAACGTCCCTTCCGCAGTTGGGCAAGATCAAGGGCGCGAAATCGGTGCACCTTGCTCAGGATGACAGTGACCTGGACCAGATCGAACGTTGGATTGATCAGGCCTATGTCGCACAGCTTAGCGGAGATGAGCGCCTGCAGTGGCAGGATCAGGGTTGGTGGCTCCTCTGGCCAATTGCAGTGGTCCTGCTGTTCTGGTTTCGCCGCGGCTGGACCATGCGCTGGGTCTTGGCATTTTTGACCTTCCCTGCTCTATCGCCCAACACAGCCCATGCCGATGGCTTAGTCGATTGGTTTTGGACGCCAGATCAACAAGGCCAGCGCGCGATGAACCGCAAGGACTATCGCGCTGCCAGCGAGGCCTTTCAAGATCCAATGCACCTTGGGTACGCCCAAATGAAGGCCGGCCAATATGAGCTTGCAGCCGAAACCTTTGGCAAAATCGGCAGTTTTGATGCCGCTATGGGGCAAGGCATGTCGCTGATCCGAAACCGCCAATACCGCCCATCCATCAAAGCGTTTGAAACCGCATTGCAACGAAAGCCAGGCGACCAAGATGCCCAGAACAACCTCGAGGTCGCAAAGGCCATTCTTGCCTATGTCGAAACAGCGCGAGAACAGTCCGATACCGGAGAGGACACAGGCATTGGGGCTGATGATGTTGTATTTGACAACGAGGCCAACCGTGGGAGCGACAGCGTGGCTCAGGCCAGCGACACTGACACCGCACCGCAGACAGCTGACCAGTGGATTTCCAGCATCGATACAGGAATGTCCGATTTTCTTAGGTTCCGGTTCCAACAAGACCTGACAGGAGCGGAGCAATGAGGATCATAGCAACATTTTTGCAGATAATTGCACTGTTAATCCTTCCAGAACTCACATTTGCGCAAAATGAACCACGTGTTTCCGCAAATTTTTCTTCTGAAGAAACGCCAATTGGGCAACCCTTGACCCTTACGATTGAAATTTTGGTGCCAACATGGATGCCCAGCCCACCGGTTTTTCCGGATCTTGAACAGCCTGATCTGTTGGTTCGCCAGCCCCCACGCGCCGGATCACCTATTAGCCAAACGGTCAACGGCGAAACATGGTCAGGCGTTTCACGACGCTATGTGTTCATCCCGCTCACCGCGGGCCAGTTTTCTTTTCCCAGCCAAAACCTGAAAATCACTTGGTCGGATCCCAAAGACCAATCCAAAATCACCCAAACACTCCCCCTATCCGTTCCGGAATTTCGCTCAATCATCCCCGCAGGTGCGACGAACCTGCAACCGCCGCTTTTTGCCAAGGATATTCAGCTAGAGCAGGACATCCAGGCTGGAACACACCTGCAAATAGGGGATCCAATCAAGCGTACAATCACAGCAAGGATCACCGGAACCACGCCAATCTTGTTACCACTTTTCCTCGAAAACCTTCCTGAGGATAGTTCTCTACGCGCCTACCCCGAAGAACTCAGGACCAACGAAGAGCTCGAACGCAGATCAATATCTGGAAGCCGAATTGAAACCGTAACCTACCTTGCCCAGCAGGGCGGGACAGTCACCCTGCCACCAATCGAGCTAGGCTGGTTTGATCTGGAAGAGGGAGCAATCAAAACCGAAGCCCTTCCGGGCGCAACGTTTCAAATTGCGCATCCGCCACCACCACCTCCGGACACCAAGGCTATCCTATTTTGGATTGTCTTCTCTATCTGCGGCGCTGCGCTGCTATGGGCCGCAATGCAAAGACTAAAGCCAAGGATTACGGGCTATTTCACCAAAGTCAGAACGCTTTGGCGACAAAGCCCCTACTACTTGGCAAGACAAGTCGCATCCGCACTGCACAGCCAAGATCTCTCCGCCTCCCATGTCGCGATTGAAAGTTGGAGCAAGCAGCTCACGAGCGACGAACAAGTTGAAATCTCTGAACTTCTAACGCCGCTTGGAAAGCTCAAGTATTCCAAGAACGCAGAACCGGATGAAATGCAGCCTTGGAAAGAGGCCGAGCGAAACTTTCGATCCCACTACCGGGCGGTATTGCGCCGTCGACCGAGAATTCGGAAAATTCCCCTAAGGGATAAACTCAACCCTTGATATAAAGGACCTCATACTGGTGTGTTTTGCCCCAGAACCGGTTGGGCAACCAGCCAAATGACTGACTACACTAAGTTTTTCACGACCATATAAGTAACCACCAAATCATTCCACATGGAGGGAACAATGAATTGGATACCATTGGGCTTTAAAACAGCTCTGGCAAGTTTTGCCGTTTTTGGACTCAGTTATTCGGCTGCACAGGCATCCGACAAACCCAATATTCTTGTGATATGGGGAGACGATATCGGGCAATCCAACATCAGCGCCTATACCATGGGTCTGATGGGATACCGCACGCCCAACATCGATCGTATTGCCAGCGAAGGCATGATTTTCACTGACTATTACGGCGAACAATCCTGCACCGCTGGTCGCTCATCTTATATCATGGGCCAATCGGTATTCCGCACAGGTCTATCCAAAGTAGGCCTGCCCGGCGCCAAAGAAGGCATGCGCGTAGAAGACCCCACAATTGCCGGACTTCTCAAAGCCGAAGGCTATGCCACCGGCCAATTTGGTAAAAACCACCTTGGTGACCGGGATGAAATGCTTCCGTCAAACCACGGGTTTGATGAATTTTTTGGCAATCTGTACCACCTAAATGCCGAAGAAGAGCCGGAAAACGTAGACTATCCCAAAGATCCCGCATTTCGTGAAAAATATGGCCCACGCGGTGTGATCCGATCAAGCGCGGATGGCACCGTCGAAGACACCGGACCGCTGACCAAAAAGCGAATGGAGACCGTGGATGATGAAACCGTGGCAGCCGCCATCGACTTCATCAAACGTGCCAACGAACAGGGTCAGCCGTTTTATGTTTGGTGGAATGGCACCCGTATGCACTTCCGAACCCATGTCAAAGACGAATTGCGCGGTATTTCGGGGCAGGATGAATACAGCGATGGCATGGTCGAACATGATATGCATGTGGGTCAACTGTTGGCCGTCATCGACGAGCTTGGCCTGACCGACAGCACAATCGTGCATTATTCTACCGACAACGGCGTCCATATGAACACATGGCCTGATGCTGGTATGACTCCGTTCTTTGGTGAGAAGAACACCAACTGGGAAGGTGGCTGGCGGGTGCCATCAATGGTGCGCTGGCCCGGTCAGATCGAGGCAGGATCGGTTTCAAATGAAATCATGCACCACATGGACTGGCTTCCAACCTATCTGGCGGCCGCTGGCAATCCAGACATCAAGGAACAGCTGATGCAAGGTGGTGTTCAAGCTATCGGCCGTGAGTACAAAGTGCACTTGGATGGCTACAATTTCTTGCCGCATCTGACTGGACAGGATGAAACAGGGCCACGCAACGAGATTTTCTACTTCTCGGACGAAGGTGATCTAACCGCCCTTCGTTATCAGGACTGGAAACTCATGTTCATGGAGCAAAAGGCCTATGCAACCCTGCGCGCCTGGATCGAGCCCTGGACCGAACTGCGGGTGCCTCTGATATTTAACCTGCGTCGGGACCCATATGAGCGCGCCTATCGTACGTCGAACTCTTACTACGATTGGCTGATCGACCGGGTCTATTTCTTGGTACCTGCCCAAGAATATGTTGCGCAATTCCTAGGTACCTTTGAAGAATTCCCACCGCGTCAAAAGGCAGCCAGTTTCTCTCTGAGCAAAGTCATGGAGAAAATGTCGGGCGCAGTTGGCGACTAAAAACCGTACAAATCAAAACGTCAAAATTGGTCGCCCAGTTCTGCTGGGCGGCCTTTTTTGTGGCATATCTCTGTCTGCACGGGCATGCTTCAAACTAACTAATTTCAAACCTCTCTCACCGTAATGGGCCCAAGTTCGTTGATTTCGCATAGTTTGTCCGGGGCAAATGAATGTTATCCATAACACTCAGCACTATTGTTGTTCTTGTCATGTGGACAGCAGCAGGCCTGTCCGCCCTTAGTGCCGCACGCACTGCCAGAACGCCTCAGGGCGCTATGGGCTGGGTGGTGTTCCTCTTGGCTCTGCCCATCCTAGCCCTGCCCGCCTACATGTTCTTTGGCCATCACCGGTTTAAGGGCTACCGAAACGCAAGGTTGCAGTCCGAACGCGCCGTAAAGGGCATCAAGAATTTCGCCAAAACCCATACCATTGAACCCAGCCAAGTCTCGGTAGACCCCGCTCCCTTTGAAGCAGTGGCAGGGCTACCCATCTGTCGCGGAAACGGGATGGAACTGATGATCAACGGCGAAGAGACATTTGCAAAAATATTCCAGGCCATGGATGCGGCACAGGATTATGTGCTTGTTCAATTCTATATCGTGCGTAACGACAGTCTGGGCAAACGTCTCAAAGAGCACATGATAGCGGCAGCACATCGTGGGGTTGCTGTGTGGTTCATGACAGATACCGTAGGGAGCCATGCGCTCCCCTATCAATACTCATCTGAGCTAGAAGCTGCGGGTGTTAATCTGGTTGATCCAGCAACCCGTCGTGGCCCCAAACATCGCTTCCTTCTGAACTTTCGCAACCACCGAAAGACCGTAATCATCGATGGCAAAACAGGCTTCACCGGGGGGCTGAACGTCGGAGACGAATACCTTGGGCTCAGTCCCGAATTTGGTTTTTGGCGCGACACTCATGTGCAACTTTTTGGCCCAATTGTATCACAGCTGCAGCTCGTATTTGCCGAAGACTGGCATTGGCTAACCGAAGAACCACTTTTGGACTTGTTGAACTGGGTCTCGCCCCCAGCAAGTTCAAACATGGCAGCGTTGCTCATCGCCACGGGCCCGGGTGATAACACCACCGAAACCGGATCCATGATGTATTTCTCGGCCATTTCGGCAGCTCAGCATCGAGTCTGGATTGCCTCGCCATATTTTGTCCCTGACCTAGATGTCATTGCAGCCCTAAAACACGCAGCGTTGCGCGGCATAGACGTGCGCATTTTACTGCCTCAGACCATTGACCATTATGCCCCTTGGTTGGCGGCATTTTCCTATTTTGATGACTTGCGGTCGGTCGGCGTTAAGATACTTCGCTACAATGCCGGTTTTATGCATCAAAAGGTCATTCTTGTAGATAGCGCCATTGCTGGGGTTGGAACCACGAATCTGGACAACCGATCATTTCGGCTAAATTTCGAGGCCATGGCGTTTTTCTTCGACGAGACAGCCTCAAATAAAGTGGCGGAAATGCTGGAAGCCGATTTTGGCCAGGCCGAAGAGCTAACCAAAAACCTGTCTGAACAAAGGCTGCTAATCCGCGTAGGCGCTCCGATTGCCCGGCTGTTTGCGCCAGTTCTCTAGCTGTTTGTGTCGTGGGGTATCGAAACCACAAACACCTTGCCAATAGCGCCAACCAGAAACGCGGTGCTAATGCCAAAGCCCAACAAGCCCGTGACCGCTGCAAAGGCAGCAAATATGCGCAGCAACGGCCCCAGCACCACATCGCCATAGCCGAGTGTCGTGTAGGTCACCAGTGAATAGTAAACGGCGGTATTCCAGTCTGGTAAGGCACCGGACAATACAAACCCCGACGACCAGATCCACACCTGCAACGTATGCGCAAACAGGATAAAGGCCAGGGCAACAAATATGAGCAACGTCGTATGACGCGGTTTCAATTCCGCTCCAAACCGTTTGGTCATTCGTCCCAATGCCTTAGCGCACATCAACAGGATCGCAGTCTCTAAGATCAGGCAGAGGATCAGAACAAGGCTTCCCCAAATAAGCTGCTGTGGTAGCGACATGCAATTTTCCCTGTGCCCAATCGAACAATGAGCATCCTCAGCCCACTTTATCTCCTACTATCAACTCATTGGTTACTCATACAATCGTCAAATACTTTCCAATAATTTTCCCGCTTCGCATCCAACCTGCGGTCCGCACCTGAATCGCGATCACTGCCCGAGCCATTTTCAAAAGTGCCATCTCCCCAGGTCCGACTTACGCCAACAGACACGGAACCAGAAATGCTTAGCCGTCCACGCCGATCGCCAATGGTCAAACCACTCGGTTTGTAATCCGTCAGGTTCTCGGCCTTTTTCGCGCAGACATCCTCCATTACAGTGGAGTGCGCTGGAAATGTGAACAACAGTGTTGCTGTAAGCCCAGCAATAAGAACATGTTTTCCCATTTGATTTCCATTTTGCCAAAGATCAACGAAACACCTGAGTGAAATCAGTATAATGGTCAAACCGCTTTATGGCGACACGCGACATTCTGCCTGCCTGTGATCGCTGGACAGTTCAGACGAACAGGTGTTCAGTGCGTCATATCCGTAAGGACAACAAAGAAGTATTATTAATGCAAAGTGATACACTGCTAAGCATCCAAAACGTTAGTAAGTCCTATCCCGGACAAGACAAATCTCGGCCTGTTCTACGGGATGTTTCACTTGAGCTAAAAGCAGGTGCAAGCATGGCTTTAACAGGCGAAAGCGGGTCCGGCAAAAGCACACTTCTACACTTGGCCGGCGCATTGGATCACTACGACAGTGGCGAGATAAGGATCAACGGCACCAGCCTGACAGGCCTTAATGACACAGCCCGTTCAAAACTAAGGCGAAATGAGATATCTCTGGTATTTCAGCAGTTTAACCTAGTACCCTCGCTCACAGTAGCCAAGAACATCTCGCTTCACGCTCGAATGAGTGGCCAACCGGATGAATCTTGGATTACCAAGCTTACCAAACGGCTTGGTCTTGCCGAGCTGTCTGATCGATACCCCGAGCAGCTTTCTGGAGGTCAACAACAGCGGGTTGCCATCGGTCGGGCCTTGGCGCTGCGGCCCAAGCTGCTTCTTGCTGATGAGCCAACGGGGAACTTGGACGAAACAACAAGTTCCACCGTGATGGACCTGATGCTTGAACTTATCCAGGAAAGCGGAGCAGCGCTTTTCTTGGTGACACACTCCCACAAAATCGCCAGCCAACTCGATGAACATGTACACCTAAGCCAGGGTCAAGTTACATGAAGCGATCTGCTTTTGGCGCCTTGCTGTCACACTGGTGGCGCCATCCCCTGCAATTGCTCACCCTGCTCACCGGCTTGGCCTTGGCAACCGGGCTATGGTCGGCGGTTCAGGCAATCAACGCAGAAGCCCGCGCCAGCTATGCCAATGCCGCTGCGCAACTTGGCGCTGGTGACGCAAAAACTCTGGTCTCAAATAGCGGATTTATCCCGCTTTCCCGTTACGTCATGTTGCGCCGGGCGGGTTGGCAGGTGGCCCCAGTACTCGAAGGGCGATGGCAATTGAACAAGGGCTCGGTCAAACTCATTGGGGTTGATCTGTTAAACCACCCAAAGGTTCCTTTTTCAAATACCACCACCAACAACGAAGCACCTCCACCTCTTGATGCCCTTACCCCCCCTGGCCGCCTATTCGCGCACCCAAGTACACATGACCGTCTGGCTGATCAGCCCGACCTTCCACCAATTACTCTGACCGACGCACTACCATCCGGAGTAGTCCTAGCGGATATCTCGTTGGCGGCCCAGCTTCTTCAACGCCCAGACGAGTTGTCCCGTTTGATTGTGCTCACCGATCAGCCACATGGTCTGGAACCTCTAAGTACTCTGGCCCCCGAACTTACCCTCCAAGGTTCGGAAGACACGCAGATTTCCCGCCTGACCGATAGTTTTCACCTAAACCTCACGGCATTTGGGCTGCTCTCCTTTGCCGTTGGGCTCTTTATTGTTCATGGGACAGTGGGGCTTGGCATTGAACAGCGGCGTGGATTGTTTCGCACACTGCGCGCACTTGGGCTTCCACTACGGGTGTTGACGTCGCTGATATTGGCGGAACTCATTTTTGTTGCCTTTGTAGCCGGGGCCATCGGCTTGGTTCTGGGCTACCTCGTTGCCGCTGCACTGCTTCCCAATGTCAACGCAACACTAGATGGCCTGTACGGAGCAACCGTAGATGGCAGCCTCCAGCTGCGGCCTGGTTGGATCCTGTCAGGGATAGGCATGTCCGTAGCTGGCACTCTTATTGCCGGCCTTCATGGGATTTCTACAACGTATAAAACACCTCTTCTAATCGCGTCCGGGGTTCAAACACGGGTTGAGCACACAAACCGGAACCTGCGCATTATGGCAATGGCAGGCGCTGGGCTCGTCTTTGCAGGATTGGCAGCCCTTTTCGCCTTTGATGGTTTGATTTCCGGATTTGTGTTTTTGGCCGGCTTGATGTTGGGCGCCGCTTTGATCTTCCCCCTTATTATTACCGCGCTACTATCCGTCGGAGCCCGATTTACACGCAGCGCACTGGGCGAATGGTTTTGGGCAGATATGCGTGCCCAAATTCCCGGAATCTCTTTGGCCTTGATGGCCCTGTTGCTGGCCATGGCGACAAATATCGGTGTGGGAACCATGGTCTCCAGCTTCCGCCTGACATTCCTGGGCTGGATGGATCAGCGTCTTTCTTCAGAACTCTACATAACCATAACAGATGAAAGCCAAGCCCCAGACCTGATTAATTGGCTGGATCAACAGGGCATCAGAACTCTGCCAATCCGATGGCACGAGCAACCACATGCTGGCGGTGTATTGCGAATCTACGGCGTCGTGGATGACCCAACCTATCGCAGCAACTGGCCCATGTTACAGGCCATTCCCAATGTCTGGGATCACATAGCTGACGGCTCCGGCGTTCTCGTCAACGAGCAGCTCGCGCGGCGTCAAAACCTATGGCCAGGCGGCACGCTCACACTCTCATCAACTTGGCAGGCAAAGGTTGTTGGTGTCTATTCCGATTATGGCAACCCCAATGGGCAGGCTATAACGTCTCTTTCCACGCTGCTTGATCACTCACCCAATATCCCAAACCGGCAATTTGGCCTTAGACTGGCACCGGAACGCGCCCCAGAAGTTACTAGAAACCTCTTAAAAACGTTTGAAACTGTAGGGATTACCGTAACTGATCAGGCCAACATCAAAGCACAATCTCTTAAGGTTTTTGACCGAACATTTGTTGTGACCAGCGCCTTGAACTTACTGACCCTAGGTGTCGCCGGCTTTGCAATCCTCACCAGCCTTCTGACCCTTTGGAACACCCGATTACCGCAACTGGCTCCGATATGGGCGCTGGGCATCACCCGACGCCAGCTCGCCCGGCTCGAACTGTTGCGCAGCCTGGCACTGGCCCTGCTCACCTCTGTGATCTCGCTGCCACTAGGGCTGGCATTGGCCTGGGCGCTGTTGTCTATCATCAACGTTGACGCCTTTGGTTGGAAACTTCCAATGTACCTGTTCCCCTGGGATTGGGTGCGCTTGTTCCTGCTGGCCCTTGTTGCGGCCGCCGTCGCCGCAGCAATCCCCGCCAGCAAACTGGCGCATATCAAGCCGTCTGACCTGCTCAAGGTGTTTGCAAATGAACGTTAGATCCTGGCTCCTCCCCCTCTGTTTCTGCCTGCCACAGACGGCAATCGCGCAAAGCTATGCTGGCCTTGGTAGCCAAGCCGAGGGTTTTGCAATTCCAGAACGCGGATACCAGCTGACCTTCCCCGGCGATCACGGCCCACATCCGGATTTTAGAATTGAATGGTGGTACCTCACCGCAAATCTGAAAGACGACGCCGGAAACGACTACGGCGTGCAGTGGACCCTGTTTCGAAGTGCGCTTGAACCGGAAGAACGCGAAGGATGGTCAAGCCCGCAAATCTGGATGGGCCACGCAGGTCTCACCTCCCAAACCAACCACTACTACGCCGAACGCATCGCCCGCGGTGGGATCGGCCAGGCAGGCGTCACCGCTGAACCTTTCTCTGCGTGGATCGACAATTGGGAAATGACCGGGCTTGAAGCTGGCTTGAAACAGCTAAGCGTGCGGGCCAGCGGCAGCGACTTCTCTTATGATCTGAAATTGTCGTCTCACACACCTTTGGTGTTTCACGGAGACAATGGATACTCGGTTAAATCAGCCAGTGGCCAAGCCAGCTATTACTATTCACAACCAAGATACCAAATTGCCGGAACCCTCACTCTTCCCACCGGACTGGTAATGGTCACTGGCCAAGGGTGGTTGGATCGCGAATGGTCCAGTCAGCCACTTGCCGAAGATCAAAGCGGCTGGGATTGGTTCTCGCTCAGCTTTGACAGCGGCGAACAATTGATGGGGTTTGTGTTACGCGGCGAGACTGAAAACTTCACCTCAGGAAGCTGGATATCAGCAGATGGCACCGTTTCCCCCCTGCCCCCCAACACCTTCCAAGCCATTCCACTGGCCATATCAGAGGTTGAACAGCGCAGCATTCCCACACAGTGGAACGTCAGCTACCCGGATCAGAATGTTGCGGTGCAGGTCCAGGCCATCAACGACCATAGTTGGATGGGAACCTCTTTTTCTTACTGGGAGGGCCCGGTAACGATATTCGGCAGTCACAGCGGCCAAGGTTACCTTGAAATGACCGGATATGAATAGGGGCGCCCTAAGGCGCCCCTGATATTTCTATCGAACCACAAAGACCGAACAGTCTGAATGCCGAACCACCCTGGCGGCGTTTGGCCCCAGAAGATAGTCCTGCAAATCCGGCTTGTGCGCGCCAATTACGATCAGATCAGAACTGGCAGCCTTGGCCGTTTTCAGGATTTCCTGATAGGCGGTCCCGGTAGCAACCAGATGTCGGATGTTTGCATTTCGCTCACTCCCCACCGCCTGCTCGCAAACTTCGCTTAGACGTGCCGAAGTTTCCTTGACCGCTTTTTCATGGTGATGTTCTTCAAAGAACCCCGAAACCCAGCTTTCGCCAAAATCAGGCAGAACAGTCACCACATCCAATTGGGCACCATCCTGTTCAGCCAGCCTTGCCGCCTGAACCAGCACTTTGTTAAGGATCTCAGCATTGCCTAGATCGACAGCACAAAGGATAGACTTGCTCATGCCGGTACTCCTTCTTTGCTGGCCCGCCCGCGCTGCAACAGAGCTATTAGCGCCAGCAACAGCAGCGCTGGTAGGAACACCAGCTCTTTGGGCAGTTGATCAGCAGGTGCTTGGACTGAAGTGATTTGAACGGGTTCATCACCATAGAAATCAAAACTATCGATTTTGGCTGAAACCGGAGTGCCAAACATCGGTTCGTCCAGTTTCATCAACCCGTCATCCTCAAGCAGCATAAGCCCATATGTATCTGCACGGGATTGACCGTCACCTTCGCCTTCGATCACCATCACCAGTGTTGTAGATTTCACTTTGGAGGTATCGAAATCGGGACCTTGCACGGTAATGCGCAGTTCACTTCCTGGTTCAGCAGCATTTAGCGCCTGCACGATTTCAGTTGGTGCAACTTCACTATGGGCAGGCATCAGCCGGTCCATAAAAAAGTCAGGCCTGAATAGAACAAAGGCCACCAACACCAGTGCAACGCTTTCGTAAATACGCGAGCGGGTGAGGAAGTAACCCATTGTACCAGCCGTAAACACAAGGATCGCAATGGTCGCTGATATCGCCACCAATATCCCCTGCACCAACGTCACATCAATCAGCAACAGATCAGTGTTGAAGATGAATACAAACGGCAGTGCCACCGTACGCAGGCTATAGAAGAACGCGATGAACCCGGTTTTGATTGCATCCCCGCCTGAAACGGCCGCAGCGGCAAAGCTAGCTAACCCAACAGGCGGCGTTACATCTGCCATGATGCCAAAGTAGAACACAAATAGGTGTACCGCGATCAACGGAACCACAAGCCCCGACTGTGCGCCAAGCTCGACCACAACCCCAGCCATAAGCGAGCTGACAACAATATAGTTTGCAGTGGTTGGCAGACCCATGCCCAGAATAAGTGACAGCAGTCCTACCAGAACCAACATCAGGATCAAATTGCCACCGGACATGAACTCGACCAGATCCGCCATCACTTGGCCAATACCGGTAAGGGTTACTGTACCAACGATAACACCAGCCGTAGCAGTGGCCAGCGCGATGCCAATCATGTTGCGCGCGCCTTCGATCAGGCCATCCCAGAGATCCACCAAGCCCTCTTTAAAGGCGTTGGCTGTTTCGCTTTCACCACGGAACATGGATTTGATCGGTTTCTGCGTTAGCAGGATCACAAACAGCAGTGCTGTAGCCCAAAACGCCGACAGACCCGGAGATTTCTGTTCGATCATCAGGAAGTAGACCAACACAATGATCGGCAGAAGGTAGTGCAAACCAGCCTTGTAGATTTCAGACACAACTGGCAATTCAACTACTTTTGCATTTGGATCATCTGGAACCAGGTCTTCGACACCCGAAGCAACCCACAACAGCCCAACATAGGTTGCTGCAACAATTGCCGACATAACTAGGTTCGAAACACCAGGCATCAGGTAGGCCACCAACTGCACCGGATATTGCACGCCGTAACACAGCGCAGCAAAACCGGCAAAGAACACGGCCATACCGCCAATGGTTCTGCCCATTGACACAACCCGGTTGCCCAGGGTTGGCATGTTACGCTTTACCGCTTCCAAATGCACAATATAGACCAGTGCAATGTAGGAAATCGTGGCAGGCAGGAACGCATGGGTGATCACCTCGACATAAGAAATGCCGACATATTCCACCATCAAGAACGCCGCAGCGCCCATCACCGGTGGCATAATCTGCCCATTCACAGAAGAGGCCACTTCGACAGCGCCGGCCTGCTCACTGGAAAACCCGACCCGTTTCATCAGCGGAATGGTGAATGTACCAGTGGTCACAACGTTGGCGATCGACGAGCCCGAGATCAGACCTGTTGCAGCCGAGCCAACAACAGCCGCCTTGGCTGGACCACCACGAAGGTGACCAAGTGCGCCAAATGCCATCTTGATAAAGTAGTTGCCCGCACCTGCTTTGCTCAGCAGCGCGCCAAACAACACAAACAGGAAGACAAATTTGGTCGAAACACCCAGAGCAATGCCAAACACCCCTTCCGAAGTTATCCACATATGGCTCATTGCCTTCTTCAGGCTGGCACCTTTCCAGCGGATCACATCCGGCAAGCCGTCCCAAGAGCCAAAGAATACATAACCTAGGAAGATCACAGCGATGATAGCCATAGCTGGTCCTAAGGCACGTCGAGCGGCTTCAAATAGTAATACCAACCCAACAAGCGCAAACCATTTGTCTACGTCGTCAGCTAATCCACCAGAATTCACAACTTTCTGATAGAAAATATAGCCATACAACGCAATGAAAGCCCCGCCTATGGCCATAATCCAATCTTGGATAGGAACATAATCTCGCGGGCTGCTTTTGAACATTGGATAGGCCGTATAGGCCAGAAATATAGCAAATGCCAAATGGATCTGCCGTGAATTGTTGACCACGCTTCCGGGTAACAAAACATTAGATAATGGTGAGGCCAGTATGACCTGAAACACCGACCATATTACCGCAACAATTGCTAGGAATAGCCCGATTGACCCCGGTGGGTTCCTCGCGCCGGCGTCCGAGGACGCCACCAGATCTTGCAACTCTTCTTCGGTAAGTGGCCGATTTTCATGAACATCAGATGTCATGGATAATCTCCCCTATGGCCGTCGTTTGGACGCGGCCTTGATTTTGACGCCCCAGTTCCCCGGGCGTGAAACGGGGCGCAAGTTGCGCCCCGTAAGTATATTAGAGTAGATTATTCAATCCAGCCTTGCTCTTTGTAGTACTTCGCAGCACCAGCGTGCAGCGGAGCCGACAGACCAGCAGTGGCCATTTCTTCAGGCTGCAGGTTTGCGAATGCAGGGTGCAGCTTGCGGAAGGCATCGATGTTCTCAAAGACCGATTTAACAACGGTGTACACAGCTTCTTCCGAAACCGCATCCGAAGTCACAAAAGTCGCGCCAACACCAAAGGTTGCAGTGTCCGCATCGGAACCACGGTACATGCCGCCAGGAATGTTAGCTGTACGATAGAACGCATTGTCGTCGATCAGGCCTGTAACGGCATCGCCATCAACAGTCACCAGAACGGAATCACAAGCTGTGGTCGCTTCCTGGATCGAACCCGATGGGTGGCCAACGGTGTAAACCATGGCGTCGATCTGGTTGTCACACAGCGCTGCAGACTGTTCAGCAGCTTTCAGCTCGGTTGCCAGTGCAAAGGCATCCATGCCCCAGCCCTTGGCACCCATCAGAACTTCCATAGTGCCGCGCTGACCGGACCCTGGGTTACCGATATTTACACGCTTACCTTTCAGGTCATCAAAGTTGGTGATGCCTGCATCGGCACGTGCCACAACGGTAAAGGGCTCTGGGTGAACCGAAAATACAGCGCGCAGGCCTTCAAACGCACCAGCTTCTTCGAACTTGGATGTGCCGTTAAAGGCATGGTGCTGCCAGTCAGATTGCGCCACACCAAATTCCAACTCGCCTTCGCGGATGGTGTTGATGTTGTAAACCGAACCACCAGTGGATTCGACCGAGCAACGAATACCGTGCTCTTTACGGCCTTTGTTTACCAAACGGCAGATCGCGCCGCCTGTTGGATAGTAAACGCCAGTCACACCACCGGTGCCAATGGTGATGAATTCCTCAGCCATGGCTGCAGGCGCCATGAATGTGGCGGCCAACAACGCGCCAACTGTCAATTTAGTAGATGTCATGATCAAGTCTCTCCCACTTGTATTATGTGCAGTTTGGGATCTGAGACATGTGGCGTTCAAACAAAGCATAAGCTCCGGATGACACCCAATGGGCTTACAAAGCCAACTTTTTAACAACGTCCCCGATCCAAGCTGACGGTTCCATCGACCACTGCGCAAGTCAAGAGTGCGAATTTTTGTCGCAACCGCCAGATCGTGAATTTTCGCGTATTTGACAAGCTTGGCGAAACTTTCCCCGCAGAATGGTAGTTCAAACAGCCACCAATCACGCTTGGGACGACACTAATGAGAGCTAACAAAAACAATCAATCCTACCACACCCTGAACTCCACCAACTAACAGGTATATTAAAATAACCTTTCACTACAATTAGTTGAAGCGCCATTCTTAAGAAGAAAAACACCTCAAACCTCAACAATCCAAGCGTTAAATTAGGATCGCGGATTTCAAAGATGACAAATCATTAAAAGTCCGTTATTAACGCCGACAAAAAATTACGACTAATTATTTGAAGACCATGCCAACTAGGAGGGATTGAGGTGACGTTACTCAGTCAGTTAATTTCTGAAAATCCCAGCATTGATAATTTTTGGTGCCTCGAACGCTGCGTTTCAGTGGCAGCACGGTCTGTACCCCACGGTGCCATTGCGCCCCTAACATTTGATGTCGAACCCGAGTTCCGAACCACCCCTCGAAAGTGGGACCTGATCCTGACCGCGGCTTATGAACGTGGAATGCGCGCACGTTAGGTCATCCAATTTCTGTCGCAGAATTCCCTAAGAATGTCGTAGTACCGATGGACCTTCCCTAAACACACGCCTATCCTCCCGCTCTGGAGAATTTTTCTTTTTAAGAAGAGCCGAGGAGCATTTATGCAGTACCATAGTCCAACCAGTTTTGAGGATGCTTCCAAACTGGCCCAAGAGGCGACGGGCACAACACGATTTCTAGCTGGTGGGACCGATGTTCTGGTACAGCTACGTGCAGACATTGTCACGCCAGACACCCTGATCGACATCAAGAAGATACCTGGCGTGGGTGACATCACCCAGAATGCCGATGGCGGCTGGACCATTGGAGTTGCCGTCTCTGGCGCTGAAATGCGCGAGCACAAAGAACTCGGGAAAGACTGGCCTGGTGTAGTCGAAGCAATGGACCTGATCGGTTCTACTCAGGTACAAGGGCGCGCGACATTGGTCGGCAACCTGTGCAATGGCTCCCCAGCCGCGGATTCTGTTCCGGCAATGGTGGCGGCTGGCGTTGAGGTTTCGGTAACGGGTCCCGATGGCACCCGTCGCGTCGCTGTAACAGACATCCCAACCGGCCCTGGCAAAACTTCACTTGCCCAGGGGGAGGTGGTTTCTGCCGTTCATATTCCAGCTCGCGGTTCCAACGCAGGCGACGCCTATTTGCGCTTTATCCCTCGCACCGAAATGGACATTGCCGTTGTTGGCTGTGCGGTTAACCTGCGACTGAATGCAGATCGTGTGGTAACTGAAGCCCGCGTTTCCTTTGGTGCAGTCGCCCCAACAGTATTACTAGTCCCTGAGGCCGCCGACGCCATAATTGGCAGCACGCTAGACGACACAGCCCTCGACAACTTAGCCAGCGCCGCTTCTGCCGCTTGTAACCCAATTTCCGACAAACGCGGTACCGCCGAATATCGCATCCATGTAGCTGGTGTTCTGGCCAAACGCGCCGCCAAAATCGCCTATGCCCGCGCTCTGGGAGAAACCACATGAAAAAGATCCACGTAACCACCACGGTTAACGGAGACAGCGTCGAATACCTTTGCGATCCGCGCGAAACCGTTCTTGACGTATTGCGTGACCGCCTCAACCTTACCGGAGCCAAAGAAGGCTGCGGCACCGGCGACTGCGGCGCCTGCTCAGTCACAGTAGACGGACGACTAGTCTGCTCCTGCCTGATGTTGGGGGTTGAGGCTGAAGGCAAAGAGATCGCCACCGTCGAAGGCATGGCAGACGGCGAAGAGCTGCACCCGTTGCAGACAAAGTTCATTGAATACGCAGCATTGCAATGTGGCATTTGCACCCCCGGCATTCTGGTTGCCGCCAAATCGCTGCTGGAAAAGAACCCGGACCCAACCGAGACCGAAGTGCGCTATTGGCTGGCTGGCAACCTGTGCCGCTGCACCGGATACGATAAAATCATTCGCGCCGTGATGGATACGGCCGCAGACATGCGAAAGGCTTCCTGATGGCTTTGGACGATCGCAAAACAACCGACTTCAAATTTGTCGGCACCCGCCCCGACCGCCCCGATGGGCTAGACAAGGTTACTGGCCGCGCCCGTTTTGGCGCTGACTCCCACGCACCTGGCATGTTGCACGGTGCAATTGTGCGTAGCCCCCACGCCCACGCCCGCATTGTCAGCATCGACACCTCCAAGGCCGAGGCTCTGGAAGGCGTCAAAGCCGTCGTCACCCGTGCGGACTTCGCTTCTGGCCTGTCCGGTGAATTTGGTTACGTGCTTGAAAACGTCATGGCCGGGGAAAAAGCCCTGTATGACGGTCACGCCGTGGCAGCCGTTGCCGCCTCTTCATCTTTGATTGCGCGCGATGCAATCAAACTGATCGAAGTTGAATACGAAATCCTGCCGCATGTCACCGATGTTGACGCCGCCATGGCCAAAGGTGCGCCAGTTCTGAACGACTCCTACGCAGATTCCTCGGTCCCCGAAGGTCTGCATCCAAACGTGGTCCGTTATCACGACAGCGGCCACGGTGATGTCGAAGCAGGCTTTTCCGAGGCTGATCTGGTGATCGAAGACAGCTTCAAGACTGAGGCCACCCACCAGGGCTACATCGAACCCCATGCCTGCCTGGCGACATTGGGCAATGACGGCAAGGGCGAATTGTGGTGCACCACGCAAGGCCACTGGATTGCGCAGAAAACCTGCGCTGCGCTGGTTGGTATTGAAACTTCGCAGCTCCGCGTAACAGCCTCAGAAATCGGCGGCGGCTTTGGCGGCAAAACCACGGTGTTCATCGAACCGGTTGCCCTAGCCCTGTCGCGCAAGGCCAACCGTCCGGTCAAGATCGTGATGAACCGCTCCGAAGTGTTCCGCGCCACCGGCCCAACCTCGTCGACCTCGATGGATGTCAAGATCGGCATGAAAAAGGACGGCACCATCACCGCCGCCCGGGGCACCTTCCGTCTGCAAGGCGGTGCTTTTCCCGGTGCACCAATGGAATTTTCCGCCATGTGCGCCTTTGCGCCCTATGCTTTGGAAAACGTCCATCAGGTTGGCTACGACGTCATCTCCAACCGCCCCAAGCAGGCCGCCTATCGTGCCCCCGGCGCGCCAATGGCCTCCTTCGCAGTTGAATCTGTGATTGATGAGCTCTGTGGCAAGCTGGGACTTGACCCAATCGAAGTGCGCCTGAAAAACGCATCTCGCGAAGGTACCAAGGCATCTTATGGCCCGCGTTTTGAACGCATCGGTTTGGTCGAAACGCTTGAGGCTGCCAAAGCCCATCCGCATTACTCAGCCCCGCTGAAAGACGGCCAAGGCCGCGGCATTTCTTGCGGGTTCTGGTTCAACCACGGCGGCGAAACCTCTGTTTCTCTTTCACTTTCCGAAGATGGCACTTGTCAGCTCTCAGTCGGCACACCAGACATCGGTGGCTCCCGCGCTTCAATGGCATTGATGGCGGCCGAGGTTCTGGGCATTCCATATGAAAACATCCGCGTGACCATCGCTGACACAGCGACCTTGGGTTACAACGACGTCTCACACGGCAGCCGGGTGACCTATGCCTCTGGTCTGGCCACCATCAAGGCAGCCAAGGATGCGGTAAACAAGCTGTGTAAACGGGCCGCTGCAAAATGGGGCATCCCCGAGGATGCTGTTTACTGGGAAGACGGTTGCGCCAAGCCATCTGGTCCCAATGCCGGCAACTTTGACCCAATGCCAATGGCGGATATCACCAAGAACATGGGCAGCACTGGTGGACCAATCTCGGGTCACTTCGAGGCCACCCCCGAGGGGGCCGGCGTATCCTTTGGCACCCATCTTGTTGATGCTGAAGTTGACCCCGAAACCGGTAAAACATCCGTGGTGCGCTACACCGTCATCCAGGACGCCGGCAAGGCGATCCACCCCACCTATGTCGAAGGGCAATACCAGGGTGGCGCAGCTCAGGGTATCGGCTGGGCCCTGAACGAAGAGTACATCTATGGCGAAGATGGTCGGTTGCAAAACTCGATCTTCCTGGATTACCGCGTGCCTGTGGCCTCGGACTTGCCCATGATCGACACGGTGATTGTCGAAGTGCCAAACCCCGGCCACCCCTACGGTGTACGTGGCGTTGGTGAAACCGGCATCGTGCCACCGCTTGCTGCGATCGCAAATGCCGTTTCCGAAGCGGCGGGTGTGCGCTTGCGTCACTTGCCCATGTCGCCTCCTCGTATCCTCAAGGCTTTAGAGGACAAGGCAAACGATGGTTGAAGTCCATCTTTGGTCAGGGCTCCGCGCCCTGACTGGCGGTTTGGAAAAGGTTGAGGTTGAGGCCTCAACCACGGGTGAGCTATTGGCCGCTTTGGCCAGTAGCTACCCGGAACTGGGTCCAGTGATTGAGGCGGGCGTATCAGTTGCCATCGACGGGCGCATCATAGCCACAAGCCTGACCGAACCTGTGAGTGCAGGCAATGAGATCTACCTGATGCAGCGGCTGAAGGGCGGCTAGTAAGACTTGGGGCTCTGCCCCAAACCCCGGGATTTTTTTTTCCGACAGGTGAAAGCAGATCCCAATAGAAAAAGGCCCGCTGGATGTCCGGCGGGCCTTTTTAGTTTCTGCTATATCTGCCTTATTCGGCTGGCGTTTCCAGCTCTGGCGCGCCTTTTACCTTCTCGCGAAGGCCCTGCATAAAGGCATAGAGCACCGGAATGACGATGACGCCAACAACCGTTGCCATCAGCATACCGCCAAACACAGCCACACCAATCGCCTTTTGGCTGGCAGCCCCTGCCCCAGAGGCGATCAACAGCGGAACCACGCCCAACAGGAACGAGAAGGCTGTCATCATCACAGCCCGGAACCGCTGGCGCCCAGCTTCATGTGCAGCCTCTTTGATCGACAGACCTGCGGCGCGGCGTTCCATCGCAAACTCCACAATCAAAATACCGTTTTTGGCCGCCATGCCAATCAGCATGATCATCCCGATCTGAGTATAGAGGTTGATGTCACTGCCGGTAACCGACACCGCCAGCACCGCACCAAACATGGCCACGATGACTGACAGCAAAATGGCCACCGGCATGGTCCAGCTCTCATATTGCGCCACCAGGAACAAATAGGTGAACAACACCGCCATGCCTAAGATGACCACCACCAGACCAGACGAGGAAAGCTGCTGTTGCGCTGTCCCTGTCCACTCAAAGCTATAGCCAGGCGGCAGTGCGGTCGCGGCCTCCTCCTGCATTACCCGGATTGCATCGCCCGTCGACAGGCCCGCAGCGGGAACCCCTGTAACAGTTGCCGAACGGAACATGTTGTGACGTTTAAGAATAACCGGCCCAAGCACGTTCTCCACGTCAATCAATGTAGACAGCGGCACCATGTTGCCCGCTTGTGAGCGCACATAGAGATTGCCGATGTCATCGATTTTATCCCGGTACGACCCATCAGCCTGCACCATCACCCGGTACACCCGGCCAAACAGGTTGAAGTCATTCACATAGAACGACCCCAAATGGGCTTGCATGGTCTGGAACACCTCGGAAATAGAGACATCCAAGGTCTTTGCCTTTTCGCGATCCAGATCGACAAACAGCTGTGGAACATTGGCGCGGAAGGTGGTGTACGACTGGCCAATCTCTTCACGTTGATTGGCTGCATAAACCAGCGACCCAACCGCAGCAGCCAGATCCTGAGGCGTGCCGCCTCCGGTTTGCTGAACCTCCATCTCAACACCTGCGGACATACCCAAACCTGAAATCGGCGGTGGGTTAAAGGCCACGATGCTGGCCGCAGCCTCACCATTGGCGATGCCATAGATCTGTTTCAGGATCGCACCCGGCTGTAGTTCTTCCGTTTGACGTTCATCCCAAGGATCAAGGTTTACAATGATCATCGCACCATTGGCGCTTGCGCCGTTCAGCAGGCTGAACCCGTTCACCAGAATGGTGCTATGGACACCCGCAATCTGTTCGATCTTGTCATTGACACGTTTTGTCACAACCTCGGTTCGACCCAGCGCCGCAGCATCAGGTAGCTGAACATCTACAAACAGATAGCCGTTGTCTTCGGCTGGCAGAAAACCCTTGGAGGTGACACCAAACAAAGTCCCGGTGCCAACATACATGGCGATGACAATGGCCACAGCCAAGAATGGCAGGCGTAGCAACCGCCCAACGATCCCCAAATAGCCGTTGCGCATGATGTCAATCATGCCCTCAAACTTGGCCAGTAGGCCCGTAGGAGGCCCCGAACGTGCCTTCAGAACCATGCCACATAAGGCTGGTGAAAGGGTCAGAGCGTTGATCGACGAGATCACAACCGCAACCGAAATAGTAACCGCAAACTGCGAGAACAATTCGCCGCTGATGCCCGGCATAAATGTTACCGGCACAAACACCGCCAACAGAACCAGTGTGGTTGCAATAACCGGCCCGGTGATCTGTCCCATGGCCTTGCGCGTTGCATCCGGCGGGCTTAGGCCTTCTTCGGCGATGATCCGTTCGACGTTTTCAACCACGATGATCGCGTCATCCACCACAATCCCGATGGCCAGCACCAGCGCAAACAGCGAGATGGTGTTCAGCGACATGCCCAGCAGCAGCAGAAACGCAAAGGTCCCGATCAGTGACACCGGAATGGCCACCGCCGGCACAATGGTTGCACGCCAGGATCCCAGGAACACAAACACCACTGAAACAACCAGAACAAAGGCCATAACCAGCGTTGAAATCACATCTTTCAGCGACTGCTCCACAAAGTCGGTGGTGTTGAAGGGCACCGAGTAGACCACATCATCAGGAAAGGCCTCCGACAGACGGTCCAGCTCTGCCAAAACGGCCTCGGACACAGCCAGCGCATTTGCGCCTGGCGCCTGGTACACCGCAAGAATAGTGGCTTCATTGCCGTCGTAATACCCCGATGCACTGTAATAGGATGCGCCCAGCTCAATCGTAGCCACGTCGCGCACCCGAACTGTGCTTCCGGCTTCACCAGTGCGGATTACAATCTCGCCAAACTCTTCAACCGTCTCAAGCCGACCTTTGGACTTGATAGTATACTGAAAGGTCTGATCGCCAGGCACCGGTGGCGCACCAATTTGCCCCGCTGACACCTCGAGGTTTTGTTCGCGTACTGCATTGATCAGATCGCCCGGCGTAATACCCAAACCGGCCATCTTGTCCGGGTCCATCCAGATCCGCATTGCATAGCTCAGGTTGTTCAGAATATCGGCCTTACCAACCCCAGCGACCCGGCTCAGCGCGTCCTTGATGTTAATCTCGGCATAGTTGGACAGGAACAGGTCGTTATAGGTGTCGTTGGGCGAGGTGAGTGTGGCAACCAGCAACATATTGGTTGAACTCTTCTGCGTGACCACACCTGACGACGTTACTTCGGACGGCAAGCCGGACATAGCTTGCGCCACCCGGTTTTGCACGTTGACCGAGGCAATGTCCGGGTCGGTTCCAACTTCAAACGTGACTGAAAGCGAATAGCTGCCGGTGTCTGATGAGCTAGACGACATGTAAATCATGTCATCCACACCGTTCACCTGCGCCTCAATTGGGGCGGCAACGCTTTTCTCAACCGTTTCGGCATTTGCACCGGTATAGTTGGCGGTCACACTGACCACCGGAGGTGTGATATCTGGAAACTGCGCCACCGGCAGGGCTGCATAGCCAATCAGCCCCATGATCGTCAGCACCAGCGAGATCACGATCGCAAACTTGGGCCGTGAAATGAACAAGGATGAGAACATGGCTTATTCTCCGGCCTGATTGGCAAGCACCGGATCAACCTTGGCACCTGGGCGAATACGCTGCAGTCCTTCGACAACCACGGTTTCCCCTTCTTCCAATCCGCTTAGAACAATGATCCCGGTTCCAACAACATCACCTGTTTCGATATAGCGTTGTTCAATCATCTGCTGATCATCGACCACCAGCACAAAGGCCCCCTGCTGATCACGCTGCATAGCGGCCTGACTGATTACAATCTGGTCAACTGGTTTTTGCGCTTCCAGACCAACTGTCAAAAACGCACCATCCACAATCAAACGACTGGCATTTTCAAATTTGGCGCGCAGTGTGATCGATCCGGTCGCAGGATCAATCCGGTTGTCGGCAAATGCAAAAACACCACGTTCGTCCAGATCGGTGCCGTTTGGCAGCACCACAAACACCTCAAACATACCAGACTGTTCTGTTTCGGTATTACCGTTTTCTTGAACCTCCTGAAGAACGCTGACAAACTGCTTTTCGTTCAGCGCAAAGGCGACATAGGTTGGCGCCTCGCTCACCACATTCACCAATGGCTTGCTGTTGGGTCCGACGACATCGCCGACACTCACCGCAACACGGCCAACTCGGCCGGAAAACGGTGCGCGCACTTCTGTATAGCTCAGATCCAGCTCTGCTTGCTGAATCGCGGCCTTGGCAGCTGCCACCTGTGCTTCGGCAACTTTTTCGTTGGCCAGCGCAGTATCCCGCTCGGCTTCGGGCACGGCCCCGCGCTCAAACAGCTCTTTCTTACGGGCGAGGTCAACAACGGCCAATTCCAGATTGGCCTCGGCCTTAGCCAAGTCCGCCTGCCTTGCGGCCAGTGTCGCCAAATACGAACTTTGTTCAATCTTGAACAAAAGTTCCCCAGCCTCAACCTCTGCCCCGTTTGCAATAAGAACCTCTTCCAGATAGCCGCTCACCCGCGCGATCACATCAACCTTATCGATGGCTTCACCACGCCCGATAAAAGTTTCTGATGCCCGAATAGGTTTAACAACGGCAGCCATCACCGAAACCTTGGGGGCTGGCTGCGCCTCCTGGGCAAACACAACTGGCGCAGAACTCAGTGTCAGCGCAATGCTGGCAACCGCAACTTTTGCGGCAATCCCTTGACCTAAGAAAATTGATTTAGCGTAACGGGTCATTACTGCGCCTTTCATTTGGCAATCACAAACGGCATCCCAAGCAGAAGCATTCAGTTGGGCACACGGAATCGAATTAAAATCATACTTACCAACCCGGCTGGCAACCACAAGGAACCACCGGATCTAAAACAACCAGTTAGAAGGCTGACTTTGCTAGAACTCACTAAAACAATCTGCCTCATTGTACTTAGGACAAACAAATCTATTCTGGCTTCACCAATAATGGCAGCCAAAGTGTAGTCAGCCCCAAGCCTACATTCACACTGGAGAAATTCTAATGAAAGTTGACGGTAAACACTACCGATCATTGTGGTGGGACGCTGATAAGACCGCGGTTCAGATCATTGATCAGCGGTGGCTACCGCACCAATTCAAAGTTATTCAACTCGACACACTCAGTGGTTTTGCCGAAGCCATTGTCGATATGAAAGTGCGCGGAGCTCCGCTCATTGGGGTCACGGCCGCCTATGCGATGGCGCTTGCCATGCGCATAGATGCGTCCGACGGCGCAATGGACCGCGCCTGGACATACTTCAACGCAACCCGTCCCACAGCCATCAACCTGCGTTGGGCCTTGAACCGATGTCGCGATCTTCTTCGCGCTCTGCCAATAACAGACCGCGCCCAGGCTGCGCTTAACCTCGCCCATGAAATGGCCGACGAAGACGTTGAAATCAATCGTATGATTGGGGTGCACGGGCTTGAACTCATTCGCAAAATCGCCAAACAAAAACCAGCAGGCGATCCCGTCCGTCTGTTGACCCACTGCAATGCCGGATGGCTGGCCACAATCGACTGGGGCACCGCCACCAGCCCAATGTATCACGCCCATGATGCCGGAATTTCGCTACATGTTTGGGTGGATGAAACACGCCCGCGAAATCAGGGTGCACTCACGGCCTGGGAGCTTGGCAGCCACGGCATTCCCCACACCTATATCACCGACAATGCTGGCGGCCATCTGATGCAACATGGTCAGGTTGATCTGGTGATCACCGGCACCGACAGAACAACCCGTCGCGGCGATGTCTGCAATAAAATCGGCACCTATCTCAAGGCTCTGGCGGCGCATGACAACGGCGTTCCCTTCTATGTTGCCCTGCCCTCGCCCACAATCGACTGGACAGTGGATGATGGTGTCGCCGAGATCCCGATCGAGCAACGAAACGCCGAAGAAGTCACTCATATTCATGGAAAAACCTCTGAAACCAAAACTGGCACCGTTCAGGTCACGCCTGATGGCAGCGCAGCAGGAAACCCTGCCTTTGATGTCACGCCAAACCGATTGGTCACGGGTCTAATTACCGAACGCGGCATTTGTGACGCCACCCCTCAGGGCCTTGCAAAACTCTTCCCCGATCATTCCAATCGCGAGCCCCGCTAAATGACCGCCTCCTATTCAGACAGTACAAAACTCAGGCAGGCTATTATTGATGCTTGTCTGATGTTGAATGCGCAGGGCATTAACCAGGGAACCTCTGGCAACATTGCTGTGCGCGTTGATGATCAGATGCTGATAACCCCCTCTGGCGTTCCGTATGAACAGCTCACACCGCAAATGATCGTCTCTATGCCATTAAATGGGAACCAGCCTGATACAGGGCAGCTAGAGCCCTCTACAGAGTGGCGTTTTCACCAATCGCTGCTGTGTTCAAAACCTGACATGCATGCAGTGGTTCACGCCCATCCCCATTATAGTTCAGCACTGGCCATAAATCGTCAGGACATACCAGCCTGCCATTACATGGTGGCTGCTTTCGGCGGCAACTCTGTGCGCGTGGCTGATTACGCAATATTTGGCAGCGAAAAGCTTTCAAACAATTTGGATGTGGCGATGCTTGATCGTCATGGCTGCCTGATGGCCAATCATGGCGCAGTGGTTGTTGGTGAAACACTTGAAAAGGCCATGTGGAGAATGGTCGAACTGGAAGCTCTAGCTAGGACCTATGTCACTAGCCTAAGTATTGGTAGGCCGCATATACTGAGCGATGCTGAGATTGATGATGTCCTTGTCGCGTTTTCCAACTACAGGCTGCAAACTCATCAAGCCACCTGATGGAACACATTACATTTTTTTGTTACCCTGCAAACGATTGAATTTACTTCAAAATTTCAAAATTGATCGCATAACGAACCTTAAGCGTATGAAATAATTCAACTATTCCCACACCTCCTCTTGCAATGCATTGCTTCATGTTCCACCGTAAGCCTGCACAAGGGTGTACAACCCTGGGCTAACAGGGGAATTTTTAGATGCGCGAACCGTTGATTTTTGACGGCCACAATGATGTTTTGCTACGGATTCACAAAGGGGACATCAGCGCTGGGTCAGATGGGTTTCAAGGTTCCGGTGGACAGCAAATAGATCTGGAAAAGGCCCAAACCGGTGGATTTGGCGGCGGCTTCTTTGCGATTTATGTTCCAGACGATACGCCGTTAGCCAACCACGAAACCGAGATGATGGCCGAGCAGTATGATTTACCTCTGCCTCCTCAAATCGACCAACCAACAGCCATCCAAGTCGCTCTGTCCCAGGCCTCGATCCTGATTAACCTGGAACGTGACGGAGCCTTGAAAATCTGTAGATCCACTCAGGACATCCGCTCTGCATTGTCTGACGGCAAATTGGCCGCCATCATGCATATGGAAGGTGCCGAGGCGATTGACCCAAATTTCAATTCTCTTGATGTCCTCTTTGATGCAGGCCTGCGCTCGTTGGGCCCAGTGTGGAGCCGCCCGACCATCTTTGGCCACGGGGTTCCTTTCACCTTCCCCAGCTCACCCGATACCGGCGATGGCCTAACCCAACACGGCACAAGGTTAATCCGAAAATGCAACGACTTAGGTGTGATGATTGATCTATCTCACCTGAACGAAGCCGGGTTCTGGGACGTTGCAAAGATCAGCACAAAACCTCTGGTAGCCACCCACTCGAACGCACACGTTCTCAGCACCCACAGCCGCAACCTGACTGACCGTCAATTGCACGCAATTCGCGACAGCGATGGTATGGTTGGCCTAAATTTTGCAGTTGCCTTCTTGCGTAATGACGGTCGAATGGACGAAGATACCCCTATTGCTACCATGATGAACCACTTGGATCATCTAATGGAACAACTTGGGGAAGACCGGGTGGGTATGGGCTCTGACTTTGACGGAGCTACTGTGCCTGCCGATATTGAGACCATCGCCGGACTACCAAAACTAAGAGCCGCAATGGCCGAACACGGTTACGACGATGCACTAATAAAGAAGCTCTGCCATAAAAACTGGCTAAGGGTTCTCGACCTGACCTGGTCGTAACGTCGAGCAGGTCCAATTCTAATAAATCAGCAAGGGAGAAATACAATGAATGCATTTACAAAACTAATGGGCACCGCCGCTCTGGGCTTTGCCCTCGGCGCTGTGGCCATGCCTGTAATGGCTGAAACTCCGGCCAACATGCTGGTGATTGCCAACCGCATTGACGACATCACCACACTGGATCCTGCACAAAGCTTCGAATTTGCAGGCTCGGATGTTCTGCGCAATGTCTATGGCAAGCTGGTCAACTTTGACCCGATGAACCTGGATGCCGGTTATCAGCCAGATCTGGCCGAAAGCTGGACCGTCTCTGAGGATGGAAAAACCATCACATTCACCATGCGTGAAGGCATTAAATTCCACTCGGGTAACCCTGTTCGCGCCGAAGACGTAGCCTTTTCGTTCAAGCGCGTCGTTGCTCTGAACAAAACGCCATCCTTCATCCTGACCCAGTTTGGCTTCACTCCAGAAAACATGGATGAAACCATCACCGTCAGCGGCAACACCGTGTCGATCACCACCGACAAAGAGTATGCTACATCGTTTGTGTTGAACTGTCTGACAGCCACTATCGGCGGCATCGTTGACGAAAAAACCGTTATGGCCAACGAGGTTGACGGCGACTATGGTAACGAGTGGCTGAAAACCAACTCTGCCGGTTCCGGCGCCTACACAGTTGCCAGCTGGAAGCCCAAGGAAAGCGTCACTCTGAACGCCAACCCAGACTTCTATCTGGGTGAACCAGCGATGAAGCGTGTCATCGTTCGTCACGTTCAGGAAAGCGCAACTCAGCGCCTGATGCTCGAACGCGGTGACATCGACGTTGCGCGCAACCTGAACCCATCCGACGTCGAAGGCATTCGCAACGCCGAAGGTGTTGAGGTTCTCGAAGAGATGCGCGGTCGTTTGATGTACATCTCGATGAACCAAAAGCACCCCGAGCTGTCCAAGCCCGAAGTTCGTCAGGCTCTGAAGTACCTGATCGATTATGAAGGCATGCAGAACAGCTTCCTCAAGGGCGCGTATGTCACACACCAGAACTTCCTGCCACGCACCTATCTGGGCGCTGTCGACGAGAACCCGTTCTCGATGGATGTTGAAAAAGCCAAGGCCCTGCTGGCCGAAGCTGGTGTTGACGGGCTCGAGCTGACAGTTGGTGTTCGCGAAGCGCAGGAACGTCTGGAAATCGGCCAGTCGCTACAAAACACCTTTGCGCAGGCCGGCATCACGCTGAACCTCGAAGTTGGTACAGGCAAACAGGTTCTGTCCAAGTATCGCGCCCGCGAGCTGGATATCTATCTAGGCGCTTGGGGTCCCGACTATCCAGATCCACACACCAATGCTGGTACATTTGCCTATAACCCCGATAACTCGGACGAGGCTCAGGCTACTGGTCTGCTGGCATGGCGCAACAGCTGGGATACCGGCAAGCTGACTGGCATGTCCGCCGCTGCCGTGGTCGAAGGCGACCGCAGCAAGCGTGAAACAATGTATCACGAAATCCAGGCGACCTTCCGCGATACATCGCCATTTGCGGTGATGTTCCAGAAGATTGAACCGGCTGGCATCAACGAAGATGTCGAAGGTCTGAACCTTGGTGGTGCGATCACCGCAGTGTCATACTGGACCGTGACCAAGTAAATGTCGTCCACACATTACACTCCAAAGAGGCAGCCCCGGCTGCCTCTTCCTTCATGGCTCAAGGGTACGCTTGTCACCCTCGCGTCAATCTCGGTCACAATGCTTGGCCTCTTGTTTGTCACCTTCTTTATTGGCCGGGTGATGCCAATCGATCCGGTCATTGCTGTTGTCGGCGAACGCGCCACACAGGAACAGTACCACAATGCTTATCTTGAGCTTGGTCTCGATAAGCCGCTTATCATGCAATTCGCTTATTATGTCTGGGACGTCTTGCACGGCAATTTTGGCATGTCGCTGCTGAATGCCCGCCCGGTCTCCGAAGACATCGCCCGTGTGTTCCCAGCCACAATGGAACTTGCCACAATCGGCATTCTTATTGGTGTTATTCTTGGTGTTCCTCTCGGCGTAGTCGCCGCAGTTCGTCGCGGCAGCTGGATTGACCAAATCGCCCGCGTCATCGCGCTTGTCGGCTATTCCATGCCAATTTTCTGGCTCGGCCTGATGGGTCTTTTGCTGTTTTACGGCATATTGGGGTGGGTCGGTGGGCCTGGTCGTCAGAGCATTTTCTACGAAGACATGTTCCCATCCGTCACTGGAATGATCTTGGTCGATGCGGCCCTTGCTCGTGATTGGGGCGCATTCAAGGATGCGTTTTCTCACATCATCCTGCCCGCATCCCTGCTTGGTTACTACAGCCTCGCCTATATCAGCCGCATGACCCGTTCGTTCATGCTGGAACAGCTGTCGGCCGAGTATGTTACCACCGCCCGCGTCAAAGGTATGAGCGAATGGGCCGTGATCTGGCGCCATGCGTTCCGCAACATCCGTGTTCAGCTGATCACAGTGATTGCGCTCAGCTATGCCAACCTGCTCGAAGGATCGGTCCTGACCGAGATTATCTTCTCGTGGCCCGGCATCGGCAACTATATCACCACGGCTTTGCTATCTGCCGACATGAACGCAGTTCTGGGCGGTACGGTTGTGGTTGGACTGATCTTTGTCTGCCTGAATATCTTCTCTGACCTTCTCTACAAAATTTTCGACCCGAGGTCCAAATGACCAGTCAAAATCTAAGCACGCGCGAATGGCTGTTGTCTGACACCCCTGAATCGCGCCGCCACGCACGGCTGGCAGCAATGTACAAAGGCTGGCTAACCCTACGCGGCAACCACATGGCCATGATTGGCCTTGCAATTATCGTGGTGCTGATTGGCACCGCGCTATTTGCCCCACTGCTGGCGCCTCATGATCCCTTTGTCCAAGAGCTGGGCAACCGGCTGCAACCACTGGGCACCGAAGGTCATCTTTTAGGCACTGACACATTGGGCCGCGATATCCTGAGCCGCATGATCTATGGTTCACGGATCACCCTCTATATCGTTGCGCTGGTGGCGATGATCGCGCCAATCGCAGGTCTGCTAGTGGGAACAGTGTCCGGTTACGCCGGTGGCTGGACTGATGTCATCCTGATGCGGATCACTGATATCTTTCTGGCCTTCCCTCGTCTGGTTCTTGCACTGGCTTTTGTGGCCGCGCTGGGTGCCGGCATTGAAAACGCGGTTCTCGCGATTTCTCTAACGGCCTGGCCCCCTTATGCCCGTATGGCCCGGGCTGAAACGCTGACAATCCGCTCGTCGGACTACATCAGTGCGATCCGCCTGCAAGGGGCTGGTCCATTGCGTATCATCACCAAACATATCTGGCCGCTATGCATCAGCTCGCTGATCGTGCGTGTTACCTTGGACATGGCCGGGATCATCCTCGCCGCTGCGGGCCTTGGCTTCCTTGGTCTTGGCGCACAGCCGCCCTCACCCGAATGGGGCGCGATGATCTCCGAAGGTCGCCGTTTCATTCTCGATCACTGGTGGATAGCAACCATGCCTGGTCTGGCCATCTTTGCCGTCTCGCTGGCCTTCAACCTGCTTGGCGATGGCCTGCGCGACGTACTCGACCCAAAGGATAGCAGCTCATGAGCACGCTTCTGGACATAGAAAACCTCTGGGTAAAGTTCCCAACCCGCAACGGTATCTTCGATGCAGTGCGTGGCGTTTCGTTCTCGCTTGGTCGCGAACGGCTTGGTATCGTCGGCGAAAGTGGATCGGGCAAATCCATGACCGGCCGCGCCATCCTGCGTCTGATCCGAAGCCCCGGAATTGTCGAGGCCGACCACGTCAGCCTGCACGGTGACAACCTTCTGGACAAAACCGAAAAGGAAATGCGCAGCGTCCGGGGCGAGAAGATCTCGATGGTGATGCAGGACCCCAAGTTTTCACTGAACCCGGTGATGACTGTGGGCGCCCAAATCATCGAAGCCTACCGCCTACATGCCAAGGCTAGTAAGGCCGAGGCTTACAAAAAGTCGGTTGAGATGCTCGAGGCGGTGGCCATCCGTGACCCGGAACGGGTTATGAAGGCCTATCCACACGAAATGTCTGGCGGCATGGGCCAACGCATCATGATTGCCATGATGCTAATCCCCAACCCTGAAATCCTGATTGCGGATGAACCCACATCAGCGCTTGATGTGTCTGTTCAAGGGCAGGTTCTGTCAATCATGGACAAGCTGGTCAAGGATCGCGGTATGGGACTGATCTTTATCAGTCATGACCTCAACCTTGTCTCGCAATTCTGCGATCGGGTACTGATCATGTATTCCGGCCGCATCGTCGAGGTTTGTGATGCCGACAAGTTGCACGAGGCAAAACACCCCTATACTCAGGGGCTTTTGGGCAGCCTACCCCGCTTTGACGAACCGCGTGACCGGCTCGAAGTATTGACCCGCGATCCCGCCTGGCGAGACGCCCCAAGCGTTGAGGGCCGCACATGAGCACCGCAATTTCGATCGAAAACCTGAATGTCTACTTTGGCGATCACCACGACCTGTTTCAGGCCGTAAAAAACGCCGGCCTGTCCGTTGAACAAGGCGCAAGCTTTGGTCTGGTCGGGGAAAGTGGTTCTGGCAAATCCACCATCCTCAAGGCTATCACCGGTCTGGCACCTCAGTGGGACGGCAGCATGTCCATCGAAGGCACGGCACTGACCCACAAACGGGACAGGAGTTTCTACAAGACCGTGCAAATGGTGTTCCAGGACCCCTACGCCTCGCTGCATCCTCGCCATTCCGTTGATCAGGTTCTTAGTGAGACCCTGCAATTGCATGGGTTCAGCGATATCAATGACCGTGTGAACAAGCTGCTAGAGGATGTGGGATTGGGCCCTGCCTTCCGTTTCCGCTATCCACACCAGTTGTCGGGTGGTCAACGTCAACGGGTCGCCATCGCGCGAGCTTTGGCCCCTGAACCGGATATCTTGTTGCTGGATGAACCTACATCGGCTTTGGACGTCTCGGTGCAGGCAGAAATTCTAAACCTTCTCAGCGACTTGCGCGCCGAACATGGCCTGACCTATCTGATGGTGTCGCATGATCTGGCCGTAATTGCGCATATGTGTGAACGCGCTGCAGTGATGCAAAACGGTGAGATTGTCGAAGTCATCGACGTCGCAGACATGCGTTCGGGCAAAACAACACAGGATTATACTGCGAAACTGCTATATGCCTCGGCAAACCGGGTCGCCTGACAATTTGCCCAGCCGTATCAGGGCTGGGTAAACTAATCAGTGCTGTGTCTCTGTCTTGGGAACCGAGAAGAAATAGTCCTCGGGCAAGTCCGGTGACAAAGCTGCATCTGGAATGCAGTCGGGGCCAACCAGAAACACCGATGATCCAAAATTCGCATGAAGCCTCGACAGTCGACGCAAACGATCTCCGGTCAAATCCTTATAGAATTCAGTGTACTTGGGTGCCGCTTTTAATTCATCAATCCGGGTCCGGTGGCGTTTCACCGAATATGCATGAGCAGCCGCGATTTCCGGATCTGCCAGGAACTTATCCATCTCAGCCCTCAACGCAGGCAGCATTCGATAAATCGAGCGATCCTGCTCCGCGTTGTTGTTCATCCGAAACCAATAGGCCAACCCCTGGTCCCGATCCACGTGGTTCACTCTGCCCCGGTCGCGTTTGACCAAAAAGCTCTCGGCCGAGCGCAGCGCATAGTGGTTCAGCGTGACCAGGTTATAGCCCACAGTCTGCACAGTAGATCGCCAGGCATTGCGATACTCGTCCTTTGGCATCCGCTCGCCCGAACCATTGACCCAGTTGATCTGATCCAACAGCTGCGGCTTCAAACCCTTGGGGCGATGCACCCCCAGCTTCTTGAACAATCCGATATTGCGGAACAGGGTCTTAAACCCCCAGGCCTGATGCGGCTTTCGCGTCATCAACGGCGCACAATTGGTGAACCGTTCCGTGATCAACTCATCCCGGAACTCTTCAACATCCGCATTGCCAAACAGTCGCCAGGTCATTGAAATCATGTTGGCAGCTGGCACCGCTTCAAACAGCGCCTTCAACGTGCCATCGCCGGTATGGATGGTTATGAATTCGTCCACATCCATACAAATCGCCCAACCCGCATCGCGGATCACCGGCTCATCCTCAGCCGAGGCCAGCGCCGCATGCTGCGGCTTCAGCCCCGTTTCGCGAAATTTGTTGTCCCGGTGCTGAACAATCCCCTTTTCCTGCAATAGCTCCAGCATGGTGTCGGTGCCATCGTCACAATCATTGGTATATACAAGGAAATTCTCGACCCCAATTGCCCGATGATAGGCCAACCATTCCAGAATAAACGGGCCTTCGTTTTTCATCGTGGTCACAATAGTAACGCTGTTGTTGGTCTGCACCTTGGCCGGAGCTTTTTCTGCAGGCATTCGCACTGGTTTAGCACCAAACGATTTAGCCAATGCCAGCAAATCATTGTTTTCTATCAAGCTTGACTTGGGAACGATACGCGACACCTTGCCCGCATCCGCCCCCTCGGCCCGATACCGCAACGCCATGCAGCGGTAAAACGGAACCACCTCAGGCGCAGGGTCCGCCCCAACAATCCTCACCAGCCGCCACACAACAGATTGCGCCGCAACCGAAGGCGCGATAACCCAGCGCCCATGCCGCTTTGCGCCATCAAACCGGCTGCAAATGTGATCCGCAAAAATCGCCTCGCGCCCCTTTCGAATGGCCCAGGGGTACACCCGCTCCCCAGCCAGAACGACAACGCCGTCGGGCGCATCAACAGCTTGGTCAAACACGGCTGGTGCGCCGTCCTTTGGGGCCGGGATCAGATCATAAACATCGATATTCATAACAGCACGCGCCTGCGCCAAAAAGCGCCAGCGCACCAACTCATAGATGTTCAAGGTCCCCAGCGGCGACCGCCAAGCGTCAGCTTCGGGGTGTTCCATACGATCCTTACCCGGAGCATCGGGCGCATTCATCGGATGTGACTCTGCTCCCACACCCAGCTTTCCAAGTGGCACTGCCGAGGCCAGAACAACTACTGTTAGTTTGCTGACCTCAGATCCACCCTGCGCAAGTTGCTGTTCCAGATCTTTTGCAAACAAATCCGCCTGCTCTGGTGACGAGCGATCAAGTACCACTGCCCCCTGCAGCCCATGGGTTTTCTGGTGCCAGGTCAACCAATCCAAAACCGTCTGAACACTTTCGCCATTTCGCTCAGCCACAGCACAGTTCAGGCCAGCAAAAAGATCCCATTCAGGGTCAGTTACAGGCAACTCCAACCCGTCATTATCAATATTTATAAAGGACTTAGAACCAGCTTCAAAAGCGACCGAAGCAATAATTGATCCACCAATACTCCGGCCCATTATGACTGATCTACCATCTCCAGACTTAATTTGATCTGCTTGGATCGCGTTGGTGAAATAGACCGCAGCAGCCCGCCGTCCGTCCTTAGTCTCACCCATATCAATGCAGTCCAAAACACCATCATGGTTCTGGTTGCCCGAACGCCCTGTTGGTGAATGCGCTGCCAGTGTCCGTCTGATTACGGTCATAAATCGTTTCCTGATATTTCTTGCAGATCAGAGGACCGACAGGCCGCTCATCCCCTGCACTACCGCCGTAGCTGCGGATTTCCAATTCTCGACCTGCGCTTCAGCTGACGGATAAGGGTCGTCGTCATTTTCCAAGTCCGACAGATCGAATAATTCCGGGGCCTCTGGGCAGAACGCCCGACGCACGGCGTCATTATCTTCTTTGTGATACGCCATGATGTCACGCCGTGTCGCCTTGTCGTACACATCGTTAGAGCAGATCGCACCCGAGACATTTTGCCGGATGATTTCGCGTATCAACTCGCGTGTATTAATCTCGCTGTTCCGCTTCAACATACCCAGCATTTCGGACACCGGACTAGACAGGGTTTTGTTTGTTTCCGGATCCGGTTTTTGAAATTTGTCAGTCATGTCAGCCCCGATCAGATCTAGGAAATCCTCGATCACATCTCCGCCTTTAAACAGCGATCTTTGAAACGGACGCACCCGCATGGGCTGGCCATCAAACGCCTCCGCATACGAGGTAAGAACGTTTGAATAGGCCAGTGTCTCAATCCGCGCAGCATGAAACGCCATCGCGTCGGGCTCGATACGTCCGTTTTTGACGATCTGTTTGTACATGGCCTCCAAGTATTTGTCCTGGCGGCGAATATACCCCAACACCTGCGTGTTCTGGCGCAGCTCGTCAGGAATCCCACCCGCCAATGCCCGTGCAATGCCCGGCCTGAAAAACATCTCAGACGACACAATATGCACCTTTGCCGGGCTCGCCTGAATTTCCTCGGAAATGGCCTGAAATACCTCAGCGGCTCGTCGCGTCTTGATGGCACGCATCATGCTATTATGGGCAATATTGCTGCGCCCGGCTGATACATAATTCACACCAACTTCCAGCAATGCGTCTTGGTTCAGCTTCAAAAACCCCTGGATCGAAGTTGTACCGGTCTTAGGCGAGCCAATATGCAGGATAAGCCGTTTGCCCTTCATTTGCGCTGCTCCATCACCTGCTTGGCGAGCTTCATCTCTTGGCGAAACTTCGGTGCACGACGTTTGTTCAGCACGCTTTGGCAGTACTGGATGATCAATGGATACCGTTTCAGCTGCCGCAATCGTTCCAGCATTTCCCGCTGATATCGCGTGGTCTCCAGCCGTTTTCGCATCAGCTGATAAAACTCAACCCGCGTCATGGTCCCATCAATGCAACCCTCGACAACAGGCTTCAAAACCCCCATGGCCATCCATAGTGACGCGATCCGATGCCCCATGAACCGACACTTCAACCGGACCACATTGTCAGATTGAAACAGCGCCGCATGCATCGCATCCAACGGCGCCAATGGGTCAAAGAACAGGTATACTTTCTCAGCCTTTTTAACCATTTCCGGGCCAAAGCCATAGCGTCCTGAAAAGCTGCGTTTCCAGGCCTTTTTGTATCGGGTCTCCCAAGAGGTCACTTCCCGATCCAATGTCGCCTGTGGGCTGATACAAACCACAGTCGCGCCCGGCGCAGCACTTGAAAACACACTTGCCGCATAGGCCCCCATGGACGCGCCATAAAACACAACCCTGTCAAAGCCTTCAAAAAAGCCTTCGTCCCGCAGCCGATCAAAGAAATCAAAAACAGGCTCGTCCCGGTACCAGCTCCAGTCATGCGACATCAGGCCCAGAACCGACCAGCCGCGTGACTGGGTAAAGGCAAAGCCCCAAGGCATCCTGTCTTCGCTGCGCTCGTAAACGTGGTCCAGATTATCAAACGTCACCACCAGCGTTTTGCCGCGTTTTACAAACAGCGCACTGTGCTGCGCGCCCAGCTCTTCATAGAACCCTTCGCGTTGCCCCAGCTCGGCAAGGCGCTGACGCCAGGCGTCTTGCGTTTCACCTTCTGGAGCCTCAGATAAACTGTCTTGCGCTGACACGTTCATTTCACTTGCCCCTCCTGCTTCGCCGGCCGCCGCTTATTCGCCTTGCGCCTTTTCTTGAACGCAGTGCGTAGAATATCCACCAATCCGTTCCGCCCACGGTTCAGCAAATAGCTCTCCATATTCACCCGATACAGGTAGATATCCTTGCGGTTCTTGATCAGCTGATAAAACGATTGCTCGGTCAACTGGCCCGTTATGGCTTGCTTCATCACTGGTTTAAGCCGATCCATTCGGCGCAACACCAAAGCTGATTTATGCCCCAGCCCAAACCCGCGCAATGGGACGATATTATCCCCCTGCAGGCGGTTGATATGTTTAACGTCATCCTCAAAAAACGGATCATAAACCACATATATCCGCTCGGCTTGGGCAGTTTGCTTGGCCGCGTCAGAGTAGGGCAACGACCAATCCATCCGGCGGCCTTTGGCAAACCGTTTTTCCCAGGGCACCAGATCCGCCGCCAGCGAGGACTGCGGGCTAAAAGCTATGACCGTTGCGCCGGGCGACAACGCACTAAAGGTCAACGCGCCAAAGCCCCCCATCGAGGTGCCACAGAACGTGACCCGGTCAAACTGGCGAAAGAACCCACTATCGCGCAGATACTCCAGATACTGGATCAACGCACCATCGCGAAACCACGACGGCGGCTGCGCAAAGATCCCCAAATGGCTCCAGCCATTGTCAGCGCAAAACTTGCCAGCCCAGGGTTCCCGATCATGTCGCGTGCCACCGGCCTCGGCCAAATTGTCAAATGACACCACCAGCTGATGTTTGCCACGATCAATAAACACCGCTGAGTGCAGGCCCAGTTTCTGATAGAACCCATCCCGAGGGCCAGCCGGAAAAATCTCGCGATACCAATTCGGTACCCCGCCCAGCTCATCTTCTACAGCTGCTATCTCGTCTGACATGGCTGGTTACCGTTTGTGAATGACAGCGACCTGATCCCGCTTCTTCTTATTGTATCCGGCCTGGAATACAAAACATCCCGAAATGTCCTTGCGCAGCGCATTGAACTGCTCGGCAACCTCCGGATCACTGTGCGAAAACACACCGCCAACCTGATACTCCTGGAACATATCGGCCGTCTTGGTGATCCCCGGCTTCTCCATCATCTTGGGCTGCCATCGCATATCTTCGATCACATAAAGACCGCCCGATTTCAGCCGCGGAAACAGCTCCAGAAACGCATTTTGCTGGTGGTGCGACGCATGCGAGGCATCATCGATGATGATATCCATCGACGGCATCGTGCTGGATGCCTCTACAATATTCTCGCGCGTATCCATGTCGCAACGGAAGAACTTGAACCGCTCGTGCTCGAACCAGGAAAAATCAGACACATCCAAACCGTGAATGTTGGCCTTGCTGAAATACTCAAGCCACATCCTGATCGACGGCAAATCGTTTGTTTTTCGATCCTTATCAATGCCATGCTCAGGCCCGCCAATCAGCAGCCCCATTTCCAGAAAATTGATCTTGCGCTCGCGAAACGGCAGGAACAGCATCTGGTACAACTCGGTATACCGGTGCTTGGTTGATCCCTTGTCCGACCCGAACTTATCCGCCAAATCCGTCAGATTTTTCTGCCCCCGGCCAATCCGATCCGAAGCAGGCAGCGGCGCGTTTTTCTTAACTGGAGCAGCCTCTGCCGCTTTCTCCTGCGCAGCACGTGGCATCGGCAATGGCGCTTTGGCGGGGTCGATATTATGCTTGACCAGCAACTTGCCCAACAGGCTTTTGGGATGCGGCGCGCCACCCTCCTTCTCAACCAAACGGGCGCGCATACGGCGACCATACAGGTGAACAGAGTATGTGTTTTCAGTGACATAAGGCGTTGTGTCAAAGTTGCGCTTCAACATCATACGCCGGTCTTTAAAGGTGAACGGATAGAGCCCTTCCTGTGGCAGCGCATATTTGGCCTCGCCGGTCTTATGCAGGAAATGGGTCACCGCATGCGGCCCCCAAACGCCCCAGGGCTGCTCGCTGGCATGCACCGGATTACCAGCGTCGCGCGCCTGTTCCAGTTCCTTTACATAGTCTTCGCCATACCAGCTCGGAATGGCAAACTCATCCTCGGTATATTCCAACAACTCGCGCAGGGTGTCGCTATCCGCAGGCAAGCCCAAAACACCGCCATTGATATGTTTGCTGGATTCCCAACCATAGAAATGACCATTGGGCGTTTCAAACCGCTTCATGCAATAGGCATCGGTATCTGCCCAGATGGTATCAGTGCTTTGCGCCAGCATCTTGTATCGAAACAAGTCCGAATGCAGCGCCGGGCTCCCGGTGCGCTGATGGGTCAGAAAATCGGTGCGCGGCAAAACATCATCCGCACTGGCCAGTTCAATGCCGTCAGGCACGTTTTGCAGTGGACCATAGTGGTAAAGCTTCACATGGTGGCCAGCATCCACAAAAGACTTCAGGCAAAGCTGCTCTAGAAAGCTAAGAGACCCCTCCATCCAAAGAGCTGCAATTGTGTAATCTCGTGAAGAAACGGTAGTTGCCACGTCGTTTTGCCCCATGCCCACGCTACCAGCGCCACACTTAATCCTGGTGACCGCCTGCGTTTAATTTGCCGTCGACACATCCGGTGCAGGCCCGTGCCCCACCCTCTGATCAACGAATGTCCACCCAATGTTTTACGGGTTGTTTTGCTCGATATTGTTAAAAACAGTCACTTATTTCGCCCCTGTTGTCAACGAAACAGAACCAATCCAGGCCCACAGCCAATTATTAACAAGCCATTATGACCGCGAGATCACACCCGAAGATCAACCAGCCCTTGCCAAGCTACAGCTCAAGGGTTCAAACAGCCAAGCACAGGCGGTTAAACAACGACCAAAATAGCCCAAACCACCTTGCAGCCCACGTGAATGGCCTGATCGACGTTATAGGAAATCCGCCCCGAGCACTTTGCGTAGTCGGTGATCCCATGAATAACGAATTCAGCAACTCCCATCCAAAGCGACCCGGTTAGTATCCCAACAAGCCCGCCATGAATAACACAATGAGCAGCAAGCGCTTGATACCATGGAACACCACAAACAGGGGCGGTATGGTTTTTCGCACTGGACAAAAACGCCCCCTGCAACGGGTAATCAGCCATTGCATGAGCAAAAATCAACAGCGCCAAAAGTTCCATCTCCGCCCCTTTGCTGGATTATTGAGAGCACGTTTGAAAAGCCTAGCAACAAGATTTCCTTCCATCTGTGATCTTGATCACTTTGCGAAAAGTAACATCAGCAGTGACATTTTATGGGGAGACGCCGAAGATGAGCACAAGCCAACCCACCTTCCGGCGCCAGCACACTCTGTGCCAAAGCCCGGAAAGCCGCATTATGCCACTTCACGCCACAGCCCCAGGGTGAGTAAAACACGGCAAAGTTGAAACGGGCCGCATTGCCGTGCAATAAGTAGATATTGAACACAACAAGTTGGAATTTTTATGCCGTCCCTTCACCAAAAAATAGAATCTCTCATGAGTGACAAGGGGCTAACAAGGCGCAAAACAGCCGAGAAGGCAGGCATAAACTACAACACCTTCCACAGCGCCTTGACACACAAGCGAAAAATAGTCTTTGAAACAATCGACGCACTATCCAGGGCTCTTAATGTCGACATTCGCTTCTTCTCAAAAACGACATCAGTTGTAACCCTGGCCCCCGGTTCGGATCTGGCTGAAACCGACGCCAGAGCAATAGATACCCTAAACACCACGTTTCAAGCTGGCATTCGCCATCACCTATACACAGGTAAGGTCATCTCTCTCGAAGCCTTCTTGAACTGGTGGTTTGCCAGCAACGGCAGGCTGGAATATGCCGACCAGCTGATCCCGTATTTGGATCTTTTCACCACCCCGGAAAACGATGCCAAGCTTATAAAACCCCTGCAAACCGGATCGCAAAGCCTCGCATCAGTCTGTTTTGACGTCCAACACCCGGGCCAGCTTGTGGAAACCCTTCAGGGGTTTGACGGCGACATAAATTCAAAACTGCTGACAGCACATCGTGAAGCCCTTGTAAAAGGCGAACCGGTCCTCAGCCACCCCTCGCTAGACGTCACCCTGCGCAATGGAAAGCAGTTCAAACGCAGATATCGCAGAGTCCTAGCCCCAGTCACTCTGGCGGACGGCACAACTCTGGTTGCCAACTATTCGCAAGACATTCAGTTACATTAAAAAACAAGCGCAGAGGCCTTCCACTTGGCCTGCACGGTTACCCTTGCAAGGCTCCTTAGCTGGCCGCCTTAATGACCCATCGCGCTACAAACGCAGTTGCAGCAATGAATCAAAATGCAAACTTAATCAGTGGATAGGGCTCCCAGGGGAAAAAGCATCCGAATAAAAAAAGAACAACGACTAAGGCTATAAATTGATATTCATCCATCAAAGCCCTCCTAAATGGACACACAGAAGTCGGGGGAGTGGCATTTCAGAGCTTAGTATCACAGCTTCAACGCCTCGACCTTTTCGCTAGATAGCGCGAAATGCCCAGAGCCAAGACCGTCAGTAAAGCCCAGGCCACCCCTGATTGCTCCAAATATACGGCTCCCGTCTCGCTATCAAAACACCGGCCCACCTCATCAAAGCAATTCCGCCATTTGAAATATTGGACGTAAAAAAGGTATCCAAACAAGAGCCCCACCCCAAGGAACACCAAAGATACAACTCGCCTAATCACTATCCCCCCTACAATGGATCACGCCTACTCAATGGGTAAACCCACGCTATGTAATTACGCTTTGAATGGCGACCAATTTCCCTGCGCATCAGCGCGAATTCAATCTGTAGAATAAAAAAAGTCTCTGCCTTTTCTTTCGGAAAAGCAGAGACTTATCATGGTACCCAAGGCCGGACTCGAACCGGCACGCCCGTTAAGGCGGGGGATTTTGAATCCCCTGCGTCTACCATTCCGCCACTTGGGCCTCGGAGAACTCTCTACCCAAGGCACGCGCAGAGGTCCAGAGGCAAATCCCCAAAATCGACCAAGAATTTTCAGCTTTGTTAGCCCGTTGTGTTGACCTGCCCTTAACAGCAGTGTTCAACCTCAACGACACATGGCAACAGGGTAAAAACAAATGCTGCGCAGCCTATATAACCGCACTATGGCTTTGGCCGATCACCCCCATGCGCTGTGGTTTCTTGCTGCCGTGGCCTTTGTCGAAAGCTCGTTCTTTCCAATCCCGCCAGATGTTTTGATGATTCCCATGATCCTCGCCCGACCTTCGCGCGCCTTTCTGATTGCTTTGGTCGCATTGGTGGCGTCGGTTCTTGGCGGCTTGCTGGGATATGCCATCGGCGCCTTCTTCTATGAAAGTGTCGGGCAACCGATTCTCGAGGCCATGGGCAAAGGTGATGCAATGGAGGCCTTCAACACCAAATTCAATGACTTTGGCTTCTGGGCCGTCCTGGGCGCTGGCGTCACTCCCTTCCCGTTCAAGGTCATCACCATCATGTCCGGCTGGACCAGCATGCCGCTAGGCACCTTTGTTGCCACAGCAATACTGGCGCGCGGGTTGCGCTTCTTCTTCGTGGCGGCGCTGTTGTGGAAGTTTGGCACACCAATTCGTGACTTCATCGAAAAACGATTGGGGCTTGTTTTCACAGTCTTTATCGTGCTGCTGTTCGGCGGATTTCTCTTGCTCAGGTACCTCTGACACATGCGACGTTTCTTGATACTAGCCGCCGCTGGCGGCTCTGCAGCGCTGATGCTCGGCGCACTTGGCTTTCAATATATCGGCGAAATGGCCCCCTGTAAGCTGTGTTACTGGCAGCGTTATCCACATGTCGCCGCAGCGGGTATCGGCGTTTTGGCCCTGATGATCCCAGGTGCAATCCTGCCCTACCTTGGCGCACTGGCAGCCCTTTCGACCGCTGGCATTGGGTTTTACCACACCGGGGTTGAACGTGGATGGTGGGAAGGCCCCAGCACCTGCACCTCGGGGCCTATTGGCAACCTTACCCCTGAACAGTTGATGGAACAGATCATGGGCGCACCGCTGGTCCGCTGTGACGACATCCCGTGGGAGCTGTTTTCACTGTCGATGGCGTCGTGGAATGCCATTGCGTCATTGGTCTTGGTTGGCTTCTGGATTGCCGCCGCCAAGCAAAGCCGCAGCTAGCACCTCACCCCAGCGGCCCAAACGGGCCGCTCAGGTTTCTTTCTTGGTCGACAACAGCAGATTGGTCTCACTGCTGACGACCCCGTCAAACGTTCTGATTTTGGCCAATGCCATATCCAGTGTCTCCAGCGTTTCAGTCCCCAGCTCTACAATCAAGTCCCAACGGCCATTGGTCGAATGAATTGCGCGCACTTCCGGTATGCCTTGCAGCTGCCGGGTGATCCGGTTGGCCCCACGCCCTTCAATCCCGATCAACATCAATCCGCGCACCGGATCTCGCAGCACATCCTCCTTGACCACCACTGAAAACCCAAGGATATCGCCCCGCGATTGAAGCCGCTCAATCCGGGCCCGAACCGTTGTGCGGGACAGGTTCAACTGCAGCGCAAGATCCGACAGCGATGCCCGCGCATCATGCCGCAGTGCCGAAACCAGCTTTTCATCCGTTTTGTCCATTACCACATCCAATTTGGCCAATTTGTCGCCCTTATGGGCAATTTTCACTCTGTGCACCACCGCAAAACGGAGAATATTGATATGCAACATTGTATTTCAAACGGAGAACCGCCCCGTGACACTGCAAACCTGTATCCTCGTTGGAGCTCCAGTCGACAGCGGCAAACGCCGCGCCGGGTGCCTGATGGGCCCGGATTCTCTGCGCACAGCAGGACTGACCGCCGCGCTGGAAAGCCTGGGCCATGGTGTCAAAGACCTGGGCAACCTAACCCCTGCCCCTTACAACCCGGATAGCAACGATGGCCAGATGTTTGCACCAAATGAAACCATCGGCTGGACCGAAAAGCTCATCGAAACCGCCGAATCTGCAATGACGTCCGGCCTGCCCATCTTTCTGGGCGGCGATCATGCGTTGTCATTGGGCTCGGTTGCGGGCGTTAGCAACTATGCAGCCAAACAAGGCCGACCTCAGTTTGTGCTTTGGCTCGATGCCCACACCGATTTCCACACGCCTGCCACCACCGACAGCGGCAATCTGCACGGTACACCCGTTGGATATTTCACCGGACGCGAAGACTTCGACGGTTTCCCAGCGGTTGCCAACCCTGTTCCTCAGGAAAACGTCTGCATGATTGGTCTGCGCTCGGTGGACAACGCAGAACGCCTGGCGCTCGAATCCACAGACATCCATCGCCACGACATGCGCGACATTGATGAAAATGGCATCGCTGGCCCGCTGGCTGCCTTCCTGGAAAAAGTGGCCAAGGCCAATGGCATGCTGCACGTTTCTCTGGATGTCGACTTCCTTGACCCATCCGTTGCCCCGGCAGTTGGAACCACAGTCCCCGGCGGCGCAACCGTCCGAGAAGCCCATTTGGTCTGTGAAATGCTGCACGACTCGGGCCTGATGACATCGCTGGACCTGGTCGAGCTCAACCCCTTCCTCGACGAACGCGGACGCACCGCGCATCTGATGGTGGAACTCTGCGCCTCGGCCCTTGGTCGTCGCGTCTTTGACCGCCCTACCCGGAGCTATTCGTGAACACGCTGCAGGCCCCGCGCGCGGTGGTAATGGTGCGCCCTCACCACTTCCGCTCGAACCCACAGACCAGCGGTGACAACGCGTTTCAGACAGCAAGCAACCAGTCGTCAAGGGACACCGCCAAATCAGCCCTGGCTGAGTTTGACCACGCGGCCGAGGCACTGCGCACAGCTGGCGTTGCAACTCATGTGTTTGACGACACCAGCACCGATACCCCTGACAGCGTCTTTCCCAACAACTGGTTTTCAACCCACACCGGTGGCCAGATTGCAATCTATCCGATGTATGCCGCCAACCGCCGCAAAGAACGACGCTGGGACATCATCGAGTTGCTGAAACAGCAATACCGGGTCCAAGACGTCATAGATTATTCCGGGCTCGAGCAAGACAACCTCTCACTCGAAGGCACGGGCGCCATGGTGCTCGACCATATCGGACGCATTGCCTACACCGTGCAATCCAACCGCGCCGATCCGGTTCTACTGGAACGCTTCTGCACCCACTTCAACTATGAACCCATTGCTTTTGAAGCCAAAGATGCCAGCGGTAGTGATGTCTATCACACCAATGTCCTGATGGGCATCGGCACCGAGTATGCGCTGATATGCCTGGACATGATCGTTGATCCCACCCGCCGCGCGACCATTGCGCAGCGCCTCGAAGAAAGCGGCCGCGAGGTCATTGACCTTAGTGCTGCACAGATCGCTTCCTTTGCCGGAAACGCAATCGAGTTGACCGGTGACACCCGCATCCTGGCCCTCTCGGCTCGCGCGTTGGACGCCCTGTCGCCCAGCCAAATCACCACAATCGAGCGCAGCGCCACGCCGCTACCGCTCACTATTCCAACTATCGAAACTGCAGGAGGATCCGTGCGCTGCATGCTGGCCGGCATCCACCTGACCGCCCGCGAAAGGTTCCCCCAATGACCCAACCATCCGACAAAGCCCTGGTGCCTTTTGTCAGCGTAGACAACATGATGCGTCTTATTCATCATGTTGGCATCGAACAGATGCTCTGCGATCTGGCCACCTATGTCGAGGAAGACTTCAAACGCTGGGAGCTGTTTGACAAGACCCCACGCGTCGCCAGTCACTCAGAGGTTGGCGTCATTGAGCTGATGCCCACATCAGATGGTGAGGCCTACGGGTTCAAATACGTCAACGGTCACCCCAAGAACACTTCTGAGGGTCTGCAAACTGTGACCGCCTTTGGCCTCTTGGCTGATGTTTACACCGGCTATCCAGTGCTGCTGACTGAAATGACCATCCTCACTGCCCTGCGCACCGCCGCAACTTCGGCCATGGTCGCCAAATACCTCGCCCCCAAAGGCGCAGACACCATGGCGATGATCGGCAATGGTGCCCAGTCTGAATTCCAAAGCCTGGCGATGAAGGCGATTTGCGGCGTAACTTCGGTCCGTCTGTATGACAAAGACCCAGCCGCCGCCGCCAAATGCGCCGCCAACCTGCAGGGAACCGGTCTGAACGTGGTGATCTGCAAAACGCCCGAAGAAGCCATTGAAGGCGCGCAGATCCTCACCACCTGCACCGCCGATAAACAGTGTGCCACAATTCTCAGCGACAACATGGTTGGCGCCGGCGTCCACATCAACGCCATTGGCGGTGACTGCCCTGGCAAAACCGAACTGGCTGCAGGCATTCTCGAACGCTCAGATGTCTTTGTGGAATTCCCCCCACAAACCCGCGTTGAGGGCGAAATACAGCAGATGGCCGAGGATTTCCCGGTAACGGAGCTGTGGCAAGTAATCACCGGTGAAAAGCAAGGCCGCACCAGCGACCGCCAGATTACCCTGTTCGACAGCGTCGGCTTTGCAATCGAGGATTTCTCGGCCCTGCGCTATATCCGCGACCGTATCAAAGACAGCGATTTGTTCTTTGAATTGGATATGTTGGCCGACCCGGATGATCCACGTGATCTATTTGGCATGGTGCAACGCGCCGCGAAATAATCACTCAAGCCCGGTCAATGTACCGGGCTTTTTTATGCATCCAACTCAGCATCCCAATACAGGAAGTCTAACCAACTGCCATGCAAATGGTTGGGTGGAAACTTACGGCCTATATTGCGCAACTCTTCCGCCCCTGGCTGGCGCGGTGCCTTGTGCAGTGACATGCCCGTGCGATGCAGCGGCCTAGATCCTTTGTGCAAATTACACGGCGAGCAGGCCGCGACGACGTTCTGCCAACTGGTGACCCCACCAGCGGCGCGTGGCACCACATGGTCAAAGGTCAAATCCCCACGTGCGCCGCAATACTGGCAACAAAATTCATCCCTCAAAAACAAATTAAAGCGCGTGAAGGCCACGCGCTTTTGAGGTTTTACATAGTCTTTCAGTACAACAACCGAGGGTATTCGTATAACGGTGCTAGGGCTGTGCACCACCTCATCATATTCGGCCACGATATCAACCCGCTCCAGCCAGGCCGCCTTGATCGCATCCTGCCAGGGCCACAGAGACAGCGGGTAATAGGACAAGGGGCGGTAATCCGCATTCAACACCAGTGCCGGATGCTGTTTTAATGCGCCTGGAGCGCGTACAAAATCAGTTCTAAAGTCGCCGTCCATCTCTAACGTCTTCCTCACCCCGTCTGCCCTATCTCGGCACCAGAGCGGGGAACCCGCCCCAGCATATCAATGACTATATATCGTGGTAAAACCCTGACAACCCCTCAGTTTCCACAATATCTCGACACTAACTTGCCCTGCCTGTGTATCAACCAAATGACGCAAGCCCTTGCTTTGACGCCTTCAGCCTCTTATGGGCGGGCATGACCCGTTTGATCCGCCTCAACAAACCCTTTGATGTCCTTCCGCAATTCACCGATCGCGGCAGTCAGGACAGCCCCCGCCGCACGCTGAGCGATTTCATCGACGTGCCACGGGTCTATCCGGCAGGACGGCTCGATCGCGATAGCGAAGGTTTGATGCTGCTCACCGATGATGGACGCCTGCAGGCCCGCATTTCCGACCCCAAGCACAAGATGGCCAAGACCTATTGGGTGCAGGTTGAAGGTGAGCCAAACGCGGAAGCTGTCCTAGCCTTGGCCAAAGGAGTTGAGCTCAAAGATGGCCTGACCAAACCGGCCATGGCGCGTATTATGGAAGAGACATCAATCCTCTGGCCGCGCACCCCTCCAATCCGCGTGCGTAAAAACATCCCCGACACCTGGATTGAACTCACCATTCGCGAAGGCCGCAATCGTCAGGTCCGTCGCATGACCGCCGCTGTGGGCCACCCCACCCTTCGCCTGATCCGCTATCGCATTGGCGATTGGACGCTGGATGGATTGGAAACCGGAACCTGGCAAGATGCGGAGGTTCCAGCCCCCAACCAACAATCGCGCCGCCGCTGAGACCTATCAAGAAGCCTCTATCTTTGGCTTGTTTGGCCAGGTCGGAGATTTGAGTATTTTCAGCAAAAAGAAGTTCTTGTACGAGTTAGCTATCACGTCCGGGTTCATCTGGATTGCATGAAAACAGTGCAATCTTGTTGCCCTGCGGATCGCGAAGGTAGCCAACATAGAACTGAGGCCCATAAGACGCCCGAAAGCCCGGCTGCCCCTCGTCGGTGCCGCCTGCGGCCCCTGCAGCGGTGTGCAGCTCTCGAACCAACTCCTGACTCTTCGCCTCAAAGGCAACCATCGCGCCGTTGCCAGCCGAGGCCGGGCGTCCATCAAAGGTTGGCTTAACGTAGAAATCAGGCAGAACCGGCATCTGCCCCTCTGGAACAGGTAGCGCATAACTCAGGCCCTCAGGGCCATCTGTCTGCACATACCCAAGCGCTGGCAGGAATGCTGAATAAAACCGTTTTGCCTGCGAGATATCGTCGGCACCAACTGTGACATAGGCAATCATGCTGAGTGTCTTTCTAAAAATGGGTCAATCAATGTGACTTCGGCCCGTTGCCTGGGCAGCGTACGCTGCCGTAATCAGGCATTCATTCAACTATGCCACAGTGGGCGCAATCGCCCATGTAAAAACCGCCAAGGCACCCCCTGGCGGCTAAGTCATTTGGTGATGCGGTTCAAACCGGGTAACCCATGGGTTACCTACAGACCCAGCTTATCGCGCATAAAGGCCAGCGCAACGCTTAAGCCATCAGGTGCAATACCGTGTCCGGTGCCCTTTTGGATATGGGCAAATACGTCTTGAAAGCCCGCTTCCTGAAGGGCTTCGGCCGCCTCGGGCAAAGACTGCGGTGGCACCACATCGTCAGCGTCCCCATGCACCAGCAGGATGGACATCTTGCTGACAACCTCGTCCTTCAGTGTTTCGGGCGACAGCAACCGGCCGGAAAAGGCCACGATACCCGCCACCGAATCCTCGCGCCGTGGGGCCACATGCAGAGCCATCATGGTGCCCTGGCTGAAACCAAACAGAACCACCTGCTCGGGCAGCACGTCTTCGTCGACCATGAGGGCATCCAGAAAGGCATTGAGGTCATCAATCGCTGACAACATGCCACGCTCGGACTCTTCTTCCGAGGAGCCATCAATCCAGGGGATCGGGAACCACTGATAGCCCATTGGTGCACCGGCGCAGTTTTCTGGCGCATCAGGGGCAACAAACAATGTGTCCGGCAGGTGTTCGCTCAGCGGGTCAGCAAGCCCCAGCAGGTCAGCCCCATTGGCCCCATAGCCATGCAGGAACACCACAACCGACCGGGTTGTGCCCGAAATTGGCTCTTTGCGTTCAGCGGATAATACGCGAGTCATCTGATCCCTTCCCTGGATTTTGCTACTCGGTAATAGGTAAACAACAGCCGCGCCGCAACCGACCGCCAGGGTGACCAGTCTTCAGCCATTTTGCGCAGCTCTTTTTCTTTGGGGCGTTCTGGTAGTTCAAACAAGATTCGCGTGGCCTCTTGCAAGGCCAGATCACCCGGCGCAAAAACATCAGCTCGCCCCAGTGAAAACATTGCATAAATCTCGGCTGTCCAGGCTCCAATACCCGACACTTGGGTCAGGGTCGCAATAACTTCGCGATCCGAAACACCTCGTAACGCGTTGTAATCAATAGAAGCCTCAGCAAGAGACCTCGCATACTTCACCTTCTGCCGGCTCAACCCAATCGCGCGTAGGTCCTCGTCACTTACTGCTGAAACCTTAGCTGGCAAGATCAGGTCGGCCGCTTGCATTCGGCCCCAAATCGCATTGGCCGAGGCTACACTGACCTGCTGACTGACAATCGCCGACAACAGCTCAGCAAACCCATCTGGTTTACGACGCAATGGCAAAGGGCCGGTCAGCGCCAAGGCCTCTGCAAACCGAGGATCGCTAGCCGCCAGCCACGCGGCGCCTTCTGCCACGCAAGCGTCGCCGGTAATAATACGCCCCACATCTTGATCTGACGCCACGTCACTTCTCCACTTCACAAACACATGCAGATTAGTCGCAGGTTTCCCCGCTGCAAGCCGCTTGTGCCCAGAGATTTTCGCAGCTACGCATCCCCCATGACTATTAGTATGACCACTCACGATGACCGTGTCGCCAAACGAAATGTCGCCATTCTGGTAATGGCTCAGGCGTTTCTTGGCTCGCAGATGCCAATTATCTTTATCATTGGCGGTCTGGCAGGCCAGTCTCTGGCCTCCAATGCCTGCTTTGCGACATTGCCCATTTCGCTGATCGTGCTGGGGTCTATGCTGTCAGCCACGCCCATTTCCGCAATCATGCAAAAATGGGGCCGCAGGTTTGGTTTTATGGTTGGCGCTATGGGCGGCGCAACCGGTGCTCTCGTCGGAGCCTATGGTCTGTATCTGGGGTCCTTCCCCATCTTCTTGGCCGGTAGTTTCCTAACCGGCATCTACATGAGCGCCCAGGGTTTCTATCGCTTTGCCGCCGCCGATACCGCCAGCGAAGAATTCCGTCCCAAGGCGATTTCCTATGTCATGGCCGGTGGATTGCTGTCCGCCATCATTGGCCCGCAACTGGTCAAGGCCACCAGCGACGCCTTTGTGATCCCATTCCTGGGTGCATACATGGCTGTGATCCTAATCAACGTCATCGGTGCCTTGTTGTTCCTGTTTCTCGATATTCCCAAACCTGCTGCCCCCAGCGCTGACGCGCCGCGTGGCCGTACCCGCTTGGAACTGTTGAAAACGCCGCGCATCGCCGTTGCGGTGATCTGTGCCATGGTGTCCTACGCTCTGATGAACCTGGTGATGACGTCGACACCACTGGCTGTTGTTGGCTGTGGTTTCACACAGAACAACGCCGCTGATGTTGTCACCCTGCATGTGCTGGCAATGTATATTCCGTCGTTCTTCACCGGCCACCTGATTTCACGGTTCGGTGTCGAAAAAGTCGTAGCCGCTGGCTTGGTCATCTTGGCTGGTGCCGGTGCCGTGGCACTAAATGGTGTCGAGCTAGAGAACTTCTTTGTTGCTTTGATCCTACTTGGGTTTGGCTGGAACTTTGGCTTTATCGGCTCTACCACCATGCTGGCCAGTGCCCATGAACCACACGAGCGCGGCCGTATGCAGGGCTTGAACGACCTGTTGGTCTTTGGCGGCGTCACCTTTGCGTCGCTGTCGTCAGGTGGCTTGATGAACTGTTCGGGCGGCAACCCGGTGGATGGCTGGAACGCGGTCAACATGGCCATGGCTCCGTTCCTGGTGTTGGCTGGTGGAGCCCTGCTGTGGCTTATGCTGCGCCCCAGCGACGATCCTGTACCACAAGGAAAGGCATAGCAGACCTATATTCCCCATCCCTGTGCCATTCATTGATCGGCGCCCAACGGATGAACACCCCATTTTTGCAAAAGGTATTTTACCATGTTCTGGAAACAACCGCTCATCGGAGAAGATCTCCGGTTCTGGATCGAAGACAATTTTGACTGGGTACAGGAACATCGGCCCGAATGGTGGCAGAAGTCTGAGCTGATTACACCGACCAAAGACCATTTCACTGCGGCGCGCGGCGACGATCACCAAACAGCGCTGGCTGTCACCCAGGACATCATGCGCCACCTTGGAATGACACATGACATCGAGCTGGAGCCGCTGCCGGAACTGCCAGACGAATTACGCCACGAATATGGAAAAACATCGGAAGTTGTCGGGGAATATTGGCATGATGACAGCAAGCCGGTGATTACCTACCGTCCAAGCCTGTTGCGTAGCCCACTGGCCTTTATCAACACCATGACTCATGAGTTGATGCACGCGCGGCTTGAGCCTTTTGCCGACAGCCTGCCAGGAGGTTGGGAGGCTCATGAACTGGCCACCGACCTGCATTGCATCATTGCCGGTTTTGGATTGATCCAACTACAGGCCGCCGAGCAAATGGGCTGGACAGGATATATGACACAGCCTTCACGCGCCGTGGCGCTGGCCGAGTTTTTGCGACGCAAAAAACTGGAACCCGATCAGGCTTTGGGACAGCTCACCGGACGCCCCAAGAAATGGGTCAAGAAAGCGCTGAAAACCGCTTGAGTGCTACCAGCGCCCCAAGGCAGATCGCCACATCAGACCGGCACGGCGACGAAACTCACTTTGGCCCAATGCTCCGTTAGCAACGCGTTCTGGCTGTGAAATTGCCTGTTTCAGGATGGTTTCAGCCTGCCACCCGGACAATAGTGCAACGCCAGCTGCCTTAGAGACCCTGCCGCTTTGCGTTCTTGCCGCAATCAGGCGTTCCAGACCTTTCGAGGCCAGCTCGCGTATCCCGCTCGACGTGCCATCCACCAATGGAACGCGTTTATGCTCTTCCAACTCCGGAATGGCCAACAGCCAGTTGGCGACGCCACAGCCATAAGCAAAGTCGCGCACCACAGTCTCGTCCGCCTCACCCAGCGAGGCAGCCGCCATCCACATCAAACCACCACTCGTGTGATCGATATGGCGATCCAGCGCCGCGGCATCCTCAAACGGGTCGCGGTAGATATCCCATCGCCGCGCCTCGGCCATGGCATCAATGACTGTTGCCAGTTCGGGCCTTAAGAGCCGCGCCAATGGCGTTGCCACAAAATGCCGCCGCGCTGAATTGCCTGCGGCGATCTCGGTGCCAATATCCCGCCACCACTGCACCCGCATTTCAGCAATCATGCTTTCGGCACTGGCCCAGGGTGCGCGCGACAGTTCCAAATTGAACGCATAAAGCGCAAACAACAGTGGCCGTGCCTCAACCGGGGCGGCCATCGTGGCCATGAACCGGTCGGGATCACTTTTCTGAACCAGCTCAGCGCAGGCGGTCAGGTCGTCGTCAAACTGCATGTTACGCCTCGGTCACATCGTCATGGATCAGCTTCCAACGGATCGCATCCAACAGCGCCTCAAACGAGGCATCTATTATGTTCGGGCTGACGCCAACAGTGGACCAACGGCGCCCCTTGCTGTCTTCACTGTCGATGATCACCCGCGTCACCGCTTCGGTGCCACCCTGGGTGATACGCACTTTGAAGTCGACCAGATGCATATCTTCCAGCACGCTGGAATAGCGCCCCAGATCCTTAATCAGGGCCTTGGCCAATGCGTTTACCGGACCACGATCACTGCCGGTTTCGTCCATCGACTCACTGACAGACAGACGCTTTTCACCATCAACCTTAACCACAACAACCGCCTCGGACAGGCTGACCATCTTGTTGTACTTGTTTTTGCGCCGCTCCACCGTGACTTTGTAGCGCTTCACCTCGAACAGGTCCGGCAACTGGCCCAGCTCATCGCGCGCCAGCAGCTCAAAACTGCCCTGCGCGGTGTCATAGGAATAGCCCTCGTCCTCGCGCAGCTTGATCCGCTCCAGAATACGGCTCAGAGCCGGATCGCCCTTCTCTACCGTTAACCCGGCATCCAACAATCTCTTGCGCAGGTTGCTTTGCCCGGCCTGGTTCGACATCGGAATGATCCGTGCATTGCCCACCTGCTCGGGTTCAATGTGCTCATAAGTGCTGGGATCTTTCAGGATCGCGCTAGCGTGCAGCCCCGCCTTATGTGCAAAAGCCGAGGCCCCCACATAAGGCGCCTGCCGCGTGGGTACGCGGTTCAAGATATCGTCCAGCATTCGGCTGATCTGGGTCAGACCAGCCAGCGCACCCATGCTGACGCCTATTTCGAACTGGCTGGCATAGGGCTCTTTCAACAGCAGCGTTGGGATCAATGTGGTCAGATTGGCGTTGCCGCAGCGCTCGCCCAATCCGTTCAAGGTCCCTTGAACCTGACGCACCCCAGCCTCAACCGCCGCCAGCGAACAGGCCACCGCGTTTTCGGTGTCATTGTGGGTGTGAATGCCCAGGCGATCACCCGGCAATCCGGCTGCAATCACTTCGCGCACAATCCGGCCCACTTCGGTTGGCAGCGCACCGCCATTGGTGTCGCACAGCACCACCCAACGCGCACCAGCATCAAGCGCGGCCTTACAGGCCGCAATCGCATAGTCCGGGTTATCCCTGTAGCCATCAAAGAAATGTTCGGCATCATAAAGCGCCTCGCGCCCCTGCGCCACGATATGCGCAACTGAGGCACGGATGTTCTCCAGGTTTTCTTCCAGAGAGATGCCAAGCGCGGCGGTCACGTGATAGTCATGCGACTTACCCACCAGACAGACCGACTGGGTGCCGGCATTCATCACCGCCGCCAGTACGTCGTCATTTTCAGCCGACCGTCCCGACCGCTTGGTCATGCCAAAAGCGGTCAGTCGTGCCTTGGTCTTGGGAGCCTCATCAAAAAACGCACTGTCGGTTGGGTTAGCGCCGGGCCAGCCGCCTTCGATATAATCTACGCCTAGGGTATCCAATGCCTGGGCAATCTGCTTTTTTTCAGCAGTTGAGAACTGCACACCCTGGGTCTGCTGCCCATCCCGCAGGGTGGTATCATAGAGATAAAGACGCTCTTTGCTCATGCCCAACATTCCTCAGCGGTGATGATCTTAGCTTGACCAAGATCATTTGCCCGCCCCCCGTGGGGGGGCGTGGGGCGGGCGTTGTTTTGCACATTGGACAAGTGCTGGATTGTCATGTCAAAGCCTCCAGCTTGGCGGCATCAAAACCGGCACCCGCAACCAACTCAACACCCGCCTTACTCATTCGAACTTCAAGCCCTGCATCCACAAACACGGACTTCAACCTGTCAACTTCGGCAAAGTCCTTGGTGTCCATCGCCGCGGCCCGTGCTTCGGCCAGTTGCGCCTCGAACGCTGACAGATCAACATCCGCGATCTCGGCCCAGTCGCCAGCGTCCTCGGTCAACAACCCAACCAGCTGCGCCGAAGCCAACAAACCTGCTGAATCGCCAGCAGCCGCAAGCTTATGTAGCTCAGTAATGGCACCGGCGGTATTGAGATCATCTGACAAAGCCTCGACAACCGCGGCAGCAGCGTTGGCAGTGGGTTCGATGCCCGCTGTCAACGCCCGCCACTTGCGCAAAGTTGCCTCGGCTTCTTTGGCTTTTTTGTCGGTCCAGTCCATCGGTTTGCGATAGTGGGTCGATAAAAACACAAAGCGGATCACTTCACCCGGAACGCCTTGGTCCAGCAAGTCCCTGACTGTAAAGAAATTCCCCAGGCTCTTGGACATCTTCTTGCCCTCGACCTGCAGCATCTCGTTATGCAGCCAGTATTTTGCAAAGCTTTGATTGCCATTGGCACAGCAGCTTTGTGCAATCTCATTTTCATGGTGTGGGAACATCAGGTCGTTGCCGCCACCGTGTATGTCGAATGTATCGCCCAGCAGCTCGTACGACATCGCGGAACATTCAATATGCCAGCCCGGACGCCCGCGGCCCCAGGGGCTGTCCCAGCCTGGTTGAGTATCGTCCGATGGTTTCCACAGCACAAAGTCCATCGGGTTGCGTTTATATGGGGCCACTTCGACCCGGGCGCCTGCAATCATGTCATCCACCGAGCGGCCTGACAGCTTGCCATAGCCCTCTTTCCAGCTGTCCACAGCAAACAGCACATGGCCCTCGGCGGCATAGGCATGGCCCTTGGCAATTAGGTCCTCGATCATCGCAACCATCTGCGGAATGTACTGCGTAGCGCGTGGCATGTGATCGGGTTCAATGGCCCCTAGCGACGCCATATCATCCAGGAACCACTGGGTGGTCTCTGCGGTGATCTCACCAATTGACCGACCACTTTCAGCGGCGCGGGCGTTGATTTTATCATCCACATCCGTGAAGTTTCGCACGTATGTCACGTGATCTGCGCCATAGGTCTGGCGCAGCAGGCGGTTCAGAATATCAAACACCACCACTGGACGCGCATTGCCTAGATGGGCGCGGTCATAAACCGTGGGACCACAGACATACATCCGCACATTATCTGAATCGATCGGGGTAAAGACCTCTTTTTGACGGGTCATTGTGTTGTGCAGTTTGATCATGGTCTCGCTCGTCATGACAGCTCCTAAGTTCGGCACAAAAATGTACCTGGCGCGCAGCGCGGGCATAGCAAGTTGTCAGATGAATTGAAACGACAGATACCGGCCCGCTGGATGGATCAGCAGGGAATGCAACAAATAATAATGGTGCTTGTCTGTTTCATAAGGGCTGGATAGCACAGAGCCCCTGCCCCGCCAAGTCTGTTCTTTGTTGCCAAAACGATTGATCGGCCGTTCAAACCCGCAAACTGACAGGATCAGAACTGAAACGTTGCGCGCAATGAGAAGGAGTTGCTGCGCCTTAGACCTGATTGGTCTAACCCTTCTATATCCTGGTACAGGACTTCGCCGCCAAGCCTGACATTTTGATTGAGAGAATAAGACAGACCAAGCCCAACCACGGCTCCGGTCTCGTGATCCTGATCGTTTTCGGCACGTACGCCGCCCAGAGACAGGTAGCCAAGTGTCTGGCCAAAATCGTACCCGGCCCGCAGCTGTAAGCGCTGCATCTGTTGAGATTCGACCGAGCCAGCCTGAAACTGCGACCGTTCCACCTCAACCTCACCACCAAGTACAATCTGGCCAAAATCAAGATCGTAGCCGAAGTGAAACGCCGGGGTATTGCTGCGCTGGCGGCCAATGCCATTGGGATCAGAGACTTGCCTGCCAATCGAAGCCCTAACAAGAGCACCACTCCAATCTTCGGACACTGCAGACGTGCCAAGGGACACAGAGGATACTACACAGGCAAACAGCAGGGCTGGCTGGTTAAATTCGAGACAGTTGAGCATCGGAGTTGGCTTTCTACAGACACCTTCTGGTGGCTGACATTCACTGGGAAGCTTAAGCTTCGCTCAAAAAGCTTAATACTTAGTTCAAATGAGAGTGTTTTCCTCGTCACCAGGTCCAAGACGCACATCAAAAAAGTCCCCAAAAAACGCGTGGCAATATAGAATTTGGAGAGGCCTAAGCCCCCCCAAACCCGCTGTCTTAGCAAGGTAGTTTACCGCTCGTTGCTCTGCCTGCAACCTGCTCAATACTCGGGGCGACTGCACGCGCCCAACGCAACCAAGAGAGGCTTCGAACTTCTCAGACTGCGCCTTTTAGCCTGTATTTACTGCTCTTTTACGCTAGTAACCTTTTCTGACGTGAGCCTGACATGGCTAACTTATTTTTTAGGATCGCTAAATTTAGCTACACCCAGATGTACCACCACAAGTGTTGCATTTCATGCAGGTGCCATTGCGTACCAGTGTGTAATTTCCACACTCGTTACAGGCTTCACCTTCATAACCCTGCATTTTTGCCTTGGTGCGTGCATCCATACCCGAAGCTGTCGAAACAGAAGCTGTGGTATTTACCCCCGTTTCCGGCACCAGTGATTGCAGACTAGAGACCGGGTCCGAGCCAGTCTTTAGCTCACCCGTGGCCCCCTGCCCGCCTTGCAGCACAACCAGCTCTTGCGGCAGACGCTTACGCAGATACCCGGTTGATGAAATCTGCTTGAGAACTTCCAGCGACTTGCTAGCCGAGCTTTCGCTGACTTCCGAAACATTGGATACGCCCTCGTTCTCACCACGACCGATATCATCAAATGACGCGCCTTCGGGTTTGACATGGGCCAGATCGGTGCGGTCCAGATAGCTGACGGCCAGTTCGCGGAACACGTAATCCAGCACCGAAGTGGCGTTTTTGATGCTGTCGTTGCCCTGCACCATGCCGGCAGGTTCAAACTTGGTGAAGGTAAAGGCATCGACAAATTCTTCGAGCGGCACGCCGTATTGCAGACCAACCGACACCGCGATGGCAAAGTTGTTCATCATGGCGCGGAAGCCAGCGCCTTCCTTGTGCATATCGATAAAGATCTCGCCCAGGGTGCCGCTTTCGTATTCACCGGTGCGCAGGTAAACCTTGTGACCACCTACAACCGCCTTTTGGGTATAGCCCTTGCGGCGATGAGGCATCTTTTCGCGATGCGATTTGATCACCTCTTTGATGACGATCTTTTCAACGATCTTTTCAGCCAGAACCGCTGCTTTTTCGTGATTGCTGCCGGTTTCCAGCACCTCAGCTGCCTCGTCATCATCCTCGACCAAAGCTGCTGCCAGTGGCTGGCTCAGTTTTGAGCCATCACGGTACAGAGCATTGGCCTTGATGCCCAAGGACCAGCTTAGCTCATATGCTTTCTGGCAATCCTCGATGGTGGCATCGTTTGGCATGTTGATGGTTTTGGAGATCGCGCCCGAGATGAACGACTGGGCCGCCGCCATCATGGTGATGTGGCTGTCGACAGACAGGAAGCGCTTGCCCTTTTTCCCGCAGGCATTGGCACAGTCAAAGATCGAATAGTGCTCTTCCTTCAGGTGCGGCGCACCTTCCAGGGTCATGGTTCCACAGACGTGATCATTGGCAGCGTTGATGTCAGCCTTGGTAAAGCCAAGATGGCGCAGCAGATCAAAGGTTGGGTCATTCAGCTTGGTTGCCGGGATACCCAGCACGCCAGTGCAGAAGTCCTCGCCCAGGGTCCACTGGTTGAACACAAAACGCACATCAAAGGCACTTTCCAGAGCGGCGTCGATTTTAGACAGCTCATTTGGCCCAAACCCGTGGCCAGTTAGTGAGGTATGGTTGATACCCGGTGCATTGCCAATGGTGCCATGGCCAACAGCGTAGCCAACGATCTCTTGGATCTGAGCCGAGGAATAGCCCAAGCCTTCCAACGCAGAGGGCACCGAACGGTTGATGATCTTGAAGTAGCCACCACCCGCAAGTTTCTTGAACTTCACCAGTGCAAAGTCTGGTTCAATCCCGGTGGTGTCACAGTCCATCACCAGACCAATGGTGCCTGTTGGTGCAACCACAGTGGTTTGGGCATTACGGAAACCGTATTTTTCGCCCATTTCCAGTGCCTCGTCCCAAGCGCTTTTGGCCAGATCAGTCAGATGGGCATCCGGGCAGTTGTGTGAATCAAGCGGCACAGGCTTGACCGAGAGGCCCTTGTAACCGGTCTTTTTGCCGTATGCGGCATTGCGGTGGTTACGGATCACTCGAAGCATGTTTTCTGCGTTGCGTTCATAGCCAGCAAATGGCCCCTGCTCACCCGAGATTTCGGCTGAGGTCATATACGCGACACCGGTCATCAGGGCCGTCAGTGTACCACAAAGTGCGCGGCCTTCGTCGCTGTCATAACCATAACCCATGTTCATCAGTAGGCCGCCAATGTTGGCATAGCCCAGACCCAAGGTGCGGAAGTCGTAAGACAGTTGGGCGATTTCCTTTGACGGGAACTGCGCCATCATCACCGAGACTTCCAGCGTCAGCGTCCACAGACGGCAGGCGTGCATGTAGTCTTCGGCCTGAAACTCGCCGCCCTTGAGGAAGGTCAGAAGGTTGACGGACGCCAGGTTACAGGCGGTGTCATCCAGGAACATGTATTCGGAACAGGGGTTTGAGCCGCGAATCTCACCGTCGGCTGGGCATGTGTGCCACTCGTTCACTGTGTCGTGGTACTGGATACCCGGATCAGCACAGGCCCAAGCGGCGTGGCCGACCTTTTCCCACAGGTCACGCGCCCTGATGGTGCGGGCAACTTTGCCGTCGGTACGGTTGATCAGCTGCCAATCGGCATCTTTTTCCACGGCCTTGAGGAAGGCATTGGTAACGCGGATCGAGTTGTTCGAGTTCTGACCTGAAACCGAGCTGTAGGCCTCGGAATCCCAGTCAGTGTCGTATGTGGGGAATTCAATGCTGGTGTGACCCTGCTTGGCATAATCCAGAACCCGTTTGATATAGGTTTCCGGGATCATCACCTTTTTGGCTTCACGAATAGCAGATTTCAGACCTGTATTCTTGGCGGGGTCATATGCGTCAACTTCGGCACCGTCCCAAGATCGGATTGCCTCGAAAATGGCGTTCAGCATCTTTTCGTGCATTTTAGAGCCTGCCACAATCGAGGCAACCTTTTGCTCCTCGAGTACTTTCCACTCGATGAACTGCTCGACGTCCGGGTGATCAGCGTCAACGATGACCATCTTGGCGGCACGTCGAGTGGTACCGCCAGATTTGATTGCACCTGCAGCCCGGTCACCGATCTTCAGGAAACCCATCAGGCCGGAGGATTTACCACCGCCTGACAGAGCTTCACCTTCGCCACGCAGGTGGCTGAAGTTGGTACCTGTGCCTGACCCGTATTTGAACAGGCGGGCTTCGCGAACCCAAAGGTCCATGATGCCACCCTCGTTTACCAGGTCGTCTTGTACGCCCTGGATAAAGCAAGCATGTGGCTGCGGGTGCTCATAAGAACTGCTAGATTTGGTTAGCTTGCCGGATTTATGGTCAACATAGTGGTGACCCTGGGCTGGACCGTCGATGCCATAGGCCCAGTGCAGGCCTGTATTGAACCACTGTGGGCTGTTGGGCGCTGCGCGTTGGCTGGCCAGCATATGGCGCATTTCATCGTAATAAGCGCGAGCGTCTTCCTCAGTCGAAAAATAGCCGCCTTTCCAGCCCCAATAGGCCCAGGCGCCGGCTAGACGATCAAACACCTGCTTTGAGGAGGTTTCACCGCCAAAATCTACATCGTCGCCATCAGGAACGGACCGCTGCAAAAATTCAGGAACGCCCTTTTCACGGACTTTCTTCAGCTTTGAAGGCACTCCGGCTTTGCGGAAGTATTTCTGGGCAATGACATCGCTGGCCACTTGGCTCCATTCGGATGGGACTTCGACATTATCAAGACGAAAAACAATTGTACCATCCGGATTTCGGATCTCGGATGTGGCAGTAACAAATTCCAGATCCGCGTAAGCATCACGCCCGGCTTTGGTAAACTTTCTTTCGATCTTCATTCTACTGCCTTTGTTATCCAGTGTCCCAGTATGCGATGCCCGCGCAAATCGTACATAAAACCGTAGGATACACCGTAGGCACCACACAAAAAATGGGCGCTCCCGGACCATACTGGACCGTTCTCACAGTGTTTCCATTGTTAGCATGCCGTAGGTGCTGCCGCGATAAATCACACAAGATTTAGTGGCGTCATATACGACACCTACAATTTGGCGTAATTTGGCATATCCGGTCAACGCAAAAGTTAGCCCTTAGACCCGATCTTTTCTGTTGACCAATGATTAGGATTTATCCGGATCAAGTTCCAAAGTGATTCATCCACAAACCTCTCCACAAGATCAGCGCTAAAATCGTTTTAAACCGAAACTGGAATTATTAAGAAAAGGTAACAGCTTGCTTCTCGAACTTAACAATTCATCCCCATAGCAGTCACAAACCGTGAATCAGGTTTCTTGTGCGGCGGCCTCAAAGGAGTAGTGAATCAAAATTTCAATTCACCTGTTGATGACATTTTGCCTCTCACTGGGAAATCGAGTTTCTCAACCAGTGCTGTGTACCAAATGCCACGAATCCATTGCACTACTGAACATGCCAAGTGAGGCAAAAACGGAACCATCGACACAAATGGTCGCGCCAGCACAGAATCACAAATCAATAGAAACAGGTCCATTTCGTCCTGTTCTGCGCAACATGCGGAGTGCTAAGTTTCGCTGAACAGGAGGAAAATGGTCGGGGCGGCGAGATTCGAACTCACGACCCCCTGTACCCAAAACAGGTGCGCTACCAGACTGCGCCACGCCCCGGACCGTGCGCCTTCTCTAGCCGCGCCAAAAAGATTCGAAAACCCCTAACACGACCATTTCGGCTCTCGGTCAGAAAAAACTTGGTGGCGCATCTCGGTTCCTGGCGAAATACCATAACGTGATGCCAGCCCTGCGTTGATTTCAAGAACGGCAAAGACCTGGTCGCCGCCAGGAAGCGGGGATAAATCGCCAGGCACGGCGTTGGAATGAACATGTCCAACCACACCGTTCTGGTCGAGGAAGATAATATCGAGTGGAATCAGTGTATTCTTCATCCAGAACGCAGCGCGTTGAGGGTATTCATACACAAAGAGCATGCCAGCCCCGCGCGGCATAGACTCGCGGAACATCAAACCCTGGGCACGTTCATCGGGGGTGTCTGCGATTTCTACGGTAAAGGAGGCCTGCCCCCAATCACCACGTAGATCGACGCGATTGTCCTGGCATTCAGCCAGGGCTGCGCCAGACGCGGTCGCAGCAAAACAAAAGATCAATGCTGCGACACTGTTTTTCATCTAACTAATCTCAATCTTCCTGAACTGCGCTTTCCCAAGCCAGAACTTCAACAGCCATACGGCCGCGATTACCATCAATAACGCGCATCGCCAAAGCTTCGCCTGGCTGCAAGTCTGCCAAACCGGATTGACGTAAAACTTCGACATGCAAGAACACGTCGTCGTTGCTGCCAAACACATTGGCAAATCCAAAGCCTTTGCCCTTGTCGAACCACTTAACGCGAGCCGCTTCTAGAGGCTCGGAACGCAAGGAATCGAGATCAAGCTCGGCAAAATCTGCCAGCACAGGTGTATCATCCCGCTCGGGTGCAACAATCGACACCACTTCAACGGCTTGCACACCACGATCAGTATTATGAGTGAGAATTTCAATCTCGGCGCCGTCTGCAACAGAGCTTTGCCCGAAATTTCGCAGCACATTTACGTGCAACAGGATGTCTGGACCTCCAGATTCCGACACCACAAAACCATAACCCTTAGCTGGGTCAAACCACTTAACCATGCCTCTTACATGATGCATGCTGCTTAAATCTTCTGCCACTTTGAAGTCCACCGCGTGTTCTTGTTTTTATTGCTATTCCTAAGAGTAATGCGCGATTTTGTGTGACAATTTCAAGCCCCAAAGTTTCGAAAGCATCTACTCAATGTTATTCATGTCACACTAAAATTAGGGACTAATCCTCGAAATTTGCCAATTTGACGCAGGATTCTCGCGTCGCCAGACAAATCTGTCGTGCAACCTAAACGTGCCGTCAGCCCAAAGTTCAATCTCGGTTGGGACCAGTCTATAGCCCCCCCAAAATGGAGGTCTTTCGGGCGAAGTTCCCTTTGCTGCCGTGACCTTAGCGACCTCGGCCATCAGGGCGGACCGACTGGATAGCGGCTGTGATTGACGGGAAGCCCATGCTCCCAAACGACTTTTTAGCGAACGCGATTGATAATACTCGTCCGCCTGCGGGCCATCTTCGCGGCTGATGAGACCGCGAACACGCACCTGACGCCGCAAGGACTTCCAATGTAGGACAAAAGCAGCTTTCCCGGCATAGTCCAACTCACCAGCCTTGGCACTCTCGTAATTAGTGTAGAACACAAAAGCATCCACTTCAATTTCCTTTAGTAGCACCATACGAGCATTTGGCATGCCATCGGCATCTACCGTTGACAAAGCGATCGCATTGGGATCGTTAAGTTCAGTTTTTTCTGCCTCCCTTAACCACTCCTTAGCGATTACCAAAGGGTCGTCTCCGGCAAAGATTCCACTGCGATCTGACATTTGTCCCCCGACTGTTGTTGACGGCAACCTAGAAGGCTTCTGTTAAGTCGACAAGTGCAGCCACCCTTGAAGCAGGGCGTGCTATAACATAAAGGTCGCTAAATCATCGAGAACACGGGCGGAGAACCTGCATGTCTAATCAGCTGATGGCTGGAAAGCGCGGCCTTATTATGGGCCTGGCCAATAACAAATCAATCGCCTGGGGTATCGCCAAGGCCTGCGCTGACGCTGGCGCAGAGCTGGCTTTTTCCTATCAGGGCGATGCCTTGAAGAAACGCGTAGGCCCGTTGGCCGAAGAACTGGGTAGCGATATTGTCCTGCCCTGTGATGTTTCGGATGAAGGATCAATCGACGAATTGTTCAACGCGTTGGAAGAAAAATGGGGCAAGCTGGACTTTGTTGTGCACGCCATTGGTTTCTCGGACAAAGGTGAACTGCGTGGTCGCTATGTCGACACCAGCCGCTCAAACTTCCAGATGACCATGGATATTTCGGTCTATTCTTTCACGGCTGTTGTTAAGCGCGCCGAAAAGATGATGACCGAGGGTGGTTCGTTCCTGACCATGACCTATTACGGTGCCGAGCAGGTGATGCCACATTATAATGTCATGGGTGTGGCCAAGGCCGCGCTGGAGGCATCTGTCAAATACCTAGCCGAGGATCTGGGCAAAGACGGCATTCGCGTCAACGCGATTTCGGCTGGTCCGATCAAGACCCTGGCGGCTTCGGGCATTGGCGATTTCCGCTACATCATGAAGTGGAACGAGTATAACTCGCCGCTGCGTCGCAATGTGACCATTGATGATGTGGGCAAGTCCGCCCTATACCTGTTGTCCGACCTTAGCTCGGGTGTGACCGGTGAAAACCTGCACGTGGATGCGGGCTATCATGTGGTTGGCATGAAAGCGGTCGACGCGCCGGATATCTCCAAGGGATGAGCATCGCAGCTTTCATAGCTGCGGTAACGCTTTGCCTGATGGCAGCCATCAGCCCCGGCCCTGCCGTATTGATGGCTGCGCGCATTGGGCTAACCGAGGGCTGGCACACCGGCCTGGCCCTCGCCATTGGCATTGGCCTTGGCGCCGTGGTCTGGGCGGGGGGGGCTCTGTTTGGGCTGGCCCTGCTGTTTGACTATGCGCCAGTTTTATTGACGGTGATGAAGATCGGCGGCGCCGCTCTGCTGCTTTGGATGGCCTACAAAATGTGGCGCAACGCTGACGCGCCGATAGCCGAGGCGGATGTACCCGCTACTCCACGTTCGCCGCTGGCGGCCCTGCGGTTGGGTCTGGTTACCCAGTTGGCCAACCCAAAACCGGCCATTTTCTTTGGCGCGGTCTTTGTTGGCACTGTACCCACTGGCACCTCTGGTGCGGTGATGGCGGCATTGCTGGCCTGTATTTTCCTAGGCGAGACCCTGTGGAACGCCCTGGTGGCGCGGCTTTTCTCTTTGGAAAAGACACGCCGTATCTATATCAATCTGAAACATGTAATCGACCGGACCTTTGGCGGGCTACTTGCCCTGCTGGGGGCCAAGATCGCAGCAACCTGACGCGCTAAGCGGGGAGCCCAAACAATGACCGATCGTCTGCCACACGAAAAAGGCTTTCACATCTCGTGGGATCAAATCCACCGAGACAGCCGTGCCCTGGCCTGGCGCCTAGATGGACAAGGCCCAAATGACGGCGCTTGGAAAGCTGTTGTTGCAATTACCCGTGGCGGCATGGCGCCAGCCATGATTGTTGCACGAGAGCTGGACATCCGCACCGTCGACACCATCTCGGTGCAGTCTTACCACCACCAGGAACAGGGTGAGGCTGAGGTGCTAAAGGCGCCGGATGCTGACATCATGGGCGACCAGGGTGAAGGTATCCTGGTCATCGACGATCTGGTCGACAGCGGCAAAACACTGGATCTGGTGCGCAGCCTGTACCCCAAAGCGCATTTTGCCACCGTTTATGCCAAACCCAAAGGCCGCCCCATGGTGCACACCTTTATCACAGAAGTCAGCCAGGATACCTGGATCTTCTTCCCCTGGGATATGGCGCTGCAATATGTTGAGCCGTATCGCGGAACCGACTGATAGAGTTCCAAATTATTCCGAAAAGCGCGTCCATCTGGGCGCGCTTTTTGTTTGTATCACTGCTTGGAGTGCAAGCTGATCAAATGTTCAGTTCGATCTAGCAGCTCTGGCCCGGCAGGCGCACCATGCCCCGGCACCACAAGTGTCGCCTGTGAAAACTGATGTTTGACCGAGGCTACGGCCTGCGCCCAATGCCCGATATCGGCGTAATTGGTATTGCCCAGCCCCTTGGCCTGCATTGAGCGCAGCAAGCACCCTGCAAACAGCAGCCCGTCTTTGGCAACATAGACAACGATATTGTCGGCAGCGTGGCCTGCGCCGGGATGGTGCAGTTGCAGCCCATAAAAGTTCACCACTGCATCAGTTTGGTTCAAAGCCAAATCAAACTCTGCAGCCATCAACCCCTCTGAAGGTGCCAACTGGTTGCTTAAAGGATGGGCATAGGTCTCAATCCCGCGCGCACGAATTGCCCCTACTCCGCCCATCCGATCGCTATGAGCATGGGTAAAGACGGCGCGATCAATTGGCTGATTGAGTTCTGCTCTGGCCCAATCGAGAATCTCTGTGGTCTGTTCATCGGTCCAGGCGCCGTCGACCAGGATCGTATGCTCGCCACCAACAACGATGAGCCCATTTGATGGGACCAGCCCAAATTTAGGGAAGGTTTTGTAGCTGGTATGCATCCAGATGGTTTCAGTCAGCTGGGAGAATTCAACAGGCCGCTGGTTGTTTTGATCTGCGGTCTGGGCACTCGCTGCCGCCACACCAAGGACCATCACCACAGCACCCAATATCACTTTTGCCTTCAAAAACATTTGCCTGCCTCGCTTTCTGGGCAGTCTGCAAAGATCAGAGAGAAAAAGGCAAGCCTTGGGCTGATGACCGGCAATAAGCTGCATATTCCGCAAATTTCCGGCTTGCCCCTAAATCCAAAATTGGGTTGTTCTTTGCCCAACAGCGATAGATCCGTCGCCTCTCATACTCTGACTACAGTCAGGACAACCCCAACAGGACCCGGTGATGTCTCAGCCACGCACAACAGCAACCTTTACCTCCCCCATTGTCGAATCCCGTCGCTGGCTAGACGGCGTCACCTTTCCCGACAACAGGCCTCTGCTTAATGTCAGTCAGGCAGCACCAATTGATCCACCACCTGTTGAGTTGCGCAAAGCGATGGCGCAGGCCGCGCTAGAGGATGACAGCGCTCATCTATATGGGCCAGTTTTGGGTCGCCCCGATCTACGGGCAGGATTGGCGGCGCAGATTTCGGAACACTACGACGCCGTGGTCTCAGCCGACCAGGTCGCGATAACTTCGGGCTGTAATCAGGCCTTTGCCGCAACGATCGCCTCGCTTTGCGGCGAAGGGGATGAAGTTATCATTCCAACCCCATGGTACTTCAATCATAAAATGTGGTTGGATATGGCCGGGGTTAGCGCCCAACCGCTGCGAGTTGGTGACGACATGTTGCCTGACGTAGGCCAGGCCAAGGCGCTCATCACTCCACAGACACGCGCAATTGCGCTGGTTTCGCCCAACAACCCCTGTGGTGTCGAATATCCGGCGGACCTGCTGCGTGCGTTCTATGATCTTGCGCAGGAACACGGGTTGGCGCTGATTTTGGACGAGACCTATCGCGACTTTGATAGCCGGTCCGGACCGCCGCATGGGTTGTTGCAATTGCCCGATTGGGATCAAACCCTGATCCACCTTTACTCGTTTTCCAAAGCCTATCGACTGACGGGTCACAGGGTTGGAGCCATCGCAACCTCTCCTGCCTGTTTGTTGGAAATGGAGAAGTTTCTCGACACGGTTACGATTTGCCCCAATCAACTGGGCCAGATCGGTGCGTTGTGGGGGATTGAGAACCTGACAAATTGGTTGAGCGGTGAACGATCTGAAATTCTGGACCGCCGGGCCGCCATTGTTGAGAACTTCGACCTCTTGGCCAAGCAAGACTGGAAGTTGCTGGGCTGTGGCGCTTACTTTGCGTATGTAGAGCACCCGTTTGACATGACCTCGGACCAAGTTGCTCGCAGGCTGGTGACCGAGCAATCAATCCTGATGCTACCCGGATCGATGTTTGTACCCGTTGATGACCCCGTCGGCGCACGGCAATTCCGCATTGCCTTTGCCAATGTAGACCGTTTGGGGATCGCTGAACTGTTCAAACGGCTCGCGTCCTTTCAACTTTAAGTGCCATTTCATACCAGTGGCGCAACACGGCTTGCCCCTTTGAGGGCAGCAGCGTATTCAGGGCACCAGACATTTTTTCATCCCCTGCTGCGGCTGCCAAAACGGCGCCCAATATGCAGAGGCACCGACAATATGAGGGCATCATGGCCGCAGGCATGAAACATCTTTCCAAAACCTTTGTGTGGATCCTGATGGGATTGATCATGCTAAGCCTTGTTGGCTTTGGCGCGGTAAACTTCACCGGCTCGGCCAGCTCTGTGGCCACCGTCGGTGACGAAGAGGTTTCAATCGAGAACTATTATCGAGAACTTCAGCGCGAGCAGCAGGCATTGCAGGCCCAAACCGGCCAATACATATCTCTTTCACAACTTTCCGCCTTTGGCATGGATCAGGTTGTTCTCAATCGGCTGATTACGATTGCAGCAATCGACAATGAAGTGAACCAGTTGGGCATTTCAATCGGCGACGAAAACCTGCTGAAGGAAATCGTTGAAATCCGGAGTTTTCAGGGCATCAATGGCGAGTTTGACCGCCAGTCTTACGAATATGCGTTGGAAAACAATGGGCTGTCGGAGCGTGAGTTCGAAGCTGATCTGCGCCGCGAATCTGGCCGCACGCTGGTTCAAGGCGCGATACTTGTTGGAGCAAAGATGCCAACAACCATGCGTGACACTATCACCGGTTACATTGGTGCCCGTCGCAGCTTTACCCGGGTTCAGTTGGACAATAACGATATGGCAATGATTGCCTTGGCCCCGACAGATGCCGAGCTGCAGGCCTATTACGACGCCAACCCTGACATGTTCACACTGCCCGAAACCAAAGAGATCAGCTATGTGGTGCTGTCGCCCGACACACTGCTGAGCGACGTAGAGGTGTCACAGGACCGTATTCAGAAGCTGTTTGAAGAGCGGGCAGACCAGTACCAGTCGCCCGAGCGTCGTTTGGTCGAACGTTTGGTGTTTTCTGACGACGAAAAGGCAGCCAGTGCAAAGGCACAATTGGAAACAGGCGGAACCACCTTTGAAGCGCTGGTTGACGACCGTGGTTTGGCATTGGCCGATGTCGACATGGGCGACATGACAATCGGAGCTTTGGGCCTGGCTGGTCAGGACGTATTTTCGGCGCAAGTGGGTGACGTTGTGGGCCCGCTGTCCACAGATCTGGGCCCTGCACTGTACCGTATCAACGGTCGCCTTGAGGCGCGTGTGACGCTGCTTACCGACGTTGAAGCTGAACTGCGCGCCGAGCTGGCCGCAGGTGGCGCCCGCCTCATGATCGAGCAGCAGTCCGAAGATATTGACGATCTGCTGGCTGGTGGCGCGACACTGGAAGAGGTCGCAAGTGAAACTGACATGGTTCTGAACACCATCAGCTGGACCGCTGAAACCACCGCAGACATCGCTGCCTACAACGGTTTCCGCGAAGCGGCTGCGGCTGTGACAGTCGAGGACTTTCCTGCTGTTGCCTTCCTTGAGGACGGCAGCCTGTTTGCGATCCGCTTGGACGAAGTTCTGCCTCCGCGCCCTGAACCGCTGGCTGATGTTTACACCAAGGCGCTGCAAGGCTGGAACGCGCAGCAGCGCCAGAACGCCATCAATACCGAAGCCAACGCCATTCTTGGCCGCGCCAAGGATGCTGGTAACTTTGACGAAGATCTGAATGCCTCCGTTGAGACAGGCCTGACCCGCACTGCCTATATCGACAACTCACCTGCCGACATGATGAACCAAGTGTTTGAGATGGAAGTTGGTGAAATGCGTGTTGTGTCTGGTGAGGGATCAACGGTTGTTCTGCGTCTGGATGAGGTTCTGCCCCCGGCTGAAAGTGATGATCTGACAGCGATGTCCGAAGCTCTTCAACAGCAACTGGACCAAGCCCTGTCAGAGGCTTTGTTCCAGGCGTTTGCGCAGGATGCACAAATTCGTGCGCGTCCCTTTATTGACCAGCAGGCGCTCCACGCCGTGCAGGCCAATTTCCAGTAACCAAGGCAGCAGATCATGGCTTTGACACCCGATTTCGACACGTTCGCCAAGGCCTATGAGGCGGGCGAAAACCAGGTCGTTTACACCCGCCTGGCCGCCGACCTCGACACGCCTGTGTCCCTGATGCTCAAGCTGACAGGTGCCCAAAAGGACGCCTTTATGCTGGAGTCGGTGACCGGCGGCGAAGTGCGTGGGCGCTACTCGATTATTGGGATGAAGCCAGATCTGGTGTGGCGCTGTCGGGGTAACACATCCGCCCTGAACCGGTCAGCCCGGTTTGATGCGGATGCCTTTACCGATCAGGCTGGTGATCCGATGGATAACCTGCGCGCCCTGATCGCCGAAAGCCGGATTGATCTGCCCGAATATTTGCCGCAGGCCGCTGCGGGCCTGTTTGGCTATCTCGGCTATGACATGATCCGCCTGGTTGAGCACCTCCCAAATGTGAACCCGGATCCGCTGGGCCTGCCTGATGCTATCATGCTGCGCCCCTCGGTGATTGCCGTTCTGGACGGTGTCAAAGGCGAGGTCACGGTTGTGTCCCCCGCCTGGGCCAGCGAAGGGCAATCTGCCCGCGCCGCCTATGCCCAGGCAGCTGAACGGGTGATGGATGCGGTGCGTGATTTGGAACGTGCCATGCCGGCCGAAACCCGTGATCTGGGTGAGGCAGATGATGTGGCTGATCCGGTCAGCAACTTCACCAAATCCGGCTATATGGAAGCGGTTGAAAAGGCCAAGGACTACATCCGTGCGGGCGATATTTTCCAAGTGGTTCCGGCGCAGCGCTGGACCCAGGAGTTCCGCCAGCCGCCGTTTGCTCTGTATCGCAGCCTGCGCCGCACCAACCCGTCGCCGTTTATGTTCTACTTTAACTTTGGCGGCTTTCAGGTGGTAGGCGCCAGCCCAGAAATTCTGGTGCGGGTCTTTGGTGATGAAGTCACCATTCGCCCCATTGCCGGCACTCGCCCCCGTGGCGCAACCCCCGAAGAAGACCGCGCACTAGAGGCGGATTTGCTGGCTGACAAAAAGGAACTGGCCGAGCACTTGATGCTGCTGGATCTGGGCCGCAATGACACCGGCCGCGTTGCCAAGATTGGCACCGTGCGTCCAACCGAAAAGTTCATTATCGAGCGTTACAGCCACGTGATGCACATTGTATCAAACGTGGTAGGCGAGATGGCCGAGGACAAAGACGCGCTGGATGCCTTCTTTGCCGGGATGCCTGCGGGCACCGTATCTGGTGCGCCCAAGGTGCGAGCGATGGAGATCATTGACGAGCTAGAGCCGGAAAAGCGCGGCGTCTATGGTGGCGGGGTTGGTTATTTCTCGGCTGGTGGCGACATGGATATGTGTATCGCCCTGCGTACTGCCGTGGTGCAGGATCAAAAGCTGTACATCCAGGCCGGTGGCGGTGTGGTCTATGACAGCGACCCTGAAGCTGAATTTATGGAAACCGTCCATAAATCCAATGCCATCCGGCGTGCAGCGGCTGATGCGGCGCGTTTTACCGGGAATGGCAACAGCTGACGCCGAACCTCATTTTCTAGAATACTCCTTTCGGAGTCACCGGGCTTTTGACTGCAAGAGCCCGGTATTTTTATGCCAGGCTTCGTGCGAAAAACACCGCCGTCATGACCAGACCAACAATAACAACAATGGTTTTGACCATTGCCACCGGCATCAAGCGGGCCAAGCGTGCACCGACGTAGCCGCCAGTCGTGGCTGCCACCATCATGATTGCGGCCTCTTTCCAGTACACAATACCGGCAAGGGCAAATGTCGCCACTGACGCAGCTGACAGGACAAAGGACAGCATGTTCTTGAGCCCGTTCATCAGGTTCAGATCGCGATAACCAAGGGCCGAAAACAGGGCCAGCAGGACAATCCCCAGCCCACCGTTGAAATAGCCGCCATAGATCGACACGATCAGGGTGGCGAACCATCCCTGCGAGTCCCCTTTTCCACGCGCCGCGACCCAGGCGTTGATCTTCCCCCCTAACAAAAACAGTATAGTGGCAAACAATAACAGCCAGGGCACAACCCAATTGAACACGGTTGCCGGTGTGACCAGCAGCAAAAGTGAGCCAGATACACCGCCGACGATCGACAGAATGATCAAACGGATCAGCGTCTTACGGTCAAACGACTTGATTTCGTTCAGGAATCCCAGCGCACCGCTGGCGTAGCCCGGAAACACCGCCACAGCACTTGTTGCATTGGCCGCAATCGGTGGCACGCCGACAAAAACCAGGGCTGGAAAAGTCAGGAAACTACCGCCGCCCGCAATGGAATTCAGCCCGCCGGCCAGAAAGGCCGCGACAACAAGAAGTGTGAGGTCGATCATCTGTCTACTTTTTTACGAGGATTGGACTGGGAATTTGGTTTTCGCGTTATTGGTCAGCTGCGTTAAGGGCAAGCGCGGCTGACACCGGGGCCAGTGCAACCCGCGCAGCGCGATCTTGTAGCCCCCACAGAAGCAGCGCCGAGATGGTATCGGGACGGACCCGCCCCAGCATTACAACCGCGCCTTCTTGGCCAGCGCGGAACGCGGCCTGGTCCAGGAACCTGCGAATGGCGCGCGGGTTCTGGCCGGCACCGTCAAAATCGCGAAAGACCACGGCTGCCGGGACGCCATCACGCGCCGCAAGTTTGTGGACTGTGTTCAAACCATGATCTTGTGTTAGCAAGCCACGACCCGAGGCGGCCGCCACGGCCGAAACCTGATCTGCCAAAGGTCGGTTACCCTGAAACCCGGTTACGGTGCCCTCCAGAATGCCGACAGTTTCCGGCAGGGTATCCATCCAAACAGCCAAGGCTGTTTCAGCATCTTGAGGCGCCGCTTCACGCGGCAGGTCTGTCAGAACCAAGACCTCGAACCCTGCGGCCCGACGTGCCGCCATTTTCTCGGCGGCTTTGGGATCTTGGGGGTCGATGGCAAAACTCAAAGGATATGGAAATCCAAGCAGGGCCTCGGCGCCAATCGACTGCGCGTCGTCGATCAAGACAATCGACATCAGCGGCCGTTCGTCCGGGTTTTCGAACAGTTCAGCGTAGGCTTCGAACGGGGAAACACCGCCAGTATCGGAGCCAACCTGTGCGCTGTTTCGTTCTGTCAAAGGCACCACCGGCGTGCCAAACGTAGTTCCGCCGCTCGTGTCCGAAGAGGTTGCCTGCAACACTGCAACCCTTTCCTCTGCTGTGTCGGCGACAGCATCCGAAGCGGGATCTTGACTGGCCTCTTCGCGCGCTTCGCCTGGCACGGATTGCGGTGCAGGCGCATCGACGATCGTTGGTAGTGTAGTGGGAACTGTAGTTCCCGGCACCTGCACGGTATCGGGGGCTGTCATAATTGGCACATCAATTGCCACCTGTGGTGCGGCCACAGTTTCAGTACTGGGAACTTCTGATGTTTCAACACCTTCTGATCCGCTGTTAATATCGGGAGTAGCTCCAGATGGCGCGGTGTCTTCAGATCCGCTGTCGATCACCGGAACCATCTCTGGCGCGGCAGTCGCCACATCAACGCTGGGCAGCGACTGAACCACAGCGGGTTGTGGGGGCTGCGCTGGCTCGCTGGAAACCTCGATCTCGTTTTCCTGAGACGGAGCTTGTGGAACAGGCAACGCGCCAATTGGCACAACAGGGGCATCTGTTTGCAATGCGATCTGCGGGGCGGTTTGTGACCCGGGCGCAGCAGTAAGAGGATCAGCAACTGAAGCGTCGCCAGACCCAATCTGGGGGCGGTCGGCGGGCTGAATATCGGCGTCTTGCAGCGCACTCAGGTCGTCACCCACAACACCCTCGGGGGCAACTGGCGCGGCCTCTACCAGATCGGCATCCGGCCCGGTCGCCTGCACTTGCAAGCTCGCTTCATCCGCCGGAACCACTTGGCTGGTTGGCGTATCAACTGCTACGTCCACTACTTTGGGAAGTGGCACCGAAAGTGATAACATCGCGGCACCAGCAGCGGCCACCAGGGCACCTATACTTACGCCACCTAAAAATCCTCGCATGCCTGTCTTGCCTTTCCAGTCTTTCATCTGCCCGTCGAGACCGCTGAATCTGCGTTCATCCGTCCCATTAGAATAGTTGTTACACAGCCCTACGCACTTGACGCTGCCGCGCAACCCTGAACATGTATGTTGCAACCACTATACTGCGGCGCGGCCCTGCCCCGCCAGCCCTTAAAAGAGCCTGCCAAGATGTTGCTGCTAATCGACAACTACGATTCCTTTACCTACAACCTAGTGCATTATCTGGGTGAGCTGGGTGCCGAGATAGAAATCCGCCGCAACGATGCCATCGATGTGCAAGAGGCAATGGCGATGAAACCAAGTGGCATTTTGCTGTCACCTGGCCCCTGTGACCCCAATCAAGCAGGCATTTGTTTGGCGCTGGCTGAGGCCGCCGCCGAAACCAAAACACCACTGATGGGCGTGTGTCTGGGGCACCAGACCATTGGCCAAGTGTTTGGCGGCAAGGTTGTGCGCTGCCACGAGATTGTGCACGGCAAAATGGGCAGCATGTCCCACACTGGTAAGGGGCTGTTTGCTGGCCTGCCATCGCCATTTGAGGCGACCCGTTATCACTCGCTGGTGGTTGAGCGTGAGAGCCTGCCAGATTGTCTGGAGATTACCGCCGAGCTGGAAGATGGCACCATTATGGGGCTACAGCACCGCGAATTGCCCATTCACGGCGTACAATTTCACCCAGAATCAATTGCTTCCGAGCATGGCCACGCCCTGCTGCAAAACTTTTTGAACGAGATGAAGGACCCGACATGAGTGACCGTTTGAAGCCACTGATCGGGGCCGCTGCCGAGGGCCCTTTGACACGTGAACAGGCGGAGACCGCCTTTACGCTGTTGTTCGAAGGTGAGGCAACGCCAAGCCAGATCGGTGGTTTGTTGATGGCGCTGCGTACGCGCGGCGAAACGGTGGATGAATATGCCGCTGCCGCCGGGGTCATGCGCGCCAAGTGTAATGCTGTCAAAGCCCCTGCTGGCGCGATGGATATCGTGGGCACCGGTGGGGATGGCAAACACACACTGAATATCTCTACCGCAACCGCTTTTGTTACCGCAGGCGCAGGCGTGGTTGTGGCCAAACACGGCAACCGCAATCTGTCGTCAAAATCCGGAACTGCCGACGTGCAAACCCAGATGGGCATCAATGTGATGGTGACACCGGATGTGGTGGAAAAGGCGCTGGCCGAGTGTGGCATCGCATTCATGATGGCACCGATGCACCACCCGGCAGTGGCCCATGTGATGCCAACACGGCAAGAGCTGGGCACCCGTACGATTTTCAACATTCTGGGCCCGTTGACCAACCCGGCGGGTGCCAAACGCCAGCTGACCGGAGCCTTTACCCGCGACCTGATCCGCCCAATGGCGGAAACGCTGGGGCAATTGGGATCTGAGTGCGCCTGGTTGGTGCATGGATCCGATGGCACGGATGAGCTGACCATTACCGGCATCAGCTGGGTTTCGGCGCTGGAAGAAGATGGCAGCATCCGCGACTTTGAACTGCACCCCGAAGAAGCCGGCCTGCCGGTGCATCCGTTTGAGGACATTGTGGGCGGCACGCCCGAAGACAACGCCAATGCGTTCCGGGCATTGTTGAACGGTGAACAATCGGCTTACCGCGACGCGGTCCTGCTCAACTCGGCCTCGGCCATCGTGGTGGCTGGCAAGGCCAACAGCCTGACCCAAGGCGTTGAAATGGCGCGCGAAAGCATCGATTCCGGTGCTGCAAAATCCAAGGTCGAGGCCCTGGCAAGGATCACCTCTGAGGCCAAGTGATGATGGACAAACTCCCGGCAGGCTGGTCAGACCTGTCGTTTTTCACATTAGACTGGCCTGCGATTAGCACGGCGATCTCACTGGATTCACGGCAAATTCTGCCCCCAGTTCATCAGCGCTTTGTGGCGTTTGAACTGACGCCACCGGAACAGACCCGTGTGGTGATTTTGGGGCAAGACCCATACCCTACGCCTGGGCATGCCCATGGGCTGGCGTTTTCAGTCGAGCCGAATGTGACGCCCCTGCCCCGGTCGCTCAACAATATCTACAAAGAAATGGCCGAGGATATCGGCGCAACGCCAACCAATGGTGATCTGCGTGGCTGGGCCAAACAAGGTGTTTTGCTGCTGAACACGGCCCTGTCGGTGCCCGCTGGTGAGGCCAATGGCCACAAAAGCCTGGGCTGGGCGCACCTCGTGCACCAGGTGCTGGATCACACCTCGCGCCGCCCCACCGCCTATGTTCTGTGGGGCAACGCGGCGCAAAAGCTTGAATCTTTTATCAATCCGGGCGATCACCTGATCCTGAAATCTGCCCATCCCTCGCCCCTGTCGGCCCGACGCGGCTTTTTTGGCTCGCGCCCGTTTTCAACCGTGAACAACTGGCTGGCATCCCGGGATGAGGCTACAATAAATTGGACTACACCACCGGAGGCCGTGGAATGACGATAAATGTGCTGGATAAGATCAAGGCCTATAAGCTTGAGGAAGTGGCCGCCGACAAGGCAGCCAAGCCGTTGAGCGAAGTGGAAGCCGAAGCCAATGAGGCCAGCCCAACCCGCGGCTTTGCCGATGCGCTGATGACAGCCAACCGCGAAGGTTATGGTCTGATTGCCGAAATCAAAAAAGCCAGCCCCTCCAAAGGTTTGATCCGCCCCGATTTTGAGCCTGCCGCACTGGCGAAGGCTTACGAGGATGGCGGCGCGGCTTGCCTGTCGGTGCTGACCGATACCCCAAGTTTCCAAGGGGCCAAGGAATTTTTGGTTCAGGCCCGTGCAGCCTGTTGCCTGCCTGCCCTGCGCAAAGATTTCATGTATGACACCTATCAGGTGGCTGAGGCCCGCGCGCTGGGGGCGGACTGTATCCTGATCATTCTGGCTTCTGTGTCTGATGCCCAGGCGGCTGAGTTGGAACAGGCTGCGTTTGAATGGGGCATGGATGTGCTGCTGGAAGTGCATGACGCCGAAGAGCTGGAACGCGCCTGTGCGTTGAAATCGCCGCTGATGGGAATCAACAACCGCAATCTCAAGACATTTGAGACCACGCTGGACACCACTCGCAACTTGTCGAAACTGGTGCCCGCAGATCGCACCATCGTTTGCGAAAGTGGCTTGAGCGCACCCGCAGATTTGTCGGCCATGGCCCAGTACGGCGCGCGTACCTTCCTGATTGGCGAAAGCTTGATGCGTCAGGACGATGTGGCCAGCGCTACTCGTACTCTTCTAGCCAACCCACTTGTTCCCGGAGCTGTCTGATGTCGCTGACCCATTTTGATTCCAAGGGCGACGCCCATATGGTGGATGTTTCGGACAAGGCAGTGACCTCGCGCATCGCCACCGCCGAAGCGCATATCCGCATGGCGCAGGCCACCTATGACATCATCGCTGAAGGCAAGGCCAAAAAGGGCGATGTGCTGGGCGTCGCACGACTGGCAGGCATCATGGGGGCCAAGAAAACTGCGGATCTGATCCCGTTGTGTCACCCACTTCCAATTACCAAAGTAGCGGTTGAACTGACTTTGGACCCCACTCTTCCTGGCGTTCAAATTGAGGCCACGGTCAAGACCACCGGCCAGACTGGGGTTGAAATGGAAGCGCTCACTGCTGCCAGCACTGCTGCACTAACGGTTTATGACATGTCCAAGGCCGTGGATAAGGCGATGGAAATTGGCGGATTGCGTGTCATTTTGAAAGACGGCGGAAAATCAGGTCGTTACGAGGCATAAATGATCACTGTAGACGACGCTCTTGCGCAACTTTTGGCACTGACATCCAAGCTGGAAACTGAAACGGTGCCGCTGATCGAGGCCGCAGGCCGTGTATTGGCGCAGGACGTCGAAGCGCGCCGGGACCAGCCTCCCTTTGCCGCCTCGGCCATGGATGGCTATGCCATGCGCGCTGATGAGGCTGAGCATCATTCGATCCTAAAAGTGGTGGGCGAAGCCGCTGCAGGCCATGGCTTTGACGGTGAGGTCAAACCCGGCCAAGCAGTGCGCATTTTTACCGGCGCCCCGGTTCCCGAGGGCTTGGATTTTGTTGTCATCCAAGAAGATATCACCCGCTCTGGCGATCTGATCACCATTGCCAATGACCCCGGCGATGGACACAATATCCGCGCTTTGGGAAATGATTTTAAATGCCGCAGCATGGTCAACGCGCCTCGCATCCTAACCCCTTCAGACATCGCCCTGCTGGCCTCGATGAATATCGCCACGGTCCCAGTGACCCGTCGGCCACAGGTTGCGCTGATTTCAACCGGCGACGAGTTGGTGATGCCCGGCGAGGATCCCGGTCCGGACCAGATCATTGCCTCAAACACCTTTGGGCTAAAGGCGATGCTGGATGCCATAGGCGCCCATGCGCGCATCTTGCCTATTGCCCGCGATACCGAGGTCTCGCTGCGCACAGCCTTTGATCTGGCCAAGGGAGCCGATCTAGTTATCACCATCGGCGGAGCCTCGGTTGGTGATCATGATCTGGTGGGCAAAGTGGCAGCTGATCTTGGCATGGAGCGGTCATTCTACAAGGTGGCTATGCGCCCCGGTAAACCCTTGATGGCTGGTCGCATGGGCGATGCAGCAATGGTCGGCCTTCCGGGAAACCCTGTATCGGCAATGGTTTGCGGGCATATCTTCATCGCCCCGATGATCCGCGCAATGCTGGGCCTTGGCACGGAACCCGCCGTCCCACTCCGTGCTGCTCTTTCAGCCCCACTCTCTGCCAACGGTCCGCGCCAACACTATATGCGGGCGCAGCTGGAAAACGGGCAAATTCGCGCCTTTGAGCGCCAAGACAGTTCCTTGCTATCCGTTCTGTCCACCGCCAACGCGTTGTTGATCCGCCCACCGCATGATCCCGCTCGCGCAGCCGGAGATATGGTCGACTATCTTCCGATCTAAACCGGTGTTTCTTTTTACCCCAAATACTCTCGCCGAAGGCACAGGCCTTTGGCCTGTTCCCTACATCTTCTGTTAACCATGACCGTTGACACAAAACAAGAACATGCGTAGAACAAAAGAAAACACGAGGCTGCGGAGGGAACAACCATGCTGACCAAGAAGCAACTGGACTTGTTGGAGTTTATTCACAAACGCCTGCAAAAGGACGGTGTGCCCCCGAGTTTTGACGAAATGAAGGAAGCCTTGGACCTGCGGTCCAAATCCGGCATCCACCGTTTGATTACCGCCTTGGAAGAGCGCGGCTTTATCCGTCGTCTGGCGCACCGGGCCCGCGCCATTGAAATCATCCGCCTGCCCGAGTCGCTGGGCGGTAGCAGCTCACCTGTTGGATTTTCCCCCCGCGTCATTCAAGGCGGCCATCCATCCGCCGCGCCTAGTGCGCCTGCCAATATCGAACCCTCGCGTCTGTCGGCAGTTGAATTGCCGGTAATGGGTCGCATCGCAGCCGGTGTTCCGATTGAGGCAATCAGCCAAGTTTCGCATCAGGTTGCGGTGCCAAATTCGATGCTGTCGACCAATGGCCAGCACTACGCACTTGAAGTACGTGGCGATTCCATGATCGAGGCGGGTATCAACGACGGCGATGTGGTTGTGATCCGCGAAACCAAAGTGGCCGACAATGGTGATATTGTTGTTGCCCTGGTCGAAGGCCACGAAGCCACATTGAAGCGGTTCCACCGTCAGGGCGGATCTATCGCTTTGGAAGCTGCAAACCCAGCCTATGAAACCCGTGTTTACCCAGAAAACATGGTCAAGGTTCAGGGGCGGCTTGTTGGATTGATCCGCACCTACTAACCATATGGTCTAGTAAAGCTGCAACCGCTCAGCGGGTGGTTGCAGTTGTCCACAACCGGCGCCCGGCCAGTTGTTGAGCACTTATCAAATCACCATTATTGTTGATCATTAAACTACCCAGAGAGCGGAGCTGTTTTGGGTCGAACAACAGACAGTCCCCTGGCAAGGTTTTGTCCGCAGTGGTCACCACAATCTGTCCCTCTAGACATTCGGTGTGTCGCTCTACTGCACGCTTTCCAATCACGTGCACCACCTCTGCCTGGCCAATCCAGATCCGTTTTTCAGGGCCGATCCATCGTTCGGCGGCCAGCGCCTGATCCACGCTATCCCCATCATTTTCCAGCCAAATACGCGCTGAGAATCCAGCCCCTTTGGATTTTGTCAGGGCGCGCCCGGTGTCCATCATGGCGCCAACAAGTGCACCGTCTGAGGATACCAGCACTGCTGGGCGTTCAGCTTGTGTCCACAGGTAGGCCCCGATCAGCATGGGGAACAGGCCCGCCAGCCGGAGCCTTCCTTGCCACAGGATCATAAGTAAACTGCCCAAAGCGACAAGCGGAAGGACGGCGCTGCCCGGTGCAATCACCCTGCCCTGCGCGCCATCCAGGGCGCTGACCCAATGGGCGATGAACAGGATCCAATCCAATCCCCAGCCCATTAATGTCAAGCCAATGTTCTCTAGCCCAAACGGGTACAAACAGAGTGCCAGAACCGCAGATGGGATAATCAGAATTCCCATCACCGGCACCGACAGTAAATTGGCCAAAAGCCCATAGTGCGACACCATGTTGAAATGTGCCGCCCCAAACGGAGCTGTTGCCAGGCCTGCAACCACGGATGAAATGACAAGTGCCACAACGCCTTTGGCCCAGCTCGGACCAACTGAAATACCAGTATCTCGGATCCAGCCAAACACCGCGACCAGTGCCGTTGTCGCCGCAAAACTCATTTGGAACCCGGGGCTTAACAGGCTTTCGGGTCGTCTGATCAAAACGATTAGCGCCGCCAGAGCCACTGCACGCAATGAAAAGGCACGGCGGTCCAAAATAACGGCGGTTAAAACCACAGCGGCCATGACAAAGGCCCGCTCGGTGGCCACATTGCCGCCTGACAGCGCCAGATAACCTGTAGCGATGCAGAGCGCACCCGCTGCCGCTATTTTCTTGATCGGCAGACGCAGGGCCACCCAGGGCCAAAGACAAAGCAGGAACCGCAACGCTGCAAAGACAAACCCTGTGAGTAGACCCATGTGGAGCCCCGAAATTGCCAAGAGATGCGCCAGGTTGCTGCCTCTGAGGGCGATTAGGGTATCTTGGCCAACGCCACTGCGGTCTCCGGTTGTGATCGCGGCGGCAAAACCGCCGGTCTCTCCGCCCAGTTTTTTCTGAATGAGAGCAGAGACCTGCCCGCGCAGCTGCTGCAACCAAAGATCCCCGGTCGGCTGCGCTGACATCAACACAGGCACCCGCGTGTAGCCCACCCCGCCAAGGCTCTGAAACCAGGCGTGGCGTCGAAAATCAAAGCCCCCCGGTTCAACGGGCCCTTGCGGGGGCATCAGGTGGCCCGTTGTCATGACTTGGGCCCCTGCTTGGGGGATTTCGGTTGTGTTATTGACAGATACCCTGACACGCAGAGACATTTTACTGGGGCGCACATCCCGCAGCCGCACTTGATCAAGGGTCAACCTGATCCTGTCACTGGCAGAGCGATCAATGGCAATCACCCGCCCTTCGATTGGACCATAGTATCGAAAGCTCAATACATTAGCGCCGACGTTATGGGCGCGATATCCAGCCAGGCAAAAGCCAAAGATAGTGAGGCTTGACGCCCAGAAAAGCGCAGTTCCGCGATCTTTTGAAATCAAACCAGCCAGCACCAGCAAAGCAGCTAGTGCGGACAGAATAACATAGGCTTTGAGTTCTGGTTCATTGAGCAGCGCAAAGTATATCCCAACCCCTGTGGCTAAGAACACAGGTGTCCAGGGAAACAGATGCCCCCGTTGCGCCAGCAACAGGGCGTTTAGGGCCGTCAGTGCTCGCATCTTGCTCCTCGCCGTTAGGCTCGGTAGACAGGCGTCAAAACTACTTCCACAAAAGTTTCCAAAAGGTAAATGGCCCACATGTCCAAACCGGTCGTCACCCGTTTCGCCCCTTCGCCCACCGGCTTTCTGCATATCGGTGGCGCCCGCACCGCGCTGTTCAACTGGCTTCATGCCCGTGGCCGCGGCGGTAAATTCCTGCTGCGGATCGAAGACACTGACCGCGAGCGGTCTACACCCGAGGCCACCGCCGCTATCTTGCAAGGCATGGAGTGGCTGGGGCTGGACCATGATGGCGAGGTCATCAGCCAGTTTGAAGGCGCCAAACGCCACGCCGAAGTTGCGCATCAGCTGCTGGCCGAGGGCAAGGCCTACAAGTGCTATGCCACCCAGGATGAAATTGCTGCGTTCCGCGAGCAGGCCAAGGCCGAGGGGAAATCGACGCTATATCGCTCGCCATGGCGCGACGCGGACGCGGACAGCCACCCAGATGCGCCCTTTGTAATCCGTATCAAAGCGCCGCAGAGCGGCGTTACCACTATCAAGGATCAGGTGCAGGGCGATGTGACCATCCGTAATGACCAGCTGGATGACATGATCTTGCTGCGCTCGGACGGCACCCCTGTTTATATGCTGGCCGTTGTGGTGGATGATCACGACATGGGTGTGACCCATGTGATCCGTGGCGACGACCACCTGAACAACGCTGCACGCCAGATGACCATCTATGAAGCGATGGGCTGGGATGTTCCGGTTTGGGCCCATATCCCATTGATTCACGGGCCAGATGGCAAAAAGCTGTCTAAACGTCACGGCGCGCTGGGGGCACAGGAATATCAAGTGATGGGCTACCCGGCGGCAGGTATGCGCAACTATCTGGCGCGACTGGGCTGGAGCCACGGTGACGACGAGTTCTTCACCGATGCGCAAGCGCTCGAGTGGTTTGACCTGAATGGAATTGGCAAAAGTCCGGCCCGTTTTGATGTCAAAAAGCTTGAAAATCTCTGTGGTCAGCACATCGCTGTTAGCGATGACGCTGCATTGCGGCAGGAAATTCAGGCCTATTTGGCAGCATCCGAGCTGTCAGCGCTAACTGACGCCCAGTCAGCCAATCTTGAAAAGGCAATGTATTGCCTTAAAGAACGCGCCAAGAAGTTCCCGGATCTCCTTGAAAAGGCTGAATTTGCGCTAGCCTCACGTCCAATAAAGCCGGATGAGAAGGCCGCCAAAGCGCTGAACTCAGTATTCATACGTATACTGAGAGAATTGACGCCGCAGTTGCAAAATGTTAGCTGGTCGCGAGACGATCTGGAGACGCTTCTGAATAATTTGGCAGAAGCCCATGACACCAAGTTCGGTAAGCTGGCTGCCCCCCTGCGTGCGGCACTTGCTGGACGCGCGGTGACACCTTCAGTTTTTGACATGATGTTGATTCTGGGCCGCGAAGAAACAATGGCCCGTCTCACTGACGCCGCAGGTTGAACGGAAACACTGTTCCGACCTGTTTCAAGACATAACGCCTGCGATCAAACAGCAGGACGTGCCCCGTGTGGAGCGTGGCCCTGTGCCACCTCCATGCCTAACAGGAAGGGATATCCATGACCGATACCAAGAAATCCGCCACGCTCAGCCTAGATGGCAAAGACTATGAGCTGCCGATCTTTTCTCCAACTGCTGGGCCTGATGTTCTTGATATCCGCAAACTCTACGGTCAGGCGGGTGTTTTCACCTATGATCCGGGTTTCACCTCGACTGCAAGCTGCGACAGCACCATTACCTTTATCGATGGCGACAAGGGCGAGCTGCTGCACCGTGGCTATCCCATCGACCAGCTGGCACAGAAATCGCATTACCTAGAGGTTTGCTATCTGCTGCTCTACGGTGAGCTGCCAACCGCTGCGCAACTGGAAGATTTTGAAGCCCGTGTGACCCGTCACACCATGGTGCACGAACAGATGCACAACTTCTTCCGTGGCTTCCGTCGTGATGCGCACCCAATGGCAACCCTGGTGGGTGTAGTTGGTGCCATGTCGGCTTTCTACCATGACTCCACAGATATCTCGGATCCTTGGCAGCGTGAAGTTGCGTCGATCCGTCTGATCGCCAAGCTGCCAACCATCGCTGCGATGGCCTATAAGTATTCGATCGGTCAGCCGTTTGTGTATCCACGCAACGATCTGGATTACGCCGCCAACTTCTTGCACATGTGTTTCTCGGTTCCAGCTGAGCAATATGAGGTTAACCCGATCCTGAGCCGTGCAATGGACCGGATCTTTACCCTGCATGCTGACCACGAGCAAAACGCATCAACTTCGACCGTGCGTCTGGCGTCCTCGTCCGGTGCAAACCCGTTTGCCTGTGTTGCGGCTGGTATTGCCTGTCTCTGGGGCCCCGCCCACGGTGGCGCCAACCAGGCGTGTTTGGAAATGCTCAAGGAAATTGGCACTGTAGACCGCATTCCTGAGTACATCGCGCGCGCCAAGGATAAGAATGATCCGTTCCGTCTGATGGGCTTTGGCCACCGGGTTTACAAAAACACCGACCCTCGTGCCACAGTGCTGAAGCAATCCGCTGACGAAGTTCTGGAACTGCTGGGTGTCGAAGACAACCCACTGCTGCAGGTTGCCAAAGAGCTGGAACAAACTGCTCTGAACGATCCTTACTTCATCGAGAAGAAGCTGTTCCCGAACGTGGACTTCTATTCAGGTATCATTCTTGAGGCGATGGGTTTCCCAACTTCGATGTTCACGCCGATCTTTACTCTGGCACGGACAGTTGGCTGGGTGTCGCAGTGGAAAGAAATGATTGCAGATCCACAGAACAAGATTGGTCGCCCACGCCAATTGTATCTGGGTGAAACAGAGCGAGATTACACCGATATCGAGAATCGGTAATCGTTTCACTCTCCCTCAAGGTGGAGTAAGATTAATGAAACGCCCTGGATTTACTGATCCAGGGCGTTTTGTCGTACAATCCCACCACCTATCCTTCATTGAACACCAATTGGAAATAGTTAACCTCATTCAATTGACGCGCCTCTAAAAGAGACCTTAATATATCTCAAAACTGCTATTAATATTAATCACTTTTGAGAAAGAGATATTGTTATGCTTTGGATGACATTGTTGAGCCTAGGGCTGTTGGCCGGAGTTGCTACTGTATCCGACGACGATGATGATACGTCTGAACCCACCCCGCTTGAGCCAACCGACGAGTTTGAGGGAACAGCAGGGAACGATCTCATAAATGGCACCTCCTCTTCGGAAACGCTGTTGGGACAGGGTGGCAACGACGCACTAAACGGTGAAGGCGGCGACGATCGGCTTTTTGGCGACGGTGGCGATGATACCCTGGACGGCGGAGAGGGTTTGGACCGGGTTTTTGGCGGCAACGGCAATGACGAGCTGGACGGTGGCGCCGGTAACGACCGAGTCTTTGGCGGTGATGGTGACGACAACGCAAGTGGTGGCGCTGGCAACGACAGCGTTTATGGCGGTGCAGGCGCAGATACTGTGTTGGGCCAAGATGGCGACGATTTGCTGCGCGGTGGTGGCGATGATGATCGCGTCTTTGGCGACAATGGTAACGACACCGTAACCGGTGACTCGGGCAACGATTCCGTTTTTGGCGGCAATGGCAATGACCAGGTCGATGGTGCTGTTGGGGATGACTTGGTTGCCGGCGGCAACGGAGATGATGTCGTCTCAGGCGGAGAAGGCAATGATACGGTTCTAGGAAATGACGGCGACGATGTCGTGCTTGGCCGGTCCGGCGATGACCTGCTGCGGGGCGGACACGGCAATGACGTCCTAATTGACGGCGATGGCACCGACACGCTGCTGGGTGATCTGGGCAATGATGTCATTATCGCCAGTGGATTTATGAACGAAGAAGCCGCTCAGGAGCTGTTCCAGAACCCTGATCCTGAACTCAGCACAGCCGAGCTGATTAGCAGACTGGAGCTAAATTACGCCGAAGATACAGACACCAACGGCGACCTGGTGCGCGGTGGCTACGGAAGTGACACAATATTTGGCGGCATCGGAGACACCATTGAAGGCGGCGCTGGCGCAGACACATTTGTCACAGGCCAATGGCTTGAAGGCGAAGAGGCTATCGTGATTACAGATTTCGGCACAGGCCAAGATGTCCTGCTGTATGGCTATGATGACACCCAGCCCGAACCCGAGCTGACCATAGTCGCGCAACCAAATGCGGACGGCGGTAGTGATGCTGTGGTGATGGCGGATGGTGTCGAAGTCATTCGACTGGTGAACATGGGCGACACATTTGATGTCAGCCAAGACATCGCTTTGATGCCCAGTAACGCCTAAGCAAACTGTTCGATGGGATTGTTCAAGACTGAACGTCTCATCGCACACCATTGAATTAAACCTGAAAGATATTCTCTCATGATAATGCTCACATTGCTTGGGCTAGGCTTGGCTGTTGGCCTTGCCAGTATGGCTTTGGACGACGACGATTCCGGCCAAGAAACAACCAGATGGGACGACACAGAAAACCAGGACGTTGTTGAGGGCAACAGCGGCGACAATTCCCTTTTTGGGCGCGATGGCGATGACCTGATGGGTGGTGGCGCGGGTGATGACCGGATATTTGGTGGCGAGGATGACGACGTCATTCTTGGCGAACAGGGCGACGATCTGGAACGTGGAGGTCATGGCGACGATCTTATTATTGACGGTCAAGGCTCCGATGATCTTCGTGGTGATGCCGGTAATGACACCATTATTGCCAGCGGCTTTCAAAATAATGCGGCGACCTTTGAGACCTTTCTCAACACTCCAGTGAATGCGACAGAAACTCAGATCATTGAAATGATGCAGGTCGACTATGGGCAAGACACCGACACTGAAGGAGACAGTGTCAGCGGCGGCAACGGCAACGATCTGCTGATTGTTGGCATCAATGATACCGTGTCATCCGGTGAGGGGTACGACGAAATCGTAATTGGTGATTGGGTCGAAGGATCGGATCCGGTGACAATTACTGATTTCAGCCGTCTCGAGGATATGCTGGTCTACAGCTATGATCCGTCTGATCCAGAGCCTGAGTTAACACTTGAAGAGACCCAAGACAGATATGGAGACCCGGATGACCTGCTGCTCTATGCAAATGGTCAGTTGGTTGCTGAGTTCCCAGGTGGCGCCGGATATTTCACCTTGGACAATATTGTTCTTACAACCAGACCGTCCTAAGCTGGCTCGCTAAGTTCAGTAGCCCATTCAGTGATGGGCTACTGAATCCTTATTAGCGCCCTTCGAACCGAGCTGGGCGTTTTTCCATAAAGGCTGTCACACCTTCCAAGAAGTCACGTGATTTACCGCATTCGCCCTGCAAATGTGCCTCGACCGACAGCTGTTCCGGCAGGCTGTTGCCATAGCTGGCCCGGATCGACTGTTTGATCGCACCAAAAGCCATGGTCGGCCCCTTCGCCAAATACGTGGCGCGTTGGCGCCAGGTATCGGCAAACTCATCATCTGGAACAGCTTCCCAGATCATGCCCCAGTCGCTGGCCTGCTTGGCCGAGATTTTGTCGGCAAACAACGCCGCCCCCATAGCTTTGGCCAGGCCCATCTGACGTGGCAAGAACCAGGTTCCGCCGGCGTCGGGCATCAGGCCAATACGCGAGAACGCCTGCATAAAGTAAGCACTCTCGGTGGCAATCACCACATCGGCTGCCAGCGCAAGATTGGCCCCTGCCCCGGCCACCGGACCATTCACAGCCGAAATGGTTGGCACCGGGCAGTCATAGACGGCCTCTAGCATTGGGGTGTATTCATCCCGCAGGGTACGCTCTAGGTCCAGCTCCCCGGTGCTATTGGCATCGCTCAGGTCTTGGCCCGAACAGAACGCCTTGCCCTCACCGGTCAAAACAACGGCGCGCGCTTCGGCACCGGCGCGGCGCATGGCGTGGGTGATCTCGGCCCGCATCTGACTGGTCAGCGCATTCATCTTCTCGGGGCGGTTCAATGTCACCACTGCCAGCCCATCGGCCAGCAGATAATTGATTTCTTTGTAGTCCATCACTCGGCCTCACCTTATCCGTTGCTTGCATGCTGACTTAGGTAGCCGGACGTGAAAAGGCAAACGCCACGTCAGGTAAAGGTTCCTTTTGTCGCTCGCGAAGCGCAGAAATCAGCGCGCGGGCGTCAACGGGGACCGGTTGCTCGACCCGCTGATAGCGGGAACCGTCGATATTGCGGGACAAAAGCTTGTTTTCCACTAGCGAGCGGCGGATCTGGGCAGCGTCTGAGAGCGCCGTGAGCTCATCGATCACGCTGCTGACCTCGCGTTCATTCATGGTTGTTTTAGAGGGGATCAGCGCCCAAACCGCCCACAGGCACAGGTTCTGCATTCTGGTTTTACCCGGCCAGTTGTTAAACCGCCCCTTGGCATCGAAATTTCGAAGGGCTCGGTCCAGCTTGCGTTGGTCCACCTGTGGTTCGGGCGTGTTTGTGGCACGCAGATGCTGGAAATTCTTGAAACCAGAGGCCTGCGCCACAAGGTTCAGCATTTCCAGATGGCTGGGGGGATTGGGCAGCGTGGCGCGAAGGGTTTTGGTAAAGTGTGAAACGTCAGCAATTGACAGCTGAATTACATCCCGGGTCATATCAGTCTCCCATGGATACCGCAGCCCCAGTGGGGATGTGGATGCCCGCCCTTGTCCAGTGGTATCCTGAGTGAAGGATCCGGAGTGTTGAAAAGCAGGTTTAGCGCATGGCGGAGCCTGGGTGAACTGCTGACCAAGCGCACCCTAGCAACCCAGGGTGCGCTTGGCAATTAGTCATCCAACAGCTCCTGAAGCCGCTTTTGTTCGGCTTCACTCAGGCCGGTGTCATTACGTCTGGGCGCATTCGACCGCCCGCGCAAATAGGCCCAAGCCATGATCAGGGCCAGTAACAACATGCCCGGGCCAGCAGCCCAAAGCATCCAATTGGCCCCGGTTACGGTTGGGCGCAGCAGCACATATTCACCAAAGCGATCAACGATGAAATCCATCGCTTCGGTATCGCTGTCACCTGCCACCAGCCGCTCGCGCAGCAAGATGCGCAGGTCACGCGCCAGCTCGGCGTTGCTTTCATCAATGCTCTCGTTGCGACAGACCAGACAGCGTAGATCCTTGGACAGCTCGCGGGCGCGGGTTTCCAGAGCCGGATCATCCAAAACCTCATCCGGTTCGACAGCCCAGGCCGTTGTTACCAAGGACACCGCGACCAACGTCGCGGCGACCCATTTTTTCAATACACCCATCATTCTGCGGCAACCCCCTTCATGCCGGTTTTACGGGCACCTGCGGCAACGCGGTAACGACGATCTGTCAGCGACAGCAAACCACCAAAGGCCATCAACAGACAGCCGCCCCAGATCCAATTGGCCAGAGGTTTGATATAGGTGCGGACAATCCAGCCCCCATCGTTTTGCTGATCGCCAATTACCACATACAGATCCCGGAGGAATCTGAAATCGATCGCCGCCTCGGTGGTTGGCATTTTCGCCACCGGATACTCGCGTTTCTCCGGAGACATCATGGCAACCAGTTTGCCAGCCTTGGTGACACGTATCTGGGCTGTTGTGGCGTAATAGTTCGGCCCGCGATTGCGAGAGACGCCCTCAAGCGTCAGAGTATAGGCTCCGACCTCGAAAGGTTTGTCCATATAGGCAACGCGAATGTCCTCTTCCTCCCAGGCTGTCAGACCTGCAATGGCAAAGAAGGTGATGCCAAGACCCGCATGGGCCAGCGCTTTGCCCCAGTCGGCACGCGGCAGGCGCATTAGCCGCGCAACGCGTCCCGAACGGCCAGTACGCGACCACAGGTCCACAATGGCTCCAAACACCATCCACGAGCCCAGGAACAGTCCAATTGGCCCCAACGCTGATCTACCGGTTTGCATGGCCCAGGCTGCAGCGCCCAGCACAACTGCCAGACCAAAAACATAGCGCAGCGACCAAGCCGTGCGGCCCAGCTTGCCGCGTTTCCACGGCAGCATTGATCCAATCGGCAGGAACAGACCCAGCAACACCATGAACGGGGTGTAGGCCGAGTTGAAGAAAGGAGGACCAACACTCAGTTTGCGATCAAAGAACATCTCGGCGATGATCGGCCACATGGTGCCAAAGAACACCACAAAGCAGCTGACGGCCAGCAATACGTTATTCACAACCAGCGCGCTTTCGCGGCTAACCATGCCAAACACGCCCTTTGCCTCCATCGCCTGTGCACGGGCGGCAAACAGGGTCAAAGCGCCGCCAGTGAACAGCGCAAGGATATACAGAATGAACATCCCGCGCACCGGATCATTGGCAAAGGCATGAACCGAGGTTAGCAGGCCGGACCGCACGATAAACGTCCCGATCAGTGAGAAACTAAACGCCAGGATCGCCAACAGAATGGTCCAGCTTTTCAAGGCTTCGCGTTTTTCTACCACAATAGCGCTATGCAGCAAGGCTGTGGCCAAGATCCAGGGCATAAAGGATGCGTTTTCAACCGGATCCCAGAACCAGAAACCACCCCAACCGAGTTCATAGTAAGCCCACCAGCTTCCCAGAGCGATGCCGATGGTCAGAAAGATCCACGCGGCAAGCGTCCATGGCCGCACCCACCGTCCCCAGGCTGCATCAATGCGCCCTTCGATCAGGGCTGCAATGGCAAAGGAGAAGGTCATGGAGAGCCCGACATAGCCGAGATACAGGAACGGCGGGTGAAAGGCCAAACCGGGGTCTTGCAGCAGCGGGTTCAGATCCTGCCCGTCAAACGGTGGTACCGCCAAACGGACAAACGGGTTTGAGGTGAACAAGATGAAGGCAAAGAACGCCACCCCAATCGAAGCCTGCACCGCCAAAACACGGGCCCTGAGCGAAGCGGGCAAACCGCCGCCAAACACCGAAGCCAGCGCGCCAAACAGGGTCACAATAAGCACCCAGAGCAGCATCGAGCCCTCGTGGTTACCCCATGTGCCGCTGATTTTATACAGCATTGGCTTGGCAGAGTGGCTGTTTTGCACAACCAGTTTCAGCGAAAAGTCCGAGGTGACAAAAGCCCAAGTCAGGGCTCCGAAAGAGAAAGCTGTGAACAGAAACTGCGCTTGCGCTGCAGGTTCTGCAACCGCCATCCATCCTGGCCATCGTTTATGGGCCCCAATCAGGGGCACCACCATCTGAACGATAGCAATCATAAAGGCGAGGATAAGGGCGAAGTGACCGAGTTCTGTAATCATATCGACTGTATAGGCCCATCGGTGCGGCGGGCCAATGGCATTTGCCGCGCCACTCGGTCACAGCTTGGTGCGTTGTGCCTGCCAATGTTGCAAGGCCTGGTTTGCCTCGGGCCTGACCACATCAATCTCGTCATTTGCGTCTCCTCTAGTGCCCGCGGCACCGACCGTTTCTGCCCGCAGATCATTCAGGGCAGCAATGTTGCTTGTAACCTGAGGCACAAGCGCCAGACTTTGAGCTAGATCACGTTGCAGACCTTGCGTTTTGGCCTGCTGGCGCGCGCCAAAATAGAACGAGACAATCACCCCCAGAAGCCACCACAACGGCTCGGGCACCAAGGCAATGCCTTGCATCCGGCTGGCAAACCAGACGGGATCCACCATAGCCGATGCCATTAGGCCCAATGTGGCCAGGGCCAGTGCAGGTCGAGGTAGGCGATTCACGCCATCCATGAGCCGATCAAACCAACCGCGCCCCGAAGGCCTGAACTCTGCCTGCAACTGCGCCAATGCCGCCATCTGACTGCTATGCGCCCGATTTGCTCCGGCTTCGGCGTTCTCTCGGAAGACTTCGGCTGTTTCGCGTAACACATTGCGATTGCCACCAAAAATCAGGCTCAACATGTCAGAAATCACCCCCATGATGCCACCCGCGCCTGGAAGGCTTGGTCTGTCAGGTGATATTTCGCTGAGATGAATTCCTCGGCCCGCTTGATCCAGCCGCCTTTGCCCCCTGCCCGCGTGCGCGCATATTTGCGGCTGGCTGCCCGCCTGTCAGCCAGTCGGAAGTAGTAGTTCCGGCGCGCCACGCCGTAGGCATCCCGCAACGCGGTGGCATCCACCTGCGCGGCTTGCTGAGCCGCTGCGGCTGTAATGGGCCCAATCGCCCCGTCTATCGCCAGATCATAGCCCATGTCACAAAGCAGCCGCTGCAGAATTTTGACCGCGTTGCCGCCTGCGTTGACGTACATATCAAACACGCTGGGCTGCAGTTCCACTGGTAGTGTGCCAATCTGCGGTGCAACAAAATAGTGATCGATGAAAATCTCAACCGCTTGCTCGTGGCTCAGCGCCCGAACATCGGCAACATTCACACGTCCATCGCGGGTGACATCCAAGCCAAGGCGCTGCATCGTGCCCAAGGTCACGCCATATTTGGTGGCTCCACCCGGGTCATCCGGGTCATTCACATAACCGCCTTCGCGGGCCACAATAGCTTCGGCAATCTGCTGGACACTCTGCATCACACACTCCTATCGCTCCCGCGCAATAGGTTGCCGTTTAATACTTAACCCCACAAAAGCAGAGCGCGCGCCCTGTTAACCAGACCGCGCGCTTCAACTTGTTTATAATACCGCTGACAAAGGTCACCCAGTCAGATGGCTTTAGCTTTCAGGCTCGACATAGACACCCTGCTCTTTCAGAGCGTCCACTACTTCTTTGGGCATGTAAGTTTCATCATGTTTGGCAAGAATTTCAGAAGCTTCGAAGACACCGTTGACATATTTCCCGGTGCCGACCATGCCCTGATTTTCCTCGAACAAATCTGGCAGCACACCAGAAAATGTCACCGGAATCGAGGCCCCGCCGTCCGTTACTGAGAAGTGGATCACCTCACCCTGACCGCGTTGCAAGCTGCCTTCCTCAACCAAGCCACCAATGCGGAAGGTCTCATCCGGTTTGGGCGGTTCTTCCATCACCTGGCTGGGGGAACGAAAGAAATTGATGCCGTCTTGCAGGCCATAGCCAATCAGGCCGGTGGCAACGATCAGTGCAACGATGGAGACCAGTATTATCTGGACACGACGCCGCTTTTTCAGTGTCTTCATTTCATCCTCATGGGAAAAGTGGAGCCATCATCAGCCCCGTGGTTTCCTCTTCACCTAACATCAGGTTGGCGTTCTGCAAGGCCTGACCGCTGCTACCTTTTGTCAGGTTATCCAGCGCCGCAATGACAATTGTGCGGCCTTCGATCCGGTCTGCTGTCACCCCGATATGGCAGAAGTTCGAGCCGCGCACGTGGTGGGTGCTGGGGGCCTCGCCCATCGGCAGAAGCTCGATGAACGGCTCATTGGCATAGGCAGTGGCAAAAGTATCGTAGATACGCTGTGTATCGCCTTTGACATAAGCCGTAGCCAGGATACCCCGGTTGGCTGGGATCAGATGCGGGGTGAACTGTATATTGACCGGACGCCCGGCAATGGCTGAAAACTCCTGATCAAACTCACCCAGGTGGCGATGGGTGCCGCCAATGGCATAGGCGTTAGCGCCTTCGCTCAGCTCGGCGTGCAGCAAGTTCTCTTTTAGGGACCGACCTGCACCGGATACGGCGCATTTCAGATCCAGAATGATATCGTCCAGATCAATTGCCCCGTCAGCAATCAGCGGGCGCAGGGCAAACTGGCCTGTCGCGGCATTACAGCCGGTTCCGGCCACCAGCCGTGCCGCTGCGATGTCATCGCGGTAAAATTCAGTCAGGCCGTAAACTGCCTCTTTCTGCTGTTCCAGCGCCGTGTGCGGATTGCCGTACCACTTTTCGTAGTCAGCCGGATCACGCAGCCGGAAGTCAGCTGACAGGTCGACGATTTTCAGGGTATCTGGCAGCGCCGAGATCACCTCTTGGCTGGTCTTATGCGGCAGGGCACAGAAACACAAGTCCACCTGCGAGAAATCAATTTCACCTATTTTACAAAGAGTTGGCAGATTTAGGTGACGCAAATGCGGGAACACCTGTGCCATGTTCAGGCCAGCCTTACGCTCGGCAGACAGGGCCACGATTTCAATATTGGGGTGCTGATAGATCAGCCGGACGAGTTCAGCACCAGTATAACCACTGGCGCCCAGAATAGCGATTTTATGGGTCATGTCAGACCTCTTTCTTGGATGTCATCGGACACTGCCGTGGCTGGCAATACCCCTAATAAAACGAAATGAGGGTTACGCCTTGATTTGGATCAGGCGGCGGTAAAGGTGATTTCTCGTCGCAAGAACTGCGTTGCGCGATCACTGACCAAAGCCGGATCTCCGCTGGTCAGGAACCCACCGGTGCCATTGCCCATCATATCGGGGTGACGTTCCAGATAATGGGCCAGACTTTCAGCAACCAGCTCACCTTGGCTGAAAACCTTCACATCTGAGCCCAATGCTTTTTGAAAGCACTTTTCCATCAGTGGATAGTGGGTGCAGCCCAAAATTGCCGCCTGCGGTTCGGGCATTTTGCGTTTCAAAGCATCTACATGACTGCGCACCAGGGCTTCGGCCAGGATCTCATCGCCGTCCTCGATGGCATCCACCACGCCGCCACAGCTTTGGGCTTCGACATCCACGCCAATCGCCCGAAACGCTAGCTCTCGCTGAAACGCCCGGCTGGCCACAGTTGCAGGCGTAGCAAACAGCGCCACGTGTTTCACCTCGACCTCGCGCGGGGGGGAATTATCGCCCCATTCGCGCTCGGTCAGGGCTTCGATCAAGGGTACAAATACACCAAGGACCCGTTTGCCGGGCGGCAGGCCACCTTCTTGCATCCGCCGCAGTGCCGCAGCGCTGGCGGTATTACAGGCCAAAATGACCAGATCGCAACCATGTGCCCACATGGTTTCAACTGCGCGGCGGGTGAGTTGAAACACGTCTTCGGCGTCACGCACTCCATAAGGCGCATGGGCGCTATCGCCGTAGTATAAAAAATCTACGTCGGGCAAACGCTGTTGTGCTGCGTTTAGAACGGTCAGGCCGCCAAGCCCGGAATCAAAGATGCCAACTGCCATAACACTCTCTCAGGTGTGTTTTTTTATAAACTCTGGATCAATATAGGCCCAGAGGGGTGTTGGTGACAGCCCATATGATGATTTGCAGAGAAAATCCATCGCTGCTTTGCCGGGAGCCAGATGAACAACATGACTGTGGCTTCCAAAAACGGCCCGCAACCCACGCTTGTTTTCGACAACTTGGGTATGGCTGGCACATAAAGCGCCAGCCAGAGGGATTGTTATTCAGCCGCTTTGCCCAGCGCGGACCCACCCTGCGACAGTGACACCAGAACCTCGTCGCGGCGCTTGGCGGCTTTCAGTTCTGCCTCGTTTTTGACCGGGCCAAAGCCGCGGATCTGAAGCGGCAGTTCGGCCAAAGCAACCAGGGCATCCATGATGTCTGGGCTGGCTTGTGGCAGCCACTTTTTCATGTCTGCCTCGTATTGCTTGATCAAGGCACGTTCCATTTTGCGGTCGGCGGTGTAGCCAAAGACATCCAATGGCGTACCGCGCAAGGACTTAAACTTAGCGAGCAGACGCAGCATACGAATGAACCCTGGTCCAAATTTGCGTTTCTTTGGGCGACCATTGGCATCTTTACCACCCAAGATTGGTGGTGCCAGATTGAAGGAGAGTTTAAAATCGCCCTCGAATTCAGCGTCGGCCTTGGCCTGACTGTCCAACAGCAGGCGTGCGACTTCGTATTCGTCCTTGTAGGCAAGCAGCTTGTGATAGCCTTTGGCCACAGCCTCTTTCAGACGTTCGTCGCTGATGCCGTCCAGCAGCTTGCCATAACGCTTGGCCAGTCGCGTGCCCTGATAGGCCACCAGCTGTTCCTTGCGATAGGCAATTTTGTCGTCGAGCGATTTTGGAAGGTCCACTACCTTGGGCTGGCAAAGCTTTGCAGCCTCGGCCGAGTGCAACACCGCCCAGCGCCCGATTTCGAAAGCCCGCAGGTTCCGCTCGACAGCGGCACCGTTCATGGTGATTGCCTGTGTTAGAGCGTCGAGACTGAGTGGGATCAAACCGCGCTGCCAGGCGCCGCCAAAGACCATCATGTTGGAGAAAATAGAATCCCCAAGCGTTGCCTTGGCTAGATCCGTGGCATCGAACAGGTCAAGCTGATCCCGAAGTCTTGCCTCGAGCGCCAATTGAAGGCGGTCGGTGGGAATGGAGAAATTGGTGTCACGGGTAAAGTCACCGGTGATGATTTCATGGCTATTGACCACAGCACCGGTGCGTCCTGTAGCGGTCAGACCCAGTGTCTTGGCACCAGCACTTACCACCAGATCTCCACCGATCAAGGCATGCGCCTCACCCGTGGCCACGCGAATGGCGCTGATGTCTTCGGGATTGTTGGCCAGACGGCAGTGGATATGAACCGCGCCGCCCTTTTGCGCCAGACCGGCCATCTCCATCATACCTGCACCTTTGCCATCAATCTGAGCGGCCTGCGCCAACACAGCGCCAAGGGTGACAACGCCGGTCCCACCTACCCCGGTGATGACCACATTATGGGTGCCTTTGATCTCAGGTAGAACCGGGTCTGGCAGGTTCGGTAGGTCCAGCTCAGCAGTAGCGTTCTTGCGTGGCTTACCGCCTTCTACATTCAGGAAAGACGGGCAGAACCCATTCAGGCAGGAAAAGTCTTTGTTGCACGAGGACTGGTCAATCGCGCGTTTGCGGCCCAGTTCGGTTTCGGCCGGGACAATGGACACACAGTTGGATTGCACCCCACAGTCGCCACAGCCTTCACAAACATCCGTATTGATGAACACCCGTTGATCCGGATCGGGGAACAGGCCTCGCTTGCGACGGCGACGTTTTTCGGCGGCACAGGTCTGGATGTAAAGGATGGCAGATACGCCCTCGACCTTTTCAAACTCGCGCTGAACATTCATCAACTCACCCCGTTTATGCATCCGCATGCCCGAGGGGAACTGCTTGGCGTCTACGTCTTCTTTCTCGTCATACACGACGGCCAGGTTCTTGACCCCCATGGCCACAAGCTCACGCGCAATGCGTGGCGCGTCCAGGCCACCCTCGTTCCCCTGCCCGCCGGTCATCGCAACCGCGTCGTTATAGAGGATCTTGTAGGTGATATTGGTGCCTTCGGCCAAAGCGGCACGGATCGCCTGCACACCGGAGTGGTTATAGGTGCCGTCTCCAAGGTTCTGGAACACATGAGCGCGGTTTGAAAACGGGGCCTCGCCGATCCAGTTGGCGCCCTCGCCCCCCATATGGGTGAAGCCGGTAGTTTCGCGATCCATCCACTGCACCATAAAGTGACAGCCGATACCCGCATAGGCACGGGACCCATCGGGCAGCTTGGTCGATGAATTGTGTGGGCAGCCTGAACAGAAGTACGGCAGGCGTGAGGTGATCTCTTCGGCGTTATCGGCGCGGCGCGCTTCGGCAAGGCTTTCAAGGCCTGCCTTGATAGCGTCTGTCTCGCGGCCTTCTTCGATCAGGATATCACCGAGTTTTTCGGCGATCATGATCGGATCAAGCGCAAACTTGGTTGGGAACAGCTCTTCGCGATGCAGGGTGCCTGCGCCCCCCTTGTACCAGCCATAGACACGGCGGCCGCGACGGTCGTCAAAGATAGCCTCTTTGATCTGGATCTCGATCAGTTTGCGCTTTTCCTCAACCACAACAATCAAGTCGAGCCCTTCGGCCCAGTTGTGGAAGCCCTTCATGTCCATCGGGAACACTTGGCCAACTTTGTAGGTTGTGATGCCAAGGCGCTCGGCCATGGCTTCGTCGATGTTGAGTAGTGACATGGCATGGGTCAGGTCCAGCCAGTTCTTACCGGCGGCAACAAAACCGATCTTGGCCCCTGGTTTACCCCAGACGCGTTTGTCCATCTTGTTGGCGTGGCTAAACGCCTCGGCAGCAAAGCGTTTGTAGTCGATAATCCGGTCTTCCTGGCGGAACCGGTCATCATCCAGTCGAATATTCAGCCCGTCGGCGGGCATATCAAAATCAGGTGTGACCAGTTGCATCCGGTTTGGATCAGCATCCACAACCGAGGTGACCTCGATTGTGTCTTTCATCGTCTTCAGGCCGACCCAAAGGCCTGAGAACCGACTGAGCGCATAGCCATACAGGCCATAGTCCAGAATTTCCTGCACGCCAGCTGGGCTGACGATTGGCAGATAGCAATCCAGCAGCGACCATTCGGACTGGTGCAGCACTGTGGAGCTTTCACCAGTGTGATCATCGCCCATGGCCAACAACACACCGCCGTGTTTGGAGCTGCCGGCCATGTTGGCGTGGCGAATGACATCGCCTGAGCGGTCAACGCCCGGACCTTTGCCGTACCACAGACCAAATACCCCATCGTACTTGCCTTCGCCGCGCACCTCGGCTTGCTGGCTGCCCCAGAGCGCGGTTGCGGCCAGATCTTCGTTCAACCCTAGTTGAAACTTCACATCGGCTTCGGTCAGCTGCTTTTCAGCCCGCTGCATCATCATATCAACGGCACCAAGTGGCGAGCCTCGGTAGCCAGTGACCAAACCTGCTGTATTGAGCCCAGCAGCCCTATCACGAGCCTTTTGCATCAGCATCAGGCGAACCAATGCCTGGGTGCCGTTTAGCATGACCGGAGATTTCTCTAGGTCGTATTTGTCATTGAGCGAAATCTTTTGCGTGCTCATCTGGGCCTCCCAACCGTGATTAGCTTGCACTGTTGTCAAACACGTTAGGTCATAAATGCTGACCTGTATAGCCATCTTTTTACGAAACAGGTCACAGAACTACAGTTGAAATTGAAACAAGTGATACAAATCATATAGGTTACAGCCAACAGATCAAAAGAGATGGCCATGGATTGGGACAAGCTTAGAATATTTCACGCGGTTGCTGATGCGGGTAGTCTTACCCATGCAGGCGACAAATTGAACCTGTCGCAGTCTGCCGTTAGTCGACAGATTCGCGCTCTTGAAGAAAGCCTGAGCGCGACGCTGTTTCACCGCCACGCCCGCGGTTTAATTCTGACTGAACAAGGTGAACTGCTGTTTGACGCCACTGCAGCAATGTCAAAACGGCTTGAAACGGCTTCGGCCCGGATCCGCGACAGCGACGAAGAAGTGTTTGGCGAGCTGCGCGTCACCACCACATTTGGTTTTGGCACCCTGTGGCTGGCGCCGCGCTTGACCAAGCTGTACGAACAGTATCCTGACCTGAAAATAGACCTGATGCTGGAAGAGCGGGTGCTTGATCTACCAATGCGTGAAGCTGATGTAGCGATTCGCATGAAAGAGCCAAGTCAGGCAGATTTGATCCGCAAACGGTTGATGACCGTCAAAATGCGGCTTTATGCATCTCGCGCGTATCTGGATCGGCACGGAACTCCGGAACAGCTATCAGACATTTCCCAGCACAGGCTGATCTGCCAAAACCCAAGATCAGCACAAGTTGGTTCTGCCGCGATATTGGTGCAGAAACTTATGACCCATAATCCTTTGTCGTTGCTTACAGTAAACAACTACTATGGAGTTTTGCAGGGCGTGTCGCACGATCTTGGAATCGGTGTATTACCGGACTACGTCACCGAAGATTCTCCGGAGCTAATCCAGATTCTGCACAGCGACCAAGCGGGTGAAGTCCCTGTATACTTGGCTTATCCAGAAGAATTACGTCATTCCCGGCGCATTTCAGCCTTTCGGGATTTTGTCCAAAACGAGATCATCGCACATCGCAAACATCTGAAAGAACTTGGCAAAATATGAGCCATGCAAAAATTGCATAGCGGCAATGATCAGGGTGTGACAATTCTATCCTTGATCGGGCGATTAAGGGATCCTAAATCACTCTCGAAGGCGTTGGCGATTGCCCGTCTTCATACCTCCCTGTTGGACTTCGGCCGAGCTTAGTGCTCGGCCTTTTTTTTTGCTTTTCCTATCACGCCATTTCCCGCAAACTAGGAGCAACACTTAGTTTTTTAGATTCTGGTTCTGCCCAACATGGTTCAATGGGAAATAAGTTGCTCCCTGTTCGGCACACTCCGAGGGAACAATATGAATACGCTTTTCAGGCCACTTGCTTATTTGTTTAGCATTATAGGAATTGCCACACTGGTCGCGCTGTCTTTTTCAGCACCCGCGACTGCGCAGTCTCCCATGCTTCCATCCACCGCTGAGAGCGAAGATACAATTGCCCTCCCCGATCCCCTGACACCTGAAGCCATTCACGAAATGGTTGCGCGGATGTCGGATGATCAGGTTCGGGGCCTGTTGCTTGATCGACTGGACGCAGTGGCTTTGGCTCAGACCAGCTCAGAGGCAAGCAAGGGTCTGCTCACAATCATCCAGGAAACCTGGGTGGCCTTTTACAGCCCGACCCTCGACGCAGTTCAAAAGCTACCAGTCCTGTTTTCAAAACACGGCGAAGCCCTTTCTAATTTCCAATCTTCATTTGGAAGTCAGGGGTTGCTGAAACTCTTTGCCTTCATGGCCGTTGCTATTGGCGCTGGTCTTGGCGCCGAGATGATCGTCAGTATGTTGACCCGGCGCTGGCAAGGGGCCGAGACAGAAGCCGAAGACGCCACCCTGTGGAGTGCCCTTAGCTTTCTTGCACGGCGGTTTGGTCGCGATATTCTGGGGCTGGTTGCCTTTTACTTTACGCTTCGCACCGTCGGACTGGCCCTGCTCAATCCGGCACAATTGGCCTTTGCCGGACCGTTTGTCACTTACTTGATATGGTTCCCGCGCCTTGGCGCCGCCATTTCCCGATTTGTGCTGGCACCGCATCGGTCAGATCTGAGATTGGTCAATGTGGACGACCAGTGGGCAGGCTATCTGCATCGCAACTTGATCGGCCTAGTACTACTGGGCGGGTTTACATTGTTCCTTGTTGGGTTTGACGCCCGCAATGGAGTCACTATTTTTGAAACCCGAGTATCCTTTTGGCTGAACACCTCGGTCCACATCTATGTGGCATATGTATTCTGGACCGCCCGTCAGGGACTGTCTGATATGATGCTTGGCACTGATCCCGACCGAAGCCGGTTTGATGAATGGGTGGCCTGGGCTTATCCCTTCTTCGCCGTTGGTGTAGCCCTCTTTACCTGGATCATCGTTCAAGTACTGGCCGGGCATCAGTATTTCAAATTGCTGCTAACGGCCCCTCACTACACGACCATGTTCTGGCTACTATTAGCCCCAGCAATTGACACAGCTATTCGCGGATTGGTGCGCCACTTGCTGCCACCAATGATTGGTGAAGGTCCTGTGGCCGAAGCCGCATATAAGGCAACCAAACGCAGCTACATCAAAATTGGCCGCGTAGTTGCTGGACTATTTGTCGTGCTGCGTGTCGCCGATGCCTGGCAGTTTGATCTTCGCAACCTAGCAGCAGCCGGCGTTGGAGAGCGGTTTGCAGCGAACTTTGTTGAGTTCACTATGACAGTTGCCACCGGTTATGTGATTTACGAGATGGTCTCACTTTACGTTAACCGCAAGCTTGCAAAAGAACAGACATCCGTTGTCGCAGTCGAAGGCGATCTGGGTGGTGGTGAAGGCGGCGGCGCTGGTGGGTCTCGTTTGACCACAGTCCTGCCACTGGCGTTGGTCAGTGCCCAGACTGGGATCATCGTCATCTTTGGGTTGCTGGCCGTTGGGAGCCTTGGCATCGACATCACGCCCTTGTTAGCTGGTGCTGGTATTCTTGGCCTGGCTATTGGTTTTGGGGCGCAGAAGCTGGTGACCGACGTGGTATCTGGCGTGTTCTTCCTGATCGACGATGCGTTCCGTGTTGGTGAATATGTTGAGGTCGGCGGCACCATGGGTACGGTCGAGAAAATCTCGATCCGGTCGATGCAACTGCGCCACCACCGCGGGCTGGTGCATACCATTCCCTATGGCGAAATCCCCAAGCTGACCAATTTCAGCCGCGACTGGGTGATCATGAAGCTGATGTTCACAGTGCCGTTTGATACCGACCCCAACAAGGTCAAGAAGATCTTCAAACGGATTGGTGCCGAGATGATGCAGGAACCACTGTTCAAGGATGACTTCCTAGAGCCGTTCAAAAGCCAAGGTGTGTTCCAGTTTGACGATGTAGGTATCGTGATGCGCGGTAAATTCATGGCCAAACCCGGCACACAGTTCACCATTCGCAAGGAAATCTACAACCGGGTCCGCAAAGAGTTTGAAGCCAATGGCATTGAATTTGCCCGTCGCGAAGTCCGGGTTGCTCTGCCAGGCTTGGATGAGACCGAGCACCTGAGCGAAGCAGAAAAGACCGCAATTTCAGCAGCCGCTGCGGAAGCAGTCCAACAACAGCAAGATGCCAAAGAAGAGGCCGCTGCTAAGAAATGAGAGGGACCAACTGAAGCGGGAGCCTGAGATGACAGGCAAATTCTTATCTTTGGGCTGCGGGATGAAAGTAGCCTTTCCGTTGCCCGGGTTAGAACGCGGCCACCTTGCTGTGGCCGCTCTGTCCTTGGCTTGTGGTTTACTTCCGCAAACTGGACAGGCTGTTGGAGCAGACGAGGTTCATCGTCAGATGGAGCATGTCGAACAAACACGTGACGACACCAACATCGGGTTTCGCAACGGATCAGTTGTGGTGGCCCCAATCCCGTTTTCCAACCCGATGATTGGCAGTGGCCTGGCACTTGGTGCAGGCTATCTGTTCAAAACGGATGAAAATTCCAAAACCTCGGTCATCGGCCTTGGTGCCATGCGGTCCGATAATGGCAGCAGTGCCGTCGGCTTGATGACAAACTTGGCCTTCAACAACAATCGCTGGCTAATGAACCTGTTCGCTGGCAAGGCGGATGCTCGATATGATCTTTATACGCCCCTGGGTCCGTTTCCCATCCAACAAGACGGCGAGATCGCACGTCTAAACCTGGCCTACGGCGTCACTGAAAATCTCTCCTTTGGCGGGGTGTTTAGGTACCTGAACACCACAATTACACCAGAGTTTACGAGCCCTCCGCCGGAATTCACGCCGGATCTTGGGCTAGAGATTATCACGGCAGGGCTGACTGCGGATTGGGATATGCGCAACAACAGCGACTACCCCACCGAAGGTTTCCGGCTCACCGCCGAGGCCACGCGCGGGTTCTTTATTGAGTCAGCCCGCAGCAGTTACGACAAGGCTTTTGTCACCTACGACCACTATCATGCGCTCGGCGCCGACAGCAGCCTGGCCCTGCGTGGCGTGATCTGTTCAGCCAGCGATGAAACACCGTTTTTTGACCAATGCTCGATTGGTGCAACCGACAATATGCGTGGCTTCAACTCCACTCAGTTTCTTGACCTGCGCTCAACATCGTTTCAGGCCGAGTATCGCCACAGATTTAACAAACGCTGGGGCGGCGTTGTTTTTGGCGGGATTGGATGGACAGGTGCAGAATTCAGTCAACTAGGTAACAACGGCAGCCATAGTGCTGTGGGATTTGGCGGTCGCTATCGGGTTTCAAAGAAGTTCCCAGTCGATTTTTCGGTAGACCTCAGCCACAACAACCTCGGCGACGACCAAATCTACATCTACGTCGGCCAGCGGTTTTAGCCCGAGACGAGAGCGAGTGGCCTAGTCTCGATGATCTCCCGCACCTACGCGGTCCATCGGCTTTGCCGATGCCCCTTGCTGGTTTGGGCGTAGCGCCGCGCTAAGCGCGGCGCTACGCCCAACGAGAGGCAGGTCTCTTTGAGACCAACGACGGGCGGGAGACTTTGGCTGTTAGCGCAAAATCTTCTTTGCCAGCCACTTTCCTCAAGGTGCAGAGCTGAACTTTGGCGCTTTACGCTTCCCCCGGCAGCTACATTGCCCTAAAAGGCCCGCAAATCCAGCCATCCGGGGACCTATGATCGATGCAAGAACCAGCCATCACATCCGAACTCATTGAAAGCCACGGACTGAGCCCCGATGAGTACGAGCGCATCCTGGAAATCATGGGCCGCGAGCCCACCTATACCGAGCTTGGCATTTTCTCGGCCATGTGGAACGAGCACTGTTCATACAAGTCGTCCAAGAAATGGCTGCGCAAACTGCCTACCGAAGGCCCTCAGGTCATCTGCGGACCAGGCGAAAACGCCGGTATCGTGGATATCGGTGACGGCCAATGTGTGGTATTCAAAATGGAAAGCCACAATCACCCCAGCTACATCGAACCCTATCAGGGGGCTGCAACTGGCGTTGGCGGCATTCTGCGTGATGTGTTCACCATGGGCGCGCGCCCCATCGCATCGATGAACTCACTTTCGTTCGGCGAACCTGCCCACCACAAGACCACCCAACTGGTCAACGGCGTGGTCGAAGGCGTTGGCGGGTATGGCAACTGTTTTGGCGTGCCCTGCGTTGGCGGCGAAGTCCGCTTTCACCCGGCTTACAACGGCAACTGTCTGGTTAATGCTTTTGCAGCTGGCCTGGCAGACAGCGACAAGATTTTCTACTCGGCAGCCTCTGGCATTGGCATGCCCGTTGTCTACCTTGGCGCCAAAACCGGTCGTGATGGTGTTGGCGGGGCGACAATGGCCTCGGCTGAATTTGACGACACTATTGAGGAAAAGCGCCCTACCGTTCAGGTTGGTGATCCGTTCACCGAAAAACGTCTGATGGAAGCCACGCTGGAACTGATGCAGACCGGCGCGGTGATCTCGATCCAGGATATGGGCGCGGCCGGTCTGACCTGTTCGGCCGTTGAAATGGGCGACAAAGGTAAGCTTGGCGTCAAGCTGAACCTTGAAGACGTTCCACAGCGCGAAGAGAACATGACAGCCTATGAAATGATGCTGTCAGAATCTCAGGAACGCATGCTGATGGTTCTTAACCCCGAGTTGGAAGCCGAAGCCCGCGCGGTGTTTGTGAAATGGGATCTGGATTTTGCCATCGTAGGGGAAACCATCGCCGAAGACCGCTTCTTGATCCTTCACAATGGCGAGGTCAAAGCGGACCTGCCACTGGCGACGCTGGCTGGTTCTGCGCCTGAGTATGACCGCCCTTGGGTGCCTACTCCAGCAGCAGAGGCGCTGACCGATGCGCCAGAGGTTGATCCGATTGACGGCCTCAAGGCGCTGATTTCCTCGCCAAACTATGCTGGCAAACAGTGGGTCTATGAACAGTACGACACCACCGTCATGGGTGACACCAACCGCCGCCCAGGTGCTGGCTCTGGCCTGATCCGCGTACACGGCACAGAAAAAATGCTGGCCTTCACATCAGACGTGACCCCGCGTTATGTCAAAGCCAACCCAACCGAAGGCGGCAAACAGGCGGTGGCCGAAGCCTATCGCAACCTGACAGCCGTGGGTGCCAAGCCATTGGCAACAACCGACAACCTGAACTTTGGCAACCCTGAAAAGCCCGAAATCATGGGCCAGTTTGTGGGTGCATTGGAAGGTATCGGTGAGGCTGTGGCTGCGCTGGACATGCCAATCGTGTCGGGCAATGTGTCACTGTACAATGAAACTGATGGTCAGGGCATTCTGCCCACACCAACTATCGGTGCCGTTGGGCTGGTTGCCGCCGGTGAAGAGCCGATCATTGGCGAAGCCCGTGACGGACACATTGCCCTGCTGATCGGTGAGACCATGGGCCATCTGGGTCAGTCGGCCTTGTTGGTGGAAAAGTTCAACCGTGAAGATGGTGATGCGCCAAAGGTGGATCTGGCAGCTGAAAAGCTCAATGGCGACTTTATTCGCGCCAATCGCGAGCTGATCAAAGCCTGTACCGACCTGAGCGATGGCGGTCTTGCCTTGGCTGCGTTTGAAATGGCCGAAGAAGGTGACGTAGGCGTTCAAATCGACACGGATGTAACAGCTGATCTGTTTGGTGAAGATCAAGCCCGTTATCTTGTTGCCTGTAACTTTGATCAGGCCGAGGCACTGCTGATGGCCGCTGGTGAAGCTGGCGTTGCAATCTCGACTGTTGGCCGCTTTACCGGTGAAACCGTCAAGTTTGGCTCAGATGAGGCTCCGCTTGCGGATCTGGCAGCGATCTACCGCTCCAGCTTTGCCTCCTCAATCGCCTGATAGCACTGACTATACTTAAACTTGGAACCGACCCTCACATTGTGACGGTCGGTTCTTCCTCTTGCAGCCCTGCGCTCGCGCATCTACATCATAGGTAACGAGACAGGAGACGACCCCAATGGCCATTCAAGCCTCAGACATCGAAGCGATGATCCGCGAAAGCTTCCCCGATGCCAAGATCACTGTGATGGGTGATGATGGCGTGCATTTCTCAGCCGAGGTGATCGACGAGAGTTTTCGGGGTAAAAACCGGGTGCAACAGCAGCGCGCCGTGATGGCCGCACTCAAGGGTAAGATGGATGGCTCTAACGGCGAAATCCACGCACTGGGGCTGACGACTAAAGCACCGGAATGATCGACGAGGGAGCAGGCTGGGTCATTGTGAAGCTGTTGAGCTTCATTATTGATCTTGCCTATTTCCTTGGGATCACCATATGTGAGCTGAAAAACCTTCTGAAATATGGTCCAAGATACTGGCGTGTGGAAAGACAATGGCGCCACAGGGCTTGGAAACGGAGTTAAATATGACTGACGCAAAGACCCGCATCGACGAAACCGTCAAAGCCAACGACGTTGTGCTGTTTATGAAGGGCACCAAAGAGATGCCCCAGTGCGGTTTCTCAAGCCGCGTGGCCGGTGTGCTGAACTACATCGGCATCGACTACACCGACGTCAATGTGCTGGCTGACGAAGACATCCGTCAGGGTATCAAAGACTATTCCGACTGGCCCACAATTCCTCAGCTATATATCAAAGGTGAGTTTGTTGGCGGCTGCGACATCATTGTTGAGATGACCCTATCGGGTGAGCTGGACGGTATGTTTGATGAAAACAGCATTGCCTATGACAAGGCGGCTTCCGATAAGATCCGCGAAGCCAACGGCTAAGCCGTCAAAGATTAGCAAATTAAAAAGCCTCCGGAATGTTCCGGGGGCTTTTTTCGTTGGCAAATTGGTTGGCTTATTCAGCCACTTTTTCCTCGACCTGTGCCGCCATGGCTTCGGCACGTGCCGCCAGTTCGGCCAAGGTGTCGGTCACTTGCGGTGGCACCACAGGCACTTCGATCCGCTCCGGCTCTGGTGCAGGCGCAGCACGCAACTCGGCCAATTCAGCCTCCCGTGTTGCTAACTCGGCTTCGCGCTCAGCCAATGTCTGCTCGACAACCTTGATCCGATCCTCAACTGCAGCCGTCTTGTCGGCCAGCAGAAGCCCTGCCATTAGCAACATGCGCGCCTCGGGCATTCTTCCGATCTGATCTGACAGTACCTGTGCTTCATCGTCCAACATTTTGGCAGCTGATTGCAAATAGCTTTGCTCACCGTCCTGGCAGGAGACTTCAAAACCACGTCCGCCGATATGAATAGTCAATTCGGGCATCAGACTTCCTCTCCTTCAGGCAAATTCTTCGCGTTGGCCAACAAGGGCTCAAGCTTGGCCAGTACAGCATTAATCTGGGCCTGATCACTGGCCTGAGCCGCGCGCAGACCTTCAATTTCGGCTTCCATGGCAGAATTGATCAATGCTGGATCGCCAACCCCAGCGGCATTTGCGTCTCGTAACGCTGTGTTGGCACTGCGCAGGCTTTCGTTAGCGTGGCGAAGTTGCTGCAACTCGGTATCCAGGCGCACAAGCATTTCGTTCTGGCGGGCCAGCTCTTCGGTGCTGCTATCATCAACCGTAGCTTCAGCCTGGGGAGACGCTGCCGCCCTAGCCTCTTCCAACTCGGCTTTGAGCCCGTTGATCTCTGCTGTCAATTCGGCGGTGTCTGACGCTTCGCTCGCAGAAGCGGTCGCTTCGTCCAGTCTAGCTTGCAGCGCTTCCAGCTCTGCCTTCAGTTCGGCAACTTCTGCGTCTGTTGCGGCGGCTTGTTCTTCGTTCTTCAATGCCACGGTGTTATTCGCAGCTTCAAGTTCGGTTGTCAGACGTGCCACTTCAGCCTTCAAAGCGTCCTTCTCGTCTTGATTTCCAACCTCGTTGCGCAGCAATTCAACTTCGGACTTTAGCGCATCAATCTCTTCGGAATTGTCGACTGGCGCAGGAACCGCATCAAGCTGCGTCTTAAGTGTCTTAACACGTTCTTCAAGCTGAGCATTTGCAGTTCTTTCATCATCCAATGCCTGCTGCAAATCGTCCTGCGCGGCGGCATCTTGAGCAGCCGAGAGAGCCCCCAGTCCGGTACCGATCCGATCCATCGCAGCCGTAATACGGCTTTGCAGTTCCTCGATTTGGCTCATGCCCGCTCCTCACCATCCACATTTTTTTTCACACCCGTGACCGCAACTATTACAAGCGAATCGCGTGTCTGTCTTGGCTTAATGCCAGTTTACCCAATGAAAGCGTAAATTACCCCCTGTTTGCTTTCAACCACTTGCAGGCCCAAGTTGACCTATTCAGGCGGTGTTACGCGCAGCAATACTTGATCTTTGTCATATCACTGCTATTGAACCCAAAACCCGCGTGAAAATTCAAAGGAATGACCCAAGTGGACCTGACTGCCCTGCGCACCGCCAATCCTGAACACTGGGACAAGGCCGCCGCCATTCGTGCCCTGACCCTAGACGCCGTTACCGCTGCCAATTCAGGCCACTCCGGCATGCCCATGGGCATGGCCGACGTGGCCACCGTGCTGTTCGAAAAGCACCTCAAATTTGATGCATCTGCCCCGCAGTGGCCAGATCGTGACCGGTTTATCCTGTCGGCCGGTCACGGCTCGATGCTGATCTACTCGCTGTTGCACCTATGTGGCGACGCCCAGGTTACCCTGGATCAGATCAAGAACTTCCGCCAAATGGGCGCTCTGACAGCTGGTCACCCAGAAAACTTCCTGTTGGACGCTGTTGAAACCACCACAGGCCCACTGGGTCAGGGTATTGCCAATGCTGTGGGTTTTGCCATGGCCGAGGAAATGCAGCGCGCCCAGTACGGTCGCAAGATCGTGGATCACCACACCTATGTGATTGCCGGCGACGGCTGCCTGATGGAAGGCATCAGCCAAGAGGCCATCGGCCTGGCTGGTCGCCATTCGCTGGGCAAGCTGGTTGTGTTCTGGGACAACAACAACATCACCATTGATGGTACAGTTGAGCTGTCTGACCGCACCGACCAGGTGAAACGCTTCCGCGCATCGGGCTGGCAGGTTATCGAAATCGACGGTCACGACCCACAGGCCATCGACGAGGCGATCACCGCTGCGAAGAAGTCCAAAAAGCCTTCGATGATTGCCTGCAAAACCCACATTGCACTGGGTCACGCCGCACAGGACACATCCAAGGGCCACGGTGCACTGACCAACCCTGAACAGCTGCAAGCCGCCAAAGAGGCTTATGGCTGGAAGGGAGGCCCGTTCGAAGTGCCTGCCGCGATCAAATCCCAGTGGGAAGCGATTGGCAGCCGTGGTGCTGCGGATCGTGAAGCCTGGGAAGGTCGTTTTGCCGAGGTTTCCAAGCAGAAACAGGACCGGTTCAACCGCGCCTATGCGCTGGACGCCCCGAAAAAGCTGTCGGCCGCTGTAAAAGCGCTGAAAAAGCAGGTCAGCGAAGACCAGCCCAAGGTTGCGACACGTAAAGCATCGGAAATGGCGCTAAATGTGATCAACCCGATCATGCCGGAAACCGTTGGTGGCTCGGCGGACCTGACTGGGTCGAACCTGACCCTGACCAGCGATCTGGGTGTGTTTGACACCGACAACCGCAAGGGTCGTTTTGTGTACTGGGGTATCCGCGAGCACGGTATGGCCGCAGCGCTGAACGGTATGGCCCTGCACGGTGGTATCCGCCCCTACTCGGGCACTTTCTTCTGCTTTACCGACTATGCGCGCCCATCCATGCGTCTGGCGGCCCTGTCGAAAATCCCAACTGTGTTCGTGATGACCCACGACTCGATTGGTGTGGGTGAAGATGGTCCAACTCACCAGCCGGTTGAACACCTGGCAATCTGTCGCGCGACCCCGAACACCTATGTGTTCCGTCCTGCGGATGCGGTTGAAACTGCCGAAGCCTGGGAAATCGCACTGACCGCCAAGGAAACACCTTCGGTACTGTCGCTGACCCGTCAGGGCCTGCCGACTGTCCGGACCGAGCACAAGCTGAGCAACCTGACCTCCAAAGGGGCCTATGTTCTGGCTGATGCCGAGGCCAAGCGTCAGGTTATCCTGATCGCCACCGGTTCCGAAGTTTCCATAGCTATGGACGCCAAGGCCAAGCTGGAAGCAGAAGGCATTGGTACTCGCGTTGTGTCCATGCCCTGTATGGAGCTGTTTGCAGAGCAAGACGAAGCCTATCGCCGCAAGGTTCTGCCTGCTGGTCCGGTTCGTGTTGGCATCGAAGCAGCCGTGCGTGACGGTGGCTGGGATAAGTGGCTGATGGGCGAGCGTGGCCAGGACAAGAAAGCTGCGTTTGTTGGCATGGACAGTTTTGGTGCCTCAGCCCCGGCTGGAGAGCTGTACGAGAAGTTTGGCATCACAGCGGATGCGACTGTGGCCAAGGTCAAAGATCTGCTGGGCTGAAACAGTTCAGACAATTGAAACAAGATTGGGCGCCTTTGGGCGCCCTTTTCAGATTTTGAATAGCTATTGTGCTGACAACTGGGAGGTAATCGACGAGATTGCAAAGGCCCGCTTTCTTGAAGCGTCGTTGCGGCCCATTTCGAGAAGGTCTAGCAGAGTTGCTTAGGACTTCACTGTCTGTCATCATTTGTTCAAAGTTCTAAACAGTGACTAAGTTACCCATGAGCAAAACTGAAATACGCCCTGCAGAAAGGTCTGACGCCGCCTTCCTTGCGCCTTTGGTCGACAGAGCGACCGAGGGCTTGGCTTTGCATCTGTGGGGTACGCTTGCGGAACCTGGTCAAAGCGCAGAGATGTTTGGGCTCGAACGTATCCAAAGCGAAGATGCTGGAATATCTTACACCAATGCCTGGATCGCTGAGATTGATGGCCGCTCATTAGGCTGCTTGATTGCCTTTCAAAAGCCGGAAAAACCACAAGATTTAGCAAGTGATATTTCTCCACTTATCGAGCCACTAATGGTTCTTGAGCGCGAAGCGTATGGTACTGGCTATGTGTTTGTTTTGTCGACCGTTGCAGAGGCCAGAGGTCAAGGAATTGGCTCCTCGCTACTGACCTTTGCAGAGAAATGTCAGGGATCGCGCGGAATGAGTTTGATCGTGGCAGACAACAACACTGGCGCGCGGAAATTGTACGAGCGCCATGGTTACAAGGTTTCTGCAAAGCGACCGATTGTCAAAAATGGGTGGGAAAGTGACGGCGAGAACTGGCTACTCATGATTAAGGCGCTCTAGAGTACCAAAATGTCCTCGTTCGATTGCGAACTCTCAACAGCCAGTCTTCGGTTTCGTTCGGGTTCAATCGAGACGAAGCCTGCCAATCAAGTGCTAAACAGCAGTTCGAAACTCTAAGCTCAAGACAAGCAACTATCTAAAATTTTCAATGCCCCACTTTGCCCGGTCCAAACATCCCAACAACCGGCGCAATCACCTTGGTTGCAACTGGAATCAAAACAAACCCCAGCGCCAGTCCAAACACACCGTCCATTGTTGCTTTGGCAAACCACTCAGTGATGCCCAGCCAAGCCTCGGGCACCATGTGTCCCACCGCAGCGGCGTAATCATGTATATGATGGCCCAGCCAGCCATAGCCCATCTGCTCAGCCCCGTGGATAACGATGGAACCGCCAACCCACAGCATTGCGGCGGTGCCAACAATCATCAGAAGCTTCATGAAACCTGGCATCATCCGCACCAGTCCACGACCCAAACCGCGCGTTACGCCAAATTTGCCGTTTTGGGTCATATACAGGCCCACGTCGTCGGCTTTTACAATCAGCGCAACCGAACCATAGACGGCCACGGTGATACCAACGGCCACCATGGCCAGCGTTGCGGCCTCCATCCAGATGTTACTGTCGGGGATTGCGGCCAGCGCGATGGTCATGATCTCAGCAGACAGAATGAAATCGGTTTTGATGGCCCCTGCGGCCTTCTTCTCTTCGAGATGCGCCGGATCACCCGGTTCGTCTTCCTTGAAGACATGGGTTTCATCATGTGGCACCAGCAGATGATAGATCTTCTCGGCCCCCTCAAAACACAGATAGGCCCCACCCAGCATCAGCAGAGGTGGAATCATCCAGGGCGCAAAGTTGGCCAGCAGCAGCCCGATGGGTAGCAGGAATAGCAGCTTATTCTTGAGCGAGCCTTTGGTGATTTTCCAGATAACGGGTAATTCACGACTGGCAGCAAACCCATGCAGATACTTTGGCGTCACGGCGGCATCGTCGATCAAGGCCCCTGCGGCTTTTGACCCGGCCTTGAGTGCTTGCGCCGCGACATCATCAATCGATGCCGCCGCCACCTTGGCAATACCCGCCACATCATCCAGCAATGCCAGCAATCCGCTCATGGAAATACCCTCGTCCGTCAAATTCGCTCTGATCGCCACCCTAGCGGACCTGCATCTGTGTGCAACCGCGCACGCCGTTATCGACACCGGGATTTTCCGTTATCGACACCGGCCCCTTTCCGTTATCGATACCATCAAGTTTTTGCGCTAACAGCCCAACTTTATGACCTTTTTAACCCTTTAGACCCCGCCCCCACCGGTCTATATGACAGCACAAGAATTGCTCGCTTGGAGACACGCTCATGACTATCAAAGTTGGGATCAACGGTTTCGGCCGTATCGGCCGCTGCACCCTTTCACACATTGCTGCCTCGGGCCGTGACGACATCGAAGTTGTCAAGGTGAACGCCACCGGACCACTGGAAACCGCTGCGCACTTGCTGAAATACGATTCGGTTCATGGCCGTTTCCCTGGTGAGGTCACATTGGGCGATGGCACCATGAACCTGGGCCGCGGCGACATGCAGATGTTCTCGACCTATGATATGAACGAGCTGGACTGGGACGGCTGTGACGTTGTTCTGGAATGTACCGGCAAGTTCAACGACGGCACCAAAGCCAAGGCGCATCTTGAGCGTGGCGCCAAAAAGGTACTGCTGTCGGCCCCCGGCAAGAACATCGATCGCACAATTGTGTTTGGTGTCAACGACGGCGAGTTGAAAGCCTCGGACACTATGATCTCGAACGGGTCCTGCACCACCAACTGCCTAGCCCCACTGGCCAAGGCACTGGACGATGGTATCGGCATCGAGCATGGCCAGATGACCACCATTCACGCCTATACCGGTGACCAGCCGACCCTGGACCGTCGCCACAGTGACCTGTACCGCGCCCGTGCTGCCGCAATGTCGATCATCCCGACATCGACCGGCGCTGCCAAGGCTCTGGGTGAGGTTCTGCCAAAACTCAAAGGTCGCCTGGACGGATCTGCCATGCGGGTTCCAACACCAAACGTGTCTGCCGTTGATTTGACTTTCATCGCATCGCGCGATGTGACCGTTGACCAAGTCAACGCTGTGATGCGTGAAGCGTCACAAAGCGACGACATGGGTCGTGTAATTGGGTATGAGCCTGCTCCACTGGTTTCGACCGATTTCAACCAGTCCCCAGAAAGCTCGATCTTTGCACCTGAGCAAACCCGCGTTGTTGGTAGCCGCCTGGTTCGCGTACTGGCCTGGTATGACAACGAATGGGGCTTCTCAGTTCGCATGGCTGATGTCGCCGTTGCCATGGGCCGTTTGAGCGCCTGATCTGCTAAGTACAACGCAGACTTGAGATTTCGCGCCCGGTCAGGCATATCTGGCCGGGCGTATTTTTGTGATGAGGCCACATGACCAATAAAATTTCACTGGTGCTTGGCTTTGTTATCATCGCCGCCATTGTTGCGGATTTGGTGTTATATGGCCCAGGCCACCTTGTGTTTCTGGGCAAGAAGCTGTTCGAACTGATGGACTGGATTGCGTTCTGGCGCTGAGTTCGTCAGCCCGCCAGAACAGCGCAGTTTCGCAGATCTATCGACCTAGCCTATCATACAGGGCCTCTCGGACCTGTGGGGTCACAAACTTGGAAATGTCACCACCCAGTCGGGCGATTTCCTTGACCAGCTTGCTGGCGATTGCCTGGTGTCGGGCCTCGGCCATCAAGAATACGGTCTCAATCGAGCTATCCAGTGCCCGGTTCATGCCAACCATCTGATATTCATATTCAAAATCAGCAACCGCACGCAGGCCACGGACGATAATCTGTGCACCAACATCGCGGGCACAATCGATCAACAGGTTTTCAAAGGGGTGCGCGACAATCTCGGTTCCGGTTTGTGCGCTTAGCTCTGCACATTCCGCTTCGATCATGGCCACCCGTTCTTCGAGGGTAAACAACGGCCCCTTGTCACGATTGATCGCAACTCCGATGACAAGCTTGTCAACCAAGGCGGTTGCACGGCGAATAATGTCAACGTGTCCGATTGTAATCGGATCAAAAGTGCCTGGGTACAGAGCAACGCGCATGGCGGCCTCCTGCTGGGTCTAAGTTGCTGCGCACGCAAACACATTTGCAGTGCGCAGCGCAAGAGGGGGAAAATACTGATGTGACGATGGGGACTTAATGCCCCATGATCATATCCTGCAACGCGTCTTTCTCCATCGCCACTTGTGATAGCTGCGCCTTGACCACGTCGCCTAGACTGACCAAGCCTATCAGCTTGTCGTCTTCAACCACTGGCATATGGCGAAAACGCCCATCAGTCATCTTCTGCAGGATCTGCCCCACATTGTCATGACTGGTGCAAGTCACCAGTTTACGGGTCATATATTCGCTAACCGGTTTGTCCAAACATCCGCCACCTGATTTGGCTAACTCGCGTACAATATCGCGTTCCGACAAAATACCATCAGCATGCTCACCGTCTGCTGACACAACCACGGTGCCGATCCGGCGGTCCGACAACAGCTTGGTGGCCTCTGAAATACTGGCCTCGGGTGATATGGTAACCACCCCAGTGCTGTCTTTGGACTTCAGAATCAATTGAACTAGCATCTGCGCTCCTTCTGAAATTTTATTTCGTATTTCCAAGGGTTGCCGCAATATCCCAACAAGTCAAGTCAGGCCTTCCAACCGTGCCACCTCATCGTTGATGCCCTTGCTGAGAGCATTTGCAAATCGGTTTAAACGTTCGCTCCGCAGGTCACCTTGATGTCGCACAAGATAGAAACTACGGGTCAGGCTGATTTGGTCTGACAGAACCTTTCTGAGTGAGCGGTGAAACGGCAGGGTGAAGTCATGGGCAACGCATAGCCCGGTCCCCTGCGAAACCAGTTTAAGCTGAACAGAAACAGAATTAGAGGCCAAGGCAATTCGCTCAATTCCCAGATCATTCAAATAATCCAATTCACGATCGAAAATCATGTCTGAAATGTAGCCTATCATGCGGTGATTCTTAAGATCATCTATGCTGTTAATCTCTGGGGACTCACGCAAAAAATGCCGAGACGCAGCCAGGTGCAAGCGGTAGTCGCAGATTTTCTCGACTTTTAGTTGCGGGCCGGTTGGTGCGCTAACCGTAATGGCCATATCGGCTTCGCGACGGGAGAGATTGATAACGCGCGGCAGGGCAACAATTTGAATATCAAGGTCAGGGTTATCGACGCTGATCCGGGCACAGACCTGAGGGAGCAGGTAGTTAGCACTGCCATCTGGCGCTCCCACTCGGATCTGGCCTGACAGCGTTTCACTGGGCCCCGTCAAGGCCTCTTTGGCGGCACGCATTGCCTGCTCAGCAGACTCGGCATGAACCAATAGACGATCTCCCGCCGCGCTTAGTGCATAGCCCTGAGGGGACTTTACAAAGAGTGGTGTATCAAGCGCGCCTTCGAACCGCGCAATCCTGCGGCCTACTGTCGCCGGATCCATCTTGAGTATCCGCCCTGCACCTGACAGGCTCGCTTCGCGTGCCACGGCCAGAAAAACCTTCATATCGTCCCACTGCGGTTCCATACTCTTCATGCTGCTGTCTCGGCTCCACTTCTGTAGACGTCTTGCGTTCTTGCAAAACCTGTTTGAAATCTTTCCTCTTTTCCGACGATTTTTGCAAGCCTATGATGCCAACAACTGAAAATAGGAGGATCCCATGCAAGAACTGACCCATTACATCAATGGCGAACACGTCAAAGGCACATCCGGTCGCTTTGCGGATGTATTTAATCCTGCAACGGGCGAAGTACAGGCCAAGGTGCCTTTGGCCACCAAAGGCGAGTTGGAAACAGCCGTAGCGGTTGCCAAAGCTGCACAGCCTGCATGGGAAGCCGTCAATCCTCAGCGTCGCGCCCGCGTGATGATGAAATATGTATCGTTGCTGAACCGCGACATGGACAAGCTGGCCGAGGCCCTGAGCCGCGAGCATGGTAAAACCATCCCGGATGCAAAAGGCGACGTACAGCGCGGCTTGGAAGTGGTTGAGTACTGCATTGGTGCACCACAGATGCTGAAAGGTGACTTCACCGACAGCGCAGGCCCCGGCATTGACATGTACTCCATGCGCCAGGCGTTGGGTGTCTCTGCGGGTATCACCCCGTTCAACTTCCCAGCGATGATCCCAATGTGGATGTTTGCCCCAGCCATCGTCTGTGGCAACGCGTTCATCCTGAAACCATCCGAGCGCGCACCTTCGGTTCCGCTGATGCTGGCTGAATTGCTGGAGGAAGCAGGCCTGCCAAAAGGCATCATTCAGGTGGTCAACGGCGACAAAGAAGCGGTTGATGCGATCCTGTACAACGACGTTGTTCAGTCGGTGGGCTTTGTTGGCTCGACCCCGATTGCCGAGTACATCTATGGCACAGGTTGTTCCCAGGGTAAGCGCGTTCAGTGCTTTGGTGGCGCTAAGAACCACATGATTATCATGCCCGACGCTGACCTGGATCAGGCAGCCGACGCACTGATCGGTGCTGGCTACGGTGCGGCTGGCGAACGCTGCATGGCGATCTCGGTTGCGGTTCCTGTTGGTCAGGAAACAGCTGACAAGCTGATCGAAAAGCTGGTTCCTCGCATCGAGAGCCTGAAAGTTGGCCCTTACACATCCGGCAACGACGTCGATTACGGCCCGGTTGTGACCAGCGCCGCCAAGGACAACATCCTGAGCCTGGTTCAGACCGGTGTTGATCAAGGCGCTGATCTGGTTGTGGATGGTCGCGACTTCTCGCTGCAGGGTTACGAGGACGGCTTCTTTGTTGGCCCGCACCTGTTCGACAACGTCACACCCGACATGGATATCTACAAAAAAGAGATCTTTGGTCCGGTTCTGACAACAGTCCGCACAGAAACCTATGAGGAAGCGATCCAGCTGGCGATCAGCCACGAGTACGGCAACGGAACCGCGATCTATACCCGCGATGGCGACACCGCCCGTGACTTTGCCAACCGGATCAACATCGGCATGGTCGGCATTAACGTACCAATTCCTGTTCCTTTGGCCTATCATACCTTTGGTGGCTGGAAGAAATCTGCCTTTGGTGACCTGAACCAGCACGGCCCGGATGCGTTCAAGTTCTACACACGCACCAAAACTGTGACTGCACGTTGGCCTTCGGGCATCAAAGAAGGCGGCGAGTTCTCGATCCCTGTGATGGAATAAGCCCCGCACTAAAGAAAGTTCTGAATGGCCGCCGATAAATCTGCGGCCATTCTTTTTTTTTGCACACATCAGCCCCCAAAACCTTCCCATACTGGAACCACACAACTGCGTTATTCACACGGATGTGTGCGACAGCTCACTGTCAAAGCAGCTTCAATTTCTTATGTTCACCGGAACGCCTGAACCGTCATACCAGCCCTACCGGAGACAGAATGTCCAAGCAAAATCTCACCCGCCGCAACGCCCTGCTTGGCGCAGCATCCCTTATGGCAGCGCCCACGTTTTTGCGCGCACAGTCAACGGATGCGTTTCCGCTAGAGGAACGCCCAGCAAGTGATGAACCACCCGTTCAACGCAATATTTCGGCCTTTCATAAACAACGTTGGCAGGATCATTTTGATACACTTGGTGTGGGCTGCCTGTTGGCTGACATCAACAGCCGTGCCCTGCACTACTGGGGTGAGAACGAAGAGACCTATCGCCTGTTCCCTTCATCAGTGCCGTTAACCGAAGAGCTAACCAAACGTGGTTATACATCTGTTGTGCGCAAGGCCAAAAATCCCAGCTGGACACCCACTGCCTCTATGCGCGAACGCGACCCCACACTGCCACAACGCTTGGAGGGCGGCCCTGGAAACCCACTGGGCACCCGTGCCATGTATCTGACCTGGCCTGCTTATCTAGTGCACGGCACCCATGACACCCGTAAGATCGGGCGGCAAAGCTCATCCGGATGCATTGGTCTTTACAATCAGCATGTCGAGGAGCTGTACGAATTGGTGAAGGTAGGTACGCAGGTTTTGTTGCTGTAAGGCCCGGGCTTTAGACTGGTGCACCAAAGCAACAAATTTCGCAGGCAAACTGTTCAACCGACGTTTTGAATTCCTGATCTCTGATGGCCCCCAACCTAAACAGGATGATCATTCTATCAATCGTCGCACTTAGGCGCGACGGCTTAGCAATAAGCGATCCAATCGTTTGCTTTGCTGCTGTTATTTTCGTTAAAACGATTCACATTCCCTATCCAAGTACCATATAACAGGTTGAGGATAGGAAGGGTTTCACAATGCAACTGCCATTTAATGGTGCGATTAGTGCCTATTTTGAGGACGCTGCTCCTGATGAAATTCGACAACTGGTCCTTGACGCTAAAAGAAATGAAATTCTTGACCAGTCCTACCCGCATAAGGACCAGCTGAAGCGCAAGGCCTATGAAAAAGAGATGGCCAAACTTCAAGTCGAGCTGATGAAAGCTCAGGCCTGGGTTAAGCAATCTGGCCAGCGTGTCGCAATCTTGTTCGAAGGGCGCGATGCAGCTGGAAAAGGCGGCACAATCAAACGGTTCCGTGAGAACCTTAACCCTCGCGGCGCCCGTGTGGTTGCCTTGGCCAAACCGTCTAAAGCAGAACAATCCCAATGGTATTTTCAACGTTATATCAGCCACCTCCCGTCAGGCGGAGAAATCACGTTCTTTGATCGCAGCTGGTACAACCGCGGCGTGGTAGAAAAAGTTTTTGGTTTTTGCAGCGATGATCAAAGGGAACGCTTCTTTCGCCAAGTGGGCGGTTTTGAACAGGCTTTGGTTGATGACGGCGTTAAGCTGTTCAAATTCTGGCTAAACGTCGGAAGGGCCGAACAACTTCAGCGTTTTCTGAAACGGGAACAGGACCCATTAAAACAGTGGAAACTTAGCTCTATCGACATCAAGGGTCTTGAGCATTGGGACACGTATACGGACGCAATCGAAGAAACACTCAGGCGCAGCCACAGTGATGTTGCCCCTTGGACGGTTGTGCGCTCTGAAGACAAAAGACGGGCACGCCTTGTGGCAATCCAACATGTTCTGCACGCGCTAGATTATGCCAACAAAGACATCGAAGCCATTGGAGCACCAGATCGTGCCATTTGTGGCGGACTGGGAATTTGGAATGCCTAAACGCGGATATCATCACGGAAACCTACGCCAGGCGCTTGTTGAGTCTGCGTTGCGGCTTATTGAGGTAAAGGGGCCTACCGGGTTTACCCTGTCTGAGGCCGCGAAACAGGCGGGCGTAACCCCCGCAGCCGTATACCGCCATTTTGAGGGGCGTGAAGACCTGATTGCAGAGGCCGCGCGGCAAGGCTTTTCCATGTTCGCTGACCTGATGCAGTTTGCCTATGACAAGGGTCAGCCCTCAGCGCTAGCGGCATTTGAGTCTACGGGACGAGCCTATCTGGCTTTTGCGCGCAAACACCCAGGCCACTACATATCTATGTTCGAAAGCGGTATTTCGGTTAATCGCACCCCCGAACTTGCCGACGCCGCAGCACGTGCACGCGGTGTATTAGAGCGCGCTGCAAGCGATCTATGCGAACACATCCCAATAGAAAAACGCCCCCCCGCCTCTATGTTTTCTGCCCATATCCTTGCTCTTAGTCACGGAGTGGTTGAACTCTACGCTCGCAACGGGCCAGGCACTGCTTCGCCGTTTCCACCCGAAGATTTGTTAGAGAGCGGAATCGGCATTTATCTACGCGGTCTTGGTCTGATCGACAGAGATTAGCGCGTCTCTATAGCTGCGTTGGCCCATTTAGGCAGATGACATAGACTTGCGGCATCTGGATCACGCGAGTAACAAGAAGAGTACAGGTTCTCAAAAAAGGTCAGTCAAACTGTGTCAAATATTCTGTCAAACACTACGATCACACGCAAAGATCGCCTGGTTGAATTGAAACAGCGCGAACGCGGCTATTATGATCTGCAATTCATCAAAGCAATGCCTGCCGACAAACGCAACGCTTGCATCGATCATCTAGACAATTCGCGCTCACAGCTTCGACAGGACCTGTTTGCACTGGCACAGACTGATTTCAAACAGAATGGTTTCTTTCTGGAATTTGGTGCCACCGATGGGGTGGAGCTGAATAATACTTGGCTGATGGAGAACAAGTTTAACTGGACCGGGATCTTGGCGGAACCTGCACGTGGCTGGCACGAAGATCTGCGCGCCAATCGAAACTGCACCATCGACACGCGCTGCGTATGGAAAGCGAGCGGAGAACGTTTGCAGTTCACCGAAGCCCCGCGCGGAGAAAACTCGGCGATCTCTACATTCGTCAAGCCAAGCCGAAAGCTACGCGGTCAGCAATATGACGTAGAAACCATTTCACTCAACGATCTGCTTGATGAACACAATGCACCTGCTGTGATTGACTATGCATCAATCGATACTGAGGGCAGTGAGTTTGACATTCTCAACGCTTTTGATTTTGAGAAAAGATCGTTTGGCGTGCTTTCGGTTGAGCACAATCATGCGCCGCAACGAGAAGATATTCACAGCCTGCTGACATCCAAGGGCTACTCACGGGTTCTTACCTCGGTATCGCGGTTTGATGACTGGTACATCAAAGACTGATTTCCAAGCAGACCCAAATGATCACCTTAGCCATTTGAAAAATGGCTAAGCAAACAAAAAGGCCGCGCAACTTGCGCGGCCTTTTCAATACTGTGTAATCGAAACTTAGCGCTTCGAGAACTGGAAGCTCTTACGGGCTTTGGCCTTACCGTATTTCTTACGCTCAACAACGCGCGAGTCACGGGTCAGGAAGCCAGCAGCTTTCAGAGCGCCACGCAGGCTGGGATCGTACAGCTGCAGAGCTTTGGAAACACCATGCTTGACCGCACCGGCTTGCCCGGACAGGCCGCCGCCTTTGACTGTCGCATAGACGTCAAACTGGTCTTCGGTGCCAGAAACCTGGAACGGCTGGCGCAGGATCATCTGCAGAACCGGACGAGCAAAGTACACGTTCAGTTCACGACCGTTTACTGTGACCTTACCGGAACCCGGCTTGATCCAAACGCGAGCAACAGCGTCTTTACGTTTGCCAGTTGCATATGCACGGCCCAGCTCATCACGCACAGGCTCACGTGCGATGATGTCTTCAGCCACAGCTTCTACACCAGCAACGGCGCTCAGCTCTTCGAGAGTGTTAATCTGATCAGACATCTACATTAGCTCCGGGTGTTTTTCTTGTTCATGGACTTTACGTCCAGAACTTCGGGGCTTTGCGCCTCATGTGGATGCTCGGCACCAGCGTAGACACGCAGGTTGGTCATGATCTGACGGCTAAGCTTGTTACCTGGCAGCATGCGCTTGACCGCTTGGATCATGACGCGCTCGGGGTGCTTGCCCTCGAGGATTTGCTGTTTGGTGCGCGACTTGATGCCACCCGGGTGACCGGTGTGCCAGTAGAAGTTTTCTTCGCGCTTTTTGCCAGTCATCTGTACCTTATCGGCGTTGATGATGATGACGTTATCGCCAGTGTCCATGTTCGGTGTGAACGATGGCTTGTGCTTGCCGCGCAGACGCATGGCAACAATCGAGGCAAGACGGCCCAGCACCACGCCTTCGGCGTCGATGATGATCCATTTCTTCTCGATATCTGCCGGGGTAGCAGAGAAGGTTTTCATAGCAGGTAAATCCTGTTTGACGTGAGGAGCACCGATATAACACCGGCACTCGAATTCTATGGACGGTATTTACGGCGAACCCTCACACCAGTCAACAACAACAACTGAGTTTTAATTGCTTGTTTTCAACGCGTTAAAAAATAGGTATGATATTACCCCACCAATTAGGGCAGCGACTTTGCGCAATTTCGCAACACTAGAGAATAAACACATCCCCCCCTAACAAGCACAAGTTGCTGCTCCCTTCCCTTTCCATATGGTCACGCCACTTATTTGAGCTAGGAGAACCCCTTGAAGATATCTAAGTATACCGCTTTTGCATTCATTTTTTCATTAGCAAGCTGCTCACAATTTGCACCTGTCACCGCACCTCCTGTGAACATGAGCTTTAAGCACGCAGCCCTGACACAGGACAGAGTTGTCGGCTTTTCTGAACCCATAGTGCGCACATATGTTGCTGATATTGACGAAGCGGATAAAATCAACACCGAACAAAATGGTCGCGTTTATGTTCCGGGACGCAAAGAAATCGTAGGCGCACGCTGTAAAGTTGACTCAGCTGAGTTGTCTGCTGAGTTTGTGACCCCCGCTGTTGTCCGCCTGCCCAAGTTCAACGGAAAACCGACACAATTGCGGATCAATTGCGCTGCGGGCGATTTGACCAGCAAGTTTGGTATAACACCAACACTAGATGGTGTCATCGTAGGTGGTGCCTCACCAGCTGGACTGATTGCCGCGGCTGTTACGGCTGGTGTTGCTGCCTCAAAAGACAATTGGTCTTATGGGTCTAACAACCTGTCGGTATGGATTCCGCTAGAAGAACCAGAAAACTAATACGTCTTGGGCGGGCTCTCCCTCTTTGAGGGTCGGCCCAATTGACATCAAACACTTATTTGTTCTGGCGGATTGTCCAGCAACGATCTTAGCCGCAGCATTGCATCCTCGAAAACAGAAAGGGGCACATGTCCGTTCACTGCAATGCGAACAGCGTTTGGGGCACGACCATCACGCAATGCAAATTCATCAGCTGAGCGGATCTGCACTCCCTTTGCCTCGGCTGCGCGGGTAAAGGCTGCTGATCGCCATCCTGAGGGAAGACGCAGCCACACAAACGGAACCTGATCATCCCAGGTCAGATCAAAGCCACCTAACGTGTTTACGGCCACACGCACATAACGCGCCATTTCCTTTTGCACCTCCCGAACAAGTTTTTTGGTATTTGGGTCGCCAAGAAGAATTCCGGTCACGCCAGCAAGGGGTTGGGCAAGGCCAAAATACCCATGCTCTGCCACCCGCCGCAAGTGAGGCCCCTGCCCCTGTGGGGCCAACGCAAAACCAACCCGCAACGACGGCGTCAAGGATTTAGAGACTGAACTTACGTGCCAGCCCAATTCTGGCGCTAGCGCTCGATAGCTTGGAGCACGAGCATCGCCCATGCGGTAACAATCGTCTTCAATGATCTGAATGCCGTGGCGACGCGCAACCTCAACGATCTCCTGTCGTCGTTCTAGTGGCGTGAACAGCCCCGTTGGGTTATGGACTTCCGGGCTGGTACATAGCATCACAGCACCGGTTTTTCGGGCCGCCTTGTCTAGTGCGTCAGGTACAATTCCATAGTCGTCCATCTCGATACCAACCACCCGAGCACGGAGCAATTCAGCCGCGCGACGAAACCCTGCATAAGAAAGGTCCTCAACCAATATCGTTGGCCGCTCGCCCTTTAGCAAAGCCTGCATTACGACCATCAGACCACTTTGCCCACCATGGGTGAGAACTACATCCTGCTCGCCCAGACTACCAATTGGCAAGTCAGACAACCAACCCACCACTGCTTCCCGCACAGGCTGGTAAGCACTCCGGGTCGGGTAGCTTAAAAATGACAAGTCCGGCCCGGCGGCGACCTGTCGTAGGGCTCTTCGAATAGCCTCGACCTGCCCCACATCAACAATTCGCGGGCTAAAGAGGCTTACGTGTTCTGGATTATTTATCTCGTGCACATGGAGCTGACGCGCCCAAACATCATCCAAGACCGGTTTTTGTTTACTGGCGACATATGTACCTCGCCCAACCTCGGCCTGCAGCACACCCTCATCAGTGAGAATCGTATAGGCGCGTGCAACTGTCCCGGGTGTAATACCCAGCTCATAAGACAATTCACGAACAGGTGGCAACTTTGTGCCAACTACAAGATCCTCGCGATCAATCGCAGATCGGATTGTTTCTGCTAGCTTTTTATACTTGGGGCCTTTTGTACCCCCAAAATCCTTCGGCCAAATTGTACCCATTACAATCCTTCCATAGACAGCCACTGAAACCAATTGTACCCGTAAAACGTAACACAATGGTACACATTGTATCAACACAATAATGGAGCTCAATATGGTACAGCACGCTCAACTAACTCAATCTAACATGTCTTTCTTGAATAGCCGTCAGGCTCTGCCAGTTATGGCACAATGGGCGGTTGTATTTGCGGTGCTTGTAACCAAATGGAACATGCGAAAACGCACGCGCAAGCACCTGCTTAACCTTTCACCCGCTCAGCTCAACGACATCGGGCTCAGCCGCGCCGAAGCTCATTATCAAGCGACTCTTCCGTTCTGGCGCCCCTGACCCCCAGAAGCCAGGACCACTGTCAGGCCGGGGGAAACCCCGGCCTTTTTTATGTCGCCAAGCCTAATACCACGATCAAAACACCATACAATTATTGGTACAATTCCACGTCAAACAAGCAGCTCAATTGCTATCTCTTGGGAGGGATTGAATAGGTCATACTTGCCCGTGCCACCGGGGCTTCACTCCCAACCGAGTAGATCAGAATATCACAAACAGCCAATGACCTGCCTAGTTTTAGCAGCGAACAATGTGCAGACAGGTCAGCATTTGCAGAGGGTTTGTTCATGAAGTCCATCGAACAACTGGTGGTAACGGCCAATGCTTGCCGTCCAATCCGTGCCAAAACCATGGCGTAAGCAGAGCAATCGGCAAGCGCAAACATGGAAGGCCCCGATACAGTTCCTCCGGGGCGTAAGTGCTTATCTTGAACACGCAAACGCATTGTCAGCTCACTCTCTGCAAGCGCATCAACTTCGAAATCTTCGCGGACCTGCGGAAACACCTGATCCAGAAACTCCATCAATTCCGCCGCGTCCATTTGCAAGGCCATGCTTTTCTCCCCCTTTTGCACCGCCTAAGGTTGGGCAAGCACGTACAGGAGAGCAAGATGACAATTCTACGACGTTACGACACGGGGGCCATTGCCCAACTGGAAATGAATGCCCCCCAAAAACTTAACGCACTGTCCGATGAAATGCTTGCTGCGCTGCAGGCACAGATCGATGAGCTCAGACATGACAGCTCGATCAAGGTTGTCATACTCTCGGGCAGCGGCAAGGCGTTTTGCGCTGGTCACGACATCAAGCAAATGAACAGTGCGCGCAGCTCAGACGACGGCGGCAAGGAATACTTCCAAGATCTGTTTTCACGCTGCACCAATGTGATGATGGGTATTCAGTCCCTGCCGCAAGTTGTTATTGCCCGGGTTCACGGCATCGCCACAGCTGCCGGCTGCCAATTGGTAGCCTCGTGTGATCTGGCGATGGCCGACGAGGATTCAAAGCTTGGAGTGAACGGTGTTGATATCGGATTGTTCTGCTCGACCCCAATGGTCGCCCTGAGCCGCAACATACCGCGAAAACATGCGCTGGAAATGCTGACGACGGGAAAATTCATAACGGCCGCTCGCGCCGTCGAAATGGGACTGATTAATCACGCAGTGCCCGTAGACAGCCTGGAAGCGGAAACGAACAAACTGGCTGATACCATCGCCAGTAAATTGGGCGCGGCCGTCAGAATCGGCAAGAAAGCGTTTTACGAACAACTGCAGATGCCAATGGATCAGGCCTATGAATACACCAGTGATGTCATTGTCGAGAACCTTTTGTACCGCGACACCATCGAGGGCATGACGGCGTTCACCGAGAAACGCGCACCTAACTGGCAGAAAAAATAAGATTTCTTGAAAATTTTAGTCTTTGTTTACGATTTGGTGCGCATTGTTTCCATATCGAGCCTTTCAAAGAAGGCAAGAACATGGCAAGGATTGGGCAGGGCAAATAGCCCGGTCACAATTTGGGTCGCCGCCTGTGGAAGGTCCCTCCAAACCGGATCTCTCCCCGGTTCGACATTCCCGCAGCGGCGACCCCAAATTCCCCACTCTGAAACACCTCTAAATGATCGGCTTAACGCTGACTGTGAAGTTCGATCATGTTTGTTTTGTTGCGTTTCACCAAGCCCAGTATTGCGCCAAGCCTTCCCCTGCCCTATGTCGCAGCCATGACACAGACATTGCATATCGTGGGCGGCGGCATGGCCGGGTCCGAAGCTGCCTGGCAGGCGGCAAACATGGGCGTCCAAGTGGTAATCCACGAGATGCGCCCCAAAGTGGAAACCTTTGCCCACCAGACCGGTAACCTGGGTGAGATGGTCTGCTCGAATTCATTTCGTTCGGACGATCATGAGCAAAACGCCGTTGGTCTGCTGCATTGGGAGATGCGCGCGGCCAACGGGTTGATCATGGCAACGGCAGATAAACACCGGCTACCCGCTGGTGGCGCACTGGCCGTAGATCGGGAGCCGTTTGCACAGGCGGTCAACGATACCCTGCTTTCCCATGCTAATATTTCGGTCTCGTATGATGAAATTACAGAGCTGCCGGACGAAGGTCATTGGATTTTTGCGACCGGTCCGCTGACTTCTTCGACTTTGGGACAGGCCATTCAAAATGAAACCGGAGCCGAGGCGCTAGCCTTTTTCGATGCAATCGCCCCCATCATCTATGCCGAAAGCATCGACATGTCGCAGGCCTGGATGCAATCGCGCTATGACAAGGGCGAGACCGAGGAAGAGCGCACCGCCTATCTCAACTGCCCAATGACCAAGGAACAATACGAAGCGTTTATTGATGCGCTACTGGCCGCTGAAAAGACCGAGTTCCACGAAGGTGAAACCGCGGGCTACTTTGATGGCTGTCTGCCAATCGAGGTCATGGCCGAGCGCGGTCGTGAAACCCTGCGATTTGGCCCAATGAAGCCCGTTGGACTGACCAACGCGCATAAGCCAGAAGATAAGGCTTATGCCGTGGTCCAACTACGTCGTGACAACAAACTGGGTACCCTGTTCAACATCGTCGGTTTCCAGACCAAGATGAAATATGGCGCGCAAACCCAGGTCTTGCGGATGATCCCCGGGCTTGAAGATGCGCAGTTCGCACGACTGGGCGGTATTCATCGCAACACGTTTTTGAACTCACCAACTCTGTTGGATTCCCAGATGCGGTTGAAATCAAAACCTCACCTGCGTTTTGCTGGCCAGATCACCGGTGTTGAGGGCTATGTGGAAAGTGCTGCCATGGGCTTGCTGGCCGGCCGAATGGCAGCGGCTGAGATCCAGGGTAATACCCTGCCAGACGTTCCGCAAGACAGCGCGATGGGTGCATTGATCCATCACATCACCGGCGGCGCCGAGGCCAAGACTTTCCAGCCGATGAACGTCAACTTTGGCCTTTTCCAACCAGTTGAGGGATTGAAAGGCGGACGGCGCGGGCGCAAAGATCGTTACAAGGCCTATACGGATCGGGCAAAAACTGTATGGTCAGAATGGCTTGAGAGCTTCTCTTAAGAAATTCAAAAGGATCCGTGCCTCGTGAAGTTTGTAACCCGGTTTGCCCCATCGCCAACTGGCCCGCTGCATCTTGGCCACGCCTACTCTGCCATGCTTGCCCACGATTTGGCAAAGGCAGAGGGCGGCGAGTTTTTACTGAGGATCGACGATCTTGACCAGTCACGAGCGCGAAATCATTGGGAAGATCAGATTTACGACGATTTAAGCTGGCTTGGACTTTATTGGCCCGAGCCTTGTCGCAAGCAATCCCATTGCCAGTCACAATATGATCTGGCCCTCGACATTTTGTGGAGCAAAGGATTGCTATTTGAATGCACGTGTTCTCGGCGCGACATTCGGGAGGCGCAATCGGCTCCACAAGAGGGCCAAGTACAATACGGTCCAGACGGTCTAATTTACCCAGGCACTTGTCGCCACTCAAATAGGCCGAGCCATCCCCTTGTGACCCCGCGCCCTGCGAATGCAACACTCAGGTTGGATATGGCCAGGGCAATAGAGTACAGCTTTCGGAATACATATTTGTTTTTGCCGCCACGCGCCGTCGAAAAAACACGATATGCATATTTTGGTGAATATGGACCGAGTGCAGACCCACATAAGCAATCTTATGAATTCACACCTGAAATGATGCTAGCAGGGATTGGCGATGTCGTCGTAAGTCGTAAGAATATGGGGGCGGCTTATCACTTGGCGGTAGTTGTTGATGACCAAGAGCAAGGTGTGACACACGTCGTCCGCGGGAAAGATCTGTTAGAGGCAACCATGATCCATCTCCTAGTCGGCCATCTGCTAGATGATGAAATACAGTATTATTGGCACCAGCCGAACTACCACCACCACCGCTTAATCCGCGACGAAAATGGCAAACGCCTGGCCAAGCGAGATGATGCTCGTGCCATTTCTAAGTATCGTGACGAAGGGGCCACCCCAGACGACATTCGAAGAATGGTTGGATTATAGGTGCACGCAGCACCTAAGCACTACAAAGTCACTCAATCCAGAGGTTGCATCAGTTCCACTTCGGCACCATCGCGTACCGCGGTGTAAAAACAGCTTCTTCGATTGGTATGACAGGCTGGTCCAGTTTGCTGTACCACCGCCAACAAACAGTCTCTGTCGCAATCAACGCGCAGATCTATCAGTTTCTGAACGTGCCCCGAGCTCTCCCCTTTGATCCAAAAGGACTGGCGAGACCGCGACCAGTAAGTCACCTTACCAGTTTCCAATGTCCGCGACACGGATTCAGCATTCATCCATGCCATCATTAGCACTTCACCGCTTGCTTCGTCTTGTGCAACGCAGGGAATTAGACCGGCCTCATTGTAGGTCAAGGTTGCGGGATCAAACGACATGACAAAAACCTTTTGCATCTGGAATTTCACACCCTATGTATTGAGAACCAAGTCTCAGGGAAAGCCCAAGGAACACACATGTCCGGTGAAAATGATCTGATCAAACTCTATTCCTCGCGCATTCTCTCATTGGCGGCGGACATTCCACATCTTGACCGGCTGGACGCGCCTGACGTCACAGTCAAGAAACGCGCCCCACTTTGTGGTTCGACAGTGACCGTTGATCTGCGTCTGAAAGATGGGAAAATTGCCGAATTTGGCCAGGATGTTAAAGCCTGCGCCTTGGGCCAGGCATCTGCATCGGTTGTTGGCTCTGCAGTGGTTGGTCGCACAGAACAGGAAATATGCACCGCCCGTGATCAGCTGAAAATGATGCTGACTGCCGAAGGCCCAGTTCCTGACTCCCCGTTTGATGGTCTGGAAGTTCTGATTCCGGCGCGCGAGTATAAGAACAGGCATGCTTCGATCTTGCTCGCTCTCGAAGCAACGCTGGAAGCAATGCAACAAATTCCACAGGAAAGCTGCGCCTAAGCACAGTTTTGATAACGTAGTGCGTTGTCAAAACTTAGTTGTCAGCAAATAAAAGGCCGCCGCACATCTGGGCAGATGGCGGCGGCAAGACGCATTTTTGTGCGGGATCCAGTTGCGACTTGAGGATCATGAGGCAGATCCAGCTCCGGAGGACGAACAGGCAGTGAACTCCGAAATCACTTGGGACAGGATGCAGGCACAACTGGCACAAAAAAGCGCAAACGGTATGTGTGTGGCCTAGATCAAGCCAGGCAGGTGAAGCGCGACAACCAGCATCACAATCAATGCGGCGGCACCAGCAGCATCCTGGATCAGGTTTGCTGGCGAATAGTGAAATGTGTTCTTGATTTGTTCAATCATAACTCGGTCCTCCGGTCTGTCGTTGTTCTGTTGGTCACGCTCTCTGGCGCTTCTGTTGACCCTTTGTTCTCATTTTACAGAACACATGTAAAGAACTTTTTGAGAACAAAAGAGAACATCGGCAGGGAACTTGACCCAAAACCAACTTAACCCACTGATATTAAACGAATTGCCTGATCTTGGCGCATGAGCCAAAGGAGAACACGCGCAGCTTGTCCGCGCGGGCTGGACAAATTTGGATCTGTTGCCAATAACGCCCGAGCGTCACTCTGAGCCACAGCCATCAATCCAGACTGGCGTTCGAGATCTGCAATCTGGAACCGGGGCAACCCTGATTGAGCGGTGCCGATGACATCCCCTGCCCCCCGCATCTGTAGATCAGTCTCAGATATCACAAAACCGTCTTCGGTGTCCCTTAGAACTTCTAATCTCTTGCGCCCGCCTTCACTCAGAGGTGCTTGGTACATCAACAAGCACGTTGATTCTTGGCTACCGCGACCCACCCTGCCTCGAAGCTGGTGCAGCTGCGCGAGACCAAATGTTTCGGCCCGTTCAATGACCATGATCGTTGCGTTGGGTACATTCACCCCGACTTCGATAACCGTTGTGGCGACGAGAACAGATGTCTTTCCAGACTGGAAAGCGGCCATGGCGGCATCTTTCTCGGCAGCAGGCATCTGGCCATGGACCAAACCAACAGACTCGTCCCCCAAGACCGCACGCAAGCGTTTGAACCGTTCCTCGGCAGCCGTTAGGTCAGACACCTCAGATTCTTCGACCAGTGGGCAAACCCAATAGCACTGTCGCCCCTCTTCAATTGCTTTGCGCAAATGATTGACAACCTCGTCCATTCTCTCAGTGCTTGTCACAGCCGTTTTCACCGGTTTACGACCAGCCGGTTTTTCATCCAGAACCGAAACATCCATATCGCCGTATTGCGACAAAGCTAGTGAGCGCGGGATTGGTGTCGCGGTCATCACAAGTACATCAGCACCCTTGCCTTTTTCTGCCAACTCCATCCGCTGTCGGACGCCAAACCGGTGCTGTTCATCAACGATAGCCAACCGCAAATCCGCGAACTTCACATCGGATTGGAAAACGGCATGTGTCCCTACCAGGATTTGAATGTCTCCACGCGCTAGCGCGGCCAACTTGGCTTTGCGTTCGCTGCCTTTGTCGCGCCCTGTCATGATTTCCAAAACAACACCGGCCTCTTCGGCCAAGGGTTTTAGCCCATCCAGGTGTTGACGCGCCAAGATCTCGGTTGGCGCCATCATTACACCTTGGCCGCCTGCCTCGACTGCAACCAGCAATGCCATAAACGCCACAAGAGTTTTGCCCGAGCCAACATCCCCCTGCAAAAGCCGGTTCATTCGTTTCTCGGTTTGCATATCCTCTGAGATCTCAGTGATCGCACGCTGCTGCGCATTTGTTGGTCGGTAAGGTAATGCTTTCAACACCTTCGACTGCAAGTCTCCATTACCAAAACTCACAATACCGCGTGCCTTGCGCTCTTTGTTCCGCGCGAGGGCCAGCGTAATTTGGTGCGCGAACAACTCGTCATAGGCCAGCCGCGCCCGAGCTGGACTATGTGCGTCCAGCTCTTCAAGGCTTGTTGGATTATGGGCCGATTGGATGGCGTCGTGCCAACTTGGCCAGGATTCTTTCACCATTTGGGCAGGGTCAATCCACTCAACCAATTCAGGTGCACGGCTCAATGCACCTTGCGCTGCTTTGAATACGGTTTTCTGCGTAACGCCTTGGGTCAGGCTGTAAACGGGTTCGAATTCGGGAATTTCAGCGGCCTGATCAAGTGGCACCATATGGTCGGGGTGAACCATCTGGGCAGTGCCATCGAACAGTTCGACTTTACCAGATACAACGCGACGCGCGCCCTCAGGCAACTGAGCCTCGAGATAGCGGCTGCGTCCATGAAAGAAGACCAGCTGAAACTCTAGCTCTGCGTCTTCAACATGAATTCGGTAAGCCCCGCCCCGGTTGCGGGCTGGTCGATGTTTTCCAATTGTCACCTCAACCGTTGCTGTGGTGGGAAAATCTAGTCCTTTGATCGTGTCACGACGGCGCCGATCAACAATAGAGTATGGCAGCAAAAACAATAGGTCACGCGGCGTTTCTACATTCAAACTTACGAAGTTTTGAACCGTCTTAGGACCAACCCCTTGCAGAGTATCGAGACTGGAAAACAGTGGAAACAGAATTTCTGGACGCCCGCTCATATCTAACTAATCAGCTCCAACCAGCTATCCTCATCAAGTGTCTTCACTCCCAAGTCGGCCGCCTTCTTTGCCTTGGAACCAGCGCCGGGGCCAGCAATCAGGATATCCGTTTTTTTGGAAACCGAGCCCGACACCTTGGCCCCCAAAGATTCGGCTCGTGCCTTGGCCTCGGCACGCGTCATTTTTTCCAGTGTTCCTGTGAACACAACCGTCATTCCCGCAACAGGGCTTTCTGCTGACGGGGCCTCGGCCGGAACAATTTCAAGTTCCCCCGCCAACCTTAGGATTGCGGCGCGTTCCTCGGTATTTGCTAAGGCATCGGTCAATGAAAGCGCAACTGAAGCCCCAATACCGTCAATGCTCACCAGATCCTCCCAAGCGGTGCCGGCCGCATCGGGCACATTGCTAGCTTTGACTGCCAAGTCTCTGGTTTCTTTTATTTTTGCACGCCTGCCTTCGGTACTGGCCAAGGCTCGCTCAGCCTCTTCGGCCTCATCAGCTTTGCGCCATGCCAGCGCAGCCGCGCGCGCGGTATCTGCTGCTTGCAACAGCCTGTCCCACGTCAAGAAATGCAAAGCGAGATCCTTGGCGCCAGTTTCACCAACATGGCGAATGCCCAGAGAAAACAGCATACGCCCAAATTCGATACGCCGCTTTTCCTCGATTGCAGCAAACAAGTTTGCAGCACTCTGATCTCCCCAGCCTGCACGGTTCTTCAGCTTGGTCAGATTTCCCTGATCAACCCGCGCTAAGCGGAAAATGTCGGCTGGTTCTCGAATTGCAAGGTTCTCATCATCGTAGAACATTTCGATTTGTCGTGCGCCCAGCCCTTCGATATCGAAAGCTTTGCGTGAGACAAAATGTTTAAGCTTTTCCTTCGCTTGTGCCGGACAAATCATCCCCCCCGTACAATAGCGAACCGCGTCACCCTCTTCTCGCTCTGCCGGGCTACTGCACTCGGGACAAAGGTGAGGAAAAGAAAATGGAGCCGCTCCGTCAGGCCGTTTGGTTAGATCCACATCTGACACTTTGGGTATCACATCGCCGGCGCGGTAAACCTGAACCCAGTCACCAATTCTTATGTCTTTGCCTTCCCGGATCACTTCGCCCTTGGAATCCCGGCCCTGAATGTAGTCTTCGTTGTGCAAAGTCGCATTCGACACCACCACGCCACCAACCGTGACCGGTGACAGTCGAGCAACCGGGCTCAGCGCCCCTGTGCGCCCAACTTGAATGTCAATTCCATCGATCCTGGTCCAAGCCAGCTCGGCCGGGAACTTGTGCGCGATTGCCCATCGGGGTGTGGTTGAGCGAAAGCCAAGCCGTTGCTGCAGCGCAATATCATTGACCTTGTAGACAACGCCGTCAATGTCGTAGCCCAGTGTGGCGCGCTGCACCTCGATCTTATGGTGGTGTTCAACAAGCTCCGATGGTGTCTTACATAGTTGCGTTAGTGGATTAATTTGAAAGCCAAATGAAGCCAGCTTTGCAATGGCCTCCATCTGCGTGCCTGCAAGTGGAGTAGATAGCTCACCCCAACTATAGGCAAAGAACCGCAGTGGTCGCGCGCGGGTAATTTCAGCATCAAGCTGACGCAGCGATCCGGCGGCCGCATTTCGAGGGTTGGCAAATGTCTTCCCGCCCCGCTCTTTGTGCCGTTCGTTTAACGCAGCAAAGTCTTCGTGGCTCATATAAACTTCGCCGCGAACTTCCAAAACGTCAGGCGCGCCTTCTATGTTCTGCGGAATATCCGATATGGTCAGAGCATTGGCGGTAACGTTCTCGCCAACAGATCCATCTCCCCGTGTAGCAGCTTGTTTAAAAATCCCTTTTTCATATCGCAGCGACAGTGACAGCCCATCAATTTTGGGTTCAGCCGAGTAAACAAGCGCCGCGCTGTTGTCGATGCCAAGATAGCGTCGGATGCTCTGGTCAAAATTCTGAACATCCGGTTCATCAAAGGCATTGCCCAAAGAAAGCATGCGTTGCGCATGGGTGATTTTTGAAAAGCCTGACGCTGCTGGCGCGCCGACCTTATCTACGTGAGTCGCAAGCTCTGCAAATGCCGGGTTTTGTTCAGCCAACTGCAGATATCGCCGTTTGGCGGCGTCGTACTCTGCATCCGAAATGGTGGGAGTGTCATCCTGGTGATAAGCAAGATCAGCCAACTGCAGCTTTTCCTGAAGCTTCAGAAACTCCGCCCGGGCATCTTTTTCTGTAGCAGATTTGTTGTCGCTTGATGATGTCACGATCGCCCCCAGTTCATTCGCAATCTTGTTGATAGATTGTGGGCGGGGCGAGGTCCAGATGCTCAGTCCAAGCTTGGGTTTAAGTAGGCCATAGAAAAAGGCAGAACCAAGTGGTTCTGCCTTACAAATCAATAATAGGTCAGTGATCTTGCTAGCAATTATGCACCAACGGCAAGGCGCGGCCCGTCAGTCATTACATCTTCCTGCGGGTCCCGCAGAACATAGCCCCGGCCCCAAACTGTTTCGATATAGTTTTCACCGTCTGTTGCATTGCTCAACTTCTTACGAAGTTTACAAATGAACACGTCGATGATTTTCAGCTCTGGTTCATCCATGCCGCCATACAGGTGGTTCAGGAACATTTCCTTGGTCAGTGTTGTGCCTTTACGCAGGCTCAGCAGTTCAAGCATCTGGTATTCTTTGCCGGTCAGGTGCACAGCTTTGCCATCAACATCAACGGTCTTGGCGTCCAGGTTGACTGCAATTTTGCCGGTTTTGATGATCGACTGCGAGTGACCTTTGGAACGGCGAATAATCGCGTGGATACGTGCAACCAGCTCTTCACGATGGAAAGGCTTGGTCATGTAATCATCTGCACCGAAGCCAAATCCCTTGATCTTGCTTTCAGTGTCATCTTCACCGGTCAGAATCAGGATTGGTGTTTCAATGCGGGACAAGCGCAGCTGGCGCAGCACTTCATGACCATTCATATCCGGCAAGTTCAGGTCTAGCAAAATCAAGTCGTAGTCATAGAGCTTTGCGAGGTCGATACCCTCTTCACCCAGATCCGTCACATAGACGTTCAGATTCGCATGGGTCAGCATCAGCTCAATGCTTTTTGCTGTAGTAGGATCGTCTTCCACCAAAAGGATACGCATTGTCGTAGTCTCCGCCTGTTAACTCTTTTCCTCAGATTGCGTTAACCTTGATGGAAAAAGGTTAACGCCCCGTTACCATAATGGTTAATATGGGGCAGAGCCTAGGGCTGTCGATACTTTTTCAACGCTGTGGCCTTTAATGCGTCAACTCCATGGTCCGCTACTGCTGCGACCCAACTTCTAAACTCTTCTTCACTCAACCCATATTTCTGCATTGCCTCTTTTTGAGGCAACAAGCCATATAATACACCACGCACAACCGCGGCCTTACGAGACGCAACCCAGCGGGTGGTTGTTTCTGGCGGCAGGTCAGCCCGGGTCATGGTTGTCCCGTCCGGCAGGGTCACAGCCCGCGGACCATCCACTTTCTTCAAAAACATTACTGTATCCCTCTTTGTACCTTTCCAGATTTGACCGGTACGACTTAATGATATGTGAACCATGGCCCTTGAGAGTCTGTAGGATTTTCCTATATTCTGCGACGTCTGCCCCATGATCCAAGGAGTCGCCCTATGGCGCTGGATGATTCCCACCCGCTCAATTCACTTGGCTTTGCCAAACCACCTTCGGAAACACGTGTCGTTGTGGCCATGTCTGGTGGTGTCGATAGCTCTGTTGTCGCTGCATACTTGGCTGATCAGGGCTATGATGTGGTTGGCGTGACCCTTCAGCTTTATGATCACGGCGCAGCTCTGGCTAAAAAAGGTGCCTGTTGTGCGGGCATCGATATTCACGACGCGCGCCGGGTTGCCGAGGAACGCGGCTTCCCCCATTACGTCCTAGATTATGAGAACATTTTTAAGGATGCGGTGATTGATGAGTTCGCCGACAGCTATTTGGCCGGTGCAACGCCTGTTCCCTGCATTCGATGCAATGAGCGAATCAAGTTCAAGGATCTTCTGCAAACCGCAAAAGACCTGGAAGCAGACTGTATGGCCACCGGTCACTACATCCAGCGAAAAGTTGGTGATCATGGCGCTGAACTGCATTCTGCGGTCGATGCCAACCGTGATCAAAGCTACTTCCTGTTCCCAACCACGCCTGAGCAGCTTGAGTTTCTGCGATTCCCTCTGGGTCATTTGGCCAGCAAAGATGCGACCCGTGAAATGGCGGAGCAGTATGGGCTCGCCGTAGCTGACAAGCCTGATAGCCAGGACATTTGCTTCGTACCGGATGGAAACTATGCAGGTCTGATCGAAAAGCTACGCCCTGGTGCCGCAGAGCCGGGTGAAATCGTTCATGACGATGGCCGCGTGCTTGGACAACACACCGGGGTTATTCACTACACCATTGGTCAACGCCGTGGTCTTGGGATCGGAGGGCTGAGCGAACCACTTTATGTGGTCCGTCTAGATGTAGAAAAAAAGCAGGTAATTGTCGGACCAAAAGAACTGCTGGCCACCCGTACGATCCCAGTTCGTGAAATCAATTGGCTTGGCGACGAGCCCTTCATGTCTCGCAAGGAATGGCATTTGTCGGTCAAAGTACGGTCGACCCGCCCCCCGCGCGATGCGATCATCCGACCTATATCGGACACCGAGGCCGAGGTTGAGCTATTGACCCCAGAGGAAGGTGTCTCCCCTGGTCAGGCCTGTGTCTTCTATGCCAATGAAGGCAGCCGCATTTTTGGTGGCGGCTGGATCTGGCGCGGATACTAAAATCTCTATTCGAGCAATAGGGTTCAAGGCTGGCAGTCAGGTCAGCCTTGATAGAATCGCTTGCGCAGCGCGTTGTCCCGGGGCTTCGCCACCCTGCCCCAGTTGCTTCATGGTCAGGGCCATTGCGCGCTGCTGATCGGTTGGGTCATCTGCGACTTTGGACAACGCTGCTGAAATCTTCTCGGCCGTACAATTTGGGCCTAGGCATTCAGGCACGTAGCGGCTGCAGGTAACCAAGTTGACGAGCGTGACCGTATCAATAAGCGCCATACGCTTCATGATCTGCCAAGTCAGCCATTGGAAACGGTAGGCAATCACCATCGGTGTATTTGACGCCGCCAATTCAAGCGAAACCGTGCCCGAAGCAGCCAGAGCCAAATCGGCAGCGGCAAAGGCTGCTCTTTTGTGAGCTGCAGCGGTCGCATCGTCGTAGTCCGCCGGATCCACAACGTGCACTTTCCCTGACCACGATTGTACTTGTTCACGCACCAGTTCCGCAACGGGTGCCGCGGCAGGGACAACAATGTGCATGTTAGGGTGTTTCTTCAGGAACAAGTTAAGCGCATCACCAAATACTGCAGCTAGGCGTTCTACTTCAGAGCGTCGTGAACCAGGCAGGGCGAGGACAAAAGACGCATCTCCTAATCCAAGATCAGCGCGAAACTGCGCGATCTCGTCCTTAGTCGCCTGAGGCTCTGCGACAACGGGATGCCCAACAAAGTCACAGTCCATCCCTGCGGCTTGCATGAACCGAGGCTCAAATGGCAGAAGCGCCAGAACCTGATCGATCATCTTGGCCATCTTCTTGGCCCGGCCTGGCCGCCAGGCCCAAACAGATGGGGCAACGTAGTGAACAGTACGGATCGAACTCGACTTCTTTACCAGCTTGGCCACTCGCAACGAGAAATCAGGAGCATCTATAGTAATCAGAACGTCCGGTTTTGTTTCAATTACTGCATCGGCGACTTCGCGGATACGTCGCTTTAGATGAAAGTACTTTGGCAGAACCTCGGCCAATCCCATGACCGACAGCTCATCCATTGGGAACAGGCTCTCCAGTCCCTGCGCCTCCATCATCGCCCCACCGACACCGTTGAAGGTCACTCCGGGGGACAGCTCATGGAGGCCTGCCATCAATGCTCCACCCAGCCGGTCACCCGAAGGCTCTCCAGCCAGAATGAACACTTTTAGACTCATGCGATTCGTAGCCAGATAAACAGGCCAAGGCGATCGGCTGCGGCAATCACTTCGTCTTGCGACAATACAATGACCCCATTTGCCTCAAGTACGATCCCCGACAGGCCAGCCTTGGCTGCCAGTTCTACTGTAGTGGAGCCAATCGTCGGCAGATCAGCTCGTCGATCTTGAGAGGGTTTAGGAGCTTTGAACAGCAAACCACCCTGCCCATCCGGACGATGCTGCAAAGACTGTAACATCCAATCTGTGCCAAAGGCGTTTTCAACGGCGATGGCTTGTTGAGATCTGACAGCGCAGGACTGGCCGATATCCGCCGCACTCATTGCAGCTACAATTTCGCCCCCGCGTTGGGCATCTGTCTTGTCTAACTCACCGGGTTGCACTTTGGTCAGTACGCCAGGCTCCATCAAGAGATCTGGTGCCACCTCATGCGCTGCGCGGATAGAGAAACCGGCCTGTTCGAAAATCTCAATGACAGCCCGCAGCGCCCCGTCGTCCCCTGCCCCAAGTGCAGCCTGTATCACCGGCACCAATGGTAGTGTTGCGGCATCAATTTCGGTTGGATCAATGGCAGGTCGGCCAACAGCGCCCGCCATGCAGATTTCAGAAACACCACGGGACTTCAACTCGGCAATAAAACTGCCCAACTGTTCCAGCCGGAATTCTACTTCCATTCCAACAGAAGTTGGGGCAAAGCCGGACATTGCGCATATCAGAGGCTTCTCTGCCAAACGCGCAACTATTTCGCCTGGCAAGGCACCAGTACCTGCAATCAAAGCCAGCATCATTTAGCCTCCGGGTGTCAGGAATGAACGATCGCTTACGCCAGTGATAAAGGCGACAATTTCCTGAACATAGTCACTATCACTTTCGTCAGCCAAACGTCTGGCTCGCTCTTGAAATGTCCCCTCGCCCTGGGCCAGCATTTGAAAAGCGGCGCGAAGAGCGGTAATGTCAGCGCGCGCCACGCCACGGCGCTTCAAGCCAACTAGATTCAATCCGTCAAGATCACCACGCGGGGCCTGAACCAAACCGTATGGGATCACATCATTGGTAACCATGGTGACAGCGCCAATAATCGCGCCCTTGCCGATCCGGACCCATTGGTGAATGCCCGATAGGCCACCAATGATGACATCATCTTCAAGAACGCAATGGCCCGCTACCGCAGCCGAATTCACCACAATCACCCGATCCCCAACCTGGGCATCATGAGCAATGTGACAACCAGCCATAAACAAACCGTCATCGCCAATACAGGTAACACCGCCGCCACCTTCGGTACCGGCGTTCACGGTTACATGCTCGCGAATACGGTTTCGTTTGCCAATGACAGTTCGGCTCTGCTCACCCTTGAATTTCAGATCCTGAGGGACCTCACCCAGCACAGCAAATGAAAACACCACCGTATCGTCGCCGATTTCGGTCTGGCCGGTCACAACCACATGGCTTTTCAAAACCACGCGGTCGCCCAACACGGTCTCGGCGCCTACAACGCAGAACGGGCCGATTTCGCAGCCTTCGCCAACAACGGCGCCGTCTTCAATTACCGCGCTGGGATGGATCTGACTCATCATGTTCAGTCCTTTTGCAAGTCAACCATGGCGGTAAATTCGGCTTCAGCTGCCGCTTCCCCATCAACTGTTGCTTTGCCGGAAAACTTCCAGATCTTACCACCGGGCTTACCCCGAACGGTTTCAATGTGCATTTCGAGAACATCGCCAGGCCCAACCTTGCGGCGGAACTTACACTTATCAATGTTCATGAAATAGATCAGCATGTCGCTGTCCATCATATCGAATGCGGTGCCAATCATCACGCCTGCAGTCTGCGCCATTGCTTCAACGATTGTAACACCAGGCATAATCGGGGTGCCCGGAAAGTGCCCCTGAAAATGCGGTTCGTTCATGGTTACATTCTTGATACCGCGAGCGGATTGAAAACCATCAATGTCGAGAACTTTGTCCACCAGCAAAAACGGATACCTATGTGGCAGGATCCGCTGAATCATTTGAATGTCAGCGCTCTTTAGTTCGGCGGTCATGGTGGGTTCCCTGTCGAAATATTGGTGTTAGCGCTGTGACTAGCAAGACAGCGTCATTTGAGCAAGCGGCGGCAAGTGCTATTGGTCTCTTTCCAAGGGGGTCCCGTCCCCTAGGACTGCATCTATACGGGAGATGGCAAGATCAGTGATGTCAGCTGAGTCAGCGCTAAGAAACACCGATGAATGTTCAAGAATTGCTTCAGCGCCGGCCTCACGCATCAGTTGCTGGAGTATCGGCAAGGAGACAGAAAGGAATTCGCGCTGAGCCGCTTCACCAATCCGATTGATTTCCCGCAATTTATTATCTTGCAGCCTACGAGTTTCCTGAACTTTCTCATCAAACGCATCCGCCAAAGTGCGAAATGCTATGGGATCCATTGTTGGGCGGCGTTCCGTAAGCTGCTGTTCTTCTTTTTCCAAGTCGGATTGTTTACGACGATTTTCCGCCGCCAGAACAGCTCCCTCGGCCTCCATTTCGCGCGCTACACGACGGCCAAATGCACTTTCTGAAAAAAACCTGTCTGTTTGAATCGTCAAAATTGCACTTTGAGGTGTGCCAAGTTGGGATTCCTGACCCAGTGGAAATCTAAAAGGAGTTTGGCTGTTTACCGCAAAAGGAAGTACGACAAAACAACAAATCGCCAGCATAACAGCCAGCGATTTGCATAAGTTTTTATTGCCGTCAGTCGGCATCAGCTTAGAACCTCGCCTGAAGCGTCAGGTCAAAGCTCTGCTCCTTGTCGTAGCTTTCTTTTTTAAGAGCCTTAGAGAAGTTGAAACGCAATGGTCCAAATCCTGTGGTCCAAAGCAAGGAGAAGCCGATGACCTGACGAAACGCTCCGTCGGCACCGACGATATTCCCACCCGTGGTGTTGACGTTAGACAAATCCCAAAGGTTGCCGATGTCGTAGAATACTCCACCGCGAAGGCCGATTTCTTCTGGTAGTCCAAGCGGAAACTCAGCATCAAAACGCGCCACTGCATAATAATTTCCGCCTAGGAAATCATCATAGTTACCCGCGCCAGCAGTTGCCCGTGCAGCGGTGTCACGTGGCCCAATACCACCGGGTTCAAACCCGCGCATAATGCTGGGGGTCAAAATATAGCGGTCAATCGAACGGCTTGTGTCGTTGCCCATCCAGCTGAGTGCACCAGCTTCAAACGTTGCCCTTAAGGTAACTTCTTCGTTGAACACGAGCCTTTGCGCGATGATTTTCGCCCTGGTTTTAACAAATTCATTGTCGCCTCCGAGACCGGCATAATCTGCTCCGACCTCGACCAGGAAGCCTGCGGTGCGATCCAAACCAGTAATTCGACTATCGTAGGTATATGTGAACCCTAGAGCACTTGAAGTCAGTTTACCCTGTGCAATTTCGCTACTAACCACAGGGCCGGCAAGAGGATCACCGGCGCTGTCGTTACCGCGTGTTAGCATTTCGTCGCTATCCCACTGGTAACGGAGCTGCAAAATGGTATTTTCGCTGGTTTTGAAAGAAAGAGACGGAACAATGAAGGCGCGTTTCGTATCGAATTCTGAGAAGCTGGAATCGGTTTCCGAAACACCAAGATCAAAACTGAACCTAAGGTCGCGCCCCAACAAGTGTGGTTCGCTAAAGCCTAAAGTGTACTCTTCCGACTCTTGTGCAGTGGAGATGTTGAACGACAAACGTTGACCACGTCCAAGAAAATTGTTCTCGGTGAGACCAATCGTTAAGCCAAAACCGTCTTCAATCGAATAGGCTCCACCCAGACTGAGCGAGCCTGTGGGCTGCTCTTCAACATCAACATCGACCACAACCTGACTAGGGGAACTTCCCTCACGCACATCGATGTCGGCATTTGCAAAGAAACCCAAAGCGCGAATACGTTCAGCGCTTTCGCGAATTTCACGCGGATTAAAGGGATCCCCCTCGACAGTTTTAAACTGCTGGCGAATAACACGATCAAGAGTGGTGGTGTTTCCTTCGATGTCGATACGTTCGACAAACACGCGTGGACCGCGGGTAAGTACAAACTCTACATCAAGGGTTAAGTCGCGATCATTACGTACGATCCGAGGTTCCACACGCAAGAAATCAATTCCTTTGCGAATGGCCAAGGTTTCAAGTCGAGAAATCGAGTTTTCAACCAATATAGGAGAGTAGGTCACTCCCGGTTTAATTTTCAGCTCGGAGAAGAACTCATCAGCATCGGCTTCACTGACTTCGCTGTTGACCGTAATTTCCCCGAAATTGAACTGCTGACCTTCAACTATGTCAAGAATCAGGAACACAGCATCACGTTCGCTGGTTAGCTCAGCATTCGCACTGTTCACACGAAAATCTACATATCCGCGAGAAAGGTAGAAATCACGCAGCACCTGTTTGTCAAACTCGATGCGATCTTCAACCAGTGTATCTGAACGAATGAATGTTCGAAGAAAGCCCGCCTGCTTGGTCTCTAGGACTCGACGTAGCCGTCGATCCGAATAAACACGGTTTCCGACAAATGAAACCCGTTCAACTTCGGTTGTGTCGCCTTCAGCAATCTCAAAAACTAAGTCAACACGGTTGTCGCTACGGCGGATAACCCGAGGTGTGACCCTTGAGGCAAGACGTCCCTGCGCGCTATAAGCTTCGGCAATGTTGGATGCGTCGCGTTCTGCCAGTGATGGGCTAAAGACTCGCCGTGGAGCAGATTCCACAATTGCAAGCAGTGCGTCATCTTTGATACGTCGGTTACCTTCGAAACTGATCCGATTGACGGTTGGAAATTCAGTAACTTTGATTACCAGCGTATTGCCGCGCGGGACAAGTTCGACTGTTTCAAAAACACCACTGTCAAGAATCCGCTGATAGGCATCGTTCAATTGACCTGCGCTTACAGATTCGCCTCGTTCGATTCCCGTATAGGCAATAATTGTCGAGGTCTGAATGCGCTGATTGCCTTCAACCTGAACCGTATTGAACCGATAGGATTGTGCTTCCGCAAATGTTGGATTGAATACAAACCCAATTGCAATAGCAAGCGATAGTGCCGACGTCTGTCGATACAATATATTGGTGCGAGAATGGCACCCACCACAGGATTTACCCACGCGTTTCCCCCAGAGCATATCAATTAACCCGATTATTTTGCAGCTTTGAAACTGCGTATCGGGTTTACGCCCGGTTGTCAAAACCAAGTAAAAAGCACGCTGGTATGAACCTGCGCGCTACAAACTGGTTGACCGTCAGGGAATCACAGACTGCTGATCCAAGCTCCGGCGATCAGAGCCACAAAGATCGCCCCCGATGAAAGCGCTCGATCCCAATTCAGCCGCATCAATAGACCCAACCCACGATATGAATGTTGAATTGTCTGCATGGATAGTCACCTCTTGCATTTGCTTTGTGCAACTCAAAATTGAGCCTCTAGGTGCGCTGCACCTTTCCAAAACATTAACAAGGGATTGTGGCGAGAATGGGACGGCTGCCCCAGCAGGCAGCCGTACTTAGATAAAAATCTCAGCAGATGAAGTCTCGGCTTAACGAGAACAACATCAAAGACAGAACCACCCCAAGACCCAGCGTCATTAGAAGACGCATTGCCAAGTCACTAGGTGGCTTTCTGAACACGGCTTCATAAGCGTAGAACACCAAGTGGCCACCATCGAGAATGGGTATCGGAAACAAGTTCAGCATCCCGACTGCGGTCGACAAAACAGCGATAAACCAGATGAAACTTATCAGTCCCTGGCTGGCCATCGTGCTTGAGACCTCGGCGATGCCAATTGGGCCTGACAAATTACAGGTGCTAATCTTCCCCACGATCATATGCTGCAAGCCCGACAGCGAATTTTCAATAACCGTCCAGACTTCGGTGGTTCCCAGCCGTGCAGCTTCCAGCGGATAAATGTTTTGCGTAGCAAGACGGAAAGCCAGCCCTCCGCCTACTCCGATGCGCCACTCTTCGGAAAATCCCCCGTCCGGCAAAGGAACATCCACACGGCGCGGAGCCAAAGCCAATTCGATGGTTTTCCCGTCGCGCCAAACCTCGAGCAACAAGACTTTACCATCTGCCTCTATGACCCGTTCTTTCAGCTCCTCAAAGGCTACGATGTCCTTACCGTCGATTGCAGTAATCACATCACCTGCAAGCAATCCAGCGTCCGAAGCTGCGCTACGCGGCATCACTCCCGAAACTAGGGGCGGCCCGAAGTTCGGCCCATCGACCACCAGATCAGTGCCATCACGTCGTATCGTGTATTTAAGTGGTTGCTGCGACGGTATTTGGTCGCGAAAGCGAATCCAACCTGAAGTGTCTGAGAAACTTGGCGCATTTAGGCCCGCAACGGCTTGGATTTCATCGCCTTCTTGCAGTTCATTGATAACACCGGGTAGCGGCACCAGTTCACCAACTGTCAGTGGATCACGGGCTTCGCCTTGGTACATAAACACTGCAGCAAATATAAGCGCTGACAAAACAAAGTTGAATATTGGGCCAGCGGCCACAGTAGCAGACCGAGCCCACAAAGGTGCGCCGTGCATGGTGCGTCTCAATAAAGCCGGGTCACTTTCGGCCTGGGCCATTGCGGTCTCATCTTTACCTGAGGCTGCGTCGGCATCACCCAAAAATTTGACGAAGCCGCCAAAAGGTAACAATGCGACTTGCCAGCGCGTGCCGTGCTTGTCGACCTTGCTCCACAAAACCGGGCCAAAACCAAGAGAGAAAACCTCGGCATGGATGCCGGACCACCGGCCAACGATATAGTGGCCATATTCATGCACAGCTACAATGATGGACAACGCCACCACAAAGCTAACCATAGTGTGGAGAAAGCCGCTAAACTGCGGGATAAGAGAAACTACGTCCAAGATGCTATCCTGTTTGTTCTGTCATAGCCTGATCGGCCCGTTGCCGTGCCAACTGGTCGATGTGCGACACGTTATCAAGAGTCATTGCGGCATCAATGAGGCTGGGTTGCCCATCAAAGTCACTAAGGACCTGCTCTACAATATGCGCCATATCTAAGAAGCCAATGCGACCTGCAATAAAGTGATCCAAAGATCGTTCTTTGGCAGCGTTAAACACCGCCCCCATCATGCCGCCACGCTCCATGGTCCGATATGCGAGGCCCAAAGCCGGGTATCGAATGGGATCAGGCTTGGTAAAGTTCAACTGACCAACTTCCGTTAGATCCAGACGGGCAACTGGAAGATCGCGCCGTTCAGGCCAGTGAAGCGCGTAACCAATGGCGTGACGCATGTCAGGAGCGCCCAGATGGGCCATCAGGGCCCCATCACAAAAGCCAACCAGAGCATGAACCATTGACTCGGGGTGTACCAAAACTTCGATTTGTTCCGGTAAAACTCCAAAATACTCCCGCGTTTCAATGACTTCCATGGCCTTATTGAACATTGAGGCACTGTCGATTGTGATCCGCTGCCCCATATCCCAATTGGGATGAGAAGACGCCTGTTCCAGAGTGGCCTCGCTCAGCTTTTCAAGCGGCCAGTCGCGAAATGCACCGCCTGATGCAGTGATCACAACCCGTTCAACTGCCGAGATATCTTCGCCTACCAACCCCTGGAACACTGCGGAATGCTCGCTGTCCACTGGCAGAATACGGGCATTATGTCGCTTCGCGGTCTCCAGCAATAATGCACCTGCGCACACCAAAGATTCTTTGTTAGCAAGAGCAAGGGTCGCGCCCTGTTTTAGGGCTTCAAGCCCGGGAGCCAGCCCGGCAGCACCGACAATAGCAGACATGACCCAGTCAACGGGCCGCGCTGCGGCTTCGATCAACGCCTGCTGTCCGGCGGCGGCATTAACAGAACTGCCAGCCAGCGCTGCACGAAGGTCCGGTAGCCGGTCTTCATAGGCCGTTACGGCGATGTCGGCGTTCAGTAATTTGGCGTCAGCAGCCAGTTGGGCAATATTTGCGCCGCCTGTCAGCGCAACAACGTCATAGGCGTCGGCATCGCGCCGGATCAGGTCAATGGTGTTTTGTCCAACTGACCCGGTCGCCCCAAGTATCGAAATTCTACGCATTACAGTGTCCCGCTAGGCAGGCCCCAAAAGGAAAGGATAATTAGGACCATGGCAGCTGCGCCAAGCATGCCGTCAAACCGGTCGAACAACCCGCCGTGCCCTGGAATAAGCGCACTTGAGTCTTTGACACCCATTTTACGTTTGAGAGCACTTTCGGCGACATCGCCGGCCTGACTGGCCATAGCAACCAGTACCGACAAGACAACCATACCCGTTCCGTAGTGTTCAGTCTGAGCAAACCATAGCCCAACTACAGCGGCACCAATCCAACCTGCTGATGTACCAGACCAGGTTTTCTTGGGGCTGACCCGTGGCCAGAACTTTGGACCACCGATGATTTTACCGGCAAAATAGCCTGCCACATCGGTGACAACCACAACGCCAATCAACCATAGCATCCAGTTCATACCCAGCACATTGCGCAACCAGACAAATCCAAATCCAGCAATCAGTGCCCATAAGGCAAAACCCAGAAAATACACGCGGCGCTGTTGTAACTGCGATACCCCAACCAAAGCCGGGGCAACCAACATCGGCAGCACCCAAATTGCCGGTAACGAAGCAGCCGCCAAGGTTGCGGCAGCGCCCAGCAAGCCCAACTGCAGCGCCACGCCGTTTTGATTGGGACTAAGCATTCGGACCAGTTCCCAGATCAGCCCTCCACAACACACAGCGATGAGAACATTGAAAACAACCCCGCCTTTCCAAACAGAAAAGGCGCCAATTGCGAGCATCACAACAGCAGAAGCAAGACGCGGCGCAAGGTCGGCCCAACGATCTTTTGTACTCATGTTTTCACTGCCCCGAATCGGCGATCACGTTGCCCAAAGCGCGCGCACAACCGCCCCAGTTCAGCCCCCGTAAAATCAGGCCATAGAGTATCAATAAACTCATACTCAGCATATGCTGATTGCCACAAAAGAAAGTTCGAGATCCGGGCTTCGCCGCTGGTGCGGATAACAAGATCAGGGTCGGGTAACACATGGGTGTCGAGATAACGAGGCAAGGTTTCCTCATCAACTTTATCAGGATCCAATTTTCCTGCGGCAACATCACAAGCCAGCCTCTTTGTTGCCCGCGCCACTTCGTCACGACCGCCATAATTCAAGGCAATTGTTAGATGAGTGCCGTCATTACATTCTGTTTCCAGCTCCAGGGTATCCATCAGCTTGACGAGCTTTGCATCCAATCGAAGTCGGTCGCCAATAAACCGCACCCTAACGTTTCGCGTCGCAAGTGCCTTCATCTCTTTGGAAATGTAACGACGGAACAGGCTCATCAGTCCCGCAACTTCGACTTGAGTTCGCTTCCAGTTCTCTGTCGAAAACGCAAATATTGTCAGGTACTTTACACCAAGCTCCGGGCAGGCTTCGACCACTTCCCTTACGCGCTTAGCCCCTGCATGGTGGCCAAAGAGACGCGGACGCCCTCGGGCCTGCGCCCAGCGACCATTGCCATCCATGATGATAGCAATATGGCGCGGCCCTTTGTCCCCCGGTTTGGTGGAACAATCGTCATTGGTCGCGGAATCGGGGTCCTTGGGCATCTTTGACGTCAGACCTGCATGATTTCTTCTTGCTTGTTCTCCAAGCTGCTATCAACCAGTTTGATCATCTTGTCCGTCAGCTCTTGCACCTCGGTCTCCCAGAATTTCTGGTCGTCCTCGGACATTCCGTCAGCTTTGGCCTTTTTGATCTGGTCCATACCATCACGGCGAATATTGCGGATCGACACACGACCATGTTCGGCATACTGACCTGCAACTTTGGTGAGCTCGCGACGGCGCTCTTCGTTCAACTCGGGGATTGGCAACATAATGATGGTGCCGTTCAGCTGCGGGTTAATACCCAGACCACTTTCCCGGATCGCTTTTTCAACTTTGCCAACCAGCCCCTTGTCCCACACATTGATCGTAACCATACGGGGCTCGGGTACGTTGACAGTACCAACCTGGTTGATTGGCGTTTGTGTGCCGTAGGCATCAACCATGACCGGCTCAAGCATTGAGCCAGAGGCACGTCCGGTGCGCAGGCTTGCAAATTCAGTTTTCAAATTGGCCATGGCGCCATCCATGCGGCGCTGTAGGTCGTCGGTATCGAGAATAAAATCGTCAGACATGCTGCCCTCTCCCCGTCTTTAGGTTTGTTTTTCAGGCTCATAAGCTATTGGTTGAGCATTGTATAGCAATCTTGGCTTGGAATCGCAGTAAGCAATACATGTTCACAGGCTATTTCATGACATTGCAAGCTGAGTTTAGTTCCCGCCGTCTGCTGATGATACCCAACCTGGTTCCCCGTGTTACAGAGAGTAAAGTGAAACTCTGCTCGCAATTCGATGTGGGACCAAACATAAAGCCGCTCTCACCAACAAAACACATGATCTCGGACAAAGACAATTGACTAAGCTGTTTACTACTAGAGCTCTGGGTATCTAGTTGCTTACAACCACATCACTTTTCACACCCCAACTGATGGCAAGTAAAAACTGGAACTGGAAGCCCTACAAGCCCAAGGGCAAAGGTTGGTTTGTATTGTCTGGCTATCGCGGGAACGAAACCTTCTATGAAAAGTACGTTTTCTCAAGCGATCTAATGCTGATTCAAGGGTTTATTCTTGAATACGACAGTTCACAAAAAGAGGTCAATAATGCCGTGACCGCTCAGATGTCTAAATCCTTTAGCTACACAGACTAGACATACGAAATTGAACTGATCAGCTGAGCCGCGCTTCGTTCGGCTCAGCTATTTTTTACTTAAGTTCTGAGACCTATCCCTGAACTCGGGTATAGGTGCCCTCTCCTGCCAGGACGCCACGGAAACCTCCGGGCTCGTCCAAGCCGAAAACGATCAGTGGCAGATTGTTGTCTCGTGCCAAAGCAATAGCTGCGGCATCCATGACCCTGAGACGTTTAGCCAGTACATCATCATAACTTACTGTGTCATATCGCACTGCGTCGTCATGGGCTTGGGGATCTTTGTCATACACTCCGTCAACTCCGTTCTTACCCATAAAGATCGCCTCGCAAGACATCTCATTGGCACGCAACGTTGCTGCGGTGTCAGTGGTAAAATAGGGGTTCCCTGTGCCTGCCGCAAAAATGCAAACGCGCTTTTTCTCAAGGTGTCGCACTGCACGTCGGCGAATATATGGCTCGCAGACCTGATCCATGGGAATTGCCGAGATTACACGGGTGAACACACCAAGCTCTTCGAGTGCACTTTGCATGCCAAGCGCATTCATCACGGTGGCCAGCATTCCCATGTAGTCAGCTGTTGTACGCTCCATCCCTTGGGCAGAACCAGACAAACCACGGAAGATATTGCCGCCGCCTATCACCATGCAAATCTCAACACCCATGTCGTGAACCGTTTTAATTTCTTTGGCGATTCTCTGTACGGTGGGTGGGTGCAAACCAAACCCCTGGTCACCCATCAGCGCCTCACCTGAAATTTTCAGCATTACGCGTTTGTAGGTTGCAGATGATTGACCGCTCGACTGATCGGTGGAATGGGGCATGTTGCGCTCCGGAATATGACGGGGTTAATTTGTGGGCAAAATGAAGCATTTCGACTCCATGTTCAATGCACTGCGGTGCAGTAAGATGGATGAAACGCGCCGATTGTCTAAAAGGTCAGGACTAAACACATGAAGCTGCCCAATATTTCCCCGGAACAACCTGTACTGATCGCAGGTCCAACTGCCTCGGGCAAGTCCGCCCTAGCGCTGGAAATCGCACAGCAGCAAGGTGGCGTGATCATAAATGCTGACGCCAGTCAGGTGTACGACTGCTGGAAGATAATAACCGCGCGGCCGTCTGACGAGGAAGAACAGCAAGCCCAGCATCTCCTTTATGGGCATTTGCCTTATAACGCCCCCTACTCGGCAGGTCATTGGCTCCGCGAAGTCGAGCCATTGCTCAGCGGCCAAGATCGGCCGATCATAGTTGGTGGCACAGGGCTTTATTATTCTACGTTAACCGTTGGAATGGCAGAGATCCCTCCTACGCCGGTTGAAATCCGTACAGAGGGCGATGCGCTCTCACTCAAGGAAATGCTGCCTACACTGGATACCGAAACTAAATCACGCATAGACACGCAGAACCGTGCCCGCGTTCAACGCGCCTGGGAGGTGCAGAAGGCCACCGGTAAACAGCTTGCCGCTTGGCATAAAGACACCCCTCCTCCGTTGCTGCCAATCCGTGACTGCGCCGCACTTGTATTCGACGTTGAAAAGGACTGGCTCGAGGCACGCATTCGCCAAAGGTTTGATTTGATGTTGGAGCAAGGTGCGTTGGAAGAAGTCAAAGCCATGAAGGAGCGCTACGATGCATCGCTGCCTTCCTGTCGGGCAATTGGGGTGCCTGAGCTAACGAGTTATCTGAACGATGAAATTACCATCGTTGAAGCGCGCGAGCAGGCCTCGATTGCGACCCGACAATTTGCTAAAAGACAGCGTACATGGTTTCGATCCAAAATGAAGTCCTGGACATCTTATCGCCCTGCTGGATGACAGCAAAAAACTAAAACCTTGATTGCGATCAAAATACATGTGCTACTGTAAAAACACACTAGGCTCATGAAAACACTCAGTATATGTCTCACTCCCTTAACTTCGAGCAAAGCATTCGGGTCGCCCCGTTAACTGGGCTGGTGCGAAAAGGGTCATGGCAGGCTGAATTGGCGCACGAACGCAATCAACATTTGCTAGTTTGGGTTACAAGAGGACAAGGCCGCGCTTTATTGAACGGCAGCCGCCGTGGGTTTGGAGCTCATAATGCTCTTTATATACCAGCTGGAAGTTTGACGGCTTTTGAATTCGGGCGAAACTGCCTAGGTCAAATCATGTTGGTAAAGTCCACCAATGCAATTTCTTTGCCGCATCGTCCATTCCACTTTCGAGTTCCAAATTCAACTGAACAGGCAAATCTGACTTCGTTGTTAGATTCCATGCAAAAAGAACAAGACCTGCAGTCCAATTTGTTTCAACGTGCTATGCAGGCCTATGGCGAATTGGTGGGTGTTTTGCTTCAGCGACAGATCCCAGATAAATCCGACCCCAAGCCTCGACGCAGTGCTGCTCAACGACTGACACAAGCATACTGCGCGCGCATTTCTAAGTTTCACCGTGAAAATTTTTCCATGCGGGATCACGCCTCGGCCCTAGGTGTTACGGCAACCCACTTGAATCGAGCTGTTAAATCTCAAACAGGTACGACAGCCGCGAGCCTTTTGACCGAACGCCAACTCCATGCTGCTCGCAGTTTGCTGATCGAAAGCAATCTACCTATACGTGAAATTTCGTCCGAACTAAATTTCAACAGCGCAGCCTATTTCACCCGTTTCATCACGCAACACACCGGCCAATCTCCGAGTGGTTTGCGAAAGCTCGCCCAGCTCTAAACCCGCTAATTTCATTGACGCCATGTATTTTCATGCTAACCCTAAGTAATGGACACATGTGACCATTGAGATGTCGTAATTGTGCACTTTCTTTACCCAAATGTCGCAGAAATGCCAAAAACTGTCGAAACTCTGCATTGACCTGCAGCTCTAACTGGGGCGGAATAGAGATATGAGGAAACCAAAACCACATACAGCACCAATTTGGGTTCGTTCGGTTTCGAAAAGATGTAAGTTGCTTTGCACTTCATCCCATTGGTGCCAAAGGGAGAGATTTTATGGCTGAAAACACGACCAAAAGCACACCAATTCACTGGGCTGCAAAAATGCACGCTAAAGAGGTATTGGAAGGCAAGCTGGATCGCCGTGAATTCCTGACCCGCGCAACTGCATTAGGGGTAACGTCGGCTGCGGCCTACGGATTGATTGGCCTGAATGCCCCAGTACAGGCGATGAGCCACGCCAAGATGGGTGGAACTTTGCGTATCCAGATGGAAGTTCACGGGATGGCAGAGCCCCGTCTTTATCAATGGTCCGAAATGGGCAACATGACCCGGGGTTGGTTAGAACACCTTATCCACTACAACAACGATGGATCGTTCACCCCTGTTTTGGCTGAAAGCTGGGAAACAAGCGACGATGCCAAAACCATCACCATCAACTTGCGTAAGGGAGTTACCTGGAACAACGGCGACCCATTTACCGCTGACGATGTTGTCCATAACTTCAATCTTTGGTGTGACGGTAATGTCGAAGGCAACTCGATGGCCACCCGTATGGGGCCCCTTGTTGATCCCGATACCAAAAAGGCAATTGAAGGTGGCATTGTAGCCGCTGACGAACACACTGTTGTTTTGAACCTGCCCGTTCCGGATATCACAATTCTTGCAGGTATCGCAGACTACCCTGCTGCCATCACACACCCATCACTGAACGGTGGAAACCCGATTGATAACCCGGTTGGAACCGGCCCCTACCTGCCAGAAGTCTACAATGTTGGCGAAAAGGCCGTGATGGTTCGCAATGAGAACCACACATGGTGGAACGAGGGCAATGGCGCCTATCTGGACCGTATTGAGTTCATTGATTACGGGACTGACCCAGCCACGATCATGTCTGCGGTAGAAGCCGAAGAAGTTGACATGACCTATGAATCTGTTGGTGACTTCATCGACATTCTGGACAGTCTCGGCATGAACCGCTCTGAGGCATCAACAGCGGCAACCATCGTTACCCGAACTAATCAAGCTACCGAAGTGGACGGTACTAAACCATATTCTGACGTACGTGTGCGCCGGGCGTTGGCGATGGCGGTGGACAACGCCGTGGTTCTTGAACTGGGATATGCCGGGCGTGGAAAACCTGCAGAAAACCACCACGTTAGCCCGATACATCCCGAATACGCAGAGTTGCCCCCCTTCAAGGTAGACCCTGCTGGCGCGATGGCTCTGATGACAGAAGCTGGCATGGCTGACTACGAGCACGAGATCGTCTCGCTTGACGATGGGTTCGAAAAGGACACCACGGATGCTGTTGCAGCGCAGTTGCGTGATGCAGGATTCAAAGTGAAACGAAAGGTTCTTCCTGGTTCTACCTTCTGGAACGATTGGGCAAAGTTTCCATTTTCATCAACCACTTGGAACCAACGCCCGTTTGGCGTTCAGGTCCTTACACTGGCCTATAAAACTGGCGTACCTTGGAATGAAACTGGTTTCTCGAACCAGGAGTTTGACGACACACTGGTCGAAGCAAGCTCCATCGCGGATGCCGACCAACGCCGTGTGCTGACAAAGCGTCTGGAAGAAATCATGCAAGAGCAAGGTGTGATCATCCAACCCTATTGGCGCTCGGTCTACAATCACTCACGCCCGGGTCTGGTGAATGCTGACGTCCACGCACAATTTGAAATCAAGTATCAGCACATCGGCTGGGAATCCTGATCTGATACAATTTCAACTGGGTCGCCTTAAGGGGCGGCCCAACTTCCCACCCTTACCGGCACCAAGAAAACTGCTAACTGCGCAGGCTGGCACCTAAAGGACGATCCGCGATGGGACGGTTTATTCTACAGCGATTTGGTGTAATGGTTTTGACCGCACTGGCGCTGACATTCATTGTCTTTATACTCACCAACCTTCAGCCAAATCTTGAAAAAGTTGCCAAGTTTCAAGGCAATCCACGGATGACCGAAGTCGAGGTAACAAGCTGGCTTGACAAAAACGGCTACTCTCAACCGATCTTGAAACGATATGGTGAGTGGCTTGGCGTTGCCAAGGGGTGGACCTATGTCGATGACAGCGGAAAGGTCACCGGCCGTTGTATCGCACATGGTCAAGACCCAGCCGCGGCACCATCACGTTGCGGCCTGCTGCAAGGTGACTGGGGGTATTCGATATTCTTTGAAGCAGACGTTGCAGGCAAGGTTCTTGAAAAACTGGGGCTTACTGGCAAACTCATGCTTTGGGTGATGCTTCTGATGATCCCCATGGCACTGCTTATCGGCGTTTTGGCAGGCATGCGCGAAGGCTCCAAACTGGACCGAACACTATCAACGATCTCGATTACAACGACGGCAACACCAGAATACGTATCCGGTGTGATTTTCATCGCGGTCTTTGCGTCCTCGGCAGTTGGATTGAAATGGTTCAAAGGAACCGCAACCTCGGCCATGGAGAACGCAACGTTTGAGAACTTCTTCTTACCCGTTTTGACCATCGCTCTTTACGGTATGGGGTACATTGCCCGTATGACACGCGCATCGATGACGGAAGTTATGTCGGCTCAGTACATTCGAACCGCCCGTCTAAAAGGTGTGAGCTTTCCCAATATCGTTTTGAAACACGCCCTTCGCAACGCACTGATTGCACCTTTTACAGTCATCATGCTTCAGTTCCCCTGGCTTCTGAACGGCGTGGTGATCGTCGAAACCCTGTTTAACTACAAAGGTTTTGGTTGGGTTCTGGTTCAGGCTGCTGGCAATAACGACATCGAGCTGCTTTTATCCGTCTCGGTGGTTTCAGTGGTCGTTGTGCTGCTGACACAGCTGATCTCAGACATCGGCTATGTCTACCTCAACCCTCGCATTCGCATCTCATAAGGGAGGAAAGACAATGGACCCTCTCAGCACGTTTCAAATCATCACCCGGATACTGGTGCAGCTGTCACCTGTCTGGATCTCACTTGTACTCGTCTATGCCATGTCGATCGCCTTTAAGCGGCGATTGGGGCTGTATGGAAAATTGTTCGACAGCCCGATTGGGATGATCGGGTTTGGCCTGGTGATGTTCTGGGTATTCACCGGCATCTATGGCGCCATGGACATGATCGTCACGCATAACGAACTGACCCAGCTTTCGGGAATGAAGAACAAAGTTCCGGGAACCCCACTCCCTAGTCCCGAAGAAGGCGTCTACCAATGGTATCTCCTTGGTGGTGATAACTTAGCACGGGATGTTTTCTCGAGATTGGTCAAAGGCGCATGGGAGGTCATCAAGATTGCCCCCATGGCAGCGATCTTTGCCTTTATGGTTGGTATCACTCTGGGGCTGCCCGCTGGATATTATGGTGGAAAACTGGATATCGGGTTATCATTCCTGGCAAACCTGATCCTGGCCTTCCCGGTGATCTTGCTGTTCTACCTTCTGGTTACGCCGGAAATCGTCGCCACAGGCGTTCCGAACTATATGGCCATGGTGCTGTTTGTCTTCCCGATCATCTTTCTGGCCGTCTTGTTGAACTCACGGTTTTATACACGACCAAAACTCCGCACCCCGCTACTGATCGGGGTGCTTGGCTTGGCCATTTGGCTCTACCTGCAGCTGGTTTCAGACTCCGGTTACCTGATCAACACGCCGGACTATAAGATCATTGGCCTCCCCCGTGTTCTCGACTTCTTTGATATCGATCCGGGCTTGTTGGTGGTGTTTGTTTCGGTTGTTTTTGTCAACTCACCCACGGTGTTTCGTATCGTTCGAGGGCTGACAATGGACATCAAGACACGTGACTATGTTGCCGCCGCCCAAACCCGTGGCGAAGGGACGTGGTACATCATGCTGTGGGAAATTCTTCCCAATGCACGCGGTCCTCTGATCGTCGATTTCTGCCTGAGAATTGGCTACACGATCATCCTGTTGGGTACACTTGGGTTCTTTGGCCTTGGCCTGGAACCTGAAAGCCCGGATTGGGGTAGCACCATCAATGATGGGCGCAGGCTGTTGTCGATCTACCTGCACCCTGCCCTTCCGCCCGCCTTGGCGTTGTTGAGCCTCGTGTTGGGGCTGAACCTATTGGCTGACGGACTGCGCGAAGAAAGCCTTAAAGATTAAGGCCGACATCTGGGGGCCCTGCCCCCAGAACCCCGGGATATTTTTAGCCAGATGTAGGGATCCCAGATCCTAGAAAATGGCAGGGAGAAAACAGATGAACAAAAGGTCAGCACATGACGGCCCGATCCTGGAGATCGATAAACTGTCGATTTCATTCTTCACCCGGTTGCGGGAAATCCCAGCCGTAATGGATTTTTCAGTTTCTGTTATGCCGGGCGAAGCAGTTGGGCTTGTTGGCGAAAGTGGTTGTGGGAAATCCACGGTCGCCCTGGGGGTGATGCAAGATCTTGGTAAAAACGGGCGAATTGTCGGTGGCACTATAAAATTCAAGGGCCGTGATCTTGCTGACATGAGCCGAGACGAGTTGCGTGACATACGTGGCAATGAGATTGCCATGATATATCAGGAACCAATGGCCTCGCTGAACCCTGCCATGAAAATTGGCAAACAGCTGATGGAAGTGCCGATGATCCACGAGGGAGTCGGCAAAGAGGAAGCCTATGCCCGTGCATTGGAAGTAGTGACAGACGTGCGCCTGCCAGATCCCGAACGGATGTTGAACTCCTTCCCACACCAACTATCGGGCGGGCAGCAACAGCGTATTGTCATCGCCATGGCCCTGATGTCCAAACCATCGCTGTTGATCCTGGATGAGCCCACAACAGCGCTGGACGTGACTGTAGAAGCTGCAGTTGTCGAATTGGTCCGCGATCTAGGTAAGAAATATGGCACATCGATGCTGTTCATCAGCCATAATCTGGGACTGATCCTCGAGACCTGTGACCGTCTTTGTGTGATGTATTCCGGTGAAGCGGTTGAACGTGGATCAATCGAAGAGGTGTTCGATGATATGCAACACCCTTATACTCAGGCCCTATTTCGCTCAATCCCACTCCCTGGTGCAGACAAAAATGCGCACCCTCTGATCGCCATTCCGGGCAACTTCCCGCTCCCACACGAGCGGCCTCCTGGCTGCAACTTTGGCCCGCGCTGTGACTATTTCGAAGAGGACCGCTGCGATGCCCAGGATATTGTTATGCAGCCTGTGCCCGGCAATGACCGCCATCACAGCCGCTGTCTGAAATTCCAAGAGATCGATTGGTCGGCGCCGATTGCCGCAGCTGAACAAAAAGAGAAAGCTGAGATTGGTGAGGTCGTTCTAAAGATCGACAATCTCAAGAAGTACTATGAGGTATCTGCCAACGCCCTATTTGGTGGCGGAGACCCAAAAGTGGTGAAGGCCAATGAAACCCTGAGTTTCGAAGCAAGAGAGTCCGAAACTCTTGCAATTGTTGGAGAATCGGGTTGCGGCAAGTCCACTTTTGCCAAGGTTCTGATGGGGTTGGAAACCGCGACAGAAGGGGAAATTCTCCTCCATGGTGAAAACGTCGAACAAACTCCAATTGAGGATCGCAACACAACAACCGTCTCGGATGTTCAGATGGTTTTTCAGAACCCATTTGACACATTAAACCCATCTATGACGGTTGGGCGGCAGATCATTCGAGCGCTTGAAATCTTTGGCATTGGCGATTCAGAAGCAGAGCGCAAAGCGCGAATGCTGGAACTTCTGGACCTAGTTAAGCTCCCCCGCGCATTTGCAGACCGAATGCCGCGACAGCTCTCTGGTGGTCAAAAACAGCGTGTGGGTATTGCCCGTGCCTTTTCTGGGGGTGCGCGGATCGTTGTGGCCGACGAACCGGTCTCGGCACTGGATGTTTCTGTTCAGGCTGCAGTGACGGATCTGCTGATGGAGATTCAGCGCAACGAAAAGACAACCTTGCTGTTCATCAGTCATGACCTGTCAATTGTACGGTATCTGTCAGACCGGGTAATGGTGATGTATTTGGGCCATGTTGTAGAAATTGGAGATACCGACCAGGTCTTTGCCCCTCCTTACCATCCCTATACCGAGGCCCTTTTGTCGGCAGTCCCGATTGCAGACACCTCAGTTGAGAAACAACACATTGTGTTGGATGGCGACATTCCATCAGCCATGGATCCACCATCTGGCTGTCCTTTCCAAACCAGATGTCGCTGGAAGAGCGAAGTGCCCGGAGGCTTATGCGATACTGAGGTTCCACCCGTTCGGAATCTTGGCATGGGGCATGAAGTCAAATGCCATCTCGCCGACGATATTCTGGCGCGCATGGAACCCGTGATCAAAGTCGCCGCCGAGTAAACTTACTCCGTCAAAAGATGCTCATACCGTTGGTCAGTCAGCGTTTTGAGAAAGGCTACCAGTGCATCAATTCGCTTATCGTCGAGCGCCGGACCATGTGTTAGCTCTTTCACGGCCAAATTATGCGGTACTGTCGGCGGTCCAAACGGCATCCCGGTTTCCGGGTTAATCTGGCGCGCGTCAGCGGTGGAGTTGTACCGATTGTAGAACAGCACAACTGTGCGCAGGTCTTGGAACACGCCGTTGTGCATATAGGGCCCGGTTACAGCAACATTGCGCAATGTCGGCGTTTTAAACTTTCCCTTATGAGCCGGTTCAGTCACCAGAGGGTTGTCCAAAAGCCCCGCATCAACAGTCCCAATAGCGACGCCATTCTCGGCTCGACCAGCCGAGTTTTCTGGCACGCCAATATTGTGGTATTCATAGCTGCTGAAGGTTTCTTTTGGGTCTATCTGGCTGGTCTTTAGCTGATGGCACTGATTGCAATTGGTGAACTGCTGCGAAAAGAACAAAAGCCGCCCCAGTTCCTCTTGATTGCTTAGCTCGGTTTCGCCCCGCAAAAAGCGATCATACTTGCTGTCAAACGGAGAAAAGACACTGCTCCGCTCAAAACTTGCGATGGCCTGCGTCATGCTCTCATAGGCCGTTTCAGGAGTGTCAAAAACCGTCACGCCAAACAGGGTCTCAAAGGCCTGAACATAGTCTTGGTTTTCGTTCAACCGTGCAACAACCGCCTGCTTGGATGGCATCGCCATTTCAACAGGGTTAAGAGGTGGCCCCCCGGCCTGTTCAGCCATACCGGCTGCCCGCCCATCCCAGAACATCCCACCAAACCAGTTGCCATCATCGTTTCTGCCAAAGTCAGGTGTAAATGCGGCATAGGCCGCAGTGGGCGCATTGCGATCACCCATTGATACTCCGTCGTCGCCTAAGGAAAACGCGCCGTCTGCGTGGCGTCTTGGGTCCGCAAAACCAGTGTCAGGATCATGGCAGGACGCACAGGACTGGTTACGGTTCAGTGATAGATTTTCATCGAAAAACAGCGCTTTGCCAAGGTCTTCAGCTGTTTCAAACGCTACCGCAGGCAATACAGCGCCGAGTGTAGTTAATACTGAAGCTAAGCCAAATTGGATTTTCATAATGGTCTCCGTTCACAGGACTGTGCCCGGTATCTCGCAAACCATTAAGTCAAACATTGTTCAAGATCAATTTCTGACTAATTCACTCAGGATGGCGATATTGATCTTTGTTGCCGCTGGTCAGCTAAGCAATACAGCGACAATCATCAAAAGGTTCATCCCTGAAAGAGAAAACAGCCAAGGCTTGCGCTGGTGTACATAGGCGCCAAAACCGGCCAATGGGATCGCCACTCCGAGCCCAAACAAGGACAAGGTGCCAATGACGGCGCCGGCCAAGCCACTGCTCGGCCCCCACAGTGCGTCAGGCGTCACCATCCCCTTAAGACCAAAACCGATCAAAATGCCGATAATTGCGCCAAGCAACGAAAAACCAGCACCCTGCAGGTCAACGCCAGAACGACTGTTAAGAATACCGTCTACTATTTCAGGTGTCGGAACGGCAGAAGGTTGCCATTGCATACGGTCTAAACGCTGATCAAAATTCTTGGCAACCATGGTCGTCCCTCTAAAACTTAACGCAAATTTAACAAATATTAAGGCAAATTGATGGCGCGCAGAGGGCGTTAACTGGACCTTAACCCAATTTAACAGGCGGTTAACCGGACTTCTTAAATGCGGCGTTTAGCTGCCCCAGATTTTCTTTACGTAATTCTGTGTTTCTTGATAGGGAGGAATGCCACCATGTTTTTTAACAGCTTCGGGTCCGGCATTGTAGGCGGCCAAAGCTAGCTTCCATGATCCAAATTTTTGGTATTGTGTTGCCAGGTAACGCGCGCCACCTTCCAAGTTCTGCTGAGGCCTGCTCGGATCAACCCCAAGCGCTCGCGCTGTATCTGGCATGAGTTGCGCCAACCCCAAAGCGCCTTTGTGGGACTTAGCATTTGGGTTCCAATTGCTTTCTTGCTGAACCAATCTCAGAAACAGATCCTCAGGGACGCCGTGCTGGCGCGCGGCTGAGCGAGCCATATCCAAGTACTCACCACGATAAGAACCATTATAAGGCAGACTCCCCCATTTGCTTGGCGTGTAAATGCTAGGAGGCTGAAGGCGCACCGAATTATTGTATTGGGTGGCGGCGCGACCATCCAAAACTTTGGCATGGGCAGCAAACAAGTTCTTTTTGGCTTTTGACCCAAATATATCCGCAGCTGCCTGATGTCCCACCGACAAAGAAGCAACTGCCATACCGACAATCAGCTTACGCATATAACTTTTCCCTGCCCCGCCTTCAGTTGTTGTGCGCAATATAACTAAAACCCGATAAAATGAAAGCAAGGTGGCAAATCCTTGCTGACACCAGTCCCTCGCAACCGCTTCTACACAAACAAACCAAATAGTTCATCCACAGAAGCCTGCTTTTCTCACCGGCACCAGGGCTATACTGTATCCCACGACAGGTGCGGCAAGATTCGCATCACACACCAAATCGAAACAAGGACACCTCGCTTATGGCCGGTTCAGTAAACAAAGTCATTTTAATCGGCAACCTGGGTCGCGACCCTGAGGTGCGTAGTTTTCAGAACGGCGGCAAAGTTTGTAACTTGCGCATTGCCACATCAGAAAACTGGAAAGACCGCAACTCTGGAGAGCGTCGAGAGAAAACCGAATGGCATTCGGTTGCAATCTTCAACGAAGGCCTGGTGCGCGTCGCTGAGCAATATCTGCGTAAAGGCTCAAAAGTCTATATCGAAGGTCAACTACAAACACGTAAGTGGCAAGACCAGTCTGGCCAAGATCGTTACTCCACTGAAGTAGTCCTTCAGGGCTTTGGCTCTACTCTGACCATGCTTGACGGACGTGGAGAAGGCGGCGGCCAAGGTGGCGGTAACTTCGGCGGCGGTAGCGGGGGCGGCGGCAACTATGGCGGCGGCTATGACAGTGGCCCCCAAGACGGCGGCGGCGGAAACTTTGGCGGCGGCCAGCAAAGTGGCCCATCCCACAACATCGACGACGACGAGATCCCGTTTTAAAGCCTGAATCAGGCTTTAGTTGCACAGCTGCGCCCTGTCTCTCGCTAGAGGCAGGGCATTTCTAATTTTACCAAGATTGCTTTGCAGGTTAACAACCAACTCCCCTCCTTCAGCGTAAAAGCAACACAATTTTAATAAGGGAATTCCATACAGATCTGGTGTTTGTACCAGGGAGATCGCACGTTATGGCCATGCAAGTCCTAAATCGGCTACCTATCACCACCAGAATCGCCATGCTGGTTGCGATACCCATGATACTGATTATGGTTTTTTCCAGCACCAGACTTTTAGATCTCTATAAACAAACCCAGATTGACACATCTGTAGCAGGTGAACTGGTCGAAACAGTAAGCAATCTTGTGCATTCGCTCCAAGCCGAGACCGGAATAAGTGTGGGCTTTCTTGCATCAAAAGGAGATCAGGCCCCTGAATCTTTGGCAAAGTTAACGCAAGAAAACGACGTACTGTATTCGGATTTCAAAGACATATTGCCACGCGTTGACCGCGAGACCCTAAGCGATGACACCCTAGTCACCATCGAGGAACTTGAGCCACTGCTTGCGAGTGTCGACGACATTCGCAAGCAGGTCGCGCAGCGAGATATTGAAATTCCAGAGGTGGTTGATTTTTACACAGAGCTAAACGCTCATCTAATTGATATTGCCTTGGCGGTTTCGTTGACTGTTGAAGATAAGAATATCGCCGAACAAGGCATGGCCCTGTCGTTCTTTCTTCTAACAAAGGACTCGGTAGGAATAGAACGTGCAACTGGATCCGTCGGATTTGCCGCGGTGTGGACTCCAAAGCGCGTTCGCAAGCTTGCGATCGCGGTACAGAGAACCGAAGAACGCATGCGGAGTTTTCACAGTACAGCCTCGGACCATGCTCTTGGCTTGCTAAAAGAGCTTCAGTCTAATGCCAATTACCAAGATATGATGACGATCCGGCAAAATGTCATTGATCGGAAGAAGGCTGAAATCAAATCGATTACTCAAGAGATGTGGTTTGCAACAGCAAGTGCTGCCCTGTCAGCGATGAAAGACATGGAAGATGCACTTGTCACAAACCTCCGCACAGATATGCATGCTTTTGAAACGGGCAATCGCAGTTCTTTTATGTGGAACCTGGCAGGACTAAGCACTTTGGTCGTAGTCATTCTTTTGTTGTCGGTTCTCGTCGCACGCGACCTAAGCCGAGGCTTGGCTGGACTGAACAACGCGCTTGAGGAACTTGGAAATTCCAATCTGGACATAGAAATTCCAGGTGCAGACCGTAAGGATGAGCTGGGTTCCATGGCACGCAGCGTTGTTACACTACGCGAAGGAGCCATCCAGAAACGAAGCTCTGATGCGCAGATTGAAAGAAATCGTCGGGAACAGGCCTGGATGGCTCAGCGTGTTGGCGATGCTTTGTCTAACCTAAACGAAAAGCAACTAACTTATCGCATCGAAGAAGAGTTCCCCGAGGAGTTCAAAGCCCTGCGCAATGATTTCAATGATTCAGCGCAGGCGCTCGAAGCAGCCCTTTCATCGGTCAGCCAGCTCGCTGACACTGTTGGCAACGGAACCACAGCTATCTCTGAAAACGCCACCCGCCTGGCACAGCGAACTGAATCTCAAGCCACTGCGTTGGAACAAACAACAGCGGCAATGAACGAACTAACCCAAAGCGTTCGCCAGTCAGCGGAGAATGCTGGCGAAGTAGAAACCATCGCCCAGAATGCTCGTGCCGACGTTTCCAGCTGTAGCGCAGTTGTGAATGATACGGTTTCTGCAATGGAAGAAATTCGCGACTCGTCTGGAGAGATTTCAGCCATCACAAAAGTAATCGAAGATATTGCTTTTCAAACGAATCTTTTGGCTTTGAACGCAGGGGTCGAAGCGGCCCGAGCAGGTGAAGCAGGCCGAGGTTTCGCAGTGGTTGCCAGCGAAGTGCGGGTACTTGCCCAACGCTGCTCAGATGCAGTTGGCCAAATTGATGAGCTAACCAACAGAAGCGCTGGGTTAGTCGACCGCGGAGCGGAACTGGTTGGGCAGGCTGGAAGCTCAATGGAACATGTGAATGGCCAAGTCACAAAAATATCCGGACTGATGGAAGAAATTGCGGTGGTCATCAAAGAACAAGCCCATCAGCTTTCTGATATCAATGGAGCCGTGGGCGAACTAGAGCAAGTTACTCAGCAGAATGCGGCAATGGTCCAGGAAACAACAGAGGCATCAGTTCAGCTCTCACATCATGCTGTGGAGCTAAACCGACATATTTCGGAATTCTCGATCCGTGATGAAGAGCCTTCAGCTCACGTTCAGCCTTGGCATCAAGTGGCCTAAGAAACCTGTTGCCCCCCAGGCAATGCATCTTGCAGAACGGCCAGCACGGCCTCGGGGGGAACGTCTGCGGTGGCAAACGCATCTCCGATACCACGTGCCAGGACAAATTTCAGCTGTCCGTCGACAACTTTCTTATCCTGCGCCATCAGATCAACCAATGCGTTGGCACCTGGTAGGTCCCCTGGGATATCAGCAAGGTCCGTCATCATCCCCATGTCCTTGAGGTGCGCCCGAACGCGACTTGGGTCCTCTTGGCTGCATAGTCCTAACCGTGCTGACAACTCAAAGGCTAGGGCACAGCCGATGGCTACGCCTTCACCATGTAGCAACCGATCTGAATATCCAGTCGCAGCTTCCAGGGCATGACAAAAAGTGTGGCCAAGGTTTAGCAAGGCCCGATCCCCTTGTTCGGTCTCGTCGCGCGCGACAATGTCTGCTTTCATCTGAACGGAGCGCGTAACGGCTTCGACCCGAGCCGCCATATCTCCATTAGCCAATGCCGGACCGTTTGCTTCGAGCCAGGCGAAAAAACCCGCATCTCCCAGCATTCCGTACTTCACGACTTCGCCATACCCTGCCAAGAAATCTCGTGCCGTCAGAGTACCCAAAACTTCAGTGTCGGCCAGCACCAAGGAGGGCTGATGAAAGGCGCCAATCAGGTTTTTTCCTTGTGGCGCATTAATACCGGTCTTGCCGCCAACCGAGCTATCGACCTGAGCCAACAGGGATGTGGGGATCTGCACGAACCGGACCCCGCGGCGCAAAACAGCGGCTGCAAAACCAACAAGATCACCTATCACGCCGCCGCCAAAAGCGACGACGACGTCTCCGCGTTCCACCTTTTGCTGCAATAACCATTCAACGGTGCGACTGAACTCGGGCCAAGCCTTGGTAGCCTCTCCTGGCGGCAACGACAGCGCCTCCATTTCAATGCCTTCAACAGCCAAGCCTGCACGCAGTGTTTCCAGGTGCAGCGCTGCTACATTCTCATCACTGACAACAACAACCCGCCGACGATTGAGAAGCGGTGCAATAAAGCCCCCTACCTGTTGTAACAACCCAGGGCCTATCACCACATCATAAGAGCGCTCGCCCAGATCGACGCGTACAGTACGTTCCATTATGTCCATTCCAATACATCTGGGCGAGACTTCAACGCCTCTACAACCCTGTCTACCATTTCATCGATCGATGCCCGCCCATCAGAAGCCACTGGCAGGTCGGCCTCGGAATAAAACGGAACCCGCTCATCATAGAGCGCACGTAAAGTGGCGCGTGGGTCCTTAGTGCGGAGCAATGGACGTGTATCCCGATGTTTCACTCGATTCCAAAGAACATCAAGATCGGCTTTGAGCCAAACTGACACGCCGCCTTCAGTTATCATACGGCGGTTCTCTTCGGACAGGAAAGCGCCACCACCGGTCGAAAGCACCCCTCGCTTTTCTGCCAGCAGGCGCGAAATAACTTGCCGTTCTTTCAACCGGAAAAAGGGTTCACCATCCCGGGCAAAAATCTCGGGTATGGATAGATTTGCTGCAGTTTCAATTTCATGGTCGCTATCCAGAAACGGCACCCCAAGACGGGCTGCCAGCGCTTTGCCGACCGCAGTCTTACCGGCACCCATCATCCCAACCATTACAATGGTCTTCTTCAGAATTGCTGGCTCGGAATCCATAACTTCGGCAACGGTTTTTTGCTCATTTTCGCTCATTCTTCAGTGAATGACGTGATCTTGTTGAAAAGGCCATATATAACTTGCGAAAATACAAATGTGCAGGGCAGAGAGAACTTCATGGGGCGCTTAGTTAAATATTTGATTTTCATCGTAATTTTGTGTGTAATTGGTCTGATTGCATATGCATATATTGGGCCATGGTTTGGTGCAGATTTTAGTGCTCCCACCTCTGAAGTCAGAAAACCGGTGGTGCTGGATGCAGATTAAGCAGGCGTTCCTGCCATTGGTCACGTGGATGTGTTTGACCACTGCTGCCTATCCGACTGACCCTCTTTCGGCGATAACTTGGCTTCAGCAAGCCCCGTCTGACCAAACATTGCCAGATACAGTGCTGCTTGAACCGCCGGTCACCGGCTCAGCGCTGCAGCCCCAAATTGACGTAACGCCGCTGGAGGCCCAGCTGGTGCCAATAGGGCTAGTTTCTCCGTCTGCAACCGGGCTTCCCGTTGATTTATGGCATGGTAGCGATGTCGCTACTCTGTCCCGCCTCATCAGCCAGGTTTCGGTTCGCGACAGTCCTGCCATGCAGTCCTTGTTGTTTACTTTATTACTTTCCGAGACCCGCCCTCCTGCTGGTACGGGAGATTCCTTGCTACTTGCCCGTCTTGACCGTCTCATGCAGCTTGGCGCAACGGATCCCGCCCAAGCACTTGCAGAGCACGCCGGCCCCACAAATACGCTGGACCGTTTTAGACGTTGGTTTGACACCACATTATTAACCGGAGACGAGGATCGCGCCTGTGCTGCTCTCACCGCCAAGCCCTACCTGTCACCCGAGTATCCCGCCCGCATATTTTGCGCGGCCCGACGCGGGGATTGGCAAACAGCGGCCCTGACTCTAGAAGCCATACATGCTCTAGAGGTGATACCCAAAGCAGAGCTGGATTTGCTTGACCGTTTCATAAGTCCGGATATCTATGAACTCGCGCCACCGCTTCCGCGCCCCAAAGACCCGGATCCTCTGACATTTCGGTTGTTCGAGACCATTGGAGAACGGCTCCCTACAGCCCCCTTGCCCAGAGCCTTTGCAGCAGCGGACCTCCGCGATGTCGCCGGATGGAAGGCCCAGTTGGAGGCCGCTGAACGCCTGACGCGGATTGGAGCGCTCAACCCCAATCAACTGTTGGGACTATACACCGCACGTCTTCCCGCTGCATCTGGTGGTATTTGGGACCGAGTAGCAGCACTCCAGCGCTTTGAAACCGCTTTAAGCACCCATAGTGCTGATGCTGTGGCAAAGACACTGCCGGCGGTCTGGAGCGCTATGACAGAGGCTCAGATCGAAGTCGCTTTTGCGGACCTTTTTGCCAACCAATTGCAGAAAATCTCTTTGTCCGGAGACATGGCCGCACTCGCTTGGCAGATACAATTGTTGTCCTCAACTTATGAAGGTTCTTCTGTCCCGCCCCCAGTTTCCAGTTCCCAAAGTCAGTTCCTTGCCTCCTTGGCGCAAGGGGCGCCAAACTTACTTACGGCTTCGACGGAACTTGAGCGAGCGATCGGAGACGGATTTGCAATGGATGCAGTTCTTCCCTCTGACATGAAACCCTTGCTGGATAAAGGGCAGCTGGGAGAAGTCATCTTGCGAACCATGCAAATGTTTGAACAAGGTGCAACGGGCAATTTTTCAGATCTGAGTGCAGCACTAGCGACATTGCGAGCGGTTGGGCTTGAAGACACCGCGCGGCGGGCTGCGTTACAATTGTTGTTGCTGGAACGGACATAAAGTGGCCTTGCAGGATGCACATCAGTGGATTTCTACATTCTTGGACGCTCAAGCGGCTGAGCTAGGTGCATCCCGCAATACGCTTCTGGCTTATGGTCGTGACCTCAAGGATTTTGTAACTTGGCTTGAACGCAATTCTCTCGATATTGCTACGACCAGTCGTGAAGACATTGAAAATTATCTGATCCACTGCGACGCACAGGGACTAGCCAAATCCACCCGCGCCAGGCGTCTTTCAGCTGTCAAACAAATCTACCGCTTTGCTTTTGAAGAGAGTTGGCGAACAGACAATCCGGCGATCCAAATTCGAGGACCCGGGCGAGACAAGAAACTCCCCACTACACTGGAAGTCATCGAGGTCGACCGCCTGTTGGATGCTGCCCGTCAAACCGGCCGCACCCAAGCTGATAAGCTACGCAACACCTGCTTGATGGAAATTCTCTATGCCACAGGCATGCGGGTAACCGAGTTGATGTCCTTACCTGCTTCTGCGGCTCGTGGGGATCCCCGTATGTTGTTGATACGCGGCAAGGGTGACAAAGAGCGCATGGTGCCTCTTTCCCCACCTGCCCGCGAGGCCCTGGCGGCTTGGCTCCAAGTCAGGGATGAGAATGAGGAAGAACGTAAGTCAAAGGGAATTACAGCTTCTACATTCCTGTTCCCATCACGAGGCAAGGCTGGTCACTTTACCCGGCACTGGTTCTATCAGCTGATTAAGGACCTCGCGGTTACCGGGGGCGTTGCCCGGGATAAGGTGACCCCGCACACGCTGCGCCATGCCTTTGCGACCCACCTGTTGGCCAATGGCGCTGACCTGCGTGCAATTCAGACTTTGCTTGGCCACTCAGATATCGCCACAACAGAGATATACACCCATGTGCTGGATGCCCGGCTAAGCGAGTTGGTGTTGCAACATCACCCTTTAGCACAAGACGAAGAGCCTGACACCTAAGTCTTGATTGCCGCACCACCGCACCCCATAACCATATTTGTATCGCAACTTTTGGACTCTTCATGGAAACCTCCTCGACCGTTTTGGACAGCGCTTTTTGGATCACCGCAGGCATCATTGTCCTGCTACTGGTGCTTTCGGCTTTTTTCTCGGGATCTGAAACCGCATTGACAGCCGCCTCCCGCGGGAAGCTGCGCGCACAGGCTGATAAGGGGTCTCGCGGGGCAGTACGTGCGCTGAGTGTTACTGAGGATAGTGAGCGGCTTATTGGCTCGGTTTTACTGGGTAACAATCTGGTCAACATATTGGCCACATCTTTAGCTACGGCCATGTTCACCCGTGCTTTTGGCGAAAGCGGCGTTGCCTTGGCCACGCTGGTGATGACTTTGCTTGTGCTGGTGTTCGCAGAAGTCCTGCCCAAGACCTATGCCATCTCCAATGCTGAAAAAGCCGCCGCAACTGTCGCGCCGATCATCGGCCTTTTGGTCTCCATTCTGGCTCCGTTCGTGGGGGCGGTGCGCCTGTTGGTACGGGGTGTCTTACGCGTTTTTGGTGTGAAAATTGATCCTGACGGCCATGTTCTAGCAGTTCGCGAAGAAATCGCTGGCGCATTGCAGCTCGGACACTCCGAAGGAGTTGTAGAAAAGGAAGACCGTGACCGTATTCTAGGTGCTCTGGATCTTTCTGAACGTGCGGTAGACGAAATCATGCTTCACCGTTCACAGATCGAAATGATCAATGCCGCTGACAAGCCACAAGACATTTTGAAACAGTGTTTGAGCTCACCCTATACGCGCCTGCCGCTGTTTAAGGATGAGCCTGAAAATATCATAGGCGTCGTACACGCCAAAGACCTGTTGCGGGAAATGTACGCTCAGATTGGAGGCCCGGAAGGTGATGCAACTACGCTGCGCGAGTTTCAAATCTCAGACGTTGCCAAGCCCCCTTATTTCATCCCCGAAACCACGCCACTGGACGACCAAATGCGGCAGTTTCTACGCCAACGCGCGCACTTTGCTTTGGTGGTTGATGAATATGGCTCTTTGCAGGGTCTGATCACGCTTGAGGATATTCTGGAAGAAATTGTCGGTGAGATAACGGACGAATTTGACCTGGAAGAAGAAACACCCGTTGAAAAGACGTCTGACGGAAACTTCCTGGTAGATGGAGCTACCACCATTCGCGATCTCAACCGAGCCACCGAATGGACGCTACCCGACGACGAGGCCAATACCGTTGCAGGCCTTGTTATCCACGAGGCTCAGATGATCCCTACCAAGGGTCAGGTGTTCTCCTTTCATGGGTTCCGTTTTGAAGTTACCGAGCGAGTCGGCAACAGGATTACTGCACTCAAAATCCGCCCCTTGTTGTAGGTCCCCAAGCTCCCGCCCCCTACTCTTGCGCCAGTGGCGACACTGCTGGTCGTTTTTTGACTGGACTACTGTTCACATATGTCCAGAATATCAGAAACGGTATGCGGGAGATCTGTGATGAAAACTACGACAAGGGTAGCTGTCATTGGCGGTGGAGTTGTTGGCTGTTCGGTGCTTTATCACCTGACCAAGCTCGGCTGGAGCGATGTCATGTTGCTGGAACGGTCCGAACTCACGTCTGGATCGACGTGGCACGCGGCCGGTGGCTTTCACACGCTAAACGGCGACACGAACATGGCGGCTCTGCAGGGCTATACCATCAAGCTCTATCGCGAGCTGGAGGAAATCACCGGTATGTCCTGCGGCTTGCACCATGTGGGCGGCATCACCTTGGCAGACAACCAGGAACGCTTTGACATGCTCAAGGCCGAGCGTGCCAAACATCGTTTCATGGGGCTTGAGACCGAAATTGTTACACCGGATGAGATCAAGAAGTTTGCCCCCGTTACCAATGTCGACGGCATTCTTGGTGGCCTCTACGATCCGCTGGACGGCCACTTAGATCCATCCGGCACCACCCACGCTTATGCCAAGGCCGCGCGTATGGGTGGCGCCAACATCGAAACACACTGCAAGGTTCTTGAAACCAATCAACGCGTTGACGGCAGCTGGGATGTCGTCACCAACAAGGGCACAATCCATGCTGAACACATCGTAAACGCGGGTGGTCTCTGGGCACGAGAAGTTGGTGCAATGGCTGGGGTTTACTTCCCACTGCACCCAATGGAGCACCAATACATCGTCACCGACGAGGTCCCGATGATCGCCGAAATCATCGACGGCGGAGGCGAACATCCGCATGTGATGGATCCTGCAGGTGAAAGCTACCTTCGTCAGGAAGGCCGCGGTTTGTGCATCGGGTTTTACGAGCAACCCTGCAAACCCTGGGCAGTCGACGGCACCCCCTGGGACTTTGGCCACGAATTGCTGCCAAATGATTTTGACAAGATCGAAGACTCGATCGCCTTTGCCTACAAACGCTTCCCCGCGTTGGAAACAGCAGGTGTAAAATCAGTCATCCATGGGCCGTTCACCTTTGCGCCTGATGGCAATCCTCTGGTCGGCCCGGTTCCCGGTATGCGAAATTACTGGTCCGCCTGTGCGGTTATGGCAGGGTTCAGCCAAGGTGGCGGTGTTGGCCTGATGTTGGCGCAATGGATGGTCGAAGGCGAAACCGAACGCGACACCTTTGCCATGGACTGCGCCCGTTTTGGCGACTGGATCACCCCCGGCTATACCCGCCCCAAAGTCATCGAAAACTACCAGACCCGGTTCTCGGTCACATATCCAAACGAAGAACTGCCAGCAGCCCGCCCGTTCCGTACCACGCCAATGTTTGACATCTTTGATGGCATGGGCGCGGTGTGGGGCCAGCAATACGGGCTTGAGGTCGCCAACTATTACGCCTCCGAAAACGAACCACGCTACGAGACACCGTCCTTCCGCCGCTCCAACGCGTTTGAGGCGACCGCGCGCGAGGTAAAAGCCGTGCGCGAAGCCGTGGGCATCAACGAGGTCCACAACTTTGGCAAATACCGCGTCACCGGCAAAGGGGCGCGCGCATGGCTAGACCGGATCATGGCAGGACGCGTCCCCAAACCTGGCCGCCTGTCTCTGACCCCGATGTTGTCGCACAAAGGGCGTCTTATCGGAGACTTTACCATTTCTTGCCTTAGTGAGACTGAATTCCAACTAACGGCCTCCTACGGTTCTCAAGCCTACCACATGCGCTGGTTCTTGCAGAACATCACCGACAGCGCAGAAATCGAAAACATATCAGACCGCCGCAGCGGGTTCCAAATTGCAGGCCCCAAAGCGCGTGCCGTTCTGCAAGCCTGCACGCGTCAGGACATTTCCGACATGAAATTCATGGACGTGCGTCGCCTGACCGTTGGCATGGCCAACTGCATCGTGCAGCGCGTCAGCTACACTGGCGATCTGGGCTTTGAGATCTACTGTGACCTGCCCAGTCAACGTGTGCTTTGGTCCGTGCTGTGGCAAGCAGGTCAGGAACACGGCATGAAACCCTTTGGTATGCGCGCCATGATGAGCCTGCGGTTGGACAAATTCTTTGGATCCTGGCTGCGAGAGTTCTCGCCAGATTACACAGCCGCAGAAACAGGTTTGGATCGGTTCATATCGTTCAACAAAGACACCCAGTTCATCGGACGAGACGCGGCCGAATCCGAGCGAAAGACTGGCCCCAAACGCAGGCTCTGTGCATTTGAGGTTGAGGCAGAGGATGCAGACGTCGTGGCCTACGAGCCGATCTGGCTTGACGGCAAAGTTGTTGGGTTCTGCACATCTGGTGGGTATTCCCATTATACGGAAAAATCCGTTGCGCTGGGCTTTGTTCCCACCGAGCACGCCACCGATGGGCTTAAGGTCGAGATCGAAATCCTGGGTAAGATGCATCAGGCAACATTGATCTCAACACCGCTCTTTGACAGCGACGGCGCGCGCATGCGCGGCTAATCCAAGTATTAGGGGTCAGAGACAAGAAACCTCTGGCCCTTACCCTTGTTCTTGTCAAAGATACGCTCTGACCAACCCAGGCCGGAGAGACATCATGCGCAATATCGCCATTCTGCTGCTGGCTGCGGGTGCCTCTTCGCGGATGCGTGGGCGTGATAAGCTGATGGAAGTGATAAATGGCCAACCTCTCATTGCCCAAGTTACCCGGCGTGCAGCGCTGACCGGTATTCCGTGCTATGTCACTGTGCCCTCTCGTGACCACGAACGCGCATGCTGGGTTGATGGCGCTACTATCATTCCGGTTTCTGATGCATCTGAGGGCATGGCAGCCTCCATCCGCGCCGGTGTCGCAGCCCTTCCCGATGAGGCTGAAGCGGTGATGATCCTACCAACTGACCTGCCTGAGTTGGAAACTCAGGACCTGCTCCACATTGCGGCACAGTTCCACGACCCCAACGGGCCAATCCTGCGCGCTAGCTCAGCTGATGGCTCGCCTGGACATCCAGTCCTGTTCCCTCGCCGTTTCTTTAGTTCATTGCTGGCGCTCAGCGGTGACACTGGTGCCCGCGAGATCCTGCGAGCGGCACAGGTTCAATTGATCACCCTGCCCGGTCAGCGCGCTGTGACCGATCTAGACACCCCAGAAGCCTGGGCCAACTGGCGGACCAAATCAATCTAAGTCTTCTTTGCACTGCAAAACAAAAAGGCAGGGCGATCTAGCCCTGCCTTTCTAATACCTTTGACTGTTGGCTTTAGTGAACCAGCAGGCGTGCTTCATGCTTCTTCAGCGACCGACGCGCGGCGGGATAAGCCGCTTGGCCTTTTTCGGTCTTCAGCTCTGGGAACAGTTCCAGCAGTTCGTTGCGCTGATCCTTATCCATCCCACGCAGGGTCAAATCACCGGGCTGGAAGCTTTCTGTCCACGCGCCATCCGACAGCACCACTTCGTGCTGGTCGAACATAAAGTGAATATAGCTCACCGAACTGGTTTCAACCGGGTCTACACCTTTCAGACCAGTCAGGTGCTTAGCCGCAACCAGCACTTCACGGTCTTCGAAGTAAAGCGCTGTTTTGTCGTTTGCGACCAGAACCCGGTGGTTGGGGCTGACCATCATGTCGCGCTCAGGCAGACCATTGCCCAATGCGCCTTGACAGATCAACACAGGCTGCAAGTGGCCCGAAGCTGCCAAATCGGTGCGTTCCAGATCACGACGACCCACCCAGCGGATTTCCTGAATGCCATTGTCTCGTGTGATAACCCGGTCACCAGCTTTCAGGTCCTCAACTTTGCGCTCACCTTTTGGGGTCGCGATCAAGGTACCCGGCGTGAAACAAGGAATAACGCGCTCGATCTCGTGGAATTCAGTTGTTCCGGTTTCCTCGCCATCGGCGTTGAAGAAGGTTACAACACCACTTTCAGGATCGGTTGGATCATATGTGATCGACAGGCTGCCGCCCGGGTTAACGGCCTCAGCAGCTCCGGTCAGGTCCAGAACGTCGATGTCACCGCCATCATCGTCTTCGCCGCCATAGATAACTTCGCCTTCGCCAACGTTGACAAAAGTGTCGTCGCCGTCTTGACCAAACATCAGGTCGCCGCCGTCATCCTCGTCGTCGTTGCTACCAGAGATAGTGTCGTTGCCGTCACCGCCAGCTAGAATGTCACGACCAGCGCCACCATCCAGGAAATCGTCGCCAGTGCCGCCATCAATAGCGTCACCGCCACCCATGCCGTATAGTTCGTCATCATCAGCGCCACCAAAAATGACGTCTGTGGCGTAATGCCCCTCGACGGTGTCATTACCTGCACCCGCTACAATCACATCCTGAGACCCGACAAGTGGTGGAACCGCATCGTCGTAATCAACCCGGTCCCCTTCTGGGTCACCCAGATAGTCAAGATCGATCAGATCATCGCCGCTGGTGCCTTCAACAACGCCGTCGACACTACGTGCGCCAGGAGCTGATGAAGGATCTTCCAGAACCGCACTCGTGCTTGCTGTGCCTACAACATAGACGTTCTCGATTTCAGAGAACTCAGCAGTTCCAGCCTCGGTCAGATCATCGTTGTAGTAGGTGATCGTTCCGGACTCGGAAGATGGATCGCCGCCATCATAGTTCACGGTTGCAAGGCCAGTGGCAATTGCGGAGTCGTTATCTGTACCGCCTTCACCACCGATAATGGTATCACCGATACCTACGCCGATTGTGTCAGCATCATCACCGCCCATGACCAAGTCAGCGCCCTGACCGCCAAGCAAGACGTCGTCGCCAGTGCCACCGGACAGTTCATCCTCGTCGATACCACCAAACAGGGTGTCATTACCTGCGCCACCGCTCAGCGTATCGTCATCGTCCTGACCAAAGATCAGGTCGTTGCCTTCGCCACCGTCGATTACATCAGTACCGTTGGTCTGATCTGGATCAACCGGATCACCGTCCGAGCCATCATCAAGAATGTTAAGAACATCTGGGAACGCTGGATCCAAGCCACCATAGATAGTGTCGTTACCCGCATCACCCTGGATGCTATCGGCACCTTCGCCACCAACGATGTAGTCGTTATCAGCACCACCCGAGATGGTGTCATCGTCGATGCCACCATCAATGTTGTCATCACCGCTACCACCCATGATCAGATCGGCATCATCGCCTGTCATGATCGTGTCGTTACCAGTGCCACCGTCTACGGTGTCCATATCATCAGTGGTATCACTGTCGGCTGGAATTGGAGGGATGGTTACAGATGGGCTGACATAGCCAGGGAACCCACGATCTGGCAGTGGGATTGCGCCGCCACCGGATGTATCGATGACATCATCACCATCACCACCGTCAACACTGTCGGACCCTTCTCCGCCAGTTACGTCATCATTGCCACCGCCGGCAATAATGATGTCGTCTCCATCACCGCCATCGATGGTGTCATCACCGGGAACAATCTCGGAGCCCTCACCTACAGCATCAAAGTAGACGTCTGAGACAAGAATACCTGAGTTTCCGTTCTCAACCTGATCGTGTTCAACAACCAACCGCGAAATCGGGCCAGGAATTGTGACCAACAACGAGATATCTGCATTGTCAGCGCTGGCATACCCCCCATCCGCTGCTGCGGTATCGTCACCGGCAACGCCATCTTCATCAGACATTGTCAAAGCCGGGCCACCGGCCAGGTTAACAACAACCGGGTTTCCGTCGGCATCATATGCCGTAACCTGAACAACACCATCACCGTCGATGTCATTGATCCGGAAAGACACATTTTCAACTGGACCCGAGAAGTCGAGCTGGTAGGCAGCGTTTTCGCCGTTGCCATTGGTTACCGATGACAGGCCGCTGCTGTCTTCGATTGGGTTGCCGTCATCGTCTACATTGCCAACGAACTGTGTCGTGTTGGAAAACTCAGTCGAAACACCCGATGTTTCGCTCAACACCGAGAAGTCTACCGTTACCGAACCCGTATCCTGGCTAAAGCCGCCGCTCAGGTCGTCTTCGTTGTCGACAGTACCGCCATCATCTGGATCAGGCGCACGGTCCCACTCAAATACCTGACGGCTTAATGGTGCCGAGCCCGGAGCGTCGGTGTCAGCCTCGATAACATCGTCGCCTTCGCCGCCGTTCAGAACATCCGAACCCGAACCACCATGCACGGTGTCATCACCAGCACCGGCTTCAACGGTGTCATCACCCGCACCGGCATTCACCAGGTCATCATTCGGCTCATCTGCCGGATTAATGGCATCTTCGTTGTCGATCATGTCGCCTTCGGGGTCACCGGTGTAGACAGTGTCGATCAGATCATCACCCTCAGTACCTTCGACAATCCCGTCTAGGCCGCTGTTAGGTGTAACAACATCGTCATCTAGAACCGCGACATAGTCGATTGCGCCGTTGAAGTTCTGATCAAAGGAACCCTCTTCGGATTCACGTGCGCCAATGGCAAAGCTTTGCTCATCTTCTTCGGTCAGATCCAAAGTCATACCAGACTGGTCGCTTCCAAAGGTCTGCGATGTCCCCTGAGAGGTATTCTCAACAGTCATAGTCACGCCACCCTCGTTCCAGCCATAAGTGACTGTCACGATATTACCGCCGACAAAGAAGCCGGGGTCGGTGGAAAGCAGAACAGAGTTATCACCATCAACATGATAGACTTCGACCGAACCATCGTTGGTCACACGAACTTCCATAAAGCCAGTATCGGGGTCCTGATCGCCGTCTTCCTGACCTGAAACACCCCGGCTCACTACGGTCTGAGGGTCACCACTTGGCAGATCATAAGGGCGGAACGATGTGATGATTGTACCTTCGCTCAGATCAAATGCAGCGTCGTCGCCATCATCCACATCCATGCGAGAGCCATCACCATTGCCTAGCATCCAGCCACCAGCAAAGGTTGGGCCATTTTCAGGAGTGCCATCTTGAGCAATTCCGTCACCCAACCCAGAGTCATCGGTTGTGTACCCATCACGGAAATCCCACAAGCCAATCACATTCGCCGAATACGGGTTGTCAAAATTGTTCGCCATCACATTCTCCTTTTCGGCACACCCACGCACCACTCCGCGTTTTGCAGCGGAAAAAACTTTCCATACATCCGGGCCGAATTCGCAATACGATCAACAACAGCAATTTTACGCCGAGCGCGTCAAAAACACCGAAGAAAAATCCTCGGCGGCACGCACGCCGAAAGGCATGTATGCATCTGATCTTGGTCTAAGTGCAGCGGCAGCTACTCTGTTACCAAACAGGTTTCTGACATCGTCAGATGTAAAAAGTGCAGTCGCCCCCACGACCAGCAGACTTCTCCCCAAAAGATGGGCTGACCTATCAATACCCTAAGGACGCGCCCCAACAATGAAAAACTTTAATCAATTATACCTCTATGCCTGCTGTTGGATGCGTCAGAGGCTCAATTTATACAGTTCAATCAGAGCAAATTGTTTCGTGATTTAGGTTAAGCAACATAGTTAACGGCCCATTAATAAAGAATAAGTCTTTATTATCGATATAAAACACCGTGATGTTTGGAATACTGTTTCGCTTACGTCGACAATTCAATTGGGGCTGAAGGCCTAAATCTTGCCATTCATCGGAACTGTACACAGTCCGAACTATTCTCGCATTTTGGAACCAATCCCAGAAATCGCGCCGCATTGTTGAAACAGAGTAAACGCTAAGACGGGTAGTAGGCTCGAATCAATGCAAGGGCTTGTCTACCAAATTGAGAATTTCAAGCTTTGGACAACTTGACCAAGGGGCAACTACGACCTTAAAAAAGGCGGGCCATGGACAAACCTCTCATAAGTTCGAAATGCCCCTAAGCACAAGCCATTTTCTATGTACCAATCAGATAACTGTTCACGGTGGTTGGCCCTTAGCCTAAATCAACAAAAGGCCCCGCATTTTGCAGGGCCTTCTTTCATAGCGGGACGGCAGCTTAGAAATCGACGTCGACAGCCACGCCTTTTTCAACGGCAAGATCAACTGCTGCCGCCGCAACGGCCAAATCCTGCAGCCCGACACCAGTCCCATCAAAGAGCGTTAACTCGTCATCGGATGTACGACCAAGATGATCACTGTTGATGACGGCCCCAATTTGATTGATGTCATCTTGTAACTTACTGCCATTTGAAACGGCATGCTGACACTCTCCCAATGTAACCGACTGGGCGACCTCGTCCGTAAAGACAGTTGCGCGTGCAACCAACGCAGCATCGACCTCTTGTTTCCCCACGGTATCTGTTCCCATGCAGGCGATATGCGTACCGCCAGTAACATGTACATCCAGCAATATCGGATCGAACGAGGAGGTTATGGTGATAATCACATCCGCGTCGGCCCCCAGTTGATCCAGCTCCACCACTTCGAATGGCAGGCCAACCTCTTTGGCTACTTTTTCAAGATTGACCAGATATTCAGGATGCAGGTTCCAACCGATGATCTTTTCGAACTCACGCTGTTCGACTGCTGCTCTCACTTGGAACGTAGACTGATGCCCAGCCCCCACCATGCCTAGAACCTTGGCATTTTTCGGAGCCAGATGCTTGATTGAAACAGCACTGGCAGCCGCGGTTCTAAGCGCTGTCAGCAGATTTCCCCCAACTACAGCGCGACATTTCCCTGTGTCTGCATCAAACAGGAATACCGTGGACTGGTGATTGGTCAGGCCTTTGTCAGCATTACCGGGCCAGTAGCCTCCAGACTTTAACCCAAGGTTCAGCCCTGCGCGGTCAAAACCTGATTTGAATCCGTATAACGCATCGGCATGACCAATTGCCTCACGGATAACCGGGAAATTGTAAGCCTGCTCGCTCGCCATGGCAGCAAAGACACTTTCGACAGCCTCGAAACTGTCTTTGCGTGTGATCAAATCTGCGATCGCGTGTTCTGGTACGATAATCATATGGATTTCCTTCAATAAAAGTCGGGGTCAGCCGCCCACTAAGGCACACCGACCCCGCCAGTCTTCCGGGGAGGAATTAGTAAGCTTTGCCGCGAGCAGACACAGGCCATAGTTTTTCAACTTTGCCGTTGCGGACCCCTACGTACCAATCATGCACGTTGCAGGTTGGGTCACAGTGACCAGGCACCAGACGCAGTTTGTCGTTCACGTTCAGAACGCCATCAGGGTCGCCAATCACCCCGTGCTCGTCCGAGCATTTCAGGTATTCAACGTCATCCCGGCCAAAGATAAATGGCAGACCACTATCCACCGACTGCGCCTTGAGCCCAGCATCACAGATCGCTTTGTCCGCCTTGGTGTGAGACATCACCGAGGTTAGGATAAACAACGCGTTTTCCCATTCGCCCTGGTCAATCCGATTGCCCTCTGCATCAAGGATCCGGCCATAATCAGCATCCATAAATGCGTAAGACCCACACTGCAGTTCGTTATAAACACCCGAGTTGCTCTCAAAGTAGTAAGACCCTGTTCCACCACCTGAAACCAGCTCACATTCGATGCCCTCGGCCTTAAGCCCTTCAACTGCATCTTTGACCAAGCCAATGGCCACATCCAGCTTGACCTTGCGGTCCTCGTAGCTATCCATGTGCTGCATCGCACCTTGATAGGCCTGTATACCTGAAAACTTCAGGTTCTCGGCAGCCTCAATCGCCTTGGCGATTTCAATCACTGCTTCGGTCGAGTTCACACCGCAACGGCCTGCGCCACAGTCGATTTCGATAAAGGTTTCCAGCTGGGTACCATGTTTCTGAGCCGCAGCAGACAGATCTGCAACATTGGCCAGATCATCAACACAGACAATAATCCGTGAACCAAGCTTGGGTAGTTGCGCCAGTCGGTCGATTTTCAGAGGGTCTCGCACCTGGTTCGACACCAGCACATCCTTGATACCGCCGCGAACAAACACTTCGGCCTCGGACACCTTCTGACAGCAGACGCCAACAGCACCGCCAAGTTCTTCCTGCAGCTTGGCGACATCCACTGACTTGTGCATTTTGCCATGTACACGGTGGCGCATGCCATGGGCCGCGGCATAGTCGCCCATCTTGCGAATGTTGCGCTCCAGTGCGTCTAGATCAAGCACCAGGCTTGGCGTCTGAATATCAGCCTCATCCATACCAGGTACTGCGGGTACATCGTAGCCAACGATCAATTCATCAAAGTTTGTTTGTGCGTTCATAGTCTTATCTCCCAGATCAGCTGTTCATCCACGGCAGTTTGTCGAGATCGACATTGCCGCCAGTGATGACGACGCCCACGCGCTTGCCCGCGAAGCGTTCTTTGTTTTTCAGAATGGTCGCCAGCGGCACCGCGCTAGAGGGTTCCATGACAATCTTCATCCGCGCCCAGGTCAGGCGCATGGCGTCGATGATTTCCCGTTCACTCACCGTCAGAATGTCGGTCACGTGGTTGGACACGAAGTGCCAAGTCAGATCCTTCAGTGGCACCTTTAGCCCATCCGCCACAGTCACCGGCGCATCATCGGCAATGATGTGACCCGCCTTGAAGCTACGATAGGCATCATCAGCCTGTTCCGGCTCCGCTGCAAAGATCTCGATGTTCGGCGCCTGATGCGACAGGGTCAGACAGGTGCCCGATACCATGCCACCGCCGCCAATGGGGGCAACAACAGCGTCCAGACCTTCGACCTGCTCCGCCAACTCGCGCGAGCAGGTCCCCTGCCCGGCGATGACACGTGGGTCATTATAAGGGTGAACAAAATCGGCGCCCGTCCTTTCCTGCACCTCGGCAAAGACCGCTTCACGACTGGTTGTCGATGGTTCACATTCCGTGATCTGACCACCATAACCGATTACCGCATCCTTTTTAGCCTGCGGGGCCGTATGCGGCATCACCACATAACACGGAATACCACGCCGACCGGCTGCATAGCTTAGGCTCAGGGCATGATTGCCGCTGGAATGCGTCGCCACGCCGCGCTTGGCCTGCTCATCACTGAGATCAAACACAGCATTTGACGCACCGCGCACTTTAAACGCTGCTGCCTTCTGGAAATTCTCACACTTAAAGAACAATTCAGAGCCGGTCAGCTGGTTCAGGAAACTAGAGGTCAGCACCGGGGTGCGATGCACATAGGGCTGAATACGCTGATGTGCCGCCAGCATGTCCTCATAAGTTGGGATCAACATAGCTAATGCCCCCTTACTTTAAGCCGCTGCCAAGGCAGGTTGACGGGTGGTGGAGCGATAAACGTCCTGCGCCGCCGCGACTCCGGAACCCAGTTGAATATTCAGCCCAAGGTCAGCCATGCACATCTCAGCCGTCGCGATGCCAGATAGGGCCATCACATCAGTCAGCGAGCCCAGGTGGCCAATCCGGAACACCTTGCCTGCGACCTCGCCCAGACCAACACCAAAGGCAACGCCATAGACATCAGCCGCGTGGGTCACGATCTCGGTTGCGTTGAACCCTTCTGGGGTGCGGATGGCGCTAACCGAGTCAGAGTAGACTTCGGGTGACGCGGCACACAGCTCCAGCCCCCAGGCCGACACCGCAGCTCGCACACCATTGGCAATCCGGTTGTGGCGGGCAAAGACGTTTTCCAGCCCTTCGTCTAGCAACATCTCGGTCGACTGCTTTAGACCATTCAACAACCCAACCGCTGGTGTGTACGGATAGGCATTGTTGGCATAACCCGCAGCCATGTCACGAATATCAAAGAATGTGCGCGGCAACTGTGCGGTTTCGACCTTGGCCATCGCTTTGGGCGAGAAGCCGACGATTGCCAGTCCGGCAGGCAGCATAAACCCCTTTTGCGAGCCGGTAACGGCGATATCCACGCCCCATTCGTCCATGCGGAAATCCATCGATCCGATAGACGAAACACCGTCTACATAAAGCAGAGCCGGGTGGTTTGCCGCATCCAGCGCACGACGAACGGCAGCAATATCGCTCAGAACACCGGTCGCTGTTTCATTGTGCGTAGCCAGAACAACCTTGATTTCGTGGTTGGTGTCGGCTGTCAGTATTTCCTCATAGCGGTCAGCCGGAAGGCCAGCCCCCCAAGGAGTTTCGACCACGGTCATGTCCAGGCCATGGCGATTGCACATGTCGATCCAGCGATGGCTGAACATGCCATTCCGCGCAGCAAGAACCTTATCCCCTGCAGAAAGTGTATTGGTTAGTGCAGTTTCCCAGCCGCCGGTTCCGGTCGAAGGAAATACAAAAACCTCGGCGGTTTCGCTCTTGAGAACCTGTTTCACCCCCTGCAGAGCCGGGTGCAGAATCTCGCCAAACAAAGACGAACGGTGGTCCAACGTCGGCATATCACAGGCCTTGCGCAGGGCTTCGGGCATGTTTGTCGGACCGGGAATAAAGACGGGGTTTTGAAAGCTCATTGCGATGCCTTTCCTGTGGCGGTTGTCCTAACTGTAGCTCTGCACCCCACGACATCCAATTTTTTTGAAAAAATATTTCACTTTCCAAGTAACTCTTAGTTATGCAACATTTACAGTTTGTTACGTTTTTTCATTGTACAAAATAGATTTTCATTTACAAATTATCTGAGCGCATTTGAACGACGAGGCCGCTGATATGTCCACTTCCCCCCGCCGCAAGGGACGCCCCAAAGGGTTTTACACGAAAACCGAAACCGCTCCGGTTCAATCCCTAGATCGTGCGATGGTAGTCCTAGAGACATTGGCAAATAGCAACGGCCTTACTCTGACCGAAATTGCTGAACAGCTGGATCAGTCCCCTGCAACGATCTATCGCGTGCTCAACACACTGGATGCGCGTGGAATTGTTGAAACTGATCTACAAACCCAAGCTTGGCATATTGGTCCCATGGCCTTCCGCCTTGGATCAGCTTTCCTGCGCCGCAGCAGCGTGGTTGACCGTAGCAGACCCATCATGCGGGAACTGATGGAGATCACAGGTGAAACCGCTAACCTTGGCATCGAAAAAGACGGACAAGTCATGTTTGTCAGCCAAGTGGAAACCCATGAGTCCATCCGCGCCTTCTTTCCGCCTGGCACCCTGTCACCCATGCATTCGTCTGGTATCGGCAAAGCGCTGCTCTGTCGTTACAGCCCTGAAAAATTTGATCGGTTTCTAAAACAGCAACACTTCCAGGCTTTCACCGAAAAAACGGTTTGCACCCCTGATGCTCTTCGAAAGGACATCGAGCAGATCCGCGCACGAGGCTACTCAGTTGACGACGAAGAGCGAAATCTGGGCATGCGCTGCGTGGCGGCACCTATTGTGAATTACTACAATGAACCAGTAGCAGGCATATCTGTTTCTGGGCCATCAAACAGACTGTCACAAGAGCGTATCTCTGAAATCGGAAGCATTGTTAAGGACGCCGCCGAACGTCTGTCGCGAGGATTAGGTGCCCCCGAAAAGGAAGACCAGTAGCCGAAGGGGTGTTCCTGCTATAGACTGAGACACGGGGTTTTCTATTTTCCCAACATGGGTGGCCCATTTTTGCTGTTTTCTGGTGCAGGTTTATTGAAGGGAAGTCGAAGATGTTATCGAACGGATTTTTTAGTACCGCCATTGCTCTGATCGCAATCGTCACGCCGTTACACGCAGCTTCGTTAGATGGAATGTACACCGACGGAACCGACCCAGACGCAAGCCTCTCCTGCAATCCTGACTACCTGAGCGAACACGGCGGCACGCTGGCGATTAAAGATGGCGTTCTTTATGGGCTGGAGAGTGCCTGTGAGCTGATCAAACCCACTAATGTACGAGGAATGAATGCTGTTTTGTATGATGCCATGTGTTCAGGCGAAGGTGAGCAGTACTCCTACCGTGTTATGATTATGCCCCATGATTCCGGGGTCTACCTCATCAACGACGGCTATGTGTCTGAATGGCAAAACTGTCCGTGAAGCAGCATCTTATTCTCCATTAATGCAACGGTGCATCCAGTCGCAGAAGGTTGATACATCGGCGTTTTCCTGATTTCCGGGCGTGACCAAAAAATACTGGTTCTTCGTCACCAGTGTTTGATCACTTAGCCGCACCAGCTTGCCGCTTTGCAGTTCTTCCTCGATCAAATACGTCGGCAGCAATCCAACGCCCAATGACGCCACCGCCCCTGCAATGATCATCGAAAATTGATCAAAGTACTTACCGGACATGATAGGTGACTGGGAAAGCGCGGCAAGTTCAAAGAAGTCCTCCCAAGCCGTTGGGCGCGTGGACATGTGCAGCAATGGGGCCGAAGACAGCTTCTCAGTACAATCCACCTGATAACGTTCCTGAAACTCGGGAGATGAAACCGCAACCATCGTTTCCGAGCAAAGCGGATCCATATCGGTATTCGGCCAATCATCGCGGCCAAAATGGATTGCCAGATCAAAATGCTCGACATCCATATCAAACGGTTTTGGCCGCGTGGATAGATTGATCTCAATTTCCGGGTGCTTATCAGAAAATTGCGGCAGTCGCGGGATCAGCCAACGGCTTGCAAAGGCCGGCAAACAGGCCACACGCAAGGCAGCCCCTTTGGCCCCTCCTGCGATCGCCCGTAGCATTGTACGGCGAATGTTTTCCAGATCAATTGTCAGCTCTCGCGCCAGACTTTCCCCCGCCTGCGTCAACACCACTCGGCGCCCAACCCTGCGGAACAGTGGTGTACCAACTGTCAGCTCCAGCTCTTTGACCTGACGGCTGATCGCGCTCTGCGTCAAATGCAGCTCTTCGGCGGCCAGGGTAAAGCTACAATGCCGCGCCGCAGCCTCAAAGCTACGTAAAACGGAATGTGATGGAAGAATGCGTCGAGGCGTATTTTGCACAGGGACCTCAGTCGTCTGAGAAGTAGCGTTACTTGAGTAGAAAACCCAATACATCGCTTCAACATGATTTTTGCGAATGTGTTGATGAGTAACCATGGTTTGTCGCGAGCGTCAATATGAACGATCTTTTTACCAGCAACAGCGCTCTCAACATATGATAAAATACCCATGTGGTGCCCAGCCAGAGGTTCCTCTGACGAAATACCCAACGGCCTTTTTATCAATGTTCCCAAACAAAAAGGTGCAGTAATGACCGTACAAGACACAATCACCCCCAGCCATCAGGACATCATCTTGGCCTGCCAGCTAAGCACTGACGAAACAACGGGCGGCACTTTGACTGTGACCACTCCGGTCGACGGCAGCGAAATCGCCAAGGTCCACGTGCATTCCGTCGCTGGCGCCGATGCAATGATCGCCAAAGGCGTCGAAGCCTTCAAAGCCTGGCGTAAAGTCCCTGCCCCACGTCGTGGTGAGCTGGTTCGACTGCTTGGCGAAGAACTGCGTGCCGAAAAAGAAAACTTGGGCCGTTTGGTTACTCTGGAATGTGGCAAGATCTACCAAGAAGGTCTGGGCGAAGTTCAGGAAATGATCGATATCTGTGACTTCGCCGTTGGCCTGTCGCGTCAATTGTATGGTCTGACCATTGCGTCCGAACGCCCTGGCCACACAATGCGCGAAACATGGCACCCCAGCGGTATCTGCGGCATCATTACTGCCTTCAACTTCCCAGTCGCCCCATGGTGCTGGAATGCAGCGCTGGCACTGGTTTGTGGTGACCCTGTTATTGCCAAGCCATCCGAAAAAACACCACTGACCCAGTTGGCCGTTCAGAAAATCTGTGAACGCGCTATGGCCAAGTTTGGTGATGATGCTCCAGAAGGGCTGATCCAGTCATTGATCGGCGAGCGCGAAGTTGGTCAGGCTCTGACCGCCTCCAAAGATGTTGCTATCATTTCGGCAACCGGTTCTGTGCCGATGGGTAAGGCCGTAGCGGCCGACATGTCGAAACGTCTGGGCAAAACCATTCTGGAACTGGGCGGTAACAACGCCATGATCGTTGCACCTTCGGCAGATCTGGATATGGCCCTGCGTGCAATCGTATTCTCGGCCGTCGGCACCGCTGGTCAGCGCTGCACCTCGTTGCGCCGTTTGGTTGTACACGAATCCATCTATGACGAGCTGATGCCACGCCTTATCAAAGTCTATGGCGGTCTGAAAATCGGTAGCCCGCTGGAAGCCACAACTCTGGTTGGCCCACTGATCGACAGTGGTTCGATGACGCAGATGGACGCTGCTCTGGAACAGGCCAAGAAAGAAGGCGGAACCGTTCATGGTGGTGGCCAAGCCATGCAGGGTAACTTCCCTAACGCTGCCTATGTGTCCCCAGCCATTGTGGAAATGCCCGAACAGTCGGCTATCATGCATACCGAAACATTTGCACCAATTCTGTATGCAGTGAAGTATTCAACGCTGGATGAAGCTGTTGAAATGCAAAATGCCGTACCACAAGGCTTGTCCTCGTGCATTTTCTCAACCGATGTGCGCGAAACCGAAGAGTTCCTCTCGTCAGCGGGCTCAGACTGTGGCATTGCCAATGTGAACATCGGCCCATCGGGGGCTGAAATTGGTGGCGCATTCGGTGGTGAAAAAGAAACCGGTGGTGGTCGTGAAAGTGGATCGGACGCTTGGAAATCCTATATGCGTCGCCAGACCAGTACCGTGAACTACTCACGCGAATTGCCTTTGGCACAGGGGATCGTATTTGACATCTGATCGTCAAACAAACCTATGGTGGGCCAGCAGCCGCGAGCATTTCGATGCTCAACCGCTGGCCCAAGATACCACCGTCGATCTGGCTGTGATCGGCGGTGGCTTTACAGGCTGCTCAGCAGCTCTGGAAGCTGCGAGACTGGGCGCCTCAGTCTGTTTACTTGAACGCTGCGAAATCGGCCACGGAGGCTCGGGCCGGAATGTCGGCCTGGTCAACGCCGGACTGTGGCTGCCACCAGATACAGTCACCGAACAGATGGGCGCAGCAGAAGGCTTGAAGCTTCTCAAGATCCTCGGCGAAGCACCTGACACAGTTTTTTCCCTGATTGAACGGGAAAGCATTGACTGTGAAGCGACACGCAACGGGACACTTCACCTAGCTCACGCACCCTCGAGTTTGACAGATCTCCAAGATCGATATGAACAAGGCCTTCGTCTGGGTGCACCTCTTGAGCTGTTGGACCAAGAAGAAACCACCAGAAGAACCGGTTCTCAGTCGTTCTACGGCTCTCTTTTGGATCCACGTGCTGGAACCATACATCCACTGTCCTATTGCCGCGGCCTAGCCCGAGCAGCGCAAGCATCTGGGGCGCAAGTTTACCCAAATTCCGAAGCGACTGACATCGAATTTGAAAACGGTGTCTGGACCCTACAGGTCAATGGTCAGGTTGTTCGCGCTAAAGCTCTGATATTGGCCACAAATGCCTATCACCATGGTATTCAGAGCCCTTTCACCCCTACCTATTCAATGGTTAGCTACTCCCAGTTCGCGACCAAGCCCTTGTCTGCAAATGAACAGGCCGTGATTTTACAGGGCAGAGAAGGATGTTGGGATACTGCGCTGGTTATGTCGTCAATCCGAACGGATCAGTCAGGGCGTCTTATTGTTGGCGGCCTCGGCAATATCGACGGTTTGGGATCTGCAATCCATCACACTTGGGCGCAAAAGAAATTGAACAGTCTGTTCCCAAGCTTGGAAAACACAGAAATCGAATTTGCCTGGAGAGGTCAAATTGCGATGACCGGCGATCACATTCCCAAGATCGTTGAATTTGGGCCATCCGCTCTGGCAAGTTTTGGGTACTCCGGTCGCGGGATCGGCCCCGGAACCGTTTTTGGAACACAGGCTGCGCAGGCACTGCTGAGCGGTGATGTAAGTTTGCTGCCGGTCTCGCCGACCAATACCTACACTGAAAGTTTCACAGGGCTTAAGTCAGCTTACTACGAGTTTGGTGCCACCCTTACACATGCAATTGGCCCGCTGCAAAAGCTGTAAGGGTAAATCCATTAGTCTCGGGACAATCACCTAAGTGCTCAAGGCAATTGATCGGACGCCCTGAGCACTTACTAAGATATTCGACCCAACACTATCAGGTCTGACTGCGAAGTTAGACTTTTGGCGGAATAGGCTCTGCCAGCGTATCGTGACGCCAAGCCGCTAAGTCATTGTTGATCCAGTTTTTAACGTGCTCCAACCCGGGCGTATTGTTGCCTTCCAGATAACGCAGCAATTCACGCGTTCCGTGTTGAAAACCAGCACGGTAGCTTTCTTCAGGGTCAGTTTGCACTCCCTCGAATCCAACGGGTCTTTTAAATCTGCTCTGCGCCATATCTAACTCCTTAGTACTGCAGTGTTAAACAAGCGTACCTGCAAACAAACAATTCAACACCGCAACTCATGTTTCGCATTTAGCATAGGTGTCGAGCCATAAAGATTGCTTAACAGCAGCGAGTTGCCCCTCAAGATCGCCGCCTTCTCACTGATATTGCAATATATTTTACGAACCAAGACTATTTGCTAAACTTGATTCTCAAGTGTGTTATTCGGTCTCCAATCCACCCAATTTAAACCTTCAAAAGACCGGCCAGACATCATTTATGAAACGTTTCATATTGACAGAAAGCCGAATCTCCTCATGCTAGGATATAGGTTGATCACCGCGCCAGATTTCGTGGAGTCGACCCAACATTAACTAGGGAGGCTCTTATGAAGCTATTTAATATCGCTGCTGCGGCAGCGACCGGTATTCTTTTGTCAACTGGGATGGCTATCGCTGAAGACAAGCCCGTTGTGGGTCTTGTAATGAAATCGCTGGCCAACGAATTTTTTCAAAACATGATGGTTGGTGCAGAAGATCATGCAAAAATGCGTGGCGATTATGAACTGATTGCCGTCGGGATGCAGAACGAAACTGATTTTGAATCGCAAATCAATGCGGTTGAAAATTTTATCACTCAGGGCGTTGATGCCATCGTAATCGCCCCTGCTGACAGCCGAGCCATGGTTCGTCCTATCAAACGCGCAATGGAAGCGGGCATTGTTGTTGTAAACTTTGACGTGTCACTTGATGCTGCTGCCAAAGAACAGCAGGGTATCGAGCTGGCATTTGTAGGACCGGACAACCGTGGCGGGGCCAAGCTGGCAGGTGACGCATTGGGTGAAGCGCTTGGTAGCGGTGGCAAAGTGGTCATCATCGAAGGCAATCCAGGTGCAGACAACGCAAACGAGCGCCGTTTGGGATTTGAGGCCTCAGTTGAAGAGCACAAACTGGACCTGCTGGATAGCCGCACAGCCCATTGGGAAACCGAAGAAGCCAACCAGGTTTTCTCGGCAATGCTGACAGCAAATCCTGACATCCAGGGCGTAATGGCAGCCAATGACTCAATGGCTGTTGGTGTCGTCAAAGCGCTCGAAGCAGCCGGTCGTTCGGACATCATCGTTGTTGGTTTCGACAATATTCCAGCCGTTGGTCCAATGATTGCTGACGGTCGCATGCTGGCAACAGTGGATCAGTTTGGCACGCGCATGGCCGCAGACTCCATCGACCTTGCACTTGAGGTTGTTGCAGGTGGCCCGTCCCTAAAAGGCTGGGTTAAAACTGAAATTGAGCTGGTTAAAGGCAAATAACCATACCTGCGTCTGGCATTTAGGTGCCGGGCGCACTTAGAAATTTAAAAAACGGACCACTTGAAATGGCCCAAGCTATCCACGCATCATCCGCAACCGATCTACTGCTCGACGTACAAGATCTGCGTAAATCCTTTGGAGGCGTCCATGCATTAAGCGGCGTAAGCTTCTCTCTCAAAGCGGGTGAAGTTCATGCACTTGTTGGTGAAAACGGCGCTGGAAAATCCACATTGATCAAGGTGTTGACCGGGGTTCATCCCTACGACGCGGGGACAATTACTCTGGGTGGTGAACCGTTTGAACCCTCTGATCCCCACTTTGCCAAAGCGGCGGGCATTCAGGTTGTGCATCAGGAGTTCAACTTGCTAACCGATTTGAGTGTTGCGGAAAACATTTCGATCGAGTCCTTCCCAAAAACTCGGTTTGGCCTGCTTGATCGTACCGAAATGAAGCGTCGCGCACGTAAAGCTCTGGATGCGATTGGTCTGAATGATGTGGATGTGAACGCCCCTGTCAGCAGGCTGGGGATTGCGCACCGGCAATTGGTTGAAATTGCACGCGCGTTGCAAAGTGAAAGCAGGATTTTGATCCTGGATGAACCCACTGCCACCTTAACCGAGCGCGAAACCTCGCGCCTGTTTGATATTATCGCCAGCATCAAAGCCAAGGGTGTAACGGTAGTGTTTGTTTCGCACCATTTAGACGAAGTCTTTGCGACATGTGACCGAGTGACGGTTTTCCGTAATGGTCAAACAATCGCAACCGAGGAGGTTGCAGATACTTCTCCTGACGGAGTTGTTCGGCATATGGTTGGACGTACATTGGCAGCGCAAACCAAGGAGGCCAGCACCGCAATCGGCAATGATATTGCATTATCCGTAAAATGTTTGCACACCACTGCCAGCCCTCATCCGGATGGCGTTTCGTTCGAGTTGCGGCGGGGGGAAATACTGGGCATCGCGGGATTGGTAGGCGCAGGACGGACCGAAGTATTGCGTGCCATTTTTGGTGCTGATCCAATCCAATCCGGGCAAATCTTCCGGGACGGAAAACCGGTATCAGTTAATAACCCACGTGATGCGATTGCCGCCGGAATTGGTTTCGTAACCGAAGACCGCAAGGACGAAGGCTTGATCCTCGACATGAAGATCTCCGCCAATACCTCGTTGGTGAGTATCAGGGATGTTTCAACCAAGGGCCTGTTAAATTTTGCCAAAGAGCGCCTGATGGCCGTTCAAGGCGGGGCCCGGCTTAAGCTCAAGTACGGGAAGGTTTCACATCCTGCGTCCAGCTTGTCGGGGGGGAACCAGCAAAAGGTTGTTCTGGCCAAATGGCTTGCGTCACAACCGGATATTTTACTGTTGGATGAACCAACTCGCGGTGTCGACGTTGGGGCCAAAGCCGAGATCTATGCGATCCTAAAAGATCTGGCAGCACAGGGTATGTCGATGATTGTCGTGTCATCGGAGCTACCAGAGCTTATCACCCTTACAGACCGTCTTTTGGTCATGGCCGAGCATGAGATCCAGGGAACTCTGATGCCGGAAAATTACCACCAAGAGATCATATTGAAACTGGCATACGGCCAATCAGAGACGCCAAAAGGACAAAGACAGTGAGTTCCAGTGAAAACCAAAACCTGATGGCAGCGCCCAGCACATTTTCTATCAAGGCCATTGTGAACAACGCGGGGATCGGTCTAGCACTGCTCTTATTGATCCTGTTCTTTTCAGTGGCGTCCGAGCATTTTCTAGCGTCGAACAATATCACCAACATCCTGACCCAGATCACAATCAATCTGGTTCTTGCTGTCGGTATGACCTTTGTCATTCTGATCGGTGGGATCGACTTGTCTGTGGGATCTGTCATGGCGTTCGCCGCCGTAATAGCCGGCAAGGCCATTACCCTACCCGGACTAGGCACCACCGAACTCATCTTGCTCGCTATTCTTGCCGGGCTTACGGCAGGGCTGATTTGTGGTCTGATCAATGGCGTGATCAGTGCCTACTGGGCCCTGCCCTCCTTCATTATCACCCTCGGCATGCTAAACATCGCACGCGGTGCGGCGCTGCAGGTGTCGGGTGCACAAACCATCTACTCCTTCCCATTTGAATTCGAAGAATTTGGGTCAAAGATGATTTTTGGCGTGCCGTTTGTGTTTCTGTTGGCGCTTGCTCTGGTGGCAATCGCCTGGTTCGTACTGAACCGCACGGTCTTTGGGCGCCTGATCTACGCAATTGGCAATAACGAAGAAGCCGTGCGTCTCGCGGGACATCCGGTGTTTTGGTACAAGGTCGCAGCTTTCACAATCTGTGGGCTAACCGCAGGCATTGCGGCCATCATCTACATGGCGCGCCTTAGCATCGCGAGCCCGATTGGCGGAATTGGCTTTGAACTGAACGCTATCGCTGCTGTCATCATCGGAGGGACAAGCCTCGCGGGTGGTCGGGGTTCGGTGATTGGTACTTTGCTGGGCGCGTTCATAATCGGGGTCTTGGCAAACGGTCTTATTCTGATCGGCTTAAGTGATTTCATGCGCCAAATGATCACCGGTGTTGTGATTATCATCGCAGTTATTTTGGACCACTACCGTGCTAAATTATCTGCATCATGAAGCGAGGTGCACTTCTTAACCGTGATCTAAGTAAGCTCGTTGCTTCCCTCGGACATTTGGACGAAATCCTTGTCGCCGACGCAGGGTTGCCTGTCCCCAATGGGGTCCAGGTTATCGACCTGGCTGTTAGCCCTGGTACTCCTAACTTCTGGAGTGTCCTTCAAGCAATCCAATCCGAGTTGACTATTGAAGCAGCAATCCACGCTGATGAAGTTACAGACGAACTGCATAGAAGGATGGTTGAAATCACTAGCACATGGGAACGAGACACCAACAAAACCGTCCTCCTACACTCGATGCCACATGAAAAACTCAAAACGCGATCCGAAAATGCCAAGGCTATTATCAGGACCGGTGAATGCACTCCATTTTGCAACCTGGTCTTGATAAGCGGTGTTTCGTTTTAGGGAGAGAAAAATGTCCACATGCAATGAGGCACAATAGCTTTTAGAAGAACACCTTTTTCATTGCGCCCTTACAAAAGCAAGTTCGGTTGACATGTTCGCAATACTACGTTCTTTCCGTTTCAACTAATAAGGCTGGACCCCAATGACTACGGTAAAGGATGTAGCAAGTGAAGCCGGTGTTTCCGTTGGCACCGTTTCAAAGGTTCTTTCAAAAAACCCTACCGTAAAGCCAACTCTCCGGAAAAGAGTTCTGCAAGCTGTTGAAAAGTTAGGATATCAACCGAACTTAGCCGCCCGTGCGCTGCGGACCAACCAACTTAACATTCTGGGTTTGGTTGTACCGGACATCTCGAACCCGTTCTTTGCGCAACTGGCAAAACACATTGAAGCCGAGGCAGCTAAGCAGGCCCACGCTGTCATGTTGGCCAATAGCGATGATGACCCTGATGTTGAGGCGCGGCAAATACAAGCTCTGCTAGCACAAATGCCCAAAGGCCTTATCGTTGTCGGCTCAATCGACCAGTCCGTTGCCCCAATTCAAACAGACATCCCGATTGTGTCAGTCGATCGGAGGTACGCGAATTACAAACTCATTTCGGCAGACCACAGGTCCGGCTCCGCGCTGGTTGCTAAACATCTTTTTCAGCTAGGGCATCGCAGGATCGCCTATATTTCTGGCCCGCAGTCAACCGAAGTTGGGCGCCTTAGGAAGCAAGGGTTTTGTGAGCAGTTACAACACTTGGCCGGTGACGACGGTGACTTAGACCTTCGGATCCTAGAAGGCCACTTCGACTACACGTCGGACGAAGAGGTTGCCCGCGATCTGTTATCTGAAAAGGTTGGCCTACGCCCAACGGCAATTGCAGCTGCAAGTGACCAGCAGGCGATAGGTGTGCTTCGCGTCGCTCGCGATCTAGGGATCGAGGTGCCCTCAGAGCTTTCGATTTCTGGATTTGACGATATCACATTGGCCAACCTTGTGGTTCCCAGGCTGACAAGTGTGTCTCAGAGAACAGATGAAATCGCGCGACTTGCAGTGCAGCATTTGCTTTCCGACGGTCCACGATCTTCAGAAGATCAATTGGTCGAAATCAACTTATGCTCCAGAGGCTCGACCGATATTGTGTGCAAAAAATGAGTAGTCCTAGTTACTAGGGCGTCTCCCTATTTTCTTGGCACCGAAGGCACTCCCTGGGCATCTTCTGTCGTTGCCACCTGCCGCAGCACCTCCCCCTTTTTTTTGCATCATTAATCAGCCCAAGGGCCGTGGTGCCCAGCTCCACCATCAAGCCTTTCAAAACCATGCCGACCAAAAAAATCGCGCTGCCCCTGAATCAGATCAGCGCTACCACGCCCCTGTGTCATACCATCAAACCAAGACAAGGCAGCGGATAGTGCTGGCACCGGATGTCCAGCACTTGTAGCTGCGCCAACGACCGCACGTAGCGGCGGCACAGCCTCTTGCAACCGGGCCACCATGTTAGGCGTAAAACAAAGCACATCCTCGGGTGGACCAGTGCGAAAGGCCGCGGCAATATCGTTTAACAGAGCAGAGCGGATAATGCAGCCCGCACGCCAAATCTCGGCGCAGCGGGCCAGGTCCAGTGACCAGTCATAAGTCCGAGATGCCGCAGCCAGCAGATCAAATCCCTGACTGTGGCTAATAATCCGAGCCGCCAGCAACGCTTTTTCCAGTTGGTCAGCCTCCAGTTTAACGCTTTCTCGCAAAGGGGAAAAAATTGCCTCTCCGGTTTGGCGGACCGGTTTTGCGGCGGACCAAACGCGGGCGCTGACTGCAGCCTCGATGGTGGATACAGAAACGCCAAGCTGTAGCGCCTCTATCGCCGTCCAACGACCCGTCCCCTTCTGGCCCGCGCGATCAAGTATCATCTCAACCAGTGGCTTTCCGGTAGTGGCATCACTCGTATTCAAAACTTTACTGGTGATCTCAACCAGATAGCTTTGAAGTGGCCCCTTGTTCCACGTCCCGAACACATCACCAATGGCAGCCGGAACCATCCCTAAACCATCACGCATCACCCCATAGGTTTCTGCAATCAGCTGCATATCGGCGTACTCGATACCGTTGTGTACTGTCTTCACAAGATGCCCTGCCCCATCCGGGCCAACACGATCAACACATGGCACCCCTTCGTAATTCGCAGCGATCGCTTCAACCAATGGGCGCACGCCGTCCCATACCGATTGCGTACCGCCAACCATCATGGCCGGACCGGTGCGCGCGCCCTCCTCACCGCCAGACACCCCCATACCCAGATAGGCCAAACCCATTGCTTCCAGCTCTTGCGCACGGCGACGGGTGTCATGGAAGTTTGCGTTTCCTGCATCAATGATAACATCGCCCGGGTGCATATGTGGTCGCGCCTCGGCTATTGAATCTTCAACGGCACCGCCAGCGGGCACCAACAGGATAATCACCCGTGGTCCCGGCATGGTTTTGGTCATTCCAGCAAGGCTACGATGAGACGTAAAGGCCTCCCTCAGTCGACCAGCCTTGTGCAGGAACGTATCGGTGTCTTCGGCATGCAGCGAAGAGACATGCAAGTGAAATCCCTTGTCTGCGATATTCAGCGCCAGCGCGGATCCCATGATGCCTAAGCCATAAAGGCCAAAATGTACGGTGGTCATGAACAAAGACTCATCTTTCATCTGTGGATCGAATTCACAAAAGGTTTGAAACTCATACAAACACACCCCTGCCCTACGTGGGCAGAGCGCGGTCTTTCAAGGTATTCCCCGTTCGCCATATAAGTTTGTATAGCGGCGTATCATCAATAGATCGCTATCCCCGGAAACAAGATTAGCAAGAGCACTGCAAACATCTGGATCGCTATAAACGGCAGCAGTGAAAGGAAAATTTCACCTAACGATATATCCGCTGGTGCCACACTTTTTAGATAGAACGCGGCTGGTCCAAACGGAGGTGACAGGAAACTGACCTGCATGTTCATGGCAAAAAGAACCCCGAACCAAATCGGGTCAAACCCCAAGTTTACAACGATCGGCACAAAAATCGGCATGGTCAGCAACGCAATACCCACCCAGTCAAGGAACATGCCCAAGACAAACAGGATCAGCATCATGAACAGGATCACTACCATAGGGTTGTCAGAGATCCCGGTGATCAGGGCCTGTACAAACCGAATGCCGCCCATAAGGTTGAATACACCAACCAACGCCGAGGCACCAATGCCGATCCAAACGATCATCCCCACAGTTGCCAGGGTTTGACGCGCTGCGCCCATCACCAATGACAAGCTGAATTCACGCCGGATCATCGTTGAGAGAGTTACCCCCAACACGCCAATAGCCGATGCTTCGGTAACGCTAGCAATGCCGCCGTAGATCGAGCCCAGAACAAAGATCACGACCATTATTGGCAGGACCAGCCCCTTGAGCAGCCGCAGCTTTTCCGATCGTGGAATTTCACCGGGGTCAGGGATCGGCGCGATATCAGGATTGGCGTAAGCCCGGATCAAAATATAGGTTGCGTACATTGTCGCCAACATCAGCCCAGGGATAAAGGCGGCAGAGAAAAGGTCGCCAATCGACACGCTGGCGGTCAGCCCATATATGATCAACACGATCGACGGTGGGATCATTGTCCCCAACGCACCACCGGCACAGCAGACACCGATCGCTAGCTTGCGGTCATAGCCAAGGCGCAACATCTGCGGTAGTGCGATGACGCCCAACAGAACCACCTCACCACCGATAATCCCCGACATCGCAGCCAGAACCACGGCCACCAGTAAAGTCTGGATCGCCACACCACCACGCAAGCGACCACCAACCAGACGCATCGCGTCAAACAGGTCTCGGGCAATGCCTGACCTATCCAATATCGCAGCCATCAGTACAAACATCGGCACCGACACAAAGACAAATGAATTCACAAAGCTAAAGATACGGCTGACAATCAGCGGAATTGCTCCGGGGCCGAACCAGCCTAGCGCGAAAATCAAAGCCACCAGCAAAGTAACAAACGCCAGCGGCATACCGGTCAGCAACAGTAGCAGCAGTGAGCCAAACATCAGCAGTGTGGCAGTTTCGATCCCCAGTGCCTTGAGGTCTGGAATAAGGGTAAGGAGGTCAGTCATTTCCGTTTCGCATAATTAAAGGCCAGAATGGCAAATTGCAGGCAAAGCAGGATCAAAACACAAAGCAGGAACAGTTTGAGCAGGCCAGGTGTAGGTGGATCCCAAGCGGACCCCGACGTCTCCAGGCGAAAATCCCCAGCGGGTGTCCAGATCGCTCGCTTCACCACCAGCCATCCGGCCCATGAAAACAATGCCGAGGCCAACGCACAGGCAATCGAAATCATCACATTGAATACACGTCGCAGACGCGGCGAGAGCGCATCATAAATTAGTACAACGCGAATATGCTTGTCGGTCGCGGCGCCAAGTAGGCCGCCATAGACAAAAGTAACAGCCGTCAAGAAAATCACGGTTTCATGCGCCCATTTTGTTGGCGCGTTAAACCCATAACGCATGGCCACTTCATAGATAAGCGCCATCGCTGACAGCACGATGGCAATCGCAAACACGTCGCCGACTTTGGCGATCACGCGACCAAGCAAGCCCGCCTCTGGGATCGGCTGGTAGGTTTTTTCCTTTGGTATCTCGGTGTTTTGCATAATTTTCTTCCGACAAAGGTTCCGGTCCGCAGCTAATAGCAACGGACCGGTGTGACAGGGTTAATGCAGCTTATTCAGCCAGCAACCCCTGTTCGGTCAGGTAAGCTGTCAGCACTTCGTAGACGCGCTTTGCATTGTCCGACTTCTCGGCAACGGCCACCCACTGGGACTTGGCGATTGCGCGGAATTTTGCGCGCTCTTCGGCTGACCAGTTGTGCACAGTGATGTCCGGGTTCGCAATCGCAGCAGCCACAGACACCGCGTCGCGCATGGCCAGCTGGCTGGTCATGTCGCGGGCAAAATCACGAACTGAGATTTCCAGGATCGACTGAACGTCTGCAGGCATGCTGTCCCAAGTGCCCTTGTTGATCGACACTTCTACCAAAGGCATCGAGTGGAACCCTGGGTAGACAGGGTGGTTCGCCACGTCGTGCATACCCTGCTGATGGTTGGTTGAAAAAACAGTGTAATCGGCAGCATCGATCACGCCTTTGTCCAGTGACGTAAACACTTCAGAACCCGGCAAGTTTACCGGAGCGGCTCCTGCGGCCAAGAATACGTTCTGCACTAGACCTTCGGGGGCGCGCATCTTCAGGCCTTTCAGGTCCGCAACACCTGTCAGCGGCACCTTAGAAATAAACGCTTCCAGACCCGGAGTTGTCGCGCCGATAAATTGGAGCCCATAAGGGTTCAGCAGCTCATTCATCAACTCCTTGCCGCCACCGTACTCGATGAAGTTTAGCATCTCAGCTGGCGAGCCATATGCTCCCACCGGGTTGGCGATCAAACCAAACGCCGGGTCCTTGCCGGTGAAATACGAAGTGTCAGTTACGTGGCCGTCAATAATTCCAGTCGCCACAGCGTCCTGTGTTTCCGTGTGTTGAACAATCGAACCCACAGGAAGCATCTCAACAGTAACGCGGCCACCAGTCAGTGTTGCCACACGTTTCGCCCAGGCTTGCTGCAATTCAAAGTTGGGGTTGCCAGCCGGATCTGATGACTGAAAGCGCAGGGCATAGTCCTGGGCTAGCCCGACAGTGGCACTACACGCCAGCGCTGCGGCTGCGGTTAGGGTTTTAACTAGTTTCATACTCTTGGTTCCTCCCGAATTGAGTATTGGTTCGTTAAATGCTGGCGCGCGTTGCGGCTGAAATCTGCGCAACAATGGCCTTGGTGATGTCCTCACGACTATGGTTGATGTCGATGCTAATATGGTTCTCGTCTGGGCTTGGCCGCTCCAGATCTGCCAACTGACTTTCCAGCAATGACAACGGCATAAAGTGATCTTTTCGTTGCAGCATGCGTTGCTGGATCAGCTGTTTTGGTCCTGTCAGAAAGACAAACTGAGCGTCAGGCAAATGACTGCGGATCAAATCACGATAGGCCCGCTTCAATGCCGAACAGGCCACCACCGTCCGCAAACCCGGTTCTTCCAGCTGTCTAGTATGGATTTCCCGACAGATGCCCTCCAACCAAGGCCAGCGCATTTCGTCGGTCAACGGCTCTCCCCGCCGCATTGAAACGATATTGCTCTCCGGGTGGAAGTCATCGGCCTCCAGATATTGAATGGACAACGCCTCAGCCAGGTCACGAGCAACCGAGCTTTTACCCACGCCACACACCCCCATGATGAAAACTGGACCGCTGTTGTCGTCGCTCATTCTGGCTCCCCCTCTGCATGTCAGTGTAAATGATTGCGCAATCATTTTGCAATCCCCGTCAGAAGAAGTATATATTACCTTGTAATATTAGGGATGTAGGTCATGTCTAAACCAACTTTGGTTGATGTAGGACGGGAAGCTGGTGTTAGCGCGATCACCGTATCACGTGCCCTACGCTCGCCCGAAAAAGTGTCTGATTCTCTCCGCGCCAAGGTCGACAACGCCGTGCGCAAACTCGGCTATGTCCCCAATCAATCCGCCTCCTCTCTGGCGGCGAGCAAGACCAATTCTATTGTAGTCATGATCCCCTCGACCTCCAATAACGTGTTCAGTGATGTGTTGAGCGGTATCGATGAAGCATTAAAAGGCAGCGGATTCACTTTGCAGATCGGCTACACCGGCTATGACCCACTAGAAGAAGAGCGCTTGCTGCGTTCATTTCTAAATCCAGCTCCAGCCGGTGTCATCCTCGCCGGGATTGAACAAACCGATGCTACCAAAAAGATGCTCAAAGCAGTGGGCGGCGCCGTCGTTCAAATCATGGATGTCTGCAACGATCCAATCGATCGAATTATCGGATTTTCCCACGAACTGGCCGCACATACCGCAACCGAGCACCTCATTGAGGTTGGATATCAAAATATTGGCTTCATCGGTGCCCAGATGGACCCCCGCTCCCAACAACGCCTCACTGGTTTCAAGGCTGCATTGAAGGCCAAAAATATGCTTCGTCAGGACGCGATTTCCGTGACCAACCGCCCTTCTGATGTCGCTTTAGGATCTGTCATATTCTCGCAACTTGTTAGTAAATTTCCCGACTGTGATGCTGTTCTGTGCAACAACGACGACCTGGCCTTGGGTGTCCTGTTTGAGTGCCAGCGTCGAGGACTGTCAGTTCCTGACCAAATTGGAATATGTGGGTTCAACGACTTAGGTATAACCTCGCAATCAGTGCCAACAATTTCCACTGTCACGACCCCGCTTAAGGAAATTGGCAGACTGGCTGGGGAGATACTCACCAAAGACCGTCCTGCGTCATTTCAACCAGTCATAGACCTCGGTTTCTCTTTGGCGATACGGGACAGCACACAAAGACATCAATTCGACAATCCGCAAAATGACACTCGGCTTTCCTGATCTCGCAGATGATTTAGCGGCAAGATCATAGGAAACGAACCTTTCGGACTGCAGGAATACACATCTCTTCGCTTTTCCCGGAAAGCCTGTCTGGATTGATCCGCCAGCGATGCAGCGTCCGACACGCAGGGTGACTCGCCGCCACTCGCTGCATTTCGTACAAAGTTCAGCTATGCACAGATATGACCCTTCGAGGTCGGCCCCGACGGACGCTCTGTAAGAAGCTGAGCGACCCAGAGCTGTCATTCATGCTGCGCGCATTGAGTAATAGAGTTTAAGAATTGCGCACAATTGTGCCGTCAAAAATACAAAGTAGATTGGTTCTTTGGGTACTTGCATCGCCAAGTTGCTTGGGAGTTCGATGACAAGGCCAATATTGCATGGCGTGTGTTACAAGGCTTTGCCGACAAGGCTGAGCAGATTTTCAACGGCACGAATGCCAAATATGCCTATGTATTAGATCAACCATGGCAGTTGTGGATCTGCGAGAAATCTAAGTTCCGCTACAATATGTTAAGCTCGTGCGCGCTCGATGGTTCCGCAAGGAAATTGGGCGACAGAGAGACAAACAATGAAAGCGTTCACAGATAAGCAAAATATCCAAAAAGCCGAGCTGAAGAGGAGTCTTTACTTTGGTCGTTTCATGGCGCTATGCAATTTTGCCTTAGTCGTCACTGGGGCCATCCACTGGTATCGAGCGCACTCATAGCACCAAAGAAACAGGCGGCGCCGACGATCAACAATACCACCTGAACCGACCTACTCAACTCCGTCGCCCCTTAGTTGGACTTGGCTGTACGCAACGTCGCAGCAGTTTCGGTTTTAGGCATATTCAGTGCTTCAGGCCCTTTAGAACCGTGTAATGTTCCAAATACTGCCATCCAATACAAGAATAACACAAAGATACCCAAGATCGAAGTAATGCCCCAACGCATATATCTATAGACGGGTTCACCTGTTTTGACCCGGGACCATTCGTTTTTAGAAGCAATTGAGATAGCTCTAATAGCTTATCAACGTTCGTCTGATTTTCATCCAAGCTCCCTACGACAATTTCTTCGGGATCGCGAAATTGTCCGGAAACGAGATCACCCTCTATTTCAGCGGTTAACTCAATAATCTAAGGTACGTGCGGATCTTTTCGGTTCAACCTGGGTCTTACTAATGAAAGTTGCTCATGCAATTTTCGGAAAACTGCGTAGTCAAGTGCTGGCTCCATTGAATTGCGTTCAATGCCCCTTAGTCGACTTGATCCTTCGGAAATGTAAGATACAGCCTTCGCTAATTCTGATCGTAGTGCATCTATCCAATTTTGTCTGAACTGGGGTATTGTTTGTTCTTTACTAATTATCAGGCTGCGCAATGAAACCAGCCCGGCCAAAGTCGCCGCTAAAATTGCTACGAATGCAGTCCCAGAAATTTCCACTTTGATCTGGATTGTGCCGCCAACAACGTCGATGGTCGAGCCTGAAGTCCGGTGTACATCCCCCTTGGGCTCGTCGATCACCTGATCAACTACACCCAATTCGGCCAGATCCTTGGCGGTTAACCGCAAGGCCTGCGCCGACACATAATAACAAACTGATCATCGCCGCGCTGAAGGCCGGGGATGAACCGGGCCTGCGGTTGGCGGTGCGATCCGACATGACCCAAGGGTTGCGGATGCTGGCGGGGTAGAGGGCATTTGGGGGATGGTCGGTTTGCAGGCGAATTGATCTCGGGTTCATTTCAGGAAAACTGACCCGAACGGCCCATTGCGGTCGTTAGTACCAAGCACGTCTAACGGCAGCAATCAGCCTGTAGCGGTCCTCGGGTGGAATACCTACCAAGTCAAAAGCAGACTTTGGTATCAAACTGCGTGAACAGCATCGATGCAGGTAAAACTGTCTTCTGGTCAGATCGATCGAACGACCGCCGTCAGAAGAACAGTAGTTCTTGGCTCTAGGTAGCTAAGCTACAAATCGGCAACCTATGAGAAGTCCTCCTCTCCAACCATAAACCGGTATGTCCGGTTCCATCATGCTTTCTTTTCTAGCGCTGACATCGGTAAAATTGCGGTACGAGATTAGGCTAGATACTCACTTTGCCCCCCTTCCGGCAGCGAGGTATTTGTGGGATTTTTCGTGGAATGTTAGACTGTACTTCCAACGACTGGACAGTGCTCGCTGGAACCAGGAGGAAGAATGTTCGCTCTGACGCAAATCGGAACGTTAGATGCAGCGATTGCGCTCGCCATTCTCGCTATCATGTTTGCGTTGTTCGTATCCGAGCGATGGCCGACTGAAGTCGTCGCGCTTGGAGCCGCTGCCGCTATGCTGGCTACGGGTGTGCTGCCATATGAGGCCGCCTTGAACACGTTTTCTAACCCAGCTCCCTGGACAATCGGCGCTATGTTCATTGTTGCCAGTGCCTTGGTCCGCACTGGCGCACTTGATCGTTTCACCCGGACGGCCGAGGCCTGGGCAGAAACTTCTCCTACCCGCGCCGTTGTCGCGTTAATGGGATTCGCCGTTATCGCATCAGCGTTCGTTAACAACACGCCGGTCGTGTTGATCCTTATCCCGTCTTCGTTCAGCTTTCCCGCAAACTCGAGATTCCTGCCAGCAAAATGCTGATTCAGCTTTCTTATGTTTCCATTCTAGGCGGTACGCTGACCCTACTGGGCACATCAACCAATCTGCTGGTGGCTGGCGTAGCACAAACTCACGGGCTCCGCCCGTTTTCGATTTTCGAGGTTACGCCGCTGGCGGTTTTCTGGTGGTTTGGGGCATTCTATATTTGCGCTTTGTAGCCCCGAGACTACTGCCCGAGCGCACCAGCATGGCATCGCTTCTCTATGATCTGACGAAGAAAAAGTTCTTCACCGAAGTTGCAATACCTAACAACAGCAACCTCATCGGATTGCAAGTGACCGTGGTCGAACTGTTCCGGCGTGACGGTATTCGGGTGATCGATGTTTTGCGTGGTGATGCCTCCCTTCGGCGAAATCTGGAAACGGTTACTCTACAATCAGGAGACAGGGTCATCCTTCGCACCTTGATGGAGGACCTGCTGGAGATGCAGGAGGATCCCAATATACGCACCTTTGACAAGCTTACTGCACGCGGAACCTCCACTGTCGAAGTGCTGATCACCCCGAGCTCCTCAATGGTCGGCCGAGCTCTTGGTCAATTACGCCTGCGCCGCCACTATGGGGTCTATCTGTTAGCCGTGCATCGCCGAAATCAGGCTGTCTCTGGCCAACTCGACAAACTCGTTTAGCAAATCGGTGACACGTTGCTGCTAGAAGGTGCGCCTGATGAAATTGCGCGGATGTCTTCGGATGTCGGGGCGGTCAGCATTAACCAACCGACAGTGCGCGCCTATCGCCGGTCCCATGCTCCTCTCGCTTTGATTGCGCTTGCGAGCATCGTCTTGCTGGCCGCTCTTGGCAAGGCTCAGATCCTGCTGCTTGCAATTCTGGCTGCTGCTTTCGTGCTCTTCACGCGTTGCGCCGAGGCGGAAGAAGCATTCTCCTTTGTGGACGGGCGCCTTTTAGTTCTCATTTTCTCAATGCTAGCAGTAGGAACAGGGCTGGAAACCGCCGGCGCTGTAACTCTGGTCGTCGAGGCAGTGGCACCCTACTTGCAGTCGATGCCGCCGTTCCTGATCATCTGGTCGCTGTATCTTCTGACTTCAATCCTGACCGAGATGATATCAAACAACGCGGTGGCTGTAGTCATCACTCCGATCGCGATCAGCCTTGGTGCAACACTTGGCATCGATCCACGGCCACTAGTCATCGTTGTGATGATCGCAGCGTCGGCCAGTTTCGCCACACCGATCGGATACCAGACCAATATGATGGTCTATGGACCAGGCGGATACCGGTTCACTGAATTCCTATGTGTAGGCATTCCGTTAAACCTTACTGTGGGGCTTCTGGCCTCAATCATAATTCCGATCATCTGGCCGCTGCAGACAGCCTACTGAAACCGACGTACTACCCGCGTATACAAAAATGTTCTAATTCGGCATTTGGCTTGAAGCCGTTGAAAAATCTCGTGACGTTAAACGCAGCAACGAACACAGCAATCCTGCAGGCGCAAAGCCGACAGCCAGCCAAGGGCGGCGTGTAGTACATTGAACTATTGGCATGTTTATTGGTTGCGGGTGGGCGCAACCAGCGTTGTCGAACACAGCTGAGATGCTGGGTAATAACGTGAAACTCATAATTCATGTATGTCGCGCAGCTGATCGTAGAAATTGCGTCTCACGGCAATTCACGGCTCAACGAGGACTTGGCCTTACAACACTAAGGGCGGATTGCTGACATCGGTTACGATCTGAACAAACAGCAGCAATGCGCAGGAAGCCACTTTAGCAAAGTCGACGCCTCATATATCATGAGGGGTCAGGAACGATCCCACACCGGCCGTCATCCGACCTTGGAGTTACCGCTCAGCAGCATGAAGAACTGCCGTTCAGCCCGGATCCGGCGAAGCGCCTCTGGTGTGCAGTGCGGACAAAGTAAGCAATGGTGATCAATTGACCAGATGTTCACCGCAACTCAAAGAGACAAGGCAAAAATGACCGTGTTCGCTGAAACAAACACGGTCCAACTGTGTTTATCCTCGGCCGCGATATGTCGGGACGCCTTGATCGGG